>NZ_CP150291.1:2400000-3600000 GCF_038051985.1 Solibacillus sp. FSL H8-0523 | reverse complement strand
TTAAAATTTATTGCGAGTTCTTTCCCGACAAAGTCTGGCTTTCCGATTGCATACTTGTGACCTTCAACTATGGCCTTTAACCCAAAACCAGGAATATCCTCAATTTCAAGACCATGTGGAATAACGACTTGCTGCTCTTTTGCATAGTTTGTAATGGCGCGAGCGAGTGGGTGATTGGATTGTGCTTCGATTCCCGCCATCATGGCTAATGTATGTTCTTCGTTTAAGTCATCACGAACGATAAAGTCTGTGACTGCAGGTGTTCCTTGTGTTAAGGTTCCTGTTTTATCAACTGCTAATACGCGTAATACGCTTAGGTGCTCTAAATGCACGCCGCCTTTTACTAAAATCCCGTTTCTAGCCCCATTTGAAATCGCTGAAAGGGTTGCTGGCATAATTGATGCAACTAAGGCACACGGGGAAGCAACTACTAATAGTACCATGGCGCGGTAAAACGTTGTTGTCCAGTCCCAGTCTAGTAAATAGTGGGGTACTACCATCATTAACGCGACTGCAAGTAATACACCTTTTACATAAGCGCCTTCAAAGCGTTCGATAAATTGCTGTGAAGGTGATTTTTCACTTTGCGCAGATTGCACAAGGGTAATAATTTTTTGGAATAATGTATCCGAACTTTGCTTTGTGACGTTGATTGTTAAAACACCATTTAAATTGACCGTTCCAGCAAAAACATCATCCCCAATATTTTTTGAAACGGGCATTGATTCGCCTGTAATTGCTGCTTCATCGATTGTTGATGTTCCTTTGAAAATCGCACCGTCAGCAGGGATGCGCTCACCAGGCTTTACTAAAATATGATCGTTTACGTTTAATTCATTTACGGACACTTTAATTGGTTCAAAGCCACCACGCACTAACCACGCTTCTTCAGGCTGTAATTCCATTAGGGAAGAAATCTCACGGTGACTTTTATTCATCGCATAGGTTTCAAGTGCACCACTTAGTGCAAATATAAAGATAAGGATGGCGCCTTCTGTCCAGTAACCAATAATCGCTGAACCGATTGCAGCTAAAATCATGAGCATTTCTACATTTAAGGATTTGTTTTCTAACGTATCCTCAATGCCTTCTTTTGCTTTTGCGTATCCACCAATCACAAAGGCGGATAAATACGCCATGATTGCTGCGGTCATCTGGCCAGTCGATTCCATACGCCATGCAATTAAAATGATTACGCCAGCAACAAGCGCGGCGATTAATTCTTTATGTTCGCTTATTTTCTCATTTAATGATAAGTTTTCTCGATTAGAATTCATGGGTGTACCTCCTTGATAATGAATATCATTGTTAGGGCAACTGATAATTAATTTCAATTAGATTATAATTATTTCTTATTTAGAATTATTATAATCTAAGTTGCTTAGTTTGTAAATAAAAAACAATAATAGAATTCATTACACTGACTTGATTTCACTTCTTTATTTTTTGAAATTGTTTAGAAAAAGAGCTTACTAATTTGCAATAGTTAGATGAAAACTGCTAATAATATAAGAAAATATTAAATCATACTTGACTTATAGGGATTATAAAGTAAGATTAGAAGTACATTTAATTAGTATGGAGGAATAGACAGTGAACTTATTCGTTTTACTTAACGTTGCAGTGCTACTACTTGTCATTGCATTTTTATATTTCCTAAAAACAAAGCATGTTAAATTTTCAAATCGTGTATTTATTGCTTTAGGTTTAGGGGTTTTACTTGGTATTGGCTTACAACTTGCTTACGGTGTAGGGTCAGATGCGATTACGGAGACAGTACCTTGGTACAATATCGTAGGTACAGGTTACGTGAAATTATTACAAATGATTTCAATGCCTTTAGTTTTCATTTCGATTTTAGCAGCATTTACGAAAGTAACGATTGGTAAAAACTTTGGTAAATCAGCAGCAATTATTTTATCAATCTTAATCGGTACTACAGCAGTAGCAGCTGGTATTGGGATTGCGGCAACCGTTGTTTTTGATTTAGATGCAAACCAAATTATGCAAGGGGACGCTGAAATCGCGCGCGGCGAATCAATGGTAGAGAAATCTGCTGAGGTAACAACGCTGCCAGATCAAATTTTATCGATGTTCCCAGCGAACCCATTCTCAGATTTAACAGGCGCACGAGCGACATCGACAATTGGTGTTGTAATTTTTGCAGCATTCTTAGGCTTTAGTTATTTAACACTTCGTCGTAAAGAAGAAGAGACAGCAGACAACGTGAAAAAAGGCATCGACGCTTTATACGGTTTAATTATGGGTGTTGTACGTATCATTTTACGTTTAACTCCGTACGGGGTAGCAGCAATTATGGCACGTACAGTAGCAACGAGTGACTTAGGGGCGATTATGGACTTAGGTAAGTTTGTAGTAGCTTCTTATGCAGCGCTTATTGTGATGTTCATCATTCATTTAATTATCGTTGCATTAACTGGTTTAAGCCCAGTGCAATATGTAAAAAAATCAGCGGAAGTATTATTATTTGCCTTTACATCTCGTTCAAGTGCAGGTGCATTACCGCTTAATATCCAAACACAAACAAAACGCTTTGGTGTTCCAGATGGGATTGCGAACTTCGCTGGCTCATTTGGTTTATCAATCGGACAAAACGGCTGTGCGGGTGTTTACCCAGCTATGCTAGCTGTGATGATTGCACCAACAGTGGGCATTAATCCATTATCACCAGGCTTTATCGCGACATTAATTTTAATCGTAGCAATTAGCTCATTCGGTGTAGCAGGTGTTGGTGGTGGTGCGACATTTGCAGCAATCATCGTATTATCGGCAATGGACTTACCGATTGCCTTAGCGGGTATTTTAATTTCAGTAGAACCATTAATCGACATGGGTCGTACAGCACTTAACGTAAGTGGCTCAATGGTTTCTGGAATCGTATCAGGCCGTGCAACAGGTGAATTAGATACAGAAGTATACAATCAACCAGCGGATAAAGCACCGCTAGTTTAAAAAATGAAAAGTCGTACAGAATCATTGAGGTTCTGTACGACTTTTTTTAGATTGATAGAGTCTGTCGCGCTGAAAAAATGCAGCAACAAAAAATGCCCATAAAAATAAACAAAGATAAAGATAGAAAAAGTGGAATTTTACGTGAGGGAACATGATGATTGTATAAATCGTAAATAATAGCGCGATGGCAAGACTACGTTTCCACTTATATTTTGTACTAACGTGAATTTGTGTGCCAATAAATAGTAGGTTAATGAGTAGCTTTACAAAAAACATAGTTCCCCTCCACTAAATTACTTTTTTTCAGTATAGCATGTACGATAAGGGAATTCATGGCCTATTACCGTAATTTGAGTTAATCAACATAAATTAAGGATGAGGATAAAAATACAATAATCTCTTCTAATTGAGTCCGTTCTACTGCGCTACGGCGGACGCTGGGCACGGCTCCAACTAATTTTTTGTGCCTCTAACGGCGGCACAAAAAATGGATTTTCCGCTCGTGCTGTTCCCGCAGGAGTCTGCCGCCTTCGCTCCGCGCCACTCTATTTTGGCATTAGGTAAGCTTCTGTAAAAAATTGTGAAGCAAAGTATTTCTTTTTAAAATAGCGCTATTTATAATCAACGCTAATAAAAAAGAACTCTTTCGATAAATGACTTTTCAATCAGCAAAGTATTGATTTAAGCATATTCAATAAAGAAAGAATCAATTTTTCACCATTCGTCGCCTCGCGCTAGCGCAAGCGGCTTAATTGAGGTTTTTTTTCCTTCACTTTATAACGAGGGAAAAATTTTGAGATTGGCGTGCCTCGCAAACGGCAATAAAGGCAGTGATAAAGACACGTATCACGTTGCCGTAGCACGCCAATCAATCCAGTAAAACTTTATTAGAAAAGCAACCCCTGTTACGGTGATGTACCAACTAAAAAACGACTCATTCCAATAAAGGGACGAGTCGTTTTGCTATTTCTTGTCTAGGCTAAAGCGCCAGCCCCTCGGACATTTCGAACCCTCCTGCAAAAGTGGTGGATCGTTTACTTTTGCGTTGGGCTCTCCAATGTCTATCGGCGCTGAACGGGCGCTTTAGCACTTTTTAAATTAATATACGCGCTCAGCGTGTAATGATAATTTTTCTAATGAAGATTTTTCTACATCAGCGTGTAATGAGTTCCCGTGAGAGTCCATTGTTACAACTGCTGTAAAGTCTTGAACTGATAAGTGCCACATTGCTTCCGGAATACCGAAATCAATTAAGTCTACGCCGTCAACTGATTTGATGCAGTCTGCGTAGTACTGAGCCGCACCACCGATTGCGTTTAAGTAAACGCCGCCGTGCTCGCCAAGTGCTTTTAATGTTTTTGGACCCATGCCGCCTTTACCCATAACTGCACGGATACCGAATTTTTTCATGATGTCGCCTTGGTATGGCTCCTCACGAATTGAAGTTGTTGGACCAGCAGCTTTAACAACCCAGTTGCCTGCTTCGTCTTTCGCCATTACTGGGCCACAGTGGTAAATAATTTGACCGTCTAAGTCTACTGGTGCTTCAACGCCTTCACCGATTAAATGGTGGTGGATTGCGTCACGGCCAGTGTACATACGACCAGAAATTTTTACTACGTCACCAACGTTTAATGAACGAATTTGTTCTTCAGAAATTGGTGCAACTAGTTCAACTACTTTGTTATTAGAAGAAGCTTCTTCTTTTTCTTCGTCTTTGAACGTGATTTTTTCGCCATCTTGGTAGTGCCAGTTTGTGATTTCACCAGTCGCTGGATCGATATCGATTGCCATACGACGGTAAGCCCAACAGTTGTAAGCTACAGATACGAAGAATGATGCAGGTAAGCGGTCCATTACGCCAATTTTACAGCCTAAAAGTGTTGCTTCACCGCCGAAGCCCATTGTACCAACACCGAATGTGTTCGCTGTTTTTACAACGTAATCTTCTAATTTTGCTAAGTCTTCGATTGGGTTTGTATCTTCAACGTGACGGAATAATTGTTCTTTTGCAAGATCATAACCAGAAGAGCGGTCTCCACCGATACCAACACCGATGAAACCAGCTGAACAGCCTTGACCTTGTGCTTGCCATACAGAGTGTAAAATACACTTACGAATACCGTCTAAGTCACGACCAGCGCGGCCTAAACCTTCTAATTCTGCAGGAAGTGAGTATTGAATGTTTTTGTTTTCACAGCCGCCACCTTTAAGAATTAACTTAATTGTGATGTAGTCGTTTTCCCATTGTTCAAACTTCACAACTGGAAGACCAGCGCCGATGTTTGTACCCGAGTTTTTACCCGTTAATGAGTCAACTGAGTTTGGACGTAATTTTGCATCACCAGTAGCTGCAGCAATCGCAGTTTGGATAGCTTTTTTAATTTCGATTTGGTTTACACCAATCGGAGTATATACTTTAAATGTTGGTAAACCAGTATCTTGACAAATTGGAGATACGTTGTCTTCCGCCATTACGATGTTTGTAGTAATCGTGTCTAATGTCATGGCTGCACGAGTACCCGCGTTTTCAGATGCTTTTGCTGCTTTAATTGCACGACGAACGTCTTTTGGTAAGTTCGTAGATGTTTCAGTTATTAAAGAATAAAGACTTTTCTCTAAAGTTTCTAAGTATGTCATCTGATTTTTCCCCCCAGAAAAATAGTTTTGTTTTAAAATCCATCCCATATTATAACTCTTTTAAACTAGAAAAAAAAGAGCGCTTACAATAATAGAAAATGAAATTATTAAAAATTCCATTTATAAAGCATATTTATGTTAGATAATGAAAAAAGCAATGCCCAACTGGAGCATTGCTTTGAAATATTATTGTTCTTCGCGCGTTTGGAATTGGTCCATTTTTTGTTCTAAATCGTCCATCATTTGAATTAAGCGATCGATATCTTCTAACTCGGTTGTTTCTGGATCGATAGCATCTAACACCTCAAGGAAGATTTCTAAACGTTCTTTTAAATACGTTACTTGTTGTTCTTTGTTTGTAATTGGATTCATGTGCGTAATGCTCCTTTTGTGTTTGCTTAACAACATTATACTACGTTCCATTCTAAAAGTTAATGGACAACTTAAGGGAAATGCAATTGGATTTTATTAAGAAGTCTTAAAATAATAGGAAATTGTATAGCACTTATTAATTAATTTAAAATTCTTTGTATTTAGAATATTGCGTTAATTAAATTGTTATGATAAAGTAAGGTCATACCTAAATACGAGGGAGATGGTCGAAAAAAATATGTATTGGCAAACCCATATGAAAAGGAGGAAGTTTAAACGTTTTTCGGCAAATCTGCCGGTAAAGATTGTTTATGCAAAGTAAAAATGGAATTAAGTGAAAATTGAAGCCCTAGTTAACTTTTAGAGATAAAGTTAGCTAGGGTTTTTATGTTTGTAAAAGTTTCCCCAACGGATAAAAAGCTGTGATACGATGTGAGACGTATAAATAAAAGGAGAACATATTATGAGTTACGAACAACGTCGGTTTATCATTTTAGTCATTATCGTATCCATTTCAGGCTTTTCGCAGGGAATGTTACTACCGCTCATTTCCGTGATTTTTGAGGGGGACGGGGTTTCATCAACACTTAATGGACTCAATGCAACGGGCCTTTACATAGGTACTTTATTAATTTCGCCATTTATCGAGCAGCCGCTACGTAAATATGGGTATAAGCCCATTATTGTTTTTGGTGGGGCACTCGTTTTTGTTTCATTATTTTTATTTCCATTATGGAAAAGTGTGCTGTTTTGGTTTGTTTTACGTATGCTCATCGGGATCGGGGATCATGCCCTGCATTTCTCAACGCAAACATGGATTACGTCAACAACCCCGACGCATAAATTAGGAAGAAGCATGTCGATTTACGGCATTTCATTTGGCTTAGGCTTTGCAGTGGGTCCGTTATTCGTGCCACTTGTAAAAATCTCAGAGACGTTGCCGTTTATCGTGTCATCGGCACTATGTTTAGTGGCGTGGTCACTCGTATTTTTCGTGAAGAACGAAAAACCAGCAGCCTTAGCTGGCGATGCGAACCAAAAGGGCTTAACGCGCTATAAATTAGCAGTAAAATATGGGTGGGTCGCATTTTTACCTCCGTTTGTTTATGGATTTTTAGAGTCCTCACTAAATGCGCTATTTCCGGTCTATGCGCTACGTAAAGACTTCGAATTAACGTTTGTGTCGATTATGCTTGCGGGTTTTTCAGTTGGTGCGATTTTCATGCAGTTCCCACTCGGGATGCTAGGAGATAAAATCGGAAGACGCAAAGTCATTATTACGGGGCTATCTATAGGTGGTGCAGTATTTTTAATCGGTAATTTTGTTGAATATTCGCAAATGCTCGTAGCAGCGGTATTCTTTGTCGGCGGGATGTGTGTTGGTTCGATGTTCTCGCTTGGTATTACCTATATGGCGGATTTAACGCCAAAAGAACTGTTACCAACAGGAAATTTACTGTGCGGGATTTTCTTTAGCTTAGGAAGCTTGAGTGGGCCGTTTTTAGGCGGACTTTATTTAGAGTTCTTCCCAAATGACGGATTTTTATTGTTAGTAGGGTCGATGTTAGTTGTCGTTGCGCTCATTGTCATTATCTTCGGGAAATCAAAAAAAGCAGTCGTTCTTTCCGAAAAGTAAAAATATCAGGTCAGTGGCTATAACATGTATTAAGAATCCGCTTGAGTGCGGTGCTTCTGCGGTGGTCAGAATAAATTCACCATCCTCGGCGCAAGGATTTGTCCCAGAATTACTTCTCGGACAAATCCTTGCTTTTTGCTGTAAAGTAAACAATTGCGGTTACGATACACGCTAAAATTATGTACATAAAGACATTTAAATAGTTCACGCCACCAAACGTAACGGCGGCTTGCAAAGAGCTCGCGGATGTAGCAGAAGCTTCATCGTTGCTTGGGAAAATGACCTTACCCAGCCATGAAATTCCGAAGTAAGAAATGGCGAATATTACTACTACAAAAAGAAAGTTTTTCATATTTATACCTCCTAGCTCCCTCTATTTTACATGAAATAGTAAGGAAATGGAGATGAAAAAGCCGATGAATGGAATTTTTTCCATTCATCAGCTTTTGTTACTTATTTCGACGCGACTAAAATTTTGATTTGGTCTTTGTCATTTACTAATGTTTCAAAGCCTTCTGTTACGACTTCATCTAGCGTGATGCGTTTCGTCACTAACTTGTCTGCTGGGAAGTAGCCTTGTGTCATTAAGTGCATAACTGCTGGGAAAATATCGCGGTAGGCAATAATTCCTTTTACACTACGCTCTGATAATACGATGTTGTTTGGTTGAATTGAAGCTTCTTTCTCCCAAATCGACACGATAATTGTTTCCCCTTCAAATGAAGTCGAGTCGATTGCTTGCTTTAACACAACCGGAACACCTGTTACTTCAAAGGCAACGTCCGCACCACCATTTGTTAGCTCTTGAATTTTTGCAACAACGTCTGCTTCTTCAGCAGGGTTAATGACAGCAGTAGCACCAAGTTCTAATGCTTTTGCCCCGCGCTCTTTCGATAATTCTACCGCATAAATTTCAGAAGCACCTGCTACTTTTAATGCTTCGATAACAAGTAAACCGATTGGACCTACACCAAATACGACCGCTTTATCGCCCGCTTTTAATTTACTCATACGAACGGAGTGTAAGGCTACTGCTGCAGGCTCAACTAAAGCACCTTGCTCTAATGATAATCCTTCAGGCATTTTGTGTACCCAACGCTCATCCACAACTGTGAATTCAGAGAAACCACCGCCGCCACCGGATAACCCGTGGAAGCCTAAGTGCTTACAAATATTATATTTACCTTTTTTACATGCTGCACATTCCCCACATGCTAAAATCGGTTCAACAACAACTTGATCGCCAACTTGGACGTTTGTGACACCTTCACCAATCTCAATGACTGTACCAGAAAATTCATGACCCATTACAACTGGTGCAACTTCTTTACTTACTGCATGTGGTGCATCTACTGGAACGAAAATCGGACCTGCTACATATTCATGAAGGTCACTACCGCAAATTCCTGTCCATGCAACTTGAATTTTTACGCGACCTGCTGTAACTTGAGGTTCTTCAATTTGTTCTACGCGAATATCCTTCGCCTTATACCAACGTGCTGCTTTCATGATCATCACTCCATATTTCGTATTACTACGGATCGTAGTATTACCTTCATTATAAAGCTTATAGGTTAAGGATTTTATGGATATAATGTTAATTTTTATTATATCTATTTGGTGTATTATTTACGGAACACTTGAAAAAGAAGACGTCTTCGGTATATTCACATAACTGTGTAATGCGAACAAATATGTAATTTTTCTAGAACTTGGACTAGTAGAAAAAAGCTGTCTACTTTATATACATAGCAGACAGCTTAAAATGAACGTTATTTATTTAGCGGCACAAGAATTGGTTCGATTTCATATGGTTTTACTATTTGTTCAAGATGCCCTTGACTATTTGATACCTTATAAACATTTACAATAGGTGTAATGGTAATGAATGAGGCATCGTTATTTATTAGATTCGTTGTGATTCGAGGTGCGCTAATATGATTTGGATTAAAATCTGTACTATGCCCAGTATCACGATAATGAATAATGTTGTAGTTATTTCCTAAATCATCAGACACTAAATATTCTATTAAAACGAGCCTTAGTTCTTCTTGTTCTTGAGAGATGAGACGCTCATCTACTTTTTCGGCGAGTTGAATCGTTGTTGAAATAGGAGAGTGTGTCATTTCAACGAGCGATATTTTAATACCAGGATCAAGCGAATGTATGTTGTGAGATGTAAAATTTATAACACTATTTTCAAGTGCTTGTAGAGAAAATTCGAAATCCCACTGACCATCCACTAATTGACTTACATTATTCAAATTTCGTACATTATCGCCTTGCCATGAAATATGGATTGTTTCTGGCTTTGAACCCGAAATTAATTCATATACGTATAGTACGGCATATTCATAATTTCCTATTTTCTTAACAAGGTAATTTTTGGAATAACCAGAATGCTCGTATTGATTCCCAAATTCATCAACAATGATATCACCTAATAATACAGGCCGTTCGCCTAAATCCTGTTCACTTTTAATCTTATAGGCAATTGTAATATTTTCTTTATCATAAACTGCATCTGTAACGGTAATGCTAATGCCACTGTTTTCTTGTGTTAACCCTATAGAGGTTGCATGTTCACTGAAATTATCAAAAATATTGCGTTCATTATCCGTGAAAAATTCAAAAATATTAGTGAGAGTTGGTAGTTTTTCTGCGAAGGTTGGAAATGCAATATTTAAAGTAATCAATGAGATGGCACTAATACTCGCAAAAGCTGCAATAAAACGTTTTTTTCTCTTAAAAGTTTTGGCCTTAGTAGACTTTATTTTTTTGTGTGTACGTATAATAAGTCGCTTTTGTTCAACTTCTGAAAGAGGAATTTCTTCGTACGCCTTCACATCTAACTTGATATGATTCAAATCTTTAAAAATAGACATCTTACTTACACCTCACCCTTTAATAGAATGTTTTTTAATTTTTTTCTTCCTCTAGACAATTTATTGTGAATCCATGAAGGTTTTACTTGTAAGTCATTTGCGAGTTCGTTGGTAGAGATACCCTCTAAATAATATTTGTTAAATAGAGCTCTTTCGGTATCGTTTAATTTGTTCAGTAAAATGGATATATCCTCTGAATGATTACTACTAACGGGCTGATTTAGGAGACGGTCAGTTATTTCAGTCGTAGTAGTATGTTGCTTTATCTGGTCAAGTTTTCTCAAATAATCAATGGCACGATATTTTGCAATAGCAGCTATCCATTGTTTGAATTCATTTTTAGAAGCGTCAAATGAATCGATATTAAACCAAATAGAAACTAACACATCTGCAAAGCATTCTTCGATATCTTGATTATGGCTATTAATATACTTCCTAATAATTCCGTTGAGTAAGCCACCAAACTTTATAACGAGGTAATTCAGTGCTTCTTCGTTTTTAAGTTGTATTTGTTGTACAACGTTTTCATCGGATATCTTCAATGTATCCCTCCTTTTTGAGTTACTTAGGTACCTAAATAGTAATACGGCTCTTCCATATAAATCCTATCAATAATTTTAAAAATTATTCTCGACTTTTTAATTTTAAAAAAAGCATTCACTTCAAATGAGCGAAAGTGCTCGAATTGAAGTGAATGCTTCCTATAAACAAGTCGTTATTTTTTTAGTGTTAATTTCACAACACATTCCACTTGCGCAGTTTGCGGGAACATATCTACAGGTTGAATGTATTCAACGTTATAGGCTTTTGATAATTCTTTTAAATCACGTGCTAATGTTGAAGGGTTACAAGATGTGTAGACAACACGCTTTGGTTTAATGTTTAGTACCGTTTTGATGAAGCCTGGGTCTAAACCTGTACGTGGTGGGTCGACAGAAATAACATCTGGACGATAGCCTTCTTTTGACCAACGGAATAACCATTTATCCGCTGAACCAGGGAAGAAGCGTACGTGCTGTAAATTTGGATTATTACGTGCATTAAATTTCGCGTCTGCAATGGCTTCATCAACATTATCCATACCGCGCACTTCACGTGCACCATCTGCAAGCCACATACCAATTGTCCCAACGCCACAATACGCATCGACAACATTTTCTTTACCTGTAAGCGCAGCAGCCTTTTTAATTTCATTATATAAATGCACTGTTTGTTCAGGGTTCAGCTGGAAGAAGGCACGTGTTGATAATTCAAACGCATATTCCCCTAATTTTTCAAGAATGGCTTCATGACCATCTAATAAAATCGTTTCTTCACCAAAAACAAGAGATGTTTTTTCACGGTTGATGTTTTGTGTAATTGACACGATTGATGGATCAATCTTTTTAATACGTTCGATTAATTCAGCTTTATGTGGTAATTCGTTACGCGTTGTTACTAAACAAACTTGTGTTTCACCCGTTTTTAAACCAGTACGAACAACGATTGTACGCACTAAACCGTTTAATGATTTACCGTCATAAATTGTAATATTTAATTTTTGTAAAATCTTACGTACGGCAACGGTAATTTTCGTTGTTAACGGTTGTTGTACTAAGCAGTCATTAATGTTTAGTAGCTGATGTGAGCCTTCACTAAACAGACCTGCATACACGCGTTTACCATCTTTACGTACTTGGAATTGTGATTTGTTACGATAGTTCCAAGGGTCTTCCATACCAAGTGTAGGGCGTATTTCTGTTGTTTCACCGATTTCTTTCGCGAACTTTTCAAATGCTTGTACAACAATATCACGCTTATTGATCAGCTGTGCTTCGTACGTCATATGCTGTAATTGGCAGCCGCCACATTCTGCGTAGACCGAGCAAGGTGCTTCTTGGCGGAATTCACTTGCTTTACGAATCGTTAGAATTTCTGCTTCTGCGAATTTTGGTGAAACTTTCGTTAATTTAACGGTTACTTCTTCTCCAGGAATCGCACCTTTTACGAATACGACATTACGTTTATAAAATCCTACACCTTCACCATTAATCCCAAGGCGTTTTATCGTTAACGGGAACTTTTGCCCGACTTCCATTTTTACATCACTCAAGTTTTACACGTCCTTTAAATACTTCAACTCGCACTAAGATCTAGTGCGAGCCGAGTCGTTTTTCTTCATCATTCCATTATAACGGACAACGACTTGAAAGAAAAGAAACGTCACTTTTAGTATGGTGAAATTTGTGCATATTCGAGTACTAAATCGTCAATTGAACCGAACGTGTAGCCTTGAGCTTTTGCGTCCTTTATAAATTTTGGTAGTGCCTCGGCGTTATCCTGTGCAACGGTGTGCATTAAAATAATCGCCCCGGGGTGCAGTTGCTCCATAAGCGCATTATAGGCATATTCATACCCACGGCGTTCATCTTTCAGCCAATCTTTAAAGGCAATGGACCAAAAAATATGACGATAACCAACCTCATTTCCTACCTTTAATACTTCTTCGTTAAATATTCCTTCAGGTGGTCGGGCATAATACGTACGATCAATGCCTGTTAATTCATAGAGCTTTTCATCAAAACGAAACCATTCTTCTTTCATGCCGTTTGCTGTGAGCTTTGCCATATTCGGATGACCATCTGAGTGATTGCCGATTGTGTGACCATCTTCAATCATTGTTTTCACTAAATCGGTCGCACTTGTTAAATAATGGCCGGTTAAGAAAAATGTTGCGGGTGCCTCTTCTGCGCGCAGCGTATTTAAAATGCTTTCAGTAAAGCCATTTTCATAGCCATTATCAAACGTTAAATAAATAACCTTTTTAGCAGGGTCTCCTTTATAAATGGCGCCATAATTTTCGAGTAAACCTTCTAATGGTTCACCAATTTCGACGGGCTCGGCGTTGCGGCTTGGTTTAAAGCCCCAGTGGAATTCTTCGGCTTTGGCAATGGTCATATAGGAAATGAACGTTGCGCAAACAACGAACATGATGCCAATCACATGTTTTTTCACGAAAAAAAGCAACCTCCTTTCACATATTTGTTACAGGTAGGTTGCGTGGAAACAGTTATTTTATTCATTTATAAAGATCACGGATCGCATCTTCGACAGAGGCGTAGTGAAATGTAAATTTTGCATTTACCAATTTTTCAGGTAGTACGTGCTGTCCTTTTAGTACGAGTATACTTTTTTCACCTAGTGCCAGTTTTAGCGCGATACTTGGTACAGGTAACCAGTGTGGGCGGCTTAGTGCTTTGCCGATTGCTTGTCCAAAGGCTTTCATACGTTTGACATTAGGTGTTGTAAAATTAATCGGGCCCTGTAATTGTTCATTTTCAATGACAAAAACCATGGCACGTGCCACATCGTCAACATGAATCCAGCTTAGCCACTGCTGACCAGAGCCAATCGTACCGCCGACACCTAACTGATACGGTAGCACCATCATCGGTAGCGCGCCTTCGCCCTTTGCTAAAATAACACCAAAGCGCGTGAAGCAGGTGCGGATCCCTAATTTTTCTGCCTGTGCGGCTTTTTGTTCCCAGTCTGCGACAACGCTCCCTAAGAAATCGTCGGCTTGTTCAGAAGAGCTTTCGGTATAAACGGCCGTTTCGGAGACAGGATAAATGCCAACTGCGCTTGCATTGATGAGTACGTTTGGTTTGTGCGCAAGTGCTTGTAAAATCCGGATGGCTTCATCGGTTGATTCCATGCGGCTATTATAAATTTTCTCTTTTTGCTCATTGGTCCAGCGCCCTTCGTTTAGCGACACACCGGCTAAATTAATAAATGCGTCTAGCTGCTCAAGCTGTGTTTCGGGTTGTGCGCCTGTCTTTAACCACTGTACATAGTGAATGTTGTTTTCGGTGCGCGGTTCACTACGTGTTAAAATGATAACTTCGTGATTATTTTTTAATAGAAGCTCGGTCAATTTTTTACCGACCATTCCTGTACCACCTGCAATAGCAATTTTCACTTTAATCCCTCCTCGAAATATCCTGTCTCTAGTATACTGTGCAATGAAACTAGAAGTAAAAAGATGTATACTAAAATGTACGTAGAAGTAAAGCGAGGTGTACATGTTTGCAAGTTATTACGAAAATAGGTCGTCAAAAACGTAATCAAGAGCGTTACAATATTTATTTAAATGAACAGTACGCGTTTGCAGTGGATGAAGGTACACTCATAAAGTTTGGCTTGCAAAAAGGCAAAGTACTTGAGCAAATCGAAATTGATGAAATACAATATGAAGATGAAATCGCGAAAGCTTTTAATAAGGCATTAGGCTTTTTAAGTTACCAAATGCGCAGTGAGCACGAAGTAAAGCAAAAGCTACTTCAGGCTGGGCACGGCGAAGCAGTTGTTCAAGAATCGATTCATAAGTTAAATCGTCTTGGTTTTTTAAATGATGAGAGCTATTCAAAAGCGCTTCTTGAAACGAGAAAGCGTACCGCCAAAAAAGGACCAGCAGCGATTCGCCAAGATTTAATGAAAAAAGGCATCGCGAAAGACTTACAGCAAGAAGTACTCGGAACATTTGGTCATGAAGAGCAGCTACAGCTAGCAATGGAATTAGCAGAAAAGGCAATTCGCAGCAATACAAATAAAACACCTTCACAGGTGAAGCAAAAAATCCAAGATGTCTTACTGCGCAAAGGCTATTCGTATGCAATCGTTTCAGAAATTTTTGGCCAGCTAACGTTAGAGCGCGAGGAAGACGAGTGGAGTGCGTTAATCGAAAATCAAGGTGATAAAATTTGGCGCAAATATGCGAACAAATTAACAGGCTTTGACCTGCATCAAAAGGTAAAGCAGGCACTGTATCAAAAAGGCTTCCCAGCAGAAGTGATTGCGGAATTTATCGAACAAAAGGAGCAACAACAAGATGAATGAATTAACATATAGTCAAATGTCAGAAGCAGAGCTACGTCAGGAAGTAGCGAACTTACGCGAACTTGCACGTAAAGCCGAGCAATTAGGAATCGTCAACGAATACGCGGTATATGAGCGTAAAGCATTAATGGCAGAAGCGTATTTAGTAGACCTTTCAACAATTATTCCAGGTGAAATGTATCGCCTGACAGGTTCGCCGGGTGAGTTTTTCCAAGTAGATCGTTTAAAAGGACGTTTTGCATGGGGACATCGTTTAGGTTCAGACCGTTTTGAAGAGGCCTTACCGGTTTCAATTTTACGACCAATGAAGGAAGGGAAATAAGATGGAAGCGTTATATCAAAAATTAACCGAGGAACTACTTGCAAAAAATCCAGCATTGTCAACAGGGCGTGCACGTACGTGGGTTGAGCTTTTATGTAGTGACTTTGAAGCAACATCAGCAAAAGCGGGTGTAGATTACCGCGGGGCGGAATATACAGCAAAGCTTGTGAGTCAATTAATCGAAAGCTATGGGGATAAGTTGCATTTATTTGCAGCGAAAAATCCGAAGTATGCACATTTATTAAATGATGGCGATGAAACAGTAAATTAAAACAAGGGTGTGTTCAAGGCAAAAAACCTTTAACACACCCTTCATTTTATTCGTTACCAGCACCAATCTGCAGCTTTTTCTGCAATTTTTCTTCGGTGAAAATCCAGCCCGTATACGAATTCACGATGTTTAACTCATGATCTAAATGCGCAACCGCTACGAATGGATAATGGTCATTACTACGATAGCGTAAATCGATTAAGCGAAGTTCCGTTAACCCATTATCCAGCTCAGAGATTTCCCAGTGATGAATTGGGGAAAAGGATAAAAAGGCATCTAAATTTGGATCTTTTAACGCTGCATTGACAAAGTCCGTTTTTGGAATCGGTTCAATCGGGAATTTATCGTAAATATTAACCGTACGGCGATAAGCGCGGCCTACGTAAAAATGTGTTTTTGATTTTGCGGCAACTTTCCACTGGAAAAACTTCATCGTTGGTGCAACAATAACGAATTCCTCGTCTTTAATTTCGCTATGCACCGCCGTTTTAACCGCTCTTTGAAGCGCAAAACGTACGAAATAGTAAAGTACAATGATCGCGTACATGATACTAAACGTAATAACAGGATCTGCACCGAACGCCCATAGTAAAATACCAAGGCAGTGAATTCCGAAAATAAACGGATCAAACGTATTAATAACAGCAAGTGCTACCCATTTTTTCGAGAAAGGTCGCAGTGCTTGCGTACCATATGCATTAAAAATATCTACAAACACGTGTAAAAACACGGCAAGTTGCGTCCAAAGCCAAACATGGAACACGTCTGCTGAAGGTAGTAACAGTGACAAGACGCCCGTTATGAGCAATGGCCAAAGTAAAACAGCGGGAATCGAATGGGTAATCCCACGATGATGGCGAATGTAAACAGCGTTATTACGAAGCTTTAATACAGTATCGATATCAGGTGCCTGTTGCCCGATGATTGTACCTGCCACCACTGCGGCAAATGTCATCGGATGGCTTGCTACAACAGGGTCAGCAAGTGCCAGGCCACCAATAGCAATCCCCATAACAAAATGTGTGCCTGAATCCAAAATGATCATCCTTTCGTAGACAAAGCTGTTCCATGTAAAAAAAGAACGGCGCTTAAACGGAAATAATTAACAATACTATTTATCCTTATAATATACCCTTTTTACGTGAAATAAAATCGAATTTTTGGAGGACAATGTGAACTATCCCTATACAACACAATTTCGACAAGCATTAGTCGAATGGTTTCAAGAAGAACAGCGCGACCTACCTTGGCGTCACACAAAGGACCCGTACAGAATTTGGGTATCAGAAGTGATGCTCCAGCAAACGCGCGTCGATACGGTCATTCCTTATTACAATCGTTTTATGGAAAAATATCCGACATCAGAAAGCTTAGCGTATGCACCAGAAGAAGAACTATTAAAGATGTGGGAAGGACTTGGCTATTACTCACGTGTACGTAATTTACAAGCAGGAGTGAGGGAAGTTGTTGAAACATACGGCAGCAAAGTACCTGATAATCGCCATGATATTTCAAAACTAAAAGGTGTCGGTCCCTATACAGCAGGCGCGATTTTAAGTATCGCGTATGGCAAGCCAGAGCATGCAGTAGACGGTAATGTGATGCGTGTATTAAGCCGCGTACTAAACATTGATGCCGATATTGCCTTACCGAAAACAAAGAAAATATTTGAAGAGGCCGTAACCGCATTAATTGATCCGGCGCATACATCTGAATTCAACCAAGGTTTAATGGAGCTTGGCGCGTTAATATGTACGCCCACTTCACCGAAATGCTTGCTATGCCCGGTCCACGATTACTGCACCGTGTTTCATGAAGGAGATCCGGCAAGTTTACCGGTGAAATCAAAAAAGGTGAAAACGAAAAACCTCGATTATGATGTACTTGTGATTCGTGACGTAGAAGGGCGCTTTTTAATGGAAAAGCGAGCAGAAGAAGGTTTACTTGCGAATATGTGGCAATTTGTGATGATTGAACGTGTAGCCGATGAAAATTCATTTTCGAAAGCAGAGCAGCAGTATGGACTGCTGTTAGATCATGCACTGGCAGTACCACTTGAGAGTTTTAAGCATGTATTTTCGCATTTGAAATGGTTAATCGACAGCTATTTAGTCGATGCTTTACAAGTACCTGAACAATTACCGAAAAACACCGCATTTTTCACGAAAGAACAAATTGAACAGTTACCGATGCCTGTACCGATGCTGAAAATTTGGAGAAAAATCAATTAGCTTCATGCATAATTTATGCGCCGACCGTCCACAATAATGGGCGTGGAGGTGACAAATATGAAGCGAAATGAAAACAATCGTAACCAACAATTAAATAACAACAACAACAGCAATAACCTCAACAACAACAACCAAAACAACCAAAACAACCAAAACAACCAATTCCAAAATCAAAATAATCGTGAGGAATTTGGTAACGATCAAAACTTCGAACAATTAGAAGAGCAACGCCAAAAACAAAAACGCGAGCAAGAACAACGCAACACGCAATTTTCAAAACGTAACAATAATAATTTCTAACTGAAGGAGTGTGCCAACTAGTTGGCACACTTTTTCTATATAAATAATCAATCGAAAAGGAAAAGACGCTTTTTTCACATAAAATTGAAAATTATAGTATTGGAACTACAAGTTTTGCCAAAGCATTGCTATAATACAATAAAGACTGCTAGAATTTTTAGCTAAGACGAAAAGGTGGGCTTTACAATGGCATTACCGTTTGAAGGAGATACAATCCAAATACATAGTTATAAGCACAATGGTAATATCCACCGTGTCTGGCAAGAAACGATGGTGTTAAAAGCGACGAAAAATATTATTATTGGTGCGAATGAAAAAACACTTGTGACGGAATCCGATGGTCGTACTTGGTTAACGCGAGAGCCATCGATTTGTTACTTTCATGCGGAGCATTGGTTTAATATTATTTGTATGTTGCGTGAAGATGGCGTTTATTATTACTGCAACATTAGTTCCCCATTTGTGTTTGATAATCAATGCTTAAAATACATTGACTATGATTTAGATGTAAAAGTTTTCCCTGATATGACCTATGCGTTATTAGATGAAGATGAATACGAACAGCACAAATTGGAAATGGATTACCCGGAAGTGATTGATAAAATTTTAAAGCGTAATGTCAAAACGTTGCTTAGTTGGATTGAACAACGTCGCGGTCCATTCGCACCAGATTTCATTCAATCCTGGACAAGCCGCTATGAGCTCCTAAGCGAAATTCAAGCGAATAAAAGTATCGAAGAGTCTGAGTAAACAATCCTGTTTGCTTTGGCTTTTTTTGTGCTCTTTAATTAAATTTTGGGATTTTTCGTATAAAGTTTTGCTTTCTTGATTGGCGTGCTACGGCAAGACAGCGCTAAAGCCATGTGATACATGTCTTTATCACTGCCTTTATTGCCGTTTGCAAGGCACGCCAATCGCAAATTGTTGTGCTCGTTATGAAGTTGAAGAACGTAAAATTAAGCCGCTTGCGCTAACGCGAGGCGGTAGAGAGTAGAAATACTCGGTGATGCTTATCGGTAGTGTTGATTTAAAAGGATCCGCATTATTTTTAAAGAAAAGCCTTTTATACCAAAGTAGAGTGCCGCGAAGCGAGATGCCGCCTAAGAGGCATCGAAAGTTAGTTGGAGCCACGCCCTCAGAAAAGCGTGCCTCGGAACGCAGTACAACGAACATGAGCTTAAAATGAACTTAATTCAACGCATTTTCCCCGGAGTGTAGCACAAAAGAGTTAACCAGTATAAGCATCTCATGCATAAAAAGATGGAAAATTATGATATGATGGTTCCTGTTGCAAAATTTTTCTGAGGGGAGATGTTTTTGCATTGGACAGCATTAAACGCTATATGCGCTTTGTAAAGCCATATAAATTTTTATTATTTTTAACGATTGTTATCGGGATTATTAAGTTTGCCATACCACTGTTTTTACCGTGGCTATTGCAAGTGATTTTAGATGATGTGTTACTAAATGACACGCTTTCTACAGATGAAAAAACGAAGCAATTATTTACATGGATTGGTGCAGCACTCGTACTATTTTTCGTTGTACGCCCACCAATCGAGTATTATCGCCAATACTTTGCGCAAAATTTAAGTAACAATATTCTTTTTGATATTCGTAAAGAATTGTACGGTCATTTACAAAAACTGAGCTTAAAATATTATGCCAATACGCGCGCAGGTGAGGTCATTTCGCGTGTCATCAATGACGTAGAACAAACGAAAAACTTCGTCATGACCGGGCTAATGAATTTATGGTTAGATTTAGTAACGATCCTCATTGTTATAGGGATTATGCTGAAAATGGATGTGAAGTTAACGATTGTATCGCTCATTGTCCTACCATTTTACGCAATTAGTGTGAAGTACTTCTTCGGTAAGCTGCGTAGTTTAACAAAAGACCGTTCACAGGCGCTTGCAGGAGTACAAAGTTATTTACATGAACGCGTAGCCGGCATGAGTATTATTAAAAGCTTTACACTTGAAAAGCATGAACAAAAAATCTTTGATGAAACAAACGGTGAGTTTTTAGATAAAGCACTAGCGCACTCACGCTGGAACGCCAAATCATTTGCGGTCGTCAATACGATTACTGAGATGGCACCGCTAATCGTCGTTGGTTATGCGGGTTATCTTTATTTAAATGAGGGCCTCACAATCGGAGTAATGGTCGCGTTTTATGCATATATCGAACGCCTATATGGCCCATTACGTCGTTTAGTCAGCTCATCGACAACATTAACGCAATCAATCGCATCGATGGATCGTATGTTTGAGTTAATGGATGAAAAGTATGATGTACAGGATAAAGAACATGCCATTAACTTACCAACAGCAAAAGGCAAATTACAATTTGATCAGGTATCATTCGAATATGAAAAAGACGGCAATATGATTTTAAATAACGTCGATTTCACGATTGAACCGGGACAAACCATTGCCTTTGTCGGGATGAGTGGTGGCGGAAAGTCAACGATTGTTAGTTTAATTCCACGCTTTTATGATGCAACAGCGGGCGCGGTAAGAATTGATGATATTGACGTAAAAGATGTGACACTTGCCTCATTACGGGCACAAATCGGCATTGTCTTACAGGATAATATTTTGTTTAGTGATTCTGTGAAGCAAAATATTTTAATGGGGAATCCAAATGCAACAGATGAAGAGATAATTGCTGCTGCCAAAGCTGCGAACGCACATGACTTCATCTTAAATTTACCACAAGGGTATGATACAAAAGTCGGCGAGCGCGGCGTGAAATTATCAGGTGGTCAAAAGCAACGTGTGGCGATTGCGCGTGTGTTCTTGAAAGACCCAGCCATCTTAGTATTAGATGAAGCAACGTCAGCACTTGATTTAGAAAGTGAAGCGTTAATTCAAGAATCGCTGGATCGTTTAGCAAATGAGCGTACAACGATTGTCATCGCCCACCGCTTATCAACGATTACACATGCTGATAAAATTATCGTTATCGAACATGGTGAAGTATCTGAAGCAGGTACACACGATGAGTTAATGAATAAGCAAGGTGCCTACTATAATTTATTCCAAATTCAAAAACTAGATTAATGAAATAAAGAAACTACCTTTTACCAAAGAAATTGGTGAAAGGTAGTTTTTTTGTTTAAAGAATAAGTAAGTATAAAATTTTACCCTTTTAGTGTGTCTAGGATAAAGCGCCAGCCCCTCGGCCATTTCGGTCCCGCCGTCGAAAGTGATGAAGCCCTTACTTTCTAGTCGGCCCCTCCAATGCCTGCCGGGGCTTAAAGGGCACTTTAGCGCTTTTCTAAATAATAAATAGTTTCATGCGAAATATGTACTTAATGGATAGAAAATGAGCATATATAACAATGATATCGAAATTTAATAGTTGTAATAATAGCATGCATCATAAATGAATTTGATTATTGTAGAAGCGAGGTGGTCACATGAAACGAAAGCCTATATTGGAAGTAAAGGAGCTTGAAACAACCTTTTTTACGGATAGTGGAAATGTAGCTGCGGTGGATTTTATTAGCTTTTCTATTCATGAAGGAGAAGTACTTGCGATTGTAGGTGAATCCGGCTGTGGTAAAAGTGTTACATCATTATCGATTATGGGGCTCGTACCAAGTCCACCAGGAAAAATTACACATGGTGAAATTTTATTAAATGGAAAAGATATTTCGAAATACAGTGATAAAGAAATGCGCAAAATTCGGGGCAATGACATGGCGATGATTTTTCAAGAGCCAATGACGTCACTGAATCCTTTATTTACGATTGGCAATCAGCTTGTGGAAGCTATTTTAATCCATAATACAAAATGGTCTAAAAAACAGGCAACGGTCCGGGCAATTGAAATGATGAAGCTTGTTGGGCTACCTCGACCAGAACAGTTAATTAAAGAATATCCGCATCAATTATCTGGAGGCATGCGCCAGCGTGTGATGATTGCGATGGCACTTGTTTGTAATCCGAAAGTACTTATTGCAGATGAGCCAACAACGGCGCTCGATGTAACGATTCAAGCGCAAATTTTAAAATTAATGCGCGATTTAAATGAACGATTGCATACGGCGGTATTGCTGATTACACATGATTTAGGTGTTGTAGCAGAAACCTGCTCACGCGTCATTGTTATGTATGCAGGGCAAATTGTAGAGGAAGCACCGGTTAATGAGGTTTTCAAGAACCCACAGCATCCCTATACAAAAGGACTCATTCAATCGGTTCCAGACATGCGCTATAAAAAGGATTCACTGTATTCAATTCCAGGAAACGTACCAAAGCCTGGTTCGATCACAACAGGCTGCCGATTTGCAGCGCGCTGCGAATATGCCTTTGACCGCTGTACACAAGAAAATCCAATGCTCTATGAAGCATCGACGGTTCATAAAGCAAGATGCTTTTTATTAGAGGAAAAAGGGGGCGTATTACATGGCGAAAGTGCTGCTGAAGGTTGAAAATTTAAAAAAATATTTCCCGATTCGTCATGGGATGTTCTCGCGCCACATAGGAGATGTTAAAGCAGTTGATGATGTTTCATTCGAATTATTCGAAGGGGAAACGCTAGGAATTGTAGGTGAATCAGGATGTGGGAAATCGACAACAGGTCGCGCAATTATGCGCCTACATGAGCCTACTGCGGGCTCGATTACCTTTGATGATGTAGAACTGACAACGTTAAATGCTGAGGCAATGCGTAAAGCAAGGCGAGAGATTCAAATGGTTTTCCAAGATCCATACGCCTCACTTAATCCGAGGCATACCATTGAAAAAATATTAGAAGAACCGCTAATTGTTCATGGTATGGGGAATTCACAGGAACGTAAAAAGAAAGTACACGAGTATTTAGAGATTGTTGGTTTAAGCGCTCATTATGCTAAGCGATATCCACACCAATTTAGTGGAGGGCAGCGGCAGCGTATTGGTATTGCAAGAGCGCTTATGACAAACCCGAAGCTGATTATCGCTGACGAACCGGTATCCGCATTAGATGTATCGATTCAAGCTCAAGTATTAAATTTAATGCAAAAGTTACAAGATGATTTACAACTTACGTATATTTTCATCGCCCATGATTTAGGGGTTGTGCGCCATATTAGCGACCGTGTCGGTGTCATGTATTTAGGGAAAATGGTTGAGCTTGCAGATAGTGAGCTGCTGTACAGCGAACCACTTCATCCGTATACCCAAGCGCTGTTATCAGCTGTTCCGGTACCTGATCCACAATTTGAACGGGAGCAACTGATTTTAACAGGGGATATACCGAGTCCGTCCAAACCTCCTTCTGGTTGTACGTTCCATACTCGTTGTCCAAAAGCGATGGAGCATTGTAAAGTCGCGGTGCCAAAATTACAGCAAGTAAGGTCGGGTCATTCTGTTGCCTGTCATTTATATGATCAGCAGCAATGATATAAACAAACAAACACATATAGGGGGTATTTTATTGATGAAAGGAAAAAAATATTTACTTGCGTTAATTTTACTTTTAACCATGACCGTATTTTTAGCAGCATGTAATACGGATGACTCAGATTCATCAACACCGGACTCAGGTAATACGGATTCAGGTACAGAAACGGATAACAAGACTACAGATGACACGACATCTTCAACACCTCAAGTGTTAGTATTCGGTCGCGGTGCAGATTCTGTATCACTAGATCCAGGTATTGTGACAGATGGTGAATCATTTAAGGTTACACAAAACTTATTTGAAACATTATTGAACTTTGGTGAGAAAGATACAACGATTCACCCTGGTTTAGCGAAAGAGTGGGTTGTTTCCGATGATGGCTTAACGTACACATTTACATTGCAAGAAGGGGTAAAATTCCACGACGGTACAGACTTTAATGCCGATGCAGTCATTAAAAACGTGAACCGCTGGAAGGGTGGAACAGAGGACGATTTCTACTACTTCAACTCGATGTTTAAAGCAGAGGGTGCAGATATTATTACAGATGTAAAGGCTGATGGTGACTATACAGTAATCTTCACACTGTCTCGCCCACAAGCACCTTTCTTAAAGAACTTAGCAATGAGTCCGTTTGGTATCGCTTCACCTACAGCATTTGAAGCAGCAGGCGATAAATTTGGTGACAATCCAGTAGGGACAGGGCCATTCAAGTTTACAGATTGGAAACGTAACGATTCTATTACAATTGAGAAAAATCCAGACTACTGGCAACAAGGGTTACCGAAATTAGATAAAGTTATTTTCCGTTCAATTCCGGATAACTCAGCCCGCTTAAATGCGTTAACAGCAGGTGATATCGATTTAGCGGATGGGGTTAATCCATCTGACGGTAAAACAGTAGAAGGAAATGCTGAACTACAATTAATCGAGCGTCCTTCAATGAATATTGGTTACCTAGGCTTAACAAGTACACGTGCACCATTTGACAACAAATTAGTACGTCAAGCGGTAAACTATGCAATCGATAAGCAAGCGATTGTAGATGCGTTCTTTGAAGGACGTGCACAAGTAGCAGCAAACCCAATGCCACCGTCAATTAGTGGTTACAACGAAGCCATTGAGCCATATCCATATGATCCAGAAAAGGCAAAATCATTATTAGCCGAAGCTGGTTATGACGGCAAGGAAATTGAGCTATGGGCAATGCCAGTTCCTCGTCCTTACATGCCGGACGGAGCAAAAGTGGCTGAAGTTATTCAGAAGAACTTAGAAGATGTAGGGATGAAATCTAAAATTGTTTCGTTTGAATGGGCAACATATTTAGACAAAGCAAAAAATGGTGAAGCAGATGCATTCATGCTTGGTTGGACAGGTGACAACGGGGATGCTGATAACTTTATTTATACGCTATTAGATAAAGACAACATCGGTTCAAATAACTATTCATACTATTCAAATGATGAAGTGCATGATTTATTAATCAAAGCACAATCAGAAACAGATGAAAATGTACGTATTGATCTATACAAAAAAGCACAAGAAATTATTCACGAAGATGCGCCGTGGGTTCCTTTAGCGCACTCGACACCGTTATTGGCAGCAAAAGCTGGTGTGAAAGGGTTCCAACCCCATCCAACAGGCTCAGATAAATTAGACAATGTTTCAATTGAATAGTTAAAGAAGAAGGGGAGGTAACTTGCCTCTCCTTTTTATCTTGTTACGACTATTACTTAACTAATAATACTTATGATTTCAACAAAAGGGGTGAAGAGTATGCTTCACTACATTGGCAAACGTCTCTTACATTTAATACCGGTATTACTCGGGATGACCTTTATTGTATTTTTAATTATTCGAGCAATTCCTGGAGACCCTGCACAAGTTATTTTAGGTCAGCAAGCTACTGCTGAAGCAATTGCAGCACTGCGTAACAAACTAGGATTAGATAATCCGTGGTATATACAATATTTCGAGTATTTAAAAGGGATAGTCACTGGCGATTTAGGTGACTCTTTGCGTACACGCCAACCAATTACTACGGAAGTTTGGCCTTATTTAGCGGCTACGTTTGAACTTGCTTTTTTTGCTATTTTTCTCGCCGTCATTCTAGGGGTAAACGCAGGTATTATTTCAGCGTGGTTCCAAAATTCTTGGTTTGATTATTTAGCGATGGTGATTGCGTTAATCGGCGTGTCGATGCCGATTTTCTGGCTCGGTTTAATGGAACAATGGGTTTTTAGTATTAACCTAGGTTGGCTTCCAACATCAGGGCGTGAAAATGTGCGAGATCCTGTAACAGCGATTACGCACTTTTATTTACTGGATACCTTAATGCAAGGTCGCTTTGATCAATTTGTCGTGGTGTTGAAGCATTTATTCCTACCAGGCATTGCACTTGCAACGATACCAACAGCAATTATCGCACGTATGACACGCGCATCGATGCTTGAAGTCATGCGTTCAGATTTTGTACGAACAGCACGTGCTAAGGGGCAAAAAATGTATAAAGTTGTGTACAAGCATGCACTCAAAAATGCACTGATACCAGTACTTACTGTGATTGGTTTACAAACAGGGATGCTGTTAGGTGGTGCAATCTTAACGGAGACAATATTTAGTTGGCCAGGGGTTGGACGTTACATTTATGAAGCAATCGGTTTCCGGGATTATCCGGTGATTCAGTCTGGTATTTTAATTGTTGCCTTTTTATTCGTTATGATTAATTTAATAGTAGATATTTTGTATACCGTCATCGATTCTCGAATTAAATACAACTAGGAAGGAGGCGCAGCATATGGAATTCGTTCCAAAACGACCACAGGTAATTGAAAAGCAAGATCGCGTAAATGGACCGTGGCGTGAAGCATGGCTCAGCTTTAAAAAGAGCAAGTCAGCATTAGTAGGTAGTGGTATCGTACTGTTCTTTGTACTGGTTGCAATTTTTGGACCACTTTTTGCACCACAAGGTATTAATGATCAAAACTTAAGTCTTCGTTTGCAGCCTCCATCTTCGGAGTTTTGGTTTGGGACAGATGATTTAGGGCGGGATGTATTTTCACGTATTTTACACGGAACGCGTATTTCCTTAACAGTTGGCTTATCAGCGGTACTGATTTCGGCCACGGTTGGTAGCTTTTTGGGGATTATCGCAGGTTATTATGGACGCTTTATTGATACGGTTATTTCACGTATTTTTGATATTATGCTAGCATTTCCGAGTATTTTATTAGCGATTGCAGTTGTCTCAATTTTAGGTCCGTCACTGCAAAATGCATTGATTGCCATTGCGATTATTAATATTCCGAGCTTTGGACGACTCATTCGCTCGCGCGTACTAACCATCAAAGAAGAGGAATACATTCATGCAGCAAAAGCAATTGGCATGAAAAACTCACGTATTCTGTGGAAGCATATATTACCGAACTCCATGACACCGGTAATCGTGCAAGGTACATTAGCGATTGCGACAGCGATTATTGAAGCGGCAGCACTTGGCTTTTTAGGTCTAGGTGCAGAGGCCCCGCAACCGGAGTGGGGTAAGATGCTAGCAGATGCGCGGATGTTTTTACTCAATGCACCGTGGGCCATGATTTTCCCAGGGGTAGCGATTATGCTCACAGTAATCGGCTTTAACTTAATGGGCGACGGTTTACGTGATGCACTCGATCCAAAAATGAAAAATTAAACGGAAGCACCAAGTTACGGTGCTTCCGTTTTTTTTACTGATGAGCAACGCTTTTCTTAATAAAACTCAGACTCTAAATCTAAATTCTTTTCATCGCTATGATAGCTGCGATAGGAAACGATTAATGTATCGAGGTGTTCTAAGTTTTCCTCGTAATCTAAAATACGCGATAAAATATAAAGTAAGTGATAGCTAGAAAACTGTTCGTCCTCCGTTGCTTCTTCTTGAGCGAGGACAATTTGCTTAATAAATTGTTCCATTAATTCGCTTCCTTGTAAATACTCTTCATGACGAGTCCACTTAGAATGCTCGGGTCTTAACTTGCCTGTATATTTTAATAGGAGCTGCTCATGGTAGGTTAAGAGAAAATCTAAACGCTCCTGAATAATAATTTGAAACTGAGTAGGTAAGTTACCGAGCTCGTTTTCATGCTTATGTAGGCGCATGAGGAGTTCTAAGCTTTTCTTCGATGTCGTTAGCATTTGGCGATAGACTACAAGTTTCCGAGCCTTTACGTATTTTTGATTTTTAAAATAGCTACGTTCCTCTTTAAAGAATCCATACATTATATCTAGCTCATTTAAGCGAGACTGTAATTTCGTAATCGCCATTTTTGTTGAAGTATGCTCACTTGCTTGACGCACCGCTAGTCGTGCCCATCGAATAATATCATCCTGTACGGAATTGATTTTTTTGAATAACTTCACCTCGTATTTAGGTGGTAAGAAAACGAGATTTACAATAAATGCTGCAAAGACGCCGAGCATCACGGTACCAAATCGAATTAAACCAAATGTTAGAAAGTCATCGCCAGGTACTTCCATAATCGCGATAACCGTTACAAGTGCTAATGAAATCGACTTTTCTAGTTTTAATTTCATCATAATCCCAAGCACGATAATTGCTGCAATACCGACTGCGACAATATGATGGCCAAAGACAAGACCAAAAAGTACCGCGATGGTAGCGCCGATTAAATTGCCTTGAATTTGTTCAATAATAGTAAGATAAGAGCGATAAATGGAAGGTTGAATAGCAAAAATCGCAGCAATGGCAGCGAACACAGGCGATGGTACGTTTAATAGCTCTGCTAAAAATAATGCAAAGACAATCGCGACGCCGGTTTTTAATACGCGTGCTCCTAGTTTCATAAGAGGTCCTCCTTTCTACAAGTATAAAATAAGCCACTATAATGTAATCCCATTATAGCGGCTTTTGCTAAGTATTTGTTCAATTAAAATTTACAGTTGTGAAAACGCATAGTCAACCGCCTTTAATGTTTCTTCTACATCAGCATCTGTATGCTCAGTAGTTAAGAACCAAGCCTCGTATTTTGAAGGGGCTAAGTTCACGCCCTGTGAAAGCATTAATTTAAAGAAGCGGCCGAATTTTTCGCCGTCTGTATTTTCCGCTTGGTAATAATTTTCTACTTTTTCATCTGTGAAGTAGACAGCAAATGCACCTTTTAAGCGGTTTAAAGTAATGGTTACACCGTGCCTTTTCGCAGCAGCTAAAATGCCTTCTTCTAATAATGCACCTAAACGATCCATTTCATCGTAAATACCAGGTTGTTGTAACACTTCAAGACAAGCAATACCCGCTTGCATACTCGCTGGATTGCCCGCCATTGTACCAGCTTGATATGCTGGGCCAAGTGGTGCGACTGTATTCATCACTTCTAAACGACCACCGTATGCACCGATGGGTAAACCACCACCGATAACTTTCCCCATTGCTACTAAATCTGGTGTTAAGCCGAGCATTGTATGCGCGGCACCATAGTGGAAGCGGAATGCTGTGATGACTTCATCGTGAATTGTTAAGAATCCTGTTTCTTTTGCAACAGTATGTACGTGCTCTAAGAAACCAGGTTTTGGCTCAACAATCCCGAAGTTCCCAACGATTGGCTCGATTAAAATCCCCGCAAGTTGGTCACCCCAAACAGCGACTGCCTCATCGAATGCTTTGATGTTGTTGAAGGGTACTGTGATTACTTCAGTTGCTACTGACGTAGGAACACCGGCAGAGTCAGGTGAGCCGAGTGTGGCAGGACCAGAACCAGCCGCAACTAATACTTGGTCAAAATGTCCATGATAGCAGCCAGCAAATTTCATGATTTTTGTGCGACCCGTGAATGCGCGCGCAACACGTACACAAGTCATGACCGCTTCTGTACCAGAGTTGTTAAAACGAACTTTATCTAATGTAGGAATTGCTTCTTTTAACATTTTAGCAAATGTAATTTCGTGCTCAGTCGGTGTACCGAATAATACACCTGTTTCCGCCGCGTGTGCGATGGCTTTTGCAATGTGCGGGTGACCATGACCCGTAACAATCGGACCGTATGCTGCTAAATAGTCAATATAACGGTTGCCGTCCACATCCCAAAAATGTGCACCTTTACCACGCGCCATAACTACTGGGGCACCACCACCAACTGCTTTGTACGAACGTGATGGACTATTTACCCCACCAACGATATGTTTTAGCGCTTCTTCATGAAGTTGCTCAGACTTTGTATGATTCATCATTATTCCTCCAAATAGGCTTACATTAAAAGATTTTCTTCTATTGTAGTATGTAATGGGGAGCTACGCCAAAGAATTTGAAACAATCGGCATAGTTTTGTACGATAGAAGAAAATTTGAAGGAGAATGCATATGACATTAGAAAATTTACAAGCACCGAACTTTACATTGCAAAATGAAAATGGGGAACAGGTAAGCTTACAGGACTATCAAGGAAAAAACGTGATTTTATATTTTTATCCAAAAGATCTAACACCAGGCTGTACAACACAGGCCTGTGACTTCCGCGACAGCTACGAAGACTTTTCAGATTTAAATGCGGTCATTTTAGGGGTGAGCTTAGATGATGCGGCGAAGCATACGAAATTTATTGAAAAGCATGGCCTACCGTTTTCATTACTAGTAGATGCAGAACATAAAGTGGCAGAGGCTTACGGTGTGTGGACACTGAAGAAAAATTTTGGCAAGGAATATATGGGCATTGAGCGTACAACGTTTTTAATTAATGAACAAGGCATTGTAGAGAAGGAGTGGCGCAAAGTCCGCGTCAAAAATCATATTGAAGATGTGTTAAACTATTTAAAAACTCGCACAAATTAATCGTGCACAAAGGGGAATCCTCATGGTAAACGTTTATTTTACTTTTGAACCACGCGAAGATTTAAAGCAGCCACTTGTTGCGGAATTTCCACAAGTTGATTTTGTATTTGATGCAAAAATAGATGTAGAAAAGCTAAGTGCAGCTGAAATTTTAGTTACTTACGGTGAAGATTTAAAAGCCGAGCATCTTGAGCATGCTGAAAAACTGGAATGGATTTTCGTTGCATCAGCAGGTGTCGAAAAAATGCCAGCCGAAGCCATTGCCGCGCGTGATATTTTTGTTTCAAACGTACGTGGCATACATAAAAAGCCAATGACGGAATCGATTTTAGCGCACATTTTAGCGTACAAACGTGCACTGCCATTTATCTATGAGCAACAGAAGAAAAAGGAATGGAATAAAAAAGCGCGTGTAACTGAGTTAAATGGCAGCACAGCACTAATTATCGGTCCAGGTGCAATTGGTGCAGAAATTGGTCGTATTTTGCAAGCGTTTGATGTGTACACAATCGGCTGCAACCGTTCAGGTGAAGAGGCATTATTTATGGACGAAACGCATAAACTAGATGTATTGAAGGAACAGTTACCAAAAGCAGATATCGTCATTTCGATGCTACCGTCTACGAAGGAAACGAAGCATTTCCTTCAGCGCGAGCATTTCGAATTAATGAAGGACACGGCGCTATTCATGAATTTCGGGCGCGGTGATTTAGTAGAAACAGCAACTTTAGTAAATGTATTAAATGATAAACTGATTGCCCATGCGGTATTAGACGTTTATGAAATTGAACCATTACCAGCGAATAGCCCGCTATGGGAGTTAGATAATGTAACGCTTTCCCCACACTTTTCAAGCCATTCTTCACGCTATGTCGAACGTAGTTTAGACATTTTTAAGCCGAGTTTACAGAAGTGGTTAGCAGGGGAACGAGATTTAGAAAATAAAATGGACATTTTACGAGGCTACTAATTGAGAATGGCGACTACGGAAAATAAGGCTTTTGGCAACCTATTTTCAATTAGCATTTTTAATTATTTACTTTTAATTCAATTGGGGTAAGCAAATGTTGACAAGTTGTGGATATATTCGCTACACTATTTATAACAATTATAAATTAATAATATGTATGAAGAGAGGTGCTGACGATGTCTGAATTGCATTTAAAAGATGCGCTAGACACGTTAAAGACTACCGGTGTACGAATTACTCCTCAGCGTCATGCGATTTTAGAATATTTAATTCAATGTATGAATCACCCAACAGCTGATGATATTTACAAAGCGCTATGTGATAAGTTTCCAAACATGAGTGTAGCGACAGTATATAATAATCTACGTGTTTTTCGTGAAGTGGGCTTAGTAAAAGAGCTTACTTACGGGGACTCAGCAAGTCGTTTTGATTTTGTGACAGGTGATCACTATCACATGATTTGTGAATGCTGTGGGAAAATCGTCGACTTCCACTATCCTGGCTTAAATGAAGTAGAGCAATTTGCTTCACAAGTAACAGGCTTTGAAGTGAACTCGCACCGCTTAGAAGTATACGGCACATGTCCTGAATGTGTAGCAACAGGCGCAAAGAAAGTTCAATAATCAATAAATCCTGGCAGTTCTATTAGCTGCTGGGATTTTTTTGAGAAAATACGTGCATTCATGTAAGTTGAATGCACGTTAGGTATTATTTTTTATTGTACGCTTGATCAAATTCTTTCCCTTCTAGTGAAGGGTCAAGCGTTAGTGGTTCGTTACAGTACATACACATATCGACACGGCCTAAAACTTTTGTCCATTTACCGCATTCCGGGCATACTACGGGCACAGCCTTCGTGGACAATAAACCAATCCAACCATAAACAGCCGTACTGCCGATAATACAAAGAAGCCCAAGTGAAATGAATACTAATGATAAGATTGCGCTGTCTTTAAAGAAAATCGCTCCATACATAATAATGAAGCCAATGAAAATAAGGGATAATGCAAATGAACGGATTTTATTTATTTTACTATTATATTTTTTCATTTTAATTGCCTCCTAATCTAAAGTATACTATAACATAATTTGGATTTAATTTAGTAGATGTGAAAGAATTTGGATAATTTGTTGATACTTTGGTTTTCGCTGGAGATTTAACCAATAGGGAAAGGAAATAATCTCTTGATGTCGAAATCTATAAAGACCTGTAAGAAAATTAATAGAAATTTTTGATAAGTATTGAAATCCATGAAATTGATAAAATTAATGTCAGAATTAGCTAGTTAATTTGTCTTAGAGCATTTACAATAACTAAATAAATATAAAGTAGTAACGAAACTTATAGGAGGATTTGAAATGGAACATATTTTAAGACCAATTTATCAAGAGCGCGCAAGTCAGCCAGATACATTGGGTGTTATATTGATTAATAAGCGTGAGGGCGCGGAAAATATGACGGACACATTTGATGCTGTTCTTCTTATTATAGTAAAAGAAAGTGACACGCCTATGTATTCGAAGCATTATACATATGGTGATGCAAAGATGGTCATGCATATTGTAACGGAAGAGCGTTTACGTAAATGGATCTTCATTGGTTCGAACCGTCGCCTAGTAGACTGGTTATTCCACGGAAAAATTATGTTTGATCGTAATGAGTTCTTATTTAAGTTACGTTCAGAGATGCAAGAATTCCCATTCTTTGGCCGCAAGTTAAAAACAGGTATTCAATTCGCTCAACTAATTCGTCGTTATCAAGAGGGAAAAGAGTTATTTGAGGACGAGCATTATTTAGATGCCTATAATCACGTTGTAGCTTCGTTACATCATTTAGGTCGTCTTTCAATTATTGATAGCGGACATTACCCAGAAGTTACTGTATGGGCACAAGTAAAACGCAATGACCCTGCAATCTATAAATTATATGAAGAGTTAATCATGAGCAGTGAAAGTTTAGAAAAGCGTTTAGAGCTTTTATTCTTAGCGAGTGAGTTCTTAATTAATGCAAGAACGAATGATGGCGCGCAGCATCTTTTAGAAACAATGCTTTCGCAACCATCGTGGACAATTCAAGAAATGCATGATCATGCGGAGTTAAGTTATTACTCTACGGATTTAGAAGTGTTTGTTGAATATTTAATTGACCGAGGACTAGTGTTAGTAGATGAAGTCATTGCAAAGAATGAAGCAATCTTCCACCGTAATTATTATGTAGACCGACAATTTATTGAAAGTGAATATGGGCTATAGTATAGTATTTCAGGGCGTGTTAAACGCCCTAAAAACTTTTTTTAGAAAAAGAGTTGACGTTTTAATAAAAAGTATTGTAATATATTAATTGTCGCTAAGACGTCTTCGTAAAACAACATAAACAATCACTTGAATTGCTCAAAAAACTTTTTCGAAAAAGTTGTTGACAATGAAAAGAAAAAATGTTAAATTAGAGAAGTCGCAAAAACGACACACGAAAAAATGAACCTTGAAAACTGAACAAGCAACGTTAATGAAAAACAAGTTTCTTAAATGAAACAAACAATAGATTTCAACTTTAATTAGTTGGATCGCTAGCAAAGCAAATGAGCTTTCAAACTAACTATTATGGAGAGTTTGATCCTGGCTCAGGACGAACGCTGGCGGCGTGCCTAATACATGCAAGTCGAGCGAATGATTAGAGAAGCTTGCTTCTCTCTGATTTAGCGGCGGACGGGTGAGTAACACGTGGGTAACCTACCCTATAGACTGGGATAACTTCGGGAAACCGGAGCTAATACCGGATAATACTTCGAAACACATGTTTTGAAGTTGAAAGATGGTTTCGGCTATCACTATAGGATGGACCCGCGGCGCATTAGCTAGTTGGTGAGGTAACGGCTCACCAAGGCAACGATGCGTAGCCGACCTGAGAGGGTGATCGGCCACACTGGGACTGAGACACGGCCCAGACTCCTACGGGAGGCAGCAGTAGGGAATCTTCCACAATGGACGAAAGTCTGATGGAGCAACGCCGCGTGAGTGAAGAAGGATTTCGGTTCGTAAAACTCTGTTGCAAGGGAAGAACAAGTAGCGTAGTAACTGGCGCTACCTTGACGGTACCTTGTTAGAAAGCCACGGCTAACTACGTGCCAGCAGCCGCGGTAATACGTAGGTGGCAAGCGTTGTCCGGAATTATTGGGCGTAAAGCGCGCGCAGGTGGTTCCTTAAGTCTGATGTGAAAGCCCCCGGCTCAACCGGGGAGGGTCATTGGAAACTGGGGAACTTGAGTGCAGAAGAGGATAGTGGAATTCCAAGTGTAGCGGTGAAATGCGTAGAGATTTGGAGGAACACCAGTGGCGAAGGCGACTATCTGGTCTGTAACTGACACTGAGGCGCGAAAGCGTGGGGAGCAAACAGGATTAGATACCCTGGTAGTCCACGCCGTAAACGATGAGTGCTAAGTGTTGGGGGGTTTCCGCCCCTCAGTGCTGCAGCTAACGCATTAAGCACTCCGCCTGGGGAGTACGGTCGCAAGACTGAAACTCAAAGGAATTGACGGGGGCCCGCACAAGCGGTGGAGCATGTGGTTTAATTCGAAGCAACGCGAAGAACCTTACCAGGTCTTGACATCCCATTGACCACTGTAGAGATACAGTTTTCCCTTCGGGGACAACGGTGACAGGTGGTGCATGGTTGTCGTCAGCTCGTGTCGTGAGATGTTGGGTTAAGTCCCGCAACGAGCGCAACCCTTGTTCTTAGTTGCCATCATTTAGTTGGGCACTCTAAGGAGACTGCCGGTGATAAACCGGAGGAAGGTGGGGATGACGTCAAATCATCATGCCCCTTATGACCTGGGCTACACACGTGCTACAATGGACGATACAAACGGTTGCCAACCCGCGAGGGGGAGCTAATCCGATAAAATCGTTCTCAGTTCGGATTGTAGGCTGCAACTCGCCTACATGAAGCCGGAATCGCTAGTAATCGTGGATCAGCATGCCACGGTGAATACGTTCCCGGGCCTTGTACACACCGCCCGTCACACCACGAGAGTTTGTAACACCCGAAGTCGGTGAGGTAACCTTTATGGAGCCAGCCGCCGAAGGTGGGATAGATGATTGGGGTGAAGTCGTAACAAGGTAGCCGTATCGGAAGGTGCGGCTGGATCACCTCCTTTCTAAGGATTATTTCGGAAATCTTCTCTTGGAGAAGATACTCATTAACGTTTGCTGTTCAGTTTTGAAGGTTCATTCTTAATTGAATGAGATACTTCAAAACATTGTTCTTTGAAAACTGGATAAAACGACATTGATAAGTAATAAACAAACAATAGATCAAGAAATTGGTCGTGCAATATCCTTAAAATCTTAAATCTTCTGATTTAAGTTTAACTTTTGGTTAAGTTAATAAGGGCGCACGGTGGATGCCTTGGCACTAGGAGTCGATGAAGGACGGCACTAACACCGATATGCCTCGGGGAGCTGTAAGTAAGCTTTGATCCGGGGATTTCCGAATGGGGGAACCCACTATCTTTAATCGGATAGTACACTCACGTGAATTCATAGCGTGTTTGAGACAGACGCAGGGAACTGAAACATCTAAGTACCTGCAGGAACAGAAAGAAAATTCGATTCCCTGAGTAGCGGCGAGCGAAACGGGAAGAGCCCAAACCAAAGAGCTTGCTCTTTGGGGTTGTAGGACACTCAATACGGAGTTACAAAAGAATGATTTAGGCGAAGCGACTTGGAAAGGTCCGCAAAATAAGGTAAAAGCCCTGTAGCCCAAAAGTTATTCCCTCCTGAGTGGATCCTGAGTACGGCGGAACACGTGAAATTCCGTCGGAATCCGGGAGGACCATCTCCCAAGGCTAAATACTACCTAGTGACCGATAGTGAACCAGTACCGTGAGGGAAAGGTGAAAAGCACCCCGGAAGGGGAGTGAAATAGATCCTGAAACCGTGTGCCTACAAGTAGTTAGAGCCCGTTAATGGGTGATAGCGTGCCTTTTGTAGAATGAACCGGCGAGTTACGATTACGTGCGAGGTTAAGTTGAGAAGACGGAGCCGCAGCGAAAGCGAGTCTGAATAGGGCGAATTAGTACGTGGTCGTAGACCCGAAACCAGGTGATCTACCCATGTCCAGGGTGAAGGTGAGGTAACACTTACTGGAGGCCCGAACCCACGCACGTTGAAAAGTGCGGGGATGAGGTGTGGGTAGCGGAGAAATTCCAATCGAACCTGGAGATAGCTGGTTCTCTCCGAAATAGCTTTAGGGCTAGCCTCGTGATTGAGAATACTGGAGGTAGAGCACTGTTTGGACTAGGGGGGCATCTCGCTTTACCGAATTCAGACAAACTCCGAATGCCAGATATTTATACACGGGAGTCAGACTGCGAGTGATAAGATCCGTAGTCAAGAGGGAAACAGCCCAGACCACCAGCTAAGGTCCCAAAGTAATCGTTAAGTGGAAAAGGATGTGGCGTTGCTTAGACAACCAGGATGTTGGCTTAGAAGCAGCCATCATTTAAAGAGTGCGTAATAGCTCACTGGTCGAGTGACGCTGCGCCGAAAATGTATCGGGGCTAAACGATTCACCGAAGCTGTGGATGCATCCGTATGGATGCGTGGTAGGAGAGCGTTCTAAGGGCGTTGAAGTCAGACCGGAAGGACTGGTGGAGCGCTTAGAAGTGAGAATGCCGGTATGAGTAGCGAAAGACGGGTGAGAATCCCGTCCACCGTATGACTAAGGTTTCCTGAGGAAGGCTCGTCCGCTCAGGGTTAGTCGGGACCTAAGCCGAGGCCGATAGGCGTAGGCGATGGACAACAGGTTGATATTCCTGTACCACCTCCTCACCGTTTGAGAAATGGGGGGACGCAGTAGGATAGGGTAAGCACGCCGTTGGTTGCGCGTGTTCAAGCAGTAAGGTGTGTATGTAGGCAAATCCGCATACTTTAACATTGAGCTGTGATGACGAGTCCGTATGGACGAAGTTCCTGATTTCACACTGCCAAGAAAAGCCTCTATCGAGGTGAGAGGTGCCCGTACCGCAAACCGACACAGGTAGTCGAGGAGAGAATCCTAAGGTGTGCGAGAGAACTCTCGTTAAGGAACTCGGCAAAATGACCCCGTAACTTCGGGAGAAGGGGTGCTCTGTTAGCGTGCAAGCGTGAGAGAGCCGCAGTGAATAGGCCCAGGCGACTGTTTAGCAAAAACACAGGTCTCTGCAAAACCGTAAGGTGACGTATAGGGGCTGACGCCTGCCCGGTGCTGGAAGGTTAAGAGGAGTGGTTAGCGCAAGCGAAGCTGCGAATTGAAGCCCCAGTAAACGGCGGCCGTAACTATAACGGTCCTAAGGTAGCGAAATTCCTTGTCGGGTAAGTTCCGACCCGCACGAAAGGCGTAACGATCTGGGCACTGTCTCAACGAGAGACTCGGTGAAATTATAGTACCTGTGAAGATGCAGGTTACCCGCGACAGGACGGAAAGACCCCGTGGAGCTTTACTGTAGCCTGATATTGAATTTTGGTACAACTTGTACAGGATAGGTAGGAGCCAGAGATCCCGGAGCGCCAGCTTCGGAGGAGGCGTCAGTGGGATACTACCCTGGTTGTATTGAACTTCTAACCCATGCCCCTTAGCGGGGTAGGAGACAGTGTCAGGCGGACAGTTTGACTGGGGCGGTCGCCTCCTAAAGAGTAACGGAGGCGCCCAAAGGTTCCCTCAGAATGGTTGGAAATCATTCGTAGAGTGTAAAGGCATAAGGGAGCTTGACTGCGAGACCTACAAGTCGAGCAGGGTCGAAAGACGGGCTTAGTGATCCGGTGGTTCCGCATGGAAGGGCCATCGCTCAACGGATAAAAGCTACCCCGGGGATAACAGGCTTATCTCCCCCAAGAGTCCACATCGACGGGGAGGTTTGGCACCTCGATGTCGGCTCATCGCATCCTGGGGCTGTAGTCGGTCCCAAGGGTTGGGCTGTTCGCCCATTAAAGCGGTACGCGAGCTGGGTTCAGAACGTCGTGAGACAGTTCGGTCCCTATCCGTCGTGGGCGTAGGAAATTTGAGAGGAGCTGTCCTTAGTACGAGAGGACCGGGATGGACACACCGCTGGTGTACCAGTTGTTCTGCCAAGAGCATCGCTGGGTAGCTATGTGTGGACGGGATAAGTGCTGAAAGCATCTAAGCATGAAGCCCCCCTCAAGATGAGATTTCCCATTACGCAAGTAAGTAAGACCCCTGAAAGACGATCAGGTAGATAGGTTCGAGGTGGAAGCGCAGTGATGTGTGGAGCTGACGAATACTAATCGGTCGAGGACTTAACCACAATTTATGAACATCAATGAACCGTTTATCCAGTTTTGAAAGAATAAAAATATTAAAAAATGCTTGACTGAATAAGTTATACATAATATAATAAATAATGTCTTTCGAATAGTCTAGTGATGATGGCAAAGAGGTCACACCCGTTCCCATACCGAACACGGAAGTTAAGCTCTTTAGCGCCGATGGTAGTTGGGGGTTTCCCCCTGTGAGAGTAGGACGTCGCTAGGCTAGTATATAATTATTCCGAAGTAGCTCAGTTGGTAGAGCATCCGGCTGTTAACCGGCAGGTCGCAGGTTCGAGTCCTGCCTTCGGAGCCATCTAAATCTTGGAGAGTTGTCCGAGAGGCCGAAGGAGCACGATTGGAAATCGTGTATGCGGGTAACACTGTATCAAGGGTTCGACTCCCTTACTCTCCGCCAGGCAATTTAGTATGGCCCGTTGGTCAAGTGGTTAAGACACCGCCCTTTCACGGCGGTAACACGGGTTCGAATCCCGTACGGGTCACCATTTATATTTTTTATATCCAGCATGGAGGATTAGCTCAGCTGGGAGAGCACCTGCCTTACAAGCAGGGGGTCGGCGGTTCGAGCCCGTCATCCTCCACCATTTAATTAAATAGTATTGTCGCGGGGTGGAGCAGTGGTAGCTCGTCGGGCTCATAACCCGAAGGTCATAGGTTCAAGTCCTATCCCCGCAACCAAATGGTCCCGTGGTGTAGCGGTTAACATGCCTGCCTGTCACGCAGGAGATCGCCGGTTCGATCCCGGTCGGGACCGCCATTTTTTTAATTATTACATACGTGGGTTTGTAGCTCAGTTGGTAGAGCATTAGATTGAAGCTCTAAGTGTCGGCGGTTCGATTCCGTCCAAACCCACCATATATGTTGCCGGTGTAGCTCAGTTGGTAGAGCAACTGACTTGTAATCAGTAGGTCGAGGGTTCGACTCCTTTCGCCGGCACCATTACCCTGGAGGGGTAGCGAAGTGGCTAAACGCGGCGGACTGTAAATCCGCTCCTTAGGGTTCGGCGGTTCGAATCCGTCCCCCTCCACCATATCTTTACAGGGGCATAGTTTAAAGGTAGAACTACGGTCTCCAAAACCGTCAGTGTGGGTTCGATTCCTACTGCCCCTGCCATTTTAAGATTCAAATAAGTATAATGGCGGTTGTGGCGAAGTGGTTAACGCACCGGATTGTGATTCCGGCATTCGTGGGTTCAATTCCCATCAGTCGCCCCATTCTTTATTTAGGTTTAAGAAGTAAAATTATATGATAGTGGCGGTTGTGGCGAAGTGGTTAACGCACCGGATTGTGATTCCGGCATTCGTGGGTTCAATTCCCATCAGTCGCCCCATTCTTAATATAATAAATATGAAATTTTTGGGGTATAGCCAAGCGGTAAGGCAACGGATTTTGATTCCGTCATGCCCTGGTTCGAATCCAGGTTCCCCAGCCATTTTTGCGGAAGTAGTTCAGTGGTAGAACACCACCTTGCCAAGGTGGGGGTCGCGAGTTCGAACCTCGTCTTCCGCTCCAAATATGGCGGCATAGCCAAGTGGTAAGGCACAGGTCTGCAACACCTCTACCACCGGTTCAAATCCGGTTGCCGCCTCCATATTTTTTAGATCAAATCGGTTAAGCCGATTTTTTTTATACCCATTTTCTTGCCGATATGGCGGAATTGGCAGACGCGCCGGACTCAAAATCCGGTTCCTTCGGGAGTGTCGGTTCGACCCCGACTATCGGTATCAGATCGATAAGGTGAATTGCCAAAAACCTTATCAAATGAAGACTTCTAGTATTTATACTAGGGGTCTTTTTTTATTGGAGTTTCCTTCAAATAGAGATTGAAACAGAAAATCTCCTTTACAAACAGAATAATTGTGTTTTTAACTGAAATACTACGTGTTTTTTTATAGCATGTTAGAAAGAATTACTTTAGAATTGACATGATGATGTGAGAAATGGATTTAACGAATTTAATTTAAATAACTGAAATTATGAATAGATGAAAGAAGGTAATGGAATGAATGCAGTAGTAAATTTAAAATGGATTGAAGCAGCAAATTACGAGGAAATGAGCAAGCTTGCGGCGGATATGTTTAAAGCGGAATTAAAGCACAATCCAAAAATGGTATTAGGTTTAGCAACAGGTGGGACACCAGAAGGCTTTTATAAAGAACTAGTTGAGGCGTATCAAGCTGGAGAAATTTCATTTGAACAGGCACAGTCTTACAACTTAGATGAATACGTTGGGATTAATCCTACAAATGAAGCGAGCTACCATTACTATATGGATCAAAATCTATTTAATCACGTTGATATGAAGCGTGAGAATATCCATGTGCCAAAAGGGGATACAGCGGACTTACAAGCGGCTGCCGCGCACTATGATGAGATGATTGAGGCAGCTGGTGGTGTTGATATTCAGCTATTAGGTATTGGCATAAACGGACATATTGGTTTTAATGAGCCAGGTACACCATTTACATTAGGGACAAATGTTGTAGAACTGACAGAGTCGACACGTGATGCGAATAAAATTTATTTCAATTCAATCGATGAAGTGCCAACATATGCCATTACAATGGGTATTCAAACAATCATGAATGCGAAGAAAGTCGTTTTATTAATTTCAGGTGCATCAAAGCAGGAAGCCATGGATCGTCTGCGTAGCGGTGAAGTGACAGAGGACTTCCCAGCAAGTGCCCTGCACAATCACAAAGATGTAACAGTGATTTATACAGGTGTAAAATAATGATGAGGAGTGCTTAAATGCACTCCTCATTTTTTAATGGTCGTAATAAATACTCCGGCAATAACGGCAATCCCTCCAATAATTTGTGCCATGAGTAATTGTTCATCTAAAAACAGAACAGCAAAAATTGTCGCAAACACTGGAATGAAGTTTAAGTAGATCCCGGCTTTGTTGGCCCCTAATGCGACAACGCCCGTATTCCAGCTTAGGAACGCAACAATCGAGGCAATGATCCCGACATAGAAAATAGCACCAATTGTAGAAGCACCCCAAGTAATCGCTTGAGACGTCGTTAACAGCTCATATCCGGTAAATGGGAGTAACATGAGTGCGCCAAGTGCAATGGTCACTAAGAACGTTGAGTAGCCTGGTAGCTTGCCTGCGTATTTCTTAATTAGTAATGAATACACACTCCAACAAATGACAGCGACTAATACAATTAGGTCCCCTTTGTTAAATGAAAAGGCAAGTAAGCTTTCCATTAAACCGCCTGAAATGATGAATAGCACACCCGCTAGTGACAAGAGTGTTCCAAATAACTGAAACTTCGTTAAACGTTCCTTTAAGAAAATAAAACTAAGTATGTAAATAATAATTGGCGTTGATGAGTTCATTAAGGATGCATTAATGGACGTAGTGTAATGCAGGCCAATATAAACGAGCGTATTAAATGTAGCAACCCCGGTTAATGCTAAAATAAGGACGGCACCAAAATGCTTTTTTAGCATTGGCCATTCCTTTTTGGTACGGCTATAGGCAATGGGGAAAAAGATGATAAAGGCGACAATCCAGCGTAGAAATGCAAGTGTAATCGGCGGAATATCGCCAGCAACCGCACGTCCGATTACAAAGTTACCGCCCCATAATAAGGTAGCGAAGACGAGCAATGCTTGTGGTGGAAATTTCATAGTAAAGGTACTCCTTAAATTGGAAATTGATTTTATTTATTATAGGGACACCCAGGGAGCATTTGCAATACGCTTTACGTAAAACGCTATGATACAATAACGACAGTAGCAAAAGGAGGTCAAAGTAATGAAAATTCGACCAGCAAGATTACAACAAGGTGATATCGTGGGGTTAGTGAATTTAAGTAGCCCACTGCAGCAGGAGGCATTAGGAGACAAGCTTGCATTTCTAGAACAGCTTGGCTTACGTTATAAATTAGGAAATACCATTCAGAGCGGTGCGGGTTACTTAGTAGGAACAGACGAAGAGCGTATTGCAGATTTTCATGCGATGGTGCAAGACCCGGAAGTGAAGGCAATCTTTTTAGTAAAAGGTGGCTACGGCATTGCACGTATTGTCGACAAAATTAGCTACCCATTATTAGAGGACAATCCGAAAATTATTTGGGGCTTTTCAGATGTGACGGCTTTACATACGCAAGTAAATGAGTTTGCGAATTTAGTTACGTTCCATGGACCGATGCTTTCTAGTCCACAAGGGGAGCTGGATGAATTGTCACAAAAAATGTTCCAGCAGCTTTTCCAGCCGATTGAAATCGAGTATACGGAAAGTATCGCCCCGCTAACAACTATTGTGGGTGGCGCTGTACGCGGAGGGTTAACGGGTGGTAACTTGAATCGTATTATAGGGACATTAGGTACGAAGTTTGAAATCGATGTACGTAACAAAATTCTCGTGCTGGAGGATATCGGAGAGTCGATTGAACAGCTCGATCATATGATGAATCATCTGCGCTTAGCACGAAAGCTTGAACAGGCAGCAGGCTTTGTTATTGGTGACTTTAATATGCCAGATGACACATATCGTTATGAAGACGTTATTCAGATGATTACTGACTATTTAAAGCCACTTCAAAAACCAACAGTAGCCGGGTTCAAAATCGGCCATTGTACACCAAATATCGCAATTCCACTAGGTGTGGATGCGATTTTAGACGCGGATGAAAAAACATTACGCATTTTACCAGGCGTTCAATAAAATGATAAAAAAAAAGGTATGTCGTGAATTGCTTCATCGGCATACCTTTTTATTTTCCCGAATTCACGTCAGTTAACGGAAGACCTTGATAAACAAATCAATGATGTACAAATTTAAAAGCAAAGGCCCTCTTATCACAGAAGTGACGAGAGGGCCTTTTAATAACGAGCGAAATCAAAAAGTACATTGAGTTGTTAGCTTTGACAATAGTTGGTCATTGGTTAAAGGTAACAAGGTAACAGGTAAATGTTGATTGGTTTGATCTAAGTTAAATTTGCAAATTGCAAATGGGGTGCTCGTTATTACCTAGGTTGGAGTCTCACCGCCCTAGGGCTTAATAATAATTTGCATCATCAAAGTCAATTTCAACTTGGTAGTTTTTCGCATTGATAGCGTTTGATAGGCGATGTGCTTGTTTTTCAAGCTCGTTTGCACGGTTTAAATAGTCAAGTGGCTCGTACAGCGCAACACGGTAGAGCATTGTGTCCCCGACAGAGTGGAAGTACGATTCTTTGTCTTCCATGCCTAGCCTTTTACAAAATGCGGCTTCAGCGCGCAGTTGAGTAGCAAGTTCAATAGATTCCACGATGGGCATTTCCTCGTCGTTAAACGTAATGGTATTGTTAATATTTGCGCGGTAAATGAGCGCATCAAGCTTGCGTGAATCATAACGGAGTTGCTTTAAGTCTGTTTCGAGTTTTTCAAGTGTTAATGCAGGTTGTTTCGGTTCTTGTCCTTTTTCGATCACCACATGTGTTACTTGGTGCACCGAAGTGTTGAGTTCCTGAATTTTTTTCGTAATAATACTTTTTAATTTTACGGCTTCTGCTAAGTTAATACTCAAATGAAACACTCCTTAAAATTCAATAGTCGGTTGATCCTTTGATAATAGCGCTATTTTGTACTCGCCACCGCTAATTTGCGTGAACATATTGCCCGCGCTCTTTAGTAGCTGCTCGGATTTCTCTGTAGAAAGAGAAGGCTGTAAATAAAAAATTTGCAGAGCGTCGGTTGTGCGTTCTGTCACTGCGGTACGCGTTGAATCGACAAAGGGGCTACCAAATGCACCGAGCGCATCTTGTGAATACAAAATGTTGTGTAAGGAATTATAGCGGCTATTTAAGCCTTCGTAGCCCGTGTCCTCATCCCCAAGTGCGATTTCGATAGCACCGTCGATTGCATGTGTATCGTAAATCCCAATCGGTAGCTCGTATTGAAGCGAGAAGAAATTATTTAAATCAACCGCCGAGTGAAACGGGGTTAAATAATTTTGCTTTGCGATTCTACGCATTAAGCTTTCGGCTGAATGGCGATAACGATTTGGATCCGCACCAAACGCTTTCCAAAGTTGGCGCCATTCTTTAATGCCCGCGCGTTCCGCTACGGGCGTATCTTGTAATTCAAAAAATAAATTTTCCTGATAAAGTTGTGTGCGGCCTTTAATCATTTGAGGAGATTCTGCCACTGTAATTTTGTTATAATGGATAAGGCCGATTTTAAATTGTTCGGCTTGTTGAAAGATTTTTTCGTTAATTGAAAGTTTCATACGTCATCACCTATTACTTATTGTAATGGATTACGCTAGAAATTACTAAAATTTACTATAATTATTTGTGAGAAATGAAAGGAGCTGGGCAAATGAACGTCACGCAGCTTCAAGCACAGTTAATTGAATATGCAAATTCGATTGGTGTTGATAAAATTGGATTTACAACGGCGGCACCATTTCATGAATTAAAAAATAGACTGCGTCGCCAGCAGGAGCTTGGGTATCAGTCAGGCTTTGAGGAATCGGACGTAAACTTACGTACGGAGCCACTGCGTTTACTAGAGGATGCAGAAAGTATTATTGCCATTGCGCTTGCTTACCCGTCACGTATGGACAATGCGCCACAAGGGAAGAAAGGTGAGCGCCGCGGGATTTTTTGTCGGGCTTCTTGGGGTGTGGATTATCATACTGCAGTACGTGAGCGATTGCAGCTTATTGAAGCATGGCTAGTGGAGCACGTGCCAGGTGTGAAGTTAAAATCGATGGTCGATACAGGAGAGCTTGTCGACCGTGCTGTTGCCGAACGCGCGGGGATTGGCTGGGTCGGGAAAAACTGTTCCATCATTACACCGGAGTTTGGCTCGTATGTGTATTTAGGGGAAGTGATGACTAATATTCCGTTTGCGCCGTCAACACCGATTGAGGATGAATGCGGGGACTGTACGCTATGCATTGATGTGTGTCCGACAGGGGCGATTGTTGCACCAGGACAACTCAACTCACAGCGCTGTATTGCCTTTTTAACACAAACAAAGGGCTTTTTACCGGATGAATTCCGCACTAAAATCGGCAATCGTTTGTATGGCTGCGATACGTGCCAAACGGTGTGCCCGAAAAATAAAGGCAAGATTAACTGGATCCATGAGGAATTCACACCAGATCCTGAACTCGCAAAACCGTTACTTCAGCCGTTATTATCGATATCCAATAAGGAATTTAAGGCGAAATTCGGGCATGTATCCGGCTCATGGCGCGGTAAAAAACCGATTCAGCGTAATGCGATTTTAGCGCTCGCTCATTTTAAAGAAGAGAGTGCACTGCCTGATTTAATCACCGTTTTACAAAAAGACGAGCGCCCCGTACTACGAGGGACGGCCGCTTGGGCAATCGGGAAGATTGGAGCAGCAGGTGCCGAAGAGATACTGCTACAAGCAAAAGCATTAGAAAAAGATGAAGAAGTGCTCGCCGAAATTGACAAGGGCTTAACACTGTTATAAGAAGAAAGAAGGATAAAAAGTGCCAAACCATATTGTTTTATACCAACCAGAAATTCCAGCAAACACAGGCAATATCGCCCGTACATGTGCTGGTACCAATACATCTCTACATTTAATCCGCCCATTAGGCTTTTCAACAGACGATAAAATGTTAAAACGTGCTGGCCTTGATTACTGGGAGCATGTGAATGTGGTGTACCACGATTCATTAGAGGACTTCATTGAATATAGTAAAGATGGAGAAGTGTATTTAATCGAAACGTATAGTGATGAGCCATTTACAACGCATGATTTTAGCGATACCGCGCGTGATATTTACTTCATGTTCGGTCGTGAAACAACGGGCTTACCAAAAGACTTTGCACAGGAGCGTGCACATATGTGCTTGCGTATTCCGCAAAGTGACCATGTGCGTTCTCTGAACTTATCGAATACCGCAGCGATTGTTATTTACGAAGCGCTGCGTCAGCAAAATTATCCTGGGTTAAAATAAGAAAAAGGGAAGAAGCCGCGGCTTCTTCCTTTTTCTTTACTTCATTTTTCGTTCAATCGCATCTGCTAATTTCGCTTCAAGATTATCTGAGGCAAATAAAGTTAAGCGGATAAAGCTTTCGTCCATATCCAGTGCCTCTGATAAAAAGCCACCTAAGCCTCGTGCACGGCGATCTACTTGTAATAATACTTCAACCGAACGCTCCGATTGCTCTAAAAAGACCAGTTCTAATTCATCTAGATACCGGCGATACGTGTTGTTGGTTGGAGCGAATTCAAATTCTTGCACTACCTTCATACGATTACGTAAATACGAAGGGGCCTGTTCTGTATCCACCTTACGAACGCGGAAACCTAAGTTTTGAACGGCTGTTAATACAGCACTTGCAAGACGCGTCGGTTGAACGTCGATGTAGTCTGTATCTTTTGGGTCCACGGCATTTTTAATATCTAGACCTGTATGAATCCATACGCGTGATTGGCCAGCTGTTACCGGTACGGCAGTAGGCAACACAAATGAAAACGGAATTTCACGTTTTTCATTTGCTTGAATCGTAAATGGTTCGTTAATTTGGAAATTTTGTAACGCGGCTTGATCGTTTACTTTACGGTCATCAATTTCACGGACGAAACTTGTATAAAGCGTTAAATAAATTGCGTCAATCTGCTGTTCCGTATTGCCCCCTGTCACTTCGACAACACCCGTGACTGTTTCGTTAATGGTATAGCTTGATTTGTGTAGCTTTGTATCCACTGTCGCAGCACCGACACCAATGCTTGCTAAAACTTTATTAAATAGTGACAAAAAAATTCCTCCGTTTAAGTTCATATATTACCTATACGAACAAAACGGAGGAAAGTTTCATATGTTGCGTATTAAATTAGTTACCTTCTATTGTAAATACAATACGTAAGCCATTTGGATCAACTGTTGAGAACGCTTGTGCACCGCCAAATTTTGGTGCTTCAGCGAACGTTTCTACCACATAGCCGTTGTCCGTTAAGCTCTGTTTAACGGTTTCTGCGTATGCGTCATTCTTTAACACAACGGTAAATGATTTTAAGCCGACCATATCAGCTAATGGTGCGTGACCGTTGTTGCTGTTCCATGTATTTAAACCGAAGTGATGATGGTACTTACCTGTTGAAACGAATAACGCCTGTGCCCCGTAGCGTGTGACAACGTTATAGTCTAATACATTTGTATAAAATTGTTCGGACTTGTCTAAGTTAGCAACAGATAAATGGACATGGCCCATTACTGTGTTAGCAGGTAAGCCATCCCATTTACCGTCTGCTGCTGCTAAAATTGGTTGGAAGTTTAATTGCTCGGTTACCATGTTCACTTGCTCACCTTCGAACCAAGTCCATTCTGATTCGTCGCGGTCGATGTAAATTTCAATGCCGTTACCATCTGGGTCATTTAAATATAATGCTTCAGAAACGTCATGATCGGCAGCACCGATGCGTATATCTAAGTTAACGAAATGCTGCACGATGTTTCCTAAGTCTTTACGAGAGGGTAATAGTAATGCTAAGTGGTAAAGTCCAGCAAAACCTGCTTTAATCGGTTGCGCGTCTTTTACCTCTACTAATGAGACTAAGCTTGTTTGGCCGTCAGCTGTTAAGTACGCCTCTGTTGCTGTTTGCTCTAGTACGTTAAAGCCAATAATTGTTGTGTAGTATTCGATTGAGCGTGCTAAATTCGAAACTTTTAGTTGAACATGAGATGCATATAAGTTTGGTTTTTTATGAAAATGTGTTGCCATAATATGTTTGCTCCTTTTGTGGTTGTTTTTTATAACTAACTTACTTTATGTAACTAATATAAAGTGAAAGGACAAAGAAGTCAATTAGAAAAAAACATTTCGCGCCAAATAGCGCGAAATGATGTCTTCTCTTATGTGGATTATCTTGAAAAAGTTATACTTTCCTATCCACAAAAAAAGACAATCGTGCAAGCACGATTGCCTTTTAATGAACGCTAGCTAAAATTAGTTTTTAGCTTTAGCGAATGGTTTGTTATCGCTATCATAACCAGCTGTGAACATAGCTGTTAAGAATGCTACACAAACACCAAGAATTAAAATTAATCTCATGGAAGTATCCTCCTCATGTTTTAATAGTATCTTTTGTCAGTATATCACAAAATTTGGTTGCAAATGGTTTATTTTATGACAAAAATGGTTCTAATATGGAATTTTAAAAACCTAGGATTGGGAGTGAGTTAATATGACGAAACGAGAAGATATCGTAAACGGAAACATGACCAACTCAATGGAGGAGGTACGTTTACTCGGAAAGCAAATGGAAAATATGCGCGATGAGCAGCAACTAGAAGAAACAAATCGTATTGCCGACCCACAGCAGTTTGATGACGAAGAAGAAAGTGAAGAAAAAACTGAAGAAGAATAAAACAAAGTCCGTTATCTGATTTTTAGATAGCGGACTTTGTTTGATAGTGATTAACTTGTTGGGATTTGGTAGTCTTTTAATTCTTCGCGTAATTTGGCTTTTAAAAATTTACCTACCGATGTTTTCGGGATTTCATTTAAAAACACGACATCATCGGGGAGCCACCATTTAGCGAATTCTTGTTCGATCGATGCAAGCAGCTCGTCTTTCGTGGCAATTGCACCTTCTTTTAATACGACACAAGCAAGGGGACGTTCCTGCCATTTTGGATGTGGTACGGCGATAACAGCTGCCTCAAATACATCCGGATGCGACATGAGTGCATTTTCTAAATCGACCGAAGAAATCCATTCACCGCCGGATTTAATTAAATCTTTTGTACGGTCAGTAATTTTAATGTAGCCTTCTTTTGTTAACACCGCGATATCGCCTGTATACAACCAACCATCTCGGAATGCTTCGTTTGTGCGCTCATCTTGATAGTAGCTTGAGGCAATCCAAGGACCACGGACGCGTAGTTCACCCATTGTTTGCCCGTCCCATGGCACAGGGCCGTTTTCGTTGACTACCTCTGTTTCGATTAACGATGCGGTTAAGCCTTGTGTTACGCGCATATCCAATAATTCATCTTCACTATAGCTGTCCATTTCAGATGTTGGATGCGACATGCTGACAAGTGGTGATGTTTCAGTCATACCGTAAGCGTTTACATAAGGCACGCCAAGCTTTTCGTTATACGCTTGAATTAGGCCCTTTGGTGATGCAGAGCCACCAGAGATAATTAAGCGAATTGATGAAAGGTCGCGCGGCTGTTTTTCTTGTTCCGCTAAAACACCGAGCCAAATGGTTGGTACACCGGCTGTAATTGTGACTTTTTCTTGCTCAATTAAATCTAAAATAATCGCAGGTGTCATCATTGGGCCCGGGAGTACAATATTCAAGCCAAAATTCAACGCTGCAAACGGGAAGCCCCAAGCATTTACGTGGAACATGGGGACGATTGGTAGCGCGGCATCACGCTCATTTAATGCAAAGGATTCTGCTAAGCCAAGCGCTAAACTGTGCAAGACGATGCTACGATGCGTGTAAATGACACCTTTAGGCATGCCTGTTGTCGCAGATGTATAGCACATGCCGGCCTGCAAGTTTTCATCTAAGTCTTCAGGGAAGGCAAAGTTTTCATCCGCTTCTTCTAGTAGCTGCTCATAGCTATGGACATTTGGAAACGAAGACTCGGGTGCTGTTTTATCATCGCTCATCACGATAATATGCTTCACCGATTTTAAATGACCGAGTGCGGGTTCGACTAATGGGAAGAGATCCCCATCAATTAATAAAATTTCGTCCTGTGCATGGTTAATAATATAAACAATATGCTCAGGTGCTAGGCGGATATTGATTGTGTGTAAAATTGCACCGCTACATGGAATCGCAAAATAAGCTTCTAAATGGCGATGATGATTCCAAGCGAACGTACCGACCTTTGTACCGCGCGTCATGCCAAGCTTTGTAAGGGCGTCGGCTAGACGATGTGTCCGTTTTACATAATCTTTAAATGGAATGCGATGTGTCATCGTAGGGCTTGTACGAGAAATGATTTGTTTGTTTGGAAAATAACGTGCGGCGCGTTTTAAAAACCCTGTCAAAACTAACTGTGTGTCCATCATAATAATCAGCTCCTAAACGAAATGATCTAACGTAGAACTCTAGTTGAGTGAATTTTCTGTTAATAGAATTATACGCGATAAAAAGGTATCTATCTAGCAAATGCGTTGTAAATTTAAAGAATTTTGAAACAATTAAAAGTTTCATTCGTATGTTAGATAATGGAATCTAAAAATTGTCTGATTTGAATAATGCTATAATAGACTGAAATACAACTTGAGGTGATTTTCATGAACTTACAATCAACAAAAAAATTAGCAAATGGAATCTTAATGCCAAGACTTGGCCTAGGTGTTTACAAAATGACGGACCGCGATGAAACATTGCAAGCCATTACAACGGCCATAGATTTAGGCTACCGTGCAATCGATACAGCCGCGCTTTATTACAATGAGGAAGAAGTAGGCGAGGCGATTCGCAATGCTTCTGTTAAGCGTGAAGAACTTTTTGTCACAACTAAGGTATGGAATTCAGATCAAGGTTATGACAATACATTACGTGCATTTGAAACATCGTTAAAAAAATTGGATATGGATTACGTGGATCTTTATTTAACACACTGGCCAGTAGAAGGGAAGTTTGTGGATACGTACCGTGCAATCGAGCGATTATACGAGGAAAAGCTCATTCGCGTACCGGGTGTATCGAATCACCATGAACATCACCTACAGCAAGTGTTAGCAAGCTGTAACGTAGCGCCAATGGTTAACCAAGTAGAGTTACAGCCCTATTTAAATCAAGCGGAGTTACGTGCATTTTGTCAGGAGCATCAGATTGCCGTTACGGCCTGGTCACCACTTGGAAGAGGGCATGTGTTAAACGATGAAACGATTACTCGTATTGCAGCGGATTACGGTGTCACACCAGCACAAGTCATACTGCGCTGGCATTTACAAAATGATGTGCTTGTCATTCCGAAATCAGTCACGCCATCACGTATTAAAGAGAATAGTGAGGTATTCCATTTTGAATTAACGGAAGCGACGATGCAGGAAATTAACGCTCTAAATCGTAACGAACGTTTTGGACAAAGCCCAGATAGCTTTAAATTTGATTTTTAATTTCATGTAAGGGGGTACCTAAACCATGTTCAAAAATTTTTCGCCAAGTTTGTTTTTCGCAATGGCAGCAATAACCGTGTTGATTTTTTTACCGTATCTTATGCTGTTTCAGCCGATTTTTCAAAGTTTCTTTTTTGTGAAGCCTTACGAGCAGGATGTATTTTTACTGAATCCGATTAACATAAAATTAATCATTGCCTCTTGTTTAATATTTGGGGGGATGTTTGGGTTACTGGCCTATAAGCGAACAAAAGCGATATATGCGGTTACGACGCTGCTACTTGTAATTGGTGGTGCGACGGCGTATTACTCAACGCAAAACTATTTGAAAATTAGTGAACAGCAAATTGAGCGTAGTTTTTTTTGGATGAATGACCAATACGCTTGGACAGAGCTTGAAGAAGTCTATTATGAATATGTAGTAGGGTCGAATAAAGGCGAAGTGAAGCTCATCACGAAGTCTGGTGATTCATTTGTCATTAAAGAACGAGAATTAAATTCCCATGCGAAAAGCTATATTTATCGTTACTCGAATGAACATGGTATTCCGTACGTCGAGCGTGAGAAGATGGATTAACATAATGAGCAAAATCCTCTAAAAATCAGCTGAATTTTAGAGGATTTTGTCTAGGTTAAATGTAGGTAAACTGAAAGAGAGATGAGAATTATAGATGTTGAATTTATATATCTAACGGAACGGTTTCGGAACTAACCAATTACTACTCTTAAATTTAAAGTGTCAATTGCCTTAACCAATTGGTCAACACGGCGTATGTTCAATTCAACTCTTTGTGAATAATCATTCGGAGTCGATACAACTAATACAAAGCCATCGTTCGTATAGAAATGGATTGCGGCATCATAATTGATGTCTTCATCATCATTCATTTTATGAAAATTATAAATTTCAACCTTTGTTAACGTTCGTCTACCATAGTAAACCGATACGGGAAGATTTGTAAGACCACCATATTCATAGATGAGGCCCAGCGGTTGATCTGCTAAAAGAACGTCCAATTTATAACCTAAATTTCGATCAATCGTTTCGATACAATCATTTATAATATTAATAAATCCGCGCGTTGATTGGGTCAATTTCTACTTGTGGACTATAAATACCAGAGAAGTTGGCATTAATCAACTGCTGTAATATCCTTCAATTGTTTTTTCATCAATCTGTTCCTTAAAAACTTCCGTTAAAGATTCCTCCATCATTGCTCATAATGTTAACGCTTATTTAATATAAATAGTCAATTCTTCAAGAGATGGTATCTGATTGTGGAATAAATAAAAAATGCATTCCAACCGGTTTTTTATCGAACTTAATTATAAATTATTAATCTCTATGAGGTCGCGTCAAATTTATGTGAACTTACAACAGTAAGGCAAATAACATACCCAAACATCGATTTAGCTACATTTTAATTATTCGGCACGATATTATTATAAATTACAAGGGAAAAATAGTTAGCATCATTGAATGTTAGTTGCACTTGAGGTTGGAGAAAGCCAGAAAGATTTTATAGAAACAACGAATCTCAGAAACTTTGCAGAAGCTCATATGTTGAACGCAGACGGTATACCAGCTTCTCCATTCCTTGGTGGTAAATGTCCTATTCCTTTGATGAGGTGTTGTGAATGGCAATAACATTATTGATTACTGCAATCTATGTGATTTTAATTAAAATCTTTTTTAACGCAGAGAAACTTTTATTATGGATAGAACAACGAACGAAGAAAGAAGAATCTCAACTAACCAAAGCTACAATAGATAATACTAAGATGGCGTCCTTAATCGGTATTCTTGTGATAACACTTGTATATATTGTTAGTTTCATGATTTATGCTGTAGAAATAGGAAACTATCAAAAATAATCAAAGAACATTCCCAAACACCGCTTGTACCGTGCTGATACCCCATCCACACTCTTGATGATGAAAATGTATAAACTTTAAATTAAATAACGTTCCCAAACGACACTTTTGCAACCATTTAATTACAAATTATGTCTAACTTGAAAAAGGGAGGCAATTCGATTTGGATAGAAAATATAATTTATGGTCATTCATTGTATGTTTAATATTATTAGGGTTTTCATTTCAAGTACTTTATGCGTCCTATTACCGAACTTGGCAATTGGCACCAGATGCTCTAACACTTTGGTTACTTTCTGTTATTGTTTTTATTATAGGTATTATGGGCTTTAAAGATAGAAGTAGTAAGCAAGCAAGGTGGAGAAGCTGGTTAACCTTATTGATTATAGTTCCCCTGTCGATAGCTTTTTTATTAGGAGTGGCAGTAAATACAGTTGCGAGAGAGCATATCGAAACAACTCAATCTCCTGATAATAAAACGACTATAGACTTTTACACATTGAACGGTGGAGCAGCTACCTCAATTAGTGTTACGGGAATTGTAAATGGACCTCTTTGGATAAAAAAAAGGATTTATTATGAAGTTCCAATGCACGAGGTTGATGTGGAGTGGTTAAATAATCATACGATAAAAATTAACAATCACACTTTGGATTTGGATAAAGGAGAAACCTATTCAAATTAACTTTACTGACAACTATTCAAGGAGTTTATATAGAATACACCCATTATTCAAAAAAAAGTTCCCAAATAAAAGTTGGACACGTTAAAAAAGGCGCTAATTGTTGTTAAATTCAACGTTTAGCGCCTTTTGTGTGTCAAAAGTTAGTGCTGGTAATGGTTAAAGCCCATTTTGATGAATACGATAACACAAACATTACTGCATAAAACTTTGCATATCGTTAGCTTGTAAATCCGAAGCTTTATACGTCTTTTACAACAACCTCTTCATTTAAGAATGGATGTTCGAAGGCTAATTGAATCGCGTGTAGTGCGTATGTGCCATCTTCTGTTTGGCGTGCATCATATAATGTATCGCCAACGATTGGGTGGCCAATATGCGCCATGTGTACACGGATTTGGTGTGTGCGACCTGTTTCAAGTACGACGTGGACTACACAAGAGCTTTTATAACGGTTTACGACTTCATAATGCGTAACAGCGCTTTGTGCGCCTGGTGCAACAACGCGGCGTGTGCTGTGGTGACGGTCTTTGCCAATCGCTGCGTTAATTGTGCCGCTATCAGTACGAATATTGCCTTGTACTTCCGCTGCATACGTACGAACGATTGATTTTTCTTCAATCATGCGGTCGAAAATCGATTTCGCGATCGGGTGCTTTGCGACAAGTAGTAAACCGTTTGTCCCTTGATCTAAGCGGTGTACGTGCTCTGCATAAGTCCCGCCGTTATCAACGATGTGACGCATCACATGGTTCATACATGTATCACGGTCAGTTGGTTCGTTTGGATGTGTTGCCATCCATTTCGGCTTTGATACGATTAAGCAGTGCTCGTCTTCGTAACGAACGACAATCTCACAGTTTGGTGTTGGGCTGTAGTTTGATACAGGCATTGGGAATTCAAATTCGATGACTGATCCTTTTTCAAGCGGCTCTTTCCATAGTACGGGCTCACCGTTCATTGTTACGGCTTTTTCCATGCGTAGCTCGTGCACGATTTTTTTTCCTAAGCGCCATTTATTGCGCAGTAAATCTTCAACGGTTTGACCGTTTGTATTGATGGTATATGTGAACATGTATTTTCCTCCAAATGAAAAATCGTGCTTCGATAAGCACGATTTTGTTATCTTCTTATTTTAACACAACATCGTTAAAGAATTGACGAGTAGTTTCGTCAGGTGCGTCACCTTCAAGACGTGCAACCTCTTGACCATTTTCAAAGTAAATCATAGTCGGTGTTGCTGTAATCGCATAAGTACCCCAAGCATTTTCATATTCTAATACATTTAATTGATCAACTTGAATATCTAGTTCTTTTGCGATTGGCATCATTTTAGGTGTGTAATTTTTACAATGTGAACATTCTGGACTGAAGAAATAGCCAACTACGCCTTCACCCGATGCGATTTTGTCTGCTAACGCGTCCGGTAAAATGATATTTTGATAGTTTTTATCATCTAATAAATCAATAGTTGATTGTTTTAAGTCATCCGTATCGTATGGATTGTCCTTTAATTTATCAGAGTTTTTCATGTTTGTTAGTACAATAATCCCGGCAAATAATAAAACGATTACTGCCCCAACGATCGCAAGCTTTTTCATGTTATTTTTCCTCCTTTAACACTTTCAGCATATAAAAACTAATGCCAGCGATTAGTACAAATGCCGTCAAAGCTAAAAACGGAATTGTCATAAAGCCAAACCAGTTAATATATTCACCTGTACATGGGACACGACCACATGATGGCGCTGAATCTTGTAAGAAATCAAGTTTTTGTAAGCTGTAATGGTAAAGGGAGGTTGCTGCCCCGATACATGAAAATACAGCTGTTGTGACGGCGATTTTTGCGTTTTTTTGTATGTATGCAACGGTTGTCAGAATAACAAGTGGATACATCAAGATGCGCTGATACCAACACAGTGTGCATGGTTCATAACCGCGTATTTCTGAAAAATATAATGATCCAAGTGTTGCTGTTAATGACACAACCCAAATCATCAGTAAAGCATTTTCAATTTTTTTTGACATCGCATTTACCTCGTAAATCAAAATTTAACCTGCATTGATTATAGTTTGAATTCGAGAAAAAGTAAATTACTACGTTTAGGAGATGTCAGTAAAAGGGAAAGTTTAGAAGAGAAGGGAGCGTTGTTTATGACCGATGCGTTAGACATGTCGAAATTTGAAAAACCAATGATGATTCGTCAGATGACAACAGCGGATATTGATGCAATCTTAGAAATTCAGCGCCTGTCATTTCCGGGGATGGAGCCTTGGGAGCGTGCACATTTGTATAGCCACTTAACGATTTTTCCAGAAGGGCAAATTGTGGCAGAGTTAGACGGCTTAGTCATTGGTTCTTGCTCTTCGCTACGTATTAATTTTGATGAATACGATGATCGCCATACGTGGAACGATATTACCGATAATGGCTTTATTACGAACCACGATCCGAACGGCTATAACTTGTACGGGATTGAAGTAATGGTTCATCCAGAATATCGTCGCATGAAGGTGGGGCAGCGTTTGTATGAGGCGCGCAAAGATTTAGCCCGTTCACTCAATTTAAAGTCGATTATTATCGGGGGGCGCATTCCAAATTTCCATGTGCATTCTGGGGAAATGAGTCCGCGCGATTACGTCGATGCGGTAAGCCGCCATAAAATTTACGACCCGGTATTAACATTCCAAATGATGAACGACTTTATTTTAATGCGCATTAATCCAAATTATTTACCAGATGATGTGGCATCGGGAAAATATGCGACGTTAATGGAATGGAATAACGTGGATTACCGACCACATTTGAAGCGTCATTTTAAAACAAGCTATCCGGTACGCATTTGTGTTGTGCAATATATGATGCGTGCCATTGATTCGTTTGAGGATTTCGCCAAGCAATGTGAGTATTTTGTCGATGTTGGCTCCGATGCAGGTTCGGATTTTGTCGTGTTCCCAGAAATTTTCACAACACAGCTGATGAGCTTTTTAAATGAAAAATCACCCTCGCAGGCCGTGCGTAAATTAACAGAGTTCACACCCAAATATATTGAGCTATTTACGAGCCTAGCGGTGCGCTACAACGTCAATATTATTGGTGGCTCACACTTTGTTGAGGAAGAGGACGAGGAGATTTACAACATCGCTTATTTATTTAGACGCGATGGCACGATTGAAAAGCAATACAAGGTGCATATTACGCCGAATGAACGTAAATGGTGGGGCATATCAAGCGGGGATAAGATTGAAGTGTTTGATACCGATTGTGGCAAGATTGCCATTCAAATTTGTTATGACATCGAGTTCCCAGAGCTTGCGCGTATTGCGACCGATATGGGGGCGAATATTATTTTCACCCCGTTTTGTACCGAGGATCGCCAGGGCTACTTACGTGTTCGCTACTGTGCACAGGCACGCGCAGTGGAAAACCAAATTTATACGGTTATTTCAGGGACGGTCGGCAATTTACCTGAAACGGAAAATATGGATATTCAATACGCGCAGTCCGGCATTTTCGCACCGAGCGATTTTGAATTTGCGCGAGATGGCATTGTTGGCGAAACGAGTCCGAACCTAGAAATGGTACTCATTGGTGATGTGGATTTAGAAATTTTACGTCGCCAGCGTCAGGACGGTACGGTAAAGCATTTAAAAGATCGCCGCCATGATGTGTACCGCGTCGATTATTTGAAATAAAGTAATAAAAATTCTGCTATTGTAAAAATGTAGCAGAATTTTTTGCGCATTTGAACGAAAACCATTTCTAATATGTCTAATACATAAAGGGGGGCTGTATATGGAGGAGCATCGGTTAATAAAACGTGCGATTAAGGGTGACGAACAAGCAATTGTCATGCTTTTAGAACGCTACGAGCAAGGTTTTTACAAAATTGCATTTGCCTATCTAAAAAATGAACATGATGCAGTAGACGCCATTCAAGAAATGACCTATCACTGCTTGAAAAAGATACATACGGTCAACTCACCGGAATACTTACAAACCTGGCTCGTTCGCATTTTAATTAATATTTGTTTGGATATGAAAAACAAGCAAGCCCGCTTTGACTTGCAAGAACAAGTAGAAGTAGAAAGTGAAGAAACGCATCCGTTAGAGCTAGCTGACGTTATTGAACAACTCCCAATTGAGCAGCAAGAGCTCATTTATTTACGCTTTTTTGAGGATTTAAAGATGAAAGACATCGCGCATATTCAGCAAGTGTCAGAAGGAACGATTAAATCGCGTTTACATTACACGTTACGGAAATTGCGCGGCATGCTAATTGAAAGAGGTGAACGTTAATGGATCAGAAGTTAAAGGATTTCTTAAATCAATTAGAAACGCCTCATGAGGAATTAGCACAGGCGAGGAAACGAGCACTAGTACAAAAGCAAAAAGACGTAACAAGGCGCAAGCAATGGCTCGTGACGAGTGTAGCACTTGTCGCTATATGCTTTTTCCTAGTATCGATTCGCCTATCACCTACAATTGCCTTGGCCGTTTCAAAAGTCCCGGGTCTAGAAGCGATTGTTCAACTCATCCATCATAATAAAGGCATTGAAGATGTGCTAGAGCATGACTATAACGAACAAGTTTATGAGACAGTGGAGCAGGCAGGCATTCAAGCAACAATTGAAGAGGTCATTGCAGATGAAACCGGTATGTATATTATGTATCGTTTAATAAGTGATAAAGATTTAAACACCGATAAACTTATCGAAATTGAAGTATTACAAAATGGAGAGGGAATCAAGGCAGCTAAAACCTATAGTGCGTTTATGAATGAAGAAACGTATGATTTTTCAAGCTCAATAGAACTTGTTGCTAGTGAAGAAAAAATCGATTATACGCATCCAAATTTTGAAGTGCGCTTTACTATCGAAGAACAAGTTATTCGTGTGCCATTTACATTGAAAAATGAAATTAAGCAAACAAGGTCATATGTGGTAAACGAGCAGATTGAAGTAGAAGGACAAAAGTTTACGGTCAATGAAATTGAAATTTCTCCGCTACGAGTTAGCATTGAAATCGCAATTGACCCAAATAACGAGCAACGCATTTTAAGCTTTAATTCATTAGAATTATTAGATGAAAATAATGAGGTGTGGAGTAAAATTTCAAATGGTGTAGTAGAAGTCGGGACGATGGATAAAAATGTTAATAAATATTATTTGCAAAGCAATTATTTTAGAGAGCCAAAATCGTTGACGCTAAAAATTGCGGAAATCGAAGCGTTACCAAAAGGACAGGATTTTATTGAAGTTGATTTTGACAAGCAACAAGTCGTGACTATCCCAAATTTACCAACCTTCAAAGTGACAGAAGTCTATCCCATGCAAGTAAGGGCGCAGTATAAGCCAAAAAATCCAGATCACCATCGTCAATTGTTTGGCGATGCATTCGATGCAAACGGTAAGCAGGTAGATACTCGTGGCTCAACAAGCTCTGGCATGGGAGATGGCATCCATGAGGGGACAGTAAGCTATGAGTTAGAGAACGTTAAAAATCCGATAAAAATTTATATTAATAGTTTCCCGAATTATTTAAAAGGGTCCGTGCAAGTGAAAATTCCATTAGATGAATAATTTGAGTTCCTCGATGTGCTTTGCATAAAGTTCCTTCTACGTCTAGGCTAAAGCGCCAGCCCCTCGAGCTTTTCGGTCCCGCCGTCGAAAGTGATAGAACGTTTACTTTCTAGTCGGGCACTCCAAAGCTTGACGGGGCTTAGAGGGCGCTTTAGCGCTTTTGTTTTTCAAAAGTATGAGGGGAATTGCGGTGCTAGGGAAATGCTTGCGTGATATGATGAAAGAAAGCAATGAAAAGGACGAGTACTCATGACAAATGATCATTCAAATATTGCGATATTAAAAGAAATCGCTGAATTGTTAAACGAAGAAACAGAAATGATTCCAATGTTAAACGGGGCCCTTTCGAAGTTTTTAAGCGGGACGAAATTCGAAACGGGCTGGATTTTCTTTATTGATAAGAAGGGGAAATCCGAGCTTGTCGTGAAGCAAAATTTACCGAATGCACTTAGCTATAACGGTTGTGAGCACTTAAAGCGCGGAGGCTGTTGGTGTGTATCGCGCTATCGCAATGATGAGTTAAAAAAGGCGTCAAACATTATTGAATGCCAACGAATTGAAAGTGCAATTGAAGCAAATGTTGGTGACCACAATGACATCACGCATCATGCAACTGTACCACTACAATCAGGACAAGAGCGCTTTGGTTTATTAAACGTTGCTTCACGTAATACCGTACGTTTTACCGATGAGGAATTAGATTTACTCGAATCCGTAGCATTTCAGATGGGCTCAGCCATTAAGCGAATTTATTTAACGAATGAGCAGCAAGAAATCGCACGTGTACAGGAGCGTAACCGCCTGGCACGGGACTTACATGACTCCGTGAATCAATTGTTATTTTCCGTAACACTAACAGCACGAGCGGGTATTGAGATGACGGAGCAAGAAGAACTAAAGGAAACATTTAAAGATATTCAGCAGCTCACACAAGAGGCGCTAACCGAAATGCGCGCACTCATTTGGCAATTGCGTCCAAAAGGCTTAGAGAGTGGCTTGATTGAAGCAATTAAAGTGTATGCGGAAATGATGAATTTAACGTTAACGGTCCATGTAACGGGCGTCATTCAATTACCATCGCGCGTGGAGGAAACGTTATTCCGGATTGCGCAAGAAGCACTGAATAATGTGCGAAAACATGCTGGGGTCACGCATGTACAGATTTTTGTCAATGTGACGGCAACGGATGTATTACTTGTTGTAAAGGATGCGGGGCAGGGCTTTAATGTCGAAGTCGTCCACAGCATCCCGTCGATTGGTATTCAATCGATTAAAGACCGTTCACACGCGGTCGGTGGTCGTGCGGATTGGGTAAGTGAAATTGGTAAAGGAACAGAGCTATTAGTGCGTTTACCATATTAAGGGGGAATTGAGATGATTCGAGTATTAATTGCCGACGATCACCATGTTGTGCGTCGCGGATTATTGTTTTTCTTAAAAACACAAAAGGATATCGAAGTGGTCGGAGAGGCGAAAAATGGTATTGAAGCGGTAGAGCTTGTCGAAAAATTTAATCCGGATATTGTACTGATGGATTTAGTAATGCCAGAAATGGATGGCATTACTGCGACCAAAAAGATAAAGCAGAAGTGGCCGGATATTAAAGTACTTATGCTTACAAGTTTTTCGGATAAAGACCATGTGCTACCGGCAATGCAGGCAGGGGCATCCGGTTATCAATTAAAGGATATTGAGCCAGATGATTTAGTGGAATCCATTCGCCAAATTATGCGTGGTGAAAATACAATACATCCAGAAGCAACCTCGCAGCTAGAAGAGGGCCTTCGTGAAGATGAGAATAAACCGCATAGTTTAAACCCACTGACACCGCGTGAACAGGATGTATTAGCCGAGCTGACAAAAGGGAAAAGCAACCGTGAAATTGCCGCATCACTTTATGTAACCGAAAAAACAGTGAAAACCCATATTTCCAATATTTTCACCAAGCTGCAAGTACAAGACCGTACGCAAGCAGCACTATATGCAGTAAAGCATAATCTAACAGAACCAAGCGGGAATAAATGAAAAAAGCCCCCATTTTCTACTAAGAAAATGGGGGCTTTAAATTATGCTTTGTCTTGTATGTCAATCTCCAGTAATTTCGTTACTTCTAAATACAAGATATGGTGACCATCTTGTTCGGTCACTTTGAAACGATAGCCATCGTATTCAATCGTATCGCCTTCTTCAACGTCAAAGTGTTGCGTCATGAACCAGCCACCGATTGTATCGATGTCGTCATCTTCAATGTCTGTGCCTAAAATGTCATTAACTTCAGCTAATAACATTTTAGAATCAAAGATGTAATGGTCTTTGGCGATTTCTTGAATTTCAGGAATTTCATCTTGGTCGAACTCATCTTGAATGTCCCCAATGATTTCCTCAATGATGTCTTCAATGGTTACTAACCCAGAAGTACCGCCGTATTCGTCCATTAAAATGGCCATATGAATACGCTCGCGTTGGATCTTTAATAGTAACTCACTAATTTGAATCGTTTCAATAACGCGAATGACAGGCTGCATATATTCTTCCACTTTTTTATCCCCATTTGCAGGGTCTTTAATAAAAGCAGTTAATAAATGTTTCATGTTGATTAAGCCAATCACATGGTCTTTGTCGCCGTCTGTAATTGGATAACGCGTATATTGCTCAATCCCCATTAACTCAAATACTTCGCGGATTGTTTGATCTTTTTCGATACTAATAATTTCAGTTCGAGGTACCATAATCTCCTTCGCGATGCGTTCAGAAAACTCAAAAATACTGTTTACGTATTCGTACTCAGAGGAATTAATTTCTCCTCCTTTGTAGCTGTCTGATAAAATCATGCGAAGCTCTTCTTCAGAGTGTGCTGCTTCAGATTCAGAAATCATTTTTAAACCAAATAGTCCCGTTAAGGCACGTGCTGAGCCGTTTAACGTACGAATAAATGGATACATAATATTATGGAACAAAATAATAGCTCCTGATAAACTTAACGTGATTTCTTCTGCTTTATGAATAGCAAGAGTTTTCGGTGCTAATTCCCCAACGACAACGTGTACATACGTTACGATTGAGAAGGCAACAATAAATGAAAGAACTGATGTCACACTACCGCTTAAGTTAAAAAACTCAAAAATTGGATGAAGGATAATCTCAAAAGTAGGTTCTCCTAGCCAACCAAGTCCTAGTGCAGTAATGGTAATCCCTAATTGACAAGCAGATAAATACTCATCAAGATTTGCGATGACTTTTTTAGCGCGGATGGCTTTTTTGTTCCCTTCCGCAACTAGCTGGTCAATCTTTGTTGTTCTTACTTTAACTATTGCAAACTCGGTTGCAACGAAAAATGCCGTGGCGGCAATTAAGACAGCGAATGCTGCCAGCCTAATGGTTAGCTCAACTATGTCTACGTCCAAATATAGTCCTTATTTGCGGCGCGAATGAGCGTGGCAAATAAAGAGTACACCTCCTAAAAAAAATTTAATAATACAATGATAAAATATTTACGTTAAAAAAACAAATTTTGTTAGTTATAAATGAAAGGGAATTTAAGTGAGGTGATTAAGAAAAAAATATTTAAGTGAAAAATTGAATTTTCAGTATTTTAATGGTAATGTAATGAGTAATAAATTAGATAAATAGACGAGAACTTTATTTTAAAAAAATGCCAGCAAATAAACTCTCTAGCCAGCTATTTTGATAATTTACTTGAATGCGCATAAAGAGAGCATCCTCAAAATTTGAGGATGCTCTTTTACTGTTAAGGAAATTATAGATTGCTTAATGGCCCTTTAGCGCTTTTGTTCCTTATTCATAAACGTGGAACAACATAAGTTCGTGAATCATTTTTTCTACATTGGCAAGTTCTTGTGGTGTGTTACCGATAAATTTAATGCTGCCATCTTTATAATATTCTGCTTTGTAACGTTCGTTTTTAAAAAAGAAGCTGACGGACCAACCAGGAATTTGGCTGTTTTCGAATAATGGTTTATAGCTAAAATGTTGAATCATGAAACATCCCTCCCTATTTAATCGTACAAGAAAGTAGTCTGTTGTTGCAATTTTTGTTTGAACAAATTAATAATAGAAGTAAGATAGATGAGAAAAGAGTGAAGACAATGGGAGAATTTATTACGCTATTACTGTTGCTTGGTGTGGTAGGGGCGGTTGTTGGAGCAGCGACAAATTATATGGCAATTAAAATGTTATTTCGTCCGTATAAGCCAATCTACTTTAAAAAGTGGAAGTTACCTTTAACGCCGGGTTTAATTCCAAAACGTCGCGGTGATTTAGCGATTCAATTAGGGAAAACAGTATCAGAATATTTATTAACACCAGAAACGATTAAAAAGAAATTTTTATCACCAGAAGTGCGTGCAAGTGTATTAACATTTGCGCAGGAAAAAGTAGCGCAAGACGTATTTACAGAAGAAAAAAAATTAAATGATTGGCTTCATTTAGCAGGCTTTTCTTCATTAACTCAAACGGTTGAAGGGAAAGTAGATGAACTGATTCGCAGTCAATTTATGTCGGTGAAAAATACATTATCTACAAAAGCGATTCGCGAAATTTTACCAACGGATTTAGAACCGGTGCTAGATCGTAAAATTGATGAGGCAGTGGTACAAATTTTGCAAAAGGGTGAGGATTATTTCTTATCGCCAGAAGGTACATTAACGATTAAAAATATGCTGGATGATTTTTTATCAACGAAGGGTTCGTTTGGTGGGATGATTCAAATGTTTTTAGGTGATTCGACATCACTTGTCGATAAAGTGCAGCGCGAGCTTGTGAAGTTTTTACAAGCACCAGGAACAGCCGCATTACTGCAACGTATTTTTAGTGCAGAGTGGGAGAAAATTAAAAATCGCCCAGCAATGGACTTTATGAATGATGTAAACTTTGATACGATTGAAACAAGCATTCAAAGCTATGCAAAAAATGCATTAGCCCTTGAATCTCGCTTAGACAAAACGATTAATGATTATTGGCCACAGGGGAAACAGTGGGCAACAGATGAGCTGCTACCGAAAATGATGGATAAACTGTTTATCGCAGCAGAAGGTAAAATTGAAGACGTGTTAAAACGTTTAAATTTAGCGGAAGTTGTGCGTGAGCAGGTGGATTCATTCCCAATTGCGAAGTTAGAAGAGCTGGTGCTTGGTATTATTAGCAAAGAGCTTAAGCTGATTACTTGGCTAGGTGGTATTATTGGTGGTCTTGTCGGGCTGATTCAAGCGATTATCGTCTTTATGACGAATTAAAACAAGAAGGTAGGACATACAAGTGATCAACATTTATGATGATATTAACAAGCTTCAAGCAACATTCCGTAAAACAGAGGAATTCGTCAATCTACAAAAAGCGGTAGAGGCGGTACGTGAAGACGAAGAATCAAAAACATTATTCACAAACTTCCGTGATGTACAAATGAAGTTTCAAGAAAAGCAAACAGCTGGTGAAGAGCTTACAGAAGAAGAGTATGTATACCTACAAAAAACAGCACAATTAGCGCAACAAGACATGAAGATTTTAGCTATGCTAGAAGCTGAAATGGCGTTAAGCACAGTGATTCAAGAAGTAAACCGTATTATTACACAACCAATCCAAGCGTTATACGACGAATTATAAGATTTATTGCGTGAAAGAGTGATCAAACTACGAAAAGTTTGAGCAACTAGGACGCAATTAATAACTAAAGGCTCACACATTTGTGTGAGCCTTTTACAATGCAACGGAATGCTTAGGAAATTTTTGTGTGTATAGTCGAATGCTATCTGAAAAATGAGGATGCTTTGTCGCCAGCTTTGCGATGTGCATTTCGTCTGTGTACAGTAATTGGTAGTTAAAATGCTGGGAAAAGAAGCGTTGTACGTTTTCGTAAAGATTATTTAACGAAATGGCCCCGAATAATTCATCCCGATCCACTAAAAAAATTAAATCACAGGTCGTTGAATGGTTCGCATAAGACACATTGATTGTAATGTAAAATGTACGTTCGTCGCAGCGATTTAAATCAAACTTATGAATGTTGATAAATAATTGATTTACAATTGTCGTAAAATTTTCTGATGTTAATTTTTGCGAAATAATCAACCTTTCCACCTCCATATAACGTCGACTCATTGAAAGTATAAAATATTCTGTCAACTAAGTCTAATGTTTATAGTTAATTTTTAACAATCGCGTGAACGGATAATGGATAATCATTTCCATTCCTTATGATGTAACTAAATTATATCTTTGTAAGGTTAAAATTAAGTTAAAATAAAATTATTTTTTTAATAATTTTTCCACTGAAAATAAGCACGATTCCTTTATTCCATTTCATTTTTTGATACAATGAGATGGATTTTGTATTTAGTAAATAATCGACAATATGTTTTTCAATAGATAGGAAAGTAGAGAAGAAATAATGAAAACAATTCATATAAATCAACAATTTAAAGAAGACTGGACGCGCGTATTAAATCATATTGCGAATTTGTTTTATGAGGATTCAGTTATCCAAATCGAACAAGACGGCGCGGATATGCTAATGGCGTTCGAGCATTCGATTGATGAAACGTTTACGGTTCAAACTACAGCCAAACTAACTGTTGAGAACGAGACATACACGAGCAATTATTCAATAGCTTATGCGACAGAGGGGACGGAAAAAGAGCAAAATATTCGTCTGAAGCGTGCGTTATCTCACGTGATGCTCGATGTACTGGAACAATATTCAGGCATGACACAGCAGTGGGGGATTTTAACAGGCGTTCGCCCAACAAAGCTATATCATAACTACCGTAAAGCTGGGAAAACAGATGCAGAAATTGCGACGATTTTAAAAGAGGATTTCCGTATTTCGGATCAAAAAATTGCGCTTATGAAAGCCATTGTGGAACGTCAACTGATGATTATTCCTGATTTAGATGAGCTTGGACGTGAAATTTCGATTTACATTGGTGTACCATTCTGTCCAACAATGTGTGCGTACTGTACATTCCCCGCGTATGCCATTCAATCGAATCGCAAAGCAGGTCGCGTGGACAAGTTTATCGACGGGCTACACATTGAATTACAAGAGATGGGTAAATGGTTAACGAAGAAAAACATGCGCATTACGTCAATTTATTGGGGTGGGGGTACACCAACATCAATTGAGGCGCATGAAATGGATGCCCTTTATAAAACGATGTTTGATGCATTCCCAAATCCCGAATCGATTCGTGAGATTACGGTGGAGGCAGGTCGCCCAGATACGATTACACCAGAAAAAATTGAAGTGCTGAAAAAATGGGGCATTGACCGTATTTCGGTTAACCCACAAAGCTACACACAAGAAACATTAAAAGCAATTGGCCGTCACCATACTGTAGAAGAAACGATTGAAAAGTTCTGGCTGTCACGTAATTCAGGCATGAACAACATTAATATGGACTTAATTATTGGTTTACCAAATGAAGGCATCGAGGAATTTCAGCATTCATTAGAGGAATCAGCAAAAATGCAGCCAGAAAGCTTAACGGTGCATACACTGAGCTTTAAGCGTGCATCGGAAATGACGCGTAATAAAGATAAATATAAAGTAGCAGACCGTGATACTGTGGCACAAATGATGCAAATGGCGACGGACTGGACAGCTGAAAATGGCTATGTCCCATACTACTTATATCGTCAAAAAAATATTTTAGGGAACTTAGAAAATGTCGGCTACTGTAAGCCAAATGAAGAATCGATTTACAACATCGTTATTATGGAAGAAGTCCAAACGATTTTAGGTATTGGTTGCGGAGCATCGTCGAAATTTGTGCACCCGGAAACGGGCAAAATTACGCAATTCCACAATCCAAAAGATCCGGCGGCGTACATTATGACGTTTGAAGAGGCAATTGCTAAGAAAATAAAAATTTTAGATGAGCTGTATTCATCATAATCATATGTAAACAGGGAATGTTACCTCGGTAGCATTCCTTTTTTCTGTGCGCGACTGTAACGCCCATTCAAGCAGTTTATCACGGTCGAACATCGGATGAAACAGGCAGACGATGCTTTATACATGTCGGTCCTTTTTTCATTTTTATTTAGCCAAATGTTGTGTACACTAAAGAATAGAAAAACTAAAAAGGGATTGGCAAAATGAAAAGATTAATAGGGCTTTTAGTAGCAATGCTGCTTGTATTAACGGGCTGTACAGAAGTAACAGAAACAACTCCGGCAGTAGCAGGAAAAGAAATGTCGGTACACTTTATTGATGTTGGGCAAGGGGATTCGATTTTAATTAAAGCCCCAAACGGAAAGACCATGCTCATTGACGGCGGTGTAAAAAGCGCGGGGAAAACCGTGGTCGACTATTTACGTACACAAGGTGTAACGAAGCTCGATTATGTTGTAGCCACACACCCCGATGCTGATCACATTGGTGGGCTAATTGCAGTACTAAATTCGATTTCAATAAAAGAGTTTATCGATTCAGGAAAAGTACATACTTCACAAACGTACGAGGAAATGCTGACATTAATAAATGACAAAAATATTCGTTATACGGTACCAAAAGCAGGTGACACATTGGCACTTGATCCTACAGTACTAGTCGATGTAGTCGCAAGCGATGAAAACGCCTCAGATAATAACGAGGCATCCATTGTATTACGTGTAGCCTATCAAAATATTTCATTTTTATTAATGGGTGATGCGGGGCATGCGATTGAAGAACAGCTTATACAAGACGGGGTAGACGTAGAAGCAACGATTTTAAAAGCAGGGCATCACGGTTCGAATACGAGCAGCTCACTGCCATTTATTCAAGCAGTGCGTCCACTTGCAACGATTTTAAGCTATGGTCAGGACAATAAATACGGTCATCCCCACGCAGAAGTGGTTGATGCAGTAACGCAAGTCGGTAGTGAGATTTACGGGACGGCAGAATCAGGGATGATTGTGGTGAAGACAGATGGTGTAACGTATGATATTAACGCGAAGCCGTGGACAGGAATTGGCGCAACAAGCTCGATTACACCACCAAAGTCAGGTAAGGTGGAATTAGTGAGTCTAGATTTACAGGCTGAAATCGTAGCGATTAAAAATAACAGTAACGAAGCGGTTAATTTACAAGGCTGGCAATTAATTTCGGTAGAAGGCAATCAAGTATACAACTTCCCGAATGTAAATTTAGCACCGGGTAAAATCATTTATGTGACGAGTGGTAGTGAAGCAAAATCGAGGGGCAATTCACTGGAATGGACGAAAAAGCAAATTTGGTTAAACTCAGGGGATCCGGCACAGTTGAAAAATGCGAAGGGGGACATCGTTAGTGAGCTACCATAAAAAATATACATTAGATCGTTTTGAAGGGGATTACGCGATTTTTTTACAGCGCCCAGAAGAAACACAGCAACTCCTCATTCACCGCACAGATTTAGCAATTGAAGTGAAGCAAGGTGACATCGTATCGATTAACGATAACGGGCGTACGTACGAGATAACAGTATTAAACGAAGAGACCGTTAGCCAAAAAGACCGCATCGCTAATTTAATGCAACAGTTGCGTGAGAAGAATAAATAGTTCGAATGAAAAAGCACTGAAAACGTTAAGCGAGTTTTCTGTGCTTTCTTTATAGGTTCATCACCGTAACATGGGGTTGCGGTTTCTAATAAAGTTTTACTGTATTGATTGGCGGGCTGCGGCATGAGCACGACTTGCTTCTGAAGCAGAGTGACGCGGAGCGAAGGGTGAGCTACATAAACACTTGTTTCAACGAATAGAGTTGTGCGGAGTGCAGGGGCGGACTCCTTGGCGATTAAGCGTGCGCGGAAAATCCACTTTTGATGCCGCCGTCAGAGGCATCAAAAGTTAGTTGGAGCCACGCCGCCCGGAAAGCCTGCCCCGGAACGCAGTACAACGGACACGAGCTTAAAATCATCTTGCTTCAACGCGTTTCCCCTGTAGCGTAGCAGAGGGGACGCAAGTAGAAATATCTGTCATCCCCAACTTATGGTGAGGATCTTATATTTAATTTTTAGAAAAGTCAAAATGAATCAAAAATAACATGCTTTATTATGATAAAATAAGAGTGTACATAATTAAAGTTTAGGAGCAAAATTCATGGCAATTAAAACAATTATTTTCGATTTAGATGATACACTGCTATACGATCAAAAATCCGTAAAAACAGCATTTGAAAAAACATGTGCTTATGCAAGCTCAGTGAAAAACGTAGACGCTGTACAGCTTGAAGACGAAGTGCGTAAAGCTGCACGTACATTATATGAAAGCTACGAAACGTATGATTACACAGTGTTAATTGGGATTAACCCGTTTGAAGGTTTATGGGGTACATTTGATGACCCTACCCCACAGTTCCAAAAAATGAAGGAAATCGTACCGGGCTACCGTGCACAATCTTGGACGAATGGTTTAGCCGCGCTTGGTGTAGACGATGCTACATTTGGCGCAGAACTGGGAGAGCGCTTTGTGGCAGAGCGTAAAAAAGCACCGTTCTTCTACGAGGATACCTTTGCCGTTTTAGATGAACTAAAAGGCAAGTATCAGCTTGTCTTATTAACAAATGGTGCACCAAGCCTACAAAAATTAAAATTAGAAATCACACCCGAAATCGTACCGTACTTTGATCACATTATTATTTCAGGCGACTTTGGTAAAGGAAAACCAGACGCGTCCATTTTTGAGTTTGTAATGGAAAAGGCCAATGTTACAAAAGACGATGGGATTATGGTTGGCGATAATTTAATGACGGATATTTTAGGTTCATCTCGCGTGAATATGCGCAATGTATGGATTAACCGGGAAGACAAGCCACAAAATCCAGATGTGACACCGACGTATGAAGTGACGTCATTAACCGAATTTCTAAAGCTCGTTCAAACATTATAAATGCTAAAAACGCATGGATTTCTATGCGTTTTTTAGTTTTCTAGAATAATGACTTTAAAATAGAGAATTTTCTAAAAATTTATGATATACTGGCTATACAAATACAATGAAAGAGGTTGTTCTTATGGATAACAATGGAGCATGCCGCTGTGAAAACTGCGGACGTACAACTGAATATGTACAGGTAGATTTTGTAGTGATCGCACGTCATAGTGCCCAACTCTGCTTAGCGTGTGCCCATGTGTTATCGATGCCTCATCAGCACGAACGATTTTTCAAGCTTGTGCGTAAAAAAGATGTAAAACAATCCAATGTGGAAATGCAAAAAGCCCATCGCCTGTTATCAGGGTTTATTGCGGTAGGGGCAACGTTAGCGGCAGTAACTGTAGCGGTTGTAAGTATGACGCAAGGTATTGAAGTGGCGAGCACACTAGATTTTGCAATGGATTCAGAAACACTAACATTTTTAAATTTAAAGTCCTTTAATTAAAAAGTTCCACGATTCGTAATCAAGTACGAATCATGGAACTTTTTTTATTTCTTTAAAATTTCCGATACAGTTACAAATTCATAGCCCTGCTTTTCCAGCAACGCTAAAATAGGCTCTAATGCATCGGCTGTTGTTTGGTGGATATCGTGTAGTAAAACAATACTGCCGTTTTTCGCGTTTTTTTGTACCGATGCTAATGTTTGCTTTGGATCGCGATGCTTCCAATCTAATGTATCAATTGTCCATAGCACACTCGGTACTTTTAATTGATTCGATACGGTTTTATTAAGAGCACCATATGGTGGACGAAATACAGTAGCGTTTTGCCCAATGACTGCTTTAATCGCCGCGTCAGTGGAGTCAATTTGTAGCTTTATTTTTCTTGCTGACAAAGTTGTTAGTTTTGCATGATTAAACGTGTGATTACCGATTTCGTGACCTGCATCAGCAACGGCTTGTAGCACTTTCGGATTCTTTTTTACTTCATTTCCGACAACGAAAAACGTTGCTTTTGCATCGTATTTCTCTAGTATTTTTAAAATTTGCGGCGTTACTTTTGCATGTGGTCCATCATCAAAAGTGAGCGCTATTTTTTTTACTTTCGTTGAACTAGTAGGTTTTGTAGTAGCTGGTTTTTCTTTTGCCGGTATTAAGCTACTTGCTAACACATAGCCTGATAGTTTGTCGGTCGTAACAAATGCCCAACCTACTAGGGTCGTTAGCATCTTTACTTCAGATTTGGCTGGAAGTTGCCCAATGACCGGACCAGATGGACTTGCAGTAGAACGTACGACAACACCCTTTGGATCTTTTACTGTCATTAATTTGACTTTTGGTTGAACAAGTAGATGTTTGTTCACATAGCCTGCTAGGTGACCGTAGCGTACGAAAACGAAATTTTTTGAATCTGTTGGATACACCTCAACGATACTGTTTAAATGGAGCTTGCCACGTCCCTCACTTTGCTGTAAATCCGTCACGTGAACAAGTGGCGCACTTTTTGCTTGTACGAGCATGTATTGAGGTGGAAGGATTGTGAGCTGGTCGCTTTTAATGTAGCCAACTTGTGTTTTGAATTGCACTTTAAGCCAGTCGTCTTGCACGGCTAACACGGTAACTGGTGCGTGTTTCGGTAATTCTGTCAAAACGTACTGGAAAGACTCATCAAGTAACTCGCTCGCCTCAAGCGTGAACTTGATGTCAGCAGTAGGTGAGGCTGTTGAATGTTGCGGTAAAAAGAAAAGCACAAACCCGAAGCAAAGCGTCATAAAACATCGCATTATTGTTTTTTTCATATAGAAAATTCCTTTGCATAAGTTTCGTTAGAATTGTCAAAATTTTTCTTGATATGTCTAGTATACAATTCACTGTACAAAACTTGAATGAAAGTAAAATAAATCCTTATTAAGAACTACAACTGGGATTATTAATGAGTAGAATTCGTGTGTAAAATAGTTAATTTTACTGGTAAAAAAATACGGATAAGCTGCATAATGCGCTTATCCGTATTGAAGGTGAAATTATAGAGAAATAGCTTTTACTTCATCGATATTTTCAAGTTGTGCTACATAAATTAAATCTTCCGTTGTTACTTCATTATCCACTACAAGCATCATAACAGCAGAACCACCAACTTGATCACGACCTACTTGCATCGTTGCGATATTGATTTCTTTTTCTGCTAATTTTGTTGCTACGCGACCGATTGAACCTGGTTTGTCTTGGTTTTTAATGTAAAGTAGGTTGCCGTTTGGAATTACGTCTACAACGAAGCCTTCTACTTTTACGATACGTGCGCCAAGGCCGTTTAATAATGTACCAGCAACTGTATGTTTTTCAGTTTCTGTTACGATTTCAACTGTAATTAAGTTTGTGAAGCCTTTTGCAGTTGTTGTTTTATGCTCGTTAATTTGCATACCGATACGCTCAGCTAAGTAACGTGCGTTTACATCGTTTACGTGAGAACCGTGGTTTGTAGATAGTAAGCCTTTAATAGCGTTTGCTGTTAATGGACGAACGTCAAAGTTTGCAACTTCACCCGCGTAAGAGATGTTTAATTGTTGAATGCTTTCTTCTGTTACTTGGATTAAGAATTTACCAAGCTTTTCAGCTAATGCAAAGAATGGCTCTACTTGTGCAAGCTTTTCTTTTGGAATTGAAGGCATGTTTACTGGGTTTGTTACGGTACCTGTTTTATAGAATTTAATGATGTCGTTTGATACGTCAACAGCAACTGATTCTTGTGCTTCTACTGTAGATGCACCTAAGTGAGGTGTTGCGATCACTTGTGGTAACGTTAGTAATTTGTGATCTGTTGCAGGCTCTTCAATGAATACGTCAAGTGCTGCGCCAGCGACTTTACCTTCTACGATTGCGTCATATAAATCATCTTCGTTAATAATACCACCGCGAGCACAGTTAATAATGCGAACGCCGTCTTTCATAATTGCAAAGCGCTCTTTGTTAATGATGTTACGTGTTTCAGGTAATAGAGGCGTATGCACTGTGATGAATTCAGCAGCTGCACAAACTTCATCCACTGTACCTTTTGTTACGCCAAGCTCTTTTGCGCGCTCTTCAGTTAAGAATGGGTCATATGCGATAACGTTCATACGTTGACCTTTTGCACGGTAAGCAACTTCTGCACCGATTCGGCCCATGCCGATTACGCCTAATGTTTTATTTTTTAACTCAACCCCAACATATGATTTACGGTCCCATTTACCGTTTTTCAGTGTGTTGAAGGCTTGTGGAATGTAACGAGCTAAAGATGTCATCATGGCGATTGTATGTTCAGCAGCAGAGTTTGTGTTACCATCTGGTGCGTTTACTACGATAATACCGTGCTCAGTTGCAGCTGTTAAGTCGATGTTATCTACACCTACGCCAGCACGACCGATTAATTTTAAGTTTTTTGCTGCTTCGATTACTTCGCGCGTTACTGTTGTTTGAGAACGAACTAATAATACTTCAACGTCCGCGATTTTTGCGATTAATTCTTCAGGAGCAAGACCTGTATCGATAATAACGTTTAAGTTTAATTCAGTTTCCTGACGTAATGGAAAAATCCCATCTTCACTAAGTGGATCTGCAATAAATACGTTAATTGTTTTTGTTGCCTTTTCGATAACTTCAGTTGCCATAATAAAATTCTCTCCCTTAATCTTCATCGTTTTTTTGATTGTTATGTTTTATGAAACATAATAAAAAAAGCCTTCCGTCCCTTACATGTCACTGTAAGGGGCGAAAGGCTAATAAATATCAGAATCGCGGTACCACCCTTATTCGTTGTTGTAATATTCCGAAAAATATACATACAACCTTATCCATATGCGTAACGTGCATGGGACGGAATAACCTACTACAATGTTCAGCTATTCTATTCAAGAGTGGAACTTACTTCGCGTATACACTGGTTTACACCAACCACCAGCTCTCTTTGCTATACAAAACGAATTAGCATGTCTCTATCACAATAGTTTGTCGTGATTAAATTTGTTAACATCATAAACCCGATTGTTCACCTTTGTCAACGGAATTATCGGAATTTATGAAATTATTTTTGTTTTCATCTGTGTGTAATGGTTAAAAACCGAACTATATTTAAAATAATTATCAAATCATTCGTTTTGGTGGCTTTTGGATGTAAGCGCTAACGATGTTGATATAACTAGATTTAATTGAATTTACTGAAAAATTTAGTTGATTAATATAACAATGAAAATTCGGATTCACTTTTTATGACATAAAGTTGTCAGCTTTTGAAATGAGCTTGATTTACTTTCCTTCTGATTTTTGAAGGGGAATTGTAACGAAGCACGAACATGTAAAGAAGAAACACAAAGGAGGCGTTTTGTATGCATTATGATGTAATTGTTGTAGGTGCAGGATTAGCGGGATTAGTGACGGCTTGTGAATTACTGGATGCCAATAAAAAGGTGTTGCTTGTCGATCAAGAGCCTGCCAATTCAATTGGCGGACAGGCGTTTTGGTCATTTGGAGGTTTGTTTTTAGTGGATTCACCAGAGCAGAGAAGACTTGGAATTAAAGATACAAAGGAACTGGCATGGCAAGATTGGCTTGGGACGGCGGGGTTTGACCGGCTAGACGATGAAGATGCATGGGGCTACAAGTGGGCGAAGGCTTATGTAGATTTTGCCGCAGGGGAGAAATATAACTGGTTAAAATCAAAGGGCATTCACTTTTTTCCGGTAGTTGGTTGGGCAGAACGTGGTGGCTCACTAGCAGGTGGGCATGGGAATTCTGTACCGCGCTTTCACATTGTGTGGGGAACAGGTCCTGGCTTAGTCGAGCCATTTGCACAAAAAGTGTTACAAGCAGCAAGCACGGACAAAATCGACTATAAACCACGTCATCAAGTAACAGAGCTGTTAACAACAAATGGTGCAGTAACAGGGATTCATGGCAATGTATTAGAAGAAAGCAATATTGAACGAGGAGAGAAAAGTTCTCGAGTTGTCATGGATACGTTTGAATACACGGCAGATGCTGTTGTTGTCGCAAGTGGTGGTATTGGAGCCAATATTGAACTGGTAAAGAAAAATTGGCCCGCACGTCTCGGTAAGCCACCTGAAAATATGGTGTCGGGTGTACCGGCTTATGTGGACGGAAAGGTGCTTGAAATGGCAGAGGGAATTGGTGGACGTATCGTTAATCGTGACCGTATGTGGCATTACACAGAGGGTTTGAAAAACTGGAATCCGATTTGGCCAAATCACGGCATTCGTATTCTACCTGGTCCATCATCAATGTGGTTTGATGCAACAGGCAATCGCTTTAGCGCTCCAAATTTCCCAGGCTTTGATACGCTGAGCACGCTTGAAGCGATTGGACAAACGGGCTATGACTATTCGTGGTTTATTTTAACGGAAAAAATAATTGAAAAAGAATTTGCATTGTCCGGCTCGGAACAAAATTTAGATTTAACAAATAAAAGTATTAAAGAAGTATTAAAGCGTGTGTTACCTGGCCCACCATCAGCCGTGCAAGCGTTTAAAGACTACGGGGAAGACTTCGTTGTTGCTGATAGCTTAAAGGATTTAGTGGACGGTATGAACAAGCTTGTCGGTAGCGAGTTACTGGATTTCATTCATATTAAGGACCAAATTTTAGCGCGTGATCGTGAAATGGATAATCATTTTTCAAAAGATGCACAAGTAACAGCAATTCACGGGGCACGTAATTATGTAGGAGATAAATTAATTCGTGCTGCAAAGCCTCATAAAATTTTAGATCCAAAAGCAGGACCACTCATTGCGGTACGCTTAAATATTTTGACGCGTAAAACATTAGGGGGCTTACAAACGAATTTGGATGGGCAAGTATTAACCGACACAGGGGACCCAATCAAAGGGCTTTTTGCAGCAGGTGAAGTGAGTGGCTTTGGTGGTGGCGGTGTACATGGCTACCGTTCGCTTGAAGGGACATTTGTTGGTGGTTGTCTGTTTACAGGTTTACAAGTTGGGAAATTCCTGAGTAAATAAAGGGAAAATGCTACACGTTGTCGAAATGAATGATTATTCATAAATAAGGGGTGTATAGAAATGTACGAAACTATTCAATTAGAAATCGCTGAACGTAAGGCAACATTAACATTAAATCGACCAACTGCAATGAACGCGATGGACTTTACGATGATGCGCGAATTAGCGGATTGCTTTGAGGCGCTACATAAGGAGCAGGGTGTACAAGTACTTGTTATTAAAGGAGAAGGAAAAGTATTTTCTGCTGGTGGCGATGTGAAAATGATGGCCTCTTCCACGGACTTCTCAGATTTCGGCACGATTATGGGTGATATTGCACGTTTAGTTAAAGCCTATTACACACTACCGATGCTGACAATTGCGCAAATTCACGGCGCTTCTGCGGGGCTAGGGTTTAGCTTAGCGTTAGGTAGCGATATTATTGTGGCAGAACAGTCAAGTAAGCTTGCGATGAACTTTATTGGAATCGGCTTAATTCCAGACGGTGCGGGTCATTTCTTTATGAAGGAACGTTTAGGTACAGCAAAGGCCAAGCAAATGATTTGGGAAGGCAAAGTGTTAAACGGTGAGGAGGCATTAGCACTTGGCTTGATTGACTATAATGTAGCAGACGGCGCAGCAAGTGTCGTAGTCGATCAGCTTGTTGGGAAACTACTTGCTTCACCAATTTTAGCAATGATTGAAACGAAGCAAATTTTACACGGTGCAAACTTAGCACAGCTTGAACAAATTTTACAAGGCGAGTCAGCGGGACAAGTGAAAATGCGTCAAACAAAAGATCATTTAGAGGGCATCCAAGCATTCGTAGAAAAACGAGTACCTCAGTTTAACGGGAAATAAACAGATTGGAACTAGCATGAAATGTGCTAGTTCTTTTTCTTTTATTTTTCACAATTCTAAGTGAACAAAAATCTGTACAACATCCCCGAATGCCCTTATGATAATGAAGGACTTAAAAACTGGAGGTACTTCGTGGAACAAATACTGCTTTCTAAAAAACATCGACAATTACTGCATAATGTCTATTGTCCAACTGTCGAACAAACGATTGCAATCTGTGAAGTTGAGTTAGAGCAACTAGAAGAAGGTCAAATCAATTATTTAGAAGTGCCATTTGATCAATTTGAACAAGTTATCGCGCATTTTAATAATACTGACTATATAAAGCAGGGTGCATTCACATATCAGCAGGTGCGCCATATTGCAGAGGCTGGGAACATTCATCACTTAACGATGAATGAGCAAGGTATGATTTGTTTTCTTGAGGAAACAATCGGTATGAGTACAGCGCTGTCATTTGCCCAAAGTAAATGGAATGGCGCAGAGCGTGAGGATGCTGTAGAAAATGCCGTTTTAACAGGCTTATCAATTATTGGTGAATCATTCGCCGAGGAAATTATAGAACAACAGATCCAGTTTGCTACGATGAGTGAACAGATCGAGTTAGATGAAGGTATGTTAGGTGCTATTAAGAAGAATGGTACCAAAGCGGTTGTTAAGAGAATGGCCGGCTCCGCAACAAAAAAGGCGGCATACAGCTCGATTGCGGCTAAAAAGGCAATTACGTTATTAAATGCTAATGTTGTGACAGGAGCAATTGTGACGGGTGTGATGTCGAGTGTTGATATTGTCCGTACCATTAAAGGCCAAATGTCACCTGCACAGCTATTTAAAAATGTATCAAAAACCGCAGCAAGTGTAGCCGGAAGTATTGGTGGCTTAATCGTTGGTGGTGGGATTGGTTTTACGATTCCAAATGTTAGTACTGCGGTTATTAGTTTAATCGGTGGGATTATTGGCTTAATATTAGGTAGTGTTGTAGCAACAAAGCTTGCGAAAAAGCTGTTAGATTTAATCATTAAAGATGACGCAGCTAAAATGGTGGAAATTTTTAATGAGCAGTTAGCCGATTTATCGGAGCAATATTTATTGAACGAGCGGGAATTGCAGCAAGTACTACATGATTTCAATGAAATTTATAATATGCCACAAGAATTTCGGGAGATGTTTGCAACGGACAATCGTGCGGCGTTTGCACGTGGCATGATCGAAAAAGAGTTAGACCGTATTGTACGTCAGCGCATGTATTTACAAGTACCGACGAATCAAGAGCTTTATAAAATGATTGAGCGATTCGTTTAAAAAAAGGTGGATACCCAATATTTTGGGTACCCACCTTTTAATATTATGTAAGCATATTTACACGTGGAATAAAATTAATTTCCCTTGTGAATTGACTAGGCGATGTGTTTTTTCGGCAATGCCCTTGTCATCGATTTGCTTTTGGCCTTCAATTTTCGCGGTTTCGTCGTTATCAAAAGTCCAAACTTCATCGAATAAAGTTTCTCCCGTTTTTTCGAATGCAGTAAAACGATAATTCTCCATTACAACCACCCTTTATAAGCAAGATAATTTCATTATACATAAAATATTTAGACAATTCACGGGATAACTCTGATTAATGTAGAAAATTACTGAATTTTTGACATGTTCATGAACGGTAGCGCGGTCTTTTACTCGGTAACATTTGCATATACATGTTACAATAAATTGTAATAGCGTAATAAAGGAGTGGTTGTTTGTGAATGGAATTACGAAACTTCAACCTGGGGATCAAGTCGATCAATATTTGTTAATTAAAGAAGCAAAAAAAGGGGTAACAACAGTCGGGAAACCGTTCATGTCACTTGTATTACAAGACCGTAGCGGGGACATTGAGGCGAAACTGTGGGATACAAATGAAGAGCATGAAACGTTATACTATGCCCAAGCAATTGTAAAAGTTGGTGGCGAAATTCATGATTACCGTGGGAAAAACCAGCTACGTGTGAAACAAATTCGTCCAGTACGTGAAGAAGAGGGCGTTACGATTGGTGATTTACTGCCAACTTCAGCTGTTCCAAAAGAGCAGCTACTTGAAGAGTTAATGCAATATTTCTTCCAACTGCAAAATCCAAACATTTCACGAATCACACGATTTTTAGTGAAAAAATATCAAGAGCGTTTAATTATTTATCCGGCAGCAACGAAAAATCACCATGATTATGCATCAGGCTTAATCGATCATGTTGTGTCAATGTTGAAATTAAGTGAAGCGATATGTGATTTATATCCAACATTAAACCGCGACCTGTTGTATGCAGGTGTGATTTTACATGATATCGGTAAAGTCATTGAGTTAAGTGGTCCAGTTGGTACGATGTATACGGTAGAAGGCAATTTACTTGGTCATATTTCGATTATGGTCAATGAAATTGGTCAAGCGGCAACGGAATTAAATATCGAAGGCGAAGAAGTGATGTTACTGCAACATTTAGTCTTATCACACCATGGTAAAGAAGAATGGGGTAGCCCGAAAAAGCCAATGATTCAAGAGGCCGAAATTTTGCATTACATCGACAATATTGATGCGAAAATGAACATGCTAACGCGTGCGCTTGATAAAACAAAGCCAGGAGAATTTACAGAGCGCTTATTCCCACTGGATAACCGTTCATTCTATAAGCCTACAATTTAACCAACGAAATAAGCATGGATTCCAGTTAAATAGGAGTCCATGCTTATTTTTATTTTCATAAGAAGAATTTAGTTTGCTTTTCTAAGAAAGTTTTACTGTTTTGATTGGTGGGCTACGGCAAGACAGCGATAAAGCCACGTGATACGTGTCTCTATCACTGCCTTTATTGCCGTTTGCGAGGCCCACCAATCGCAAAGTGTTGCGCTCAGTATAAAGTGAAGAGCGAGAAAACCAGCCGCTTGCGCTAACGCGAGGCTGCAGAGAGCGGAAATGCTCGGATGTGCCTATAGGTAGTACTATGTAAAAAAAGATTCTTTTTTTACAGAAGTGCTCTTTATACCAAATTAGAGTGCCGCGTAGCGAAGGGTGAGCCACGAAAAGATCCGCTTCAACGAAAAGAGTTGTACGGAGCGCAGGGGCCGACTTCTAGAGGGTCAGCGTGCGCGGAAAATCCACTATTGATGCCGCCGTTAGAGGCATCAATAGTTAGTTGGAGCCACGCCCTCAGAAAAGCGTGCCCCGGAGCGCAGTACAACGGACTCAAGCCTAAAATCACCTTGCTTCAACGCGATTACACCCGTAGCGTAGCACGGATTCTGCACTTTACTTTTGCAGAGTGACTGCAGTTGGCTGTTTTTTGATCACAATAACAAACAAACTAGCAATCAAGCAGAATCCGCCTGCTAGTAAGAAGGCGATTTTGTATGAGCCCATTGCTTCAAAGACCACACCGCCAAAATAAGCCGCCACAGCAGCCCCTACTTGGTGAAAGGCGACCATCCAGCCGTACATCATGGCACTTTTTTCGAGTCCAAAGCGTTGGCGTGTTAAGCCGATTGTTGGTGGAACGGTGGCAATCCAGTCCAGCCCATAAAAAATCGCAAAAATCATGAGCCATGTAGACGAGCCACTAGCTAATGCAAACGGTAAGGCAAGGAGCGAAAACCCACGCAGTGAGTAATACCAAAACAGGAGCCAGCGATTATCAAAACGGTCCGTTAGCCAGCCGGATAATGTGGTACCGATTAAATCAAAGACGCCCATAAACGATAGCATGGCAGCGGCGGTAACAACCGGAATGCCAAAGCTAATACAATACGAAATAAAGTGGGTGCCGATGAGTCCGCTTGTCGATAATCCGCAAATAAAGAAGCTCCCGGCTAGTAGCCAAAATTCCTTCACCTTCAACCCTTCCACTAAAGCGTTTAACGCCATTTTAAAAGGATTCCCAACTTGTATGCGTGCAGGTTCAGTAACTTCTTCATTTCCATAAAGCCCAATATTTTTTTCGCTCGGATAATTCCGCATAAAGAGCGCGATAATCAGTAGCATGACTATGCTTAATATGAAAATTAAAAAAATCGCAGTTTGCCATGAATAGCGATCTACTAATGTTGCAAGGACAGGCAGTAAAATAAGCTGTCCGGTTGCCGTTGCGGCGGTTAAAATACCAACTGCTAAGCCGCGGCGTTTCACAAACCAACGATTGGCAACCTGTGTACTGAGTACGGTTAAAAAGAGTCCAGAACCAATGCCCATCATGACACCCCAAATAAGGATGAGCTGCCATTCTTGTTTCATGACAAATGTGCAGGCAAGGGCAATGGATAATAGTAGCATGGAGCCAAGCATCATACGTTTTAGCCCGTATTTTTCAACGAAAGCCGCCATAAACGGACCGGAAAAGCCATATAAAAATAAACAAACCGCAAAGGCAAGGGAAATCGAAGGACGACTCCAGCCAAAGTCCTGTTCAAACGGGTCGATAAATACCCCGGCCGAGGAACGAATAATACCGGCAACGATAATTGAAATGAATGTTACCGCTAAAATAATCCAACTATAATGCCATTTTTTCAAAGCGACACCTCCGCATATAGACAAAAAATGCCCCCACGTGAGGGAGCATTTTTCAAGTTGTAAAATCGATTATTGATTGTCTTGCTGGAATTTCACCATGAAGTCTGCAAGTGCTTTACATGCTTCAACAGGTACTGAATTGTATGCTGATGCACGGCAGCCGCCAACTGAACGGTGACCATTTAATCCAACGAATCCAGCTTCTTTTGCTTCAGCTAAGAATTTTTTCTCTAATTCTTCGTCTGCTACACGGAATGTAATGTTCATTAATGAACGAGAATCCTCTGTCGCATGACCGTAGTAGAAGCCGTTTGAGTTGTCAATTGTATCGTAAATGTATTTTGCTTTTTCTTCGTTACGTTTTTCGATTGTCTCTAATCCGCCTTGCTCTTCCACCCATTTTAATACCTCACCTAACATGTAAATTCCGAATGTTGGTGGTGTGTTGTAAAGTGAGTTGTTTTTCACATGAGTTGCGTATTGTAACATTGTTGGAATGTCTGTGTTTGCTGTTTCTAGTAAATCTTTACGTGCGATTACCACGGTTACTCCAGAAGGACCAAGGTTTTTTTGAGCACCCGCGTAAATCATCGCGAACTTACTAATATCTACTTTTTTCGATAAAATATCAGAACTCATATCTGCGATTAATGGAATATCTGTTGTCGGGAACGTTTTCCATTGTGTACCGAAAATTGTGTTATTTGATGTTAAGTGAACATAGGCCGCGTCTTCGTCGACAGTGATGTCAGATAGGGCAGGGATGTTTTTATAATTATTTTCTTTAGTGCTTGCTGCTTCAACTGGCGTCCCAAAGAATTTTGCTTCCTTGAATGCTTTTTCAGACCAAGCGCCTGTTTGAATGTAGCTTGCTTTTTGACCTTGAGCTAAGAAGTTCATCGGGATCATTGTGAATTGAAGACTTGCGCCGCCTTGTAAAAATAGTACTTCGTAATTTTCAGGAATCTCATAAAGTTTACGTAAGCGTGCGATCGCTTCGTTATGTACCGCTTCAAATGTCGCGCTACGGTGACTAAGCTCCATAACTGACATGCCTGTGCCTTTAAAATCAACTAACTCGGCTTGTGCTTTTTGTAAAACCTCAAGTGGTAATGCTGATGGACCTGCATTAAAGTTAAATGCGCGTTTTGTCGTAACTGTCAATGGAAACACTCCTTGTGTAAAGTAAAATAATCTCTAAATTGATAATATACTCTTTTTCTATAAATGTGGGAAAATTCGTGAAATTATTTTACTTAAAAACAAAAAAGAGCAGAACTCATGACATATTCACGAATTTCTGTATTGAATGAAATAGAAACGTTCGTTTTTAAACGATAATTTTATAAAGTGTTAAGTGATTCACATATGAATGTTAAGAAAAAGACTGTTTTCAAACATTCACTTACATGAAGCGCGTATCTTGTTATAATTTAGGAGACATCTATAGGAAATGAGGTAGTCTAATTGAATGAAACATTTCAAGCGATTGCAGCAATGGCACACAAGAAAGTAAAAATTTTAGAGCGCAGCGTATTTAGTTACCTTATGCTCGCCTTTTTCGGGGGGCTTTTTATTGGCTTTGGAATGCTAACCTTTATCGTCATCGGAGGCATGCTCACACCAGCAGAAGTACCGTACATTAAAATTGTACAGGCTGCGGTTTTTGGTATCGCGCTTTGTATGGTCATGCTTGGCGGGGTGGATTTATTTACAGGTAATAACCTCGTGTTACCCATGGGCGCACTTGAAAAACGCATTTCGTGGTTTAGTGTTATGAAAGTATGGACTGTGAGTTACGGTGGGAACTTTGTTGGAGCCTATGTTTGTGCATGGTTACTCGTAATGACCGGCTATGTCGTTGGTGATTTGGCGATGTATGTGGAAAAGGTGACCGTGTTAAAAACATCTGCTAGCTTTAGTGAACTTTTATTTCGCGGCATTTATTGCAACCTCCTTGTTTGTTTGGCGGTGTGGTGTACGTATCGTGTGAAAAGTGAAGGGGCGAAAATCGCGCTAATTTTTTGTTGTATTTTCCCATTTATTTTAGGTGGCTTTGAGCATAGTATCGCAAATATGATGTTATTTTCAGTAACAGCACTTATCCCACAAGGCGCAGCGTTTACAATGGGAGACTTTATACATAATTTGATTCCTGTAACTATCGGCAATGTCATTGGTGGCGCATTATTAGGTGTGGGACTATGGTTAACAGAAACCGGAAATCGCATCGATCATTTATAAGAAAAGTGCTTTAGTTTTGTAGAATTCGTGTAGATTAATGAGCTAAAGTTGTTTCTAAGCGGGAAGTATGACAGTATGGAAGGGAATAACTACTGGAGGTATGTAAAATGGAATATCCGAAATGCCCACAATGTGGCTCTGAATATACGTATGAAGATGGTGCAAACTATGTGTGCCCTGAATGTGCACATGAATGGCCACAAGCTGCAGAAGCAGTAGAAGAAGAGGGCTTAGTTGTCCGCGATGCAAACGGCAATCTATTAGTAGATGGCGATGCAGTAACGGTGATTAAAGATTTAAAAGTAAAAGGTAGCTCATCTACATTAAAAATTGGTACGCGTGTAAAAAATATTCGTCTTGTAGAAGGCGATCACAACATTGATTGCAAAATTGATGGTTTCGGCGCAATGAAATTAAAATCAGAGTTTGTTAAGAAAAACTAAAAAAATGCGGAGTCCACATTCGGACTTCGCATTTTTTTTTGCTTATTCAGCTGAAGTCATATTTTCAAAAGCGCCTTTTAAGTCAGCGTCTTTTACGTCAACTTTTGCTTCTTTGATTAACTCAGCCATTTTTGTGTTCCAGTCGCCTTTAGTAGCAGCGATCGCTTCACGGATTTCTTCTTTTTTATCTTCTAATGAACCGTAGTCTTTTACTTCACGTTTGTCCAATACTTGGATGATGTGGTAACCGAAGTCAGATTGTACTGGTTCAGAAATTGCATCAATTTCTAATGCGTAAGCAGCATCGTTAAACGCAGGTACCATTGTTCCCGTAGAGAACCAACCTAGGTCGCCGCCTTTTTCAGCAGAACCAGTATCTGTTGAGTTTTCTTTAGCTAATGTTGCAAAATCTTCACCAGCTTTTAGTTTTTCAACTAACTCTTTTGCTAAAGCTTCGTCTTCCACTAAGATATGACGAGCATTTAACTCTTGAGAAGATTGGTCGTAATAGTTTTGAATTTCTTCGTCTGTTACGTCAACATCCATCGTTGCTTTTTCTTGTAATAAGCTGAAGCGGATGTTTGTTTTTAACATATCTTCTGTTAAGTTGCTTTGTGCTAAAGCTGCTTCGTAGCCTTCACCATATTGTTCTTTAACAGTTTTTAATTCTTCTTCAATCTCTTTGTCTGTTACTTCATATTTGTCGTTCAAGATTTTTTCGACTACCACTTGTTGTAAAAGCTGATCGCCGGCAATTTCCTTGATTGAGTTATAAAAATCTTCTTGTGTGATGTCACCAACGCTTGTTGAAACGACAACTTCATCACCAGGGTTACTACATGCCGCTAAACCTAAAGAAGCAGCGAATGTTAATGCTAAAAGTGTTTTCTTCATTTTTAAATACGCTCCTAACTGAACTTTAAAATCACTAGTTACTATAACATAAACGATTTAAAAACAAAATGGTTGCATATCAAAATTGCCTAAGTTTTACAAAGGAGCGTGCATAGGATAAAAGGAGAAAGGAGGTGAGCGTATGAGTGGTGGCGGTGGCTACAATGGTGGCGGAGGCGGCTACGGTTCAGGTTTTGCGCTATTAGTCGTATTATTCATCCTATTGATTATCGTAGGAGCAGCGTTTATTTACTAGGTTATGTAGGTAACACAAAAGGTGATGCACAAGTGCATCACCTTTATACGTAGTAATGTTTATTTGACGAGTTAAACAGCGAGTAAAACTTCCACATACAGGCTAACTAATAAAATGGTAATCAGTACATTAATTGTGCGGAAAATTTTAGGTTGTTTTTCTTCTGGAATTTCACGACGCATACATAGGGCAGCCGTCATTCGATTAATTTGGAATAAGTATATTACTGAAAATAAAATGACAATAAGTAGTAACAAATTTATTCCTCCCCTCTAAGCAAAAAAATTAAAAATCAAGTGGTACTAAAATTTCATATCCTCTTGGTGTCTCTTCAATTATAGCATTGTTTGGTGCGGACTTTAAATTTTTGACATATAAAAAATCCATTAAACAAATACTGCAATGATAAGCAAGCAATGCACTGAAATAATGCGCATAGCCTGGTACAAGAAATCCACCAACGATAAAAACGGTGTTTAATACCAAAAACGGCGTTACTAACGCGAATACGTAAGCCCATTTTGGAATGCCCGTTTGCAGGCGCATACGAATAATTGGTACAAAATGATACTGAATCTTAAAGCGAAAGACTAGTGAATTCTTGTATTGAAATAACGCAAGATAATGCAAGAATTTATGAACAGGATAAATCAAGGGTAGTACTAAAAAGACTAACCATAAATAATGATCAATATGCCGTCCAGTAAAATTAAAGCTAAACGTAATATATGAAAAGCAAAACACGAGAACGAACAGGATGATTGCAAGTAAATAAAGCCGTGTTGTTCCATATTCGCGTTCGATATTAATGGTTTTCCAGCAGTGCACAAGCAACCTCCTAAATGTAAGTGATAAATCATTTACTAAGTTTATTCATTAAATCTATAGGCGTAAACATGTTATAAAAAATTATACTATTTTATGGACAAAAAAAGAAATGTCATCACCTGTAATGAGGACATTTCTTTAGTCTATTATAAAGTTGATTCTACAGTAGACCCGATTTTTTTGCCGGATTCATCAATTGTTTCTTTGAAATTAAAGAATGAGCGCTCAAAGATTTCGATAAAATCATCGCCATAAATGTTACGGATCACAGCCATTACATCTAAAAATTCTGGGAAGCGACCATATAATTCTTTTAGCGGTAACGCGCCTTGTAAAATCGTATGTTCTGTGTCGTGGTAATGGTCATACATACGTAAGATTAACTCCGAACCTGCTGGTGTTAACTCAACATATGTATTACGTTTATCTTCATCACGTTTTGAGAAAGTGAGTAATCCACGCTCTTCTAACTTTTTTGAGAAGTTAAAGGCAGTAGATACATGCATGACGCCGAATTTAGCTACATCCGAAATTGAGGCGCCTTTTAGGTGGTACGAAATCCATAAAATGTGGTGCTCGTTAATGTTTAGATCGAAAGGCTTGATCCAAGTTTGCCAATCTTTTTCGATAGCTTTCCAAAGAGCTTTTGATAATTGTGCGACTCTTTGGCTAAATAGCATAGCCTCTCTTTGCGAGTATAAATCTTCTGTCAAAGCAATCACCTTCTTCTTTCATTTATCATTTAAAAATATTATAGCAATAAAAGAAAAAAGTTTAAAGTTAGAATAATTGAATAATTAAATCTTGGTTTAAAAATACTAAAAAATGATATTTATGGAATTTTTATTGCGTATTTTTCTGGAATTACTAGTAATAAAGAATCAGCGATGAATGACTATTCATTGCTCTTGTTTTTTACCTTGAGGAATATTTTTCTCGATTTCTTTAATAGAATTCTGTAAACCCTCAATTTCTTGTTTAAGTTTTTCGGTTTCTGGTTCGATTTCTGTTTTAAAAGTAGTGAAGTTATCCTTCAATTCATTTATTATACTCGGCATATTATTCTGCGCTTCAGACATTAACGTCATAATGGATTGTTTGACGTTGTTCAATTCGGTTTGTACATCTTGCATTTTTGATTTGGCTTGCGTGGTATTACCTGCGATATTTTGACGTAGCTGTGAACCTGATTGTGGGGCAGAAAATAAAACAGCAACAGCTCCGCCGACGATTCCTGTTGTTAACCCTAAAAGAAATGATTTTGCTTTCATAAATAGACTTCCTTTCTATATAGCTTTCCTGAATACACTCTTTTCCATCTTCTACAGTTATTAAACCATGCTGTTAGGCAAATAGTTAAAAAGGGCGGTACTAAAAGTGTTTGCTTTTGGTACCGCAGATTAATTATAGATTTTTTTTAATTTGTGCTGAAATGTCTGTTAGCACATCTGTTGGGAACTCTGCTTGGCGGCCATTCCATTCTACTTTTAGACCATCTGTTTCATCATAGCGTGGTACTAAATGTAAGTGGTAGTGGAATACTGTTTGACCAGCTGCTGCACCGTTGTTGTTAATTGTGTTCATGCCAACTGGATTGAATGCTGCTTTGATTGCATTGGCCACTTTTGGCGCCGCTGCATATAAGTTGCGTGCAACGTCTTCTGACATTTCAAAAAGGTCCTTGCAATGTGTTTTCGGAATTAATAATGTATGGCCTTTTGTTAAAGGCATAATGTCCATAAATGCATACACATGCTCGTCCTCATATACTTTTAAGCTTGGGATGTCTCCGGCGATAATTTTGCAAAATAAGCAATCACTCATCATTAAGCGCTCCTTTTATGTGATATTTTCCTTCATTTTATCATAGAAAATAGGGTTCATCACCATAAGTTGGGAAGAAAAAGACGCATTCAGTGTTCAACTGCAATTGCTTTTGATAAACTAAAATTTAGAAAAAAGGAGTGACCACTGTGACGATTTTACAATTACAAAATGTAACAGGCGGCTATACGAAAAAACCTGTTATTCAAGATTTATCATTTGAAATTAACAAAGGCGAGCTTGTTGGCCTAATTGGCTTAAACGGAGCGGGGAAAAGTACGACGATTAAGCATATTATCGGAACGCTACTACCACGTGCAGGGGAAATTCGTTTAAACGGTGTGACGTTAAAAGAGGATCTGGACAAGTATCGTTCAAGCTTTTCGTACATTCCAGAAACACCTGTATTATATGAAGAATTAACATTAAAAGAGCATTTAGAATTAACGGCAATGGCCTATGGATTAGATGAAAAGACATTGAAGGAGCGTTCGGAAGGTTTATTAAAAGAATTCCGCATGGAAAAGCGCTTAAATTGGTTTCCGTCACATTTCTCAAAAGGGATGCGTCAAAAGGTCATGATTATGTGTGCCTTTTTAGTTAATCCGAGTCTCTATATTATTGATGAGCCATTCGTTGGCTTAGATCCGCTTGGAATTCAGTCGCTGTTAGATCAAATGGATGCGAAGAAACGTGATGGGGCTTCGATTTTAATGTCGACGCATATTTTATCGACTGCTGAAAAGCATTGTGACCGCATTATTTTATTACATGAAGGCCGTGTGCGTGCGCAAGGAACGATGGATGATTTACGTAAGGCGTTTCATATGCCAACTGCCACACTTGATGATTTGTATATTGCTATGACAAAGGAGCAAGACAATGAACAACATGCATAGTGTTTGGGCGAAGCGCTTCACGCACTATATCGGCGAAGTGATGAAATACATGCGCTTCATTTTTACAGGCCATATCGCCATTGTGCTTGTGTTTATTGTTGGTGCGGGAGGCTATCAATATAGTGAATGGTTAAAAGTTGTCGAGCTGGATTTCCCTGCCGAGTGGCTCATTGCGATTATTGTTGGAATCGTTGTGGCGTTTAGCCGACCGGTGACGCTTCTACGCGAGCCGGACCAAGTGTATTTACTGCCACTTGAAAGCCAAATGATGGGCTACTTCAAAAAGGCGATGAATTGGACATTTTGGTCGCAAGTACTGGTCCCTGTTGTACTGATAATTGTGGCGATTCCATTATTAAAAGCGGTGACGGATTTATCTGCTTTTTCAATTTGGGTTACAGTATTATTTGTGGCGATTTTAAAATGGCTTAATGTACAAGCAGAGTTTTACTATCGGTTTGCGAATCGTGGACATGCGGTGCTGTTCGATCGTTTAGTACGTGCGGTTATTTCAATTTTAGCTATTCAAATGTCATTAGCATCGGGCTTTATGGGGGCAGGATTTTTAGTAATCCTTGCGTTTTATATTTTTACACTAGTGAAGAAAGTCGCAAATAACCCTGTACCGTATGAGCATTTTATTAAATTAGAGCAAAATCGAATGATGGGCTTTTATCGTTTTGCCAATTACTTCACCGATGTACCGCATTTAAAAGGTTCAGTGAAGCGTCGTGCATGGTTAGATGCCGTTTACAAATCGATTGCCTTTAAAAAGGGCAATACACAGAGTTATTTAGTTTATCGTACGTTTATTCGTACCGATGATCACTTTTATTTATGGGTGCGCTTAACGGCGATTGCTGCTGTCATAGCGGCGTTCATCAATATTCCGTTTGTCACGTGGATTGTGGTAGCTGCAATGGCTTTTGCGACTACACTACAATTAAAATATACGCTGATGCATGCAGGGGATTTCCGTATGGATATGCTGTATCCTGTGCCGCGTGATACGAGAAAACAAGCGGTTGCGAAATTGTTGCGCCAATTGAGTGTTGTACAAGCAGTGATTGTGATGCTGTGTGCGCTAATGCAGCCGCAATTTTATCTTATTCCGGTTGTGATGATTGTCGTGAGTGAAATTACACTACGCATGTCTAAATAAAAAGATGGGTGTTAGCGAATGCTAACCCCATCTTTTTTTCGGTGTTAAACCGGTGCTCAGTAAATCTAAAATCGAATGTGCCTGCTGCATATGCAGGCGCATGGCATATTGCGCGGCTTGCATTAAGATGCTTGCCTTTGTGAAATTCATCATTTCTTTTGCAATATCTGCATCCCGAATGCGTGATTCCGCAGACGTTAAATTTTCTGCTGTATTCATCGTTACATTATAAGCATGCTCTAACCTATTTTGATAAGCGCCTAAACGAGCGCGCTCCATCGATGTTTGCTGTACGGACTTGTCAAGCTGTCCAAGTGACTTTTCTGCATCTTCTCTAGTGGAAATTGATAAATTATCTAAACCTAATGAGGAACTACTTACTTCACCGATTAACACTTCAATCTGTTGCCCACTGTTGGCGCCAACTTGAAGTTTTAAGCCGTTATCTTTATAGTCACCGTTTAATAAGGTACGGGTATTGAATTCGGTATCCGTTGAGATACGCGTAATTTCTTTTTTGAGCTCTTGGAATTCAATATCAATGAGCTTTCGATCATCGTCAGTTAATGTGTCATTACTCGCTTGCACCGATAGCTCACGCATACGTTGAACGATTGCGTGCGTTTCATTTAGTGCACCCTCTGCTGTTTGAATGAGTGATATACCATCTTGAATATTTTTGCCGGCCATATTTAAGCCACGGATTTGAGCACGCATTTTTTCCGAAATGGCAAGACCTGCTGCATCATCTGCGGCACTATTAATACGGTAGCCTGTAGAAATACGGTACAAAGCCTTGTTCATCGCGTTGTATTGTTTGTTGTAGTTGTTATAAATTCCTAAGCCTGTAGCACTCCAAGTCCCAATTCGCATGTTACTCACCTCCAAAAAAGATACTCAGAGGTTATATCGGTGAAATGTCGTAATTATCCATTATAAAAATAAACCGCCGATTAAAAGTCCAGCCAAAATAACAAAAGCAGGGTGGATTTTGAATTTTTCTAACGCCAAATAACTGGCGATGACTAAAAGAATCGTTGGTAGGAGATGGTTTAATTCATAAGATGTTTGTAAAAAATCAACGGTTAACGACAGTAATAAGACTGCAATTGCAGGTAACACAAAGCTTGATAATCGCTTTACGCGCGGTGAGTTGCGGTGTTTATACAGTAAATTTAATAACAATAACATTAACGCTAATGACGGGATGATTGTCGCCGCTAATGCCACAACACTGCCTAAAACCCCAGCGACTTCAAAGCCAATATAGCCCGCCATTTTTGTTGCGATTGGTCCAGGTAATGAGTTTGCGAGAGCAAGTAATTCACTAAACTCTGTTTTGGTCATCCAGTCATTTTTATCGACAACTTCATGTTCAATTAATGGAATCGCAGCAGGACCACCACCGTAAGCCAAAATATTTGGTAAGAAAAACGCAATAAATAAATGGACATAAATCATGACGTTTTGCCTCCTTTAATAGGGAGTGCAAACGCTAAAATTAATAAAATGAAAATGATAATGCCGGGATGAATGTTTAAAAGGATGATCCCAATAAAGCTGACGCTAAAAATAAGCGCGGCAATTTTAAAGCCAAGTGAAGCCTTGGATTTTTTTAAAAAATCATACGTTAATACACCCATCATCACGGCTACAATCGGAATGACCCCGTTCGTCATCCCACTTACAAACTTCGAATCGCTAAATTGCTTCAATGAGCCGAGTAATAAAATTAATAGCAGTACGGTTGGTAACACGGTTGCAATTAAGGCCGTTACTAAACCGAGCCAACCACCAACACGGTAGCCGATATAACCAGCCATTTTTGTCGCGATTGGACCCGGTAACGTATTGCCGATAGAAATGACATCGGAAAATTCCTCGTCTGTCATCCAAGCGTATGTTTTCACGACCTCTTTATGAACGAGTGGAATCGTCGTCGGCCCACCGCCAAAGCCTAAAATACCTGAACGAAAAAAGGCGATAAAGATATGTAATTGTTTAGCCAAGCAAATTCCCCCCATCAGTAACTAGTAAAAGCTGCAAGCAAAAAAAATGGTGCTCACAGCTTTTTTGATTCGTAAATGAAAACTATCTGACTTACCCGACAATTCCTACCCGAGCATTATTCTTTTGGTGGCGCGCTATATGTCGTAATATAAGAAGATGAATTAAACATTGTTTGCAGTGCTGCTGTTTTTCCTTCGAATATTTGGGCAAAGCTCTCTTCATAAGGTGCGCTATTTTTAAATACTTCATATGAAGCAGGGCCACCCCACTGAATAATAAGTAGATACGTCTCCTCTTTTACGGGGCGTAGCATGCGATAAGCGATGACTGCGTCGTTAGTATTGAGCATGGAAACGGTATCAAGTGCTTTTTTCTCGAAAACGGGGCGCTCGTCTGACATAATAGGCATATTGTAAATCGTGAAATAGCCTTTTTGCTCAAACTGTCCTTTTTGACCAATCACTTCAAATTTTCTTGGAACAGCGAAAATAGACTTTTTATCGCTCTCATGTAAAACGACCGAATTGCCGTTACCGTGCAGTAAAATTAAAGGGTGCTGCGTGTTTTTTTCAATTAACTTCTCCATATAATCTGGTGTACCAGATGTTACATAAAAATTCATAGGCGGTAACCTCCTTTATTCTATTATTTCCATTTATAAAGCTGTTCAAGCCATTTGTCAAAAAGTTCCGTAGCGTAAAGGGCAATTTTATGACATTTAACTAAGAAATCTATACATTTTTCACGGAAGAGTTTATAGTCGATAATGGATATCAATGACGTTTTTACGAAATAAATTAATAAGAAATTAAAAATGTTAAGGGGTAGAAATCAAACATGACGAATTTTAACGATACATTATTACGCGCAGCTCGCGGGGAACAAGTAGAGCATACGCCGGTTTGGTTTATGCGCCAAGCAGGTCGTTCACAGCCAGAATACCGTGAAATTAAAGCAAAATATTCATTAGAAGAAATTACAATGCAGCCGGAATTATGTGCGTACGTAACGCGTTTACCGGTTGACCAATATAACGTAGATGCAGCGATTCTTTACAAAGATATCGTAACGCCATTACCAGGCATCGGTGTCGATGTAAAAATTAAAGCAGGTGTAGGCCCAGTTATTTCAAACCCAATTCGCTCAGCAGCGGATGTTGACAAGCTAGGTGAATTCAACGCCAAAGAGCATACACCATTTGTACTTGAAACAATTAAAATGTTAACAGAAGAGCAGCTAAATGTGCCGTTAATCGGTTTCGGTGGCGCACCGTTTACATTAGCAAGCTATATGATTGAAGGCGGCCCAAGCCGTAACTATGCAAAAACAAAATCATTTATGGTAAGTCAGCCACAAGCGTGGTTTAAGCTAATGGATAAACTAGCAGATATGATTATTGCCGATATTACTGCACAAGTTGAAGCAGGCGCAAAAGCAATTCAAATTTTCGACTCATGGGTTGGCGCTTTAAATGTAGAAGATTACCGTATTTTTATTAAACCAGTTATGACACGCATTTTCGGTGAATTACGTGCATTAAATGTACCGTTAATTCAATTTGGTGTAGGTGCATCTCACTTAGTAAAAGAGTGGCACGACCTACCAATCGATGTTGTCGGCTTAGATTGGCGTTTACCAATTCGCGAAGCAGAAGCGCGTGGGGTAACAAAAGCAGTTCAAGGAAACTTAGATCCAACATTATTATTAGCAGACTGGAACATAATCGAAGCACGTGCAAAAGATATTGTAGACCAAGGCTTAGCACACAATGGCGGTCATATCTTTAACTTAGGGCACGGTGTCTTCCCAGAGGTAGATCCTGCTGTGTTAAAACGTTTAACAACATTTGTTCATGACTATAGCCGTGAGCAAATCGCAAAGCGCTAAGTTGTCGTAAATTAGTCAAAATAATTGTAAAAACATGCGTTTAAAACTACTTTGAGGTGAAAAACATGAAACAAGTACGCGGTTTATTAGTAATGGCATATGGAACGCCATATAAAGAAGAAGACATCGAACGTTATTACACGCATATTCGTCACGGACGTAAGCCATCTCAAGAGCATATCGATGACTTAACAAAACGTTACCGTGCAATTGGTGGGATTTCGCCACTTGCTAAAATGACACAGGCCCAAGCAGAGGCTCTTTGTGCACGCTTAAATGAAGTACAAGACGAAGTAGAATATAAATTATTTATCGGCTTAAAACATATCGAACCATTCGTAGAAGACGCTGTTGGAGCAATGGTTGCTGAAGGTATTACAGAGGCAGTATCAATTGTTCTCGCACCTCATTTCTCAACATTCTCGATTAAATCTTATAACGGTCGTGCAAAAGAAGCAGCTGAAAAACTAGGTGGCACGCTAAACATTACATCGGTTGAAGCTTGGTACGATGAGCCAAAATTCATTGAGTTTTGGAAGCAAGCGGTAAACGGTGAGCTAGCGAAAATGACAGAAGAAGAGCGTAAGTCTGCGTGCTTAATCGTGTCAAACCATTCATTACCAGAAAAAATTAAATTAGCTGGCGATCCATACGAAGAGCAATTAATCGAAACGGCGCGTTTAATCGAAGCCGCTTCTGATATTGAAAATGTAGAAATCGGCTGGCAATCTGCTGGTCAAACACCAGAGCCATGGTTAGGACCAGATGTACAAGATTTAACAAAAGAATTATTCGAGCAAAAAGGCTACAAAGCGTTCATTTACACGCCAGTTGGTTTCGTAACAGAGCACTTAGAAGTCCTTTATGATAATGATATTGAATGTAAAGTGGTTTGTGATGAAATCGGCGCAAGCTATTATCGTCCAAGTATGCCGAACACGCATCCATTATTCATCGATGCGATGGTTGCAGCGATCGAAAAAAAATTAGCGAAATAATATAGAGAGTGATGATGAAGGTGACTTTAACAAGGAGAAAGGTTGTAATCGTTGGCGGTGGGATCACAGGCTTAACGACGGCATACTATTTACAACAAAAAACGATGGCGCACAATTTACCGGTCGAAATCGTGTTAATTGATTCGTCCTTACGTTTAGGTGGAAAAATCCACACTGTTCGTAAAAATGGCTACATTATTGAACGTGGTCCTGAATCGTTTTTTGATACACGTAGCAGTGTTCGGAGTTTGGCGCGTGATTTGAATATCGAACATAAAATTATACAAAATAATAACGGTCGAACATTTATCGCAATCGGTAACAAACTTCACCAAATCCCAAGTAATTTATTGCTTGGGGGGTCACCTAAAATCTTATCTGTGCTAACGTCGAATTTTCTTTCGTTAAGTGGAAAAGTTCGCGCGGCCGGAGATTTGCTGTTACCGAAACTACCACATGATGCGGACGAACCAATCAGTGACTTTTTCCGTCGCCGCTTTGGTAAAGAACTAGTGGAAAATCTAGTTGAGCCCGTATTAGCAGGTACGTATGCAGGTGATGTCGACCATGTAAGTATGCAATCTATGTTCCCACAGTTTTACCAGTTAGAAAAAGATTATGGTAGTCTTTTAGTAGGCATGAAAAAAACGGGTAGAGGTATTTATGCGTTGCTTGATGCACCTGGTGAAATCCACTATGAATCGTTTGACGGTGGCTTAGAAACCGTTATTGAAACGTTAGAAAATGCTTTAACGAATGTGACCATTTTAAAAGGCTTAAAAGTAGATTCAATCGAAAAAAATGTCGATTTAACGCAACAGCTTTACTTAAATGATGGAACGTCGATGCAAGCTGACCAAGTTGTTGTGACGACACCATTTAATATCGCGAAAAAAATATTCCGAGATTCAGAAACCTTAAACAACATGGAGAAGATGAATTACGCAACGATTGCAACGGTAACATTGGCTTTCGATAAAAAAGTGATGCAAAAGTATGCAGATGCGCTTAATTTCTTTGTGTCTCGCAGCAGTGATTTTGCGATTACTACTTGTACGTGGAGCAATCGTAAATTTGACCATGTGGCACCTGAAGGGCACGAGTTATTACGTGTCTATATCGGCCGTGTGGGGGATGAATCGATTGTGGAGCTATCTGATAACGAAATCGAAAAAATCGTCTTGCAAGATTTAAAAAAAGCAATTGGTTTAGAGGAGCGACCTTCATTAATGGTAGTCGCGCGCTGGAAAGAATCGATGCCTCAATATACAATCGGCCATGCTGAACGTATGGGAGCGATGAAAGACCAATTTCATCAGGAGTTCCCGAATGTGCATTTGACTGGCAGTTCATATGAAGGTATTAGTATTCCGGATTGTGTGACGCAAGGGATGAAAACCGCTGAAGAAATTTTACAGCAGTTGCTTGAAGAAAAGTTAGCTATTTAATTTTCAATTAATATTGAACGAAAACGCTGTATTAAAAGTAGATGCTTTTAGTGCAGCTTTTTTGTTTTGAGAAAAAATGGCGTTCATTACTATAAGCTCTTTTAATTGAATCCGTTCTGCTACGCTACGGGGGAAGCTTTCCGCGGGCACGGCTCCAACTAATTTTATGTGCCTCTTACGGTGGCACATAAAATGGATTTTCCGCGCGTGCTGTTCCCGCAGGAGTCACCCCCTCCGCTACGCGCCACTCTACTTTGTTATAAAGTGAGCCCTTCTAACAAAATGGTTTATCATAATAATTAAAATAGTACTCCTTATAAACAGGGATAATTTTAACCTAGAAAATAAAAAAGTATGCTAAATCAAATGAGTAAATATTGCCCAATACCTGCTGCCTCGCGATAGCGCAAGCGGCTTGATTTCACGCACTTAATTTTATTTACAGAGTAAAATTTATGGATTGGTGGGCATCGCAAACGGCATTAAAGACAGTAGTATGGACACGTACCACGTGGCCATAATGCTGTCATGCCGTAGCCCGACAATCAATCAAGTTAAAATATATTAGAAAAGTAACTCTATGTTACGGCGATTACCCAAAAATTCACAAATTTATCTTTTCCATTTCATGCAAATTTCACAATTATTTAGTACGCTAAAAGGCGAGGTGTTAACGCCATGAATTATATACGAATGATTATTTTAATTAGTAGTATGCTCTTGTTGGTAGCTTGCAACGAGACTGCATTTCAAGCGATTGACGACCAGCAAGATTTTATAGCATCCGTCAATATTTTAGAGCCCTCTGTTACGTTTTATGATGAAGAAAATGAGTTAATGGCGACATGGGATTTAGATAAGGCTTATACAGGCGCACTACTTTTCGGGCAAGATGCGCTCTTACTTTACGGACATCAACTTGAACAAGCCGAATTATATGAGCTTTCAACCGGCAAACAAATCGAGAAATTTAACACAGGGATCGGTGTAACGAACGCACTTTATGATGAACACCACCAGCTGATTTATGTAACGAATAGTAAGACAAACGAATTAACGAGCTTTTCCATAACGGGTGACATGCAGAACAAAGTAAAGCTTCGCAATTACCCAATGTCGATGACGCAACATGAAAACTTACTTTATGTAGTGAACTATAAAGATACGTTACTATCTGTCGTGGATACAGCTACATTTACAGTGAAGCAAGAATGGCCAATCGAAAGTTCTTCACAAGGAATCGCAATCATCGAAAAAACCGGAGAACTTTGGCTTGGTGGGCATGGGCAGGGAAGTAAGTCAAATGACCAAGTACAGGTACTGGATTTAGTAACAGGCGTAGTAAAAAAGCAAATTAAAGTACCACTGATGCCGGTAACACTTTTACAATCTAGCGATGAGGTGGTTGTTGCAAGTCACGGCTCTAATATGATTTATACTGTGTCAACACAAGGCACGATCACATGGCAGCAAGAAATTGCGGCGAATCCATTTGCCGTAGCCTATTTCCAAGGGCAGTTAGTCGTAGCTGGCTATGACGATCAAACCTTGTATTTTATTAACGACGACCAGGTGACCGAACATGTCGTGACAGGAAAAGGTGCGTTTCAGTTACTTGTAAGGGAGAGAGCGTCATGACGACGATTTTAATTGTAGATGATGAACAAAATATGCGTCAGCTCATTGATTTAGTGCTGGTAAATGCAGGTTTTCATACAATTCATGCAGCTAATGGTACCGAAGCATATTACGCGGTTAGTCAACAAACGATCGATCTCGTGCTGTTAGATGTCATGATGCCCGGGGAGAATGGTTTTGAGGTATGCAAGGCGATTCAAGCGATGACGCCTGTACCAGTCATCTTTTTAACGGCTAGAGATGCGAGCGAAGACAAAGTAAAAGGGCTGATGCTTGGTGGCGATGATTATATCGTGAAGCCGTTCACAGCCGATGAATTAGTGGCACGTATTTATGCAGTGTTACGCCGTGCAGGTGCATCGGTGCACGAACCAGAAGCACAATTTTTGCAGCACGGGGTCATTAAAATCGATGAAGTTTCACGGAAAGTATATCTCGAGGATGAGCCGATTACGTTGACACTGAAGGAATTTGAGCTGTTGTATTTATTTATGAAGCATCCGGATAATGTGTACTCGCGTGAGCAGCTACTCGAGCATATTTGGGATTTGAATTATTCTGGTGGTACCCGCACAGTAGATACACATATTAAGACACTTCGCATTAAGCTTGGAAAAAAATCAAAGGAAGCGAGTGACTATATTCAAACTGTTTGGGGTGTAGGGTATCGCTTTGAAAAGAACTTATGAGGAAATTATCATCAAAAATTTGGCTATTAATCGTATTGTTTTTAAGTGCGACCGTCATTTTCATGTACATATTTACGAACTTTTTATATGAGCAGCTTTATGTGGAAGATACGAAAGCGATGATGATTGAAGTCGGAGAAAAACTGCAAACCAAGTATACAGGTGGCAAGGTATCTGATGAACTCATTGCCGAAATTGATGCGTATGCGGCGTATTCCAATCTTGAAATATTTGCTGTGCGCAATCCACGGGAACTGAGTGCTTGTGTACCGTTTGATATTGACTATGATGCGCTGATTGGCGTGGATGAACGGCAACAGCTCCTAAAAGGGAATTCGGTTACAAAGATTGGCTATGAGGAACGTTTTGAGCGTCAAATTATCTCCGTTATTTTACCGTTCGCTGAGCAAAATCGTTTAGAAGGCATTATTTATGTATACTATCCACTGGCAAAAATTTCGGAGCTAGCCAAGCAGGAAGTGATCTTACTTCTAACGGGTGCAGTGATGTTTTTACTTGTCGCAGCATTTTTCGTTTACTATGGCATGCGTAAAATTTTGCAGCCACTTGCCGATTTACAGCAGGCGGTGGGTCAGATGACAGAGGGACAATACAAAACGCGGGTAGACGTGAAATCAAATGATGAAATAGGTAGCCTTTCCTCTGCCTTTAACCAAATGGCTGAGGCGATTCAGCAAGAGGATGAGGAGAAAAAATCATTTTTAGCAACCGTTTCACACGAACTGCGCACGCCGATTAGCTATGTGAAGGGCTATAGTGAAGCGATTCAAAGTGGTTTGATTGAAGGGCAAAAAAAAGAGGAAGCCATGCAAATTATTACGCGTGAAGCAGCACGCATGGAACGTTTAACGAATGAATTTATGCAGCTTGCGCGTCAAGATGATGTGGAGCAAACGGAGTACGAACCACTCGTATTAGCAGAAACAATTCGAGATGCCATTTGCTTAGTGACGCAACAGGCGAGCAATAAGCACATCGAGATTATACAACAATTTGATGAAGCGCTCATCATTAACGGTGACGAGCAAAAGCAAAAGCAGGTATGGATTAATCTACTAGAAAATGCGATTCGTTATTCGCATGAGGCATCGCAAATTATTCTAACGACAACACAACACAACAATCAAGCAGTCATTACAATACAGGATTTTGGACAAGGCATTCCAGCGGCTGATTTACCGCATTTGACTGAACGCTTTTATCGCGTGAACAAAGCAAGAAGTCGAATGGATGGTGGCAGTGGGTTAGGGCTATCCATCGTGGAACAAATTACGAAACAGCACAGTGGAACACTAAAAATAGACAGTACAATGGGACAAGGGACGCTCGTTACAATCATGCTCCCTTTAATGGAGGAATAATGATGAAAAAGTGGTTTTATAGTATAGTGGCAGTACCGTTTTTATTAGTTGGCTGTGGCGAGGAAGAACTTCAAACCGATGCCAATACCGAAGCACCAGCAATTGTAGAAGTAGCTATCCAAACAGCAGAGCAGCTAACTATTGGCGAAACAACATTAGCAGCCCGTGTGACACAAGGCGATGAAGTGGTAGCGGATGCGGATGAAGTGAAATTTGAAGTATGGGAATCTGGATTGCGTGATGACGGTGAGATGGTGCATGGTACATTAACAGAAGATGGGGTATACGCAGCAGATTACACATTTGATCATGATGGTGTGTACTATATGTTTGCGCATACAACAGCGCGCGGGATGCATGTGATGCCAAAGCAAAAGCTAATCGTTGGTAACCCGGACATGAGTAAGGTACTAGAGGATACAAGCTCAAATACAATGGATCACTCAGAGCATGACGAGGAAAAAAAAGACGAGGATCACGATCATTAATATTGCAAAATAAATGGAGCGGTGTATAATGAATGACTAGATGACCGAAATGGTTTTCTGGTCATTTTTTATTTTGTATCTAGGATATAGGTGCGCTTTAGCGCTTTTAATAACGGAGGTGAAACTGTGGATCGCCGATCTGAAATCGTAATGGCAGCAACGAAATCATTTTCACAATTTGGCTATAAGGCAACGACCATTGACCAAGTGGCAAAATTAGCAAATGTAGGAAAAGGGACAATCTATACCTTTTTTAATAATAAGGATGAGCTGTTTCAAGAAGTTGTCATGAATTTAATTCAAGAAATGAAGCTTGAGGCAGATGGTTCAATTGATCCGAAAAAGAGCTTTTTAAAAAATGCGCATACAGCACTTATGAAAATGCTTCAATTTAGAGAGCACCATGTGTTATTTGCAAAACTCATCGAAGAAGAGAAATCTCTTCGTACGCCAGCGGTACAACAAGTATTACTGAAAATTGAAGAGGAAATTATCTCTTATATTTCAAAGCGTGTACGAAATGGCATTGAAAAGGGCGAGATTCATGATTGTGTCCCAGAGCATGTCGCGTATTTACTATTTAAATCGTATATCGCATTTATCGTGGACTGGCAGCATACACATGTAAAGCCAATTACAGAACGAGAAATTTTAGCATTATTTAATCAAACCATTTTTGCAGGTTTAGCAAAATAAAATCCCTCCTATTATAGTAGTGAGGTGATTTTCTTTTAATTAAAAATGACCAAAAGACGAAATTGGTCAGTTGGTATTGTGAAGGGAGTTTTCAGATGTTAAAGAAAGAATGGCTATCGATTTGGAAAGATAAAAAACTGACGTTATCAATTATTGTCATGTTCTTCATGCCACTTCTTTATGCAGGGATGCTATTATATGCATTTTGGGATCCGTATGATCGTTTAGACCAACTACCTGTAGCGATTGTTAATGATGACCAAGGTGCTGTTTTAGACGGGGAGTCGCTACAATTAGGCGAGGATTTAATGGAAGAGCTACGTGGTAATAAAGAGTTGAATTTTATCGAAACAAGTTATGAGGATGGAAAAGAAGGACTATTAAAAGAGGAGTATTACTTACTCGTTCGTGTGCCAGAAAACTTTTCACAGCATGCAACAACATTACTTGAAGACAATCCACAAAAGTTGGAGCTAGAATACTATGAAAACGAAGGCTCAAACTTTTTAAGTGCTCAAATTGGTAGCAATGCCATTGGGCAAGTACGTGCTAAAGTGAATGAGGAAATTGCGAAAACGTATGCGACATCACTTTATGAGGCCATTACGAAATTAGGTGGCGGCTATAATGAAGCGTCGGATGCGGCATCAAAAATTTCTGATGGCGTGGCCGAAGTAAAGAATGGCACGCAAGATTTAAAAGATTACTTATATCAATTAGCCTCAAGCACTGTAACGCTAGCGGATGGTACAACAGCTTTACAAGCGGGCGTTATACAAGCAGCGAATGGTTCACAGCAACTACAAAGCGGTTTAGTCGATGTACAACAGGGGGCTACGCAGCTTGAAGCCGGTATGCAAAAAACAGCTAGCGGTGCAGGAGAAGTAGCACAAGGCGTGAATGACTATACAGCAGGTGTGACAAAAGTTTATGAGGGCCAGCAGCAACTGGATGCCGGTCAACAGCAGCTACAAACAGGAATTGAAAGTGTGGCAGCAAACAGCGTATTAATCAAGGATGGTGCAACAAGTTTAGAAGCAGGTGCTACAGATGTGGCGCAAGGCTTACAAAGTTTACAACAACAACTTGAACAAATAACGGCTACATTACCAGAAGAGCAAGCAGCAGCGTTACAATCTTCTGTAGCATCACTTGTAGCAGGTAGTCAGGCAGTAGCAGACGGGGCAACATCGCTTTCTGAAAATACAAGTCAGTTTGCACAAGGTACTGAGCAGCTAGAGCAAAGTGCAGGCGCGTTAGTAAATGGACAAAGTTCTGTAACACAGGGCTTAGCGCAGCTACAAGAAAAAAATGCAGCACTTCTACAAGGTGCACAAGATTTACAAGCAGGTAATGAAACCATTGCCTCAAAAATGACAGAGTTAACAAATGGTACAGCACAATTAGTAGCAGGCTCAACAACGTTGCAAGAAGGGTTAACAAAATTAAAAGAAGGCTCTTCTTCATTATCATCAGGCACTTCACAACTCGCTGAAAAATCAGGCGAATTAGCGCAAGGTTCAGAAGGACTTGTAGAAGGAACATTAAAATTAGATGAAGGTAGCAGTGAGCTAGCATCAAGTCTAAAAGATGCTGCGGAAGAAGCTGCGATGAATGTTTCGGATGAACAAATTGAAATGACGGTAAGTCCAGTAGAATTAAAAGAAACAACGTACAATGAAGTATCGAATTATGGTGTAGGCTTTGCACCTTACTTTATTTCGTTAGGCTTATTTGTTGGCTCACTATTGTTAACAAACGTCTATCCGTATGTTCAACCGGTGGGACACCCAACGAATCTTTGGAGTTGGTTTGCAAGTAAGTCATCAATCATTGCTGTTGTAGGTGTATTCCAAATTATTTTCACATATGTGTTATTGAAATTTGGTTTAGGACTTGAAGTACAGCAGGAAGGTTGGCTCATCTTAACCATCGTGATTACAAGCTTTGCATTTTTAGCAATTGTTCAAGCGTTTACCGTTGTATTAGGGGATGTTGGTCGATTCTTGGCGTTAGTATTTTTAATCGTACAGCTAGCAGGTAGCGCGGGGACATTCCCGTTAGAGCTATTACCAGCGCCACTGCAAATGGTTCACGAATATTTACCGATGTCTTACTCGGTACATGCATTTAGAGCAGCGATTTCAACAAATGATAGCGCTGTGTTAACACAATCGTTAACGACTTTAGGTGTGATTGGAATCGTGAGTGTATTAATTTCATTTGCATTCTTTGCATTACTCTACAAACGTCGTTTTTCGAAAGTACAACAAGAAGCATAAGAAAAAGCGATTCGTCTAATGGCGAATCGCTTTTTGGTTCATCACAATAAGTTGGGGATGATAAGATAAAAAATGAAATATGTTTTCTATTTGAGTCCGTTCTGCTCCGTTACGGCGGACGCTTTCCGCGGGCACGGCTCCAACTAATTTTTTATGCCTCTTACGGCGGCACAAAAAATGGATTTTCCGCACGTGCTCCTGTCGCTTCGCTTTCGTCGCAAATAAAGATTTGCTGTTCCCGCAGGAGTCTGCCGCCTTCACTCCGCGCCACTCTACTTTGATATAAAGTGAACTTCTTTAAAAAATGATGAAACAAAGCAAGTTCCTTTCAAAATAGTTCTATTTTTAATCAAGGGTAAAAAAGAACCTTTTCGATCAGTAAAGCATTGATTGAAGCATATTAAATAAAGAAAGCATCACTTTTTCACTATCCGCCGCCTCGCGATAGCGCAAGCGGTTTAATATCCGTTCTTAACTTTATGACGAGGGGAAATATGATGGATTGGTGGCCATAATGCTGTCATGCCGTAGCCCACCAATAAATTAAATGAAAATCTATTAGAATAATCAATCCTATGGTATGCGAATCGCTTTTTTACATAAAAAAACTACGGGGTTTGAGCGGGCCCGTAGTTTGAAGTAAGCATTATAGGTTCATCTTGATCTAAGATGAAGGTTTTTTAAGTCTAAATAAAACAGTGAATAACAATTAAAGAGAGTTACATTTATCACAATCGTTGCTGTAGCATTCGCTTTGTTCTTCAATTTTGTCACCGCATGATACGCAAACTTTATCTGGTAAATTTTTGAAAAATTCCACTACATTTTCTAACATTGTGTGTGCCTCCTTTAAGTTTCTGTTATATTACTTCTGTTTATATTTTGTATTGTATTATAACAGTTGTAATTCGTCAACACAAAAGATGAAATTTAAGTTAAAATAAATATGGACAATTTGTGAAGGAGTGATCGGGTTGTATTTTATCGATAATAAAGGAATTACAGATCCACGCATTAACTTAGCAATTGAAGAGTATGTACTGAAAAACATGGATATTGAAAAGGATGATTTTTTACTGTTCTATATCAATCAGCCTTCGATTATCATCGGCAAAAACCAAAATACAATTGAAGAAATTAACACCGACTATGTCGAAGCAAACGATGTATTAGTTGTTCGTCGTCTTTCTGGTGGTGGCGCAGTGTACCATGATTTAAACAATTTAAACTTCAGTTTCCTAACAAAAGATGATGGGAACAGCTTCAGCAACTACAAAAAATTCACACAGCCAGTAGTAGATGCGCTAGCAAAATTAGGCGTTAACTCTGAGCTATCAGGACGAAATGATATTTTAGCAGAAGGTAGAAAAGTGTCGGGGAATGCGCAATATTCAACGCGCGGTCGCATGTTTAGCCATGGCACATTAATGTTCGATTTAGACATTGATGCGGTAGTGAATTCATTAAAAGTAAAACAAGACAAGATCGAATCAAAGGGCATTAAATCCGTGCGCTCTCGTGTAGCGAACATCATTGATTTCTTACCAGAAAAAATTACGGTAGAACAGTTCCGGATGGAAATTTTAAAATCGATTTTCGGTGGCGAGGAAAACATTCAATATTATGAGCTATCAGAGCAAGATTGGGAAAATATCCATGAAATTTCGAAAAACCGTTATCAGTTATGGGAATGGAATTACGGGAAATCGCCACGTTTCAACATTCAAAAAACAAAACGTTTCCCATCAGGTGGCATCGATATTCGCCTTGAAGTAAATAAGGGGATTCTTGAAGAAGTAACGATTTTCGGTGACTTCTTCGGTGTGGGCGATGTGTCAGAGGTAGAAAGTTTACTTGTCGGTACAAAATACGACCGTACAGAAATCGCGAAAAGCTTAAAAGATATCGATATCCCTACATATTTCGGCGGGATAACAGAAGAAGACTTCCTACAGTTAATCTATTAAACGTTCACAATTCAATTCACTAAAACAGAGCGCGGGTATTTTCGAGTGCTCTGTTTTTTTGTTACAATAGAAACAACTGTAAAGACAGATTTTTGAAACTAAAAGGGGGCAATCGCTATGGAAAAGCATCGGATTTTTATCGTTGAAGATGATCCGAAAATCGCCTCACTACTGGCAGATACACTGAGAAAGTATCAGTATGATGTGGAAACAATCCAAGACTTTGAAACACTTGTTGAACAATGTATGGCATTTACACCTCATCTTATTTTATTAGATATTAATTTACCACTGTACGACGGCTATTATTGGTGCCGTAAATTAAGGGCCTATACGAAATGTCCGATTGTTTTCATTTCCGCGCGTTCAGGGGAAATGGACCAAATTTTTGCGCTTGAAAATGGCGGCGATGATTTTATTACGAAGCCATTTAACTATGAAATTGTATTAGCAAAAATTCGTAGTCATTTACGTCGTACATATGGAGAATATTCAGCAAGGCAAGAGGAGCGTACCGTCACGCAGGGCCAGCTGACACTTTATTTAGAGCGTATGGAGCTGCACTTAAAGGAGTTAATCGTACCACTGCAAAAAAAGGAATGCATTATTTTAGGTCTACTGATGGGGCAGGCACCGAAAGTTGTTTCACGCGATCAGTTGCTAGAAGAGCTATGGGACGATCAGGCGTTTGTCGATGAAAATACGCTCAATGTCAATATGACGCGTGTACGAAGAAAGCTGACGGATTATGGCATTACCTCAAGTATTGAAACCGTACGAGGGGCCGGCTACCGCTTTACATTAAGCGCGGAGGAAATGTAATGGCCGTTAAATTATTTATAAAAGAGCATCTTTCATATGTGGTGTTTCAAGTTGCGTTAACCGCATTTTTACTTGTACTGTTCTGGCTAGATGGTTTTCGTAATGTGAACACGGCGATTTATGCGATTGCGATTAGCGCCTTACTCATCACATCGTTTTTAGTCGTGCGCTATATGCTGCGTCGCCGTTATTTGGCGAAAATCGTTGTGTTACCAACAACGATGGAGGATGCACTCCAAAAAAATTCAAAAACAAGCGAGTATGCCATTACCGAACAATACTTATCGGAGCTTTACAAAATTTATCAGCATGAGGTTCAAAGTTTATATGCAACACAATCCAGACAGTATAAATTTATGAATCAATGGGTACATCAAATGAAGACACCTGTTTCTGTGTTAGAGCTGTTGCTTCAGCATGAAGAAGAGCTCGACAAAAAGAGTGTGCATGAAGAGGTAGAACGCTTAAGACGTGGCCTCGAAATGGTATTAATGCATGCAAGGCTTGAAAACTTCTCAGATGACATGCAAATTGTACAAATCCCATTAAAATCAGTCGTGATGGCAACCGTTAATGACAATAAGCGTTTATTTATTGCTGGACGCGTGTTTCCAGAAGTCATAGTCGATGAATCATTTATTATTATGAGTGATGTGAAATGGCTACGGTTTATACTTGAACAATTTATTACAAACGCAGTGAAATATACATTTGAACCGAATAAAAAGATTTATATTTCTGCAAAGCAACAGCAGCATCAAATTCACCTAATCATTCGCGATGAAGGAATCGGTATTCCGAATGCCGACTTATCACGCGTCACGAAAGCATTTTACACAGGTGAAAACGGACGCAAAACAGGAGAATCTACCGGTATGGGGCTGTATTTGGCAAAGGAAATTTGTGATCGGCTCGGACATCAACTCATTATTACATCAGAAGTAGGCAAAGGGACACAAATCGAAGTGATTTTTCAATCTTAGGAGGAACACCATGATACAAATTGAAGATTGGCTATTAGCAGTAGATGTAGAAAGCACAAAAATGGGATTTGAATTTAATAGCTACCGATGTACGAGTGACGAATGTCGCAATTTTGTAGAAGCGTGTGAAAAGCATATGAAGCCAGTAGTATTAGATTTTGCACAGCAGCTTGGTATTGATTTATCGAAGCCAAGTCAGCTCGAAAGCCATCACGTGAACAATAATACAGCGATTATGTATTCGGGGAAATATCATATTATAGGTGAAGTAATAGAGGGTGAAATCGATGCTTGGGATATTATATTAGAGGAGCATTGTTTTTCATTATCGGCTGACTTTGATATGGTACCGGTTGTCATGACAGGGTCCGTGATTGAAATTAGCTTCGAAGTTGTATTGCCATGGGTAGTTGAAGTAAAAGTTTAATTTGAAGGAGATTCTATGTCGATCTTACAAATACATGAAGTAACGAAAGTGTACGAAGGCAAAGTGACGAAGCGTGCGCTCAATCAGCTGAGCTTTGAAGTGGAAAAGGGCGAATTTATTGCGATTATGGGGCCATCTGGGAGTGGAAAAACAACGCTGATGAATGTCGTGTCGATGATTGATGTTCCCACATCTGGTGACGTGATTTTTGATGGTATGAAGCCACAAACATTCACGAGTGATGAGCTTGCTTATTTTCGTCGGAGACAGCTTGGGTTTGTATTTCAAGACTTTAATTTATTACCGACGCTCACGGTTGAAGAAAATATTATTTTACCCTTAACACTAGATGAACAGCCAATTGCCTTAATGGAAGAGCGTCTCGCTTATTTAAGTGAAAAGCTCGATTTAACACAAATTTTGCATAAGCGCCCGAATGAAATTTCAGGTGGACAAGCACAGCGTACGGCGATTGCACGCGCACTCATTCACGAGCCGATGCTCATTTTAGCAGATGAGCCTACTGGCAATTTAGATTCAAATGCATCACGTGAGGTGTTAGAGCTTCTAAGTAATATGAATAAAGAAAATAAGGCGACGATTTTAATGGTGACGCATGACCCAATCGCAGCGAGCTATTGTGATCGTGTCATTTTTATAAAGGACGGCGAATTTTTCAATGAAATTTATACAGATGAACGTCGTCAAACCTTTTTCCAACGTATTTTAAACGTACTCAGCTTATTAGGGGGACATGTCGGTGACTTTTCTTCAATTCGCTTACCGTAACGTTTTCCGTAACTTCCGAAATTACGCTGCGTTTTTCATGGCCAGCTTTTTTTCGGTTTTTGTGTTTTTTATTTACTCGATGCTTATGTTTCATCCGGAAATAGAAAGTGGCTTTTTAGGAGAAGTATCTATTGCGGGCATGGTATTTGCAGAAATTATCTTAGTGCTGTTTTCATGGTTTTTTATTTTTTATTCGCTGCGGGCCTTTTTAGAAGCGCGTACGAAGGAATTTGCGATATTGTTACAGCTCGGTATGGATCGGCATCAGCTTGGAAAGTTAATTTTCATTGAAACGATGACAATCGGGCTGTTTTCGTGTTTATCGGGCATTGTGTTTGGCTATGCCTTTTCGAAGTTTTTCTTCATGATTGTGCGTGAAATTTTGAATCTATCGGCATTGCCCTTGTATTTATCGTGGGAGCCATTTGTATTGACACTGTTTGTTTATTTAAGCGCATTCATTGTTATTTCAACAATTAGTATGCTGTTTATTCCGGATTTGAAAATTCGCGATTTAATTCGTGGGCAGCAGTCTGTTACTATCGAATCCACGTATTCAAAGCGCCATGCGATTTTTGGAATTGGGTTAATTGCAATTGGCTATAGCTTGGCACTATTTACTACGAAATCATCTTTATTCACGTATACGCTCCTTATTCCAATTTTTGTGACGTTTGGGACGTATTACTTCTTTACGGATACGACATTGCTTATTCTCGACCTGGTGAAGCGTAGAAAGCATATTTATTGGAAGCGTTCTCGTCTCTTGTCTATTGCAGAGCAGGTACAAGTGCTGCGCATTAATTCGCGCATGTTTTTCATTGTGACGCTTGTCTCGACGCTGGCGTTTTTAACGGTAGGCATCTTGTCGGCGATGTCATCGTATACATCGCAGTACGATAAACTTAATCCAATCGGCATTATTTATAAAGGGGAAGTAGACAACCCATATGAAGTAGAGCATGTATTGTCGCTTATTGAAGAGTTAGAAGAGGGCGACATTAGCTATCATATGACGCGTTTTTCCGTTGTGCGTCAAACGTCTACCTTCACCTCTAATCCCGTAGAAATATTCCGAGAGACGGATATTAACCACCTGCTGTTTTCGTATAAATACCCGCTTGTCAGCTTAGAGCGCGGTGAAGCGATGTTTATTCCATATTCGGAGGATTCAATTAAGGAGCTACGCGAGACGGTTGTGCATACGGTGTTAAAGGAAAATAGTGTGCCACTTACGATTAATAGCGTATATCCAAAAATGTTTTTCCCGGCTGCGATGATTAGCAGTAACTCGATCATTATTAGCGATGAGGATTTTGCAAAGCTTGAAAAAGACTTCGAACGCTCTCCCAATGTGGAGCCAGGCTATCATTTATTTACGTTTGATATTCCGAACTGGACTGAAACGGAATTCATTGGGTTAGGTATTCAGCAAATGGTCGCAAGAGAATACGTATTAAACGATGAATATTCACTACCCTTTTATTTTGAAAATGCAGGTTTAAATTATTCTTATATATTAGCGACGTATTCGTTACTGACACTTGTTGGCATTTTAGTAGTGGCCGTATTTTTACTCGCATCGGGCAGCTTTGTTTATTTCAAAATCTATGCCAACCTTGATCGTGAAAAGAAACAATTCGATACACTAAGAAGGATTGGATTAACCGATAAGGAAATGAAACGACTTGTGACACGCAATTTAGTCATTCAATTTTTCCTGCCGTGGGGATTAGCCCTTGTGCATAGTGCATTTGCGTTTTATGTTGTACAGACGGTATTAAATGATGTGATGAACTTATCTATTGTAAAAGAACTCATTTTTGCATTTACCTGCTTTAGCTTTATTCAAATTGTGTACTTTTTCTTAATTCGCTGGCGCTATATTTCACATATTAAAGGATAGTTTTCAACTAAAATATTCACATTAGGAACAAAATTTAAGTATAAAAGAGATTTTTGTATTGTTTTATTAATATACTTATTTTATAATTCTACTAAAGTGAATATTCTTTCATTTCACGCATAAAGGGGATGGGTGTATTGAATTTAGTTGAAAAAGTAAGGCAACAAGCTTTCGAACAACCAGAAAAAACAGCGTATCACTTTTTAGGGAAGGGCACATCTTACGGAGAGCTTGAGCAAACGATTGCTCGCTTTGCAGGTGCGCTAGAGGATATGGGTGTACAAAAAGGGGATCATATCGCCTTTTTACTCGGCAATACACCGCATTTCATCATTAGCTTATACGCGTCAATGCGTATTGGGGCAGTCGCGATTCCGGTGAATCCGATTTATACGCCAGATGAAATTTCATACATTTTAAAAAATGGTGATGTGAAAGTTGTCATCGCGCTAGACTTATTATTACCGCTTGTGGAAGCAGGGGTGCAAGGATTACCACAAGTAACAAATTACATTGTTTGTGAAACGACACCGGATATTGGAGAGAAATATGCCGCATTATCAGACGGTGCGAAAGCCAAAACAACATTATTTACACAAGTGTTAGCAGGGTCTTCGCGTTCGGTGGACCCGGTTGACGTGTCGCCAGATGATACCGCAATTATTTTGTATACATCGGGTACAACGGGGCATCCAAAAGGCGCGATGCTGACGCATAACAATTTATATTCAAACGCACGTGATATTGGGGACTATTTAAAAATAACAACGGATGACCGTATTATTGCGACTCTGCCTGTATTCCACGTATTTGCGTTAACGGTAGTTGTCAATGCACCATTAACGCGCGGGGCGACAATTCTTCTAGCTCCACGCTTTAGCCCAGTGGAAATTTTTGATTTAGCGGCGGCTTACAAAGCAACGGTATTTGCAGGTGTTCCGACGATGTTTAATTTCTTGTATCAATTTGATGGTGGCGATGTAAGCGCATTCTCAAATTTACGCTTAGCCATTTCAGGTGGTTCTTCGTTACCTGTATCCCTGTTACATAACTTTGAGCAGAAGTTTAATGTACGTGTATCAGAGGGTTACGGGTTATCAGAAGCATCACCGGTTACGTGCTTTAACCCAATCGACCGTGAGCGCAAGCCCGGCTCAATTGGACCGTCAATTGTTAACGTAGAAAATAAAGTTGTTGACGAAAACGGAGAGGAAGTTGCAGTTGGAGAAGTGGGCGAATTAATCGTACGCGGACCGAACGTCATGAAGGGCTATTATAAAATGCCAGAAGACACAGCTGCAGCTATTCGTGATGGTTGGTTATACACAGGCGATCTAGCGCGTAAAGATGAAGAGGACTATTTCTACATCGTTGACCGCAAAAAGGATTTAATTATTGTCGGTGGGTTCAATGTATATCCACGTGAAGTGGAAGAAGTGCTTTATTCGCATAATGGAATTGTTGAAGCAGCAGTAGTCGGCTTCCCAGATCCAAACTTCGGTGAAGCCGTACACGCGTATGTCGTGTTAAAAGATCCGACAGTTACAGTCGAAAGTATTAAAGAATACTGCGCGAAGCATATTGTAAAATACAAAGTACCGTCAGTTATCGAAATTTTAGATGAGCTACCAAAAAACACAACCGGCAAAATTCTGCGCCGTACGCTAAAAGAAGCAACAAAAGCATAATGTCTGACACCTATTGCACCGTAAAACTGTAATAGGTGTTTTTTTGGAGTAGAATTTTAGTTCATCACCATACCTCGGGGTGTTTTTCGTATAAAGTTTTGCATTTTTATTGGCGGGCAACGGCATGAAAGCGTTAGAGCCACGTCGTACGTGTCTCTACCACTTTCTCTAATGCCGCATGCGAGGCCCGCCAATCATAAACTTTTACTTTCGTTATAAAGTAAAGTAAAAACAAAAAATCAAGCCGCTTGCGCTATCGCGAGGCGGCAGATGGTAAAAAAGTTATTCTTTCTAAATTAAATGTACTTAATTAAAGCTGTGCTGATTGAAAATTCATTTATTGAAAGGTTCTTTTATATTACCGTTTGATATAAGTAGCACTATTTTAAAAGGGACATGCTATGTTTCATCATTTTTTACAGAATCCGGCTTTATTCCAAAGTAGAGTGATGCGGAGCGAAGGGTGAGTTCTCACTAAACTTGCTTCGAAAAATAGAGTTGTACGGAGTGAAGGAGCGGACTTCTAGGGGATTAAGCGTACGCGGAAAATCCACTTTTGATGCCACCGTAAGAGGCATCAAAAGTTAGTTGGAGCCACGCCCCCAGAAAAGCCTGCCCCGGAACGAAGTGCAACGGACGCGAGCTTAAAATTATCTCAATTCAACGCGTTATCCCCGTAGCGCAGCAGAATGGCTCTGAACTTAGGGGGATGAACCAGAATTTTGAAATTTCAATTAAAAAATGATAAGCTTTTTGTATTACGAAATCCGAAATAGTTGAGGGGTGCCTTATGACAAACTTTGTAACAAAAGAAAGCCTATTTGAATTGCAATCAATCACCAACCCGATTTTAGCGCCAAATGAACAACAAGCGTTGTTTATTCGCACACAAATCAATGAAAAAGAAAACAACTACAATGCGCATTTATTTCACATTGAGCTTGAGTCAGGTGAGATTACGCAGTGGACTTATGGCAACGAGCGCGTATCAAGTCCGGCTTGGTCACCAAACGGCAAAAAGGTTGCATTTTTAGCAAAGCGCGGCGACAAGCAACAGCTATACATATTAAATAGCCGCGGTGGGGAAGCAGAGGAAGTGACAACCTTACCAAACTGCGTCAATTCATTTTTATGGAGCCCATGCGGTGAAAAAGTGTGGATAACGACATCTGTTAAAAAAGGGTTAGCGATTACCGATGAGGAAGAGAAGGATGACAAAAAATTCCCGAAAGCTTATGTCGTTGGCAAAATGAAGTACAAAGCAGATAGCATCGGGCTTCTACCTCAAGAACGCTATGCCCAAATCGCTCTTGTCGACGTCGCTTCAAAAGAAATAACGGCATTTACAGATGAACCGTATTCGCACAGCCTACAAGGTATTTCACATGATGGCAAAACACTTGTCATGGCGGTAAACCGTGTCGACAATACAGACGACGTATTCCGTACACCGCTTTATTTAGTAGATGTGGAGACGAAAGTTGAAACACTACTAATCGATGAAGACGGCTATTACGGAGACACGGCATTTTCATTTGATGACCGTTATATCGCGTTTGGTGGTGCCGATCTTACGTTTAAAAGCGCAACGCATGGTCATGTGTATATTTATGATACACAAACAAAAGCCACACAAAAACTAACAGAAATGTTTGATGCGCCAGTAGGGGATTACGCGGTCGGTGATACGCAGCAAGCGGCCTCTGCACCAACAGTAATGTGGACAGAAAACAATGATTTATACTTCCAAGTATCCACAGAAGGCGATGTGCGTTTGTATTATGCAACGCTTGAAGGCGCCCTGTACCCAGCATCACCAGAGCAGGAGCATGTGTACGGCTACGCGATTTTCAAAAATGGTAACCGCGCATTAATGACGGTCTCGAATCCAACATTCCCTGGAGAGCTGTTTGATTTTGATATTACAACAGGTGAGCGAAAGCAATTAACACACTTTAACGCTGCATTTTTAGAGAATACTACCTTATCATCACCTGAAGCAATTGTTTATACGGCACAGGATGGGTTAACTGTTCATGGCTGGATGATGAAGCCGGCAAACTATGTAGAGGGCGGAAAGTACCCATTGATCGTCGAAGTACATGGGGGGCCGCATACACTTTATGCGAATACCTTCTTCCATGAAATACAGTTACTTGCTGCACAGGGCTACGGGGTATTATACGTAAATCCACGCGGTAGTCATGGTTACTCGCAAAGCTTTGTCGATGCAGTGCGCGGTGATTACGGTGGTGGAGACTACCGAGATATTATGGACGGCGTAGATTACGCGTTAGCCAACTATGACTGGATTGACGAGTCGCGTTTAGGTTTAACTGGCGGTAGTTATGGTGGCTTTATGACAAACTGGGCGGTTGGTCATACAAATCGCTTTAAAGCAGCTGTTACACAACGCTCAATCTCGAACTGGATTAGCTTTAACGGCGTTTCAGATATCGGCTATTATTTCGCAGAATGGCAAATGCTTGCCGACATGAATAATGTTGAAAAGTTATGGCATCATTCACCTTTAAAATACGCTGCCAATGTAGAAACACCGCTTCTGATTTTACATAGCGAACGCGATTTCCGCTGTCCAATTGAGCAAGCAGAGCAGTTTTACATTACGTTAAAACGAATGGGCAAGGAAGTAGGATTTGTACGCTTCCCTGAAAGTGATCACAATTTATCACGTACAGGCATTCCAAGCTTACGCGTAGAGCGTTTAGCACAAATTACGGGCTGGTTTGACAAGTATTTATAAAAAGAAATGTTGGGTATCCACATTCGTGGGTACCCTTTTCATATTGTTCATAATGACGCTCTAATATTACAGTTTTGTAAATTTGATTAGCAAAAGACTGATTGTAGCAACAATTAAACAAGGAATGCGTCTTTACTAAGTAGAAATAAATAACGGTCACTTTCATAGTATGATAAAATAAAAAAATAATTTAGTAGAAAAGAGAGAATAACGATGTCAATCATTTATGGGTTAATTGATTTTATTTTACACATTGACGAGCATCTTGTTGATATTATCCAACAGTTTGGCAATTGGTCATATGGGATTTTATTTAGCATAGTATTCGTTGAAACAGGCGTAGTCATTATGCCGTTTTTACCGGGGGATTCGCTATTATTTGCGAGTGGTACACTTGCTGCTCTAGGCGCATTTAACTTATATACACTATTAATCGTGTTCTTCGTAGCAGCTGTAATTGGAGATACAGTCAATTATCATATTGGGCATAAAGTAGGGATGTCGATTCCGGAAAATAGCTTTATCGGTCGCGTCATTAATCGTGAGCGTTTAGAAATTGCCCAAAATTTCTTCAATAAGCATGGTGGTAAAACAATCGTTATTGCCCGCTTCATGCCATTTATTCGTACGTTCATTCCCTTCGTTGCAGGGGCAAGTCGTATGCATTATCGTTACTTCCTTTTTTACAACGTACTTGGCGCATTTTTATGGGTGATGAGCTGTACGTTACTGGGCTACTTCTTCGGAAATATTCCAATTATCAAAGATAACTTCTCAGTTGTATTAATTTTAATTATTGTAATTTCAGTATTACCTGCAATTATCGGTGCGTTAAAAGCGCGTAAAAAATAATAAGTAAGGGCATCGCTAATGTTGTTTAGCGATGCCCTTTTATTTCGTGAAAATAATAAGAAATTGAAATTACTGATAGGAGAAGAATAATAAATTATTTCCCCTTAAATTGTGGGGATCTTTTTTCGGCAAAGGCGTTTAGTGCTTCAATTCGGTCTTCTGTTGGAATCGTTAACTCATAGGCTTTGCGTTCGATTTGTAAGCCAGTTTGAATATCCGTTTTGATGCCTTGCTTTACAGCGAATTTCGCCTGCTGAATAGCTATGGGGGCATTTTTTAAAATCGCTGCTGCAAACGCTGTAGTTACTTCTTGAAGCTGTTCACGCGGTGCCACTTTTGTGAGTACGCCGTATTGCAGTGCTTCAGCAGCAGTCATGCGCTTAGCGGTTAAAATCAATTCAAGTGCCTTTGCCTCACCGATTAAGCGCGGTAGTCGTTGTGTACCACCAGCACCAGGAATAATCCCGAGACTCGTTTCAGTTAGGCCAAGTGTAATGCTATCTGCGGCAATTCGGAAATCGCAAGCAAGTGCAAGCTCTAGACCACCGCCAAAAGCGTAGCCATTTAACATACAAATTGTAGGCTGTGGCAATTGCTCGATTAACGTAAATACCTCGCCAAATCGATTTAAATTGCGCCGAACGAGCGAATCCGGAAGTGTTTTGCGTTCCTTTAAATCTGCACCAACCGAAAATGCTTTATCGCCGGCTCCTGTAATAATTACAAGACGAATATCGGGATGGATATGAATGGATTCAATCACCTTACGTAATTGCTCAAGCATGTCAAAATTAAAAGCGTTTAACATTTCAGGACGATCTAATGTAACATAAGCGATGAAATCTTTTTGTTCATATTTTACAGTATTCACATCGTTAACCTCCTATATTTTGTTAATCTATTTTATAGTACAATGAGAGATAAGAAAAAGACAACGATATATAGAAGGGGTAATGTAACGTGGAAGTTTTTATCGGCAGGCAACCTATATTTAATCGCGATGAAGAAATCGTAGCGTATGAACTGTTATATAGAAATAGTCATGTCAATCAATTCCCAAAAATGGATTCAGATAAAGCAACCATTGATGTGTTAATCCATTCATTTTTAACAATTGGCATTCAGGAAATTTCAAATGGCAAACCCTCTTTTATCAATTTCACAGAAAATTTACTTATGCAAGATGAGCTCGATTTTTTAGATTCAACAAAAGTGGTTGTTGAATTATTAGAAAATGTTCCGATTACGCCCCCATTAATCGAGCGATTACGTAAGTTAAAGGAAAGAGGCTTCAAAATTGCTTTAGATGATTTCATAATGGATGAAGCGATACTAATTTATGATGAGTTATTCGAGCAGGTAGACTATATAAAAATTGATTTTTTATTATCTAGTGAACAGCAACGAAGTGTCGTAGAGAACAAAGTGAAATCGACATTTCCGCATATTAAATTACTCGCAGAAAAAGTGGAAACGCGCGAGGAATTTGAAAGCGCTAAGCATGCTGGGTATTCATTATTTCAAGGGTACTTTTTTCAAAAGCCTCAAATTATACAAGTTACCGACATACCGGCCAATTTACTTCAATATTTTCAAATCATTTCATTACTAAAAGATGACAAAACGAGCATCAATCTAATTGTAGAAAATATTGAGCGTGAAATTTCGTTAACCTATCGTTTGTTAAAGCTTATTAATAATTTGACGAAGCGTCCTAAAGCTAAAATAAGGTCAATTAAGCAAGCGATTTTGCTTCTAGGTTTAACAGAATTGCGTAAGTGGATCTATTTATTAGCGATGTATGAGTCTGAAATTCAACAAAAGAGTGATGTGTTCAATGAATTAATGTATGCTTCATTATTTAGAGCGAAGCTGTGCGAAAAATGTGCACGCTTAAATCGTAAAGCGAATTATTCGGAGTATTTTTTAGTCGGATTGTTTTCATTAATAGATGTATTATTAAAGAGTCCGATGAATGCGGTTTTAGTTCAGCTTCCCTTATCAGAAACAACCTTAGAAACGATTGGTGGAGCCAAAACGGACATGACGCCGTATTTACAATTTAGTGTGGCAGTTCATCATCTCAATTGGCAACAAATTGAGCCGTTAGCGCAGCAATTAAATATTTCAATAGAAAAAGTACTACCGATGTATGAAGAAGTAAAGGTATGGGTCGATGAAGCCATGCTTATGACTAAATAAGGAGCTATTTTCGTGCGAAATGCGCAAAATTAGCTCCTTTTCCTTTAACGTAATGAAGTTCTCTTTTTCATTTGAATTTGCTATAATTCAATGGAATTTGGAAAAGAAGTGAGGATTTTCATGGGAAAAACAGCGTATCAATCGCGTAATTCAGTAAAACATGTCATACAGGAATATATATTTGTTATTGTTGGTGCGGCGGTCATTGCACTTGGCTTTAATGTGTTTTTATTTCCGAACCAAGTCGCTTCAGGCGGTGTGAGCGGAATTAGTACGATTTTGCACGGGATGTTTGGCTGGAATGCTGGGCTTGTGCAATATGCGTTTAATATTCCATTATTTATTGCCGGTGTATTTGTACTAGGTAAAAAATTTGGTGTGAAGTCTTTAGTTGGTACATTAGCGCTACCGTTATTCGTTATTTTAACGGGTGATTGGGAGCCGTGGACGTTAAATCCACTGCTTGGCGCTATTTTTGGCGGGATCGTTGTCGGCTTTGGTATTGGTCTAGTGTTTAAAGGGAACGCTTCTACGGGCGGTACGGACTTGTTAGCACAAATTATTACGAAGTACACGGGGCTTACGCTCGGGACAAGTGTTCTGTTAATTGACGGAATTATCGCCGTGAGTGCGGCCATTGTCTTTGATATAGAAAAAGGGCTGTATGCGTTAATCGGTCTTTATGTCACGACAAAAACGATTGATATCGTGCAGCTTGGTTTTAGTCAGTCGAAAATGGTATATATTATTACGCAAAAGGAAATTGAAGTACGTGATGCCATCTATAAAGAAGTAAACCGCGGGATTACCAAGCTACCGGCAATCGGTGGTTATACAGGAGAGGATCGTCCTGTATTGATGGTCGTTGTGTACCAAACAGAGTTCACAAAGCTGAAACAAGTGCTAAAAGACGTTGACCCACAAGCATTTGTCATCGTTTCAGATGCTTATGAGGTGTTGGGTGAAGGTTTCAAACGAGCATAAATTTGTTATACTATGGAATAGATAGACAAATGTTTCAATTTGGAGGGGTTTCTGAATGAAAAAAAGCTTACTTTCAACGATTGTATTAGGTTCAGCACTATTTTTAGCAGCATGTGGTGGCGGAGACGATTCTTCATCAACTGGAGAAACAGCAGAGCTAGACGGAAAAAAAATTGTACAACAATCTTGTGCAACGTGCCACGGTGGTCAATTGCAAGGTGGTAACGCGCCAGCACTAGATAAATTAGGGGCTAAGTACTCTGAAGAAGAAATTTTAGACATTATTTTAAACGGTAAGGATCGCATGCCTCCAGGTTTACTAAAGGGAGCAGAAGCCGAAGCAGCAGCTGGCTATTTAGCAGGATTGAAATAATTTACAAATGAGAACGATGGAGCACATGTGCTTCATCGTTTTTAAATTCAAAAAATTAGAGCTGTAATCTATAGCAATTGTTTTTTCCATGTTAAAATACACATGAGATGTAATAAAGATGGGAGCTTACCAAATTTATGATTCAAGTAATTACAAAAGATGTCATGGAAAAATTCCAGCTGGAGTTAGTGAGCGGAGAAGAAGGTATTGGACGCTATATTTCAACAAGTGATATTTCACGTCCTGGACTGGAAATGGCCGGTTATTTTACACATTACCCAGCCAATCGAGTCCAACTATTAGGCAAAACCGAGCTTTCATTTTTTGAAATGCTCCCGAAAGAAGAAAAGATTAGTCGTATGAATCGTCTATGTTCAGATGAAACACCGGCGATTATTATTTCGCGTGGCTTGGAAGTACCACAGGAATTAATTGAGGCATCGAATGAAAATCATGTGCCCGTTCTTGTTTCAAATCAAACGACAACACGTTTTTCCAGCCGTTTAACAAACTATTTAGAAGGTAAGCTAGCACCAACAACAGCGATGCACGGAGTTCTTGTAGATGTGTACGGTATTGGTGTGCTGATTATGGGGAAAAGTGGCGTTGGAAAAAGTGAAACGGCACTAGAACTTGTAAAAAAAGGGCATCGTCTTGTTGCAGATGATAGCGTCGAAATTCGTCAAGAGGGCGAAAATATGTTAATAGGGAATGCCCCGCCACTATTGGAGCACCTGCTTGAAATTCGTGGTATTGGCATCATTGATATTATGACGTTATTTGGCGCAAGTGCGATTCGTCCATTTAAACGGATTACATTAATCGTCGAACTGGAAAACTGGGATCCTGAACGCTTTTATGATCGTCTAGGATTAGATGAGGAAAAAATGAAAATTATCGATACCGAAGTGACGAAGCTGACAATTCCTATCCAGCCTGGTCGAAATGTCTCGGTAATCATTGAAGTAGCTGCGATGAATTATCGTCTGAAAAAGATGGGTGTTAATGCAGCTGAGGAATTTTCGCGTCGTTTAGATGATATGCTCGTTGCAGGCGATGAAATGGATGATTTTTAAGTTCTAAAACGAGAACGAGTTGAAGGGAGAATATTATGTCATCAGTAGTTTTAGCAATTAACCCAGTGGCCTTTCACTTAGGACCGATTCCAGTGAACTGGTATGGGATTTTAATCGGATTAGGAATTGTACTTGCCTACTTTTTAGCACAGCGTGAATCCATGCGTCACGGGTATGATTCGGAATATATTGCCGATTTATTAATTTGGGCCGTACCGATTTCGATTTTAAGTGCGCGTATTTATTACGTGACGATGAAGTGGGATTATTACAGTCAGAATCCAGGACGCATTATTGAAATTTGGAATGGTGGGATTGCCATTCATGGTGCGTTAATTGGTGCGTTTATTGTGGCGTATCTATTTACAAAAAAACGCAAAACAAGCTTTTTACACTTAGCGGATATTGCCGCACCAAGTATTTTAATCGGGCAAATTATCGGCCGTTGGGGCAACTTTGTGAACCAAGAGGCCTATGGTGGTCCGGTAAGTCGTACGTTTTTAGAAAATCTATTTTTACCAAACTGGATTATCGAGCAAATGTACATTAAAGAAGATGGTACATATGTGCATCCAACATTTTTATATGAGTCGTTATGGAATATTATTGGCTTTGTTATTTTATTGTTCGCGCGCAAGTGGAATTGGCGCCGCGGGGAAATGTTCTTCTTCTATTTAATGTGGTATTCGTTCGGCCGATTCTTCATCGAAGGATTACGTACCGACAGCTTATACTTAGTGGGCGATTTACGTTCAGCACAAGTCGTGTCGATTCTTGGATTTGCGATCGGTTTAATTTGTATCATCTACCGCCGTATGAATGTGAAACCCGCTGTGCGTTATTTAGATAAAGATCCTGGAACAAAACCAGCAGCAAAGAAAAAGCAAAACAAAAAGAAATAAGTGAGGAGACCGTTTGCAGTTGATGCGAACGGTTTTTTAAAAAAGAAGGTAGAATTCTTTATTAAGTTAAGAGCGCAATATCAAGCCGCTTGCGCTATCGCGAGTTGACCAACACATTCGCTTCAACGAAAAGAGTTGTGCGGAGTGCAGGGGCGGACTCCTTGGCGATTAAGCGTGCGCGGAAAATCCACTTTTGATGCCGCCGTAAGAGGCATCAAAAATTAGTTGGAGCCACGCCGCCCGGAAAGCCTGCCCCAGAACGCAGTACAATGGACGCGGGCTCAAAAGCAACTCGCTTCAACGCGTTTCCCCGTAGCGTAGTAGAACGGGTTCGATTTCAAGGACCTATTCTATTTATTAAAATTTATCATCCCTAACCTGTAGTGATGAACAAGAAAGAGGTAAATAATGAAAACGACAGCGCTGTTATTTGATTTTGATGGAACGCTACTCAACACGAATGAGTTAATCGTTCAAACATTTATGCAGATTTTTGACGAAAAATTTCCCGGAAAATATTCGACACAAGACTGCTTACAATTCATTGGTCCGTCATTAGAGCAAACATTTGACGAAATAACACCAGGTGAAACCGAAGCGATGATTGCGAAGTACAAAGAATGGAACGCGGCAAATCACGATGCACTTGTAACGGGCTATGACGCGGTCCTGGAAACACTAGAAGAACTTCATGCAATGGGTATCAAGCTAGCCATTGTGTCGACAAAAAGTAGTGAGGGCTTAGCGCGCGGCTTAAACATATTAAAAGCCACACATTTATTTGAAGTCATTGTCGGCGCGGATGATGTCGAGCATGTAAAGCCACATCCAGAACCGGTATTATTGGCACTTGAAAAGCTAGGCGTATCAAAAGAACAAGCCATCATGATTGGCGACAATTCGCATGATATTGAAGGTGGGAAAAATGCAGGTGTGCGTACAGCAGGTGTCGCATGGTCAGTAAAAGGCGTCGACTATTTAAACCGTTACGAGCCAACCTACATGCTGCATCATATGCGTGATTTACTTAACATTGTGAAAGGGGAATAAGCGATGAGAAGAACCGAGCGTTACCGCGTGCAAGGCGCGAATTCATTATGGAATGTATATGAGACGGTTTCGTTTTGGAAAATTATGAAGTGCTTCACGGTTATTCAAATCGGCCGTATTACACCATTTTTAAAGATGAAAAATTGGATGTATCGTACTTTTTTAAAGATGAAGATTGGTAAGCAAACCTCATTGGCGTTAATGGTTATGCCTGATTCGATGTTCCCTGAGCGCATTTCAGTAGGTGATAATACAATTATCGGCTTTAACACAACGATTTTAGCGCATGAATATTTGATTGAAGAATATCGTTTAGGCGATGTTGAAATTGGCAGTCAGGTGATGATTGGTGCGAATTCGACCATTTTACCAGGTGTGAAAATCGGAGACGGCGCCATTGTATCGGCTGCAACGCTTGTTCATAAAGACGTACCCGCTGGAGCAATGGCAGGCGGTAACCCGATGCGTATTATTTTTACAGCAGAGCAAATGGCGGAACGAAAACGTAACGACCAACCCATTTGGCACAATGAATAACGAAAAAGCAAAACCTTGAAAATGGAGGTTTTGCTTTTTTCATGTAAAAAAGTTCTAACAATAGCGCACAATTTAACTGGTCGTATCTAAATGATTAACAAAGTGATGTATAATAAAATGATATGTCAGAAAATTAAATGTAATGTTTCTATTAAGAATAGGTTGACGATAATGCATTATAGCAGTAAAATACTTTCATACATTAGTAATTCATCACTCTAGCGTAGTAAAGTGATATTTCGGAAACAGAACTATTATTAAGAGTTTAGGATGTGTCAAAATGTCATCGATAAAAATGTTTGAAAAACCCCTTGGGATGCGCGATACATTTCCCAATATTTACGAAAAATTAGAGCAAATTCGAACGTCGGGTCGCGAGCTTTTACGTGCGCGTGGCTATGAATTTATTAAAACGCCATCTGTCGAGTATTACGATACAGTTGGTAAAGCATCGGCTATTTCAGATGCACGATTATTTAAATTAGTCGACAGCCAAGGCAACACCCTTGTCCTACGACCAGATATGACAACTCCGATTGCGCGTGTCGCAACATCAAAATTATTAAAAGAAAAAATTCCACAACGCTTAGCGTATTTTGCGAACGTTTTCCGCGCACAACAGCGTGAAGGTGGAAGCCCTGCAGAGTTCGATCAAATGGGTATTGAGTTAATCGGCGATGCAAGTGTTTATGCGGATGCAGAAGTCATTATGACGGCGATTGATTTAATCAAAGTCTACAATATTGAAGATTTTAAAGTAACAATCGGTCATGCCGGTGTACTGAGCTGTATTTTAAAGGATTACACCGAAAGCGAAGAGCAAGCGCAGCAATTAAATGAGCTACTTGTAAAGCGCAATTACGTAGGCTTTGAAGAAGCAGTACTTGCATTTGATTTACCAAAAACAAAATCGGATGCCTTACTTGCTTACATAGATGAAGCAATTAGCTTACCTTCCATTGAAGCAATCGAAAAATATGTACGTAAAAATGATGCACTTGAATATATGCGTAACCTAGGGCGTATTTTAGATGCGGCCGGTTATGAATCATACATCGCGTTTGATTTTACATTATCAAGCCATATGAGCTATTACACAGGCATGCTATTTGAAGTGTTCGCAACAGGCAGCGGATTCCCATTAGGTAACGGTGGACGCTATGACGGCTTACTAGAGCATTTCGGTTCGAAAGTCGGAGCAACGGGCTTTGGCTTACGCGTGGACCGTGTATTCGAAGCGATGCCGAAAATCGAAATTAAAAATAACGAAGTGCTTGTTTTATTCGCAGCGGAACGTTTCACAGAAGCGTTAGCACAAGTAATAGCACTTCGTGAACAGGGAAATCTTGTGACATTCCAAGCCTATGAAGGTATTGAAGATGTGAATGCACTTAAGGCCCATTATAAAGTAATCAATGAATTTAAAAGCAGGGAGGCATAAGCATGAAACCGTTAACGATTGCGATGCCAAAAGGACGCATATTTGAAGAAGCATATGTGATGTTACAAGAGGCAGGCTTTAACCTTCCTGAAGAAGTCGAGATGTCTCGTAAATTAATGATTGAAATTCCAGAAGAACAAATTCGCTTCATTTTAGCAAAACCAATGGACGTACCAGTTTATGTGGAGCATGGTGTCGCCGATATCGGCATTGCCGGAAAAGACGTGTTACTCGAACAAGCGCGTACGGTACATGAGCTACTTGATTTAAAAATCAGTGAATGCTACATCGCATCAGCTGGTTTACCAAACACGACAATGAACGAAATCGCACCACGTATCGCGACAAAATATCCAACGATTGCGATGAAATATTATAAAGGTATTGGCGAGCAGGTTGAAATTATTGAACTAAACGGTTCTATTGAGCTTGCGCCAATGATTGGCCTAGCAGATCGTATTGTTGATATTGTCTCAACAGGTCGAACATTAAAGGAAAACGGCTTAGTCGAATATGAGCGTATTGCGGAAGTGTCATCCCGCTTAATCGCCAATCCAGTGAGCTACCGCATGAAGAGTGAGCGTATTCAAGATTTAGTAACACGCTTAAAAAAATGTGTGAAATAAGAGGTGCTTCGATATGAAAATTACAGCATTAACAAGTGAGATTTCGTTAAAACGCCAGCTTGAGCAAGGCAACGAGCAGCAATTACAAACCGTACGTGAAGTCATTGCAGACGTTCGTGCGAAAGGTGATGCGGCGATTAAATACTATAGTGAAAAATGGGACGGCTTCGCACCAGAAAACTTGCGTGTGTCCATGCATGAAATCACAGAGGCTGTGAATCATTTCGACCCACAATTAGTACAAGATTTACAAGAAGCAGCGGACAATATCCGTCTTTATCATAATGAACAAAAGCGTAATGGTTTCCAGTTACCACTTCAAGATGGCTCTTATTTAGCACAGCGTATTACCGCGCTTGATGCAGTAGGTCTTTATGTACCAGGTGGCTCGGCGGCTTATCCATCTTCGGTATTAATGAACGTTATTCCAGCACAAGTTGCAGGCGTAAAACGAATCGTTATTACATCACCTGCCGGAAAAGACGGCAAGCTTCCAGATGCAGTACTTGTAGCAGCACATATTTTAGGGGTAACGGAAATTTATAAAGCAGGCGGTGCACAGGCCATTGCCGCATTAGCATACGGCACAGAAACAATTGCAGCGGTTGATAAAATTACCGGCCCAGGCAATATCTTCGTTGCATTAGCGAAGCGTGAGGTGTTCGGAGAAGTGGCGATTGATATGATTGCTGGTCCTTCTGAAATTTGTGTGTTAGCCGATGAAACGGCATATGCGGACGAAATCGCAGCCGACTTGTTATCACAAGCAGAGCACGATGCATTAGCTTGTGCGGTACTCATTACCACGAGCGATGATTTAGCCGACGAGGTTGCAGAGCAAGTTGAAATTCAGTTAAAAAAATTACCGCGTGAAGCGATTGCACGTAAAGCAATTGAAAACTTCGGTCAAATATATGTAGCAGAATCAATTGAACAAGCGGTTGCTGCAGTCAATTCATTAGCACCAGAGCACTTAGAAGTCGTAACAGAAAATGCAGAAGAAGTTTCTGAAATGATTACGCATGCTGGCGCGATTTTCATTGGTCGCTATAGCTCAGAACCAGTGGGCGACTACTTTGCAGGAACAAACCACGTATTACCAACAAATTCAACAGCACGCTTTGCAAGTGGCTTAAATGTCGATGATTTCATTAAGCGCACGAGCGTTGTGTATTATAGCGAAAAAACATGGCAACAAAATGCGCCAAAAATTGCCCGCCTAGCACGTCTTGAAGGTTTAGAAGGTCATGCACGTGCAGTAGAATCACGCGGCTGGATTAAAGGAGACGAATAACATGCGCTTTGCGAAAATTGAACGAAATACGAATGAAACAAAAATTGCAGTGGAACTAAACTTAGATGGGACAGGCCAAGCTGAAATTAAAACGGGCGTTGGCTTTATGGACCATATGCTAGACCTATTTATTAAGCACGGTTTATTTGATGGGAAAATTATTGCCAATGGTGACATATGGATTGATGATCACCATACTACAGAGGATATCGGGATCGTATTAGGACAAGTATTCCGTGAAGCATTAGGCGATAAAAAGGGCATTAAACGCTACGGCAATGCTTTTGTTCCAATGGATGATGCATTAGCGCAAGTTGTGGTCGATTGCTCAAACCGTCCACATTTAGAATACCGCATCACACCGTCATTAAATGCGAAGGTCGGCAATTTTGATACGGAATTAGTGCATGAATTTTTGTGGAAGTTTGCGCTTGAAGCACGCATTAACTTACATGTCATCGTGCCATATGGTCACAATACACATCATATTATCGAAGCAATCTTTAAAGCATTAGCACGTGCATTAGATGATGCTGTTCAAATTGACCCGCGCGTAAAAGGCGTGCCATCAACGAAGGGGCTGTTAACGTGAAGATTGGCGTAATTGATTACGGTATGGGCAATCTATTTAGCGTCGAGCAAGCATTAAAAAAGCTGGATGCACAAGTGATTGTCACAAGTGATAAAGCACAGCTACAAGCAGTTGATGCGCTCGTATTACCAGGCGTTGGCGCATTTCCCGATGCGATGAAACGTTTAGCAGAGACGGATTTAATCGACTTTATTAAAACAACAAACAAGCCGCTATTAGGTATTTGCTTAGGCATGCAGCTGTTATTTGAAGAAAGCGATGAAGTAACACCGACAAAAGGGTTAGGCATTTTCACAGGTCGTATCCAGCGCTTTGAAGGGGTGTCACGTATCCCGCACATGGGCTGGAACAACTTAGAGCTGCAGCAAACACCAAATTGGTTAAACGAGCAAGCATTACCAGAAGCACGTCATGTGTACTTTGTGCATTCATTTTATGCGAGTGCTATGAACAAGGAAGAGCTTGTCGCGTATGCGGATTATGAAAACGTAGAAGTACCTGGGATTGTGGCGAAAAATAACTTTACCGGCATGCAGTTCCACCCAGAAAAATCGGGTCAGTTTGGCGTGCATTTACTAACAGCGTGGGCGAAGGGAGTCATGAGTGTATGTTAACAAAACGAATTATTCCATGCCTTGACGTAAAAGAAGGTCGCGTAGTAAAAGGGATCCAGTTTGTTGAATTACGCGATGCAGGTGACCCAGTTGAACTTGCGAAGTTTTATGACGAGCAAGGGGCAGATGAACTCGTATTTTTAGATATTTCTGCATCTCATGAAGGCCGCGAAACAATGGTCGATGTTGTACGTCAAACCGCATCTGCACTCGCGATTCCATTCACAGTAGGTGGTGGGATTCGCACATTAGATGACATGAAGCGAATTTTGCGTGCAGGTGCTGATAAAGTATCAGTGAACACATCCGCATTAGAGCGCCCGGAGCTTATTAAAGAAGGCTCAGATTATTTCGGCGCACAATGTATCGTGTGTGCGATTGATGCACGTTTTTCTGAAGAAGATGGCACATGGATGGTGTACACGCATGGTGGCCGTAATAAGACAGAGTGGCAGGTAATTGAATGGGCAAAAGAAGCAGTTCGACTTGGCGCGGGTGAAATTTTACTGACGTCCATGAACCAAGATGGTGAAAAATCAGGCTTTGATTTAGCCTTAACAAAAGCGGTACGTGAAGCTGTAACCGTACCAGTCATTGCAAGTGGCGGTGCTGGTAACGCTGAGCATTTCCGTGAAGTACTACAAGATGTTGATACAGATGCCGCACTGGCTGCGAGTATTTTCCACTATAAAGAAACGAGCGTAGCTGAAGTGAAAAGCTACTTACAACAAAAAGGGGTCCAAGTCCGATGAACGTAAAATTTAATGAGCAAGGATTAATTCCTGCAGTAATCCAAGACGCACAATCAAAAGAAGTATTAACAGTAGCTTACATGAACGCAGAATCTTTACAAAAAACAATTGAAACAAACGAAACATGGTTCTTCTCACGTTCACGTAATGAACTGTGGCACAAAGGCGCAACAAGTGGCAACACGCAAAAAGTGGTGTCAATTAAAGCGGACTGCGATCAAGATGCATTGGTTATTGAGGTCGTTCCAGCGGGTCCAGCTTGCCACAACGGCACAACATCATGCTTTACAGAAACACTTGTAGACAACGAACGCCCAGGCTCTGTTGGCATTTTACCAGAACTTGCAAACGTCATTAAACAACGCGAAATTGATATGCCAGAAGGTGCGTATACAACGTACTTATTCGAAAAAGGCATCGATAAAATTTGTAAAAAAGTCGGCGAAGAAGCAACAGAAGTTGTAATCGGCGCGAAAAACCGTGACGCAGAAGAAGTGAAATGGGAAGCAGCGGATTTAATGTATCACTTATTAGTGTTACTACAAGAACAAAAAGTAGATGTTTATGAAGTATTAGATGTGCTACAAAAACGTCATGAAGGTAAAAAACCACAAAAATAATCCGTGAAATCCAAAGTAGCTCCATGCACTAATAATGAGGGAAGGGAAATTCCCATTGCTTAAAGTTTCGCTTTATGACATTAGATGTGAATATGCTATAATAATAGGAATGAATTAAGGGACGACATTATGCTCGTTCCTTATTTCTTTGTGTAAAAACAAAATAAACTTTCATATATAAAAAGCGAACGGAAAATGACTCGGAGGAATTTTATTGGAAAATAAACGTTTAAAAGAAAAAGCTACAAATGTCGTGTCGTTTGTTCCGAATGGTGATTATTATTACAATAAAGCATTAAAAGCAATAGATCGTGATGAAATGGATAAAGCGTATAAGTATATTAAGCGCGCGGCTGAGTTAAGCCCAGATGACGCGCACGTGTTACTACAATATGGCATTTTAGAAATGGAATTACAAAACTTTGATCATGCGTATGAGCTTATTCACACGGCATACAGCATGGAACCGAACGAGGCGGAAATGGTGTTCATGCTAGCAGAAGTGTCAGGTTGTATCGGGCATATCGCAGATGCGCAAAAATACGCGGCAAAGTATTTAGAAATGGAGCCAAATGGTGCTTATCTTGAAGATGCTGCAGAGATTTTAGATTTTGTTGATTTTGTAGCAGAAGATATCGAGGACATGGATGAATTTGAAGGGGCAAAAATTGTTGCGCAGGAAAAGGCGCGTCGTTTAATGGAAAAAGGTGACTTTCAACAGGCGATTGAAGTATTAGAGCAAACAATTGAGGAATTTCCAGATCTATGGAATGCCTATAATAATTTAGCGCTTGCTTACTTTTATATCGGCGAGGCAGAACAGGCCCGCGCGTTATTATATAAAGTACTGCGTGAAAACAAAGGCAACTTACATGCCCTCTGTAATTTAGCGGTATTTGCTTATTATGATAAAAATATAGAAGAGCTCGAAAGTTTACTCGCATTACTCGTGAAAATTCAGCCATACGATTGGGATAACCGCTACAAATTAGGGGCGACATTCGCACTTGTTGGTGAATATGAACAGGCGTATAAATGGTTACGCTCGATGAGTAAGCGCGGCTATGAGGGTGACACAGGCTTTTATTTTTGGCTTGCACAGTCCGCCTATTTTTCAGGGCATGAACAAATTGCCAACGAATCATGGCAAACGCTTATTAAAATGGACCCTTCAAAAGAAGGCTTAGAACCTTGGATAAAAGGCGAGGATGGACGCTTACGTAATTCAGCGGAAAACCACCGTGAATTTATTATCCGTCAGTTATCGGATGAACATGAATCGAGCCGACTGTTTGGTCTGTTTTTATTGAAGCGTTCTGCGCATAAGCAGGAAATTGTCGCACATCCTACATTACTGAATGTGCCAAATTTTTCAGCTCTCGAAAAGTTAAGCTTAGCCTACGCATTAGACTATGAGTTTAACAAGGCGAGCAAAGAAGAAATGGCATTCATGCGCTTTATGCAGGTGGCCGAATTAATCGTCGAAACCAATGGCGCGATTAAGATAGAAGTCGCACAAATTTTAAGTACCTGGTTTGCGCTTGGCGAAATGGCGTTCAAGCAAGACTATGCATTTAAAAACTGTGCAGCGCTTGCAGCAGCAATTGAATATTCATTCCATGTGGCATTAGACAATAAAATCACAAAAAAGGAAATGGCGACAAAATACGGTATTTCCACATCGACATTATCGAAATATAATGATGAACTATATAATTTCGTACCAATTGACTCTGAATAAGCAGTAAAGTTGTATTTATCACGTTTATCTTATACGATAAATACTAGATATTGGTATAGGTAAGAGGAGGATTTTTTATGTCAGAAGAAAAAATTTATGATGTAGTCATTATCGGAGCAGGTCCAGCAGGGATGACGGCAGCGGTTTATACATCTCGCGCAAACTTATCAACATTAATGATCGAACGCGGTATTCCTGGTGGTCAAATGGCATCAACAGAAGCTGTAGAAAACTACCCAGGTTTTGATACAATTTTAGGGCCAGAATTATCAACAAAAATGTTCGAACATGCGAAAAAATTCGGTGCACAATACGCATATGGTGATGTATCAGAAATCATCGACGGCGAAGAATATAAAACAATTATTTCAGGTAAAAAACAATATAAAACACGTACAATTATCATTTCAACAGGTGCAGAGTACAAAAAACTAGGGATTCCAGGCGAAACTGAGCTTGGTGGCCGTGGTGTAAGTTACTGTGCCGTGTGTGACGGTGCGTTCTTCAAACAAAAGAACTTAATCGTTATCGGTGGTGGTGACTCGGCGGTAGAAGAAGGAATTTACTTAACACGCTTTGCGGATAAAGTAACAATCGTTCACCGTCGCGACAAATTACGCGCCCAAAAAATCATCCAAGATCGCGCATTCGCAAATGAAAAAATCGACTTCATTTGGAATACAACGATTAAAGAAATCCACGAAGTAGATGGCAAAGTAGGGAAAGTAACGTTAGCATCAACAGAAGATGGTACGGAAACACAAGTGGCAACAGATGGTGTCTTCGTATATGTTGGGATGCTACCATTAACGACACCATTTGTTCCGTTAAACATTGTCAATGAAGCGGGCTATATCGTAACAAACGAAAAAATGGAAACAGCGGTGCCAGGTATTTATGCAGCAGGTGACGTTCGTGAAAAAATGCTTCGTCAAATTGTTACAGCAACAGGCGACGGCAGTATCGCAGCACAAGCAGCACAGCATTACGTAGAAGAATTAAAAGAAAAATTCCCGCAATAATTCTTTAACATAAATGTAATCGAATCGTTACAAAGATAGGGTATACTAAACATAGAAATTCGTTTAACCCCCTTATATCCTGATTCGCCTTAAGGTTGTTTCGAGCGTAAAGCGCCGAAGCAACCTCTTTTTGTGATGATTAGGTTCATCATAATTTGAAGCTCACTATAAATAGCAATCTAATGATTTAAAGCACACTTAATTAAGGAAGTGAAACCACCGCCTCGCGATAGCGCAAGCGGTAGTATAATGCATTCTTAACTTTATAACGAAAGCGAAATTTTTGTATTGGCGGGCCTCGCATGCGGCATTAAAGACAGTAGTATGGACACGTACCACGTGGCCATAATGCTGTCATGCCGTAGCCCGCCAATAAATAAGGAAACCTTTATACGAAAAAAAGCTCCAAGATAAACTATTGCGTATACATTAACTGGAATCGCGCTCTTTTACTGAATGCATAGGACAAGGTATAATAGAAATAAGCTTAGATGAAAAGAACTGAGGTGTTACGTATGCAACGTATTACGAATTTATTAGCAATAAAAGATGGAAAAGTGCTACTCCTTCAAAAACCGAGACGCGGGTGGTTTGTAGCGCCAGGAGGCAAAATGGAGTTAGGTGAATCCATCTTCGAATCCGCTATACGCGAATTTCAAGAAGAAACAAACTTAACACCAAAAAATGTTCATTTAAAAGGTGCATATACAATGGTCATTAAAAACGGCGATACTGTTGTGGATGAATGGATGCTCTATACGTTTGTTGCCCATGATGTGGAAGGCACGCCATTTGTTGAAACGCGCGAAGGGATTTTAGGTTGGCATCCAATTGCTAGTCTAAACGAGCTTCCGATGGCAGAGGGCGACCGACCCAATTTATTATTTGCAGCGTTAAATAAAGGGATGCAGTATGGTACATTTGAATATACAGAGGATTTTGAACTGATTAGCAAGAAAATCCAAAATTCGATTGAAGAAAAATAGAGGAGATGAAATGCTGTGGGTAGTCTGAGCTATACACATGAGTTGGTTATTATTACGGGAATGTCCGGGGCAGGGAAAACTGTAGCAGTTCAAAGTTTTGAAGACTTAGGCTATTACTGCGTTGATAATTTACCGCCAGAATTACTCATTACGTTTTTAGCGCTAATGAAGGATTCTGAAAAGAAAATTACCCGCATTGCTGTTGTAATGGATTTACGAGGGCGAGAGTTTTTTGACTCATTAATTGAAACATTAGATGTTCTTCTAGAAGAAGAAGATTTACTCGCGCGTATTTTATACTTAGATTCAGACGACGCGACACTGGTGCGCCGTTATAAAGAATCACGTCGCTCACACCCACTAGCGCCTCAAGGATTACCGCTTGAAGGGATTCAACTAGAGCGTGAATTATTATCTGAGTTAAAAGGTCGCGCGAAAACTGTTGTCAATACATCATCGCTAAAGCCACGTGAATTACGCGACCGTATCGTGAAAGAATTTGATAACCAAAACAGTCCAACCTTTTCATTGAATGTCATGTCATTTGGCTTTAAGCATGGCATGCCGATTGATGCCGATTTAGTATTTGATGTCCGCTTTTTAAAAAATCCATATTATGTGGAAGAGCTACGTCCTAAAACAGGTCTCCAAACAGAAGTATCATCGTATGTTTTAGCGACGGAGGAAACGCAACAGTTAATTGCAAAGTTAACTGACTTGTTTACCTTTATGATTCCACAGTACCGTAATGAGGGTAAATCACAGCTTGTTATTGCATTTGGCTGTACAGGTGGTCAGCATCGCTCTGTTACGCTTGCAGAATATTTTGGTAAGCTATTAGCGAAAAACGATCAAGTTGTGATTACACATCGAGATATCAATCACAGGAAGGATTGATTGCATGAAAAAAAAGAAAACCCGCATCGTCGTCATTGGTGGGGGCACCGGGTTATCGACAATATTACGTGGCTTAAAGCAATATCCGTTTGATATTACAGCGATCGTCACCGTAGCCGATGACGGTGGCTCTTCTGGGCGTTTACGCGATGACTATGATATCCCACCACCAGGGGATGTACGCAATGTCATTGCAGCCCTATCTGACGTGGAGCCCTTAGTGGAGCAAATGTTTCAGTTCCGTTTTTCACAGTCAAATGATTTAGGTGGCCATTCATTAGGAAATTTAATGTTAACGGCCCTGACAGAAATTACAGGGGACTTCAACCATGCAATTGCGGAAATGAGTAAAGTTTTAAATGTGCATGGGAAAGTCATTCCAGCTGCCAATAAAAAGGTGACATTGCATGCGGAGTTAATCGACGGAACAACAATTGTTGGGGAGTCAAAAGTTCCATCAGGCAAAGCGCCGATTAAACGTGTTTTCTTAGAGCCGAGTAACTTAAAGCCAATACCAGCCGCTGTCCATGCAATTGAACGTGCAGACTATATATTGATTGGTCCAGGAAGTTTATATACAAGTATTATTCCAAATCTTTTAGTAAAAGGGATCGGTCAGGCTGTTGTCAAAGCAAAGGGCGAAAAGATTTATATCGCCAATTTAATGACACAAAAAGGCGAAACGATTCATTACTCAGTATCGCAGCATATTGAAGCGATTCATGAGCATGTTGGAGAGGCATTTATTGAATCAGTATTATTTAATGAAAAAGATTTGCCATCTGCAATTTATGCACAGTATCGCGAAGAAAATGCAGAACCTGTATACTTTGATGAAGAAAAACTTCAACAAATGGGCGTGAAGTTAATAAAAAAAGAAATTGCACTTATTCATAAAGGCACGGTTCGTCATGATGCTAAAAATTTAGCAGATTGGCTATTTGAATATGCCGCACAAAAACAACAAACATTGCAGTCCTAATTACTACATAGTTTGCTAGAAAGGGGGTACACGAAAGATGTCGTTTGCATCAGAAACGAAAAAAGAGCTCACGCAAGTTGAAGCGGATGACACGAGCTTAAAAGCTGAAGTGTCCGCCCTGATTCGCATGAACGGGAGTTTGAGCTTTGCCAATCGTCAAATAAGTTTAGATGTACAAACAGAAAATGCCGCGATTGCACGTCGACTTTATACGATTGTTAAAAAGCTCTATCCTTATAATGTTGAGTTATTAGTACGTAAAAAAATGCGTCTCAAGAAAAATAACGTCTATATTTGCCGTCTTCGTGAAGGTGCACGAGAAATTTTAGCGGATTTAGAAATCGTCTCGAATTCGTTTGAGTTCAATCATACGATTTCTCCGTCTATTATTCCAAAAAACGAGCAGCGACGTGCGTATTTACGTGGTGCATTTCTAGCAGGTGGTTCGGTCAATAACCCGGAAACTTCTTCGTATCACTTAGAAGTGTACTCGCTTTATAAAGAGCACGGGGAAGCACTCGCTGACTTGATGAACCATTTTGATTTAAATGCGAAAACGATTGAGCGCAAAAAAGGATTTGTAACGTATTTAAAGGAAGCTGAAAAAATTTCGGACTTTTTAAATTTGGCAGGTGCGACGTCGGCTATGCTGAAATTTGAAGATGTTCGCATTGTTCGTGATATGCGTAACAGTGTGAACCGAATTGTCAATTGTGAAACAGCCAATTTAAACAAAACGATTGGCGCGGCACTACGTCAAGTCGAGAATATTCGTTTTATCGATAATGCAATCGGCTTAGATCAGCTACCAGAAAAATTGAGAGAAATTGCACGCTTACGTGTGGAGTACCGAGATGTGACGTTAAAAGAACTAGGAGAAATGGTTTCAACAGGTGTTGTGAGTAAGTCCGGTGTGAATCATCGTTTACGTAAAATCGATGAAATCGCCGATGCACTTCGCCGCGGAGAGCAGATTTAAAGACGTTGTTTTTTGAAATATTGCATTCTATTGTTGTTCTTTTCCGATAATTTCGATAAGATGAAATAAATAAGGCGATGTACGGTTGTGAAAGGGAGTATTTCAAGATGATCGAAAAACAAGTAGAGGTCAAGCTAAAATCAGGTTTACAAGCAAGACAAGCTGCACTATTCGTCCAAGAAGCGAATCGTTATAAAGCAGATGTCTTTTTAGAAAAAGGTACAAAAAAAGTAAATGCAAAATCAATTATGGGCATTATGAGCTTAGCGGTAGCAAAGGGTACAACGGTGACGTTAAGTGCAGATGGACATGACGAAGAAAAAGCGATTCAGGCATTACAAGTACTAATCGAAAACGCAGACTAATTTTGAAAGCGTAAACAAAAGGGCTTGTCCAGAAAGCATTCTGGTCAAGCCCTTTTTGCGCCGAGGATAGTGGCCATGACGATGCTGGTGATGAATGCGTTGTCACAGGATGTGACGTTCTTAGCATTCGTTCTTACTTCCGACTACCGCAGAAGCACCACACTAAAGCGGTTGATTAATACACGAACGAAGCACTGTCCGCAAAAGTAACACTTTTCGGACCTTCTGCGCCTTTCGTCAAAAAAAAGCGGCAGAAGAAATTCTGCCGCTTTTAATTATTATTTTTTAGGGTTACGATCGTAGATTTTGTCGATTAGACCGTATTCTTTAGCTTGTTCAGCTGTCATGAAATTATCGCGTTCTGTGTCGCGCGCTAATGTTTCATATGGTTGACCACTGTTTTCAGCCATGATGCGGTTTAATTTTTCACGTAAGTGTAAAATACGTCTTGCAGCGATTTCAATTTCCGTCGCTTGCCCTTGTGCACCGCCCAGTGGTTGGTGAATCATTACTTCGGCGTTTGGTAAAGCTACACGCTTACCTTTTGCACCAGCAGATAATAAGAATGCGCCCATAGAAGCTGCCATACCGATACAAATCGTTGATACGTCAGGTTTGATGAAGTTCATTGTATCGTAAATCGCCATACCAGAAGTGATTGAACCACCTGGAGAGTTGATGTATAGGAAGATATCTTTATCTGGATCTTCCGCTTCTAAGAATAACAATTGTGCTACAATTGAGTTAGCAACGTTATCGTCGATTGCGCTCCCTAATAAAATGATACGGTCTTTTAATAAACGTGAATAAATATCATATGCACGTTCGCCGCGGTTTGTTTGTTCAATAACTGTAGGAATTAAGTTCATTGAAAAAATCCTCCCTTTGTTAAAGCCTATTTTCGTATACCTTTGCTGAAAATTGGAAAGTATTTCAGCTGTAAACCTATCATACACGCATTAGTCAGTTTTGGTCAAATATAAAGTCCGTCTTTTGTTCTTGAAATGAACCGATGTACTTTGTATAATGATAAAGCTGAATAAATTTAACCATGTCCTCGTGGTGTAATGGATAACACTTCAGATTCCGGTTCTGAGGCTGGGGGTTCGATTCCCTCCGAGGGCGTTTTTAGCCATCTACTTCGACAATTTCTCCTCCTATGTACTAAAATTTGTTAAGGTAATTTTTAACACTATTAGGTTTCCCGTTCGTAAATAAATTAAACTTAAAAAAAATTAATGAAAATCTATTTTTTTATTAAATAAAGCTTGATAATTATGTAGAAAATGAGTACATTAGTAAATGTCGCATTTAGGATGATTGCTTTTATTTGTGCGCAATTAAAAACCAAATGCACGTTTATCATCAGGTCCATTCGTGGGCACCATTTTACTGCTTTAATCTATTTTTTTATATCTGTTTAAAAGTAAGCGTAGAGGGCTTATTTTATAACGGAGAATGAATTTTATGTAGGGTAAAAAGATTCACTGTACCGTTTCTTTTTACCCTTCTTTCGTTCTCACTCCAAGAAATAAAGAAGTTAAATATGCTAAATGAAAAAGACTATTTCAGAGTAACTACTTTGAAATAGTCTTTTTTGTAGACTTTTTTTCCGGGGTATTAATGTGTGACAAGGTTTTGGTAATCACGCCAAGCATATGTTGAAATGGAATTGGGAAATGAACTAGCTTATTTGATTGTAATGATAGGCATATGAATAATTATTGAATTTTATGCAAAAAACTTATCGTATTTGTTATAAAAATTCATCTTTATGTAATAATAATCAATTTTTTAAAAATTAAATGTTGTATATTAATTGTGAAATTAATATAATTGAACATGTCATTAGTTACTTAAAAAATATTACATCCAGGAGGATATTCATAATGAATACAAAAAAACTTTTTAAATGGGTAGCACCAATTGCGGTTGCTTCAATGATTTTAGCAGCGTGTGGTTCTGACGAGGAATCATCGGGTGCGAAAGAATATACAAAAATCGTAGCGGGAACAGAGGCAACGTACGCACCTTTTGAATATTTAGATGATAAAGGGAATGTTGTCGGCTTAGATGCGGAAATTTTAGCGGCAATCGGTGAAGAAATGGGTATTGAAACAGAAATTAAGAACACAGGCTGGGAATCAACATTTAGCCAAGTGACAACAGGTGAATTAGATTTAGGCGCAGCGGCGATTACGATTACAGATGAGCGTAAACAAAGCTATGATTTCACAGATCCATACTATGAAGCAACGTTATTAATCGTAACAAAGGAAGGCTCTAGTATTGCTTCTTACGACGATTTAAAAGATAAAAAAATCTCAGCACAAATTAATACAACTGGACATATTGCTGCACAAGAATTACAAGGTGTCGCAAGTTCTAAAATTTTAGCCTATGAAAACTTTGCAGTTGCTTTACAAGAAGTTATTAACGGTTCAGCAGATGCAGCAATTGGTGACAATGCGGTTGTATTAGATTACTTAAAAAATAATCCAGATTCAGGCTTAACATCAATTGAAGATGATTCGTTTGAAATAGATTATTTCGGCTTCATGGTGAAAAAAGGCAACAAAGAGTTATTAGAGATTTTAAATGAAGGCTTACAAAAGATTAAAGACAACGGTAAGTTAGCAGAAATTACAGGTACGGATTTCGAGTAAAACAATGAATGGGAGGGTTTCAGATGGAATTTTTTGATTTTTTCCGTTGGGATATAATCTGGAACTACCGTGAGCTATATGCCAAAGGGCTTTGGGCAACCATTGTTTTAACCGCATGTGGTTATCTTGGTGGTGTTATTTTCGGTCTATTTTTAGGATTAGGTCAAGTATCAAACAAAAAATGGATTTATTGGCCTGTGAAATTGTATGTGGATGTATTCCGCGGCACGCCATTATTAGTACAGCTGTTATTAATTCACTTAGCGGTCATTCCAACGATTTTTGGTCAAGGTTTAGGCTGGTGGGTATCGGGGATTATGGCGCTTGTATTAAATAGTGCAGCATATAACGCAGAGATCTTCCGTGCAGGGATTCAGTCAATCGACAAAGGTCAAATGGAGGCAGCGCGTTCACTTGGTTTAACGCGTGCACAGGCGATGCGTAAAGTCATTTTACCGCAAGCATTCCGCCGCATGATTCCACCTTTAGGGAACGAATTTATCGCATTATTAAAGGATTCTTCACTTGTAACGGTTATTGCCGGAGCAGAAATTTTATATGTAAGTAAAGTCGTAGCCGGAACGTATCAGCGTTTCTGGGAGCCATACTTATTCGCTGCGTTCTTATACTTGGTATTAACGTATGCGGTAACGAAGCTAATTGCGTTTATCGAAAAGCGTGTGGACATCAACTACAACCCACGTAAGAAAAAGGAGCGCGCATAAATGATTAAAGTAGAAAACTTACACAAGCATTTTGGCAAGCTCGAGGTATTAAAGGGCATTGATTATGAAATCGCGGAAAAAGAAGTAGTGTGTGTCATTGGGCCATCTGGTTCAGGGAAAAGTACATTCCTTCGCTGCTTGAACTTATTAGAAGAAGTAACAGACGGCGCGATTTATATTGATGGTGTAAAAATTAATGATCCAAAAACGAATATTAACGAAATCCGCACGGAAGTAGGGATGGTTTTCCAACAATTTAACCTATTTCCGCATATGTCGGTGCTTGATAACGTGACGATGGCGCCTATGCAAGTTCGTAAGATGAACAAAGCAGACGCTGAAAAATTAGCGGTAGAGCTACTAGCAAAGGTAGGTCTACGCGAAAAGGCAGATAGCTATCCGCAGCAGCTATCAGGCGGTCAGCAGCAGCGTGTGGCGATTGCGCGTGCACTTGCGATGAAGCCAAAAATTATGCTGTTTGATGAACCAACGTCAGCACTAGACCCAGAAATGGTAAAAGAAGTGCTTGAAGTAATGAAGAACCTCGCAAAAGAGGGCATGACCATGTTCGTTGTAACACATGAAATGGGCTTTGCGCGTGAAGTGAGTGATCGTGTACTGTTCATGGATGGCGGTTATATCGTCGAACAAGGACCACCCGATCAAATCTTCGGTAATCCACAAAACGAGCGTACGAAGGCATTTTTAGGGCAAGTATTATAAATACTTGCTCTTTCTTTATGACATATATATGAGAATAGGCACCAAATCGCACGAGTTAAGTGCGATTTGGTGTTTTTTATTGGGACCGTTCTGCTACGTTACGGCGGACGCTTTCCGCGGGCACGGCTTCAACTAATTTTTTGTGCCTCTTACGGTGGCAAAAAAAATGGATTTTCCGCGCGCGCTGTTCCCGCAGGAGTCTGCCGCCTTCACTCCGCGCCACTCTACTTCCGCATAAAGTGTGTTCTTTAACAAAATGACTAATTAATGGTGATTTAGGTAGATTCAATTAAGAAATAGTGAATTTTTCACCATCCAAAAGACCTACTCCTGTCGCTGCTCTTTCGTCGCAAATCCAGATTCAAATTAAAGGGCATTTGAGTCTGGATTGCCCACCAATAAATTAAGTGAAATTATATTAGAAAACGTAAATTCTTTAAAATTTAGAAGGAGAATCTTAAAGATTTGGATAATAAATACAGTAATCAAACAAAAACGCCTCTTGAAAATAAATCCCATAATATGTATTGTATAAATATTAATAGAGTTTGCGGCGAGATTTTTAAAGGTCAAATTTTTTGAAAAATTAAATAATGTATATTGAATGAATATTAGTTTAGGTGTATAATTATGAAAAAAGCGAATTTACAGGGGGATTTTCAATGTTTAACAAGAAAACAGGCTTTATGATGATGCTGTTATTAGCATTTTCGATCGTACTTGCAGCATGTGGCTCAGAAGATAGCTCGTCAGGAACAGAGGGCGACAAAGGCTATTCGAAATTATTAGTTGGTACAGAAGCGACATTTGCACCGTTTGAGTCAATGAATGACAAAGGTGAAATCATCGGAATTGATGTAGATGTGATGAATGCAATCGGTGCTGAAATCGAGGCAGAGGTTGAATTTAAAAATGTAGGTTGGGAGCCAGTATTCCAACAAGTAACAAATAAAGAACTAGATTTAGGGGCATCAGGTATTACAATTACAGATGAGCGTAAACAAACGTATGACTTCACAAATCCATACTACGAAGCGACGCTAATGATCGTTGTAAAAGAAGATTCACCAATTGCAACACTTGCAGAAATTGAAGATAAAAAAATCGCTGTACAAATTAATACAACAGGTCACGAAGCAGCGAAAAAATTACAAGGTGTGGGAAGTTCAAAAATTTTAGCTTATGAAAACCAACCAATCGCCTTCCAAGAAGTAATTAATGGAACAGCTGCTGCGGCAATTGGCGATAATGCCGTTGTATTAGAATACTTAAAGAACAATCCAAAATCAGGTTTAAAAGCAATCGAATCTAGTGAGTTTGAAAAGGAATACTACGGCTTCATGGTGAAAAAGGGCAATAAAGAATTACTAGACCTTTTAAATGAAGGTTTACAAAAAATTAAAGACAACGGAAAATTAGAAGAAATTACAGGTCAAAAAATCGACTAACTTGATCAAAAAAGCTTGAGGCTGGGACAAAACAAAAATACAAATTTTCTCCATGGAGAAAATTTGTATTTTTTCATGCCAGAAAAAATTGGTTTCCGTTACGGGTACGCTTTCCGCGGGCACGGCCTGTCGATTAACCATTGATTTTCAACATAACTCTAATGTTTAATAACCGCCTATACAGTTGTTTTCCTAGATGGAATTTTAAGATTAGCAACTTTTACTACCGCATTTACGAGTACATCAGCACCTTTTGAGCATTCTTCAAAGGTAGTATATTCATCTTCCCGATGACTATAGCCCTTAGCACTTGGTACAAAAATCATTGTGGAAGGAATATACCCGGCGATAAATTGTGCATCATGACCAGCACCACTAAACATTGAATGGCTTGAATAACCTAATTCGTCAGTACTTGCTGCGACTACATTCACTACCTCAGATGCGAAATACACGGTATCTCGACTCCATAGTTTCGTATAGCTAAGCTGGCAATTTTCGATTTCTTTTGGTAAATCAAAAATAATTTGTTCCACTTGCTGAATAACTGCAGGGTCTTGATGGCGGGATTCTAATGAGAATGTCACGTTATTTGGAATGACTGTATGAATATTTGGATAGGCATTAATACGTCCAATCGTATATACCAGGTCATCTGGAAGTTGTTTTAATTTGTTTTGCAAGATTGAAATAATATGCATCGCGGCAAACATACTATCTTTACGCATAGAAATAGGGGTCGTACCAGCATGATTCGATTCGCCAGTTAATGAGATATCATAACATACCATGCCTAGAACACCTTCCACTACACCAATGTCTTTTTTATAGTGTTCAAGTACGGGACCTTGCTCAATATGAAGCTCTAAATAGGCATGTGCATCCGTTAAACGATGTGCAATATCCCCTTCATAACCACTTTGTTTCAAGGCTTGTTCAAATGTCACACCTTCTGGATCAGTAGAAGCAAGCATCTTTTCCTTTTCAAATTTTCCTGAAAGAACGCCCGAAGCCATTAGAGATGGTTCAAAACGTGCACCCTCTTCGTTTGTGAAGTTTACTATTGTTAAGGGGTGATTTAGTTCTATCTTTTCATCAAGAATGGTTTGTACGGCTTCCAAAGCTGTTAAAACTCCTAGAACGCCATCGAAGCGTCCTCCTTTAATAACTGAATCTAAATGTGAGCCCATCACAATTGGTAAATAATCGGATTTGCCAGGGAGTGTTGCATACATTGTGCCCATATCATCGACGGTTACAGTCATACCAAGCTGTTCACAAATTTCTTTCAATTTGTTGCGCGCAACAATATCTTCGCTTGAAAGACTTAGACGCGTAACACCGTTATTTTCAGTTGCGCCAATTTGACTAAATAACTCAATAGTTTGTTTAAGACGTTCACGATTTGTTTTTAACATTGTGCGTCCTCCTTTAAATCCATAATATATATACTTTAGCACTGACATATAACATATTTATATATACTTATTGTAAAATGTTACAATAATTGTATAGACAGTTTGTTAATTGTAGGAGGAATTGCTTATGATCACTGTAAAAGAAGTTTTAAATCGGAAACACTTTGAATCTGCAAAAGTAGTTGCAGGTAAAACAGGCTTAAACCATGGCATAAAGTGGATTCATATATTAGAAGTTATCGATGTGAAACAGCTAATAAAGGGAAATGAACTCATCCTTACTACGGGAGTTATTTTAAAGGACAATGAACAAGGCTTTTTACAATTTGTCCAACAGCTTAGTGATTTAGATGTAGCTGGACTATGTATTGAATTAGGCATGTATATCGAAGTCATCCCGGAAAGTGTCATCATTTTAGCGGATAGCTTGGATTTTCCACTTATAGTTTTCCAAGAAGTTGTACCGTTTATTGGCATTACACAAGACTTGCATACAGAGATTATTCATCAACAGTATGATGTTTTAAGGCAGCTAGAAGATTACTCGCAAAAAATAAATAACTATGTTTTAAAAGTGAATGACAAAGTAAAGATCTTGCAGTATATGCAAAAGTATTTAAACGTAAATATTTATTTTGAAGTGAACAAAGGAACAAGCCTAGCAATCCCTGATAAAAAGATTGAAAATTATAAAAATTACATCATGAACTTAGGCAGTAAGTATAAAGCGAGCAATGTAATGAACCTATTTGATCAAGTATATGGAACGGTACATATATATTCTGAGAAAAAAGAAATTACCGAATTGGATTTATTAATTTTAGACCGCACAGTCGTTACGTTGTCTCAATTTGTATTAAGAGATTTATATATTGAAGAAAAGCTTGAAAGTGAAAACCGTAAATTTTTTGAAAAATGGCTGGAAGATGAAATTAGCGATGAGGAAATGCTTTATTTTATTGAAGAAATCGACCAAAAATTAAAACAAAATGGCTGGATGGTAATGATTCATCAGCTGAAAAGAAAAAATATTAAAAACGATTTAACCAATTATAAAATCAATCTTCGCCAAGCATTGCAAAAAGAGGGTTTTTATACATTTATTATAGAACAGTCCCAATATTTAATATTCATCTTAAACGATCTAGCACAGGCAGATACGTATAAAGAACGAATGAAGCGCGCGATGAATGAAATTATTAATCAATATCGACTGGATACGCTCATTGCTGTTGGGAAATATGTCTATCACTATAATGAATTAAAAGAGAGTTATCAAACTGCTCAGGAATCATTACAAATCCGCATGAAAAATATGGAGCTCTCTTATTTTTATGATGAATTAATCCTTTATCACATGGTGAAGGTGTTACAAAATAACAATAGCTTGATGCAAGCCGCAAAGGAAAAGATTGAAAAGCTAAGTCAGTATGATAGCAAGCACAATACCAACTTAATTCAAACATTGGATATTTATTTTCAATGCAATGGATTAAAAAAGGAAACAGCGGAAAAATTGTTTATCGTTCGTCAAACGCTTTATCATCGTCTTGAGAAAATTGAACATATCATTGGCGATAATTTTATGAATTATGAAAATCGATTATGTTTAGAAATCATGTTATTGATGACAAAGCATAATTATATGAGGGAAGAAAAGTTGCCTTAATGTGAAATACATGTAAAAAATCATTTTACACAATGTATAGTGCTCTAATACTTCTAATAAGCGAAAATATAGATAAGTTCGAAACTTAGGAGGGAAGTACATGAGCCAATACGTAGAGTACAACTGGAAGGCAAATGACGAAAAGCATGTATGGCATTCGATGAAGCCTTATAACCCGGATGCTACATTTATTGTTGAACGAGCAGAAGGGGCTTGGTTGACGGATATTGATGGCAATAAATATTTAGATGCGATGGCGGGACTTTGGTGTACCAATATTGGGTATGGTCGAAAGGAAATTGCTGAAGTTGCTTATGAGCAGATGCTAAAAAATTCATATACACCGCTAACAAATGGACACACACCGGCGATTTTATTAAGCCAAAAAATTAGCGAATTGCTTGGGGATGAATATGTCGTTTTTTATTCAAATAGTGGTTCGGAAGCAAATGAAGTCGCGTTTAAAGTAGTGCGTCAATACCATCAACAAAAAGGGGAAACCAACCGCTATAAAATTGTCTCGCGTTACCGTGCGTATCACGGGAATACGATGGGTGCTTTAGCAGCAACGGGCCAAGCGCAGCGTAAATATAAATACGAGCCACTTGCTCCGGGCTTTTTACATGTAGCACCACCTGATCAATATCGTCATCCAGAAGAAGTGCAAAATGGGGATGTTACGTCGCTACCTAGTGTGAAAAACCTTGATCAAGTGATGACTTGGGAAATGTCAGAAACGATTGCCGCAGTTATTATGGAGCCTATTATTACGGGTGGTGGCGTTCTTGTACCGAATGATGCCTATTTAAAGGGTGTTAAAGAAGTATGTGAAAAACACGGGGCATTATTAATTGTTGATGAGGTTATATGTGGCTTTGGGCGAACAGGAAAAGCATTTGGGTTCCAAAACTATGGAATTAAGCCTGATATTGTGACGATGGCGAAGGGACTGACGAGTGCCTACATGCCATTGTCGGCAACGGCAATCCGTCGAGAAATTTATGAACAATTTATGGATGGTGGGGACTATGAGTTTTTCCGTCATGTCAATACATTCGGTGGGTCACCAGTTGCTTGCGCGGTCGCTTTAAAAAATATTGAAGTGATGGAACGCGAAAACTTATTTGAGCAATCTGCGCAGCTTGGAGAAGTACTCATGCACACTTTAACAGAACAATTAAGTAATCATCCGTACGTAGGGGATATTCGTGGGAAAGGTTTATTAATCGGTATTGAACTAGTTGAAAATAAAGAAACGAAATTGCCACTTGATGTCCAGAAGGTAAATGCTGTAATTGCTTATTGTAAGCAAAAGGGATTAATCATCGGGAAAAATGGCGTTACTGTAGCGGATTTTAATAATGTATTAACGTTATCACCACCGCTTTCCATTACAGTAGAGGAAAAAGATTTTATTGCAAATATATTTATTGAGGCCGTAAACAGTATTAAATAAGGGGGATATTAAGTATGATAGATGCAGTTTCGGTAAGGAAATTAACTCATTTTATCAATGGGAAATTAATCGAGGGGAAAAGCGGGCATTATTCGAAAGTCTTTAATCCATCTACTGGTGAAGTGATTGCTGATGTTCCGATTGCAACAGCTGAAGAAACGCGTGAAGCAATTGCAACAGCAAAAGCCGCTTTTCCGGCATGGAGAGATCTTGCTGTGGCGAAGCGTGCAGAAGTATTGATGCGCTTCCGTTATCAAATTACAGAAAACATGGAACAATTATTAACAATCATTTGTACTGAAAGCGGCAAAACATTAGAGGATGCACGTGGTGAAGTTACACGAGCATTGGAGTCAGTGGATTTAGCGATTGGAGCCCCTCACTTAGTAAAGGGTGAATATTCGGTGAACGTCGGTGGTCAAATTAATGCCTATTCTGCTAAATATCCTTTAGGTGTAGTTGCGGCTATATCACCATTCAACTTTCCGATAATGGTGCCATTAGCGCAAACGTCTATGGCAATTGCTGTAGGAAATGCCGTTATTTTAAAAGCTTCTGAAAAGGTGCCGATGACTTCCTTATTCATCAGTGAATTGTGGAAAAAAGCAGGTTTGCCAGATGGGATTTGGACAGTAGTAAACGGCAGCAAAGAAGCTGTAAATGAGCTATTAGAAAATCCCGCTGTCCAGGCAATTTCTTTTGTAGGGTCAACACCCGTTGCAAAATATATTTACGAGACAGGGGCTAAATATGGGAAGCGTGTAACGGCTCTAGGTGGTGGGAAAAATAATATGGTGGTTATGCCGGATGCGGATTTAGAGCAAGTAGCGAATGCGTTTATTGGTGCAGCATATGGCGCGGCTTCTCAACGTTGTATGGCGATTTCTACGATTATGCCAGTTGGTGAAGAAACAGCAAATAAATTAGTCGCGATTTTAAAAGACAAAATAAGCAAGTTGAAAGTTGGCAGCTACACAGAAGAAGGTACGGATTTTGGGCCTGTTATTTCAAAAGAGTCAAAAGAAAGTATCATAAAGGCAATCGATTTAGCTGAACAACAAGGGGCGACGGTAGTAAATGATGGTCGTGAATTGGATATTGTGAAAAATGCAGAAGGCTTCTTTGTAGGTCCGACATTATTAGACCATATTACAAAGGACATGGATATTTTTGAACAAGAGGTTTTCGGACCAGCTCGAAATGTTGTGCGAGTAAATACACTTTCGGAGGCAATTGATTTCATAAACGCTCAAGAGTTAGCAAATGGCGTAACGATTTTTACGAATGATGGTCATGCCGCACGTAAATTTACAACTGAAATTGATGTTGGCATGGTAGGTGTCAATGTACCGATTCCAATTCCAGTTGGATACCATAACTTTGCTGGTTTTAAAGGCTCTCGCTTCGGGGAAGGGCATATGTTTGGTCCGGATCAGGCTCGCTTCTTCACAAAAACGAAAACCGTATCAGAGCGCTGGCCAGAGACAACGGAAAAATCAGCTTCTACATTCGCATTTCCTAGCAATAATTAACTAATTTTTAAAACAGCTGGTCTCTAAAAAATAGAGGCCAGCTGTTTGTCTTTTTATAGTTGTATATAAAACCGTTAAATTTAATAAAAATACATTTATTCTTAAAAAATCGGAGTAGAGATAAATAACGACGTTTTTAAAATACTTAGGTACTTATATGTAAGAAGAAATGACACTGAAAGTAAGGAAAAGTGCCCTCTTTTACCTTATGTCTAAAAAAGCCTAACAAAAACATACTTTTTGTATATTAAACTACGATTACTTATCAAGTAAAATAAAAATTATAAAGAGAAATACTTGTATTATTTTATATAAGTGGATTATATGTAAAAAAAAGTAACATATAATATATGTATATTATTTTAATAATATGCTTATAAAAAGTTAAGTATGCAAGAATTTAGATAAGTAAATAGAAAACAGGAGGGGTTTCTATGAAGAAGATTATTACTGGGGGAACAATTGTTACGGCTACGGATACCTATAAAGCTGATGTGTTAATTGAGGATGGGATTATTCAACAAATTGCGTTAAGTATCCAAGATGAAGAAGCGGAGGTTATTGATGCATCAGGTAAACTTTTATTCCCTGGTGGAATTGATCCTCATACTCATTTAGACATGCCATTTAACAATACAGTTACAGATGATGATTGGGAGTCAGGAACAATTGCTGCTGCTTTTGGAGGAACGACAACAATTATCGATTTTTGTATTAGTGCAGGATCGCCGACATTAATGGATGCAATCGAAACTTGGCATAGTAAATCGAAGGATAAGGCTGTTATAGACTACGGTTTCCACCTAATGATTGGTGACTTAAATGAGCAACGTCTAAAAGAATTACCAGAAGCATTGGATAAAGGCGGAATTAGTTCAATCAAAGTTTTTTTAGCTTATGCAAAAGAATTCCAAGCATCAGATCGCACATTATTCCAGGCATTTAAAGTTGGAAAAGAGCTAGGAGCAACGGTTATGGTGCACTGTGAAAATGGTTCAGTTATTGATGAGCTTGTGGAAGAGGCAAAAGCGAACGGTAATACCGCACCGATTTATCACGCATTAACTCGTCCGCCAGAAGTTGAAGGTGAAGCGACAAAACGTGCGATAGAACTCGCTAATTTAGCAGGAGCAAAACTTTATGTTGTACACGTAACGTGTAAAGAAGCAGTGGATGAAATCGTTTCAGCACGTAATAAAGGCTACGATGTTTTAGGTGAAACTTGTCCGCCTTATTTAGTACTCGATCAAACTGCATTAGAAAAGCCGGACTTTGAAGGGGCAAAATATGTATGGTCACCACCATTACGTCCAAAAGAACATCAAGAAGTATTATGGAATGCATTGAAAGCCAAACAATTACAAACAATCGGTTCTGATCAATGTTCCTTCAGTTTCAACGGTAAGAAATCATTAGGGAAAGATGACTTCTCGAAGATTCCAAATGGTGGTCCATTTATTGAAGATCGTTTTTCTGTCTTGTATTCAGAAGGAGTAGAAAAAGGTCGTATTTCAGTAAATGAATTTGTAGATATGATTTCTACACAGTCTGCAAAGATTTTTGGATTGTTCCCACAAAAAGGGACGATTGCAATTGGCTCAGATGCGGATATCGTATTATTTGATCCGACTGTAAAACGAACAATTTCTGCAAAAACACATCATATGAATGTGGACTATAACGCATTTGAAGGTTTGGAAGTGACGGGGGAACCGACAAGCGTTTTAGTACGTGGCGAGTATGTAATTAAAGATAAAGAGTTTGTAGGTGAGCTAGGTAGCGGGAAATATATTCGTCGCGAAGTAAAGAGTAAAAAGAAAGTAAATTCATAAGCATTAAATCCACTAGACAAGTAATAACAAATCGCACTGGAGAGAGGGTTGTTATGAAATGAATAATGGTTTAGCAAAAAACTTTGAAGAAATGTTTGGGGGCTTAACAACATACGCAGCAACTGTTGAAGCAAATCGTTGTCTGTATTGCTATGATGCGCCTTGCATTCAAGCGTGTCCAACAAGTATTAATATTCCAAGCTTTATAAAGAAAATTGCTTCGAATAATATGAAGGGCTCTGCGCGTGTCATTATGGAGTCAAATCCAGTAGGGGCGAGCTGTGCACGTGTATGTCCAACAATCGAGCTTTGTGAGGGGGCTTGTGTTTTAAATAGCGAGGAAAAACCAATTCAAATTGGTCACCTGCAGCGCTATGCAACAGATTGGCTACGCGAATCCAATGTAAAATTGTTTACGCCAAAACCAGCGAACGGCAAGAAAATTGCGATTATTGGAAGTGGACCTGCAGGATTATCTGCTGCGCGTGAATTGGCGTTATTAGGCTATAGCGTGACGATTTACGAAGCAGACGAAAAAGCGGGCGGCCTAAATTACTACGGAATTGTTTCTTTCCGCTTACCGCAAGATGTCGTGGAATGGGAAGTACAACAAGTTCAAAACCTAGGCGTTGAAATAAAAACGAATACAAAAATTGGAGAAGATGTATTAGTAGATGATCTCCTTGCCAATTTCGATCGCATCATCGTAGCGGTTGGAATGGGGAAAGTGCCGATGCTAGGTATTGAGGGTGAAGATTTAGAGGGTGTATATGATGCGATTGATTTCGTCAAAGAATCAAAAGCTTCGTTTACGGACAAAGTACTAGGCAAAAAAGCAGTAGTAATCGGTGCTGGAAATACAGCGATTGATGCAGCGACATGTTCGGTACGATTAGGCGCAGAGCAAGTTCAGATTGTTTACCGCCGTACATCAAAAGAAATGACGGCCTATGATTTTGAATATGATTTTGCCAAGCAGGATGGTGTTGAATTTAGATGGTTAACATTACCTAAGCGAATCATTGGAGATGAAAACGGCAAAGTCATTGGTATGGAATGTGTGAAAATGAAGTTAACTGGAATTGAAAATGGAAAAGGTTCTTTAACTGAAATCCCTCATTCTGAATTTGTCATTGAAACGGATGCCGTCATTCGAGCTATCGGTCAATCAAAACAATATGAGCTAATCGAACATTTAGGATTAGCAAATACACGTGGTGTGATTGATGTAGATATGAATAGTTTAAAGACATCGAATCCGAAAATTTACGCTTGTGGTGATGCTATTTTTGGCAATGGCTACGGGGAAGCAACTGTAGTATCCGCGGCACAACAAGGAAAAGATTCGGCATACGCAATTCATAATGAACTAAACGCAAATTCAGAAATTGCATAGGGGGTATTCAAATGGCAGATTTAAGAATAAATTTTGCTGGTATAAAGTCACCAAATCCTTTTTGGCTAGCATCAGCACCACCAACAAACTCGGGCTATCAAGTTCAAAGAGCCTTTGAAGCGGGCTGGGGTGGCGCTGTTTGGAAAACTTTGGGAGATCCCATTTTAAACGTTTCTTCCCGTTTTGCAGCTGTTAGTTTTAATGGTCAAAAAGTCGCTGGCTTCAACAATATTGAGTTAATCACGGATCGTCCATTAGAAGTGAATTTAAAAGAGATTTATGAAACGAAAAAGAGATTTCCAAATCATGCAATTATCGCTTCTTTAATGGTAGAGCCAAAAGCTGAAAAATGGCATGAAATTGTAAAAAAAGTACAAGATGTCGGGGTAGATGGCTTCGAATTGAATTTTGGTTGTCCACATGGAATGGCCGAGCGTGGGATGGGCGCAGCTTCAGGTCAAGTACCGGAGCTGGTAGAAAAGCAAACTTATTGGGCGAAAGAGTATGCTGAAGTACCTGTAATTGTAAAATTAACACCTAATATTACAGATATTACTGTAACGGCGGAAGCGGCTATTCGTGGTGGTGCAGACGCAATTAGTATGATTAACACCATTAATAGTTTAGCTGGTGTGGACTTAAATTCTTGGAATACCATTCCTCACGTTGGAAACAAAGGCGCACATGGAGGGTATTGTGGCCCAGCGGTGAAGCCAATTGCACTGAATATGGTTGGTGAATGCGCAAGAAATCCATATATAAATGTACCGATTTCAGGTATTGGTGGAATTTCGAACTGGCAGGACGCTGCTGAATTTATATTAATGGGTTCTACAAGCGTACAGGTTTGTACGGCAGCAATGCATCATGGCTTTAGCATTGTAGAGGACATGATTGATGGTTTAAGCAACTATTTAGATGAAAAAGGCTTAACATCAGTAATGGACTTAGTCGGAAAAACAGTTCCAAAATATTCTGATTGGGGTGATTTAGACTTAAATTACAAAGTAGTTGCGGAAATTAATAATGACATTTGTATTAATTGTAATAAGTGTCATATTGCTTGTGAAGATACGTCTCATCAATGTATCGATTTATATTCAGAAAATGGGCGTCCGATGCTAAAAGTTCGTGAAGAGGACTGTGTAGGTTGTAATTTATGTTCGATAGTCTGTCCGGCAGAGGGTGCAATTACGATGAAGGAATTACCTCATACGCAACCACCAATGACATGGAATGAAAGGCAGTCATTAATTGCAGGATTCGCTACAAATAGTTCAAGTACTGTCCGTTAATTGGCCTTGTGAAATCTAATAAGATGAGGTGTAGCCATGTCAAATTCAAATAGTTCAAGTAAAAATTATTTAAAGTCTCCAGATTTACTTCCTATCACACATGAGAAGCGTAGTATCGGGATGGTCGGTTTTGGCGTAATTTGGGTAGGTATGGCTATTGTATTAGCAGCATTTGCTATAGGCGCAGGTGGGATTATAAATTTAAGTATGCCGATGTTAATACTTGCAACGTTAGTAGGGTCAATTTTAATTGGTATCTTCATGGTGGTTATTGGTGATATCGGTGTAGAACACGGCTTATCGTTTCCGGTTTATATGCGTGCCCCATTTGGAACATTTGGGACACATTTGCCATCATTTGCACGTGCATTTACGGCTTCGTGTTGGTTTGGTATCAATACGTATTTTGGTGCTTTAGCGATAAATGGAATTTTAAATATTATGGTGGGCTTTGACAATTGGTTTGTATGTTTCCTTGTATTTGCGGGGTTACAACTATTAAACGTTTCGCTAGGAATTAAATCGATCGAGCGTTTCGCAGATTTTGCTGCACCTATTATCATTTTTATTTCGATTTGGATGTACTTACAATTATCGGCTGAAGCAAAAGCACAAGGAAAAGCAGTATGGTCTTGGGTAGAAGCACCGCAAACTGGTTTTGAACAGTTTACTGCATTTATGATAGTTGCAATGGCGATCATGGGATTCTGGGCTACGTTAGCTGCAGATATGCCGACGCTTTCACGTCATTTTAAGGCACCTAAACATGAACGTAATTGGTTCAAACGAAATAAATCACAATTATTAGGCTCACTAATTGTTCAACCTATTTTTAATACATTAATGATTGTTATTGGTGCGGTATGTTATATGGCGACTGGTTCAGGTGACCCAATTAACGCACTTCAACAAGCGGCGGGCGGTTTTGTACTAGTTGTGCTATTATCAATGATTGTATTAGCTCAATGGTCTACTAACACTTCTGCAAACGTAATTCCGGCAGCCACGATTTTTTCCAATATCGGTGGACCGAAAGTACCGTTTTGGGTAGGGGTAGTCATTGCGGGAATTGTTGGTACAGTTGTTCAGCCATGGAATTTGTTTGATGTTTTAAATAGTGTATTACTAGTGGTTGGTGGAATTTTATCTTCAATTGTAGGAATTTTATTTGCTGACTATTATTTACTTCGTAAGCGAAGAGTTAATGTAAAGGACTTATATGAGATAGATGGACAATATCGTTACTTAAAAGGTGTTAACGTAGCGGGAATTATTGCTTGGATTCTTGGTGGATTAATCGCCAATATTTGGCCGACTTTTTCATCACTCATCGGTTTCTTTGTAGGGGCTGCAATTTATTACGTGTTAGCAAAATTCTGGTGGTTCAAAAAGTATCCACAAGCTGAAATTGTTAATCCAAGTGATGAAGAATATTTAGGTATTACCGCTGGACGTAGTTGGGAAATTGATGTGAATCCTGAACCGATTGGTGTTCAACCAACAGTTTCTACAGATTAAAATGTAAACGGGGTGCTACTGTGTCGGAATATCAGTTTGTAGAAAAAGAAATTCAGCAAATTAATGAATTACTTGCTGAAAACTATATTTTTAAAAGTATCAAGGAAGATTTAGAAGGAGCTTTTGTTACTTTTATGAATGCAGAAAACAATGATGAGCGTTTATTGCATATAAAAATGGCGGATGCGCGAAAATATTTCTCATCTAAATTATCAGAACAACTAAAAATTTGAACTTTAATTTGAAGTGAAGAAGTTAGACAAAGTTATTTTATTTTGCAGTTCAGATAAATAATAAGGCATTTTCCGTTAAATTCGAATGGAAAATGCCTTATTTCATTGTCTATTTTTTCACCCGCGCTTATGCTTAATGATATTTTTAGTGCTCTCGTATCACGTCGAACTCATTTTTGATTTTTTGTAAAATAACATTGGATAATAAATAATAAAATGAATAATTTAATAACAAACCAGTACTAACTAGAGCATAAAAGTAGTGCTTACTCTATTTTTAATACATTTTATTAGGGGAATAATCGTCAAAATTAATTCGGCATGTTTTTAGCTTGCTCGGCCTGACCATACGCATTTAACATCACGTTCATTTCCTGTTCTGAGAATTGTGGGACTTGGTAATAGCCTTTTTTGTTTTGGTAGAGCGAAATTTCGTAAGCCATTTCTATGCAGTTTGGTACGGAATCTTGTAGTACTCTACGTACGACAGGGTTTGTTGATTCTAGTGCCGCGGTGGTTTTCCCTGTTGCGCCTGCTTTATGACAGCTAAGCATAAAGCCTGAAATTACCGCATCATTGATTTCATTCGCAGATGTCATCGGCTTTTTCGGAGCGCTCGGTGTGAGGCCGTAATTTGTATCGTTGCCCATTTGCATTTTGTAGCTACGCGTTGGATGCTGTGGATCATGCCCGGTTTTGTAGGCTTCCATTGTGATATTGTATTCATCAAGCATAAAGGCGTACTGGCGATCCATAATACCTAGTAGTTCGCTATCTTGAACTTGATCACGCAGGAGCACATATTGGTTTAAGCCGCCAATCATAGCGCTTAATACTTCATGGACATCGAGTAGCTCGTGAGCACCGTGATTATTCGAAAAGGGCATTTGGTTGTCTTGAGATTGGGATGATTGGGTAAACATTATTTAACCTCCATTTAAGAAATTTCGTACGTTCTTATTGTGGGGAACAAAACAAATTTTATACGCAATTTTAAAAAGAGAGGGTGTTTTTGATGCAAGTAAAAAATCAAAAAGGTAGTGCGCTATTAATTGCGCTAATTGCCATAGTAGCTGTGGTCGTGATTGCGGCTGTTTTGATTGTGCCAAAATACAATAGTTTAGTGACAGGTGAAGAAAAAGTCGACGGAGCATGGGCGCAAGTTGAAAACCAATTACAACGCAGGTTCGATTTGATTCCAAATTTAGTGAATACCGTAAAAGGGTATGCTAATCATGAGGAAGAAGTATTTACGCAAATTGCGAATGCGCGTACCGAGTATGGGAATGCGAGTACGGTAGAGGATGCTGCTACTGCAAATGATGATTTATCATCTGCATTATCGCGTCTATTAGTTATTGTAGAAAATTATCCGGAATTAAAAGCAGATGTGCAATTTACACGTTTAATGGATGAATTAGCTGGGACAGAAAACCGTTTAGCGGTGGCGCGTAAAGATTATAATGAGACGGTACAAACATTCAACGGTGATGTACGCCGCTTCCCAGGCAATTTAATTGCGGGCATGTTTGGCTTTGAGAAAAAGGATTACTTCGAAATTAAAGATGGAGTAGAAGAATCGCCAACCGTTGATTTTGGAGGTAGTGACTAATTGCAGAGGTTGCAGTGAAAACCGTAACTGCTAGAGGGGGAGTGGCATGTGAAAAAACTATGGCTCGTGGCATTGTTGTGCGTATTGATGCCGCTTCAAGCATTGGCGGCAATTCCACAAAAGCCAGCCTATAATTCGTATGTATATGATTATCAAAATGTCGTTAATGATGATATGGAACAAAACCTTATTCAAGCAGCAAAAGCACTTGAAGGCTCGACTGGTAATGTTGTTGTCATGATGACGATTGATACCATTGGTGGTTTGGCACCATATGAGTTTGGTGTGGAAACGATGCGCGCGTGGGGCATTGGTGATGAACAACTAGACAACGGGATGCTCATTTTTGCAACGACGGATCAAGGTCCAGGGGAAAATGATGTGTGGATTGCAGTTGGAGATGGCCTTGAAGGGGATTATCCAGACGGACGAATCGGGCAAATGATTGATGCCTATATGATGCCGCATTTAGCGAATGGTGATTATACGAATGCCTTTGCGAATATTTTTTCGCAAGTTTATGACGAAATGGGCGGCGAGGCAAGTGGCGCGGATTTAGTTCAGCCTGTTTCAACTGATGGCGGTGAAGGGATTTCGCTTGGCTTTCTGATTTTCATTGTTATTGTGTATTTAATTCTCACGAAATTTGGTGGTGGCGGTGGCCCAGGTGGACGCCGACGCACAGCAAGACGCGCATATCGTACAGGCGGCTATCCAGGTAGTTTTGGTGGTGGCTTTGGCGGTGGTTTCGGAGGAGGCGGTTCATCAGGTGGCTTCGGCGGCTTTGGTGGCGGTGGCTCATCTGGAGGCGGCGCGGGACGGAAGTTTTAACATAAATAAATTTAGAATCTTGTAATTTTGAAGAAATTTGAAATTATGAGGTTTTTTGTTTTTTAACCTAATTTTAACCTTTGATATGTAAATTTATTATGATATTTGAATGTTTCTAAAAGGAGTGGTGGTATGGATAAAATAAAAAAAACTATTACCTATTTTTTGATTGTTTGTATAACGCTATGGCCCCTGGATTTGCAAGCATCTAATGTAGCTTTAGCTGAAGACCTAGCGTTAGTATGCGGAGAAGGAACGATACTGAATGAGGCAGGAGCACACTGCGAAGACGTACCAAAAGAAGACCCGCCATTAGTATGTGGAGAAGGAACGGTACTGAATGAGGCAGGAACACACTGCGAAGACGTACCAAAAGAAGACCCGCCATTAGTATGTGGAGAAGGAACGGTATTGAATGAAGCAGGAACATCCTGCATAGCTCAACCACCAGTGGAGAATAATCCAGATTTAGGAGAAAGTGAAATAACGCCGCCAGTAATTAACGATGAACCAGCGAATGATACTACTGTCGATAATCCTGACTCAGGCGCTTCGTCTCTTCAATTACCTGAGGGCTTAGAAATTTCATCGCAGCAAGCTGGCGAAATTGTTATTACTATTGAAACAGATTTAACTGGAGCTATTCCCGATGAACTGTTATATCAGCTAGCAGCATTATTAAATGAATCTGAATCACAAGGACGTCAAATAATAAAGTTTTCGCTAGAAGGAAAGATTGATGGAAATATCATCGTTTCATCGGACGCAATTATTGCTTTAGCGAAATCGAATCCAAATCTGTTCATTGATTTTAGCACGGAAGTCGGTTCTAGCGGCTATTCGTTAGCGACGATTAACCAACAACTACTAACAGGCTCGCAAGGAATTCAACTAGCAGTAACAACGGTTCCTAGTCAGCAATTTACTGTAGAAAATGCCAGCAATCCAACGAGATTTGAACAACATTTAATTATGAAGGATGGCTCGAAAGTTGTAATTGACCCAATAACGATGAATTTATTCACACAAAATCGTTTGAATATCGATGGGCCATTAGGAGAAAGAACAATCGCGCGCTTTGACGAACTATTAGGAACTTGGGTGTCAATTCCGACATGGAATCAACAAAATGATAATGAATTGCAATTTACAGGAACGTATAGTGGGCTTTATGCAGTGGTACCTCCACCACCATTAATCTTAACAGATATCCCCCCAAGTGCGGTACCGCTTATAAATAGTCGAATTATAAGAGGTAATCCACAAGGTTCGCTTGATTCAGATGGAGATTTTACGTTCAATCAAGCGTTAACGGTGTCAATACGCTCTTTAGGACTTGAGGCAGGCGTTGTTTCTGTTAGTCAAAGTAATGTAATAAATACAAACAGCCCAGCTAGCGCCTCAACACCAGCAGTTGTCCCAAATACATCTATTGCTGGTGGATCTCTTGATTTAGCTAATCGAATTGGTTTATTAAATGGGGTAACGCCATTGAGACCGAATCAGCCGATACCGCTTGTAGATACAATCCAACTGATGAATAATGGGTTGCAATTTAGTGCAAACCAATTAGGGGCTAATTTACTAGCTAACAACATTCCGTCAACGAATAATCCAGCGGTAAATCCACAAACTAATAATAGTGATGCTGCAACATCACAAAACTCTAGCGTTAATTCACGTCCACTGCCCTTGACTAATATACAAACCATGGACCTCGAATCGGCGTTAATGGCTAAACAATCGCAACGCGCAAGTTTATTAGAGGGGCCAGTGAAGAACCAATTAGATGAGGTTACAGAGCGTAATAAAAAAATTGGAGAGCTCAATTCAACGATAAGCGATATGCGAAACATATTAGGTTCGATGGGGGATAATGCACCGAATCAATTGAGTGAATTACAGGGAGATTTAAAAGGGAAATTTGATGAAGTGAAAAAGGTACTTGAGAGTTATGGAGTTGACAGTAGTAAAATTACTACTAAAAATGAATTAGAACTAGCGATTGAAAATGCGAAACGTTTAATTGATCAACAATCAAACAGTCAACAAATGGACATGCTTCGTTTGCAGTCGCTGTCAAATAAACGAAATGAAGCGTTTGACTTGATGACAAATTTCATTAAAAAAATGCAAGATAATAGAAGCTCTATTATTGGGAATATGCGTTAAAATAAGAGTAGCTTGCCAATTGGTGGGCTACTTTAACATTTTTGGTTTAAAGTCTGTTAAAAACGAGGAGGTTATAAGGTTGATCGTTAAATTTTACTCGCGCCCAAACTGCGAGCTTTGCGTTGAAGGGTTACAAACATTAAAAATCGTACAAGAGGACGTCGCGTTCACAATTGAGCAATATAATATTGAAGAAAGCGATACGCTCCATGAAAAATACATGTTGATGATTCCGGTTGTTGAAAAAGATGGAAAAGTTATTCAGTATGGCCGGCTCGATTATGTCACGTTATTAGATGCGCTAAACGAGTAATCGTTTAGCGTGATGTACATGATTTCGCATGAAACGACAAGATATGGGTTGCAAAATAATATTATTCATTTTATAATAAAGGCACAAATTATTTTTTTGTTCTCAGTGGGACTGAAAAATAATTGGTGGGGCAAAAAATGTCCAATAAGTACGAGTAGGTGATTTTTTGGACAACGTTTCATTTTTTGAAGCAGAGCGCAAACTAATGCCAGAGATCGATGTCATATTTCAAAAGCGTTTTCGGATTTTGCAGACGCTTGCGACATTTGGTCCGATTGGGCGCCGTGCATTGGCTGAGCAATTAAACATGACAGAACGCGATATCCGTAATGAAACGGCGGTACTTAGTGAGCAACAACTCATTCTTATTCAGAAAAAAGGCATGATTTGTTCGCAAAATGGGTATGAAGTATTGGGGCGGCTTTCAGAGCTCTTCCGGGAATTATCAGGAATTGTCGCAAAAGAACAGCAGCTTGCGAAACGCTTTGCAATTGCAAAGGTCATCATTGTTCCAGGTGATGCGGAACGTGACGCAACAGTGAAACAGCAACTTGGTAAAGAAGCAGCACAAGTTCTACAGCAGTTGGCACAGGCAAAAGACAAAATTGCCGTGACAGGTGGGAGCAGTGTCGCTTCATTAAAGGAATATTTAGCACCACATACGGTACTAAGTGAAACAGAATTTCTTGCAGCGCGTGGTGGTATGGGTGATGAAATGACATTTCAGGCTAATACAATCGTCGCTAAGTTTGCAAAACGCTGTGTCGCAACTTATCGCACATTATTTTTACCGGAGCATTTAAGTGAACAGGCTTATGAAGCGATGCAGCACGAGCCGATTATTCAAGAGATGATTGCACAATACGAACAAGTAAGTATTGTCGTTCACGGCATTGGCGCGGCATATGAGATGGCGAAGCGTCGTAATAGCTCGCAGCTTGAGCAACAAACGCTTGATGACTTGGGCGCGGTCGGTGAAGCATTCGGTTATTACTTCAACGAAGAAGGCGACATCGTACATCATATTCGCACAATTGGCATTCAACTTGAACAGGTAAACAAAGCACGCCACGTGTTGGCGATTGCAGCAGGGGCTAATAAAGCGACAGCGATTCAAGCGTATTTTAAAAACGCAGCTGCGCAAACAATTTTAATTACCGATGAACAAACCGCAAACGAAATGCTTGCGAAATAAAATGGTTTTGAAAGTATGGTCACATACTGTTAAATAAATAATTTATTGGAGGAATTACACATGGTATTACAATTAGCAATCAATGGATTTGGACGAATCGGACGTTTAGTGTTCCGTGAAGCGATGAAGCATGAGGAATTTGAAGTAGTTGCAGTAAATGACTTAACAGACGCTGGCCAGTTAGCGCATCTTTTAAAGTATGACTCAGTACATGGTGTATACGATGCGGACGTACAAGCAGAAGATAACGCATTTATTGTAAACGGCAAACGTATTCAAGTGTTTTCAGAAAAAGATCCAGCCAACTTACCATGGGGTGAGCTAGGTGTTGATGTTGTATTAGAATGTACAGGTAAATGGCGTTCAATGGAAGAAGTGTCACGCCACATCCAAGCAGGTGCGAAAAAAGCGATTCTTTCTGCTCCAGCAAAAGGTGAGATGCCAACGTACGTAATGGGTGTTAACCACACAGATTATAAGCCATCAGAAGACGTAATCTCAAACGCTTCTTGTACAACGAACTGTTTAGCACCACTAGCAAAAGTGTTAGATGAACAATTCGGCATTAAGCGCGGGATGATGACAACAATTCACTCATACACAAATGACCAGCGTATCCTTGATTTCCCGCACTCTGACCCACGTCGTGCACGTGCAGGCGCGGTATCAATGATTCCAACAACAACAGGTGCAGCACTCGCTGTATCAAAAGTATTACCACAATTAAAAGGAAAGTTAGACGGCTTCTCAATGCGTGTACCAACACCTAACGTATCATGCGTAGACTTAGTTGCAGAGTTAAATACAGACGTAACGTTAGAAAGCTTAAATGGTGCGTTAAAAGCAGCGGCTGAGGGCGAGTTAAAAGGTATTTTAGCGTATAACGAATTACCACTAGTATCAATCGATTACAATGGTAACCCAGCTTCTTCTACAATCGATGGTTTATCAACGATGGTAATGGAAGGTCGTATGGTGAAGGTTGTCTCTTGGTATGACAACGAAATCGGCTACTCTACACGTTTAATGGACTTAGCGTTATACATCGCTGGTCAAGGGTTAGAAGGAGCGTAAAAATCAGCTAGGTTAAAGCGTCAGCTCCTCGGACTTTTCGGTCACGTCGTCGAAAGTGGTGAACGCTTACTTTTTAGTCGGGCCCAGAAGCCGACTGAGGCTCACATGATGTGAGTCATGTCTGTCATGCCACATGGACGTGGCGTTTTGACAGACGCGGAGCTAAACGGGCGCTTTAACCTTTTGAATGAATGTGACATACTTTTTGAAAATTAAAGAAAAAGTGTGACATAATACTAGTTATTGGTCATAAAAAGTATAGCCTTTAATTACGGGACGTTTTATAATATATAAGGGTAAAGAGCGGAAGGGAATTGCCTAACCGCTCTTTTTTGGATATGAAAATATAAAATTTTAGCGTTATTCGAACCCTCTTGCAAAAGTGGTAGAGCGTTTACTTTTGCGTCGGGCTCTCCAATGTCTGTCGGGGCTTAAAGGGCGCGAATGCGCTTTTCTTATGGATATAGGGGCAACACAAGACAGCCCTCATAAATTTTGATACTATTTAACTTGAACGTACAACTATTATTCAACACATAACAATTACTTAAATTCAAATTGAAGGAGGATTTTCTTTATGTTTTTAAAGAAGTCAATGAACGATGTAGAAGTAACAGGTAAACGCGTATTTGTACGTGTGGATTTCAATGTGCCGATGGAAGCGGGCAAAATTACTGACGAAACACGTATTCGTGCAGCAATCCCAACAATCGAGCAATTAGTTCAAGCAGGTGCAAAAGTGATCTTAGCTTCACATCTTGGTCGTCCAAAAGGCGAAGTAAACGAAGATATGCGTTTAACAGCTGTTGGTGAGCGCTTAGCCAAATTAATGAACAAACCGGTTACAAAGCTAGATGAGTCAATTGGCGAAGCGGTTCTAGAAGCGGTAAACAACATGCAAGACGGCGACATCGTGCTTCTTGAAAACGTACGCTTCCATAAAGGCGAAGAGAAAAACGACGAAGCTTTAGCGCAAGAATTCGCAAAATTCGCAGACCTTTATGTAAACGATGCATTTGGCGCGGCGCACCGTGCACACGCTTCAACAGAAGGTATCGCGAAATTTGTTCCGGCGGTTTCAGGCTTACTAATGGAAAAAGAATTAGATGTACTTGGTAAAGCGCTATCAAATCCAGAGCGTCCATTTACTGCTATTATTGGTGGGGCAAAAGTTAAAGATAAAATCGGCGTAATTGACAACTTATTAGATAAAGTTGATCACTTAATTATCGGTGGTGGCTTAGTATTTACATTTGTAAAAGCAATGGGCCATGACATCGGAAAGTCTTTACTTGAAGAAGACAAAATTGAGTTAGCGAAAAGCTTCATTGAAAAGGCAAAAGAAAAAGGTGTGCAGTTACACATGCCAGTTGATGCAGTAGTAGCGAACGAATTTTCAAAAGATGCAGAAACACAAGTCGTAGCAATCGATGCCATTCCATCTGACTGGATGGGGCTTGATATCGGGCCAAAAACAGCAGTGAACTATGCTGACGTGATTAAGGATTCAAAATTAATCATTTGGAACGGACCAATGGGTGTATTCGAAATGGAAAAATTCGCGAACGGCACAAAAACAGTAGCAGACGCAATGGCAACAACAGCAGGCTACACAATTATCGGCGGCGGCGACTCAGCAGCGGCAGTAGAAAAATTCGAAGTAGCAGATAAAATGGACCACATCTCAACAGGCGGCGGCGCATCACTTGAATTAATGGAAGGTAAAGCATTACCGGGTATTGTGGCGTTAAACGATAAATAAGACTTATTTTAGATATTTTTATAACAAAGTAAACTTTATTTCGATTTATAGTGGAGCGAAGTAAAGGGGCGGACTCCTTGGGGATTAGCGTGCGCGGAAAATGGGTTGCTCCTGTCGCTAGCGCTATCGTAGCAAAGCTTTTTGTCAAAAGCTTTGGAGCCACGCCCCCAGAATCAGAGGAACGAATGCTAAGAGCGCCACATCGTGTGGCAACGCATTCGTGACCAACATCGTGTTGGCCTCCGGAAAGCAGTACAACGGACGTGAGTTTAAATTAAACTTGCTTCGATGTGCTCACCCCGTAGCCGTAGCAGAACGGACTTTATATTAAAAACGGAGGGATTTTCTATGCGTAAACCGATCGTAGCAGGAAACTGGAAAATGTATAAAACATTTGATGAGGCGGTTGATTTTGTTGAAGAAATTCAACAAGCGATTCCTTCTCCAGATAAAGTAGACGCGGTGATTTGTGCACCAGCCTTATACTTACCAACATTAGTCGTAGCGGCTGAGGATTCATCACTAGCAATCGGCGCACAAAACATGCACTTTGAAGACGAAGGTGCATTTACAGGCGAAATTAGCCCAGCGATGCTATCAAATATTCACGTAGATTACGTGGTATTAGGGCATTCTGAGCGCCGTGAAATGTTCAACGAAACAGACGAAGCGGTAAATAAAAAAGTACGCGCGGCCTTAAATCATGGCATCGTGCCAATTATTTGCTGCGGCGAAACATTAGAAGAGCGCGAAGCTGGTTCGACTGAAACGAAGGTTGCAGGGCAAATCACAAAAGCGTTAGAAGGCTTCGCAGCAGCAGAAGTTGAGCATATGGTAATTGCGTATGAACCAATCTGGGCAATCGGTACAGGTAAAACAGCAACAGCAGACGATGCAAATGCGGTTTGTGGTTCGATTCGTGCGGTAGTAGAAAATTTATACGGCAAATACACAGCCGACAAAATCCGTATTCAATACGGCGGTAGTGTAAAGCCTGAAAATATCGAAGAATTATTAACGAAAGAACATATTGATGGTGCATTAGTTGGAGGCGCAAGCTTAGATGTAGCATCATTTATGAAATTATTGGAGGCGGCAGCAAATGCCTAAAAAACCGGTAGCACTCATTATTTTAGATGGTTTTGCCTTTCGTGAAGAAGTAAAAGGTAATGCCGTAGCACAAGCGAATAAACCAAATTTTGACCGATACTGGAACGCATATCCGCACGCAACATTAATCGCGAGCGGTGAGGCGGTAGGTCTACCAGATGGTCAAATGGGGAACTCTGAAGTAGGACACTTAAATATTGGTGCTGGGCGCGTTGTGTATCAAAGCTTAACACGTATTCACAAGTCCATTCGTGACGGAGACTTTTTCCATAATGAGGCCTTTTTAGGGGCTGTGGAGCATGTGAAAAAGCACGGCTCGAAACTACACATTATGGGCTTACTGTCTGACGGTGGGGTACATAGCCATTATGAGCATCTGTTTGCGCTACTTAAATTAGCAAAAGCAAATGGCTTAAATGAAGTGTACGTACATGGTTTCTTAGATGGTCGTGACGTGGGTCCAAAAACGGCTTTAGGATATATTTTAGAAACAGAAAAGCAAATGACAGAAATCGGTATTGGCAAATTCGCATCGATTCACGGTCGTTATTATGCGATGGACCGTGACAAACGCTGGGAGCGCGTTCAATTAACGTACAATGCGTTAATTGAAGGTGTTGGGCAAACCTCATCAAGTGCCTCAGCAGGTGTAGAATCATCGTATGAACGTGAAGTATATGATGAATTCGTTATTCCATTTGTTCTTACAGAAGAAGGTCGTCCAGTGGCGACAATCGATACAAACGATGCAGTCATTGATTTCAACTTCCGTCCAGACCGGGCGATTCAATTATCGGCAGCTTGTACGAATGTTGATTTTTGCACAGGCTTAGCGTTATCTGAAAAGCAACCAAACAATTTAAAATTCGTGGCCTTCACACATTATAGTGACGAGGTGCCAGCGGATGTTGCGTTCCATAAAGAGAACTTAGACAACACGATTGGTGAGGTCATTTCAAACGCGGGTAAAACACAACTACGTATCGCTGAAACAGAGAAGTATCCACATGTAACGTTCTTTATGAGTGGTGGTCGTGAGGAAACATTCCCTGGTGAGGAGCGTATTTTAATCGCATCACCTAAAGTGGCAACGTATGATTTGAAACCAGAAATGAGCGCTTATGAAGTAACCGATGCGCTTGTTGCTGCAATTGCGGCGGACAAATTTGACGGGATTATTTTAAACTTTGCAAACCCAGATATGGTTGGTCATTCAGGTATGCTTGCGCCGACAATTAAAGCAATCGAGGCAGTTGATGAATGCTTAGGTCGCGTGGTAGATGCGTTACTTGCAAAAGGTGGTCAGGCGATTATTACAGCCGATCACGGGAATTCTGATGAGGTAGTCACAGTAAATGATCAGCCAATGACAGCTCACACAACAAATCCAGTACCAGTTATCGTAACAAAGCCAGGTGCGGTGTTACACAAAGATGGCATTTTAGCTGACTTAGCACCAACAATGCTAGCGCTGATGGAAATCGCGCAGCCGGCTGAAATGACAGGGAAATCGTTAATTGTACCAAACGAAAATTAGTTCGCGCGGTTGATTATATAAGCTTGTATAAAAATTTAAATTTAATTACAGAGGAGATTTTTATTATGCCATTCATTACTCAAGTATATGCTCGTGAAGTATTAGACTCTCGCGGTAACCCAACAGTAGAAGTAGAAGTATTCACAGAATCAGGTGCTTTTGGTCGTGCGATCGTGCCATCTGGTGCATCAACTGGTGAATATGAAGCCGTAGAATTACGCGATGGAGATGCAGGCCGCTACTTAGGTAAAGGTGTTGAAAAAGCGGTAGAAAACGTGAATACGCTTATCGCTGAAGAATTAGAAGGTCAATATTCTGTATTAGATCAAGTAGTAATCGACCAAGCGTTAATCGAGCTTGACGGCACGGATAACAAAGGTAAATTAGGTGCAAACGCAATCCTAGGTGTATCGATGGCAGTAGCACACGCAGCAGCAGATTACTTAGATATTCCGTTATACCAATACCTTGGTGGCTTCAACTCAAAACAATTACCAGTACCAATGATGAACATCATCAACGGTGGTGCACACGCTGATAACAACGTAGATATCCAAGAATTCATGGTTATGCCAGTGGGCGCGAAATCGTTCAAAGAAGCATTACGTATGGGTACAGAAATCTTCCATAACTTAAAAGCCGTATTAAAAGGCAAAGGCTACAATACAGCTGTAGGTGACGAAGGTGGTTTCGCACCAAACTTAGGTTCAAACGAAGAAGCGATTACAATCATTATTGAAGCAGTTGAAAAAGCTGGCTACAAAATGGGTGAAGAAATCCGCATCGCACTTGATGTGGCATCTTCTGAAATTTACAACAAAGAAACAGGCAAATACGTATTAGCTGGTGAAGGCGTTGAAAAAACGTCTGAAGAAATGGTTGCTTGGTACGAAGAGTTAACATCTAAATACCCAATCATCTCAATCGAAGACGGCTTAGACGAAAACGACTGGGCTGGTCACAAGTTATTAACGGAGCGTATCGGCGACCGCGTACAATTAGTAGGTGACGATCTATTCGTAACAAACACAGCAAAACTTTCTCAAGGGATTGAGCAAGGTGTTGGGAACTCAATTTTAGTTAAAGTAAACCAAATCGGTACATTAACTGAAACATTCGAAGCAATTGAAATGGCTCAACGCGCGGGTTACACAGCGGTTATCTCTCACCGTTCTGGAGAATCTGAAGATCACACAATCGCTGACATTGCCATCGCGACAAACGCTGGCCAAATCAAAACAGGTGCTCCTTCACGTACTGACCGCGTTGCGAAGTATAACCAATTACTACGCATCGAGGACCAATTAGGCGCAACTGCACGCTTTGCAGGTTTAAAATCTTTCTATAACTTAAACAACTAATCATAATGTTACAAAACGCTCGGGGGAATTTCTCTCGGGCATTTTTGTGTTTTTCAAACGTTAACCTTGTCAGATATTTGGATATAGCTAGATTATGAGTGAATTTCTTCATTTAATGAGTGCTTTAAGATGGTTTATGAGCGATTATGTTATGTATATGAGCAGAAATCACAAATTTAAGAGCATTTTACCAATAAAATCCAATATCTGTTCTGTTTTGTGAACGATGACAGTTATTACTTATAATTTTGCAACAACTTGTGATATGGTAACGATAATTAAATGGAACCGTATAATCTGGTGAAAGTTAGACCAGTTGTTATAGTGTGTGGGGGTATGAAATGTCTAATCAAACGAAAGATAAAATTTTAGAAACGGCAACACGTCTATTTTATTTTCAAGGGTTTCATGGTACGGGCTTAAATCAAATTATTAAAGAATCCGGTTGTCCAAAGGGTTCGCTTTATCATTACTTTCCTGAGGGGAAGGAGCAGCTTGCCGAAGAGGCGATTGTGCTGTCAAAGCGCCGTATTGGCAATGTCATTCAACATTATATGAACGAGTTTGAGGAAGCGGAAGAAGCATTAAATGCGCATATTTTAGCAATGGCTGAGCTGTTTGATTTAGATAATGGGTTAGAGGAGCATTCGTATACGATGATGCCGTTTGGGCTACTTGCTGCGGAATCGGCGTTTATGAATGAGCGTTTGCGTAAAGCTTGCGGGGATACGTATAAATACTGGGAGTCGATTTATTATACGAAGCTCATTGCAAATGGCTTTAGCGATGAATCGGCTGTAACACTAAGTAAAACCGTAAGTGCTCTAATTGAAGGGGCCGTGACGCTTTCATTATCGCAACGTTCAAATGAGCCACTGCGAATCATTAGTACGGTCATTCCAAGTTTACTAAAACAATATAAATAACGAAAAAGAGTGCTGACACTAAATCAATGTGTCAGCACTCTTTTTCCTTACTCTTCGTCTCTATCGAACCAAAGTAACTCTGGGTCGTCTACTTCGCCGTTATAGTTAATGAAAATTTCTTCACCAGCTTTAATATCTGTATGCGCAAAGAAATCGAACGTATGGTTATCAAAGTTAATTTCGTAATTTGCATTGGCATGGTAAGAATGGTTAAACAGCATACCGTAGCCAAGTAAAATCGCTGTATGGTTAATGCCATACTCAAACGCGTAATCTGCTAATAGCGTTTTTTCGATATGCTCGTGTTGATCATTTGGATAAGCAACAACGGGTGCTTGGTGAAACATTGTACCTTTTGTAATATCTGTTGAAGCGAAGACGCCTCTGTTAAACTCTCCATCGCTAATCGATGAAATTTTTACTTCAATCATGTCATGTATCCTACTTTATCAATTATTTATTCTCTTACTGTACCATGAATGGGAAAGTAGTGGAGAGATTTTGACTTCAATTCTTTTTTAGTGTCAGAGGTAAGCAGTAATTTTTCAAGGAAATTCACATGGGAAAAACCTTATTTCCCTCTATTACATGTAAATATCGTTTTTTGGGAATTAAAGGATATAAAAAAGTTGTGAAAAGTTGTTCACAATTAGCGATATTTATCGGGAGAATTACAGAAAGTAGTTGAAAAAAACGTATTTTTCATAGCAAAGCATTCAAAAACGCCTAGGAAGGTTGATTTAAACGCTTTTGTCACGAAATGTTCATATTTGAGATGTTCAAATGCAATCGTTTTCATATAGGACATCTGAAAAAGTGGCACTATTCAATCTTACTATTTTAGTTAAAAAAAGGTAAATAACCGTTCACAATTATAACGACTGGTCTAATAATTTTGCTGAAACGATTGAATTTCTATGAAAAAATTTGATATATTTTAAAGCGTGCTGTTAAAGCGTTCGTTCTATAACAGCAAAAAGCATGATAGAAAGCACTTATCATCTTTCATTAAAGATTAATATAGTACAGGAGGAAAACACAACATGGCAGCACCTTTTTTCAATGTTAAAAGCCCAAAAGGCATGGCAGCTGTTCTAATGATTGGTACATTCGTTGGTCTATTTGGTGAAACGGCGTTAAATATGGCGTTAACTAACATCATGGCAGACTATAGCGTATCAGCAGCATCAGCAGCATGGTTAACTACAGGGTATTTATTAGTATTAGCAGTATTAGTTCCATTATCATCGTATTTAGTACGTTGGTTTACAACACGACAATTAATTATCTCTGCGGTAATTTTAGCGATTATTGGGTCGTTATTAGGCGCAATAGCACCAAACTTTACGGTGTTATTAGTAGGTCGTTTCGTTCAAGCAATCGCAACGGGGATTATTTTACCGTTAATGTTTAGCGTCGTAATGTTAATTTTCCCGGTTCAAAAGCGTGGGGCAGTAATGGGAATCGTAGGGATCATCTTAACTGCGGGACCAGCTTTAGGGCCATCAATCGCAGGTTTAATTGTATCAGCACTTAGCTGGCACTATATTTTCTGGATTATGGTTGTTGTTTACATCCTTGTTCTATTCTTAGCATTTGCAAAAGTTGATAACGTATCAAACGTAACACGTCCTAAAATTGATGTACTATCATTAATCTCTTCTACATTTGGTTTTGGTGGCGTTGTATTCGCTCTTGCGACATTAGCAGAAGAATCAATTTCAGAGCCAATCGTTTATGGACCACTTGCAGTAGGTTTGGTACTATTAGTAATCTTCGGTATTCGTCAAACAAAAATGGATGAGCCAATGATTGATTTAACAGTATTCAAATCACCAATGTTCTCTTTAGGTGTTGCATTAATGGTAGCATCAATGTTCATGATTCTTTCAGTAGCAATCTTAGTACCGATGTTCTTAAAAACAGTATTAGGCTTCGCAGCATTAACTGCAGGTTTATGTATGTTACCAGGTAATGTATTAAACATCATTATGTCTCCAATTGTTGGGGTGAACTTCGATAAAGTGGGTGCGAAAATTTTCACACGTATCGGTTTCACAATGATTTTAATTTCAATGATCGTTTTCTTAACAACAATTTCTGCAACAACAGCGACATGGATCATTATCGTTAACCTATGCGTATTCTTCGTAGGGGTATCGATGACAATTATGCCAGCACAAACAAATGCAATGAACTCATTAGCACCACAAAAATTTGCTGATGGTTCTGCAGCATTAAACACATTAACACAAATCGCGGGTGCTTCTGGTACAGCGATCGCAATTACAATGTTCACAATCGGTCAACAAAATTACATCGAAAAATTCAACAATGCATTACCAGCAGAATTTTTAGCACATGGTGTACACACAGCGTTCATCGTTGTAACAGTAATCGCAGTAATCGGCTTAGTTGGTTCATTCTTCGTGAAGAACAGTAAGCCAGTAGGTCATTAATCAAATTTACATTCAATTGCTCAAGTTGAATTTTATAAATCGTTTACACGACAGCATCGGTTTGATTTCCGGTGCTGTTTTTTTCTATAGGTTATAGATGTTGATTGTAAAAATATAGGTTATCTATTTATAATGGTTAGAAAAGGGTGGGGATATTATGTTATCTGGAAATGAACGAAAAAAAACAACTAAGGCGGAGCGCAAAAAACAAAAACGTAACAATATAATAATGAAAAAAACATTGCTTCCTTCTCCAAAAAATATTCAATTTCGTATCGATGAAAGTGCTGAAATCGTCCTGTTCACTGGAGACATTGAAAATAAAGGGCTGACTCAGTTTCTGCGATTTAAACTGAGTGGACAGCAGGACTTTGCAACGTACGGCTACCCGGCAAAAATTCCAGCAGGCCAAACGTCATTTCATTTTGAAATCCCGTTAGTCGCCTTACTTGATGAAGATGAGGTAACCATTCAAGTATTTAATGAGCGGGGCCAGATATCGCATCCGTTCGTCTGCCGTTTTGTAAAGTTTGAACAAGGGGCGGTGTGAACAATTTATCGAAATACCACCGATAAGTCGCGTAAAAAAATATAAAGGAGCAGTAAATGTTTTTCGAAGGCTATTTTCGGAAATAGTTCTTAAAAAAAGGAGGCGCTGTGATGAAGATTAGAAAGTACCTAATGTTACTGCTTACATTATTACTGTCGTTTTCGCTTGTCGCTTGTAATAACGACAATAATGATGATAATGATGGCGGCATTTTCAACAACAACAATAACGATGATGACGACGACGATGATGATTAAATAAATAAGGCAGCGTAGTGAAATAATGCTACGCTGCTTTTGTTTTTATTAAGGAAATTTTAAATTATCGCATTGTGGGAAACTTGCATAAAATTTTATCTACGTCTAGGCTAAAGCGCCAGCCCTTCCAATGCCTGTCGGGGCTGAAAGGGCGCTTTTGTTCTTTAATATTTAAATTTCTCCAAATGCTAGCCAAGGTAAGAAGCCGTCTAAAAACTTCTCTGTTGCTGGCATGAAGTATGAGCCGAAGTGGAAGTCTGGGTCAAGTGTTGTAACGATCCAGGTTCCGTTTGAGCTTACTTTATCGACGTATAGTAATGAGCCACCATCCTTCATATCGATTAATGACTGCATCCCTTCTTGTAAGTGGAATACACCGTGCTGATGCCATGTACAAGCATCTTCATTTAAGAAACCGTCACGGAATAGTGGATAATTTAAATCCTGCATGCGTAAGCCGCTATCAGCATTGTCCTCTAGCCACCACCAGAAGTTAGTAGGGCGCGATTCCCATTTTTGGCTTGGAATCCAACTCCAAGGCTGAGGACCGAATGCGACAACAACACCGCCATTGTCTGCAAAGCGACGAATCGAAGGAGCTGCAGCAAGTAAGTATTTGTTATGAAGCTGAGAAGGTACGATTAATACGTCCATTCCGTCTAAATCTTGCTCATTAAAATCAGGTAAATAGATGATTTTATTTAAGTATTGATTGAATTTTGGTGTATTGAAAGTTACGTAGTGCGGTGCGTGTCCACTATATAATGTTGCAATTTTTCTCATGCTTGTACTCCTTGTAATCGTGTTAATTCTTCATCTAAAAATGCTAAAAATTGTGGTGCGATTAATTGCGTTGAGTTTTGGCCTGTTGCGTACGTGAAGAAATCGCGGCAAGCGCCAGCAATAACTGTACCTTTTGTTGAATCACGGTCGATGAAAACGATTGGTGTGCCATCTGTGAATTGTAAAACGATTTCTGCGTTTTTATTTACTACAGGGTGTGAGCCACGTGCATAGAAGCCTGAAACGCCTTTACGATATGTTAACTCCTGCATATCCACACCTCTGTAGAATGTGTTGTTATGTGCTGCTTCCATCACATAATCTGAGTGCTTGCGAATTTCCTTTGGCATGAATAGACCGACCCCAGGAATCCATGGGCGGAACATATGCGTATTTACGACAACAATTTTGCCATCATTTAAGAAGCTTTCAATTACTTCTTTATGTTTATAAAGATGCTCTTGGTCAATGAAATCTGTCACAACTAATACGTTGAAATCAGTTAGGTCTGCTGTTTGGATTTCGTATTGATCGATAAATGTTACATGGTCCATTGGCTCGTTCGATACGTTCATCGCACGGCCCTCTAAGCTAAACGCGTGTCCGCCGTCTAACTTAACAATTTTGTATTTAGACATAAAAATGCTCCTTCAAACAAGAAAATTATTTTAAATGATACTGATTCTCATTTAATTCCCAAAAGCTTATTGACGATGAAAATCATTATCAATTATACTCAATATCATAATGAATTCAAATCATTTTTTATGTATTTTTGATTTGTGGTCGATTTTTAGAAAAATCAACTAATTCAAATGACTTATAAATGTTTAAGGAGAGAGAGCAATGTTTAGACGTAAAGCAATGTTAACAACACTTGCATTAGCAGCGATGGCGCTAGCGGCATGTTCAGATAAAGAAGGAACAACACCAGCAATTGAAACAGGTGGAGAGATTCAAACAACCGTAGAGGAAAAAATCATCATCGACCAAGCGGGCACAGAAGTAACGATTCCGGGTGAAGTAAATTCAATCGTTTCAGGTGGTATTTTACCGTATTTCCACACGTGGTATGTGGCAACAAACTCAGCAAAAGAAATCGTTGGGATGCACCCGAACTCTTATAATGCGGCAGAAAATTCAATTTTAGCGAAAATGGCACCAGAGATTTTAAATGCGGATACTTCATTTGTTAAAAATGGCGAAATGAACGTAGAGGAATTACTGAACATTAAACCAGACGTGTATTTTGAGCTCTCAACAGATGAAAAATCAATTGAAGCAACGCGTAAAGCAGGCATTAACACCGTGGCAATTAAAGCAATTGATGCAGCTGCTGCAGAGCCACTTGCGACATTTAACAGCTGGTTACAATTAACAGGTGAAATCGCAAACACAACAGACCGTGCAGATAAATTTATTGAAGTAGGTACTGCTGTTCAAGAGGAAATTTACGAGAAAATAGGCGACTTAACGAAAGAACAAAAGCCAAATGCGTTAATGATGTACCAATTATCAGAGCAGGCCATCACAGTTGGTGGTAAAAACTTCTTCGGTAATCAGTGGTTAAACGCGACAGGCGCAAATGATGTAGCAGAAGATGAGGTAACAGGTCGTAAAGATATCAACATGGAACAAATTTACGAATGGAATCCAGACATTATTTATTTAACAAACTTCACACCAATCCAACCAGAAGATCTTTATAACAATACAATTCCTGGCCAAGACTGGAGCAGTGTTGACGCAGTTAAAAATAAACAAGTATATAAGATTCCTTTAGGGATTTATCGTTGGTTCCCACCAAGTGGTGACGCGCCATTAATGTTGAAATGGTTAGCGAACAAAAACCAGCCAGAGTTATTCAACTATGACATGAACGCTGAAATTAAGAGCTACTATAAAGATTTTTATGATTTTAATGTAACGGATGAAGAAGTAGAGCAAATTTTACACCCATCGTCAGACGCCGCTAAATATTAAACGTATATAATTAAGCCTGACAAACGCCTCGCATTACTAAAAAGTGTGAGGTTTTTTTATATAGTGGGAAAGCTAAAATGTAGATATGCTTTAAGCTGTATAAATTCTTTTTAATAATGTAAGAAAATTTGGTGTTCTTTGCCAAACAAAGATTGTAAAAGTGAGCGGATTTTGCTATACTATTGTGTATTGTGACGTCCATGTCTAGGAGGTGGAGCAAATGCATACGTTATTTACTGTATTACTTCTTATTGTAGCTTTAGCCTTAATCGTAGTAGTATTATTACAATCAGGTAAGAGCGCAGGTTTATCAGGTGCCATCTCTGGTGGAGCTGAACAACTTTTCGGTAAGCAGAAGGCTCGCGGGATGGATTTAGTATTACACCGCGTAACAATCGTACTTTCTGTTTTATTCTTCGTATTAGCATTAGCTATTACAAAATTCTAATCGAATGAATTCAAACGCCTAACCGAGCTATTTAGCTTTGGGTTAGGCTTTTTCTTTTAGTCCACGAAGAAACACAGTATAATAGAAGAAATGGAAAGTTTTACGCGATTCGAGGGTGTGCTTGGATCGTATTTTTCATATACCTAAGACAGGAGCCATGAGCATGAAAACAGCTTTGTCTTCACCGTTTTTCTTCCAAGCAGGAAAGCGAGCGGTGTTATTATTACATGGGTTTACCGGTAGCAGTGCCGATGTGCGCATGCTTGGACGCTACTTAGAGAAGCATGGTTATACATCACTTGCGCCACACTATAAGGGACATGGTGTACCGCCTGAAGAATTAATTGCTTCCCATCCAAATGAATGGTGGCAAGACGTGATTTGTGGGTATAATGAATTAAAAGCAGCTGGTTATGAAGAAATTGCTGTCGCTGGCCTTTCGCTTGGCGGTGTATTTTCATTAAAGCTTGCGCTGGAGCAGCCAGTAAAGGGTGTAGTCACAATGTGCTCGCCAATGACAATGCGCACGACAGACAAAATGTTTGAAGGCGTACTTGAATATGCAAAACAATATAAAAAACAACAACGTAAAAGTGAACAGGAAATTAACATAGAGATAGAAGCGATTGAAAAGCAGGGCATGGATTCATTACCTGCATTACAACAGCTCATTTCCGATGTAAGACAGTCCATTGATATGCTATATGCACCCATTTTCGTCATTCAAGCAACACATGATGAAGTAATCGATCCCGATTCAGCGAATATTATTTATCATTCGGTGGAATCAAATGATAAGCATATACGCTGGTTTGATGAATCAAGACATGTTATTACACTCGATAAAGAAAAAGACAAACTACACGAAGCAGTTCTCACGTTTTTAAATTCGTTAGATTGGATAGTCTAATGTTGGGATAAAATTTTTCTGTTCAAAGGAGGGAAACTATATGACACAACAAAATGATTTACAACAACGCATTTTAGCGTTTATGAAAGAAGAAGAATATAAACCAATGACCGTATCTGAAATTGAAGATGCGTTTGAATTAGAAGAGGCGGATGATTTCCGCGAATTAGTCAAAACACTCGTAAAAATGGAGGCACAAGGCTATATTGTGCGTTCTCGTTCAAATCGATACGGTTTACCAGATCGCATGAACTTACTGCGCGGTCGCTTTATTGGTAACGCAAAAGGTTTTGGTTTCGTAGCACCAGAAGAGCAAGGAACGGATGATGTGTTCATTCCATCACACGAAACGAACGGCGCATTAAATGGCGATACCGTTCTTGTGCGCATTTTAAAAGAGCAATCCGGTGATCGTCGTGAAGGTACGGTTACGAAAGTTGTTGAGCGCAGCAAGACAACATTTGTTGGGACATATCAAGCAAATCGCGGTTTTGGCTTCGTCGTAACAGACGATAAAAAATTAAATATGGATATTTTCATTGCCAAAGAGGATACTCTTGGCGCGGTAGATGGCCATAAAGTAGTGGCAGAGATCACGCATTGGCCAGATGAAACAAAATCAGCTACCGGCATGATTACAAAAATTTTAGGACATAAAAATGACCCAGGTGTGGACATTCTATCGATCCTTTATAAATACGAGATTCCACCTGAGTTCCCATCAGAAGTAGTAGAAGCAGCAACACAGGTTCCGGATGAAATTTCAGAAGAAGACTTAGTCGGTCGTCGTGATTTACGTAATGAAGTAATCGTGACAATTGACGGCGCGGACGCAAAAGACTTAGATGACGCAGTTACGGTCATTAAAAATGATGACGGTACGTACAAGCTAGGTGTACACATTGCGGACGTAAGCTATTACGTGACGCAAGGTTCGGTACTCGATAAGGAAGCATATGAGCGTGCGACGTCTGTATATTTAACAGACCGCGTAATCCCAATGATTCCACACCGTCTATCGAACGGCATTTGTTCATTAAATCCACAAGTGGACCGTTTAACATTATCGTGTGAAATGACGATTGACCAAGCCGGACAAGTCGTGAAGCATGAAATCTTCCAAAGTGTCATTAATACGACAGAACGTATGACATATACGGATGTATATAACATTTTAGAAAATGCGGACGAAAATCCGGAGTTAATAGCGCGCTATGAAAATCTAGTGCCGATGTTTAACGATATGAAGGATTTAGCGCAAATTCTACGTAACAAACGTATGAACCGTGGTGCCATTGACTTTGACTTCAAAGAATCAAAGGTACTTGTAGATGAAGACGGTTGGCCGACTGATATTATTCTTCGTGAGCGTACAGTGGCAGAGCGCCTAATCGAGGAGTTCATGCTAGCAGCGAACGAAACGGTTGCCGAGCATTTCCACTGGATGGAAGTACCGTTTATTTACCGTATTCACGAAGATCCAAAGCCTGAGAAATTACAGCGCTTCTTCGAGTTCGTAACGAATTTCGGGATTATGATTAAAGGCTCTGGTAACTCTGTGCACCCGAAAGCATTACAAGAAGTAATCAAGTCGATTGAAGGCTTACCAGAAGAGCCTGTTATTTCAACGATGCTACTGCGTTCAATGCAGCAGGCAAAATACTATGCGGAATCTTTAGGACACTTTGGTTTATCGACAGAGTTCTATACGCACTTTACGTCGCCAATCCGTCGTTACCCAGATTTAGTCGTGCACCGCTTAATTCGCACGTATTTAATTAATGAAGATACGTCTAGCGAAACGGTATTCCAGTGGGGTCAAGTGATGGACGAAATCGCTGATCATACGTCAGGTCGTGAGCGTCGCGCGGTAGAAGCCGAGCGTGATACGGATGCACTGAAAAAAGCACAATTTATGAGTGATAAAGTGGGCGAGGAATTCATCGGGATTGTTTCGTCAATTACGAACTTTGGTATGTTCATTGAGTTAGACAACACGGTTGAAGGCTTAGTGCATATTTCAAATATGACAGATGATTACTACCGCTTTGAAGATCGCCATCTAACAATGATTGGTGAGCGTACAGGCCGTCAATTCCGTATTGGCGATGAAGTGAAAATTCGTGTGGCCAATGTGACCATTGAAGAATCTTCTGTTGATTTTGAAATTGTAGATATGGTGTCTACTGCACGTCCAGCGCGTCGTCAAGTGTCGAAAGTGATCCATGCAGGTCGTCGTGAAGGTGGCCGCCGTAAAGAAGAGCGTACGGGCGAGAAACGTAACCCGAAAACGCGCGGTGAAAGTAAAAAACGCCCTGAAAAAGAAAAGCGTACAGGCACATCTGATCGTGATCCACGCGGTCGTCGTGTAGAAGGCAAATCAGACGATAAGCCAAAGTTCTACGAAAAAGTCGCCAAAGGCAAGAAGAAAAAAGGTAAGAAAAAGAATAAATAAGGCTGTTTGCTGTAGTGTCGGTGATGCTACAGCACGCTTTCTATAAATAGAGGTGTAGATGATGGCAAAAGGCACAGGTAAGGTTTTAGCGCAAAACAAAAAAGCGAGCCACGATTACTTTATTGAAGAAACAATCGAAGCAGGCATGGTGTTAACAGGTACCGAAATTAAATCGATCCGTGATGCACGTGTGCAGCTAAAAGAGTCATATGTTAGTATTCGTGACGGGGAAGCATGGATTCGCAACATGCATGTATCCACGTTTGAACAAGGTAACCGCTTCAATCATGATCCGTTACGCGAGCGTAAATTGCTGTTACATAAAAAGCAAATAAGTGAATTAATCGGCGCGGTCAAACGCGATGGCTACACAATCGTGCCGTTAAAAATTTATATTAAAGATGGCTACGCGAAGCTTTTAATCGGCCTTGCAAAAGGTAAAAAAGATTACGATAAACGTAACGACATGAAACAAAAAGAAGCAAAACGCGATATGGAGCGTGCTTTCAAAGAGCGCCAACAATAATAGTGATAAAGGTACATGGAGTCACACTCTATGTACCTTTTCTTTGTTTCACATAACCTTTTTGATTTGCCAAGGTGATTTCTATGAATTATTTGGGATTTTATTGTAAAATGAATTTCGAATAGGGGTATGACAGAAAATGGAACATAAAAACACGGAGTTAACAAAAAAAGTGCTGTTATTAATCGAAGAAAACTTACAGCATCCACATTGCCTGGCAAAGGTAGAAGACGTAATTTTAGTCAATGATTCAAACTACTATGCGCTTTTTACAGAGGAAATGGGCTTAACACCTGATGCCTATATTATAAAGCAGCGCCTAAAGCATGCGGAAAAGCTATTAGAACAAAAAGAATTAAGCTTAAAGGACATTTCTAAAGCAATTGGCTTAAATGGCTATTTTGAATTTACACAGCTGTTCAAGCACTTCAATGGCATGTCCCCAGCAAGCTACCGTAACCAAATTTTAAAGACAATTTAACTAAACATTGGCAAGGTAGAATTTCAGCGTATTTACTTGCATGAATGCTATTTTTGTCATATAATTACCTGTACTAGCCAGTGTATGCCTACTCATACGGTATACGTTAAAAGAGTTTGTTACTCTTTCCCGAAACACTCGGAGTTTTTCTTATACTTCGGGGGCGTTACGGATTCGACAGGGGTGGTTCAAGCTCTGGTCGCGCGTCGGAGGTCTCGTCTTCGTCATCAACGGAAGTTATATAATAACTGGCAAACAACAAAACTTAGCTTTCGCAGCGTAAGCTCGTAGGCGCTCGGCCTCTGCATCGCCCATGTGCAGAATCGTCGGGCTCAACTTTAGTGGGATACGATTACTGGTGCCACCTGAGTCAGTAATAAGAGCTTAGTAGGTTAGCGATCTGGACGCCTGTTTACCGGCATAAAGACTCGCGAATTGTAAATAGGTAGACTACACGCGTAGAAGCCGGCGTATTGGAGCCTTTGGACGTGGGTTCGACTCCCACCGTCTCCATAATACGATTTCATTGAATTTCAATGAGCCTCAAAACCCTTGTATATCAAGGGTTTTTTCTTTTGCCCTATGTCATATAGTTTCATTTAATATCAATCGAACGTAGTCAAAAGCGTAGTCAAAACGTAGTCACGAAAATTACATTTCAATATAGCTAGCAAACTTCTGTATAGCCTCTTCTTTTGCCTTTTTCGTAACGTGTGCATAGATGTTCATTGTCGTTTGTACATCACTGTGTCCTAAACGATCTTGTACTTCCTTCAAACTAGCACCCGCTTCAAATAATAACGAACAATGCGTATGACGTAATCCGTGTGTTGTAATTGTACCTAGCCCATATTTTTTCTGAATGTGTAGAATCCACTTACGAGTCTTTGTGGGCTGTAGGTATTCATTCACTTCATTACTAAACACGAGTTGCTTAGGTTGCATTGTATTGAAGCCTAGCACTAAATAATCCTGCTTCTGCTTTTTCTTCCACTCTTTTAATATTGTCATTGTCTTGTCGTCCATTTTAATCGTACGAGCAACACCTGTTTTTGTAGATTTAACATAGAGCTTATTATCTTTCCCTCGTGAAAGAGCCTTATTAATACGCAGCTCGTTTGTTGTGAAGTTTAAGTCATTCCATGAAAGCGCCAGTGCTTCACCTTTACGCATACCGCTGAAGGCAAGTAAACGGAATAGGGCATATGCTTTGAAATTACTTTCTTGCTCTAAGCATGATAAGAAGTGAATTAATTGCTCACGTGTATAGAAGTTTTCCGATTCTTCGTCATCTTCAACAATCCGCTTTTTAACAGTGTTAATAGACGTTTCAACATGTGTAAATGGGTTCGTTTGTATGAATCCGCGCTTAATGGCAAAGTCTAATACCTTTGTTGCATATGATTTAACGGTACGAAACTTCTTCAATTTCCCCGCCCACTCATTTACATGCTTTTGACATATATCGATAGTGATTTTTTCAATCTTATATGCGCCCATTGAAGGGAGTATATGGTTTTTGAAAAGGCCTATTGTTTTTACAAACGTACTTTCCTCTACAGTATTTTCATATTGAACCACCCATAAGTCGTAAAGCTCCTGGTACGTTTCAGCACGCTCTTTTTTGTACGTACCACTCGCCACATCAAGCTTTAATCGTGCAAGGGCTAATAATGGTAACACACAAGATGCAGAAGTATTTCTTTTCACAAGGGATACGGTTTTAACAAAAATGCTACATGAATATTTTGGCGGTAGTAGAATTAAGAAATGGGATTTATTTGGTCACAAACCATTTTGGTATGATAAAGTAAACGCTTTGTTATCTACAATAGGGATTGGTGAGAAGATAAATAAAAAGGATATACGGGATATATTAAGTTTGGAGGGGGCGTCTGGTAAAAAGCGGTTGCAACGTTTACTTAGAATGGATGAGTTTATAATGCTACGTAGATTGAATAATATAGTTGTGTTGAATGCAAGAGTGTTTGTTAAAGTGAACATGAAAAAGTTTTTTGCTTAAAAAAAGATAAGAGCATGTACAGCTAGTTATAGTATTGTACATGCTTGTTTCTACGGTAAATATAATAGAAATCTACGGTAAATATAGTAGAGGTATACGGTAAATACAATAGATATCTATTGTACAAATGGCTACTTTGCGAAAGTATGATTTTCACCTAACAAAAACTATAAAAAAGTAATGGTTTAGCTAGGCCTTGTTTTCTGTGGGGGTGAAAGTACAGCGTAGTGGTGCGGTTTATAGAAAAAAGTTACCGCACCGAATTGCACTAAATGGTGAATTGTGCTACATGTTGCATTTTAATTGCCTTTCCAATCTTATTAATAAATCAATCGAATATAATATGTGGCGCGGGAAAAATGAAGTAAATGTAATATCTAGAGCCGCGCTTATAGTAACTACTCTCTCTACAGTTACATGTTTTTTACATACCTTTCAAACAGGTCATATTTTTGCAGAAGTTCGGTAGTACATTATCCTATCAATAGGGAGAAATGTAATTTGGGGATTTAACCCTATACTATATTAAGTAGGGGGATAATTATTAAGAACAGAATATAGAAAGAGCAGATAGTGAATGTGGACAACGACAATAGGGGAGGGGCATTATGGATTTAGCAAAGCAATTAGAAGGCTTTATAGACGCCACAGAAGATGATTGTTTATTGATGGAATTAATACAGGGTGAATTGAACATTAAAGCATTAGAGAAGAACCATTATAAAAAATACTTCAGAAATGACGTAAAAAGGGCATGGGGATTTAAATGTTACCATTGCGGGGGGAATGTTAAAAGTGACGAGGCTGAAGCGTATTACATCGTATCGATTACATGGAAGGTGTCTAATACGAGAGGCAACCGCTTCTGTACGAATGATTGCTCCAATGTTTATTATAATAGAGAAATGAAAATGATGTTAAAAAAGAGAAAGCAGTTATTAGAAGCTAGGGAGCAAATCAGAAAGTAGTACAGGCATCAGGTTAGATCATTATAAACGTACGCGCGGTTTCGTGAGAGGAAGGGAGTTAGTCGCCCCCTCTCTTTTTTATTTAATTTGATATTATATATAATTTGAAATACTTACAACACGGATTATGCTCACAAATAGGTGGTTCGTATACGGAAGGGAATTTCCCCTAATTTTTGTTGCATTTCAATTTTGGGAGGACTAATTTGTAAAAACTATGTTTATTGGCTGTCCTCCGCATCTACCAATGACCTTTTTACAGTAAAGCCATGTTCCAGTTGTTTAAGAGATTTCTCAAGGGCAACCCTGTTTAAGTCACTGCTTAGTAAGTGGATACTTTCCATTAATTTGTTGTATTCGTCCAGAGGCATCATTACAACATTTTTACCATTTTTCCTTGTAATAATTAGTGTTTCATAATCATCAGTTACACGATCCATGTAGCTTTTAATGTTATTTCGTAGGGTCGAATAATTTACTGCGTCCATATCGTCAACACTCCTTTTACTTATCGTACGATAAAATGTATGAAAAAGAGACGGTTTACATCAATGTTTATGTTAAATTGATTCGAGTCATTAGATGACTGAAATGGTCAAACAATAAAACAATTACTGAAAAGGATTATTTTTATTTCGTAATTTTAGGTATATCTATACAAACTTCTCCATTAAACAAGCATTTCAATCGAAGTTCTTTAAAACTCTCTACTTTCTTTTTATTCAAGGCCAATAAAGTCGGATTTTCATTAGTAAGTGAAAGACCAATAATTCTGATTTCTTGAAACTCTAAATAGTTCTTTATATCTTCCATTAATGATATTACGAGGGGGAAGGAAAGACAGAAGAACTAATTAGCCACTACACTGAACTTGCAGGGAGGCACTATACATCTCGTGAAGCAATCCGCTTGATGGTATACTAACAAGGGATGGTCTACCTAAACCAACTTTATGTAGAAGTATTGAATCAAGTAGACCCATACAGAAAAGTGAGGTACACAATATGGCTGAATTAAACACAAAATTATTTAGTGCCGCAGACAACTTGCGCAGCAAAATGGATGCATCAGAATACAAAAACTACTTATTAGGATTGATCTTTTACAAGTATTTATCGGACAAGTTATTAGCAAAAGTAGTTGAAATAGCAGATGAATCGCTAGAAGAATACAATACCCAAGAAAACCAAACTAAATTGTATACGGATTTATTGACAGACGAAGAGATAAAAGATGACTTAATTGAAACGCTAGTAGATACATTGGGCTATGACATTGAGCCGACGTATTTATTCAATGTCTTAACCGACCAAGCGAAACAAAATACGTTTCAGTTGAATGACTTGAATAAAGCCTTTATCAACTTGTCTACAAAATATGACCAATTCAACGGATTGTTTGATGATGTGGACTTGCAATCAAAAAAGCTAGGATCAGATGACCAACAACGAAACATTACCATTACAGAAGTTTTGAAGAAATTAAATGATGTGGACGTGCTGGGACATAATGGTGATGTCATTGGGGATGCTTACGAGTTCTTGATTGGTCAATTTGCCTCCGAAGCGGGCAAAAAGGCTGGGGAATTCTATACACCTCATGAAGTTTCGGACATGATGGCTCGTATTGCGGCAATTGGTCAAGAAGACAAAAAACTGTTCAGCGTATTTGACCCGACTATGGGATCAGGTTCTTTGATGTTAAATATTCGCAACTACATTAACCATCCAGAGAGTGTAAAGTATCACGGGCAGGAACTGAATACAACGACGTATAACCTAGCGAAGATGAACTTAATCTTGCATGGTGTGGATAAAGAAGATATGCGCTTACGCAATGGCGATACGTTAAATAAAGATTGGCCGACAGATGAGCCGTATACCTTTGATTCGGTTCTGATGAATCCCCCTTACTCTGCAAACTGGTCGTCTGATGACACATTCTTAGATGATTCTCGTTTCAATCGTTACGGGAAATTAGCACCAAAATCGAAGGCAGACTTTGCTTTTCTATTGCACGGGTTTTATCATTTGAAAGATTTGGGCACAATGGCAATCGTTTTACCACACGGCGTACTGTTCCGTGGAGCGGCAGAAGGTGTGATTCGCAAGAAATTATTAGAAGATGGCAGTATTGATGCGGTAATAGGTATGCCAGCCAACTTATTTTATGGGACATCCATACCAACAACTGTTATCATTTTGAAGAAAAATCGCAGCACACGCGATGTGTTATTTATTGATGCAAGTAGCGAGTTTACGAAAGTAAAGAACCAAAATAAACTTTCCGAAGAACATATTGATAAGATTGTTGAAACCTATAAGAAGCGAGAAGACGTGGAGAAATACGCCCACGTTGCTACATTTGAGGAAATCAAAGAAAATGACTTTAACCTAAACATCCCAAGATACGTAGACACATTTGAAGAAGAAGTACCCGTGGACATGGCTACCATTGGAGCAAACATCCAAGACATTCGCAAAGAAAAAGCGGGACTAGAATCTAAACTATATGACATGATTTCTTCACTACAATTTGATGAAGAAAACGCGGAATGGGTAAGGGGTACATTGGAGGTGTTTAATCGTGGCAAATAAGCGGACACCGGACATTCGATTTGAGGGGATTACTGAGGATTGGGAACAGCGGAGGCTCTCTGAAGTTGCTGATTTGATGGATGGGGATAGGGGGAAGAACTATCCATCTGGTGATGACTTTTCCGATCAGGGTCATACAATATTCCTAAGTGCCGTAAACGTTACTAAAAATGGATTCTCGTTTGAAAGTGACCAATATATCACAGAGGAAAAATCTAATGCCTTAGGAAATGGAAAACTTGAACTTAATGACATTGTGTTAACTTCTCGTGGCTCAATAGGTCATATTGCATGGTATAACAACGATATTAAGTCATTAGTGCCGTTTGCACGAATTAATTCAGGAATGTTAATTTTACGCTCAAAGGAAGATGTAGAACCAAGTTATATTGCACAATATTTGAAATCGCCACTTGGAAAAAGACAAATTGATTTGATTAGCTTTGGTTCAGCGCAACCACAACTAACAAAAAAAGACGTGTCTAATTACAAGATTTCTATTCCTGAAAAAACAGAACAAGCAAAGTTGGGTGAGTTCTTCGACGATTTAGACCACCTCATCACCCTTCATCAGCAAGAGCTAGCCATTCTCAAACAAACAAAACAAGGATTCTTGCAAAAAATGTTTCCAAGAGAAGGGGAGTTTGCACCGGAAGTTCGGTTCCCAGGATTTACTGACGCTTGGGAACAGCGTGAGTTGGGTAGTTCGGTGAAGTTCATAAATGGTCGCGCATATAAACAAAAAGAATTATTGGATAAAGGGAAATATAGGGTGTTGCGAGTAGGGAATTTCAATACTAATGATAGATGGTATTATTCTGATCTTGAGTTAGAAGATAATAAATATGCAAATACAGGAGACTTACTTTATTTGTGGGCTACTAGCTTTGGACCGGAAATATGGAATCAAGAGCGTGTAATATTTCATTACCATATATGGAAGTTAGAAATTCAAGATGAAAATATAGATAAACAGTACCTGTATACTTGGTTAGAAACTGATAAAGAGCGAATCAAGCAAACAACAAATGGTACTACTATGGTTCATGTTACCAAAGGTTCAATAGAGGAAAGGGGTTTCCAGTTTCCAGCCAACATAGTAGAACAACAGAAAATCGGCTCGTTCTTCAAAGAACTAGACAACCTCATCGCTCTTTATCAGCGTGAGTTAGAAGTCTTACAAGAAACTAAAATAGCTTTCTTACAAAAGATGTTTGTCTAAGTAAATGGAAGGGGGGATGAACCATGACAAAGATACCGCACAATGATGAAGCTGAGGTGGAACGCCGCCTCATTGAAGTGCTTGGGGAAGGGCATAATCAGTGGAATTATCGCCCTGATTTAAAGTCAGAAGAAGACTTATGGAAGAACCTATACCAAAAGATTACGCAAAATAACTTATCAGAAATTGGCGAACACCCCATTTCTGATAAGGAATTCGACACAATTAAAACAGAATTGTTATCGAAAACAATAACACCCTTTGAGGCCGCAAGATGGCTTAAGGGTGAGAATGGCATCTCCCGCATAACAATTGAACGTGAAGATGTGTCCCTAGGTTCAATATCATTGACATTATATTCCAACCAAGACATTGGCGGCGGCATCTCTACATATGAAGTTGTTCATCAAATTGCGAAGAAAAAGGTGAACATGGATGATCGTGATCGACGATTCGATGTGACGCTTCTCATCAATGGGTTGCCAATTGTTCAGATTGAATTGAAACAGGTAGGTGCCAAAGATGGTGTATTCCAAGCCTACAATCAAATCAAGAAATACGCTGAGGAAGGGATGTTTAGGAATAATATCTTTTCTACCCTTCAGTTATTTGTTATTTCCAACGAACAAACGACTCGCTATTTTGCCAATGCGATGCCAAAAGACATGCATAAGAAATTTGTTTTTAGCTGGCGGACCACAGATAATCGCAGAGTCGAAAACCTTTATGAGTTTGTGAAACAAGTCTTAAATATACCGGATGCACATCGCCTGGTTGCCAATTATACGATTGTAAGTGAGGACCAAGACAATAAAGTCTTAATGGTCTTACACCCTTATCAAATTCATGCGATTGAAGCCTTATTTACATCTGCCATAAAACATGAATCAGGACATGTTTGGCATGCGACGGGTTCGGGAAAGACGTTGACAAGTTTTGTATCTACGAAGTTACTGGCACGAAAACCGGGCATAGACCGTACCATTATGCTCATTGACCGAAAAGACTTGGACAATCAAACGACATCTGAATTCACTAAATTCGCGTCCGAGTTTAATACAGGTATTTCTTCTGGAAATGCCAAGTCCAATAGCTTAATTGTCGGAACTGGAAGTGCGAAAGAGCTAAGTAATACCCTACTATCCGATTCCAATTCCAATACTGTCATTATTACAACTCGTCAAAAGTTAGATGCTGCCTTGCGCTTTGCGGAAAGACAAGAAGAACAAAAAGGCACTCAGCGCTTTAAGAAACTAATGGGGCAACATATTGTCTTTGTCGTGGATGAATGCCACCGGGCGTTAAGTGCAGAAGGTATGAAGGCCATCAAAGACTTTTTCCCGAATTCAACATGGTTTGGATTCACGGGAACACCGATATTCGAAGAAAACAAGAAACAGGCGAAAGGTCAATTGGCTCGCACCACACACGACCAATATGGGGAAGTCTTGCACACCTATACGATTAAAAATGCGTTAGAAGATGGGGCTGTTTTAGGGTTTCAAGTAGAGCACGAGGATTCGATTGAACCCACATCGCTAACGAATTCTATTTTCAATCGGCTACGTCAACAGGAGAAGTATGCTGGCCTTACGGATGATGAAATCAATCTTGTTATCGACCAAATGAATGGGATGGAAAAGGAGACATATCTGGATACGGATACGTTCGAAAAGGATGAACATATTCAAAAGGTCATTCATAAGATTTTCCGCCCAGATAATGCCTACATCAAATTCGATTTCCAAAATGGTCGCCCGCAAAAATCGGCCATTTTAACAACAAGCTCCATTAATATGGCGAAACGCTACTATCAGGCTATCAAGGACATGACGAAAGATCCTGAGTGGCTGACTAATGAATTTGCAGGACATCCAATTCGAACGGGGCGGACGATTGAAGATCCAGATTTTCCACGAATTGCGATTACCTATTCGATGCAAGAAAACGAAGAGGATTCTAAACAAACGCAAGATGAAATGAAAGCCGTTATTCAGGATTACAATGATTATTATCATACAGCTTGGTCGATAGAAGATATTGAACGATACAATGGTGATATAAACAACCGTTTAGCTCGTAAGAAGGCAGAGTTCAAAGCGTTTGGGAAACACATTGACTTAGTGATTGTTGTAGACCGCCTATTGACGGGATTCGATGCACCGACCATTCAAACGTTATTTGTGGATCGTAATTTGAGTTACGCAAACTTGATACAAGCCTTTTCACGCACCAATCGTACCTACCCAGGAAAGACAAAAGGATTGATTGTAACATTTCGAAAACCTTCGACAATGGAAAAGCATGTAGAGGACGCTACGAAGTTATATTCACAAGAACAAGAGGTAACTACACTCGTATATGCATCTTACGATGATTCGAAAAAACGCTTCAAAAAGGGCCATAAGACGTTAACGACAGTCGTTCCAAATCCAAACGACATCAATGAGCATTCACCCCTGGAAACGCGAATTGAATTTGTGAAAGCATTCCAGGAACTAAACAATGCATATGAAGCTCTAGTGACGTATGATGATTACAACGATAATATGGAGACGTCAAAAGCACTTCAAGAGCAAGTGAAAACGCTAGAAGAATATATCGGCGTATACAACACCGTTAAGGGGTCATTAGTAGATGAGGGAGGCGAAGATGGAACAGTTCATGATTTCTCAGACATTGAATTCTATGGTGAAAATGCGATTAAGATCTATGATATTGATGCCACTTATATTGACCGACTGTTAGATACGTACTCAGCCAATAATCAGGATATCCGGGAAGAGATTGCAAAAGCACTTCAAAAATTGAATAAACCAGCAGTCGTAAAAGTTGTATATGATGCTATTTTAAACGATATTGATGCGGGGAAAGTAGACACAGATGAGGATATTCTGACTGTAAAGAGACGCTATTTTACGAATGCCTATGACAACACGATTGAAAAGCTATCTAAAACTTGGTTTGTGAAAGAAAGTGAACTGCATTTGTCCGCAATTCAATACATGGCTGGATCAGACTCCATTCCGAATATCAGGGGGATTCTTGATAGCAAACAATTCGATAAGTACAAAGCCGTAAATCCAGATGCAAAGCCATTGAAGTACGGACCGGAAATGAAACGTGAGTGGTTAAGTGTATTGAATGAGGCGATTGTACCTTATGGAGATGAGTTGCGATGAAGTTAGTGGGGAGCGCTAGTGGAATTGTGTGAGTGACACCTTTACAATTCACTGAATCCTACAATAAAACAATTGATAAGTTTGTAAATACTTGGTTTGTGGAAGAAAATCAGCTGCATTTATCCGTGGTTCAATACATAATAGGAACAGAACCTATTCCGGATATTGGCGGAGTCATCAACAGCAAGCAATTTGATCAGTATAAAGCCGTAAATCCAGATGCAAAGCCGTTGAAATACGGACTAAAATTGAAGCGGCGGTGGATGAGGTTATTGTACCTTTGGGGGATGAGTTACATTAGGTATGATTATTTTTGATGAACTTGACGGACAATTAGATGATTGTAGGGAGAATACTTTATGAGCAAAGAGGAGCAAGAAAAGTTAGATGCTAATAATAGTTTAAAGAATATAGTTATTGTTGGAAACGGATTCGATATGAGTATTGGTCTCAAAAGCTCATATCAGAATTTCATTGAATATATTAAGAATCGAAAAAGGTTTGCTGAAGATTACGAGTTATACAATTATAATAGACTTTTTCTAAGGAAATATGAAAATTTCCGTTTGAATTGGTCCGATTTTGAAAGCTTATATGAGGAGACTGTAAGAAAAATAAATAATCGATCTGAGAAAAATGAAGAACCGCAAGATATCTTTGACATAGCATCGGTAAATGATTCTATTAAAAGATTAGAAGAAGATTTTCATGAATATCTTTTAGATGAATACCCAAAGTGGGTTAAACAAAATACGATTCCGATTGGGAATTCTGATTTTAAACGATTTACAGTAGAAGTGAACCCTTTTTTTGAGAAAATGATTAAAGATGAAAACACATTCTTTATTAATTTTAATTATACGAACACAATTGAGGACCTATGCGAAAGTGTACTTTACGACACTGGTAGCATTGCAAAGTCTAGTTTAGAAGTGAAGAAAGCGAAAGAAAGAGTTTTTCATATACATGGAAGCTTAGAAGAAGAAAACATTTTATTTGGAGGTGGGTTTACTGATACTGAGGATATTGGCCAGATTCATTATTCACAGTCATTAATTAATGATAAGTTATTCAGAATTAAGGAAAATGAGTTATTAAATTCAACAAGAAATAAGATAATGTCTACTATAGGTTTGGACAGTGAAGTTACGAATAATGATTTATTTATTATAGGACATTCTCTTCAGGGAAGCGATTTTCCATTCCTATCAAAATTAATTCAAAAAGCAAACAAGGTGTTTATATTTTATTATGAAGATGATTACATTTTTAAAATGGAAGAAATTCTAAGGAAATTTGGTTCATCCGTTGCCGAGAAAATTGTGTTGGTTCCTTTCTTAGAAATTTTATTGCAAGAAAGTTTAATTGTATCAAATTTTAAGGAGTATCTGACTATAGATTCTTTTGTATCAAATAAGTTTCCAAAAGAATCTATATTATCTGAGCTATCATTGACGATAAGCCATTTTAGCCTTCGTAATATTAATGAATTAAGAATAAGCACAAGTAATATAGATAGGGTGCTTCAAATATCAAAAAACTTGATACTAAATAAAAATGCTTCTAGGATTGCCCGCATATATTTTGAGGAAACAATAGATTCAACCAACTTTGAAAAACTCAGTAATTCTGAGGACTTTTTAAAGTTGCTAAAATGGGTGAAAAAAATTGATTTTTCTAATACTGAAATAGATAGTGATTTTTTTGTCCGACTTTTGGAGTATGGTAGTAGCTTGGCTTATATTAGAATGGAAAATTGTACATTAGTTAATGGAAATAATGTAAGTGTAAATATATCTACATGTGAGTCATTAAGGCGGCTTGAAATACTCGACTGTATCTTTACATCTGATCTTTTAGATACAAAAAAAAGGGTTTTTTATATTGAATCAGAATCACAGAACAATATAGAAAAATTAACAGTATTGAGAAATACCAATATTGTGATTGAGAAAAGTGTCTTAGAAAAATCAACAAATCTAACAGAGCTTAATCTCCTAATAACCAATGAAAATGTTTACCAAGAAGAGATTAACCAAAAAGAGATTCATTTAAAAAACTTGGAAGTTTTACAAATTGATCATTCCTCTGGTTTGATTCCTAACATAACAGTAGGGAACAAAATTAAGGAAATAACTATAATAGGATATTCCGATGAATTTATTAAGCTTTCATCGATTATGAAAAGTAATGAACAGTCAGTAGGCTTCCCTAAACTTATACTCTTTCATTTGAAAACCCCTGATCAAATGACTTCATGCCGTAATCTTATTGTAGATGTTATTTTAGATGTCTATTCAAATGATATTAAATTTATCGTGGAGAAAGATATAAAAACAATTAAGGAATATTATTTGGATTTTAAAGACCCTTATATTCAATTCTTTAATCAATTCGAGGGATTAATAGATAATAGTATATTTTTAAAATTTGAAAAGCTATTTTTAAGAATATCGAATTTAACAAGCCAATCAATTATTGAAGAATTTTTAGATGAAATGAATACTAAACTAGATGTGAAAATTCAAACTGTTGAGCCGACGGACCTGGATATAGAACAAAATGATGTGAATGGTTCAAATCACACTACCGAATATGATTCGGTAAGCAAATCAGTTAATAATAAAAAGGATTATGTATTTACTACAATTGATAGTTTGTTATATGATTACGCAATAGGAAATATATCTACATCTCAAGAACTTTTTACGGCTTTACGGCAAGAGAATAAAGCTGAAATTGTAATGGGGATTTATCATGAAATTGCTAGTGTGATTTCCATTGCGAATGATCATGAAAAATATAATTCAAAAGAAGATGTACTAGAACTGAAAGTTAAACTTTTTACGCAGGCTAGAGATCAAGTCATTAAGGACTTTTCTAAAGAGTGGTTTGTTTCGGAAGATGAACTTAATCTATCAGCTATACAGTATGTTGTGGGTATTCATGAAATTCCCAACATTGGAAGGGTTATTGATAGCAGAAATTATGAAAGCTACAAAGCTAAACATAAGGAAGCCAACCCAATTAAGTATACGCAAGCAATGAAACGGAATTGGAAGAAAGAGTTGGATGAAAAAGTAGTGTGGTTGAATGATGAACTGAAAAGAACAAGTAATCTGGATGGAAATATAGATTATACAGATAATCCTAAAAAAACGCTAAACGTACCAGAATTCAGTCTCACAAGTTCTTGATGGATATCAGATACCCTACACTTGCAAAAGAGGATGGAAGGAAGAGTACGGTTTTTTCGTCCAGACTTTAATAAAAGTGTCCTCTTAATTATAAATGTGGAATGAATACTCCTATTCTATCCACTCACCTGTATTTCGCAACTAAAAATTGAGCCATTTATTAATTAAAATATGAGCCACTTAAAAGTTGCTCTGTTCCATCCATTCTTTCGTCTCCAAAATACGGTATGAGCTACCGACCATGTTGATGATGTGTGCTCGATGTGTGAGTCGATCAGTTAAAGCTGAAGTTAGTACTGGATCGTGGAATACTTCTTCCCATCGCTCAAATGTTAGATTACTTGTAATAATGGTCGCTGCCCGACCAGCACGTAATGATAAGTGTGTGAAAAGAAGCTCTGCTCCTTCTTTATCAAATGAAATGTAACCTAATTCATCAATAATGACTAAATCATACTTCTCAAATTTCAGTTCAAATGAGCGTAACGTTCTTGCTGAACGGCTCTCTTTTAATTGATTCACAAGTGAGGCTACACTTGTGAAATACACTTTATAGCCTGCTAAACAGGCTTCAATTCCTAATCCAATCGCAAGATGGGTTTTACCGGTACCAGGGGATCCAATTAATAATACATTCTGCTTCTCTTGAATAAACTTTAGTTCTTTCAAATGGGGAAGGCGAACCGCCGCATTTTGCGGCAGTGCCTCTACATCTAATTCCTCTAAAAGCTTTTTTTCTGGGAAGTTCGCTAATCGGATTCGGTTAGCTTTTGCTCGAACGTATCGGTCCTCCATTTCCTGTTTTAAAGCGAAATACATAAACTCGGCCGGCGAGGAATGCTGCTCAAATATGGCTTCCTGTTCAAGTAAATAGCGAATACTTGGTAAACGTAGTTCTTTACACATTTCAATCATTTCTGTTTGCTTGTCCATTAATGAATCACTCCTGTTCCTTTAGAATGAAATAATGCTGCTAATGACGATAAATTATCTAAGGATTGGCTGGTGACATCATCTTGGTCAGTAAGAACAGTACGTACTTCAGCTGACTGCTCTGCTAAGAAAATGATTTTTTCGGTTGTTATATGAACCAAAGGGTTCTTTTCAAGTTCGGTAATTACTTCTAGTACTCTTGTTAGGCAATCTCGTTCTTTTACATAGACAAGCAGCTCTAGAAAATCTTTTTCATTTCCGATATAATAGCGTTGGTAGATATTTTTTATATCTTTTGGTGCTTGGCTCAAACATTCACTTTGGGCTAAGGCACCTTTTTTCTTTTCAAGGGTATTTAAATAGTGGTAGATATTCATCACCCAAGTATGAACTTGCCAGCTTCTTTTATGCTTCGCGATGCATTCACCTTCGCTAAATAGAAGCACTTCTTCTGCGCGAGCTTTCAACTTAATGTATTCTCCTACACGTCCCTCAGGGACAGAATAACGATTTTGACGATAGGTAACGGTACTATATTTATCCACACGTAGCTCCACTAATTCTGCTGGATCAAACGGTGCTGCTGTTAAACTACCTGCTCGTTCAGCTCTTTCTTCTAACATTAATTCATGATGCGTTTTCTCTTTCAAATAATGTGGACGGTTATTTAGTTTTTCAATGATGGAGACTAAATATTGCTGTGCCTCTTCCAAAGAAATATACGTATCTCGATGCGCAAATGCTTTCCGACGAATGTATTCTACACTTCGCTCCACATGGCCTTTTTCATTTCCTTTACGAGGCTGACAAAGTCTTATTTGAAAATGATAATGTAAGGATAAACTTTTCATACCATCGGTAATGAAGCGGTCATTCCCAACGAAGTTTTTGACAACTGTTCGCATATTGTCATATGTAAAAACATTCGGCACAAATCCTAATGCTTCTATACATTTTACATGTGCATCCTGTACGCAAATCATCGTTTCAGATTCATAAAGACGTGCATAGCGTTCATTACTATAGGCTAGGGTAAATACTGCTAGTGAAAAACTTCTTAGCTTGCCATCGATAAATAACTTTACTTCTCCCCAATCAAACTCAATCTCACGACCTACAGCTGGATCCTGACGGATGAATACTTCTTTCTGCTTTTGTTCCTCACGATTAACGAAGTTGCGAACGGTCGTATAGCTAATTTTAAATCCTTCATCCAAAAGCTTTTCATGCATATCAATGATCTTTAACTGTTGCTTATGCATATTTAATTCACGCTTCTGTTCATTCTGTTTCATCATTTGACGAAGTCGTTTCATAATCGTATTTGTTAAAGCTACCTTTTTTCCATTTCGCTTTTTATAAGCCGGAGGCGTTACGTAATTGTCTGTAACCGGTAAATTCCTCGTATCTTGTTGTCTTGCTGCGAGATCCTGCTCTATATATTTTTTAACGGTATTGCGTGACATCTTGAGCTTCTCCGCAATTTGACGTTGGCTTGTCTTGTGCTGGTAGTACTCAATCAGCACTAATTGCTTTTTCTCCAAACTGATCACCTCTATATCCTCCCAACTTTTAACAGTTAGGGTTATTTTGATATAAAGTGGCTCTCATTTCAATTGCGTTAGTGGCTCAGTTTTAGCTTAACAAATACACTCACCATCATAATACCATTTATTAAGTACAATTGATGGATATAATAACGAATAAGCCCTTTCCTGAAATTCATCTTTTCATTTACAATTTCAAGTTCGCCAAGCTTCTTTTTTATTTCACGATATGGAGGGCTGCTGATTACCTCTATATCTGAAACTTCATTAACAGTCTCAATTCTCTTTACATAGTCGGTAACAATTCTAGCTAACTCCGCTACCTCTTTTGTATCGAGTTCTATTTGGTGCTGTTCGTTCTTAATCAACTTTATTAGTAATTCTGACGACGTGGTTTGTGTATTGTAAGACATCTTTTTATTACTCCCTTCAGTTTTTGAAAATTTAATAGTGAAATTAGCTTGTAAGAATCTGTTGGAATAGCATCAGGGCATACACCGTAAATCTGTTCACACAGTCTTGTTATACGTGTAGTGTGTGGGTTTACAATTAAGGCCATTGGAAATGCCTGGGTTGCCTAAATGCTAAGTTTATTAAAGAGATCATCTGCCCCCGCAACGTAATATCTATCGAACGTAGTCAAAAGCTTTCAATAGTAGCTATAAACCCTTGCAAACACTGGTATTATAGCGTTTTTTGAGGTCGTTGGTTTGACTCCCGCCGTCTCCATACATACAAGCAAACCATAAAAAGGCATCCTGAAGTGAACTCCACTCCAGGATGCCTTTTTCCTTTTCCAACTAATCTCTAGCAATCACTAACATAATCTCCCGCAATCCTTCCTTGTCTAACGTTGCAAAATATACACGGTTCTGCTTTAAAAATTCACCTGCTGTCCCTAGGTGAAGTTATTGATCATCAGGCATTTGCGAAAATAAAAGAGTTGTTGGCGTACTTTCATTTACCAGATGAGGGACAGCGATCTGATCGAGCAGCGTCCCGTCTTTTGCTAGTAGCAGTAGTGTTGCCCCTTCAGTGGATGTATAAATACTTTGGCTTTAAGCCGGTGCATTAACGTAAATTGAAATTGGAGAATGAGTTACGCAACAATTTGTTTATATAATAAAGTGTTTCCAGTAGTTATTATTGAATATAAAGCAGGCGTGTCGTATTGCTTTAAAATAGCTAAATGTAATATTCCGTACTCAATAGGGGAGGGAGGATTGTTTTAGGAATTGTAGTAAATCGTATCTGCAATTGACAATCAAAAGACGATGAAAAAGCACATCTGCTTTTTCATCGCCAGTCCTTATTTCACATTCGTAAACCCGCCATCGATGCTGATGACTTCGCCGTTAATGTATTGTGCTTTTGATGTGAGTAAAAATGCTACGAGCTCGGCTACTTCTTCAGGTGTGCCGAGGCGTTTTTGAGGAATGCCGCTCTCTGCGTTTTCTTTCATTTGTGGATTCGCTTCGAAATACGCTTTGACCATCGGCGTTTCTGTTGGACCAGGAGCAACCGCGTTTACACGTAGGCCGTCTTTTGCATATTCTGCGACTAAACTTTTCGTCATGCCGACAATACCGTGCTTCGTTGCTGAGTATGTTACGACCGTATCTTGACCGATAACTCCAGCACTTGATGCGGTATTGACAATCGACCCGCCACCGTTTTTCAGCATGACTTCTGCTACAAAACGTGCTCCGTATAAGGCGCCAAGTAAGTTAATACCTACGATTTGCTCAATGTCTTCAGGTGATGTTTCTAAAAAGTATTTACCACTGCCGGAAATCCCAGCGTTATTGAAGAAATAATCGATCGTACCGAATTTTTCAACCGTCTTCTCTACGTAATTTTTTACATCTTCTAATTTTGAAACGTCTGCTTTTACAAAAAATGCATCTACACCTAATTTTTTTACGAGTTCTACAGTTTCATTGCCGCCTGTTTCGTTGACATCGACGACTGCAATATTGATGCCTTCCTCTGCTAGTCGAAGTGCTGTTGCTTGACCTAAGCCACTCCCAGCCCCTGTAATAATCGCTACTTTTGCCATCATAACGCCTCCGTATATATACAATTTGAGCCTCTACTTAAAAAACAACTCGCTTTTATATATTCCCTATTTTTGAATTTATAACAGAGTTTTTGTAAATCACGTAGTATCTTTTAAATTAGAGATTAATTTTACTAATTCATTTGAATGTTACTCGGAAATAGTAATTTCTTGTACTCTCTAAAAGCATCCCACCGTAGAACATTCAGTGAAAACGCAAACACCGCGCATTTTTAGGCAAAAAATGAATAGAACGTCTGCTTATTTTAGCGTGCCTATAAGTCAAATGGACAAACTGTCTGTTCGACTTTTTTGCGTCTCCAAATGGAACGGTTCAAAGGTCTTGGGGCTTTTGCGTTTTATTTTGGCATTTTGTTTATTTCAAAATACAATGGATAAATTGCACATATTATTGTAGTGAATAATAATTTTAAGCTATTTATGCAAAAATAATTTAAGAGCCTCCTTTAATCAGAATTGTTTGAATTTTTTATACTATTTCGATAAAATATTCTAAATAGTTAAAATATTAAAGGGGGTGTAATGTTTGAATTTAAACAATCAACATAGAATGCTATCTCAAGAACCGTTAATTTCATTGTCAGGTGCATCTGAGAGAATACAAGTCTACCCCTACTATTTTAAACATCAAATGCCTGGTGCTTATAATGGCTGTTACTTAAGAGGGAGTGTTGTGAAGAAATTAATTGAAGTGGCAAATCAGCTTCCAATAGACTATTATTTAGTCATTTTAGATGGCTGGCGCTCATTTGAAACGCAACATGCACTTTATGAAATGACGAAACAACATTATCGCTCTTTGTTTAATGAGGAATCAGATTTATTAAATTTCGTATCTAATTTTGTAGCCTTACCAGCCAAAGATCCGCCATCCCCTCATTACACAGGGGGAGCCGTTGATTTAACCATTGCAAATAAAGAAGGTTGGCTGAATATGGGAACAGATTTCGATGATTTCACGGATAAGGCAAGTGCTCTTTATTTCGAAAGAAAAGAAAACTTAACTATAGAGGAACTTGAAATTCGAGATAATCGGCGTCTGTTACGAAACTCTATGGAAAGCGTTGGTTTTACGTTCTATACAAATGAGTGGTGGCATTTTGACTATGGGAATTTACGATGGGCTAAAGCTATAAATAAAAGCCCAATTTATGAAGGAATTGAACTAAATAATTGAATAGGGGGAGTAATATGTTAAAAAGATTTTTGTATAGCTGTTGGTAAATTGGGCTCAGGTAAAAGTACGCTAGGGAAAATGATAATTGGTTAGGAAGCACCGACGAGTGGGACAATCACTTATAACGGAAAGGTTTTATGGCAAAAAAATAAATATTTGCGTCCACGTCCAGGCGAGATTCAAACGGTGTTCCAAGATCCGCAAAGTTCCTTAGATCCATGGATGCGCGTAAAGGATATTATTATGGAGCCTTTATTAGGATTACCAAGCTCAGATCGAAAAGAAAAAGGCGATTTGAAGAGACTCGTGGAATTAATGAAACGAGTTGGGTTAAAAGAAGAACATCTAGACCGTTTTCCCCATGAATTTAGCGTGGACAGCGACAAAGAATCGCGATTGCTCGTGCACTTATTACAGATCCATCTTTTATTGTACTTGATGAGCCAACGTCTGCATTGGATGTGTCCGTGCAGGCGCAAGTTTAAGGGAGAGCTAGTAGAAGTTGGGGAAACTCAAGATGTATTTGAAAATCCTCAGCATCCTTATACAGAAAAGCTATTGTCTTCTGTTCTAAGTGTGCCGACAGAAGAAATCGTTGGGGGAGTTCCCGTTGCAAAAGGGTATTTTTAGAGAGTTTTCAAAATATGAAAAAACGCACTTAGATGTATATCAAAGTGCGTTTTTCTGGGTAAATGACCCTTACTGCTATGCAGGGGCTCTAAAATTTTGGCTATGGGAAAAAATAAAGTCTTATAACTGAGGGAGAAGGGGGCAACCGTTTGGATTCTATTTTAATATTCAGTATAATTAAAATGAATTTGTGAATTCGTAGAGAGAAAATAGGTGAATGTATGGCAATTGTTGTTGTAGACGATAATCAAGTGAATCTTTTTGTAATGGAGAAAATTTTACGGAGTGAGCAATATGAGAAAATTGTGCCGTTACAGTCAGCAAAGGAGCTATTCGATTATTTAGATCCATCGAACTCGCCACATTGCTATGAAGTGAGCGTTATTCTACTAGATATTATGATGCCAGTTATGGATGGAATTGAGACATGCCGTATTTTAAAACAAAACCCGCAGTTTAAAGATGTACAGGTTATTTTTGTAACAGCGCTAGAAGATAAAGAAAAGCTATCGGAAGCCCTTGATGTTGGTGGCATTGATTATTTAACGAAGCCGATTAATAAAATTGAACTGCTTGCTCGGATTCGCGTGGCAAAAAGATTAAAGGGCGAGCTGGATTGGCATAAGGCGCAAGAAGATAAAATTCAACAAGAAATGAATTTAGCATCACGTGTCCAACAAAGCTTGTTAAGCCCAGCTGTAACTGAACCAAATTTATCGATTAGAGCTTCGTATTTGCCATCATCAAATTTGGCAGGCGATATGTATTATTGGGAGAAGCTTGATAACCATCGCTATGCGATTATGTTACATGATATGATGGGGCACGGTGTATCGGCATCACTTGTTTGCATGTATATTTCATCCGTCTTACGTGAAGCGATTAATAACTTAAAGGAGCCCGAGCTTGTCATTAGAGAAATGAATCGCTATATGAGTTTACTACAAAATGAGAAAGAGCTTTTGCTGTATTATTTTACAGGCATTTATTTCATTATTGATACAAAAAATAAAGTGCTGGAATATGTCAATGCTGGGCATCCAATGGGGTATGCGTTAGTCGATGAGCAACAAACGATTCCTTTAACACAAACGACCAGTGCAGTTGGTTTTACAGATCAGATGAAAATTGAGAAAAAGGTTATTACGTATACTTCATCGATACAAATCGTTATGTATACGGACGGTGTGTTAGAGGCTATCAATAAAGATGAGATAGTAGCAGAGAAAAAGGTTGGAGAGCTAGCAGGGAAAACCTGGCCACTTTGTGACAATCCTATAGATTATTTAGTGGAGGCTGAGCAGCAAGAAAATCAGCCTGATGACATGTGTGTCCTGTTAATTCAAGCGCATTAATATAGTAAATTATCCAAACATACATAAAGAGCATTTAAACGCGGGTTTCTGCGTCTAAATGCTCTTTTTTTGGTAAATGCGCTCACCAAAGTTAATCGCCGAATAATGGGCGTCAAACGGTGTAAATTGCAATGTTTCTTTATCGCCTAACCCTAAAAAACCACCTGGTGCTAAGCTATCGTAAAATAATTGATGCACATCTCCCTGTAGCTCTGCTGTAAAGTAAATAAGTACATTGCGGCAAATAATAATGTCGAATTCTTGGAAAGATGAGTCCATCACTAAGTTATGCTGGGCAAACATTATATGATGTTGAAATTCAGGTTGGAAGTAGGCGTAACTTTCATCTGTTTTATAATATTCAGAAAAACTTTCGCCGCCGCCAGCTATAATATAATTTCGTGTGAAAGCTTGCATTTTTTGAATCGGGTAAGCCCCACGTCGCGCTTTTTCTAACGCTAATTCACTCATATCTGTCGCGTACAGCATAGACCGCTCTAATAAGCCTTCTTCTTTTAGTAAAATCGCCATTGAGTACACTTCTTCACCTGTCGCACAGCCTGCGTGCCAAATACGAATTTGGTTGAGCTTCTTTAGCTGCGGGATGACCTGTTCGCGAATCGCTTTAAAAAATGAAGGGTTGCGAAACATCTCAGTCACATTAATCGAAAAATCTTGTAAAATTTGCGAGAGCATCCCTTCATCATGAATAATTGCATCTGTAAGTCTTGTAACTGAAGGGATATTCGCAATGCGCATTCGATGCTCAATCCGACGTAGAATCGACTGCTGATTGTAGCGTCGAAAGTCATAGCCGGAAAGTGCATAAATGGCATCTAATAATAATTGTATTTCTAATTTCTTTTTATCCATTTATAGAATTAGCCTCGCTTGTGAGCCACACTGTTAAGAGAGAAAAGAGCTGCTCTAAATTTAATGGCTTACTAATGTAATCCGAAGCACCAACTTCGAATGCACGTTCGCGATCTTGCTTCATCGCCTTCGCTGTTAGAGCGATAATCGGCAAGTCATGTAGTTGTAACACTTCACGAATATGGGTGATTGTCTCGTAGCCGTCCATCTCTGGCATCATAATATCCATTAACACCGCATCTACATGTTCGCCTGATTGTAATATATTCAAACACTCTACCCCGTTAGTTGCTTCAATTACGTGAGCCCCTTTTTGCTCGAGCGCATGACGTAATGCATAAATATTACGATAATCATCATCGGCAATGATTATTCGTTTATTTTGGAAGTGATGAATAGCACTAGCTGGAACTTCTATCTGAACCATTTCTTTTTCAGCAACCATTTCTTCAATCATTGAAACATTCATTGGGTTGCCTTCCGATAGGCTTGGTAAATAAAGTGTAAACGTACTTCCGACACCTACCTCACTTTGCAATGTTAGCCAACCGCCTAAAAGCTTCGACACTTCGCGGCATATCGATAATCCTAAACCTGTGCCGCCATATTTGCGAACTGTTGCTCCATCTGCCTGCTGGAATGATTCAAAGACGATCGAGTGCTTATCTTGTGGAATACCAATGCCTGTATCGGTCACACTTAATTTAATCCATGTCTGGCTAAGCTTTTCCATAGAAGGTGTCAATTCTGGAATAGTGACATTAACTGTTACAGAACCAGACTCCGTAAATTTCAACGCATTGGATAATAAATTATTAATAATTTGGTAGAAACGTTTCGCATCTGTGTGGAACACCGCTTCTAGAGCACTGTCTACGTTTGCCGATAAAGTCAAGCCCTTTTGATTAGCAATCGGGGCAAATAAATTTTGAATATGTGTTGGTACTTCATAAAGATCCGTTTCGCTATACCATAAATCGAGCTTACCTGCCTCGACTTTCGATAAATCTAAAATATCATTGATTAGTAGTAATAAATCATTACCGGACTTATGGATAACTTTTGCGAACTCAAGGTCATCATCGGATAAGCTTTGCGCTTTATTTTCCGCTAACATCTCTGACAAGATGAGAATACTATTCAGCGGAGTGCGCAGTTCATGTGACATATTTGCTAGAAACTCAGATTTATAGTTCGAGCTTTGCTGTAACTCAAGTGCTATCTGTTTAAGATCTGTTTGCGTTTTTTGTAGGTCACGCGTTTTTTGCTCAGCATCGCGTGTACGTTCTTCAAGGCGCTCATTAATCGTAGTTAGCTCTTCTGTTTGCATTTGTAATTCTTCTGACTGCGTTTGAAGTTCTTCCGATTGCACTTGCAACTCTTCTGACATTGCTTGGGATTCATTTAGTAGTCGAATAACTTCCATACGTCCTTGGATGCTGTTAATCGTGACACCAAGATGGATGATTATTTCTTCGATGAGAGCTAGTTGTTGCCCGCTGTATGGCTTTAACGCAGCTAACTCTAATACCGCGATGACCTCTTGACCAAATATTACAGGTACAATCATGCCATGTGATATCGGGATGTTACCAAATGCTGTTTCAAGATAATGAAGGTGATCATCTGCCGTACCATATGTTAAAATTCGTTTCTCTTTAATACTTTGACCAACGAAGCCGTGCGTACTTATAATTTCTTCTCGGCCTACATTACTACTTCCTTCAGCGAAAGCAGAAACCTTTTTAAATTTCGATTTGTTCTGCGGATCTTGAATATAAAACGCCCCATATACAGAGTTCGTACTCGTCGTCAGGGAATTTAGTAAATTATCACCCAGTTCATATAACGTATCGACACCTTGGTAGGCTGTGACAATATCGGCCAAATTCTTTTGAAACCAATTTCGTGCATTCATCGTTTGTAACAACTCATTCGCTGCCTGAACTAAATCTTGTACTTCATCATTCGTGCGCACGACAAGTTGTGTATAGGCATGTCCTTCATTCGTGTTAATATCTTCGATTGCGCTCGTTACGTCTTTAATTGAGCTTGAAATTTTACGCGAAATAATAGTAAAAATAACAATCGTGATGATAGCTAATACAAATAAGCTGAAGAAAAGAATAAATGTTAAATTTGTATTTTTATTATTTAATTCTGTGATTTTATCTTGAATAGCCGCCGTTTCTGAATTTCGGAATGTGGAAAACCCTTCTTGCAAGGACATGATTGCATTACTGCTTTGAGTACCATCAATTAATATGGCTACTTGCTCATCATTATTATTAAGAATCGCATCATTTAAGGGCTCCCCGACCGTATCAATCCAATTCAGAATGCCTGAATAAATTGGCTCTAGCAGTTTTTCATTACCTGAGTAATCCTGCACTAAATTCGTGAGTTCCGCATAATTAGATTCCCAAGTCGCCAATTCTTCATAGTAATTTTGTAAATACGTTTGATTATCCGTAATTAAAAATCGGTTTAGGTTAGATTCCATCTTAATAATTTGACGCTCAAGCGTATTTGATAACGTTCGCATGCCTGAATCATATTGGATAATTCCATTGCGCTCTTCCTGTAATTTTGTAATTTGAGTGTTTAATAAGATGGTTGATATGGCTATACAGACTATCAAAATTACATAGCCACTCGTAATTTTATAACTAATACCTATTCGTCTACGCTTCATCTTGAACCTACTTTCTTTTGTAGTTCTATTTAAAGGGATTTACGTGATTAACTAAGTGGAAAGTAATATTTTCCCTACTACCTTTATTGTATGTTGCAATTATTAGAACTGTCTAGGGAATAGATTAATTTAGTAGATTTGTTATAAGAATGATAAGGCGGAGTAGAGCTTGTAAATGATGACGAAGTAAGGGAGCGAAAGGTATTGAAATAAATGTAACTTCGTAATTTTGAAAAGAACTTTATAGGTACTTTAATATATTTGATATTTTATGTAATATGACCTAATTGTTGTCATTTACGTTTTGTTTCGAATCATTATGGGGATTGTTTTATGTGATTGCGATAATTTGAAGGAATGGGCGGGACATTTTCCACAAGTAGTCATTAGTGGAATTGAGTAAAAATAATGCACCCGGTACACTTACTTTATTTCAGCCTGCGAACTACCCTAGAGAAATAGCATAAAAATAACGCCCCTAAAAATAATAGGCGGCGTTATTTGTCGCTTACGTCTATTTGCTTTAAAAAAATCAGAGGTGACACAAAATGAATTTCAAATTAAAAACATTTAACCAACTAACAAATCAGGAGCTGTACGCTATTTTACAAGAGCGGACAAATGTCTTTGTCGTTGAGCAAAACTGTCCGTATCCAGAGGTCGATGGTAAGGATGCGCAGTCTTATCATTTATATATAGAAGAAAATGGGGAGATTGTTGCATACTTGCGAATTTTGCCGCCAGGTGTAAGCTATGCGGAGCTGTCGATTGGCCGTGTGCTTGTGAAAAAGGAATACCGTGGGCAAAGATTAGCGCACGAGTTGATGGTGCGAGCGCTGCAGTTTATTTCTGATGAATTAAACGAAACGACGGTGAAAATTCAGGCACAGGATTATTTACGAAACTTCATAATTGTAAACATAACACTAGGTACTGATACAAGCTGATTTAAATATTGTAGTGAGTTGTTTGTGTATTTGGCACTTACGTTTTAACTAAACAGCAAAATGGATTAAGTGGAGGTGTTGAATATGGGAAATAACCTAAATGAAGCAACCGAACATGCAAAGTCGAAAAATACGGAATTAATGATTCGTAAACTTAAGCACAATGAAAACCAGCCTATGGATTTACTACTATTAGCCGATCCCTCAGAAAAAAGCATTACGAAGTACCTTGATAAAAGTGAAGTGTACGTAGCAGTTGAAAAGAACATCATTATCGGCGTATATGCATTAATGGAAATCGGACCAAAGAGAGCAGAACTTATGAATATTGCTGTTGCTGATTCGCATCAAGGTAAAGGAATGGGGAAGGCACTCGTTCTTCATGCAATTGAGGTAGCGAGAGCGAATGGTATGCAGTCGATTGAGCTTGGACGGGAAATTCTAGCATTCAGCAGCTGGCACTGTATCAAAAGTGTGGTTTTCGAATGAAAGAAATCATTCATGACCATTTCGTTGAACAATATGACGAACCGATTTTTGAGCAGGGGATTCAGTGTCGGGATATGGTGAGGTTAAGTATTGATTTAAAAAGTAATGAACTGAGATTGATTAGTCATTGCAGTTGATTTGTTCTCAAGTAATATGGAATTTCATTTTCTAAGAATGATGTTTTACTAAATAAAGTGACGACGATTGAACGCTGTGTGAAACGTATTCATGTGGTTTATGAAGGAAAGCCTGAGAATTTAAGCGATTTTACTAAGCAAGATAGTATCATATTGAATATTCCACGTGCATGTGAAGCAAGCATTGATATTAAAAAGTTGCTGGTGGCAACCAGCTCTTAAAAATCGAATAGAAAAACCTAACTTTTGTTATGCAAAAGTTAGGTGGGTTCCCCGTCAATGGGTATTCAGCTGTACGCTACTTAATTGGATGACTTAATTAACTTCCACACTTGATTGACAATGAAAGGCGCAATCGCTAACACATAAATGATAGCAAGCTGCGTTCCGTCTAACTTGGCTACTTCAAAAATTCCATTTAAACCAGGTGTGAAGAGGACAATGTGTAAAAGTGCTACACCAACGCCGAATGCGAGTAAGCTTTGTTTATTCGTGAAAAATCCGATTTTGAAAATCGATTCCTTCGAACGGCAATTAATGCCATGGAATAAGCGTGATAAGCAAAGTGTTGCAAATGCCATCGTACTTGCTAGCATCGCATCATTTGCCGACAACCCAATCCAAAAGGCGATTCCAGTTGCTAGCCCGATAAGTAGTCCTTCAACTAATACATTCAGTGCAAAGCATTTATTTAAAATCGGAATGCGAATATCGCGCGGTTTTTCCTTCATGACCTTATCGTTATGCGGCTCAAGCCCAATCGCAATGGCCGGCAAGCTGTCCGTTAATAAGTTGATAAATAATAGATGAACAGGTGCAAATGGTGCTGGTAACGCAAAAATTGTGGCAAATAGTACGACTAAAATTGCGCCCGTATTGCCTGATAATAAAAACTGAATGGCGTTTTGAATGTTGTTGTAAATACTACGGCCATTTGAAATCGCTTTTACAATCGTAGAGAAGTTGTCGTCCGTTAAAATCATTGCAGAAGCGTCTTTTGCAACTTCTGTACCGGTAACACCCATCGCAACACCAATGTTCGATTGCTTTAACGCCGGTCCGTCGTTCACACCGTCGCCTGTCATCGCTACGACATGGCCTTTTTCTTGCCATGCTCGAACAATTCGAATTTTATGCTCGGGAGAAACGCGCGCGTAGACAGAAATGCGTTCGACAAGGTTTTGCAGTTCGCTGTCTGAAAGTGATTCAATATCTTTTCCTTCGATTGCCTCAGAAGGGTCTTCTAATATACCGATTTGCTTGGCAATGGCAGCGGCGGTAATTAAATGGTCGCCCGTTATCATGATCGTTTTGATGCCAGCATGTTTACATTCAGCAATTGCCTCTATTGTTTCTGCGCGAGGTGGATCCATCATCGCTACTAACCCGACAAAGGTTAAGTTGTCTTCGTCGTCAGTTGTAATTTCGCGCACGGAAACGGGTTTGTAAGCGAAGGCTAAGACGCGTAAACCAGCTGATGAAAGTTGTTTATTCGCTTGTTCAATTTTCGTGATATACTCCGGCGTCACAGCATCGATGCCATGTGCGCCACTTACATAACTGATGCGTGATAAAAGAACATCGACTCCGCCTTTTGTAATCATCACGAGCATATTTTCTAGCTGGTGGACGGTACTCATACATTTACGATCAGAATCGAATGGCACTTCACCAACGCGAGGGAATTGCTCGCGTATTATCAATTCATCTAAACCGTGCTGCTCCCCGAAGTTAACGAGTGCAATTTCGGTAGGGTCGCCTAATTCCTTTTCATCAAGCGTAACGGAATCATTACAAAGTAGGGACATGAGCACAAATCGTTTATGTAGCTCGTCGTCTTTATTGATTGCGTTCGCTGGTAGTTGTGCACCATCGATAAAAACATGTTGAACCGTCATTTTGTTTTGCGTTAATGTGCCCGTTTTGTCGGTACAAATGACAGACACACTACCAAGACTTTCAACGGAATGGAGATTGCGGATAATGGCATTTACCTTGGCCATCTTCGTTGTGCCAAATGCTAAAACGATTGTCACGATTGAGCTTAGTGCCTCTGGAATGGCAGCAACGGCTAGTGAAACGGCAAACATAAATGAATCAACAAGCTCGCGACCACGAATAACATCGAGTACGAAAATAGCGATACATATTAATATGATCGCAAAGGCAAGCTTTTTACCAAATTGATCAAGGCTTACTTGGAGCGGTGTTTTCTTTTCCTTCGCTTGGCCAAGTAAATGAGCAATTTTCCCGATTTCGGTTTGCATGCCAATCGATGTAACAACGACCTTACCGCGCCCATTCGTCACAAAGCTACCCGAGAATACCATATTTTTACGGTCACCAATCGGTAAATCATGATGCTCGATTAATGCACTTGTTTTTTCAACGGGAAGCGATTCGCCGGTTAGCGAGCTTTCATTCAATAGTAGGCTGTGGCATTCAATGATTCGACCATCTGCACTCATAAAGTCGCCAGAATCGAGTAGTGCAACGTCGCCAACTACGACGTCCTTCGAAGGGATTTCAACTATTTGCCCGTCGCGTAATACTTTTGCGGTAGGCGAAGCCATCGCTTTTAAGCTATTTAGTGAATGCTCGGCTTTGACGTGTTGCACAGCTCCTAAAATGGCATTTAGTAAGACGACCACGGAGATGACGATGGAACTTTCAATTTCACCTAAAAATGCTGAAATCGTCGCAGCTAGGATTAAAATAATGACAAGGAAATCTTTAAATTGCTCAAGAAATACTTGCACAATATTTTTTCGGTCGGTCTCTTGTAGTTCATTAGTGCCGTATGTAGTACGCATTTTCTCGACTTCATTTGCCGTCAAGCCGTTTTCATTTACCCCAAGCGTCTCTAAAACGTCTGTAGAAGATTGTTGATAATACTTTTTTGGCATAAGAAACTCCTTTTTTAATCGTTTTAACCATGTATTTCCATTGTAACTAAAAAACGGGGGGAATTCGATTTTTAATTTCGTTTAAATTCTAAACAGGTAAAATAGAAATCGTAGAAAAAGAGCGCTACCTTTTGCGTACGCTAGTACAAAAACCGCATTGGCCTATAGTACGTCGAAACGAATCACGTATTTTCAAGATATTGAAATTCATACGGTTTTTAAAAATAAGTCTACGCTCGCAGTTGAAAAATTTGTTGCTAAGCTTGCGCAATTATCGGATAAGCTGTTACATACGCTCGAGGTCTTTTTTGATTGCAATTTGCAGCTCAATTCTTGTGCAAATGCGATGCAAATTCATCGCCACACATTAAAATATCGTCTCAATCAAATTACGGAGCTAACTGGTTATAATCCGGTAAACTTTGAGGATGCCTTTACATTGAAGGTGGCGTTAATTTTGAAAAATCAGAAATAACCTGGGGGATAGAAGCTCTTTTAGAGAAAATACTACATATATAGTTATGCTGAAATGAAGAAAATACCGGGTGCAAGAGCAATTAAAATTGTATCTGCACCCGGTATATTAATTTCTAGACGAGGTGATGACATGCAAAGAAACCTAACAATAACAAAACTTGAAAACAACGAATCTGCACCAATGCCGCTCCTGTTATTAGCTGATCCATCCGAAAAAAATATTTTGAAGTATCTCAATAAGAGCGACGTCTATGTTGCGCTTGAAAATGAAGTCATTATTGGTGTGTACTTGCTAAAAGAAATCGGCCCTTCAAAAGTAGAGCTCATGAACATTGCTGTAGCAGAGTCGCATCAAGGAAAAGGACTAGGAAAAGCGTTAGTGCAACATGCGATTGAAGCTGCCAAAAATAGCGGGATGCAATCGATTGAGCTTGGGACAGGGAACTCCAGTATTCAGCAGCTCGCGCTTTATCAGAAGTGTGGGTTTCGTATGAAGGAAATTGTTCATGACTTTTTTGTCATCAATTACGACGAACCTATTTTCGAAAACGGCATTCATTGTCGGGATATGGTGAGGCTTGGGATTGATTTGAGTAGTTGGGCTAAATAAGACAACTAAAATAAAACAGCAGTGCAAAAGCATAAAAGCTTTTCGCACTACTGTTTTTATGAACATAATAATTTACTGACAGCACCCATCAATCCCAGTATGACACACACCAGTTTCAGGAAGAGCGAGTTTGACATCAAGTGCGGCTTCTTTATCGCCGGCAAGGTAAGCGGCAATTGAACGCACTTGTTCATAGCCTGTTGCCATTAAAAATGTTGGGGCACGGCCGTAAGATTTTGCACCAACGATATAAAAGTCTTGTTCGCGCTGGCGTAATTCTTTCTCGCCATGTGCAGGGACCGTTCCACAGCTATGCAGGTTGGGATCTATGAGTGAGGCAATTGCTGGCACGGCCTCCGTTAATGGATCGACCTCATAGCGTAGTTCTTGATGGAACGAAAAGTCTGGTCGGCTGCCTGTATTGACGATTAATTCATCGAAAGGACCGATTTTTTTGTCAGCGCCTTTTAAGATGATTCCGTGTTCCTTTTCTAAAATTGACTGGATTGAAAAGGGTGTTTCGACATGAATCATGTTTTCTGAAATGATCGTTTTCATCTTTAAACCAAGTTCGCCACGTGCAGCTAGTTCATCGCTCGTGCCACCACCTAAAGCATCCTCCACACGGTTTTTGCGTAAAATCCATGTGATTTCAGTTTGGGGAGAGGCTTCCTTTAAGGATACTAATTGCAGCAATGAGTTAATGGCCGAGTGTCCGCCACCAACAACAGCCACGCGTTTATTGGCAAAGCGTGCTTTTTCCGCTGCGATATTAGGAATCATATAATCGATGTTTGCATGTGCCGCTTGTTCGCCAGGTAATAAGACACCGTGACTTGCAGCTGGGTTTGGGTGTCCCCATGTACCGGTTGCATCAATGATAGCGCGTGCTTTATATGTTTTAGCGGACTGCCCATTTTTTGTGAAAATTAAGAAGGGCTGGTTTGCACGGTTTGTTGATTTCATTTTATCGGTGTTCAGCTTGGTGATGGCAATCACTTCTTCACCTGTTCGTAGCTGCTCTTGAAATAACTTGCTTAAAGGGAGTAAGTATTGTTCGCGTAACGCTTGCCCAGTTGGGATGTCGTCCTTGTTCGGCATCTGCCAGTCTGTGTTTTCTAACAGCTTTTGTGCGGCAGAATCTACATTATATTCCCACGGAGAAAATAGCTGAACATGTGCCCATGTGGCCACGTTTGCCGCAGCTTCACCTTTTTCTAAAATAATGAAGGGAATATTGTACGCTTTTAAATGAGCAGCAGCTGCAAGACCGATTGGGCCAGCGCCAAGTATCGCAACAGGATAGCTCGGCTCACAGCAACCAGTACTTGGCGCGCAGCAAGTTGTGTTCGTTAAAATTGGTAATTCCATTAGTTATTCCTCATTTCCTTTTTCGTTCATCGAAGTGCTTGATTGCTGTTGTGCAAATTCGATAATGCGTGCTTCAATCGCATCGCGCACCGTCTGGAAAACCAGCCACTTTTCAGCTTCTGTTCCCGTTGCCTTTGCCGGATCTTCAAAGCCCCAATGCTCACGGTGAACAGCGCTTGGTGTCATCGGACATTTATCCGCTGCATCGCCACATAGTGTAACGACAAGTGTCGCATTGTTTAAAATGCTTGCGTCAATCATATCTGAAGTTTGTGACGTAATATCGATGCCTACCTCAGCCATAGCTTTTACCGCATTCGGATTCAAACCGTGCGCTTCGATGCCTGCACTTCGAATGTTCCAGTATGGTAAATGTTTTTTCGCAAAGCCTTCAGCCATTTGGGAGCGGCAGGAATTGCCTGTGCATAAGAAATACAGTGTATTTGTTGTCATAATGAGTGTCTCCTAAAAAATTAATAATGTGATATATAGTCCAACTAATGTAAATAGTAAAATCGGTATCGTTAATACAATTCCTGTTTTAAAGTACGTGCCCCAAGAAATTTTGACACCTTTTCCTGCCAGTACGTAGAGCCAAACGAGTGTCGCGAGTGAACCAATCGGTGTAATTTTTGGCCCTAAATCAGAGCCGATGACATTGGAGTAAATCAGAGCCTCACGTAATGTGCCGTCAGTCGAGGTTTCGGCAATTGCTAGGGCATTGACCATGACAGTCGGCATATTGTTCATAACAGAAGATAAAAATGCAGCGATAAAGCCCATCCCGACTGTTGTCACAAACAAGCCTTGCTGTGCTGTCCATTCAATGACGCTTGCTAAGGCCGGTGTTAATCCGGCATTGCCTAGTCCGTAGACAACGACATACATCCCGATCGAGAAGAACACGATGTTCCAAGGTGCACCTTTTACAACAGCTGTTGTATCAACAACGGCGCTTCTCTTTGCCAATGCTAAAAAGAAAATCGCAACAAGTCCTGCCACAAGTGATACCGGTACGCCAATGAATTCACTTGAGAAATAGCCAGCTACTAAAATGGCTAACACAACCCAAGATAGCTTAAATAGTTTCATATCTTTAATCGCAAGATGCGGTTGTTTTAGCATCTTTTCGTCGTATTGACGTGGAATCGATTTGTTAAAGTAGATGAGTAGTACGACAATTGTTGCAACAAGCGAAAACAAGTTCGGTAGTAGCATACGCGAGGCATATTCCACAAACCCGATATTAAAGAAGTCTGCGGACACGATATTTACTAAGTTACTGACGACAAACGGTAAGCTCGTCGTATCAGCAATAAAACCACTTGCCATAATAAACGGAAAAATCATTTTTTCGCTAAACTGCAAATGACGCACCATCGCAAGGACAATCGGCGTTAAAATCAGAGCCGCGCCGTCGTTTGCAAATAATGCTGCAACGATTGCACCTAGTAAACTCACGTACACAAACATTTTAATCCCGCTACCTTTTGCCACGCGTGCCATATGGAGTGCAGCCCATTCAAAAAGACCGATTTCGTCTAAAATAAGCGAAATTAAAATAATCGCAATAAACGACAGGGTAGCATTCCACGTAATGTCGATAACGGTCCCGACATCCTGAAAATCAACAATCCCCACTAACAATGCGATGGTAGCCCCAGCCATCGCAGACCAGCCAATATTTAATCCCTTTGGCTGCCAGATAACGAAGAGTAATGTAATGATAAAGAGAGCGCTCGCTAAGATGAACATGTTGTACCCTCACAGCGACATGTATCATTTGCTTGAATCTCTGCAATCACTGCATGAACAACAGGTGACAGCTCTTTAGCTAGTCGATAATATTTCCATGTGCCATCTTTTCGTTCTGTAATAATGTCTGCCTCTTTCAATTTTTTTAACTGCTGACTAACTGCAGGCTGCGAAATGCCAAGAACCTCGACAAAATCACATACACATACCTCGCCGTTTTTCATGCAAGCTAGCAATGTAAGCCGATTTTTATCAGCGAGTGCCTTTAATTGTTTTTCTAATAAATCCAATATGTAACCTCCTGCTTCATTCATAAGTATTTACTTATATAATTTATCACGCGATTAAATATAAGTAAATGCTTATTTATTGTATGCATTGATTTTTTAAAAGTGCATCACATGGAGACGTCCAAGAATAAATCACTACATAATTTATGAGAATGCTAGAAGCTATTATTTCAGTTGAAAACATTTCATTTCGAATTGTGAAATAACACTAAATTGTATCTAAAGTATGTATAAAATTCATAGGTTATAGTGAAAATATCTTAGAAGGGGAAGTGCATACGAGGCAACATAATTGAAGGAGCAAAACATTGCGCATAAAAATTTTCCGCTATATATTTAAATTGTTAAAAGCTTAAGCGATTAACCAAACAGGGAAAAGCTATAGAGAATCTGAAGTTTTTCTGAAAAGGAGAAATTGTGTTGAAATTAAAAGACAAAGTAGTGATCATTACAGGTGGTGCTGGTGGTATTGGCGCTGGTATTGGACGTGCAATGGCAAAGGAAGGCGCAATCGTTGTAGCAGTCGATGTGAATCCTGAGGCAGGGGCAAAAACGGTAGCGGACTTGCAGCAATATTCACCCGAGTCTAGCTTTATTCAATTTGATTTAACAAAGCATGATCAACTGAAAAATTTAGTGGAGCAAGTCGTAGAGAAATATGGACGTTTAGATGTGTTAGTGAACAATGCACATGCCTCTAAGCAAGTGCCATTCCTTGAAACAACGCCAGAACATTTAGCGTTGTCGATGGATACGGGCTTTTACCCTACTTGGTATTTAATGCAGGCAGCGATTCCTCATTTACAGAAAACGCGTGGCAATATTATTAACTTTGCTTCAGGAGCTGGGTTAAAAGGTCATAAAACGCAGGCAGCTTATGCAGCAGCGAAAGAAGCAATTCGCGGTATTACGCGTGTTGTTGCCAACGAATTTGGTGCTGATGGTATTACAGCAAATCTGATTTCACCAATCGCCAACTCTGAAGGTGTACAAGCTTGGGCTAAGGCACAACCAGAATATTATCAAGGAGTGCTAGCAGGTATTCCGATGGGCAAATTCGGTGACCCAGAGGAAGACATCGGTCGTGTAGCGGTCTTTTTAGCATCAGAGGATTCAAAATATATTACAGGTCAAACATTAATGGTTGATGGTGGCTCGATCATGCTTCATTAATCGTTTATAATAAATCCCTCATTTAGCAAACAGCGTTACGCATGTTTGTTGGATGAGGGATTTTTTGATTAAGTAAAAAAATTCTAGTGAAATTTATCCGCCAACGCAGAAGCACCGCCTACAGCGGATAATTAATACAAGAACTGAGTACTGTCCAAAAAAGTAATCGCTTTTAGGCCAACCCTTTTTGATAGTAAAATTCAACAACGTGTTGAAAATTGTCGATTGCTCCAATAACGCATTCATTATAAACTATAAATATAAATCAACAAGGTGTTTAATTTTGAAGGAGGAAACAAATGATGAGTAAAAAAGCAAAAGTAATGATGGCCATTGCAGGTGCAATTATTATAGCGATGATTAGTAAAGCGTTTATGTTCGATGAAGCAGTGAAAGGTTATTTAGTGACATTCTTCTTTGTAGGGGCTGGGTTAGCGATGCTGCGTCTATTCATTAATGGGATGATCAGTAAAATGAAAGGCAAACATATCGGGGTGAAAATCGGTTTCTTTGCGGCGTTGTTAAGTGTTGGTGTACCGTTCCAAAGCTGGTTCCGTACAGATGTGTTATTTGCCATGAGTAAAACATTCATTGTGCCAAGTGTGATCGTGATGGTATCGAGTGTCGTATTGATGACTGTTGTGTACGGAGTTGTTTATCAGAAGGTCCGTGTGCCATATTTAGAGGAAAAACATGCTTAAGCTATATCAGACCCTGAAAGTTAGTGTGTTAGACACTAACTTTCGGGGATTTTCCTATTAATTCGTTTTCTACCTTTTGCTTATACAACATTCACCCATTATAATAAAACAACAGTAATGGTTTAAAAGGAGATTGTTTCATGAACACACGTTATAAAATTACACGTCTTGATCGAGAAGGAAATCCACTATTAACGTTAGAAGAATGCCAAAGTTTCTTCGCAACGCAGGCTGATTTCCAGTACAATGATTCATTTGGTGCTAGCCAGGACGGTGTACATATGAAAATCAAAGGTCACTTTTTTATGTGGCAGTTAGAAAATGTACAAGTGCCGTTTCGTTTTTATGAGGGCGAGCTTTATGTAGCGATTACGCATCCGGTTGTGTTAGAGAAAACAATCGACATTGCGCGTCGATTAGAAGCGAATTATATTGAAGGATAATTGAAAAGAATGAGTAGGCTTTCCGAATGATATCGGTAGCCACTCGTTCTTTTTTGTTGAATAGTTTTCATGGTGTGATGTGGTAAAGAAAGCGAATTAATCGCTGGTATTTGTAGAATACCTTTCACAAATGAGTATTACATAGAGAATTATTAGAAATCCATTAGAAGGGAAATGGATTTCACTGCAGCGAAAAGATTTGGCGAATAAAGGAGCTTATAGAATGAAAATAATTGATGGACATGTTGCATATGTTAGGTAGCAACACTAGTAGGGGATGTGATCGTTATTGAAAAGGCTCTGATTCTAATCGTTGCCCTGCGACTGATTTCAGGAAGTATCGAGCTGACGGCTGCTGCACTCATGTTTAAATTCAATGATTTAGAAAAAGCCTTTTATATTAATACACTGCTGGCCTTAGTCGGTCCCGTTATCTTAATTACGACGACGGGTATTGCGTTGCTTGGATTAGCTGAGAAAATTTCATTAACAAGAATCCTCTGCCTTTTTGGTGGGATTTTTCTGATTCTGTTTAGCTTAAAATCTGAATAAAACAACGCACAAAAGGACCAATTAGCCTCAGTAGCTAATTGATCCTTATTTTTATGTCGCTTTATTGGCTTTTCCGATTTCATCAACGTTAATGAATTTAAAAACAACGAACAATAGAATTGCTCCCAATACACCTGCCGTAATATAGCTGATATTGAGATAATTTTTCATAACGAGTGACATAATAGGAGGACCCGCTGCAACGCCGATAAATCGGGCCGAGCTATAAAAAGAGGAAACGGTTCCCCGTAACTCTTTTTCGATATTTTCTGTAATAATGGCATCAAGTGCAGGCAAGAGTGCACCAATAGCGGTTCCCACAATACTTGTAACGACTAATAACAGAATTAATTTTTTGCTTGTAAACCCGACAAAGGCAATGCTGACAGACATGGCAATCAACGAAACGACGATGATTTTTTTCATCGTTGCAAGGTCGCCTTTAATTTTTCGTCCGGAAATAAAGGAAGCGATACAAAGTAATAACAATGGGATGGCTAAAACAAAGCCTTTTTTAATGCCCTTTATATCATGCACTTTTTCAAGGTTTTCGGATAAGAAAAATAACATCGCAAATAATATGAGCATCACAAGAATCCCGTTCAGGAATACGGTATACAACCATTTTCCTTCCGCCTTGAATACTTCCTTTGTGTTATTTAAAAACTTCTTAAATTTCACAGGTTCATCCCTATTTTTAGGAACTTTAACAAAGAAAAAGATAAGTGCAATTGAAATTAAACTAAGTGCTGAAATCGAAAAGAAGGGCAAGAACCATAAGATTGCGGCAAATATCGAACCTAAAATGGGGCTTAATACTTTGCCAAACGTGTTGGACGTTTCAACAATGCCTAAAGTAGAACTGATTTTTTCATCATTATCCTGATAAAGATCACCGACAAGTGGTAAAACAATGGGCATCGCTCCAGCCGCTCCGATACCTTGTATAATCCTACCGACGATAATCATTGTATACGGGTCGTCCATTTTCCAAGAAGCAAACCCGGCAATCAAACCACCAATTAAAGCTAAAATTAAACTCGGCAGTATTACCATTTTTCTACCAAAGCGGTCTGATAAATAGCCAGCTACGGGAATAAGGAAAATTGCCGCGACGGAATAGCTTGTAATGATCATGCTCGACTGAAATGATGTGATCCCGACCTTCTCTTCCAGTTTCGGGAGCACCGGAATAAGCATGGAATTTCCCAGCGTCATGATGAGCGGAATGGAAGTGATACTTACAATACACCAGACACTTACTTGATCCTTATCTTTCATTACCACACCTCAACTAGTCCTGTTTTGAATAAGGTTAGGATATCCAGTGTTTTTTGTTTTATGCTTTTTAGAAGTTAAAATAACGCATCAAAGGCCTGTTTCCCAAAATAAATGCCAAAAGCAATCATTAAGATGGATGAAATAAGGGAAACCGTTTTCAATAGCTTGGTCGATAATAGTTTACGCGCGACACTAGAGAAAAAGGACATTGTAATATCCACTAAAACAATACCTACTAAAATAGCAATGCTCAGTATAATGATTTGATAGCCGTTGAAAGATCCGGCCGTTTTTGCAAGGATAGAACCATAAATCCCTAGCCAAAAAAGGATTGTTAGTGGGTTGAGTAGTGACATAAAAAAACCAGAGAGGATTGATTTTCGAAGACGCGTTCTTTTACCAGTATTTGAATCGAGCTCAATTTTATGTAGCGAGAGTAAATTTTCTATACCAGTATATAAAAGAACAAAGCAGCCAAAAGACCAAAGTATCGTTTTCAATAGTAAGGAATCAATAAATTGACCAACGCCAAAATACACGACAAACATATACACGATGTCAGTTGTCAAAGCACCAAGACTAAAAAACCAAGCATGAAAGAAGCCGTTTTTAAACCCAGTATTTAAGAGAACGGTCTTAACAGGTCCAATGGTTGAAGCCATCGAGATGCCTAAAAAAACATAGGTGAATATCGAATTCATGAACAACCCTCCACTAATCTTTTGTCTCATTTTATTCGGAAGTGGGGACTTCTAGGACTAGTTAGGAGGGAAATGATTTTTCATTTTGACTAATAGTTGAAGCTAAATGATGCTGCCATACGTATTACTAGTAGAAATCTAACTGTAGTGATTGTATTTAGGGAGAGATGCGGATGAAGTATGTAGCGATTGGTCTATTATTATCACTACTTGGGAGCGTTGTAGCGCTTGTTATTTGGGATGTTCATATGGTGGCAGATGTGACGGGGATGATTGGGTTGGTATTTTTAGTCCTATCGATGATCATGTCAGGGGCGTTTGTCAGTGGTGACCGTGTACGTTTGAATGCCGCAACAGAAACTGATAAAGGGCGGGAGGAACGGAATCGATTGGTGACGCGCTCACTTCTGATTGCGCTGCCGAATTTAGTAGTGATGCTGGGGTTTTATTTGTTTATTTAAGTTTGTATTGAAATGATTTCGATAGATTACTCTAGTTCTTTACAATTATATCAATAATATAGTAATATAATTATTTGTTGTATATATTTACTATAAAAATAGATAAATTGTAAGGGGTATTAAGTTGAAAAATACTATTTTGAAGTGGCTAGCTATTATAGGATTGCCTACAGTGTTCATCATCATTGTTGCGTACTTTAATATTCAGAATGAAAAGAAACTAGAGCAATTGGAAATCGAAGAGGAAATGCAAGAGGCTACAGAAGAAATGCTTGCCGAAATTGAACGAGATGTTGCAGCGTCTAAGGCGAAATATGCGAATGGCGATAAAAGTGAAGCTATTTCAATGATGAATGATGCCGCTAATTATGCGTATTATTTACAAAATGAAAAGCATCATGAAAACGATCTTTTAACGGAAACATTAACTTATTATAATGACATCGTCCATGAATATTTTAAAGAAGGTACGGGCAAGGAAATTTATGAGCAAGGTGCTAATAGTTTAACTTTTGAACAAATTGATTCATTTTACGGTGCGTACATTTTACTAAGGGAAGAAGCATTAGAAGATGAACTTGCAAGATATGTGATGGAGTTAGAAGGCTTCTATAACCAAATAGAGGCGAAAAGAGATGCATATTGGGACAATCAAAGAGATGCTAATAAAAGAGAAGATTCTCGTTCCCCATATACTGAGGATGAGCTTCGTAATGATCCAAACGCCCCATCAACAAATCCGAATGACTACAATGAAGATGGCGAATATGTCCCACATAATGGCGTGAGTGAAAGTCCAGAAGATTACAGCGTAAACGGGGAATATAAACCAGTCGATGAAATGACAGATGAAGAAATTATTGAAGAGTTAAATAGTTTTTTTGGCGGTGAATAATAAAGTTTATAAAATTAAATCAGGAAATAAAAGAAGCCTAGCAATTTGTATTACGGGTTCTCTTTTGAATCACAATTTATAAAATAAACTCTAAAGTAGCTCATTAAATCGACACATGATTAATGGGCTATTTTTTATTGTTATATCAATGTTTTTAAGTGATTGAGTATTGAATTGCGGGTTAAATTGTTGTAGTAAACATGCGATTTTAGATTAGAAAATATGCACGATTTTATGCAAGAAAGCGAACGCTGCACCTTTACTTAAAAGTCCCTTCAACTATTACTGTGAGCGTCTTTATAAAAACATGCATAAAATTCCGTATAAAGAATGTTCCATAAAAAAGCCGAAAACGTTGATTTAACAGCGTTTACGGCTTTTTGGTATGTCCCCAAACTTCGATTTGGGAACGTTTTTTGAATTTATTTTGTATGCTTTATTAGGTTTGACTAATTTAACCCTGTATCAATTATTAATGACATCTTTTACAATCGCCAATAATTCTTCCAATCCTTCTTTATAATTAAAACGTATTTCCACCATAAGATTTTTGTCATTTTCTTCTAAAATAAATAAAAGTTCTTGCTCGTTTTGATTAAATAAGAATTCCATTCCCATTTCATTTATCCGAGTGTATTGGGTTAAATCTTGGGTGGTGTGCATACTCCTTCCAGCATCGCTAATATTAATTTGGAAGCCTTGATATTTTTCTTTTTCTTTGTGACTATATAACAGGTGTAGAGAAGAGACCTCTGATGTTAAATCACCTTCTTGTACCATGTATGGAACCCCTTCTTGTTTTGCTTTCAAATACAATTCCTCTGCCTTTTCGGTAGAGTCAATTTCAGGAAATTGATAATATATTAGTCCTTCAGATAGAGTATATGCATCTAATAGTTCATCTTTAAGGTGAAGGAAGTTTGAAAGATTACTTGGAATTTCAGTAACACTTACAATTTTTTGGTCATCCACAATGAAATCAACTAACGTCGGATTAAATTCATAACCCTCTGTTGTTATAAAATATGCGAACTTTCCGTCAGAAAGATTTTCTTTTATATCATTTCTAATGCTGTTATACTTTCTATTAATCCGTTGTCTTTCATTTTCCCGCTCTGCATCTATTTCATCTATTGGCTGAATGTTATAAATTTCTTCTCCTTCGCCATTAAAAAACTTCCAATTAATTGTCTCAAATGCGAAACCGATTGTAGCAAATGCGAACAAGCTAACTAATACGGTCGCTATTGAAAATTTAGTATATGGTTTGAACCGATTATTCTTTTCAAAAATGTGCTCTTCAAAAACCTCGATACTTTGAATCTCTGGCATTGGCTGATCTCTTAATCGTTCTTCAAATTCCTCAAATGACTTAATTTTTTCCTTCATCTTGTAACCTCCCTCTTATTATATTTTGAATTTTATTCTTTACCCTTTCAAATCGTTTTCTAGTAGTAGCATTTGAAATGCCTAAAATCGATCCAATTTCATTAAAATCCTTATCTTCTACAATCCGTAGTGTAAGTAATGCACGTTCTTTTGGCTTTAACATAGAGAAGATGTAGTCCAATTCAATATCCGTACCAACGTCTTGATTAATGTCTTCTTTTAATAATTGATTCTTCTCTTTTTCAGTAAATGAATTAAAGGATATAAAACTGACCATTGATTTCCTTCTGAATTGATTTATACAGTGATTATAAGCAATCTTATATAACCAAGAACTGTAATTATCAATTGTCAGGAGATTATTACTCTTAAATGCTTTAATAAAAACTTCTTGGACGGCGTCTTCTGCATCATGCGAATTTCTTAATATGTTGAAACAGTAAATGTAGATTTTATCATGGTATTCTTTGATTAATCGTGATATTTTACTTTCCCTAGATTCTTCAAAACTGGGTACTGCAATATTTTCAAACATTTATCTTCACCCCTTTCATAACCTTCTATATATAAGGACAAATAAGAATTAGAAAATGTGACATTTTTAATGGATTTCGTATAATTTTTAGAAGAATATTCAATGAGGGGATTAATTAGCTTTACTTTACATTTTTCTGAAAAACAAGTCACTAAATATTCGTTTGGGAATTTTCTTATTCACAAGCAACAAAAAAACACCCACATTCAATTAAATGGGGTGTTAGTTACCAAAGTATCATTTGGGAACTTTATTAGATTTATTTATGTATACGTAATAAACCCTTGTCGCATTAAAGCACTCTGTTAGCGAAAAAAACTTACTTAACTTCAATTACAAAGACATAACCCGAACTTCCCTTTTCCCAATTTGCAGAAACACTATAAATATAAACACCTTTTTCTTTTGGCGCTACTAATACATTGTCATTTAATGGGGCATTTTCTATTTCATCGTTACTAAACCATATAGATGCGTTTAACGTATCTACTAGTGGTTTACGCTTAAATTTTATTTTTAATTCAGCTCCAGGTGATACAACAACAGGTTTAAGTTCGTGATGTTTAATCATATCTGGTGGAGAAATCATATCAACACATTGTGCGTTAATAAGTCCATTCCAACAATAAGAACCTTGCGCCACTTCTACAGTCTTATTTTCTATAGTTATGACTGGTTTAGGTGGTTTAAGGTTAAGTACAAAATAAATCCCACCTACTAACACAACTACAGCTAATAAAGAAATTAATACCTTTTTCATACACTTCCCCCCTCGTAAAACATAGACGTGTAGAATTCCCCTAATGTTACACATATTTTTATTTGTAGGGTAATTCAACTAAATTATGTTATTTAATTACAATAAAGTTACCAAAGCGTTGTTTGGGAACGTTATCCACTTCTACATTATAAAGTAATTAGATTCGACAAATATAACGATAATCCTCTTGTCTATTCACTTTACGATATAGTGGATAAAATACCTTGTGAAGTCTAGTGATTTTCGCAAGGTATTTTAATCGTTATTTTAGTTTTTGCACTTCTAAAGAGAACCCCTAGCAATTTGTACTAGGTTTCTTTTTTATCTATATTTTATCGATACGCACTGCCGCCCCCCCAAATCACGCGGCCTCCTGTATGTGCAGTTTCGTTATGCGCCTCGCTCTCCACAAGCTGTAACACACCAGGCTGTTCGTGGTGATGCCATGTATAGCCATCGGGTGTAATGTTGTGCGCAAGTAACTGAACATCAGTTGTTGAAAGGCCAAGCTCATGTGCAAGTGACGGATTGTCAGAAATCGCCACTGCTAGCTGTATATTAGCCTCTTTAAAATGTAATGAATCTGACTGTAAGTATTGTTCCGAGCTTAATTCCGCAGTAAAGCTACTTTCAAAAACGGGGAACACATCGGAAATCACGTTGCCATTATGCTCGACGACAGCGCGTTCAAATGCCACGCCTGTTTCAGGATGTACATCGCCTTCAAGTGTTGCGTTCATTGCCTGTATACTTTCTGCTTGTACCGCGTCCGCACCGTCTAAAAGATCCACTACACTAATAGCGAAAATCGATACAGCCGCTAATTGAGATAAGCGCCATGCGCCATTTTTTGCGCGGCCATAGTCTTTTGTAATTAGCCCAGAAGCTGTTTCATAGGAGCTTGTTGCCCCTTCTTTTAAAAAGCCACCAATGCCCTTAACGAGCGATTTTCCCGCGCCCTTTAGTTCATCGACACCATCAGCTCTCGTGTTTGAATCTTTTTGGATTTGTCCTTTTGCCGTTTTGTATGCGCCTTCCGCAACTTGTCCAGTTAACGAAAGACTCGCTTCTGTAGCGCGCCCTGCTTTATCAGACGCCTCTTTAATCCACTCTGCGGGCTTATCGTAGCCGGTTTTTTCAACGCCTTTACTAAGTAAATTCCCTGTAGTAGAAATTGCGCCGTTTAAAAGTTGACCTGACTTTTGTGAGAATTTTTTAAGCATCGAATCGACCTGCCTTTTTGGTTTGTTATAGGGAATTATATAGGTGTATAGGAATAAAATCCATTAGCAAATAAAATAAACAGAGATACTTAATTTAATTTTAAAAAACTGTTTATCGTGCGACATGTTTTAAAGAATGCAAAACGGAAATAGAATAAATGTCACAACCTAGCACCACCATTCAATCTATGATACAGTAGCAACACTACCGCCGTTTGAAAGGCGCAATGGAGGTTATTTAATATGAACACAGTCGATGAATTTGTAGAGTCATTAGTAGCAGCAACAATTAATAACGAAGTAACATGGAGCGCGGGTACACCTGAATTAGCCGCTGCTTTAGAAGAGGTATATGGCAACTCAGATAAGCTTTACACTTTTTTCGATGAAGAAGCGGGCGCGAACGTTGTATGCGCATCATACCAATATTACGAAGGCGAAGTAGAAGCCGACGAATTCATTAAAGAAGGCATGAGCATTTTACTTGTAGATACAGAGGATTTCGAAATCTTAAACGAGATTACGGATGAAGATGTAGAAGAAGCTGCAATTTTTGCAACATTAATCGAAGCGATTGAAGAGAAAAAATAAGTAGTAAATGAAAACCGCGCAACCTTAGAGTAATTAAGGTTGCGCGGTTTTTTATTTGCGAATTTTCACAGGGATGCATGTTCTAAAGTACGTGTTGCCCAGCGCTCGGCTACACATAAATTACTTCACCTTATCCCTCACTTCTCTGGATAAACCGAATAATATTAACATAAAGCGACGTCATCTCTTCCGGTGTTTTGTCGAGCCCGTTTTGTACCCACTGCTCCACCAGTCCTAAAAAGGCAGATGTGATGAACGCTAGAAAATAATCCATCGACAGGTTGAGTCGACTTTGAATCGCTTCGTTTTGCTCGAGGTTTACCCGTACTTTTTGTGAAAAGGCATCGCGGAATCGAAAGTGAAACCCAGCGCGGCCATGGTGGCTTAAGAAAATTTTCAGGAGCGGAGCTTGCGCTTGAATCGAGCCAAAAAGAGATGCGGCAAGTTGCTCTTGATGCTCTTGGAAATTTTGCGTAGCCAAGTAGCGTGATTGTAATTCGTCAATATGATTGCCTAAATTCTCGAAGAGCTGCTGTTCGATTTTATCCAGTAAATCGTATTTGTCGAGATAATGTAAATAAAACGTTCCGCGGTTAATACTAGCAACTTTCGAAATATCTCCAACCGTAATACTATCAAACGGCTTTTCTGCTAATAGCTGAATAAATGACTGTTGAATAAGCTGCTTCGTTTTGCGATTTTTTTCGATATATATACTCAAAATGACGCCTCCTAGTTTTCGAAAAATGAACAATGTGTCTGATTTTGTTTATTGCTATGGTATTGTGATAATTATAAAATAAACGGGTAACAATAAACAATGTGTTGAGAACTTAAAGGAGTGTTGGGCATTGAGACTATTTAAAGAAAAACTAGCATGGGCCGCTCCCATCGCTGTTATACTAATTATCGCGCTATTTTCGGTGAACTTATTCGCGCAAGGCGATCCACAGGTAAGAAATTTACCAGTCGCATTTATCGTTAATGATGAAGGGCAACATGTAGACGCGGTAAAAGCTGCAGTCGAACAAATGGGTAAAGGTGTAGACGGGGCTGAGCCAGTACTTGCATTTACTACGGAAAACGAGGCCGACATTGAACAATTATTTGCGGATAAAGAATACTACGCAGCATTCGTTATTCCAGAAGGTTATAATGATACCTTACAAAATGCGTTAACGAATAATGAAGCCGCAACATTAAAAGTATATTTAAACCAAGGCTTTAATGCGCAAGGTTCAAATGTTGCAAAAACAGCTTTGAATGGCCTAATTGCACAAATTAACAGTCAGTATTCAACAAGCTTTGTTGAACAAATGGGCGATAAAAAAATCGATGCAACACAAGCTGCAGTTTTAGTAAATCCAATTGTGGCACAAGAACAAGTATTTAATGAAATTACCGCTTCAACAGCAAATGGTAGTGCGCCAGTATTAATGGCAGTACCAGCTTGGGTAGGGGCGTTAATCGGTGGATTTGTCTTATTCTTAACAACATCAGGTATTTTAAAACGTGAAATGCTTACACGTAAAGAAACGATTGAATTAATGTTTGGTCAGATTTTATTCGGTGTAATCATCGCATTATTCTCAGGCTTTACAGTAGCAACACTTGCACAAATCGCAGGAATTAATATGCCAGGCTATTGGGTAGTGGCGTTATTCGTATCCTTTGCGGCATTCTGCTTCTACTTACTAGTATCTGCCATTACGGCATGGGTCGGCAAGCCAGCGATTACCTTATTAATGGTTGTAATGCTGTTAGGTATGGGTGTATTAATGACACCACAAGAAATGTTACCAGACTTCTTTGTAAACTTCATTCGTCCATGGATTCCACTACGCTTCGCATCTGAAGGCTTACGTGATATCTTCTACTTCGGTAGCGGCTTCTACACAGGTGCTTCATTCAATACGATTTTAGGTATTGGGGTTGTTGGGTTTGTTGTTTACGGATTATCAATCTTTAAACCGGTAAAAAAGGCATAATAATAAATTAAACGCACGAAAAGGTGAGCAGCCTTTCGTGCGTTTTTTTATTGTAAAAGTGATGCATATCATTGTTGGAACTAAAGTGAGTTAAAAGGAGAAAATTAAATAACCTGACCCGGCTACAGGGATTAAAAAGACGTTGACTCCATTTTGGAATCAGCGTCTTTTTTGTCGTTCCAATTCCAACACAATAGGACCACGAACTTTACTTTTCTAGAATAATAATATAATATAGTTCAAGTAAAGTACTCTAATTAGAGTATATTGTTATGAGATTGAAAGAAAGAAAGGGAATTAAACGAATGAAATTTAAACAGTTTATGCGTTTACAAGGCTTCGGGGCGTCTGTTTTCATGGGTATATTCTATGCTGTAGCGATGCTATTAATCTTTTTATTAGGTTACACAGCATTACCAGGAAACATGGATGAGTTAAAAGTTGCGCTTGTAAATGATGATAAAGGCGAAGCAGGTACTCAAATTGCCGAGCAGCTAGCAGAAAGCTTACCGTTTGAAATAACAACAAATATTTCGAACGAAAAAGCATTAGATAAATTAGGCGACAATAAATACGCATTAGTTATTCACATTCCAGAAGACTTCTCGGAAAGTGCACAAAAAGGGCAATCGGCACAAATTGATTTCACCGTCAATGAAGCAAGTGCCACAATGGTTGCATCCTCAATGAATTCTGTAGTAACAGAAATCAACAATCAGTTAAGTGCAAGCTTCTCTACACAAACAGCAAAAGGCGTTCTCTTAAATATGAACGTACCTGAGGAGCAAGCTGATGAAATTGCCAAACAAATTGAAGACGCATATGTAGGTAACTATGTCATCATGAACGATGTGCCAGACGGTATGCACAATAATATGCTACCAATGTTTTTAACAATGGCATGTTATGTTGGGGCTATGATTGCCGCGATGCAGTTAGTACAAGCATACAATCAAAGCCGTAGTAAAGCGTCAAAAGCAAAACTTTTCGGTTATGTACAATTATCAGCATTAATCATTGCGATTGTATCTTCAATTTTTGCAGTAGGGATTGCATTTTTAATTGCCGATTTAAATACAGATGTTATTTTCCAAGTTTACGGTCAGCAAGTGTTACTATACATGGTAGCGTTTAACTTCTGTGCCATCTTCACATTCTTAATTGGTGAAGCAGGTATGATTTTAAATATTCCTGTACTACTGTCACAAACAATTGCCAACGGTGCGACAATGCCGCGTGAGATGATGTATAGCTATTTCGATGTTGTAAGCTACATCACACCAATGTACCATTCCGTGCAATCATACTCTGCGGTGATGTTCGGTTCAACCGATCAAGCACCATTCCTTTGGGGCTTAGTAGCAGTAGGCGTAGGCGCAGTGCTAATTAATGCATTAATCGTCACGCTTTTACACAAAAAGCAGCCAATCGAGCCATCACCAGTCATTTCTAAGTAATCAAAAAGCTTCAATCCTTCTAAGTGGTTGAAGCTTTTCGTTTTATTCGGTAAAGTGAAGGATGGAGGTAGATCATGTCGATTCAAATTTATATTTTAAGTAAGCTGATGCAAGGTGATAATTACCCGTATAAATTGAAAAAGGAATTATCCGAGCCCATTCCATTCGATAAAATGGGGAATTTGACAGAAAGTAAGCTGTATTATCATTTTGATTCCCTTACAAAACAAGGATTAGTCGAGCCACGAGAAATCATAAAGGAAGAAAACCGCCCGGACAAGCAAGTATTTGCGATCACGGACAAAGGGAGAGAGCAACTTCCATTAAAAATTTATGAATTATTCGAAAAGGCCAATAAGGTATCAGACATGGTTGTCGGCATTGTGTTTATCCGACATGCCGATAAAAACCGGATCATCACTATTTTAGAAAAGAAAATAGCTGACTATTACACAAAGCAAACGAATTTAAATAACATGTACGCACAGCTATCAGAAAACCAGTCACTGCAAGGAAATGCTCATTATTTGCAATCATATATCCATCATTCTATTGAGCATGAAATTGTTTGGTTAGAAAAGCTTGTAGAAAAATTGCAAACAAATATAATTTAAGCTTCACATGAATATACCGAGTCCCTCGCACATTTTAAATGGCGTAGGGACTCGGTATTTTTTAAACTTGTTTATTCGCAATCGATTGAATTAAACGGTGTAGGTTTAACAAATTAATTTATAAAATCCCAAATTAATCTACAGATTGTAGGAGTAATATATATAGTGTTATAATTCTAGAAAAGTATTTAATTCCCATATGTTTTTAATGAGTAATTTACATTTTACGGTGACTTTTCATCATTAAGAAATTTATAGGACTAGTATACCGAAGGGAAAACTACATTTCACAAAGGGGACTACAATGAACGTTCTAAAAAATTTAAAAGTTAAGAGTAAGCTATTAATAATTGTTTCTATTGGAATAATTATTTCATTAGCAATTGCGACATTATCGTATTATCAAGTGCAATCGATGTCGAAGGATATAGAAACCATTTATGAAGAAAAGTTTATACCGAACGATTGGCTGGGTAATGCGGTTGCGGTAAACTTACGCATTAATACGATCATTATTGAAATGATATCAGCTGAAACACTCCAGGAAAAACAAAACTTATATGACGAAATTAACAATGGCATTGACAAAGTATACGCAGATTTTGAAAAATACGAGAACTTGCCATTAACAGCGGAGGAAAAAGGTAAGCTTGAACAATTTTATACAACAGTTAATAGTTTAGCGGATGACCAAGAACAGGTGATGCAGTTAGCGTTAGCGGGGAATAATGAGGCATCGTATCAGCTATATCGTGAAAAGGTTAAAAATTCACGCATGGAGCTAGTGTCGATTTTACAACAATTACAGCAGTTTAAAGTTACGCAAACTGAACAAATTGTTGCTGAGAGTATTGCTTCAGCTAATACAAATAAAATGAGAAATGCCTTTATTAACCTAGGCTCGCTAACGCTTTTAATAATATTTAGCTTAAGTGTTTCACGTATGGTAACAAATCCGTTAAAACAATTACGTGAGCAATTACAAAAAGCACAAAATGGTGATTTTACGATACAGGGCAGCTACCAATCAAAAGATGAATTAGGGCAGTTAACGATTGCATTTAATGAAACGTTTCAATCGATTCGTGATGCAATGAAAAAGGTGCAGTCTTCTTCATCACATGTCGACCAGACGTCAAAACAGCTAATGTTAAACGTTGAAGAATCGAGTTCTGCAGCCGAGCATGTCGTATCGTCGATTCAAGAAATTTCAGCAGGCGCGGAGCAAACGCAACATCGTTTAGAAGAAAATGCAATTGTGATTAACCGTGTTGCGAGTGGCTTTACGATGATTCATGAAAACATTAGAGAGGTAGAGAACCTAGTATCGACAGCCATTAAAGAGGCGAATGAAGGCTCGACGATTGTTGGGGAAAACCTTGAACAAATGAAACAAATTAAGGACTCGATCCAGCAATCAAATCGTGTCGTACAAGCACTCGCTAATCAAGTAGGAGAAGTTGATGAAATTTTAAAAGTAATCGACAGCATTTCCCAGCAAACGAATTTACTGGCGCTAAATGCAGCGATTGAAGCAGCACGCGCAGGTGAACACGGAAAAGGCTTCGCAGTGGTAGCCGATGAAGTACGAAAACTTGCAGAACAATCAATTGAAGCTACGAAATCAGTCGGTACGATTTTAACAAATATTAAAGGCGACACAGCACAGTCTGTTGAAATTATGAATGTCGTATATAACGAGGCCGATAATGGGTTAGAAATTACAGAAAATACTGCGCGCAAGTTCCAAGATATTTTAACAAATACATCAGAAGTAGCGCCGGTATTAAATCAAACAGCTGCGTCGGTGGAACATATTGTAGACGACTTTGAAACATTTACACAAAGTGCGGCGGAGATTTTATCCATTGCTGAAAATAATTCGAAAAACTGCGAAATGGTATCGGCCGCATCTGAAGAGCAGGCCGCATCTATGGAGGATATGCAGCAATCTAGCCAAAGCTTAGCCAATGTCGCAACAGAATTAAACGATGTTGTGAAACGGTTTACACTTTAAATAGAAATCGATAATGACGGATTGCCGAAATATGATGTGTATGATGCGTTCGTCTTATTTGAATGAAAAGTTACAACTTGAACTAAGATAGAAAAAGCCAAAATCCTTAGTAGATGCGGATTTTGGCTTTTTATTATGACTGTTGGGGGTAAAAACAAGTAAGTAAATAGTCGATTTATATGTCTAGTCTGTAGACCTCTGTATATAATTAATAATATATTATATAGCTACAGTAATTCGATAATATATTGGTAATAATTGTTTTTATATACCTAATTCTAATAATAATTAAGAAGGTGTAAACATGTCAGCAATTGAAATCCTATCATGGCCATTCAAATCAGAAAGCATGGATAATATTAATCGAGACGAACAATTTTTGAACTATCCGGTTATTTACGTTTTGAATGGAAACAAAGAAGCTTACATAGGGGAAACCGTATATTTTAAAAAACGTATGAAGGCACATTTGAAATCTCGAAAAAATATTGATCGTATTAATCTTATAAAGCACGATACCTTTAATCGTTCCGCAACGTTTCATTTGGAAACAAAGCTAATAAATTATTTTTTAGGGGATGAGAAATATACACTTCAAAATAAAAGTAAAACGGTAAATGATTTCACCCACAACTATCACAACAAACCATATTATGATCAAGACTTATTTAAAGAGCTTTGGAAAAAGCTACATGAACAAAAGCTTGTTGACCATGAGCTCCATGTTATTGAAAATAAGGACATTTTTAAGCTGTCTCCGTTCAAAGAATTATCTATCGAACAGCAAGATTTAAAAGAAAAGGTACTAGCATTTTGCGAGAAACAAGTAAAAGCATCTTCTGGTGAATATGGCAGCCTACTTGTGATTGAAGGCGAAGCAGGTGTAGGGAAAAGTGTCGTGATAAGTTCGATTTTTAATACGATTCAAGAACAAAAGAGTGAAGCTTCATCAAATCTATATGAAACAAAAAATTACTTAGTTGTTCATCATGAAGAAATGCTAAAAACCTATAAAGACATCGCACGCCAAGTGAAGCATCTGAGTGTATCAAGCTTTGAAAAACCTACGAAATTAATTAACAAGTTGGATAAAGAAAATCAAAAAGTAGATGTCGTTTTAGTCGATGAAGCACATCTTTTATTAACGAAGCCTGATAAGTTCAATAGTTTTCAATATGAAAATCATCTTGAGGAGCTATTAAAACGGGCAAAGGTAGTCATTGTGATTTTTGATCAAGACCAAGTGTTAAAGTTTAAAAGCTTGTGGGGCGTTGCGAAATTAGAGGAAATGAAAAAGCTAAGCACAAGTGCAGAAGTGTACCCTTTAACGAACCAGTTTCGTATGAAAGCAAATGACGCTGTAATCAATTGGATTAATCAATTTAAATCTAAGGTGTTACTCCCTCTTCCAAAAGATGATAAGTACGAACTGAAAATATTTAAGACAATGGAAGAAATGCATGCAGCAATCATTGCAAAAAACCAGGAGTTTGGTTTGAGCCGTGTTGTATCGACGTTTGATTATTTACATAAAAAAGACGGTGAAACGTATTACGTAACGGAATCGAATGGAGAATATAAGCTGCCGTGGAATTCAACAGGGAGCACTAAAGCATGGGCAGAAGAAAAGGCGACCATCAATGAAGTCGGCTCGATTTATACGATTCAAGGCTTTGACCTAAATTATGTAGGCGTTGTACTTGGGCCATCTGTTCAATATGATGCAGCGAAAGATGAAATTGTTATTGATACAAGTAAATATATGGATAAGGGAGCGTATACAGGCTCTGAAGGTATACAAAATATTGCTGAAGCAAAAGAAAAAATCGTGTTAAATTCAATTAATATTTTAATGAAACGCGGGATTCATGGACTGTATATTTACGCGAGTGATAAGGCATTACGCGAGAAGTTATTAAACGACCAAAAAGCTACGAGAAAAAATTGTCCAATTCAGAGATGAGCGTAATTACTTGAAATACACTCAATAACAGTGAATATCACATTTTTATCAACAAAAATCATTTTTTTGGTAAAAACGCAGGAAGAGGTAAGCCCTTCACGGTATACTTGAAAAGAAGAAAATAGTCTTGAGGTGTACATAATGAAGGATTGGAAAGTAGTTGCGATGGCTTCTTTCGTTGTCAATGTCGTAATGGTTGTGTTATTAATCGTTGCGTTTGTTTACATGAAATCAACGGTAACAGCAAAAAATGAAGAAATTGACACGCTACAACAGCAAGGAACAGCAAAAGAGGAGAAAGCAGCTCCGAAAAAAGAAGAGGCAGTAGCCGGAAATGCTTCTGCTTCAAGTGAGACAGAAGCGTTGCACAGCGAGCTTCAACAGTTAAAAAGTGCAATGAATGACCTGCCATCAGAACAAGAACTTTTGGCTAAGGATGAACAAACAGAAGCTCTAATGCATTACGAAGATGCTTATATGCAGGCAAAGGCGTCTTTAAATAATGTCTATGAAACGTTAAATCGCAAATTATCCGGTCAAGAAAAGGCACATTTGCAGCTGGATCAACAAAAGTGGTTGCAAGATTTAAAATCGATGCAAGCCAAACAATTGAGCATGAACGATGACACGGCAAAATTAGATGCGGCAAAAGAAACCTATACAAGAACGATAGCGCGTAGTGAAGAATTATTGCAGCAGTATCCTATGAACTAAACTTATAATGAGCTAGCTAGACAATAACAACTGAAATAATAGCAAAGCCATTTGTTTTATAGAAAAAGCCAAAACCCGGGTCAATGTGGGTTTTGGCTTTTTGCGTTGAAGTTATAATTTGAAATGACGAATTTGTTGTGTTAAATGGTTAATCAGGTCATTTAATTCAACCGTGATACTCAGCATTTCTTCTGTAGATGCGGATTGCTCCTGCATCGAAGCAGCGATGCTTTGTGAATTGTTGTTTGTTACCTGGAGTGCATCGACAGTGATATTTGTTGTATCAACCAGTTGTTGTGAGCTCGAGGACATTTGTTGGATCGTAGCTGTTACAGATTGAATGTCGTTTTTAATCGTATTAACTAATGATGAAATATCCTTGAAGGTTTCGCCAGCATTATAAATTGTTGAACTTTCTTCATCGATTTTAGTGACAACATTCGTAATCGCAACAACGGTATTGTGTGAATCACTTTGCATTTCACCAATTAGCGTTGAAATACTGCTAGCTGATTTTGCAGATTGCTCGGCTAGTGAACGGATTTCATCGGATACGACTGCGAAGCCTTTCCCGTATTCACCAGCGCGTGCTGCTTCGATGGCAGCATTTAGGGCAAGTAAGTTAATTTGATCAGAAATACTAGAAATGATTTTTGTGATTTGACTAACTTCCTGTGCGCGTGTGTTCATTTTTTCTGTAATCGTTAATGATGTTTTGGCAGTTTGACTAATGATATCAATGCCCTCTACAGATTTTTGGATGCTATCTTTTCCATCTATCGCTACATTTGAAGCATGAATCGCTTCATTTGTTAAGTGTGTCGTTGTTTTAGAAATTGCATTAATTTGATTCGTAAAGGCAGAGACAAATGCTAATGTTTGTTTGGCGTCTGAGGAAACCTGCTCGGTGTTTGCTGCAATTTCTTGAATGGCGCTTGAAACATGGGTTGTTGTTTCTGTCACTTGGCTGACGCTCTGCTGTAATGTTTCGGCACCACCGGCAACGTGCTGTGCGGTCTCGTTGACATGACCAAGTGTTGTTTGTAGTTGCTGTTGCATGATACTAAAGCTTGTTACTAAACGACCGATTTCATCTTTTGTTTCACTAGCAAGTGTTTTTGTTAAGTCACCCTGTGCGACTTGCTCAGTGTGGGCAACAAGATTTTTGATTGGGTTCACAATTGATCGAGCAACAAAGATTGCTAAAATTGCACCGATGATCATTGTCAGAACAGCAATTGAAAGAGCTAAAAATAACAGAGTGGTATTCATATCACTAATAAAGTCCGCATCTGCATCAAGCCCTAAAACAGAATCGGTCCCGGGAATTTGTAGGAAAGTTGAAATGTGCTTCCCGTAATCATCCTCGTAAATCTCACTTAAAATTAAATCCTCTGTATGTAATGCCTGTGCTTGATCGGGTGTAAAGGCAAGTGGTGTTAAATACTCATCGGCATTACCTAGTACTAAAATAACCTCTTCACCGTCTACCTTACTCATAATATACGCGTTTTCAATTTCAAGTTCTTTTTGGAAATCATTTGTACGCGCTAACAGCTCTGCGTATTGTTCTTCATTTTCTTTTGCCTGATTGACTAAGTCTGCAGGAAATAGCTCATTAAAGTTATTCATATGCAGTACTAAATTTTCTTGGTATTGGGGCAAAATGTATTTTTCAATTAAGTTATTTGAAACGTTAAACAAAATGGCCGTGAAAATCGTAGTTGATAGTAATAGAATACTTATAATAGACAATAAGATTTTTGTTTTTAAAGATTTTCTGTTTTTAAGCATTAGTAACTCCTTGTTGTTGTTTTAGTGTTAAAAAAGCATCGAAGTCCAGCGTTAATATAGGCTGCAGTGCTTCAAGTGTGTCGCATTTGTAGAAAATTACTGCAAATGTAGCGCCAACTTCCTTTGGTAAGTGACGATATTCCAGTAGCTGATGAAAGTGCTTTTTAAGCTCGCTATGATCGATTTCAAAAGCATCTGAAAGCGGGGTATCTAGTACCGCGCAGGTGAAACAATAAATTGCATCATCCATTTGTTCAACTAAAACTTGCCAGTTAGGCTGTTTGTTATTGAAGAAGTAGTCGTACGGATTGACGTTATAAGCAAAATGCCCAAGCTCGGTTGTCCCTTCACCTGCAAAACGTAGTGGGTTAATTTCAATAGGCATAATTTTTCCAAATCCATCAATTCTTAGCTCAATATGTAGGGGTAAGGACTCTTCTATTTGAAAAATAGTTCTGAGTTTTGTTAAATACTCGGTGATAGGTGCTAAATAAGATTCCAATGTTTCCTTTGAAGTGTAATAAATCCGGTCGCTCATATCGTGTGCATCCTTAAATAAGCGTGTAAAAACATTTAAAACAACTGGTTCAAGTTCCTCGTTATAGTACATATCTATAGCAAATTCTTGTCCGGGTATGAAGCTCTCTATTAAGAATAGCTGCTCATTTAAGTGAGATAGATTCATTGTGAGGAGCATGGTTTCTTTTAGTGTGTCGCAAATATGTTTAAAATGGTCAGCATGATTGATGCGATATACGCCTAAGCTTGAATAACCAATAGCAGGCTTAATAATTAATGGATAAGGAAATGTGTTAGCGTCAACGGTATGGAGTTCTGCAAACGTTATTTCTTTAAAGAAAAAATCGGATTGCTGTGTTGCTAAATGCTTTCGAAAAGAAATCTTGTTTTTTAATAACTCAGCTAGCTTTGTTGTTTTAGTATCAGGAAAATGAATTTTGTAGGCGGAAAATGCATCTTCTGAATTTAAAATGGCTGTCTTTTGTTCTTGTGTTGTTTTTAAAAATATTTGTCGCTGCGTATCATAAATCGCAACATTATTTTCGAGCAACGTTTGTTCAAGTAAAGGTGAAACATAAGTTGTATTCAAAAAAATCATAGTAGGTCTCCTTGTGTGAAATGTAAATTTTAGTAAAATAAGACTAATGGTAAATTTGTTTTTAATATCCTTTTTACCTAAAGCTTGTTTAGTATACATGAAAAAAGCAAGCAATGTTATAGACTTCGAAAAGTTGGAATATATTTAATTTTCAAAAGAATTATTCCCCAAAATCCACTTTCCCGTAAACCCCACCACCGCCAACCGTAATCCCAAGTTTTCCAGTTCTTGCGAGGTCGATGCGAGCAGCTAGTTTTTCTGGAATGATTTCTTGTAATTCCGTAACGGTTACTTTGTGCAAGATATTCATTTCCGTACCAAAAGCATTTAGTAGTTTTTCAATCGTCTTCGGCCCGATCCCAGGTATAAAATCGAGAGGGACTTGGTGAATGTAGGGTGGTCTAATTATTTCGGGCTTCGGTGTGCTAGATAACTCACGGATTCTTTTGGCAACGCCTTTAATAAGCTGTTGTTTTCCACAATAGGGGCAATGCGTAGTTTCATTTTCAGCGACCTGCTCCCCGCAATTGGCGCATACTGTTTCGTGGTATTTGCCGAGTAATGGATTTAGCCCATAATTCGCCGTAATCATGCGTCCATCTGTTTGATGTAGCGCTTTTTTTAGTTCCTCGAAATTGGCATCCATTAGGCTTAATTTTTGATATTCGCGCGCAAGTTTGCCAACAGAGTGGGCATCGGAATTTGTGACGAAGCTATAGCGGGCTAATTCTTTTATCCCTTCTACCATATACGTATCAGAGCTAAGTCCAAGCTCGATAGCATCAATGAGATCCGGATCAAACACTTCCGTTAAGCTTTTCTTTACGCCTCTGCCAAAAAGACTTTTAAAAGGTGTAAATACATGCGCAGGAATGAACAAACCGTTAAGTTCATGTACTTTGTGCTGTAAGGTACGCCCCTCACAATAGATGCGTTGCGAACTTAAATGAATATTTTTTACGTGCGCGCGCATCCAGTTTGAAAAAACTTTCATGGCCGCAATCGTTGGCATAAAGGCAAGGACATGAATCGGGCCTTGGCAATGTTCATCATAAATTTCAATTTCAGCGCCTAAAATAAGCGTTGTGCTTTCATAGCGCACACCGCCGCAAGTGAGCTCGTAGGCTAGCTTTTCTTGAATCAGTTGCTCGATTTCTTCTATTACTTCAGGTGAGTGGCAGTCGATAATACCGATTAAATCTAAGCCTTTACGCGCAGTGGCAGTTTTTAAAATCGTTTGTAGCGTTAAGTTTTTACTACCCGTGATTTTCACAGCTCGTCCTGTTTCCGTTCGCCCAATATGTATATGTAAATCTGCATAAATTTCCTTCAACATAGTGCACACATCCTTCTATAAGTTTCCTTACAGTAAGAATACCCATAATGAAAAGCTTTTGTGCATATGAAATGGGGAGAGTCTAAACAATTGAAAGCCCTTCTAGCTGAAGCTTTAGCATAGAAGGGCACGGGTTTTAAATTAGTCCAGGTAGCTTAAAACACTTTCTTTGTATCGCGATCGTCTTTTAACATTTCAACCGCTTCTCTAAAGCGAAGGGAGTGAACAATTTCTCGTTCGCGTAAAAATTTAAGGCTGTCGTTTAAGTCTACATCATCTGACATATCAATAATCCATTGATACGTGGCGCGGGCCTTTTCCTCAGCGGCAATGTCCTCGTATAAATCGGCGATTGGGTCGCCTTTTGCTTGAATGTAACTGGCGGTGAAAGGGACACCAGCCGCGTTTTGGTAAAATAGCGCTTTATCGTGATTGACGTAATGGTCTGCCAGGCCGGCTTCTTTTAGCTGCTCGGGTGTGGCATCTTTTGTCAGCTTGTATATCATCGTGGCAATCATCTCGAGATGCGAAAATTCTTCTGTCGCAATGTCCGTTAACAGACCAACAACTTTGTCAGGAATCGTGTAGCGCTGATTCATATAGCGCAAGGCGGCAGCTAGTTCCCCGTCCGCTCCACCGTATTGCTCGATTAAATATTTTGCGAGCGTTGGATTGCAGGTGCTCACCTTTACGGGGTATTGCAATTTTTTTTCGTAGTACCACATACAGATTTCTCCTTTTCGCTAGACTTGCCATGGCCAGGGCGTGTCGACCCAATTGAACGGGTAATTTGAATAGCTCATCCCGAAATGCATTAAAGGACCGAATTTCTGTTCAAAGGTGGTTTTTAACGTCATGCTTTTCTTTGCATATTCATTGAACTGCTGGATTGCTTCGTGATCATCCGGATGGGTATCTAAGTAGAGATTTAAATCGACGAGCACAAAATCAATGGCCTGTAATTCCTCGAGGCGCTGATAAAATTCATCGGGCATTTTTTTACTCATCTGTACTCATTCCTTTTTGCGGATTTGGATAAGGGCTATAAAGCTGTGGCCAGAGTGTGCCATGTTTTAACGCTTCTTCGGGCGTCTGAAATTGTGGCAACCCAGGAGGCTGGAATGACAAATAGAGATGAGGTGGCGTTGAATAGCTTTTCACCTTAATTGGAGGGCAAGGATCGCGGGGACTTATAAAAGGTGTCCAATATTTAAAATGTGTCATGTTCATACATACCTCCCATTCATGTCATGTATCTTTTATAAATATGCAAGGAGGTTTAAGAATGCTTTCTTTTCTTTTCAACTTAGCGTACATGAAATGGGGAGATTACACATAAGATGAATTGATGGAAATGGCGAATAGCTTTAATAATATGCCGGTTCATATTAGTTTAGGGGGAATTTTAGATGGAGACAGTCGTAGGTAAAGGGTATTTTGGTGAATTTGGGGGAAGCTTTGTACCGCCGGATTTACAACAGGTGCTTGATGTTTTAGAAGAAAATTTTGAAAAGTATAAGGAAGATCCAGAGTTTGTTGCGGAATTAAATTACTACCTTGAAGAATATGTAGGGCGTAAATCGCCATTATATTATGCAGAAAATTTAACGCAGCAACTTGGTGGTGCGAAAATTTATTTAAAGCGTGAAGATTTAAATCATACCGGCTCTCACAAAATTAATAACGTATTAGGCCAAATTCTGTTAGCAAAGCGCATGGGGGCAAAGCGGGTCATTGCTGAAACTGGGGCGGGACAACACGGAGTAGCAACAGCGACTGTATGTGCAATGTTTGATATGGATTGCACGATTTATATGGGCGCAGAGGATACAAAACGTCAGGAATTAAATGTGTTTCGTATGGAATTACTAGGAGCAAAAGTGGTTGCGGTGGAAAAAGGACAAGCACGTTTAAAGGATGCTGTAGATGAGGCATTTGCAGATTTAGTTGCCAATTACGACCATACGTTTTACTTATTAGGATCGGCGGTAGGTCCGCACCCATTCCCGACGATGGTGAAGCATTTCCAATCGGTAATCAGTCGTGAATCGAAGGAGCAGCACCTGCAAAAAGAAGGCAAGTTGCCGACTGCAGTTCTAGCTTGCTGTGGCGGTGGTAGTAATGCGATTGGCGCATTTGCCGAATATATTGATGACCAGGGCGTGCGTTTAATTGGTGTCGAACCTGATAAAGCTGCAACGATGCAACACGGGACACCTGGGAATTTACACGGATTCCGTTGTCTAGTTCTTCAAGATGAAGAGGGTAATCCACTTCCAACTTATTCGATTGCAGCGGGTTTAGACTATCCAGGGGTTGGTCCAGAGCATAGCCATTTAAAAACAACAGGTCGCGCGGAATATGTGGCGGTTTCAAATGAAGAAGTGTTAGCAGGATTTCAAACATTATCCCGTGTAGAAGGAATCATTCCAGCGCTTGAATCATCACATGCTGTGGCGTATGCGTTAAAATTCGCGCCAACGTTATCACCAGAAGATTCGATTATTATTAATATTTCAGGTCGTGGCGATAAAGATGTTGCGCAAGTATATGATATGCTAAACAAATAAAATCATAAAACAAGCCTATTTACACAGCTTCAATAGAGTGTGTAAATAGGCTTTTTGTGTTTATAAAATTAAATACGACCGTATCCAGTGAATTTTGATTTCCAATAGCCAGAGTGAATCGATGAAATGTTGACCTTTGAACCGCTCGCGTTAATCATTTTACCGCTGCCGATGTAAATCCCGACATGTGAAACGCCTTTTTTCGAAGTGTTACTGAAGAACACTAAATCGCCTACTTTTGGGTTCGATACCTTTGTTGCTTTTTTATAGAAGCTAGCAGCAGTTTGGCGGCCCATTGATTTGCCTGATTTTGAAAATACGTAAGACACGAAACCTGAGCAGTCAAATCCTGAAGGCGTTGATCCACCGTATACATAGCGTGTGCCGAGATATTTTTTTGCGACATTCACGACTTTATTGCTGTTAGTTGAAGTTGTGGCTGTTGCCGTTGCCGTTGTTTTTTTAGTAGTTGTTGCTGTTTTTGAGCTAACGTTTAGTTTTTGTCCAACTTTTATGTTTGTCGATTTTAAGCCATTTGTGCTCATAATCGATTTGTAAGTCGTCCCGTATTTTTTAGCGATTCCAGATAATGTATCGCCACTTTTTACGGTATATGTAGTTGCCGCTGCATCTGCGCCTGATACAGATGTAAATAATAGAGAAGTACCTAGTGCAAATGCTGCAATGGTCTTAAAAAATTTATTCATGATATATAGTTAACCTCGTTAATTTTATAATTTTTGGCTCAGACTTGAACCAACTAGGCTTATCATAACAAAGTAATATTTCAATTACTTTTCAGTAATATTAAAGTTAGATATTATTTTGTAATAGTTTTGTTATATAACGTTATGTAACTCAACGACAAAAATCCCCTCGTAGTAAAGTACTAGGAGGGGGGAAATTACGTTAAATACGACCGTATGCTGTGAATTTCGATTTCCAGTAGCCAGAGTGAATCGACGAAATGTTCACCTTTGAACCACTTGCGTTAATCATTTTGCCGTCACCGATATAGATCCCAACATGTGAGATGCCCTTTTTAAAGGTGTTACTGAAGAACACTAAATCGCCCACTTTTGGATTCGATACCTTTGTTGCTTTATTGTAGAAGCCCGCTGCTGTTGTGCGGTATGTTTGTTTGCCTGATTTATTTAACACGTATGTCACGAAGCCTGAACAATCAAAGCCAGCAGGAGTTGATCCGCCGAAGCGATAGTTCACGCCTAAATATTGTTTTGCTATGGATACAACATTTGCATAGCTTGCTGATGTCTTTGCGGATGTGGCTACTTTTTTGCCACTTACCTCAAGTGTTTGGCCAATTTTAATATTCGTCGTCATTAAACCGTTGTTGCTCATAATTGCTTGATAAGTTGTGCCGTATTGTCTTGCGATACTTGATAATGTATCGCCACTTTTTACTGTATGGCTCGCTGCAGATGCACCAGAAATTGTTGTAAATAAAATCGCTGTCCCGAATGCAAAGCTTGCAAGGGTCTTCATAATTTTCTTCATATGTATATATACCTCAATTTATGTGAATGTTATTTTTATTGTTTTTAATATATTACTATAACAAATTATATCAGATGAATGTTACAGTTTCTTTACAAATATATTAAAAATGCGCTATTTGAGAGATGTAATGCCAATGAAATCACGGGATTTTATGTATTTCAGTGTGACAAATCGTTGTAACGAAGTAGAAATGTACTATGTGGATAGTTCTTTTAGGGTGTATAAGGTTATCTTAGAAAATAACATAATTTCTGTGGATAAAAACAAAAACTTATATTAAATGGAGGATTCCAGCTAAGTGGACACTATCTGTCTTCGTTATTTTGTACAATAAGGGTATACAAAATTTACCTGACAAAGGAGCAAAAATATGATGATGCAGGATACATGGAAAAAAGATGTTTTACAAAAAAAGGTGCAACGTTTTTCAAAGCTGGCACATGAAGACTGGTTTTTAGAGCTATCCAATTTAGAAATTGCCTTTATTACGGAGTATATGGACTTATACGAAAACAAGCCACAGGAGTTTTTAGAGCTGTTAGCGAATCGAAAGAAGCAGCGAGCGATTTTTCTTAAATTAAGTAAAACCGTCAATACAAAAGCCAATATGAAAGAGCAGCGTGAATCGGTGGAGCAATTTTTACAGCAAGTATCCCTTCATCGCATATTAACGGATTTTAGTGTGCTTCCATTTGCTGCCGACTATATCGTTGAAAAAAATGTAGCGAACTATGTGATTGCTCATAAAGAAGGCGAAGAGTTGATTCCGTTTACGGAAGATGCCTTTTACGATGGGGAACTTCATATCAGCCTATATGATCAGTCGTTTGTCATTTCAGTTCAGAGCTTAATCTACTTTTTATTTGTTAACGAAATTCATCATCGTTTAGATGAAAAGCGTATTGTGGATTGCAAGTGCGAGCACCCAGAGGCAACGTTTGCGAAAAGCTATGTGAAAGCTGCGCTAGAAGAGGATTTAACTGGTTTCTTTGTTTTAAAGAATTCTAATTTTATGACGTCCATGCTGTTTGCAATGGCGACCTATGTAAAAACCATTCGCTATGTAACAGATGCCTTTTTATTGCCAGAACTTGAGGCTGAACTGGATTTCATTGATGAGTTGCAAAACGATGTACCCTTCCTGATGGTAAAAAAAGAAGAAGTGTTAAGCGTTTGCTATGATAATTATCTGTCGAAAAAAGTCGAAAAATTCGAACAAAAGGAAATGCAGCAAGCAAAAAAATTCGCCGAGCTACAACAAAAGCTGGATAAGCAAAAAGAAAAATTTGATGAGCAGCTTGAGAAGGCACAGCTACTAAAAAAAGAATTAACGACGAAAGCTGCTGCAACGGTGACAAGTGCAGAAGTAGAGAAGAAAATAGGCGAGCAAACGAACGAGCTCAAGCAGCAACTGAAAATAGTAAAAGAAGAGGCGAAAGAGGCCAAAAAGATATACCAAAAAGAACGAGATACGGCGGAGAGAAAGCTAGAGAACGCATTAAGTGAAAATGAGCGTCTCGTTGGTAATGTGAGCTCGCTGCAGCAACAACTAACTGCAGAAAAACGGTTGAAGCTTCAAACCGAAGAGTTAACCTTTGCCAAGTGGCTCCAAAAAGGCCGTGATTTCATTCAGCATATGACGCTCGATGAAGAAAAGGACATGAAGGACTTCATTGCAATCGCAGAAAATATGATGCAGGAACGCAGTCTTGCACGTCCGAAAAATGATTTGTCTTCGAATCGTGTTGGCCATTGCCGTGTCGATGAGCGCGGGCACTTTGTGAATTTCGGTGATGGGGAATGGCATGAAATCCTGCACATCCCGTCAAATACGTATTTAAGCGATGCGCAGTTTGTCGAGGTGACGAAGGACATTGAGTTTGTGCGCCCGTTTATTTATTTCTACACAGAAGGGCCACAAGACCATACGATTACACATTTTGTGGCTATTGAAGAGCGCCATAACCAAGCCTTTGCGAAGGTAAATGGTAAGCTAACGCAAATCAAATATCGCGATACAGCGTTTATTAAGCACGATCAGGTCATTAGTATTAATGCATCTGAAGAACTCGTGAGCTATTACCGAAATCGGTCCATACAGCTCGATGATTGGCTACCATCCATCCATGTAAAGCGTCATGAACCCTTATACGTCTTAATGGCGTTGGCAAATGGTTATGTTGTACGTGGGTTAAATGAAAATCAGCGCTACCTAGAGCTAAATCAGGATTTACTAGCGCATAGCTTCATTATTGTTGATGAGGAAGAACAGGTGCAATACGTGGAGCAAAGTGGCCTGATGTACAAGGGTTCAAGCTTGTATAAATATAAGCAGCTAGCTTCTGTTTCTGAAATGGAAGATGACATTTATGTACTCAAGCAAAATCAGGAATACGTCCAGCTCCATGATGTCCCAAAAACCGTGCAGCTTGAACTTGGCGACATGGTGTGGGTGGATGAGTACAACCGCTTCATTGAATGCATGGAAGTAGAAGAGCAGTACATTGCGGCTGATACCATCGAGAAAAAGCTGTTAGATGGTGGACGCAAGGTGACACGTAAGACGAAGACCCAAGTAATGAAGGATAAGGAACTACTGATTATTGGCAATATCCGTATTTCTGAACGCTATAAGAAATATTTTGCGGAATTTGGCTATGAAGTAGAGGTCGTTGATGGAACGGGTCCATTTGAAAAAATCCGTCAAGCCTGCTCGAAATTCAACACGATCTTGTATTCAACAGCTTTTACGAGCCATAAAAACTCAGGGAAAATGAATCTCGAAGTAGCCAAGCCTTACATTCTATGCGATTCAACAGCACCAAAAGTTATGCATTTTGCATTGGATTCGGTTGGGTAATTAGAGCTCGCTTAATCAATAAAAGCCGCTACCGGTTGTTATTCAACTGGGTAGTGGCTTTTGTAATTGGTTTTGCGTGTTTTTTAAAGCACCAACTTGTCTCACAATCTTTGCCGTTTTTCAAAACGAGCTATCCTTCGACCATTTAGCAACGTGGCGTTTTCCTGGATGAAAGTGCCTAAATCATCTGATGGGCATCTGAGCTTAATGTAATCGCAACATCATGTGCTAATAATACGTTTAAAAAGCTTAGACTCGAACACCAGCCTTCTAATTATTCTGTTAGTGGCATGACATTTTCCGTTTCTACATAAAGCGTATAGGGCTCGTTTTCAACAAATTGAACGGCATCACGATGCAGCTGCTCAATCGAAAATAATTGATTGTTTTTCTCGAATACAGTTTTAATAATGTTGCCACTCATAATCGATTGCTTTGCCGTCGCTTCAAATGTATAGCTATTTGGCTGACGATTCGTGTGAATTGCTTCTGGACGAATGGCATATTTTCTTGCTTTTGTAATCGGTTCTTGCGCAAGAATGGCAACAAGTTGCTCATGAGTGAAAATATTATAATTACCGATAAAGCTGGCGATAAAATCGGATTTCGGCTGCGTGTAAATTTCAAGCGGTGTGCCATACTGTGCGATTTTTCCTTTACTCATGACGAAAATTTTATCTGACACATGCATCGCCTCTTCTTGGTCATGCGTCACTAAAATCATCGTCATTTTAAGCTCCTGCTGAATTTCGCGTAACTTATCTTGAAGTCTTTTACGGATTTGTGCATCAAGGGCACTTAGTGGTTCGTCTAGTAAGAGCACGCGTGGTTTGACAATGATTGAACGCGCTAACGCGACACGCTGTTGTTGACCACCAGAAAGCTCATGTGGAAATGAATCTGCTTTGTCTTCGAGGTCAACGAGATGCAAAATCTTTTGAACCTCCGCCTGTATTTCCTTTTTCGGTAGCTTTTGAACTTGTAAACCAAATGCGACATTATCGAAGACATTCAAGTTTGGAAACAGCGCATAGGATTGAAACACCATGCCAATATTACGCTTACTAGCGGCAAGCGATGAAATTTCGGTAGCATCGACGAAAATTTCACCAGCATCTTGCTCAACAAGCCCTGATAAAATACGTAAAATTGTACTTTTCCCGCATCCACTTGGTCCGAGTAATGTAACAAATTGCCCGTCTTCAATATGCATATCAATATTTTGTAAGACACTCGTATCTTTAAAGGATTTTGAAATGTTTTTTAGGGATACACTACTCATTTGATTTCAGCGCCTTTCATCTTACTTGAAATTCTTGCAATAGTTAGTGTCAAAATCGACATTAAAATCACGTAAATTAATACAATCGCACTAGCAATATGCCCACTTTCCGTGAGTTTCTCCATTAAATAGATTTGCAGCGTTTTAAACTTCGCACCAACGACTAAATTGATTAACACAAACTCGCCAAATAAAATGGAGAATGAGAGCAAGGTTGCAACGAAAATACCGGGATAAATCGATGGCAGAAGAACGCGCTTAAAGGCAACCCACTTCGAAGCGCCGAGCAGTTCCGCGGCATCCATTAACTGACGGCCCTGTACATTGCTCAGTGCATTTTTTGTTCCTTGGTACATGTACGGTAAAATCAGAACGATATAAACGCCGACAATAACGGCTAATAACGGCATCATTGTGCCTGAATATAAGCGAATTAACCCAACTGATAAAATAATGCCTGGGAATGAATAAATTAAAACCACAATGAGTTGCAACCATTTTTCTAATTTTGGATAGTACAATAAAATGATGCAAATTGCCGGAATGACAAGGATAATCGATAGTAAAACAGAGCCCCCGCTCAGTAAAACCGAACGCCCGAATGCCATTAAAAAATGCTCATCTTGAAAAAGCTGTGCGACCCATTTAAACGTTAACCCTTCAGGTAAAATCGAATGGTTCCAAGACGTTGAAACCGCATAAAGACCTGTTGCAAGTAATGGAACGGCTAAATAAATCAAAATGCATATAAAGACAAGGAAGTTGAAAAATTTCATTTACGAATCAAATCCTTTCTCGCACGTTTTGTAAGCCATTCACTAAGCAGCATACTTGTTACCATAATGGAGCCTAAGACAACGGCAATCGCACTGGCAAGCTCTGGGTTGGCAAAAATATCACCTGATAGTAAATTACCGATTCGAATCGCGGCTAAGTTATAGCTACTACCGGTTAATGCGTAGGCAGAGGCATAAGCCCCCATCGCATTTGCAAAAAGAATTGCAAAGGTACCGGCTACGCTAGGAAGAATGATCGGAATGCCAATTTTACGCCAAAAGACAAACGGTGTTGCCTTTAAAAGAGTGGCCGCATCCTTCAAATTTTGCTGAATCCCGTAATAAATCGGATATAAGAGCATGATTGCTAGCGGTAACTGGAAGTAGATATAAATCAGCACAAGGCCACTCCAACTATAAATCGAGAAGTCGAAATTCCAATTCATTTTGTTCATAATAATGGTGATGAAGCCACTATTACCTAATAAAATAATGAAGGCGAATGCTAGTGGAACACCTGAAAAATTTGAGGTTAAATTAATAATGACTAAAATACGTTCACGCACGGTTTCAGAATACGAGTAAATGGCATACACTCCGAGTAAAGCAGCAATGAGTGCAACAATCGCTGATAGGAAGGATAGTTTAATACTATTCCAAAAGCTTAGCAGTAAAAACTTACTCGTAAAAATGCTCATATAGTTTTCGAATGATACGCTTTTATTCGACATAAAGCTAGAAAACAGCATATAAATGAGCGGTAGGAAAAAATAAAATAAAACGATTAGTATAAGAGGAATAAGAAAAATAAGGGCGGAATTCAAGCGCTTCATACAATCACTCCTTTGTTTCTACTAAGCAGCTATCAAGATGAATGATATGAAAAGGTGAAATTAGACAGCCGCTAGCAAGCAAGCTGCCTAATGCTATTAAATATGCAATTTGTCTTCTAAATAGAGCGTTTTGAAGTTATTTAACATGTACTAATACTTGTTCCTGCCATACGCTTGGTAATGAGGCAGTTGTATCACTCCATGCATCATAATCTTCAATTGGCTGAACGTTTGTATATAAGGAAGCATCTAATAGGCTGCTGCTACCTTCTTCTGAAAGTTTCGCGTTTTCACGAATTGGACGAGCGAACCCTTTTGCTAAGTTATCTTGGCCTTCATCTGAAAGGATATATTCACGCACAAGTGCCGCAGAATGTGGATTTTTAGCATAACGGTTAATGATTGTTGCGTAGCCTGATACAACAGATGCATCAGACGGAATTGTCACATCGAAGCGAGACTCGTCGATTTGTGAGCGGTAGCCTAAGCCGTTGAAGTCCCAAACAATTGCAACTTCATTTTCACCTTTTTCAAGTGTCGCTACAGTAGGGTCAACTACGGATAAACGCTTTTGCTTTGCTAATTCAGCGAAATAATCGATCCCTGGTTGGATGTTTGACTCGTCACCACCATTTGCCATCGCTGCTGCTAAAATCCCAAATTGTGCTTGGTTTGCTGTTAGGGCATCACCAATTGTCACGGTATAGTTTGATTCAAGAAGTTCTTTCCAAGATTTTGGAATGTTCGGCACTTTGTTTTTGTCTGCAATGAATGCGATCGAACCGGTATAGCCTACGATCCAGTCCCCGTCATCATCCTTTGCCCAGTCCGGAATATCATCCCAGTACGAAGTTTTATATTTATGTGTAAGTTCTTTTTCTTCTGCGATTGGGCCATAAGCAATACCTACGTCACCTAAATCGGCAGAAGCGTTGTCTTTTTCAGCTTCAAATTTTGCAAGTTCTTCAGCACTCGACATATCTGTATCGACATGCTTTAAGCCATATTTGTCGGATACCTCTTCCCAGGTTTCTTTCCAGTTTGCCCACGCGTCAGGCATCCCAACTGAGTTGATTTTACCTTCTTCTTTTGCTTTTGTTTCAATATCAGCGATGGATAAATCGTTTAATTGAACGTCGCTTCCAGAATCTGAATCGCCACACCCAACTAATAAAGCGATGGATAATGCACTTGCTAACAATACTGAATACCTAGACTTTACCCTCATAAATATCCCTCCAGATTTGAAAAGTTATTGAATCAACTTTAATATATACTAATTTTGTAAATTTAAAAAGCGTCAACTATCAGACAATTGTAAAAATTACTTCAATTTGAAGTTTGATAGAATGAATTTAGGTGTTATAACAAGGTTGAATCTTTTTATACGTGAATTCGTATATGTACTAAAGCAATCGAAAAGGGGCGGGTTTTAATGAAATCTTTCTACTTAAAACAAAAAATCATGAGCATGCGCGGGCGTTTTAATGTATTCGATGAATTACAGCAAGAAGTGTATAAAATCGAAGGCAGCTTCCTGCAAATTCCGAAAACATTTACCATTCGTGATATGCAACAAAACGAGCGAGCTCTAATCACAAAGAAAACATTGAGTTGGTTACCGACGTTTTATGTGGAAGTAGAAGGACGCAATCTCTTTACGATTAAAAAAGAATTTAGCTTTTTTAAAGCGAAGTATTCTGTTGTTGGTGAGGGGATTGAAGTGACCGGCAATGTGTGGGATATGGAATTTGATGTTGTAAAAGATGGTGAAACGATAGGCCGTGTGAGTAAAGAATGGCTTACATGGGGCGATACGTATCAGATTCAGGTGTTTGAGGAAAAGTGGGAAATGATTATCATCTCGTTAGTCGTTGCGATTGATTGTGTGAAGGCCGATCAAAGTGCAGCAGCTAACGGTGTATAAAGAAAAGCATCTCCCATGTGCTGGAGATGCTTTTTCTAGTTTGGCAAAGTTACAAAGAATCGTGTAGCCCCAAAAATTATTGTTCCGGGTTAACCTCTAGTTCCACATTGATTTTAATGTCTTTTCCTACTAACACGCCGCCTGTTTCAAGCGCTTGATTCCATGTTAGGCCAAATTCTTCGCGGTTGATTTTTGCTGAAGCCTCGAAGCCGTAAACTTCTACGCCCCATGGATTAGTACCTTTACCACCGAATTCTACATCAAATGTAACTGGTTTTGTTACATCCTTGATTGTTAAATCACCCGTTACTTTGTAGTCAGTGCCATCTTTTTCTACGTTTGTAGAAGTGAATGAAATGCTTGGGAACGTGTCTACATCAAAGAAGTCCGCTGATTTCAAGTGATTGTCGCGGTCCGTGCTTTTTGTATTGATGCTTGCTACATCAAAAATGAAGCTAATTGATGCGTCCGATAAATCTGCTGGGTTTGCTACGTCAAGATTTGCTGTGTAGCTGTCGAATTGGCCTTTCACTTTTGATACCATCATGTGTTTTACTTCAAAGCCTACCGTTGAGTGTGATTGATCGATTGTCCAGTTTGTCATGTTCTTTTCCTCCTAAAATTATCTCGAATTTGAGATATATAAGTAAAATAAAATTCCCTAAATGTAAAAGGGAAGGATTGCAGAATTTGTTTTGAAATCATTTATCTTGAATTCGAAATAAATATACCATGAGAAAAAGTAGCTGTCAACAAAATTAAAACCTATCGGCGGTGTTGTAACAGCTAGGTCTGATTATGATTGCGGTATACCAGACCCAATGACTAAAATTATCGGTTTAGCGTTAACGTTCGGGGGAATCTTTGATGCCTTTATTGTACGTATGATGATTGTGCCGGCGGTCATGATTTTACTAGGCAAAGCGGCTTGGTATATGCCAAAAAGGTTAGATAAAATCCTACCGAACATTGATATCGAAGGCGAATTGATTTTAAAAGAGTTAGAAAAAGAAACGAAGAAATAATAATAGTAAGTCCTGCTAGTTACGCCCTAGCAGGACTTTTTTCGGCAACAGATTCCGTTAGATGTTGCTTAACCGACGAAAACGGGTATTTGCATATTGTTGTAAAACGTTAAGGTACCTATACTGATGCTAACAAGAACAAAGGGGATGAACGTTATGAAAGTTCAATTATATGCAGATTTTACTTGCCCATTTAGCTATATGGGAAAACGCCGCTTAGATCAAGCAATCGAACAAAGTGGGGAAGCGGTAGAATTTGAATTAAAGGCATTCCAATTAACGCCGGATGCCTCAACTGAAAAATCGACGCCCACTGTGGATTTACTCGCAAAGAAGTTTGGCCGTACACGCGAGGAAACACTAGAAACAACAAAAGGCTTACGTGCTCAAGCGGCGGAAATGGGCTTACAATACAACTACGATACGATGAAAGCACCGAACACTAAAAAAGCACATCAATTGACGAAATGGGCCGCAACATTCGGCAAATCTCAGGAAGCTACTGAAGGTTTCTTCCGCGCGATTTTCACAGAAGGAAAGGATTTAAATCTAGAACAAGACTTACTAAGTGTAGTAGAAGCTATTGGATTAGATACAGATCAAGCAAAACAAGTGCTTGTCAATGGAGAGTATGCAGATGCGGTTGACCAAGACCGTATGGAAGCTGGGCACGAAGGGATTCGTAGTGTGCCTGTGTTTGTTATTGATGATAAATACATGATTACAGGTGTACAGCCAATCGAGCTGTTTTTACAAACATTTGCTAAAGCAAAATAGTTAGAGAATAAGCAAAAAGCTGAGCCAAAAAAGGCACAGCTTTTTGTCTATTTATCTAGCAAACATTCCTAAATACAACGATGAAGTTACTCGATGGTGGGCACGGCGTACTAGATGCCGAAATTGAATATTTACAAAAGCTTTTAAAATAATGAAGAAAGCGAACGCTAAGTAATAGGAGCGTTCGCTTTTTTTCATTCCTCGTATAGCATTTTCTTTGTCATACCACCATCAATTGTTAAATTCGTGCCCGTTACGAAATTGTTGAGCGGATTCGCTAGGTAAAAGCATGCGCGCGCAATATCATCCGGTGTCCCAACTCGATTTGAAAAGTGTTGCTTATGATCGATGTCGCGTAATTCACTGTAGTCGCCGGTTTCAATCCATCCCGGTGAAATGGCATTGACTGTAATGTTGTATGCACTTAGTGAACTGGCAAGTGCATGAGTTAAGCCGATGATGCCAGCCTTTGTCGCAGCATAGCTTTCAGAATGGGGCTCTGACATAAAGGCGCGTGTGGAAGCCATATTAATAATCGCCCCACCTTCCTTCATATAATGGACCGCTTCACGCGCGCATAAAAATACGCTACGTAAATTCGTGTTTACGACATCATCCCATTCGTCCAAAGAGAGTGTTAGTGGTGATTGCCAATTACCTTTACCTGCATTATTAATGATGACATGAAGGCCATTAAATTGAGTTGCTGCAGTATGGATCAACTGTTTGATTTGCTGTTCACTGCGTACATCCGTTTTTACAAAAATGGCGGAGTAGCCCTCCTCAATTAGTTGATTTACTAAAGTCTGTCCGTTTTCTTCGATGTCTGCCACCACAACATTTGCTTTCGCTTTTGCAAAATGTTTAGCAATCGCGCGCCCCATACCTTGTGCCGCGCCGGTAATAATGACTGTTTTTTGCTCGAACAATCGAATCACTCCTTTTTCCTTTTCATTATAGAAGAAAACGGGAATAGAACAACTAGAAAAGATAGAAGAAAGGGGCACACCCGATTTGGATTAATGATTTGTGTCTTTAATTTTTAGACAGTTCGTTATAGAACTAAAAAACTAAAAATGTTCATAAATTTCAACTGAAATACTATTAATCAATGCTACTATTAAAATAAAAATATAGTAAAATGGGGGATTAATTATGAAGGTCGGTTTAAAGTTGAATTTATCGTTTTATACCATCATCGGTTTGATGATTTTGACAACAATCCTTGTTTTTATAAACTTATCGACAGTAGAAAACAAACAATCAGATGCTTTAGATAATCGTGTGGAGCAAATTGGGATTGTCGATGATATTCGTGCAAATTTAGCTTTTCAAGGTGCTTATTCACGTGCATTAATTTTAGAAGATTCACAGGGAAACCGTGATTTACTAACAACGCACGCAGCGGCACTTGATGAAAATATTCATACGTTAGAGGGCATGGTTAGCTCAGAATTAATGAAAGGCTTAATTGCTGAAATTAAAGTACATAATGCTACCTTTAATGAAGGTGTAGAAAAATTACTCGCTTCATTAGATCGTAATGATGATATTATGGTGAGTTTTAACATTGTCAATTCAGATCTTGTTGTAGCTAATGAAGGGATTTTAGAAGCGGCAACTGAGATGGTTAGTTATCAAGAACAACAGCTGGTAAAAATAAAAGAGGAATCAGAAAAGGCGATTAGCTATACAAGAATTGTGTCATTAGTAAGTGTTGTATTAGCAATTGTAGTAGCAATTGTTTTAATTATTTTTATCCGCCGTACAATCATTCATCCACTTAGTCGATTAATGCATGCGGCAGAATTCATTGCGGATGGCGATTTAACACAGCAAGACATTAAAGTGATTTCAAAAGATGAAATCGGCCAACTTGGTATGATTTTCAATAAAATGAAGGATAACTTGCATCAGCTGATTCAATCTGTACAGGGAAATGCCCAGCAGTTAACGGCAGCATCTGAGGAACTATCGGCAAGTACGGAAGAAATTACGGCAACAACAGAAGATGTCACAAAGCAATTAGAGGCAACTTCAGATTCAGCTCAAGCATCGGCATCCGCATCAAGTGAAAGTGCACGTGCGATGGAAGAAACGGCTCAAGGTGTTCAGCGTATCGCAGAATCATCACAAGTTCTGCATAATTCAGCGTTGGATGCTAGTCAAACCGCTTCAAAGGGTGTCGACACAATTGAACAAGCAAAAGTCCAGATGACGACAATTAACGATTCAACGGCAACGGTAAATGAATTAGTGCAAAAACTAGCTCAGCAAACGATTGAAATTGAGCATATGACAAAAGTGATTACCGATATTACCGATCAAACAAATTTACTTGCTCTCAACGCAGCAATCGAAGCAGCACGTGCAGGAGAGCACGGGAAAGGCTTCGCGGTTGTGGCAGATGAAGTCCGTCACTTAGCGGAAAGCTCGAAGCAATCGGCAAACTCAATTGTTGGGTTAACAGTGGAAATCCAGCGTGATACAGCAAACGTTGAACAGGCGGTATCGAGTGCGTTAGGCTCTGTAAAAGAAGGTGTAAAGATTATCGGAAATGCCGGAGAATCATTCCATGAAATCGTTGGTGCTGTAAGTGTCATGACAAATCAAATCCAAGACATTTCAGCAACAGCGGAGCAGCTATCAGCAAGTGCTGAAGAAGTTTCGGCATCGGTCAATGAAATTGCTATTGGGGCAGATGCAGCTTCACAAAGCGTCGATTCCATTGCAGCAGCGATGGAGGAGCAGTCGGCAACGATGCAAGAAGTAAGTGGCATTGCCCTAGCGTTAGTTGATAGCGCGGCAGAATTACAGCAGGAAATTGGAAAGTTTAAAGTATAAGTTTAAAGTATAAGTTTAAAATAGGCCATCATTTCACAGGTGTGAGGTGATGGTCTTTTTAGTGTTTTTTTGACTTGATTCGGTTGCAAATTAAATGTCTATATATTATGAATTTTAGAACTTTAGTGTGTTGAAGCGTATTTTCAGTATTCAATTGTATGGAAAATTCCTGCTTGAAAAGTGTCATTCTTTAAATGGCTTTTTGTTTTCGTAACACAATTAGTACCAAATAATATAGGAGTTTCTTCTATTACTAATGGAAAACCTTTGAATTTATATTTATGAGTAATATTGCATTAAAATACAATCATAAAAAACCTTTATTATTTTGCATATTGAGTAGTATTCTAGCAATAGGGATCCATTTTCTAGCATATCAATCCTAAAAATTTATCAAAAATACTGTTGACTTTAAAATCTTTATAACTTAGTATGAGTCTCAGCATAAAGAATATAGCTCTTATTAATAACCACTGAGACGAGGGGTCGAAGATGTGGTGGCCAAACAATTTTATTCAAGCAGGGTAGAATCCTGTGGGCCGAACCTGAGCACAAAAATTATTTTGTGAACAATAAGAGGAACAGCAGATGATACTTTTCGAAGCTTTCCTTAAAAATTGGGTGAGCTTTTTTTGTGCCTAAATTCAAGTAAATATGATGAATGTTAGGAGAAGTGACAATTGTTAGAAAAAGTATTATTTACATCGGAGTCCGTATCGGAAGGGCATCCAGATAAAATCGCAGACCAAATTTCAGATGCAGTGCTAGATGCAGCGTTAGCACAAGATCCACTATCACGCGTTGCTTGTGAAGTATTTACAACAACGAATACCGTGATTGTTGGTGGAGAGATTACGACAAAAGCCGTAATTGATTTTGAGGCAATCGCCCGTCAAACGTTAACTGATATTGGTTACACAGATGACAAATTTGGCATTGACGGTAACAACTGTAACGTACAAGTACTGGTACACACACAATCTCCAGATATCGCAATGGGTGTAGATGCTTCAAGTGATACGCAAGAGGTTGGTGCCGGTGACCAAGGCATTATGTTTGGCTTTGCGACAAATGAAACGCAAAACTATATGCCACTTGCAATTGAGATGGCACACGCACTTGTGAAGCGTGCAAGCAAATTACGTAAGTCAGGTGAATTTAAGTGGGCTCGTCCCGATATGAAATCACAAGTGACAATTGATTACACATCAGTTACCCCGAAGGTAGATACCGTATTAATGTCAATTCAGCATGATGATGACTTTGAAGAAGAGGCGTTTAAGTCTTACGTAGCTGAGCACATTATTAAACAAACTGCGCGTGAATTTGCGATGAATGATGACTTCCGCATTTTAATTAATCCAACAGGACGCTTCGTTGTAGGCGGACCTCACGGAGATGCTGGTTTAACAGGACGTAAAATCATTGTTGATACGTACGGCGGGGCAGCTCGTCACGGCGGCGGAGCATTTTCAGGTAAAGACTGCACAAAAGTAGATCGTTCTGCAGCATATGCAGCGCGCTATGTGGCAAAGAATATTGTCGCAGCAGGCTTAGCTGATAAATGTGAAATTCAGCTTTCGTATGCCATTGGGGTAAGTGAACCAATTAGTATCGCCGTTGAAACATTCGGTACCGAAAAGGTTTCAACACAGGAAATCATTCGTGCGATTCGTCAAATTTTTGACTTAACACCAAACGGCATTATTAACATGCTCGATTTACGTAAACCGCAATACAAACAAGTTGCTGCGTATGGTCATTTTGGACGTACCGAACTAGATGTCCCTTGGGAAAGAACAGATAAAGTAAGCGACTTAAAACACCAGCTTTTAGTAAAGGTACAATAATGCTAGTTGTAGAGCGTGTAGTGGCGGATGAATTCGTCACTACACAGCAGCGCACACCGCTTTACGACGCACTCGTAAGCTATGCAAAAAAAGACATTACCCCATTTGACGTACCCGGCCATAAGCGCGGAATCGATGATCATCCACTAAACGATACGCTTGGTGAAATGACATTGCGAATGGACGCCAATTCCATGCAGGAGCTCGATTTATTGAGCCATCCTGAAAGTGTTATTAAAGAAGCTCATCGCTTAGCGGCACAGGCCTTTGATGCAGATGAAGCGTATTTTTTAGTGAACGGTACGACAGTTGGAATTTTGGCCATGATTTTAGCAACGTGTAAGCAAAACGACACAATACTCGTTCCACGTAACTGCCATAAATCCGTCATGAACGGTATTTTGCTAAGTGGCGCCAAGCCGGTATTTATTCAGCCCGAAATCGATGAAAAGTTCGGCATTGCACATGGTATTTCTGTCGACAGTGCCAAAAAAGCGCTCGTGGAAAATCCACACGCAAAAGCGATTTTAGTCACCTACCCAACGTATTTTGGGGCGATGAATGGACTTAAGAAAATTTGTGAATTAGCGCATGAACAAAATACAATTGTATTAGTTGATAGTGCACATGGCGCGCATTTAACTGTATTGCCAGAAGCACTTGATGCGATTAAAGCGGGCGCGGATTTGGTTGTACTTAGCATGCATAAAACAGGGGGCTCCCTTACACAAAGCTCGCTTTTGCTGCAAAAGACAACTTTAATTCCTAGTAATCATATGCAAAAAGTTATAAATATGTTGCAAACAACAAGTGCCAGCTATTTATTAATGAGCTCACTCGATGTCGCAAGAAAAGAACTCGCATTATTTGGCCGCGAACGCTTTGAAGCATTGAAGCCAGTTGTCATGCAGGCGATTGAAATACTTGAAATAAATTCACGCTACGAAGTATTAAAGTCAGATTATGTTAACAAAAAGTTCAAGCAAGGGTATGACTGGACAAAGCTAGTCATTCGCGTAAATGACTTAGGGCTAACAGGCTTTGAAGTGTATACATTATTAAAAAAACACTATGGTATCCAAGCTGAACTTGCGGAAGGTTATGTCGTGATGTGTGTCATTAGCTATAAGGACAGTGAACAATCCCTGACGAAGTTAGTCCATGCATTAAAGGATATTGAACAACGTTTTGCCAAACAACAGCCGATCCATTTGCCAAATGTTTTAAATGAGAAAATGAATGAACTTGCCATGACACCACAGCAGGCAAGTCAGCAGTTGCATGAAACGATCAATATATATGAAGCAATTGGCCGAATAAGTGCCGATTCTATTATGATTTATCCGCCAGGCATTCCACTTGTGATTCCGGGTGAGGTTATTTCACCCCGCGTCTTGCAGGTTTATGACTTCTATAGTCGCAATATTGGCAATGTTCTGGTGGAAACACAAGAAAAACATCAAATTTTAGTACTTAAGGGAGATAGATAAATGAGCATTGAATTATCAACATTAGGAAGACACGTATTAATCGAATTTTATGGTTGCCCAGCAGAAATTATTGAGCAAAACAAATTAATTGAGCAATTTATGAACGAGGCAGCGGATTATTCTGGTGCAACAATTGTAGAATCTTGTTTCCACCACTTCAACCCATACGGCGTTTCAGGCGCGGTAATTATTGCGGAATCACATTTAACAATCCATACTTGGCCAGAATACGGCTTTGCTTCAGTAGACGTGTACACATGTGGTGATTCAGTGAGCCCATGGAAGGCAGCCGAATATTTAGAACAGAAATTACAAGCGAAAAAGACAGAATCATTCGAAGTTCCACGTGGCATGGCTGATAAAATCCGCCAATTCGCAGAGCAAGAAATTGAGCAAATTTCTGTAAAACAAGAAGTTGTGGAGGCAGCGATGTAATGAAATGGTATACAGAACAATGGAGTGATGATTGCCGATTTTCACTACGCTACAACGAGCAACTACACAGTGAAGCATCACCATTCCAGCAAATTGATTTTTATAAAGGCGACGATTTCGGTACATTTTTTACACTAGACGGACTGATGATGGTCAATGAAAAAGATGAATTTGTTTATCACGATATGATCACACACCCAGCGTTTGCTACAAATCCGAATATTAAAAATGTATTAATTATTGGTGGTGGCGACGGAGGTACAGCGCGTGAAGTACTACGCTACAAATCAGTTGAAAAAGTAGTTATGGTAGAAATTGACGAATTAGTATTCCGTTTAAGTCAAAAATATTTACCATTAACAGCGGCAGGGGTAGAAGAAGACCCGCGCATGACGATGATTTTTGATGACGGGTTAGCATATGTAAAAAATGCTCAGGACAAGTCATTTGATTTAATTTTAGTGGATTCAACCGATCCGATTTCAGTGGGTGAAGGCTTATTTACAACTGCATTTTATAAGGAATGTTACCGAGTATTAACTGATGACGGAATTTTAATTAACCAGCATGAATCGCCATATTTCGCGGAATATGCGGAAAATATGAGAAAAGCGCATAAGAAAATCAAAAATATTTTCCCAATTGCAAGCGTGTATCAATTCCATATGCCGACCTATCCATCAGGTCATTGGTTATTCGGTTTTGCCTCAAAAACATTTGATCCAATTCAAGATGTGAAGCCTACGGAGTGGAACAATTTCGGCTTAAAAACGAAGTATTATAATACCGACTTACATGTTGGCGCATTTATGCTACCGACATTTGTTAAAGAAAAATTAGCAAACGAAGAGTAAAGAGAAAAACACCGTTCGAGAGTTTAATTCGAACGGTGTTTTCTTAAGGATTCTGCAGAAGTAGCCATTTCTTCCATTGAAGCAAGTACTTCCTCTGAGGCTGTTGCTACTTCTTCGGTTGCCTGTAAATTGCCTTGTGCTTTAATCGTTAACTGTTCTGCTGAATGACTTATCGTAAAATTATATTTTTGTTTCTGTAAATACAATCGCACCGCTCATCATCGGATTTGAACGTGGTTTTTCGAAAGAAGTTTACTTCGACACATTAAAACTATTACCTATTATGTGGGTAATTGTAGTATTATTAGTCCGCCTTGTTGCTGACCCACTTGTGGGGAAAATTATGCCGAAGTTTGTTGGTCAAACGGACGGCTTTAATGCACGCGTTCTATTAAATACCGTATTAAATGTAACGATATTATCAATCTGTTTATCAATTATCGGAAGCTGGGTTGGTGAAGGGAAAATTTCTCTTAAGCCGATTCAAAACCTCTTCTATATCTGGCCGCGTAACTTTGCGATTGCCTTTTGGATTGAGCTATTAATCGCACAACCAATTGCACGCTTTGCTATGAAAAAATTGCATCAAAGCCAGCGCGCAAAAGCGAACGCATAATTAAGGGCATTTATGAACGAAATTGTTCATAAGTGCTTTTTTCTTTAATATAAATGCAGAAATTTGATAATACCGCTGAATTTTACTAAAATCACAAAGAAGAGTATATATAGAAGGGAATTAGCTCCATGAAAAAATACGTATTATTAATCATGACACTGCTAGTATTAGCAGCATGTAGTAGCAAGGAAGAAAAAGGGCCAATGTTTAGTGAAAAACAGGCGGTACCCTTTGAAATTGTGAAATATGAAGAAAAAATTGCGCCAATTTATGAGTCACTCGTACCACATATTGCTTATGCAAACACAGAAGGTCAGCTAGAAGAGTTAAAAGCACGTTTCCAAGTGGATGGCTTTGACATTGATCTAGAAAAGTACATGGCAGCCTTTGTTGTTACCTATTCGGATAGCTGTGGAATCGCAGTGGATGGTGTATATGATTACAAAAATTATTTAGCAGTTCAATTATTTGATATCGGTGGGGACAAATGTGATGAAGAAGGCGTACCACATACATTTGTATTACAAGTCGATAAAAAAGAGTACGAAAAAGTACAATTATATAACGGAAATATTATTAAATCGTCAACAGAAGTAGAAAAATAATCAAAAAAACAGGTAGGCCATAAAATCGCGGCTACCTGTTTTTTTGCATTTGCTACATGAAACGTTTATACTCAATGAAACTGTAACGTTACGGTTTTAAGGTTTTTTAAAATAAGTGAAACCTTTTCGTGAAGTATCACGTATTACTTTTAAGAGCTTATGAAGTACATACATATTTTCAATCTGAGAGAATGAATCGCAAAAAGAAGGGTAAATATGTAGCAGCAAACAAAATTATTTGGAGGTGAATCCCTCTTCATTGAGGGAAGTAATTGGACATAAACACCATTATAAACATCGTTTTATTAATCATCTTTTTAGGGTTAACTGGATTTTTCGTGGCAGCAGAGTTTGCGGTCGTAAAAATTCGTAAATCACGCATTGACCACTTGGCCGCAGAAGGCAATACCAAAGCGATTATCGCAAAAAAAGTTGTTAGTGATTTAGATTATTATTTATCAGCCTGTCAGTTAGGTATCACCGTTACAGCCATTGGTTTAGGAGCATTTACTAAGCCTTATGTAAAGCAGTTACTATTACCGGTATTCGACTATTTCAACGTGTCAGACGTTGTAGCATCTGCAGCTTCTTATGTGATCGCTTTAGCGATTGTCAGCTACTTGCACGTCGTCATTGGGGAAATGGCTCCGAAAACATTAGCGATTCAGTTTTCAGAAAAAGTGACGCTATTATTAGCACCACCACTTTACTATTTTGGTAAAGTCATGTATCCATTTATTCAAGCATTAAATGGAACATCTCGCATCTTATTAAGAGCAGTTGGTGTAAAATCAGCAGGTGAAGATCAAGCGTATTCAGAAGAAGAATTAAAAATTATTATGGTGCAAAGCTTCCAAGGTGGGCAAATTGACCAGCAAGAGCTTGGCTATTTAGAAAATGTATTCGCTTTTGATGAGCGCAGAGCAAAAGACATTATGGTGCCACGTACAGATTTAGTGACACTGGATAAAAATATGAGCCCTGAGGGGATTATTGCCATCTTAGATGAATCGAATTACACGCGCTACCCAATTATTGAAAATAATGATAAAGACCATATTATCGGCTATGTAAATGCTAATAAATTATTGAGCTATATCGTATCAAAACGTGATTTCCAGTTAGAGCAATTCGTACGCAACATTCCTTACGTTTTAGAAGCCACGCCAATTCAAGATGCACTGCTAAAAATGCAACAAGCAAAAGTGCACATGACGGTTGTATTAGACGAATTCGGTGGTACAGCGGGCATCTTGACGATGGAAGATATCTTAGAAGAAATCGTTGGTGAAATTCGTGACGAATTCGATGAAGACGAAGTGGATGAAATACGAAAAACAGGAGAAAACGAATATACTATTAATGCACGTGTACCGTTAGTCGAATTAACGGATCGTTTCGGCATTGAGTTTGAAGATAGTGAAGACATCGACACAATCGGTGGTTGGATGCAGCATATGAATATCGAAGCAATGAAAAACGGGGACGATTTAAAAATAGGCGATACCATCAAATCCGCAGATCATGCTTGGATTGTAAAAGATATGGATCATTTGCATATTAAAGAAGTCTTACTAAAACAATATGAATTCGAACAATAAATTCCGGAGGTGAATCCCTCAAGATGGGGGAGCTAATTGGACAGTATAATCATTATTAATTTATTATTAATCGCGCTTTTCATTGCACTTACTGCGTTTTTCGTAGGTGCAGAGTTTTCGATTTTAAAGGTGCGTACGTCACGTATCGATCAGTTGATTTCAGAAGGTAATAAAAAAGCTATTACTGCAAAAAAAGTAACAGAAAATCTAGATTACTATTTATCTGCATGTCAGCTAGGTATTACCATCACGGCCTTAATTTTAGGTGCGCTAGGTGAGCCTACTGTTGAAAAAATGCTACAGCCAGTATTTGAATATTTTAACGTACCAGCAGCGATGGCAACTGCATTGTCATACGTTATCGCATTATCAATCGTAACGTTCTTACACGTTGTACTTGGCGAATTAATGCCAAAAACATTAGCGATTCAGTATGCTGAAAAAATGACTCTGATACTCGCACCAATCCTTTATTGGTTCGGTAAAGTAACAGCACCATTTATCTCGGTATTAAACGGTTCAGCACGCTTGTTATTAAAAGGCTTTGGTGTGAAGCCAGCCGGACATGACACGGTGTATTCAGAGGAAGAATTAAAAATGATTGTTACGCAAAGTTATGAGGGCGGCGAAATTAACCAAACGGAGCTTGCGTATTTAGAAAACATTTTCGAATTCGACACACGCGAATTACGTGAAGTGATGATTCCGCGCAATGACATGATTACGCTCGAAAAATCATTTACGCTTGAACAAACATTAGCGGTCATCGATGAATACGAATATACACGTTACCCGGTAATGGATAGCAGTAAAAGCACGGCCGTAATTGTTGGCTTTATTAACACAAAAGAAATGCTGACAGATATTGCAGCAGGTCGTATGAGTACAATGGATACATTTATTCGTGAAATCCCACGCTACAAAGAGTCAGCTGCCATTAAAGGTGTATTTAAAAAAATGCAGCTAACGCGTAACCATATGGCGCTTGTAACAGACGAAAAAGGGAAAACGATAGGGCTTGTGACAATGGAAGATATTTTAACAGAAATCGTTGGCGAAATTGAAGATGAAGACAAAGACAGCGATTTAATGGCCACAACATAAAAGCAGTGCTCCCGTAAAAAGGGGCACTGCTTATTTTTATTTATTTAATTTGAATTGAATGCTAGTATCAAATTGTGTTTTTTCAAACGTTGCACACGCAATAATGTATCCATTTCATATAGTTTATTAAAAAATAACTTTTACGAAACGATTTAGCAGTGTGTCAATTTCCTCACGTTTTGGAATGAGCCCCATCCAGTCTTGTGGAATATCGAGTTCCTCGTAGTAAATCCCAGCTAGGCCACCTGCAATTGCCGCAACGGTATCGGTATCACTACCTAAATGAACTGCATTATAAATCGTCTCAAAATAACTTGAACTATGTAGCAAGCTCCAATATACAGCCTCCAACGTGTGAATGACATAGCCATTACTATTAATGTCATCACGTGTTAGGCGCGTAATGTTATAAATGCGCTCAAAATGCGGACGCTCTTCAGGATAATCTCTTAACAAGGGATCTAGTAACTGATTTGCTGCTTGTAGACTCGCTTCAATCGACAAGCCGTCCATCAAACTGTGCACAACATATGTATAGTGCATACAACAAAGTGTTGAGCGGATATGGCCGTGTGTTAAGGTTGCGTAATCTTTCACATAGCGTTCTTCAATCGAGCGTTTGTAGCTATAAAAGGCAATCGGTAAAATGCGCATTAACGCGCCATTCCCATTACTTTTTTCATCGCTTTTTGCCTGTTCAAAAATCCCGTTTTGTTCCCAGCGGTTAAGCACTTCAGCAATTGTTAAGCCAACATCAAATGAAGGCTCGTCATTATAAGTCCAGTAGCCACGAAACGCCCAGTTACAAAATTCACGCTTTAAATCAGCAAGTGATGTGTCGTTAATTAAATGCTCGATTGTAATGAGCGTCATCGCACTATCATCAGACCATGTTCCAGCCGGTACATCCCAGCAACCATAGCCAATCATATCGCGTACGTTAAATGTATCTCGATCCATAAATTCCATTGGCACGCCATAAGCATCGCCAATGATAAAGCCCCATAAAGCGCGTTTTCGTTTATTCATTGTCTTCACCTCAAATCACAATACATTTTTCTATCTCTTAGTGTACCAAATGCTGATTTTACATTCGATGCTTTTTGCATATTATTCGCAAAAACCTGCTATGAAATTTATAATGAATTTAGGAGTGTGAGGCAGGTGCAGTGTGGGGCAAAGTGTTTTTTAGTAGAAATCGAGTTAAATGGGGACAAAAAAATAGTCCCAGTAAAAGCGAGAACGTCTGTATTAGCACGCAAAACGGTACGTGTTCAATATGAGGACGCAGTTAAAATTGTGTCGGTGAAAGAAGATAAATGATAGTGAAATGTGTCTTGGAAGAAATGTTCTTCGCGCGTGTTCTACGTAAATGTGTGACTGGCCAGACATTAAAAAAACAAGCTGCTATGCCTACGCGTAGCAGCTTGTTTTTATTGTTGCATTTTTCGAATTTTATCGGCCTTAATTTGTTTGATTAAATGAACGATCAGCATAATGATTCCAACGGTACAAATAATAATACTTGCGACAAATAAAGTTAGCCAAGCGCCAAGACCCCAATCACTCGTAAAGAATATTGACACGACTAATAAAACAATGCCGACTAATAATGATACATAACCACTTTTATAAAGTGACATACAAACGCCTCCTATAATGCTATATCATAAAAATAACATATACGATGCCACATGTCCTATTGATAGCTTTAGAAGCCGAAATGTGTGCCTATTTATGTAGATTGAATCGGCAATGTAAAGTAAAAGCGTGAGCCGGTCTCCTTGCTATCGACATAAATTTTCCCTTGATGCTGTGTAATAATTTCTTTACAAATGGCTAGACCAATCCCGTGTGAATTCAACACATGCGAATTCGATGCGCGGAAGTAGCTATCAAAAACAAATGGTAATTCATGTTCAGGAATCCCGATCCCACTGTCCTCCACAATGCAAATAAGTTCCCCATCCTCAACATACATTTTCAGAGAAATGCGGCCCTTTTCTGTGTACTTAATGGCATTCGAAATAAAATTGGAAATGACCTGTTCCATACGTAGTAAATCAACTAGGACATATTGATTTGGTTGCAAGTTTCCTGATGTCGAATAGCTGAGATTTGCACCGAGTACATTAGCTTCAAATCGGTACGCAAATTCTTCGAAAAAATCTTGGACAGATACTTTAGTGAATGAAAAATCCATACGACCAGCCTCAAGTTTCGCTAATTCAAATAAATCTTGTATAAGTCGATTCAGTGCAAGTAAACGCTCACGGCTCCGCTGTAAATAATAGGTCTGTTGCTCAGGATTTTGTACAACACCATCTAAAATTGATTCAATATAACCTAAAGTAGATGTTAAAGGGGAGCGCAATTCATGAGAGATGCTTTGCAGTAGTTTTTTACGTTCCTGCTCATTAATTGCCAGTCGTTCATTAGCATCCTTTAACGATACATTCATTTGATCAAGTGAGGTTGTCCGCTCCTTTACGCGGTTTTCGAGCTCATTGTAAATTTCAGTGTTTTCTAATGTTACCGCCATTTGCGTCGAAATAATGCGCAGTAACTCAAGCTGTACATTACTAAAGGCATTTAATAATAGCTGATTTTCTAAATATAAAAATGCCTGAATTTTGCCCTTATACTTAATCGGCATACAAAGAATCGATTTTGCAGGACGCTTGATATGTGTAAACGCAAGGTCCTTTTCTAAATTACCAATCACAAGCGGTTCATCGAGTTGAACAACATAGTCGAGCAAAATTTTCATCGAAGGCTCCGTTAATTCCGAACGTACTGAAAATGAGAGCGATTGATCAGAATTAGCTGCACTGGCTAACACATAAAACGTTGGCTGCACGTAACGAATAAAATAGGCAGACGTTGCATTCGCTTGCTTTAAAATCGACTGTAACATTTGCTGTAGCATCTGCTCCGTATCGAACTCTTCATTCGCTAAAAGGTGGGTCGCATCGAATAAATTAATCATGTCATACGATAATAGTGGCTGTGATTTGATGTTGCGTGTTGTAATGTAGTCCGAATAGTCCTGCTCCCAGTTGTTTGCAATGACCACCGCACCCCATTCATGCAGTTTTTCAATCCCTTGTGTAATATGGTAGGTCGCTTTTGTCTCATCAAGCTGTTTCACATACAACTTTGCGAGCCGTTCGTGAAGGACAGCCTCATCATGTGGAAACTGATAAATTTTAGCGAGTTGGATCGCTTCAATGTATGCGCGCGTTGCCTTTTTCCATTGCCTTTTATGGGCATATTGCTCAGCTAAAAGCGCTGTGTAGTAATGCTCGTACTGATGCGGGGCGTGTTTAGCCCAGTGCTTAAAATGTCGTAAGCTAGCGCGAATATTTTTTGCTAATTCTTTTCTAGAAAAATGATGCTGCATGTCCTCGTTTAAGAAATCAAAATAACAAAGCGTGCGGAAGAAATGATAAATGGGTGTTGTCGGTAACGAAAAGACCTCTTCAGATTGTTTCGCTAAATCTTGAAGCAATCGTTTTATTTGTATTTCATTTTTAAACAAATAAGCCATACGAAGTCGAAGGGTATAATGCATCATTAGCACAGCTTCTTCATTTTTTAACGTAATATGTGAATCCCAAATAAGATCCGTACCAGGTGATGTAAGCACGCGAACCCAGTGTTTAAACTCTTCTAAAAAATCAATTGCTAAAACACTTGTATATTTTCCGTAAAGTTTTTGCTGCAAGTTGAGTTCATCGGAAATTATTTGTAAAGAACGCCCATCAAGCAATTTGGCATTACTTAAAAAACAAGAAGTGGCAGTAACCGTGTAATAGAGACCGAGTTGCTCCATATTTTGTTGGAGGTTCCTCATATAGCGGATACTCCGATCAAAATCATTTTCCCAATGATTAAGGAAAATACTATAAATAAAATAGACACGGGACTTAATATAAGCATCTTCGGTTTCTTCGGCCATCCATACGGCCAATTTGCCGAAGCGTAATGCTTCTTTAACATCGTTAGGTCCAGAAATGAGTAGTAAGGCATAATTTATAAAGACAATGGCGCTTTCGGTAGGCGCACCGTATTGTAATTGCAATCGCATTAAGCGTAGTAGAATCATGCCTGTTAAGTTTTGACTCATACGGAACGAATTACTGACGATGTTAATCATAATTTGAATGACAACATCAATTTCTTCATTTTCAATGGGCTTCAAATTCATTAGCTGTTCGTTTGTTTTATTGCGTAGCGCGATTTTAACAAAGATAAATTCTTTTGCCACTTCCCAAGTTTTTGGCTCAATTTTAATGTTTAGATTACATAATTCCATAGCTTGTAAGCCTGCGTTCAACACGAGTTCGGTGTTTTCCTCTTCAATGAAAATGAGTGACATTAAACGGTAAATTTTTAGTTTTTCAAGTTTCGATTGTGCATGAGATAATGCTTCAAAAATATAAATTTTAGATTGTTCATAATTACCTACTAAATATTCGCATTCCCCGATTGCCATATAGATTTGAATCGTATCTTCCCGCATCGAGTACCACTTTTCATCTGGTAAGAAGCGTAAACTTTGATTGAAATATTGACGCGCATTACTATAAAGACCCGCGTTTTTAGCTTTCAGACCGAGCTCGTAATTCCAAAGGGCTAATTGTTGATGCTCTGTAGGAGAAAGTAATTCCATACAATGATTGAGTTGACGAACAAGCGCTTGTAATTGGTTTTCAAGGATATCTTCCTGTTGTAATAACTGGCTAATAGAAAAATGTGTTTGTAGCCGTACCTCATGAGGCAGCATTTCATAGGCAGATTGCTGAATGCGGTCATGAACAAATTGAAACTTCATTGATTGTAAGTGTTGGCTATTTTCAATTATCGATTCGTGTGTAAAATCTAAAAATGTATCAAGTGGCTGAATAAAGCCATTGGAAATCAATTCTTCTAAGTTCGAAAGGATTTCGTAGTAAGGTGCATTTTGTAGTTTTGTTAAAAGATAAAAGTCAAAATGATGGCCAAAGCAAGACGCGATTTGCAATAAAGATAATGACGAATCAGAAAGCATATTCATACGACTTTCTATAAAACTAAAAAGATTTGTATTACCTATACTTTGTTGTAATTTTTGGGTATCTAAATCCCAACGTCCTTCCTCTAATTGATAGAAGACCGTGTTGTTCTTAATAAAAATCCGAAATACTTCATGTACGAAAAGAGGATTTCCTTGCGTCATTTGAAAAATACGTTGTGCGACAATATGTGCGGTTTCACATTGAGACTTTAACACATCACTAACGAGTGAAAAAATGTGTGCTTGTGAAAGTAAACGAACTTGAATCGTACTAAATGCAGGTAATTCTTTTTGCCATAGAAGTAGTATTTCGTTTGTCTGTTCGACTTCCTCGCGACTAGCAATGATTAATAATAAATAACCGCCTTCATATTGATTGTAGATTTGTTGCAACATTTGAATCGCTTCGGTTTGGGCCCATTGCAAATCATCAATAAAGATGACGACCGTCTTCTTTTGTAAAGTAATAATTTGCAGCACCTTTTCAATTGATGAGAAAATAAACGCGTTTACTTGAAGCGTATACTGCTTACTTTCGTGAACAATCCGAAAATCTTCGTTCATAAACCATTCAAGCTCAGGTATGAGTTGGATTAAACTATCTGTAAGGATTAGTTCCATAGTACGCATATTTTTTTGAATGCTTTTGATAGATTGTTCACCTTCTAAATAAATTAGCTGCAGTAATTTTCTCAGGGGTTCAACGATTGGTTGAAATGAATGCTGTTCTTGTAATTGGTCGAACTTACTTTCTAAAAAGTAGCCTTGGTTTTGAATAACTTGTGTATTGATTGATTTTGCAAGGGCAGACTTCCCGCTTCCAGAGATCCCCTTTATAAAAACGATTTCTTTGCTACCTAACTTCACTTTTTCATAAATACGCTGTAAAAAAATTTGTTCGGTATCACGGCCGTAAAGCTTGGTTGAAATCATCGGCTGAAGGGGGATATCCTGCTCTCCAAGATGAAACTGTGTGTTAAATTCGTGTTCCACAAGTAAATTCATTGTTTTTAATAAATCATGTCGTAATCCAAACGCGGTTTGATAGCGCTCTTCTTTATCCTTGCTTAGTAATTTTAAGATGATTTCACGAAGTATTTCGAGTTGACAGTGCGCTTCAAGTAAGGCTTTGTTAGGTTCTTTTGTCAGCACAAAGTATAAATAATCCACGACATTATCTGCATGGAACAATTTAGTGTTTGTAACAAGCTCGAATAAAATAGCGCCAATAGCATAGAGGTCGGTTCGTTCATCCGCTTCTGTAGCGACGCGACCTGTTTGCTCAGGTGCTAAATAAGCTATATCTTGTAAATTTTTATCAGTTATTTGCGGCTGTATTTTTAGAAGACTACGTTTCATTGTTGTCGGTGCTAGCAATTTTATTTTATGTGACTGAGGATGGATGAAAATATAGCTTGGTGAAAAATGCTCTATTGTATCGCCTTGTTGATGAATGCTAATGCTGGCATTCGTTAATTCTAGGGCGATTTGAATAATTTCGTGTAATGACAGGTGATTACTAGTTTGATATTGTTGCAACGTTTGTCCAGAAAAGTCTTCATATACAAAGGCATATTGTTGTTGAAAGCTTGTCATGCTTAGCGGTTCAAATAGCCAAGGATTATTTTTTGTTTTTAATTGAATTTGTTGAAGTAGCTCCAGTGCTTGCTGTTCAGAAACGACATAATCCATCGGTTGAAGAAGCATTGTTCGCTCAAAACGTTCTACATATTTCCGTGTTAGTAAAGAGGGTAAATGAAGATTTTCTGTAATCATATGCAACAGCTCTCCTTATTGAATAAAAAGTAAGTGCTCGGTTTTATTAAAGCGTTGTAAGTCATCTATTAATTGTTGATGTTCAATTGAAGTAGATACATAGTGAGACATGAAAGATTCAAGCTGAAATTCGGTTAGATGATAATACTGAATATCTAACGTTGGCATATTAATGAACTGCTCACTAACTAAAATTAAGCTATCTACGCTACAGAGTTTTACCAGTTTTTCAATGGCTTCTTTTGATTGATTTGCTGGTGAAATGAAAGAGTAAATATTTTGACTGTGTAATAAGCCTTCGAAAAGCTTAATGACAGCAGGCTTTTTGATATCCCCAAGTAGGAGGATGAATTTCTTTTTGGCATGATCACTTTTTCGGAATAACTTTAATGTATCTTCAAGTAAGGAGACAAGGGTAGATTTCACTTCTTTAAAGCGCTTTTCAGGCACCATCTCATAGTTTTCAATGACACGAAATACATGAAAGACAGGTAAATAAATATGTGAAAACCATTCATTTTGCGGATAATGTTGCTTTAATTTTTCGTAGTAACGACGCATTTGCAAGACATCATTGTTCAGTAAGAAATCCGAGAATTTACTAAATAAATCTTGCGGTGAATCTACATGGAATGTAATGAGCTTATGAATCGACAGGCTAAAGTCCATTGGCATATGTAGCACGTTACCAGTATTGAAAATCTTGACTGTTGGCAGTAGCGGGTACAGGGTATTGACTTGTTGAATAATGGCCTGACTTCCGTCTGATAATAGGACAATCGCGTTTTCAGGATAAATCCCAACAAAATCAATGAAGCGGTACAGTAACCCTGCGTTAAACTGGCTAACTTTTTTAAATAGTTTTTCAAGGGCAATGACTGCACAATCACCAGGGTGATAGGGGCGATCCATTGTTAAAGCTGAATAGACATCGACCAGTTGTAAAATTTGTAATTCAATTGAAAGCTCACTTGCTTCTAAGCCTTCTGGATAGCCAGAACCATCGACACGCTCGTGATGTGATTTTGCAAAATGCGCGATATGAGCCAAGCCATGTTGATGTAGGATTTCATAGCCTTGCATAGCGTGATACTGTATGACAGCGTATTCATTTTTGGTTAATTTTTGTACCTTTTTAAGTAATTCGCTCGCAGTGTAGAGTTTACCTATGTCGTGAAACAAGAAACCTAAGCCAACTTCTTCAATAGTAAGTATGCCTTCTGAGATTGCAAAAAGTGTACCCAGTGTAAAAACATCAATTGAATGCAAATATGTAGCTTCGTCATGATTTTTTAAATTCGATAAAAGTTTATAGACGGTTGGATTTTCTAAATAAGATGTAAATAACCCCGCTAATAATTGAATATCCTCTGCATTATTTAGCAATTTACCATAACGTGTTTCTGAGCTTAACTGGCCTAATGCCCGTAAGTAATCGTGGCGAATATCCGTAGAGATTGGATTTGTTGCTTCCTTCGTAAAGGATTTCAACGAATCACCCATATTCGTTGCTGTTCTTTCGATTAGTACTTGTTGGACATTCCGATTTCGTAGCAAACTAATGATACGTTCTGTTAAAACATGCCCTTTAGCGAGTAAGCGGCGGTTTTCAACGTATACGTCCTCATAAACGATTTGTCCGGGTTTTAAATCGCGAGTAAAGCAAGTTTTGTACGTATTTGTTGCAAGGTTTTGTTGCATTTTAACACACTCCCTAATAAATTCCTATTGTGTGCTAATTTACCTCTGGAAGGTTAAAACTAAGTTAAAAAACCCAGATTGATTTTACTTTTCTAAATTTTTTTAGTGCGATTGTTTTGTCTGTGCTACTTTGAACCTGGGTCTATTTCATAGCCTCTTGATAGTGAAATAGGAGGAAATTGTTGAGTAGACCGCATCTTGGTAAACAAAATCTATGCTAAAATGCCATATGGAAACAAACTTGAGAAACGAGGCAATCGTCATGGTTCAACAACTTAATCAATTTATGCAGCGGTATATGCCGATTCTAACGCCAGTAAGTTTAGTGATCGGCGTACTAATGGAGCAAATAGGGAGTCATTTGTTATTTTTAGTACCGATTTTATTTGCACTTATGACGTTTATCAGCAGTTTAAGCTTAAAATTTAGGGACATTAAAGTGTTTAAAACTTATCCGAGAACCATTTTATTTGTCATCGCATTTTTACATATTTTAATGCCGCTTTGGGCGTACACATTAGCGGAAATTATTTTTGATGATCATTTATTAACAATCGGCTTTTTACTTTCGGTAGCTGTACCTACAGGTGTTACGAGTGTTATTTGGGTAACAATTAGTAAAGGGAATCTTCCATTATGTTTAGCCATTATTTTAATTGATACGCTCCTGGCACCCATTTTAATGCCGTTACTTTTACATGTTGTTGTCGGAGAAATGATTCAACTTGATACGGTTTCACTTATTTTTGATTTAATTTGGATGATTGTATTACCGTCGATTCTAGGGATGATTGTGGGGGAATGGACGAAGGGAACGTTACAACAACGCTTTAGTCAGCCATTTGCATTGCTATCGAAATGCTCTCTATTTGGCATTATCATGATAAATAGTAGCGCGATTGCACCGTATGTGAAAAATATCAATGCCGAACTCGCATTTGTGATTGGGGTAGTACTTCTTGTAGCAGCATCAGGCTATGTACTAGCGTTAGTGCTTGGGAAGCTATTTTTAAAAACCAAGGCCGATCAAGCGACATTTATTTTTAACGGAGGGATGCGCAATATTGCTGTTGGGGTTGTCATCGCAACAACATACTTCCCTTCAAAAGTAGCTATGCCGGTTGTCTTTGGAATGCTATTTCAACAAGTATTAGCTTCTATTTTTTACAAAATAACACGAACGTAAAGTTTTTATTATTAACAATTGTATGTGTATTATGGAATTTTGGGTGGGTGAAAATTAATTTCGTTCGGGTTCTGTTTGGTTTTAGTACCAAAAACACTTGTATAGCAATCTTTAAAGTGATTTTAACTAATTTATCAAATGTACTCCTGGAAAATACAGTTGTGTTATTTAGAAATACAAGTTATTATTGTTGTATAGCAAATTAACGAAAAATGAAGTGTTATTATATGAGGCTTCAAATCGATGTGAAATTTGTTTTCATATCGATTTTTAGGTTTCACTCGCTTCACAAAAGAAGCAAATAACATCTTAGAATAGCGGAGGGAATTATGAAAAGTTTGTTCAACAAATGGAATAGTATTAATTTAGTAAACCGCATTATTATTGGTATTGTGCTGGGAGCCATTCTCGCGTTAACAATTCCAGAACAAGTAAGCGGCATTACGATTTTAGGTTCTTTATTTATCGCAGCTTTAAAAGCAGTTGCACCAATTCTGGTATTTGTACTAGTAATTAACGCCATCGCGTCACATGTGGGCGGTAAGGCGACAAATATGAAAATGATTATTGCGTTATATTTAGCAGGTACGTTTTTAGCGGGCTTTGTAGCCGTAGTTGTAAGCTACATTTTCCCAACAACACTAACATTAAAAACAGCGGCACAGGATGTTACACCTCCAAGTGGTATTTTTGAAGTATTTGAAACATTATTATTTAACATTACAACAAACCCAGTAACTGCAATTATGAATGCAAATTATCTTGGGATTTTAGCATGGGCGATTGTGCTAGGGATTGCACTAAAAGCATCAAACGACACAACGAAATCAGTCATTTCAAACATCTCAGATGCAGTAACGAAGGTAGTACAATGGGTAATTAGCTTAGCACCATTCGGGATTATGGGGATTATCTTTGAGGCCATTTCGACAACAGGTCTTTCAGCGCTAGGTGAATATGGTCGTTTAATTTTAATTTTAGTAGGAACAATGTTCTTCGTTGCATTAGTTGTGAATCCATTAATGGTATTTATCGTGGCACGTCGTAACCCATACCCACTTGTATTCATGTCATTAAAAGAAAGTGGGATTACAGCATTCTTCACACGAAGCTCAGCTGCCAACATTCCAGTCAATATGGCGTTAGCTGAAAAGTTAAAGTTGGATAAAGATACATACGCTGTATCGATTCCATTAGGCGCGACAATTAACATGGCGGGTGCTGCTGTGACGATTTCGGTATTAACGATGGCAACAGCACATACGCTAGGTATTGAAGTTGACTTTATTACAGCGGTCATTTTAATGGTGCTGTCAGCAGTATCAGCTGCTGGTGCATCAGGTGTTGCCGGTGGTTCACTATTATTAATTCCGTTAGCATGTAGTTTATTCGGGATTTCAGATGATGTAGCGATGCAAGTTGTTGCGATTGGCTTTATCATCGGTGTAATTCAAGACTCATGTGAAACAGCATTAAACTCATCTTCAGACGTTGTATTTACAGCAGCTGCTGAATATGCAAAAGAGCGTAAAGCAGAATAAGACAAAAACCACATCACAGACGTGATGTGGTTTTTTGTCGGAATTCATTATTTCTTGGGAAATAAAGTACAAATAATTGGAAAATAACCGTTATATAAAGAGAAAGATTTACAGTGATTCGACTTTGGAGGGAATAACATGTCAATTTTAGATAATTTACGCCAGGTGAAGCGCGAACTACTCGATGAAAAACATCCACTGGCAAATGAAACGATTCAATTCCGTAAAATTTACGCAATCGGTTATGCGATGCTTGTTTGTGTCAATGGCTATCCAAGTGAGATGGCGAAGGATGCGTTAAAAAAGCAAATTACGCTAGTTGATTTACCGGCGGATTTTAAAAAGCTCGCAATTGCCGCAGCATTAGAGGCTGATCCGCAGACTGTACATAATTTATTACAATTATTAACTGAAACGCGTCATCAATATATTTTCATGCTTGATTTATATCAGTACGCACAACAGGATCGTAAAATTACCGAAAAAGAGCAGGAGCTACTCGTATTATTCGAGGAACTGTTGCAGCTAAGCTATGAGGAAGTGCAGTTCATTCGCGGCTTCCGTTTAGCCATGTTAAAAAAAGATACAGAAGTAGCAACGAAGGTTGTACAAGCGGCATTTGAGCAAAATATAGCAATTCCATTAACGGAACTGCCATACTTTTTACCAGGCTTTGAATACCAGGAGCGCTTAATGCAAATGACCTTACTGAGTGGGCAAAAGAAAAAACTTGGCTATGCGACGTATTTAAATGGTGAAGTGATTGTTAGTAAAGGTGCGGAGCTGGATTTAAACGGCATGAAGGTAACGTTCGGCAATGAGGCGACGATTATTGTCGACGGGGGTGTGTTAAAGGCAGACGGGGCACAGTTTATCGCGTCAATGGATGCCAATAAAACGATGTTGTCTCTACGTAATGTAGGCTTAACGAAATTACAGGATGTTCACTTCTTTGGGGCAAACAATGTGCGCGCTATTGAAATGAATAATGCCAAAGTCGAGCTTGATACATGCTCGTTTGAAAAATGCTTTGACGAGGAACGCGGTGGGGCGATTTACTTTACGAATAGCGACCATTTCGTGTTACGCAACTGCGTTTTTGAACATAATGCAACGCTTGGTAAAGGTGGTAGTATGTATATTGCGGGAACCGAAGCGAGTCACATGAAGAAACGCGATTTCTTTAGCCGCATTACAGGGAAAGTCCAAAAGGTTAAGCTTGTGATGAGTGGCTGTCAATTTAAAGAAAGCCGTGCAGAAATGTCAGGCGCAATCCACACGTATGACGCCGAGATTTTGGTTCATAATTCAACATTCGATAGCTGCTCTTCACGCGGAGGTGGAGCCGCAATTGATACGTTAAACTGTACAATAGATGCAGGTGGTAACGCCTTTACAAAATGTAAGGCAGCGGTGAATTCGGCGGTTGTTGTATTAGGGAGTACAAAGGGTGCCGCAGAAAGCACGATTGGTAAGTTCGAGCTTTGTGAGCCGAAGAATTTTATAACAAAATAATAGTTTAGGCATGTCGAAGTTACTTGGCATGCCTTTTTGTTGACGCGAAATGTGTTTTTCTAATGTTTAATCTCCACCACCGCCGCCATCAGAACCACCGCTATCCCCATCACTTGAAGCGTCGTTATGAATGTGCAGCATATCGCTAAAATCGAGCTCATATTCTGGTAAATCGCCAATCGCCTCGTTTGATGTGTAAATTTGCGCGGCTAATGACAGCGTGTTGCAGTCATGTTTTTTTAATTTTAATACGTGACAAATTTCATCGTGAATAGCATAGAGGGCTGGGAACTGTACGACATCGAATTTCGCTAAAGCAAGTAGTGCGATTGTGTTGTAGTGACAGGGTTTCAATTTCACATCGGACTTTTGAATGATTGCGGAAATTTGCTGTACATGTTGAAACGTTTGTTCACAAAATGTTCCGGTGCCGAGCGTTAAGAGTACTGCGCTATTTTTTGTAACCCCTTTACGTTCGTAGCCTAGAGAAATAAGGGCATTGTAATAGCGTTCGTAGGTTTGTGCCAATGTTGCCTCGTCATGATTACGTGTGGCAAGTAAGGCAACCGTTTGTGGTGCAAATGCAGAATATTTTAAGCTCGGTTGCTGTTGTAGTGCCTGCATCAATTGCTGCATCTTGACTAAATCGGTGTCGGTTTTTAAATACATCGCTGCTAAATACGTTTGTTCATTACGCTTAAACTGTTTTGTTAGTTGCTTGTACATATGTATCGTGTGAGGGACCTGCTCTGGTGTTTTTGCAAAATGTACATAATAGTTGTGCGCAATCTTTTGGCTTGTACGTGCACTGTTATACCATTTTGTATTGGCCTTAATTTGCTGAATAACTTTTTCATAATCCTCATAGTAAAATGCATGATTACGTACGGTTAATTTAAGCGCTAATTCCTTTTCAAATGGTGTGGAATCGGAGCCGAAATAAAGACGGATTTTTTCGATATTATGGAAAAATAATTGTAGTTGTTCGTTCATCATTTTCACCTCTTAGTTATTTGTACGTTTCTAAATAGAAGAAGTTTCATTAATTGCGTTAGGAATAGTCAAAATTAAGTTCGCAAAATACAGCATAAATCGAGTGAGTGGTGTATGATAAATAGGTAAAAAAACAAACGAACAAATGTTGAGGGGAACTAAACGCAATGAGCCGACAACCTTTTTTACCGATTATTGTAGGTACTGATATTAATGCATACAACATGGCGATTTCATTCCATGAAGAATATAAAATCCATCCGGTGCTAGTTGGGAAGGGCGTACTGCCATTTACAAATTTAAGTACGATTCCACGTGCAATTGAGTACGATAAAAAACTAGGCGATCCAGCACAATTCGCGAAAATTTTAATTAGCGTGGCGAAAAAATATGAAGAAGCGGCCGAAAAATTACTATTAGTCGGTACGAATGATTTATATGTACGCTTAATTATTGAAAACCGAGCTCTTTTAAAAGACTACTTTGTGTTTAACTACATCGAAGAAGACTTAATGAACGAAGTACAATTTAAAGAAAACTTCTATAAATTATGCGAACAGCATGATATCGATATTCCAACTACGGTGTTTTACAACTGTAAAACAGACGGCGAATTTACAAAGGATATGATGTATCCAGTCATTATCAAGCCAAGTAACGGCATCGAATACACCCGCAATCCATTTGAAGGACAAGCAAAAGTCTTTAAAGTTGAAAATATCGAGGAATTAAACAGCGTAGTAACAATGATTAAAAATAGTGGATATGCGGACACATTAATTATCCAAGACTACATTCCTGGTGAAGATACAGCGATGTGGGATTCGGTTGTCTATGTAAGCTCAAAAGGCGAAACACAGCTTGTGTCATATGCACAGGTCGTACTACAAGAGCATACGAAAACGGCGATTGGAAACTATACGGCGTTAATCACTCGTTATGACGAAGAAATGATGACAAAACTGCGCGGCTTTTTAGAGGCGTTAAATTATCGTGGTTTCGGGAACTTCGATTTAAAATACGATGAACGCGATGGCAAGTTTAAAGTATTCGAAGTTAACATTCGCCAAGGTCGTTCAAGCTATTACGTAACGGCACTGGGGCACAATATGGCACGTTATTTTGTCGATGATTTAATTTACGGCAAGGAAAAGCCATGCACGTACTTAAAAGGTGATATGCTGTTTTCTGTTGTGCCAAAAATCGTACTGAAAAAATTCGTGGCTGATCCAGTTGTAAAAGCGGATATTGCCCGTTTATTAAAAGAAAAGAAAATGGTCAATCCGTTATTTTATAAACAAGACAAGCACTGCAAGCGTAAGTTCTACATGTTCATGCGCCAGGTGAATTATTACAAGAAGTATAAAGAAAACGTTTGGTAAACATGTTGTTTGTCATAAGTTAGGGATGGCAAGAAAAAACAAGCTTTTCTAATTGAATCCGTTCTGCTGCGCTACGGCGGACGCTTTCCGCGGGCACGGCTCCAACTAATTTTTTGTGCCTCTGACGGCGGCAAAAAAAAATGGATTTTCCGCACGCGCTGTTCCCGCAGGAGTCTGCCGCCTTCGCTCCGCGCCACTCTACTTTGGTATAAAGTGAAGCTCTTTAAAAAATGATAAAACAAAGCTTGTTCCTTTTAAATCAGTGCAACTTATAATCAACGTTAATAAAAACTTTTAATAAATGAGTTTTCAATCAGCAGATCATTGATTTAAGCAATTTCAATAAAGAAACAGTAACTTTTTCACCATCCGCCGCCTAGCGTAAGCGCAAGCGGCTTAATTTTGTGCTCTTAACTATTATGATGAGGGAAAAATGATGGATTGGTGGGCCTCGCAAACGGCATTAAAGACAGTAGTATGGACACGTACCACGTGGCCATAATGCGGTCATGCCGAAGCCCACCAATCAATTAAGTGAAATTTTATTAGAAAAAGCAACTCCGTTTTACGGTGATGATCCAAAAAAGCGCAATTTCCTTTCGAGGGGGTTGCGTTTTTTCTTTGACCTCTTAAAAATGTTATAGTAGAAGAAAAATGAAATGAGTGAATTTTTTGGCAACGCATACATTTACACTAAACATCGATTGGCCACAGGGACGAAATGCGGTTGGCGCGTTAACTGCGGAGCGCCTACAAACACAAGTTTCAATTCCACCAGAAATGGATGGTCCGGGCATTGGGACGAATCCAGATGAGATGCTACTAGGCGCAGCCGCTACATGCTATATCATTACACTTGCGGCGATGTATGAACGGAGTCAAGTTGACGCGGATGTAACATTAAAATCTGAGGGCGTTGTCGATGTGACAAATGGTGTGTTTACGTATAAGGAAATTCATCATCATGTCGCGATCACACTTAACGAGAAGTCCGAGCGCACGCTAAAGTTAGCTGAGCGCTATGCATATAAGGCAGAGGAAACTTGTATGATTAGTAAAGCGTTAAAAGGGAATGTAGACATTCAGGTACATATTACGATGAACTAAGGGGGCGAGCTTGTTGAGCGTTATTTCAACAATCATTCAATTAGTAGGCGCAGGTATTTTAATCTTTTTCATTAGTGGGCGGTTGATAGGCTCGCAAGTAAGCACAGTAAAGCGCCTATTATCAGTCATAATCAGTGTCGCTTTAACAACCTTTGTATTTTGGTACACCTATTTACGTGGGACAGACTATTACGATCAAGGGCTCATGTCAAATGTCGTGAATAGTGCTACGTTGCTGTGGTTTGGTAGTATGCTACTGATTTCCATGCTGTTGTATTTATTTTTCGAGTTATTTGATCCGATTGAGCTCAATGAAAACGGGAATCCGGTAGGCAAACGTTCGTATATTAAAACAGTTATTACGTACTGGAAGCGTCAAAAGCGTTTGCGCGAGGTTGTAAGCATCGCTGTGAGAAATGGCGTCACACGCACCGTAAAATACGCACGTGCTCGCGAGGACGAACGCGAATTAGCAAAGGCACTGCGTGATACATTGGAGCAGTGTGGTGGCGTGTTTATTAAATTTGGACAAGTGTTATCTACACGAAAAGAGCTACTATCGCCGATTTTTATCGAGGAATTAGAAAAGCTACAACAGCACGTCAAACCATTAGCAGAAGAGCAAGTGAATCAAATTTTACAAGATAATTTTAAGAATGACACGGAGCATATTTTTTCTTATTTCAGTAAAACGCCTTTAGCTGCCGCATCGATTGGTCAGGTACACAAGGCGGTATTAAAGGACACAAATGAGCCGGTTGTCGTCAAGCTCTTGCGTCCTGAAGTGAAGCATATTATGCATGATGATTTAGCGATTTTAATGGAATTTGCCAGCTGGATTTCAAGTAAATCACAATGGGCGGAAAACTTAGGATTTTACGATTTAGCAAAAGGTTTTAGTCTCGCGCTAAGTGAGGAAATTGATTTTCATATCGAGGCGCGCAATATGGAGCAAATGGCGCTAATCGTGAAAAGTGGCAATATCGATGTCAAAGTGCCGAATGTTTATACAAGTTTTAGTAATGAAAATGTGCTCGTGATGGAGTATGTAAAAGGCAAGTCCGTTACGGTAGGGAGTCTGTTGTTTGCACAGCAGGCCGCGCAAACGAATCGTCATGATTTTGCCCAAACACTACTGTATGCCTTTTTAGAACAAGCGCTCATTTCAGGGATTTTCCATGCCGATCCACATCCAGGCAATATTTATATTGAAGAGGGTACCGGGCGTGTCGCGATGCTCGATTATGGAGCGGTGGGTCGGCTAGCGGTGCAACAGCAGGACGGGCTGAAGTACTTCCTAGTAGGGATTCATCAAAATGATGCCGCGCTTGTAGTAGACGGCATTAGTCTATTAGTTGAAAATGCAGAAGAAGTGAATCGCCAAGAGATGGAGCAGGCCATTAGCCAAATCTTGTTGAAGATTAATTATGTGACACGTATCGAAACGGACGAATTAATTTATTCCATTTTCTCGGTGGCACGAGATTTTGGCTTGCATTTTTACCCATCTGTCAGCGTTGCATTACGTGCAATCGTCACGTTAGATGGGACACTGTCAACGATTGACCCAAACTTTACTATTTTTAGTGAGATTAAAGATTTCTCAAATGATTATTTAAAAGCAAGCTTGATGAAGCCATTTAAGGAACCAAAAGAGACGAAGCAAATGATTGAAGAAGAGCTCGCACTGTTATTGCCAAATATACGTAAACTTCCGCGCCGTATTGATCAAATGATTAAAAAAGCCGAAAGCGGTAAGATTATTTTGCATCATGATATTTTTTCAGATAAAGCAAATGCGATGTTTGTCACACAGCTTTTTTCACGTTTTGTCCTGTTACTTGTCGGCATTACATTTGGTATAATTTCCGTCGCTTTACTCGCAATTTCACAGTTTATGCATACGGCTTACGCGGTCTATTTAAATACCGCTGCCTATTTAGGTTTATTTTTATGTGCCATCTTACTTGTTCGTCTGTCGATTCAAGCGATTCGTGATATGAAACGAACAAAATGATATAGAAGGAGACTCGAGAAATCGGGTCTTTTTTTTTTTTGTTAATATAGTAGAATACTAATGAATTAGTGTATTAGTGTGTTAGAGATAAATCTCGTTGAAGTAAAAAACTTCGTAAAACATATAAAATAGGACTTTTAGAGAATAAATATTCATTTGAGATAAAAATAGGTGGAAATAAAATGTTCTTTGTACAATAATAAATTTAAGACAATTATCGTTTCGAAAAATCATAAAGGGTGGGCTAACATGATTCAATTAAACGGGCAACAGTTAACTATGGAACAAATGGAGACTATTTTATATGGGAAACAACAGGTAGTCATTTCAGATGATGCAAAGAAGCGCGTAGAAAAAAGTCGGTCAGCAGTCGAACGCATCGTACAGCAGGATAAAACGGTATACGGGATTAATACAGGCTTCGGAAAATTTTGCGATGTGAAAATTGCGGAGCAGGAAGTAAGTAAATTACAGTTGAACTTAATTCGCTCGCATGCCTGTGGATTTGGTGAGCCATTTCCACCACTCGTTGCAAAGGCGATGATGGTACTACGTTTGAATGCATTGTTAAAGGGGTTCTCAGGCATTCGATTAGAAGTATTAGAGCGATTATGTTTCATGATTAATGAGGACATTCTTCCGGTAATCCCACAGCAGGGTTCACTTGGGGCATCTGGTGATTTAGCGCCACTTTCACATTTAGTATTGGCGCTCATTAGCGAGGGTGAAGTATTTATAAACGGAGAGCGTCAGTCATCAAAAGAAATTATTGAGCGTTTGGAGCTTGTGAAAATCGAGCTACAAGCAAAAGAAGGACTGGCACTGATAAACGGGACGCAGGCAATGACCGCGCAAGGAATTGTCAATTACATTGAGGCAGAAAAGCTAGCCTATGCGAGTGAGTGGATTGCTGCGATGACCATGGAATCGCTCTACGGTATTATTGATGCATTTCACCCAGCGGTTCACGAGGCGCGTGGGATGAAAGAGCAAATTGATGTGGCTACGCGTATGCGTGACTGGTTAGAGGGCAGTGAGCTCATTACCCATCAAGGCGACAAGCGCGTACAAGATCCGTATTCGCTGCGCTGCATACCTCAAATTCACGGGGCAAGCTGGCAAGTATTGAATTATGTAAAAGAAAAGCTTGAGCTTGAAATGAATGCTGCTACGGATAATCCGTTGATTTTTGAAGATGGGGATTTAGTCATTTCTGGAGGCAATTTCCACGGTCAGCCGATTGCCTTTGCGATGGACTTTTTAAAAATCGGGATCGCAGAACTTGCAAATGTATCGGAGCGCCGTATTGAGCGCTTAGTGAATCCACAGTTAAATGAAGGGTTGCCAGCGTTCTTAAGTGCGAACCCTGGACTTGAATCCGGCGCCATGATTTTACAATATAGCGCGGCAAGCCTTGTGTCAGAAAACAAGACACTTGCACATCCCGCATCGGTTGATTCTATTCCATCGTCTGCGAATCAGGAAGATCACGTAAGTATGGGCACAACCGGAGCTCGTCATGCGCGCATGATTATTGCCAACGTACGTACCGTTTTGGCAATCGAAGCATTTTGTGCAGCACAGGCTGTTGAGTACCGCGGTGTCGAAAAAATGTCGCCGAAATTACGTGAACAGTGGGAGCAGATTCGCGAAATCGTGCCAAGTATGACTGAGGATCGTGTTTTTAGTCAAGACGTCAATCGCATTATTGAATTTTTACTCCCACAGCAGTAAGTGCTTCAAACAGCCTTTACGTGGCGGTTTTGCTATAATGAGTGTCTAGAAGTTTGAGAGGAAGTATCATTATGACAAAACCACACTTATTAATCGTAGATGGCATGGCACTTTTATTCCGTTCGTTTTTCGCATCTGCAGCGATGAACCAATTTATTCGCTTAGATGATGGCACGCCGTCGAACGGGGTACAGGGCTTTGCTCGTCACGTATTAACTGCACAAAATTTAATGAAACCGACACACTTAGCGGTTTGTTGGGATATGGGTGCGCACACATTCCGCAATGAGCTCTATGACGGCTACAAAGCGAACCGCCCAGCACCACCAGAAGAAATGCTACCTCAATTTGATATGGCAAAAAATGTATCAAAAATGATCGGCTGGCAAAACTTCGGCACAAAAGGATTAGAGGCGGATGATTTAATCGGTTCGATGATTGAAAAGTGGAAGGACGACGCGCAAATCACGGTCATTAGTGGCGACCGCGATTTACTGCAGTTACTGAATCCATCGACAACGATTGCGTTCACAAAAAAGGGCTACACAGAATACGAAGTGTACACAGAAGCACGCTTTGTCGATGAATACGGCATTGCACCGAAGCAATTTGCGGAGGTAAAAGCATTTATGGGCGATTCAGGTGACGGCTACCCAGGCGTTAAAGGAATCGGACCAAAAACGGCGTTACAGCTGATTCAAAATCATGGCTCGATTGATGGTGTGTTAGAAGCATTACCAACATTAAAACCGGGTCAACGTATTAAAATTAGCGAAAACGAGGACATGTTACGCTTGTCGCATCAGTTAGCTAAAATCAACTGTGAAGCAGAAATAGATGCAGAGCTTGATGCATTACGTTTAGATGGATACACGCCTGAAATATTCCAATCAGTGGAGCAAAAAGGCTATCGTTTAATCGCTAAGCATGCGCGTTCATTAAAATAAGAGTCTGCGATAAAACAAAAACACAAATTTTCTCTTTGCGGAGAAAGTTTGTGTTTTTTTGGGTTCATCACCGTAAGTTGGAGATGACAAAGTTTTAGATAAATAAAATGGGGACCTTTTAACCTTATCCATTCTGCTGCGCTACGGGAGAAAAGCATTGATGGGAGATGATTTTAAGCTCATATCCGTTGTACTGCGTTCCGGGCGGCGTGGCTCCAACTAAATGTTCCATGCCTCTTGCGGCGGCATGGAACATTGGATTTTCCGCGCACGCTTAATCGCCAAGGAGTCCGCCGCTCCACTCCGTCCAACTCTTTTCGTTGAAGCGGGTGTTTTTTGCAACTCACCCTTCGCTCCGCGCCACACTACTTATAATCAATGGTATAAAAAAGAACCTTTCAATAGCAAGCTTAACGAGGGCAAAATTTTATGATTGGTGGCCATAATGCTGTCATGCCGTAGCCCACGAATCAAGTGAAATTTTATTAGAAAAGCAATCCCAGGTTACAATTATGAGCCGTTATTGACTATCTTTCCTATTTGAAATAACCCGTTCTCCATTCATTTTAACGACTTCAACGTTAATCGAACGAATTGAGTTTTCGTCCAACGGGATAACGCCGTCTTCATTCATCTTTTTCCATGCTTTATTATGTTTTCGATAGACAGTTTCTGATAGACGAAAAACATCGACGTCCATCTTTAATGCGGCTTTATAGGTTGTTTCAATTTCCTTTTCCATCGTCTCTTCAACTTTTTTTATTAATTTCTCCATAATCTCCTGATTCTCGGATTCTACCCCTTCAACAACGCATTTTACATCTAACTCAAAGTGTATCGAATCCTCATTAATGATGGGACGTATCGTTGGTTTAATGGATTGTACGACATTTGTTACATAGGGATCTGCAAAACCGTCCATTTTTACTGTAATTTCACTACGCACCGTTTTTTCCGTCATCCATTGGAGACCTCGTACATCGTCACCTTTTAAATGTCCCTTATACGGATCCTGTAAATTAACTAAGACAACCGATTCAATAGAATAGACGGTATCTGGTCCTTTATCCGTTGACCAGTTTTCACTAATTTCAATAAAAGGGATGATGGCCGAATGGCTCGGTTCATCTAGATTAATCAAAATTTCACGGAAGTTGATTGGTTGAATCAACGATGATTGTTTTAGGGAATTAGTTGGGTCGGCCACCTTTGATAAGGTAATCGCTTTATTAATAATCGGTGTCGTTAGCATCACTTCTTCTAAAGGGGCATCGGTAATGTAGGTCCATGTAGTATAGCGCAATTCCCGATAGCGAATAAACGAGTTAACGATTGCCTTACCTTTGTGTTGTTTGACCGCTTCTTCTGAAAAGATGACATATTCAAGTTGGCCTAAAAATAGCCTTTCATCCATGCTCTTATATAAGTTGAAAAACACTTCATCAAATGTACGTCCTCTTGCTACACCAACTTCTGCCTGAGATGCTTCTGGATTGGGTTGATCGGATTTCGCGATATTCGTAAAATCAATAATTTGTGCATACATGACATATTCATCATCCTCAAAATCAATACCAATACCGTACAGATAATACATTCGCTCAGGTTGATTGGTATCCCAGCATCCTGCGAGTAAAAGAAAGAATGGGAGAAATAGAAGCTTCTTCATCATTCTTCCTCCCTTGTTTTATCCTGAAGTGTTTTAATGGCTGTTCGTTTTTTATAGTCTTTCTTAGGTGGGCGGAATAACGATAATTTTATATTCGACCAAGAAAGATCCGCTGTAAAGTTAAGGTACGGAACACCGTAAACACGCACGTTTGCCAAATAAAGAACGACTAAATACATCGATAAAAATAAGCCAAATAAACCGAAAATAGAGGTTACGATAATAAACAAAACGCGCGCGACACTTACCGCTGTAACGAGCGATTGATTGACAAGCGTAAAGGTCGCGATGGTTGAAACCGCAATGACGACAATCATGGCTGGGCTTGTGATTCCTGAACGGATTGCAGCATCTCCAATTATCAGTCCGCCAACTACACTAATTGTTCCACTAAGTGTACTTGGGAGACGTAACCCAGCTTCTCGAAAGAGCTCAAACATGAACAGCATACCGAGCATTTCTAACGCGGAGGGAAGTGGTAATCCCGTATTGGCTTGAACGATTGTCGCAAGTAAGGGGAACGGCAATTGTTCTTGGTGAAATGTCGTTAAGGCAAGCCAAAATGCAGGCAATAAAAGTGCAATGAGAATACCAAAAATCCGTAATACGCGTTCTAATGAGCTTGTAATCGCTGGATAATCAAGATCCTCACCTGATTTTAATAGCATAAATAAATCGACAGGGGTAATCACTGCATAAGAAATGCCATCAACTAAAATGACAAAGCGTCCTGATGACAATGCCATAACAGCAAAATCGGGGCGACCTGTCGTATCGTTTAGCGGTAAAAAATAGGAGCGTTTATTAAATCGTTCCATAAGGGATTCACTGCTTAAAAGAACATCTGTACTAACAGATTCCAAATCTTGTTTTAGTTCTTTTAATATGGACAAACTTGCAATATCGTGAAAATAAAGAATCGCAAGCTTTGTTTTCGAACGCTCCCCAATAGATAGCTTTTCAACAGCAAGAGAATCAGTAGGTAGTCGTTTACGAATGAGCGCAATATTAATAGCTAAATCTTCAATAAAATTGTCTCTAGGGCCTTTAATTTGTACCTCTAATTTCGTTTCTTCTGGACTTCGATTCGGCTTTTTTTCAATATTACTCGATAATAATATTTGAAGCTTTTCCACATAAATGAGCACAAAGCCGCCAAAAACATTGGACACTGCATCGTTTAAATCATCAATTTTTTGTAAATCAGGAATGTATAAATTTTGTAAAAGCATCGTTTCATCTAGTGGGGTATCAGGGTCACTACAAATGGACTGAAGCCTTGGTACAATAATTTCATTAAGTGAGTACTTGTCAATCATCGCATCGCATGTGATGAGCGTGACATTGCTCGCTTGAAAAGAATACGTTTGAAAATGAACATCCTCACAATGTTTAAATTGCGATTTTAACGAAATCGTATCAATTTGCTGCATCGCTTTCCACCTTATTCTTTGTTCTCTTTCGCAAAAGGAAAAGTAATAAAAAGGCTAAAATAAAAAAGAACAAAGTTGTACTTATTAGAAAATACTTTCCTTTCACCTCGATAAATATACTGTCGTTCATTAAAAACAGCGGTAATGTTAAAAAAATATAGGCGGGTGCAACGGTTTTCCAAACTTGCTTCGTCTTTCCTGTGATCCCTAATAGCTCAATCGCGATAAATAACAAAAAGCCAACGCGTATAAACGCACCGGTTAACCATTGATAAATCGAAAAGAAATCTAAATGTGAAATATAGCCACCAATTTTTGCGATACGCCATTCTTCAAAAGCAGGATAGCGTTGTTTTGCAGCTTCTGTAGGCCCAAATTCGGTAATCGCACCTAACAATGGACCAAGCGTTAAGCCCACAAGAATAAAGAGAATAATGAGTAGATGTGTAAACTTTAATTTTTTCTTAAAATGCTGTTGAATAAACAAAAATAATAGAATTTCAAAAAAGCCAGAAGCAGGATAAAGAGTCGTTTTAATAATGGGTGAAAAGCCATGTTCGAAAAATGGCCGTACAAGTGAATAATCTTTTACTTGTATATTGACAAAAGCAACGAAAAAGCCCAATATAACGACACCAAATAGGACTATGACATTCGCCATCGTAATACTTAATACAGAGGACGTAGCTAATAAAATGCAAACAACTGAAAAAAAGAAAAACAATAGGATAAAGGGTGTTTCGATTAAGAAGGTTGTGGATACCCATTGAATCGTTTCACGCATTGTAAACGCCGCCATGGCCAATACATAAAAAACAATGATATAAATTAATACATTCCCTAATTTAGGGTAGTTTGTAAGCAGACGCGTACGAACGGAATCTGACTGTAGCCCTTTTTGAAGGTGGAAAAAAACATAAAGCCACGGAATTGTGATGAGCGCCGCCAAAATGATGGACATCCAAGAATCGCGTCCAGCACCATTTAGTAAAGAAGGAATGATCGTCACGTGATTTTTCAAGCCAATGACTGTCATCGATAAAAAAACAATATGGAGAATACTAATTTTACCAAGTGATTTCATAGAGAATTCCTCGCACTTTTTTCTTAGATAAGGGATGATAACCGCATGCGCTAGTGGCAAGCGACGCATTCGTAGTACCAAGTATTGCCAATGGTTAGGGGTGTTATACAAGTAGAAAGCCAGACAAAAAAACGCTAACACAAGGTTAGCGTTTTTTCGGTTCGATTTTCACAAAGTCTAATACTTTGCGATTATCATCGTATTTAAATGTACGTACTTGGCTGTCGCGGTTGCGTCCACCATTATCGTGAATCGTTAAGTACAATTCATCGTCTTTCACTTCATAGCCAATGAGAGGTACCCAGTGGTATTTATAAAGCGGTTTATTTTTTGAGAAAAACTGCCATGAGAAATACGCATCAAAACGCATAGCAACAGGGTTGCCTACGCGCAACTGTTCGATTGCTTGTGTTAGCGTACATTCCTCTACGCACCAATCATCTCCTAGAAGCTTGCGTAAATTCCGAATCATGCGCCATTTAAAGAGGCCGATTTTTGTGCCACCGAGTAGTTTGTACAGCTCATTAATATCTTTTGTTACGACTTTTTCATCTTCTCGACATAAATAATTTAAAATAACATGAGCAGTTGTTGGTCCGCAGGCAGAGTTTTGAAGCTCGGGCCGGATATCTGCACTATATTGTGACCTACCATTGACATTTAGTAGTACTCGCATACTAGCACTCCTCTCGTCTTTATAAAGTTATAATATACCCAATAAACAAATTTTCAACCATTTGAAACTATTTCAAAGTGCGCACCGTCTAACGGTAAATTAAATTTAAAAGGTGGTGACATGATGCAGCTAGAGCAATTTATAAAAACACATGGTGAAGAGCTACTGCGCCTTGCGTATACATATGTGAAAAACAAAGAGGCAGCAGAGGATATCGTACAGGATGTGTTACTGAAGGCATTTGAGCAGCACGACCAATTTCGCGGTGAAGCCAGCTATCGCACCTATTTATATCGTATGACCATTAATCGGAGTACTGATTATTTACGCAGCTGGAGCTATAAAAATACCATTTTAACTGAAAAATTTCAAAAATTGATTAAAGGAACAAAGTCAGCCGAGCAGGAAGTACTGGTGCTATCGGAAAATCGTACTTTAGGTGAGGCGGTGCTCAACTTGCCCGTGAAATACCGGGAAGTCATTATTCTCTATTATTACAAAGAGCTAAAAATTGATGAAATTGCCGAGATGCTATCGTGTTCAGACAATACGGTGAAAACAAGACTAAGGCGCGGACGCGAAAAGTTAAAGCAAACGTTGGAAGGAGGTGCGTGGGATGACGAGTTCTCAAGTGAAAAAAGCTATTGATGAAACGATTGGTAATGAGCCACTGATGAACGAGGCGTTTGTACAAAAAGTAATGGACGGGAAAAAGAAACGTAAAAAACAGGTACCATTTTTCCAGCCAGCACTCGTTGCTATATTGATGCTACTAATTGGCGCGGTGCTTTATTTTACACCGCAGGAAACAAAGCAAGCGGTAGAAATTAATGAGGCCTATTTAACAGATAGTGAAGAGCAATTAATAGGGCAATATTATGCAGCAATTGCACAGCAAGATGAAAAAACTTTAAAGAAAATCGCGATAACGAATGCGGAGGAAGCATTTTTTCGCTATAGCAGCTTTGATTTAGCTGGTCCGCTTCAAGTGCTTCGTACAATTGATGAAACGTATTCGACAACAGTATTATTAAGGCTACCGCGTCCAGATGGTGAAGAGCTAATTGATACACTTGTTATCAATAAGCAAACAAACAAAGTTGAAGTCGACGCACGACAAACTATGAAATATTATGTAGACAATGTAGAGTTGCCAAAAGAGTTCGCATTTACTTACCGAGATGCTCCATTAGCACCAATCATTAAAAATGAGAAGGTAAATGTCAAAAATGCGATGATGCAAACATTGAGTGGTCACACATTGTATCAAATTCAACAGGCAGAAGGGGTACGACGTGTATTGGAAACGCCTAATGGTCAGATGTTGGATTTAGGTATTGCTAGTACAGGAACAACATACTTTCATGATGGAGGAGATGGACGCTTTTACTTCATTGATAGTGAAACGATGAACATGGTATTTATTTATCGAAACGAAGGAGCAGACTATCAAATCGTTTCTGGGCAACTTAAATATCCAGGTGTAACAATGTATAAGACTGACTTTATCGAAGAACATGTTGTATTACTAGGTGGTCATGAACCAAAGTCGATTATTATTGAAAATGGTCAACTGCACTATGCGAATATTTTTGAGCAAGTAGAGCTGTATAATTCGCCGTTGTTATATCGTACAGAAGCGGTTGGTGCAAACTTATTAGTCATTTATCAAGAAGATGACAAGCAACTTTCGTCATATTATCAATTTACGGCAAAAGAGTTGTTAATGAATAGTAGTAAAGTGGATATGCTTGAAGCGAAGCCAGAGCATTTCAAAGATTTATGGCTACAAAACCGCTATAAGGACCAATATATTTATATTTTTAATGATGGCATGCTTCATACACGTGAGCGTGAAAATGCCGCGATGGACGTCGTTGAAAAAACATATACGAATATTCAAATTGAAACAAAGGATGATCAGTATTTCATTACAGGCGATAACGGCTTTAGTTGGACATTAACGCGCACCGCACCGCGTATCTTGCAGGATGAAAAGGGAATTGAATATACGGTGCCGATTGCATTTGAAGAACTGAAAGAAATGCGACAAGATGTACTAGAAGATGACGTTCGAAGTTTAAGGCTGTATGAGCAAGGTGGTAGTGGTATGAATGCCTATGTGCTCGAGGAAGATTTACCGCGTGTTAATGAATTGTTTACAGAAGCAACACCTAATAAAGAGTTGATTACACTAGAAAATACCGATTTAAAAATTGAAATTGAGTACAATAACGGCAAAAAAGTCACGTTTGATTTATGGCTACGAGAAGGTGAGAGCATTATACGAAATCCGTATCCATTAGATGACATGTATTCGATGTTCCGTATTCCAAATGCATTAGCCGATGAGTTCCGACAACTTTTGCAGCGACTTGAAGAAATCGACAATAAATAAAAGATGAACCCTATCTCAACGTAGAGATAGGGTTCGTCTTTGTTAGCCGCATAAACCAACTGATGCATTTTCATATTTCGCATCATCTAATGCTTTAACCATAAAGTGTGCAACGCTTGCACGTGGAATCGAGCTAGACCCTTTTGGCACGCTATCAAATGATTCTTTGTAATCTATTTTAAGTGGCTCATCTTTTAAGCCCATTGGACGCGCGATTGTAAATGTAACGCCCTTTGATTTGTAGTAGTTTAAGGCAGCACGGTGATCGGCTAATGGATTCGCAAGCATTTTCATCATCATCTTGCCCATAATGCCTGGGATTTCACGGTCAACACCAGCAGATGCACAGTATACTAAACGTTTCACGCCCGCTTGTTCCATACCGTCTGCAATGTTTTTGCCCATTGTTTCAAGTTCGTTTGATTTTTTTACACCTGTGCTAGAACCAACACAAGAAATGACTGCATCGTGTCCAGGAATTGCTGCGGCAACTTGCTCAGCGTTAAATGCATCCCCTTGAATCACGTTTACGCCTGTTGTTTTTAATTTTTCAGGTGTGCGGACAAATGCTGTTACCTCATGCCCTGCGTTTTTTGCCATTTCGACAACGTGTTGACCAACGCCACCTGTTGCCCCAAAAATAATTACTTTCATATAAATCCTCCTTATATCGCTTTTTGTGTTTTCGTACCTTTCCACATAAATGTGAAAATAGTTGTTCCTATTAATATAATAAGCCCAGCAATGAATGGATACAAAATTCGAATATCATATAATGCTCCGGCGAGTAGCGGTCCTAAAATATTTCCGATACTCATATAGGCATTATTCATCCCCATCGCAAAGCCTTGTTCATTACCAGCTAGCTTTGAAATCAGTGTGGTTAATACTGGGCGTAAAATCGATGTCGCTAAGAAAATTAATAGCGAAATCGCAAAGAATATATTGTAGCTGTTGGCGATAATCGATAGAAGGAAACCAAATGCGGTTACCATTAAAAATAAACGTAACACATTTAATTCGCCCATCGCTTTTACAATCCAATCCACAACAAACAGCTGCATAATGACACCAACTAAGCCTGTTGCAGTAACCATAAACGCAATTTCCTGCGGTGTCGCACCGAATTGATCGTCTACATAAAGGCCGAGTACGGTTTCATAGGCCATTAACCCGAAGCTCATAATGAGTGTAATGATAAGTGGGATGAAGAACGGTTTTTTTACCGAAAGGATAATGTCTTTCACCATCGAAGAATCTGGTTGCTGCGACATATCCATTTTCTCTAACTGGCTTTCCTTTAATGTGAAAAATGATACCACAAACGCTAAAAGTCCAACAATCGCTGACACAAGTAGCGGCATTTTTAAACCGAAATCTGCTAAAAATCCACCAATACCAGGGCCAATTACAATCCCTAATGACATCGCAGCAGAAATAAAGCTGTTACCCTTTGCACGTTGATCCATTGTCGTAATATCCGCTACATATGCATAAATCGCTGGAATTAAAAAGGCACAGCCAATCCCACCAATCGCGCGTGATACATAGAGTAACGCAATAGAATCTGCAAAGTAAAAGATAAACATTGAGATTGCTAATGTGAGTAGCCCGATATTAATAAGCGGACGGCGACCATATTTGTCGGTCCACTTCCCGCCAATCGGTGATACTAAAAATTGAGCGAATGCAAAAATCGCAATAATCAGCCCGGCAGCGGTTCCGCCTTGGCCTAATTCTTTTAAATAAGCGGGAATAATCGGAATGATAATCCCAAAGCTTCCAACTGCAATAAACATATTGAGCATAAGAAGCGCTAGTTTTTTTCGTTGATCTGAAGTCATTGTAATTCCTTTCGTCTAACAAATTGGCTAGACCATTGTAATATGGAAAGCTAGTGAATACAAATATAGCATTCAAAACGTAACTGTTACGATTTATATTGACAAGCGATTTTTGGCGCGTTACATTATAAAACGTAAACATTACTATTTAGAGGTGAAGGAATTGAAATTATCAAATTGGAAAAGTATTGCACTATTATCAGTATTAACATTAAGTTTAGCAGCATGTAATACAGATGAAGTAAAAGAGGAAAAAACAGCCGAGCAAGTAACGGCACATGTACATAAAGACGAAGCGGGACATAATAAAGAAACAGAACACCATGATGAGCACGAGCATGAGGAAGCATCAAACTTACGCTTTGTTGTCAGTACAGCGGATGGTGTGAAGGTGTTAGATGACAAGTACGCAGAAATTAAAGATTTTGCAATTGGTCAGCATGCGTTTAACGTAACCGATGATGGACGCTACGTATTTGCGCGCGATGCTGCAAATAAAGATTCGTATACATTAATTGATTCAGGTCTTTATGTAGAAGACCATGGGGATCATGCACATCCTTACACTGAGGAACCAGCAATTGCAAAAACAGAACGCGCGGCTGATAAACCAGCACATATGATTAGTCATGCAGGACGTACGGCAATCTTTAATGATGGCAACGGTGAAGTAGATGTTTATACGAACGCTTTACTTGCAACAGATAACTTAAAACCGGATTACACATACAAAGGCATCGCACATCACGGTGCATCCGTACCATTATCGAATGGCTTCTTAGCAACAACATTTGTTGAAAAAGAAGGCGATGCATTGCCAACAGGTGTGAAAATCGTTGATAAAGACGGCATCGAGCAAGCTGTTATTACAGATAGCTGCGCCGGTCTACATGGTACAGCTTATGGCGGTAAAGGCGACGCAGAAAAATTAGCATTTGGCTGTATGAGCAAAGTCGTTGTCTATGATGTCGCTACAAACAAAGTGACAGATATTGTCTTACCAGATGAAGGTGCACGTGTCGGGACAGTGAAGCATGTAGGCGGCAGTGATTATTTCTTCACGAATTATTCTGTAGGAAATGAAGCGCAAACAAAAGTTGGTGTCATCAACAGCAAAACAGGCGAACTAAAATTAGTGGAGCTACCAAGTGCTTATAAATCAGCGATACTTGTAACAGAGGATGATACTGCCTATGTATTAGCAGAAGACGGCAATCTATATGCGGTTGATTTAAAAACAGCAAAAATCAGCTTAACAATTTCGGCATTCAATCCATTTAGCTTAGATGAAGAGGCACCGGTATTATTTGAAGCGAATCATCATATCTATGTATTAATGCCAAGCTATCAAAAATTATACCAAGTACACGGCAACCACACAGATGAAGTCGTTAAATTCGATTTCGAGCCAACTGCAATTGTTCCGATTCAAGCGCATTAAAAAAACGAAGCTCACATTTGTGGGCTTCGTTTTTGCTTGTGCGCCCGGCATGCGCATGAACTATAGGGTGCAAGTCCCGAACCCCGAAGACAGAAGTAGAGGTTAGCCAAAAGCAAGGGTGTCCGTGGCGACGCGGAATCTGAAGGAAGCTGGCGGCAAAACACCGGTCCGAGGAACACGAATCTCATAGAAGGCTAGGTATGATTGGATGAATCTGCAAGACAAGATAAAGTCCCTTCTGTCGAAGGTCATATCAAGTAAATGAGGCGGATAGATGGTGTGAAAGTGCATGCGCTTACCCGGGGAGGTCTGACAGTAATGTGAAGTACCCTTCATAACCTACTTGGTGACAAGTAGCTGAACTGTCAGAAGTCAGCAGAGGTCATAGTACAAGTAAGTCTAGAATTACTTGGAAGGACTGAACAATTAGGAGAGAATAGCCCTTGGCTTTCCAATTAGGATGAACGAACACAGAAAACAGTAGAAACCTCACGCTTAGAAAGTAGTGGTGAATTCCACGAGGGTATTTGCGGAGGGTGTAGTCCAGTTGGGTAAAAGAAGAACAGCTATTCACGGAAAGGAACGAAATGGTGATGTTGAATCAAATTTTGGAGCGACAAAACATGATACAAGCATTAAAGCGAGTAGAAGCGAATAAAGGAAGCCACGGAGTAGACATGATGCCCGTACAAACCGTACGACAGCACATCCTCGAAAATTGGCATACGATTAAATCGCAGATTTTAGATGGTACCTATGAACCGCAGCCAGTCCGTCGTGTCGAAATCCCGAAACCAGATGGCGGTGTGCGCTTATTAGGAATACCAACCGTGACAGACCGTTTGATTCAACAAGCCATCTCGCAGATTTTATCAAAAGAATATGACCCAACATTTTCAGACCACAGTTATGGCTTTCGTCCAAATCGAAGCGCTCATGATGCGGTCAGAAAAGCGAAAGGCTATTTAAAAGAGGGCTATCGATGGGTGATTGATATGGATTTGGAGAAATTCTTTGATAAGGTCAACCATGACCGTCTAATGGCAACATTAGCAAAACGAATTTCAGATAAACCATTATTAATACTGATTCGTAAATACCTCCAAGCGGGTGTCATGATAAATGGAGTAGTTTCAAGTACAGAAGAAGGGACACCTCAAGGTGGTCCTTTAAGTCCTTTACTTTCTAATATCGTCTTAGACGAACTCGATAAAGAATTAGAGAAACGTGGACATAAATTCGTTCGATACGCAGATGACTGTAATATTTATGTGAAAACAGAGCGTGCAGGAATACGGGTAATGGCAAGTGTACAGCGATTTATCGAAGGAAAACTTCGCCTGAAAGTAAATGAAAAGAAATCAGCGGTAGACCGTCCGTGGAACCGTAAATTCCTAGGCTTCAGTTTTACACATCATAAAGAACCGAAAGTTCGCATTGCGAAATCAAGCCTCATACGAATGAAGAAGAAAATACGAGAAATTACCTCAAGAAAGATGCCTTATTCCATCGAATACAGAATCGAAAAGTTGAATCAATATCTGATAGGTTGGTGTGGCTACTTCGCTCTAGCGGATACGTACTCCATATTTAAAGCATTAGATGGCTGGATTAAACGAAGATTACGTATGTGTTTGTGGAAGAATTGGAAGAACCCCCGAACAAGAGTCAGAAATCTCATTCGTCTAAAAGTACCTTACGGGAAAGCATACGAGTGGGGAAATACCCGAAAAGGGTACTGGCGCATTTCAAATAGCCCCATATTACACAGAACCCTCGGCAATTCCTATTGGGAAAGCCAAGGGCTGAAAAGTCTGCAAGTTCGTTACGAAACTTTGCGTTATTCATCTTAATTGAACCGCCGTATACGGATCCGTACGTACGGTGGTGTGAGAGGTCGGGAGTTAATCACTCCCTCCTACTCGATTACGGCTAGGTTAAAGCGCCAGCCCCTCCAACGTTTCTCGGGGCTAAACGGGCGCTTTACCTTTTGATTAAACTTGTGCGTTTAAGAATTCTTCTACTTGTGCAGGTGATTTTGCATTAGCGCTATGTAAGTGAGCTAATTTTTCACCGTTTTTGAAGATTAATAGTGAAGGAATCCCCATTACTTGATACTTCTCAGCTAAATCTGGGAAGTTATCACGGTTTAAAGAGTACCAGTCATATTGGCTATACTCTTCGATAATTGGATCGATGAACATATCCATACGTGTGCAATCTGGGCACCAGCCAGCGAAGAACTTAACGATGACCGCTTTGTCTGTCCCTGTTAATTCTGTAAATTGTTCAATTGTTGTAATTTCTTGCATGTGTATCACGCTCCTTTAAGCTCATTGTACACGAAACGAGTCGATTACGAAAAGTAATTAAACTTTCTATATTATTATTATTATTAATCTCCGAAGTTACGGATGACAAAGTAATAAAAATAAAATGATCCTTATAATGCGGTTCCGTTCTGCTACGCTACGGCGGACGCTTTCCGCGGGCACGGCTCCAACTAATTTTTTGTGCCTCTTACGGCGGCACAAAAAATGGATTTTCCGCACGCGCTGTTCCCGCAGGAGTCTGCCGCCTTCGCTCCGCGCCACTTTGGTATAAAGTGAGCCTTCTTGATAAAATTATTCAACACTTAAATTGAAATAATATTCCCTTTAAAAAGATTAGTTTTAATTAAGGAAATACTAAACTTAATTGAATAACTTGATAAAAGTAAAAAATTATGATTAAAAGTATGATAAAGGAAATAAGAAAAAATTTTTCAACATCCGCCGCCTCGCGATAGCGCAAGCGACTTGATTTTGCGCACTTGAATTTGTAAAGAGAGTAATATTTTGTATCGGCAGGCCTCACACGCGGCATTAAAGACAGTAGTATGGACACGTACCGCGTGGCCATAATGCTGTCATGCCGTAGCCTACCAATAAAATTGCAAAACTTATTACTAAAACAATCTCTTGATATATGGAACAACTATTTTAATTAAAATATAAGAATAATTTATTTGTTATAAATTGTGAGAAAATTATTGCGTAAATTGTCAAAATAATCTACACTAAGAACAGAAAAGCTGTTTGAAGTTTTTTTTTCATTTCAAAATGAATGACTGTTCATTCAAGGGAGAAGGGGGAAGTGCTCGTGTCTTACAAAATTCAAAAAGTAGCGGTTTTAGGTTCAGGGGTTATGGGTTCAGGTATTGCAGCACATTTAGCAAATATCGGTATTCCTACATTATTATTAGATATCGCACCGAACGAGCTTACAAAAGAAGAAGAGGCAAAAGGTTTAACACTTGATGCAAAGGCGGTAAAAAATCGTTTTGTTAATTCGGCCGTGCAAAAGCTATTAAAGCAGAAGCCAGCACCACTTTCAGCGAAAAAAAATCTAGCATTAATTACACCAGGTAACTTCGAAGATGATTTAGACAAGTTAAAAGATGTTGATTGGATCATCGAAGTTATCGTAGAAAAATTAGACATTAAAAAAGGGTTATTCGAAAAGATTGATGCAGTTCGTAAACCAGGCTCAATCGTATCATCGAATACTTCAGGGGTAAGCATTAACGCGATGGCAGAAGGGCGCTCGGAAGATTTCCAAGCACATTTCCTTGGCACACACTTCTTCAACCCGCCACGCTATTTAAAATTACTAGAAGTCATTCCATCAAACACAACAAAGCCAGAAGTGGTAGCGTTTATGCAAGAATTCGGTGAAGACGTGCTTGGTAAAGGGGTAGTAATCGCCAAGGATACACCAAACTTCATTGCAAACCGCATTGGTACGTATGGTTTAATCGTCACAATGAACGAAATGATCGCCCGCAACTACTCAGTAGGTGAGGTAGATTCGGTAACAGGTCCAATTATCGGTCGCCCGAAATCAGCGACATTCCGTACACTAGATGTTGTCGGACTTGATACATTCGCACATGTTGCGAAGAATGTCTATGACCATGCAACAGGCGAGGAAAAAGAAGTATTTGATGAATCACCAATCTTAAACAAAATGATTACAAACGGTTGGTTAGGCGCAAAATCAGGCCAAGGCTTCTTTAAAAAAGAAGGCAAAGCGATTTTAGAGCTGAACCTATCAACATTTGAATATGAACCAGTTAAAAAACTAGCAGCACCATCACTTGAAATGGCCAAGCAAGCAAGAGGTCCAGGCGGTAAATTAAAAACGTTAATTTACGCAAAAGATCGTGTCGGCGAATTATTATGGAACTCATTCGCACCAACATTAATCTACTCGGCACAGCTTACAGGTGAAATCGCAGACGACATTTTAGCAATCGACAACGCGATGAAATGGGGCTTCGGTTGGGCACAAGGTCCATTCGAAATGTGGGATGCAATCGGCGTAGAAAAATCAGTTGCTAAAATGAAAGAGGAAGGCCGCGAAATTCCTGCATTTGTAACAGCACTTTTAGAAAAAGGGCTGACAACGTTCTACTCTGAAATCGACGGCGACTTAACTTACTACAACGGCACGGAGTACGTAAAAGTACCAGTGAACGAAAAAGCGATCGACTTAAAACGCTACAAGAAAAAACATGGTGTCATTAAGTCAAATTCAGGGGCAAGCCTAATCGATTTAGGTGACGGCATTGCACTTCTTGAATTCCACTCAAAATCTAATGCAATCGGCTTAGATATCATACAAATGATTAACTTTGCAGTTGATGAAGTAGAGAAAAACTACAAAGGGCTTGTTATTGGTAACCAAGGCAAGAATTTCTGCGTAGGTGCAAACCTGGCGATGATTTTAATGGAAGCACAAGACGATAATATTTTCGAGCTTGATTTCGTCATTAAGTCATTCCAACAAGCGATGCGTCGTATTAAGTATTCAACAAAACCAGTTGTGGCAGCACCATTCCAAATGGCTTTAGGTGGAGGTGCAGAAGTATGTTTACCAGCTGCACACATCCAAGCATCTGCGGAGACGTATATGGGGCTTGTTGAAGTAGGTGTTGGCTTAATCCCAGGTGGTGCAGGTAACTTAGGACTTTACCAAAAGTTCATTAAAGGCTTACCGAATGGCGTAGAAATCGACTATCAAAATATTGCCAACAAAGTGTTTGAAACGGTTGCGATGGCAAAAGTTTCAACATCAGGTGAAGAAGCGCGTGAAAACAACTTCTTAAACTTCGCAGACGGGATCTCTGTAAACCCAGATCACCTAATTTATGACGCAAAACAAGCGGCATTATCACTTGCGAACGCAGGCTATACAGCACCGGTAAAAGGTAAAGTAAAAGTAGTCGGCGCACCAGGTTATGCGACATTACTACTTGGCGCACAAGGCATGTTTGACTCAGGTTACATTTCTGAGCATGACTTAAAAATCGCGAAAAAGCTTGCGTACGTCATCGCAGGCGGTAAAGTACCATACGGAACAGAAGTGTCTGAAGAGTACTTATTAAACTTAGAAAAACAAGCCTTCCTAGAGCTTGTTGCAGACCAAAAATCACAAATGCGTATGCAGCACATGCTTGTAAAAGGAAAGCCGTTACGTAACTAATGAAGCGTTCATGAAAATACTTTGCTAGCAAGAAACACTTGCTAGCCCATTACAAGGGGGAAACATCATTATGCGTGAAGCCGTTATCGTTGCAGGTGCACGAACACCAATTGGTCGAGCAAAAAAAGGAACACTTGCGAACACTCGTCCAGATGACTTTGGTGCAGTAGTAGTAAAAGAAACGTTAAAACGTGCGGGCTATGAAGGTCCAGTTGATGATTTAATTATGGGTTGTGCAATGCCAGAAGCAGAGCAAGGTATGAACGTTGCCCGCTTAGTTGGTGCGTTAGCAGGCCTTCCAGATACAACACCTGCTTTAACAGTAAACCGCTTTTGTTCTTCAGGCTTACAAACAATTGCTTATGCTGCTGAGCGCATTATGCTTGGTCATGCGAAAGCAATCGTAGCAGGCGGGACAGAATCAATGAGTATGATTCCGATGACAGGAAACACGGTGCGCTTAAATCCGAAATTAGCGGAAGAAGCACCACAGTACTACATCGGTATGGGTCACACAGCGGAAGAAGTAGCAAATCGCTACAACGTCAGCCGTGAAGATCAAGATGCATTCGCGGTACGTTCACATGAATTAGCTGAAAAAGCAACTAAAGAAGGCAAATTCAAAGATGAAATCGTACCAGTAGAAGTCATCGAATATTATGTAGATGAAAACAATCAATTAAAAGAAAAGAAGAAAATTTTTGATACAGATGAAGGCGTTCGTCCAGGAACATCGGTTGAAGGTTTAGCGAAATTACGCCCAGCATTCAACGTAAAGGGTTCAGTAACAGCCGGGAATGCTTCACAAACGTCAGACGGTGCAGCAGCAGTACTTGTGATGGACCGTGAAGAGGCAGAAAAGCTGGGCATGAAGCCACTTGCAAAATTCTTAGGTTTTGCAGTAGGCGGCGTACCACCAGAAGTAATGGGAATCGGTCCAATCGTTGCCGTACCAAAAGCGTTAGAAATCGCAGGCATTACACAAGACCAAGTGGATTTATGGGAAATTAACGAAGCGTTTGCTTCACAATCCATTCAAGTTGTACGTGAGCTAGGCATTGATATGGACAAAGTAAACGTAAACGGCGGCGCGATTGCATTAGGGCATCCACTAGGGGCTACAGGTGCCATTCTATCAATCAAGCTAATTAACGAATTAAAACGTCGTGGCGGTAAATACGGTGTCGTAACAATGTGTATCGGCGGCGGTATGGGCGCAGCAGGCGTGTTTGAAGTACTGTAAGTGAATCAATAAAAGGGTTAATCACAAAGGGAAACTAGGGAGGAATTCATAATGGAACAAACAACAAACATCATTAAAGGCGGCGGCTTCTTAATCGAGGACGTAGAAATCGATCGCGTATTTACGCCAGAGGATTTCACAGATGAGCAAAAAATGATTGCACAATCGACACAAGATTATGTGCAAACAGAAGTTGTACCAGTAATCGAGAACTTAGAGCACCATGAATTCGAGCATTCTGTACGCTTACTTAAAAAAGCGGGTGAACTAGGTTTATTAGCAGCTGACGTACCAGAAGAATACGAAGGTCTTGGCTTAGACAAAATTTCTTCAGCATTAATCGCTGAAAAAATGTCACCAGCTGGCGGCTTCTCAATCACACACGGTGCACATGTAGGAATTGGTTCTTTACCAATCGTATTATTCGGTAACCATGAGCAAAAAACACAATACTTACCGAAGTTAGCTTCAGGTGAATTAATTGCAGCTTATGCATTAACAGAGCCAGGTTCAGGTTCAGATGCACTGGGCGCGAAAACAACAGCGAAGTTAAACGAAGCGGGCACACATTACGTCTTAAATGGTGAAAAACAATGGATTACAAACGCAGGCTTTGCAGATGTATTCGTAGTTTACGCGAAAATTGATGGCGAGCACTTCACAGGCTTCATCGTTGAGCGTTCATTCCCAGGCGTTTCTGTAGGTCCAGAAGAGAAGAAAATGGGTATTAAATCATCTTCTACACGTACATTAATCTTAGAAGATGCACAAGTACCAGTAGAAAACGTATTAGGTGAAATTGGCCGTGGTCACGTGATTGCGTTCAACATCTTAAATATCGGTCGTTATAAATTAGGTGTGGGTACGGTAGGGGCTTCGAAGCGTGCATTTGAGCTGGCGGTAGCTTACACAAACCAACGTCAACAATTCAAAACGAAGCTATCAGACTTCAACTTAACAAAAGAGAAAATCGCGACAATGGCGTCTCATATTTATGCGTCTGAGTCATTAAACTATCGTACAGTTGGTTACTTCGAGGACCGCTTAAACCAGTTATCTGAAGCAGAACAAAAAGACGGTAAGGCAATCGCTGGTGCCATCGCAGAATACGCAATCGAGTGCTCAATCGCGAAAGTATTCGGCTCTGAAACATTAGATTACGTTGCTGACGAAGCTGTGCAATTACACGGTGGTTACGGCTTTATGGCTGAGTACGAAGTAGAGCGTATTTACCGCGACTCTCGTATTAACCGTATTTTCGAAGGAACAAACGAAATTAACCGTATGATCGTGCCAGGCACATTCATGAAAAAAGCGTTAAAAGGTGAGTTACCACTATTACAAGTGGCACAAGAGTTACAAAACGAGCTATTAATGTTAATGCCTGAAGAAATCGGTACAGGAGCATTAGAGCAAGAGAAGTATTTAGTGAAGAACGCGAAGAAAATCGCGGTACTTGTAGCAGGTGCAGCAGCACAACGCTTCGGTGCGAAATTAGATGCAGAGCAAGAAATCCTTGTAAACATCGCAAACATTGCAAACCAACTATACGCAATGGAATCAGCTGTCATCCGTACGCAAAAAGCAATCGCGCGTGATGGTGAAGAAAAAGCAGCGCAAAAAATTCTTTACACACAAATTTTCTGCCAAGAAGCATTTGCAGAGATCGAAAAAGAAGCAAAAGAAACATTAATCGCATCAGTAGAAGGCGATGATGCACGTATGATTCTTTCAGCATTACGTAAATTAACTCGTAACAACCCATACAATTTAATTCCGAAAAAACGCGAAGCTTCAGCAAAATTAATCGAAGCTGAAAAATTCGTCGTTTAATTAGATACTGTAAAACGAGATGTAGGGCCCTGCATCTCGTTTTTTCTTTTTCGGTGTCTAGGCTAAAGCGCCAGCCCCTCGCATCTTTAGGTCCCGCCTTGAGATGCGTGGTTAAGCGTTACTTTCTAGTCGGGCCCTACAAAGCTTGAGGCTCACACGATGTGAGTCACTTCGGGCATGCCACATGGATGTGGCGTTTTGACCGATCGGGGCTTAGAGGGCGCTTTAGCACTTTTCTTATTATTATAGAATATTGCTCGATTTGTTTAAGTATTTCGATTACAATAAAGGGAAATTCATTACACAAAGGGAGCAAAAAAATGTCAATTCAATTTATTCAATATCCGAAATGTACAACGTGTAAAAAGGCGCAAAAGTGGTTAGACGACAATGGTGTCGCGTATGACAGCGTCCATATCGTGGAGCAAACGCCTTCTAAAGAGCAATTACAAGCATATTATGAACAAAGTGGCTTACCATTAAAAAAATTCTTTAACACATCAGGCGTGAAGTACCGTGAGTTAGGTTTAAAGGACAAGTTAGCAACAATGTCTGAGGACGAGCAATTATCGCTTTTAGCATCAGATGGCATGTTAATCAAACGACCACTTGTAACGGATGGTAAAAAATTAACATTAGGATTTAAGGAGTCTGACTTCTTAGAAACTTGGAAATAAACTGCGAATTGCGTTGAATTTCCGAACGAACTATGGCAAAATGAAGTGGAATGTACTACATATTATTTGGAGGTTTTCTCATGAACACACCTAAAGACTTACGTTATACAAAAGAACACGAGTGGGTAAAAATTGAAGGTAACAAAGCAACAATCGGTATTACAGACTTCGCACAATCTGAATTAGGCGACATCGTTTTCGTTGAGCTACCAGAAGTAGGCGACGAAATTTCTAAAGATCAACCATTTGGTAGTGTTGAATCAGTAAAAACAGTTTCTGAACTTTACGCACCTGTGTCAGGTAAAGTAGTAGCTGTGAACGATGAATTATCGGATAGCCCAGAGTTCGTGAATGAATCTCCATACGAAACAGCGTGGATGATTACAATCGAACTTTCTGACGAAGCTGAGCTAGAAGAATTAATGGCTGTTGACGCATACGCAGCATTAATCGAGCAATAAGATTCAAACGCCAAAGCCTATGATGTTTAGGTTTTGGCGTTTTTTGGTTATGTTCATTGAATAGGAGGTGGCATTCATGAGAAAATGTCTTGTCGTAGAAGGACGGGCAGACAAACTGCGTTTAGTGCCGATCTTAGCAGAGGAAGTAACGATACTTTGTACAAACGGCACAATTAGCGAAGTCGATTTAATTGATTTATTGGAAGCTTTTGAGCATGATGAAATCGTAACTTTTTTTGATGCGGATAAGAATGGTGAAAAATTGCGGAAGCTTATGAACCGAGTGTACCCAGAAGCCAAGCAATATACGATTCCTGCACAATATATCGAAGTGGAGAAAACACCGACAGCCATCCTGCGTGATTTATTACAGCAGGCGAAATTTTTAGTTAGATAGGAATGACATCTTGATGGAACAATGGACAAGACCAGAATGGGAACAAACGATACAGCAACAAGGGAAAAGTGCATTTTTTATTTATACACCGCTTTGTGGCACATGTGATGTGGCCAAGAAATTTTTGGGAGTGATTGAGCAATTACTACCAGATTTGCCCCTAGGTATGGCAAATATCAACTATTTAGGGGATTTAGCATATGAGCTAAAAATTGAAAGTGTGCCTTGTTTAATCGTTTCGAATAACGGAGAGATCGAACAAAAAATCTATGCATTTCAATCCGTACCATATTTGTACGAAATATTAAAAAAATAATTGACGTCTTTGCTTCAGCGTGTTAAAGTAACATTCATAATAGTCAAACAACAAACTTAATAGCGTTACTCTTATAAAGAGAGGTGGAGGGAAGTGCCCTATGAAGCCCGGCAACCAGCAGCGATGCAAAGGTGCCAATTCACACAAAGTTTAAGACTTTGAAAGATGAGAGAACGGTTCTACGTATATATTTGCGAAACCTTTCTACTTGTCATCAGGTAGAAAGGTTTTTTTATTGTTCAAACAAGCAAACAATTGAACATAACGAAGAGGTTATTTCAAGCTAAAGGAGTTCACGCAATGATTGATATAAAAAATATATCGAAAGTGTACAAAACGAAAAACGGTGAACTAACAGCTGTGGACGATGTAAACTTATCGATTGCTAAAGGTGAAATTTTCGGGATTATCGGATACAGTGGTGCCGGTAAAAGTACGATGATTCGTCTATTAAACGGCTTAGAAAAGCCAACAACTGGCTCCGTTATTGTAAGTGGTCAGGATATTGCAAAAGCGTCAGGTAGTCAGCTACGCGAGGCGCGCCAGAAAATTAGTATGATTTTCCAACACTTTAATTTACTTTGGTCACGTACGGTGGAAGAAAACATCTCGTTTCCACTTGAAATTGCCGGTGTAGCAAAGGACAAGCGTCAAAAGCGTGTGGATGAATTGATTGAACTAGTTGGTTTAAAAGGGCGCGGTAAAGCGTATCCCTCCCAATTATCAGGTGGTCAAAAGCAGCGTGTCGGCATTGCCCGCGCGTTAGCAAACAACCCAGAAGTATTGCTTTGCGACGAAGCAACATCCGCACTTGATCCGGAAACAACGGACTCGATTTTAGAGTTACTACTGGACATTAATAAACAAATTGGATTAACGATCGTGCTCATTACACATGAAATGCACGTTATCCGCAAAATTTGTAACCGTGTCGCTGTGATGGAAGCAGGGAAAGTGGTTGAGCAAGGCGATGTTTTAACGGTATTCCAAAACCCACAAGCACCGATTACGAAAAACTTCGTGTCACAAGCTTCCGGGGAAACACAGGAAATGCAAGACTCACTCGAGCAAATTTTAGCGAGCTACCCATCAGGAAAAATCGTGAAGTTAACATTTACTGGGGCAACAACCGAGCAACCGGTTATCTCGCAAATTATTAAAGAGTTTAATCTTGTCGTCAATATTGTGCACGGCAAAATTTCAAATACAACAGGTGGTTCATTTGGTACGCTGTTCATCCATATTGATGGGGATAAAGCGCAAGTAACGGAAGCCTTAAATTTCTTAACGAAGCAAGCCATTCAAACGGAGGTGATTGAGCATGATTGATCAGTTATTTCCGAACGTCGATTGGGGTAAGATGCTGGATGCCACATATGAAACGCTCTATATGACAACCATCGCAACAGCGGTGACATTCGTACTTGGGATATTAATTGGGATTGTCTTATTCTTAACGAGTGACAATCAGCTATGGGCGAATAAAATTGTGAATTTTTTAACGGGTTCAATCGTCAATATTTTCCGTTCGATTCCGTTTATCGTGTTAATCATTTTATTAATCCCGTTCACGAAGTTTTTACTCGGTACCATCCGTGGTGCAAACGCGGCATTACCGGCTTTAATTATCGGCGCAGCACCATTTTATGCGCGTATGGTATTAATCGCACTACGCGAAATTGATAAAGGTGTGATTGAGGCAGCGCGTTCAATGGGCGCGAAAACGTCGACAATTATTTGGAAAGTGTTAGTGCCAGAAAGCTTACCGGCCTTGATTTCGGGGATTACAGTAACAGCAGTCGCACTTGTCGGCTATACAGCGATGGCCGGTATTATCGGTGCAGGTGGTTTAGGGAACTTAGCCTTCCTTGACGGCTTCTCACGTAACCGAACAGACGTAACGTTAATGGCAACAGTCATTATTTTAATCGTTGTATTTATCATTCAATACATCGGTGACTTCATTACAACAAAAGTGGATAAACGATAGTTAGGCTTCTAGGCCGTAATTATATAACCAATGCTTTTTCGGACATGCATCTCTTAGAGGTGCCTCTGTAGGGTGAATTTCCAGAATATAAAAAATGTTCGATGAAGTTTTGGTGCTAAAAACAAAGAATAGAGGGAAAAACGATGAAAAAATTATTATCTTCAGTATTATTAGGTGCTTCAGTGCTTGCGCTAGCAGCATGTGGCGAAGACGAATCGACATTAAAAGTAGGTGCTTCAAACACACCACACGCGGTCATTTTAGAGCAAGTAAAACCAATTTTAGAAGAGCAAGGCATTACACTAGAAATCGAAACGTACCAAGATTACGTGTTACCAAACCAAAACTTAGAGTCTGGTGACTTAGATGCGAACTATTTCCAACACATTCCGTACTTCGAAGCTCAAAAAACGGAATTCAACTATGATTTCGCGAACGCTGGTGGCATTCACATCGAGCCAATCGGTATTTACTCTAAAAAATATGCATCGTTAGAAGAGCTTCCTGAAGGCGCAACAATTTTACTTTCAAACTCTGTAGCAGACCACGGTCGTATGCTGTCATTACTTGAAGCACAAGGCTTAATCAAATTAACAGACGGTATTGATAAAACAACAGCGGAACTAAAAGATATTGTAGAAAATCCGAAAAACTTCGTATTTGACCACAATACAGCAGCAGAATTATTATTCCAAATGTACGATAACGAAGAGGGCGATGCGGTATTAATCAACTCGAACTTCGCCATCGACAACGGCATTAACCCATTAGAAGATTCAATTGCAATCGAGTCTGGTGATTCACCATACGTAAATATCATCGCGGTTCAATCTGGTGATGAGGATTCAAAAGAAATTAAAGCATTAGTTGAAGCATTACACTCAAAAGAAATCCAAGACTTCATCGTTGAAGAATGGGGCGGTTCAGTCGTTCCAGTTGACGGTAAATAATTAAATCGCTCTATAAAGCAAAAGCCATTTTCCGAGACTAAATTCGGGAAATGGCTTTTTTCTACTGAAACCTCGATAACCGTGAATAAAAATTAGACACAAAATCGACAAACACTTTTTCAGATGGGGCAAGCTCGCGCGATGTTGGTGCGATAATGCCGACTGTTCTGCGAATGGCTGGACTTGTAATGGGCATCTTCACCGTCATCCGTGGTGTTGAATCGTACAGGGAGCTTTCAGGTAAAAGTGTGACGCCAATGCCCGCAGCAACCAACCCTTTTAGTGCATCCATATCCTCGCCCTCAGAAGTAATCGATGGCACAAAGCCTGCTGATCGACATGCATCAATCGCGACCTTTTGTAAAATATACCCTTCAGGGAATAATACGAAATTATCATTTTTTAAATCGATTAAATTGATAGAGTCACGCTTTGCGAGTTCGTGTGTTGCGGGAAGTAGTGCGTGAATGCTTTCGCTAAACAGCACGGTCGTGTTGATTGATTCATCTTTTGGTGGTAAGGGACCGAGCAATGCCAAATTAAGCTCACGGTTTTTTACGGCCTCAATTAAATACTTATATGAGCCTTGGCGTAAGTGGAATGAAATTTCAGGGTACTCTTTTTTAAATGCAGAAATGACAGTTGGTAATACGTAACTGGCTAAGCTTGTTGGGAAGCCAACTTTAATCGTTCCTTTTTGAGGGTCTAAATATTCCTCTACTTGCTTGGCGGCAAAATCAATTGCCTTCAGTGCGGTAATACTGTGTTCTAAAAAAGTTTTACCAATCGGTGTCAGTTTGACGTTACGTCCGACACGCTCAAAAAGTGGCGCTCCGAGCTCCTCTTCCAGGTTGGCGATTTGACGGCTAATCGCAGACTGGGCAACGTGTAGATGCTCTGCTGCTTCGGAAATATGTTCGCGCTCTGCTACCTCGACAAAGTAACGTAATTGTCGTAATTCCATAAATCCCACCCCATTCATCTAAAAAGTAGATTGTTTCTATCCAAACTATATATTGTTTATATTATTTTGAAAACTTTAAAATGTAAATACGTAGTGAAAGAATGAGGGGGAATTATTATGAATTTTCACCAGTTACCGAAAGCACAAGGCTTGTACGATCCGCAGTTTGAACATGACGCATGTGGTATCGGGATGTATGCAAATATGAAGGGAAAACCTTCACATCAAATCGTAAAAAATGGTTTAGAGATGTTATGTCGCTTAGAACACCGTGCTGGACGTGGGGGAGACGGTAAGACAGGTGACGGTGCAGGGCTTATGGTGCAAATTCCAGATGCTTTCTTCAAATTAAATTGTCCGGAACTAAATTTACCTGAAAAAGGTACTTACGGCGTTGGTCAAATGTTTTTTACAGACAATACAGACGAACGTTCACAAATTGAACACAAAATGAATGAGCTAATCGCCGAGGGAGGCCAACAATTAATCGGCTGGCGTACAGCTCCTATAAATAAAGAAAATTTAAGTGAAATCGCAAAATCAAGCGCACCTGTTGTTCGTCAAGTTTTCATTGGGTCAAACGTAGCGGATTCAAAAAGCTTTGAGCGTAAATTATATGTCATTCGTAAACAGTTAGAGCACTGGGCGAACGAGCAAGGCTTCGAGCTATACATTCCAAGTCTTTCAAGTCAGACAATGGTCTTTAAAGGCTTATTAGCGCCTGAGGAAGTAAGTGACTTCTATATTGATTTACAGGATGAAAGTTTCGTATCGGCGCTCGCGCTTGTACACTCACGTTACTCAACGAATACATTCCCGTCTTGGAAACGTGCCCATCCAAACCGCTACATCATCCATAACGGGGAGATTAACACACTGCGCGGTAACATTAACTGGATGCGTGCACGTGAGCAACAGTTCGTTTCTGAAGCGTTTGGGGATGATTTAGAAAAGCTTCTACCAATCATCGATACAACTGGCTCCGATTCATCGATGCTGGATAACGCATTTGAATTTTTCGTATTAGCAGGTCGTACACCAGCTGAAACGGCCATGATGATGATTCCAGAGCCGTGGACAGAAAATCCGCGCATTGAGGAAGACCGTAAAGACTTTTATCAATATCACGCAAGCCTAATGGAGCCTTGGGATGGACCAACTGCCATTTGTTTCACAGACGGCAAGCAAATTGGGGCCATTTTAGACCGTAATGGCTTACGTCCAGGTCGACTGTACGTTACAAAGGACGACCATGTGATTTTCTCTTCTGAAACAGGCGTTGTTGATTACGCAGAGGAAGATATTTTATATAAAGACCGTTTAAGCCCAGGCCGCATGCTGTTAATCGATTTAGAGCAAGGAAAAATCATTTCAGATGAAGAGCTTAAAGCAGAAATGGCCGCAGCACAGCCTTATAAACAGTGGTTAGAAGAAAATATGGTAAAGCTTGATGTGACAGAAGAACAACAAGCACACGTAAATGACTTAACATTGCGTCAAAAAATTCATGGCTACACGTATGAAGACGTACAAAAATATATCGTACCATTAGCAAAAGACGGAAAGGATCCATTGGGCTCAATGGGTAATGACTCACCACTAGCGGTATTATCAGATCGCCCGCAGTCATTATTTAATTACTTCAAGCAACTTTTTGCGCAAGTAACAAACCCGCCAATCGATTCAATTCGTGAGCATGTTGTGACATCAACAATGACAATGCTTGGCGCAGAGGGAGATTTACTGCACCCGACAGCTCGTAACGCACGTCGCATCATTTTAGAAACACCGGTATTAACGACAGCCGAGTACGAAAAGCTATTAGACAACGTGGATGCTGACTTTGAAGTAGCAGAAATCTCACTAAAATTTACGGAATCTTTAGAAAATGAATTAAACCGTATTAAAACAGAAGCGGAAGCGGCGATTTTTGGTGGTCGCACAATCATTGTATTAAATGACTATGTAGAAGATGCGAAACAGCTGACAATTCCCGTGTTGCTTGCAGCAAGTGCGATTCATCAATATTTAGTACGCATCGGCTTACGTACGAAAGCAAGCATTCTTGTGAATAGTGCAGAGACTCGTGAAGTCCATCACTTCGCTGCCTTAATCGGCTTTGGTGTTGACGCCATTCACCCGTACTTAGCGTACGCAACGATTACAGAAGCCATTGACAACAAACACTTAGACGTATCATTCGAAAAGGCCGTTCAAAAATTCCGTAAAGGTGCGGCAGATGGCGTTGTGAAAGTGATGTCGAAAATGGGTATTTCAACGGTCCAATCTTACCGTGGGGCACAAGTATTTGAAGCAGTCGGTATTTCAAAAGTGGTGATTGATGATTACTTCACAGGAACAGCGTCTCAAATTGACGGCATCGATTTACAAACAATTGGTGAAGAAGCACAGCGTCGCCATACAGCAGCACTCGAATCGATGTCAGCTGAATTACAATCAGGCTCAGAATTCCAGTGGCGTGCAGATGGGGAGCATCATGCATTCAACCCAAAAACAATCCATACACTACAATGGGCAACACGTAAAAATGATTACGGGCTGTATCGCATGTATGCAGAAATGGCCAATGAGGAGCGTATCGGCTTCTTACGTAATCTATTTGAATTTAAAAAGGCAGAGCGTCGTTTGCCAATGGAGGAAATTGAATCGGTAGAATCGATTGTGAAACGCTTTAAATCAGGCGCGATGTCATTTGGATCGTTATCAAAAGAGGCGCATGAAACATTGGCGATTGCGATGAATAAGCTAGGAGCACGCTCAAACTCAGGGGAGGGCGGCGAGGATCCAGCTCGCTTTGTACTCGATGCGAACGGTGATAACCGCCGTTCAAGTATTAAGCAAATCGCGTCAGGCCGTTTCGGAGTGAAATCGCATTATCTTGTGAATGCGGATGAATTACAAATTAAAATGGCGCAGGGAGCAAAGCCAGGTGAAGGTGGTCAATTACCAGGCAACAAGGTGTATCCTTGGGTAGCAGATGTACGTGGTTCAACACCGGGGGTAGGCTTAATTTCACCACCACCACATCATGATATTTATTCGATTGAGGATATGGCCGAGTTAATCCATGACTTAAAAAATGCGAATCGTTATGCGCGTATTTCGGTAAAGCTTGTCGCAAAAGCGGGTGTTGGGACAATTGCAGCGGGTGTTGCAAAAGGTGCAGCAGACGTCATCGTTATTTCAGGCTATGACGGCGGTACAGGGGCATCTCCGAAAACGTCGATTAAACATACAGGGTTACCATGGGAGCTAGGCTTAGCCGAGGCGCACCAAACGTTAATGTTAAACGGCCTGCGTGACCGCGTAGTACTTGAAACAGATGGGAAGCTCATGACGGGGAAAGATGTTGTCATGGCAGCCTTACTTGGTGCAGAGGAATACGGCTTTGCGACAGCACCATTAATCGTTTTAGGCTGTGTCATGATGCGTGCGTGTCACTTAGATACATGTCCAGTTGGGGTCGCAACGCAAAATCCGGAGCTACGTGCGAAGTTTATGGGGAACGCCGATCATGTCGTCAATTATATGCGCTTTATCGCAGAAGAAATGCGTGAATACATGAGCATTTTAGGCTTCCGTACCGTAGAAGAAATGGTTGGTCGTACAGACGTCCTACAAATTTCCGAGCGTTCAAAAAAGCACTGGAAAGCAAGTCAGCTGGATTTATCCGCATTGCTGCACCAGATGCAAGGAGTGCGCACAAAGCAAGTTGAGCAAGATCATCAAATCGCAGAAAGCTTTGATGTGCGTGAGTTATTACCAAAAGTAGAAAAAGCCATTGCGGATAAAGAAGCGATTGAACTTAGTTATCCAATCAAAAATACGGACCGCGTTATGGGGACGATTGTAGGGAGTGAAATTTCACGTAAATATGGTGAGGTTGGTCTACCGGACAATACGATCAAGTTAACGTTCACAGGTCATGCGGGCCAAAGCTTTGGCGCGTTTACACCACGTGGTATGGCGATGCGCGTTATTGGAGACGTGAATGACTACTTTGGTAAAGGCTTATCAGGTGGTAAAGTCGTTGCCATTGCGCCAATTAAGGGCGAGCAAGAAAGCAACGTCATTGCGGGCAATGTGTGCTTATATGGTGCGACGAGCGGGCAAGCGTTTATTAACGGACGCGCGGGTCACCGCTTTGGTGTTCGTAACTCCGGTGCGAATATCGTCGTAGAAGGTATTGGTGATCACGGCTGTGAGTATATGACGGGCGGTAAAATCATTGTCTTAGGCGATGTCGGTCAAAACTTTGGTGCAGGGATGTCGGGTGGTATTGGCTACATCCTACCGAGCGACGAAGCATACTTTAAAGCGCAATGTAATATGGAAATGATTCAATTTGAAAAGTTAGAAGATGCCTCAGAAATCGACCAGGTGCGCCAGTTAATTATTAAACACTTAGAAGAAACAGATAGTTCATACGCGCTTGATGTGTTAGCGAAGTGGGAGCTGATGGTACCGAAATTTGTCAAAGTGGTACCGACCGATTATAAAGTGATTATCGAAAAAATCGAGCGCCATAAATTAAATGGCTTAACAGATGATAATGCGGCGATGCAAGCCTTTGTGGAAGTAACGGAAAGTCAGAAAAAGCTTGTGAGTTCGAAATAAGAGGAGGGGTTCTAATGGGAAAACCAACGGGATTTATGGAATATAAGCGTGAAAAGGTTCAAGAAAAAGCACCACTAGAGCGTATTTCGAGCTGGAAGGAATATACGAGCAAGCTGCCAGACGAAAAATTACAAACACAAGGTGCACGCTGTATGGATTGTGGGACACCGTTTTGCCATATGGGAATTGAAATTCGTGGCACAGCAGCAGGATGCCCAATTAACAACGTCATCCCAGAGTGGAATGATTTAGTGTACAAAGGGCAATGGGAGGAAGCACTAAAACGTCTACACATGACGAACAACTTCCCAGAATTCACAGGGCGCGTTTGTCCAGCACCTTGTGAAGGTTCTTGTACGCTAGCGATTACGGATCCAGCTGTAGCCATCAAATCTATTGAACGTACCATTATTGATAAAGGCTTTGAAAATGGCTGGGTAACACCACGTATCCCAGCGGAACGTTCAGGCTATAAAGTAGCCATCGTTGGTTCAGGTCCAGCAGGCTTAGCGGCAGCAGATGAATTAAATCAAATGGGGCATTCGGTAACCGTATACGAGCGTTCTGACCGCTTTGGTGGCTTACTTATGTACGGCATTCCAAATATGAAGCTTGAAAAAGAAGTGATTGAACGCCGCGTGAATTTATTATCACTTGAGGGCATTCAATTTGTGGCCAACACAGAAGTGGGGAAAGACATTACAAAAGAACAGCTGCAGCAGCAGTATGATGCCGTCATTTTATGTACCGGTGCACAAAAGCAGCGTACGCTTCATATGGAAGGTAGCGATGCGGGGAATATTCATTTAGCAATGGATTATTTAACAGAGGTGACAAAGAGCTTACTCGATTCAAAATTTAAAGATAAAAAAGCATTAAATGTAGCGGGTCAGGACGTGATTGTCATTGGTGGTGGTGATACAGGTGCAGACTGTGTCGCAACAGCACTTCGTCAAAAATGCCGCTCGGTGTACCAATTCGGTAAGCACCCACAGCAAGCAACGACGCGTACAGAGGATACGATGTGGCCAAAAGACCCGAATGTGTATACGTTAGATTATGCGTATGCAGAAGCAGATGCAAAATACGGACGTGATCCACGTGAATACTGCATTCAAACGACAAAAATTGTGAAGGATGTAAAAGGCAACGTGAAAGAGCTTCACACGATTCAAATGGAAAAAATCTTAGGTGAAGATGGCTTCCACTACTTTAAGGAGCTCCCAGGCACAGAAAAAGTATGGCCAGCCCAGCATGTGTTTGTGGCAATTGGCTTTGAAGGCGCAGAAAAAGAAACACCAGAGCATTTTGGCGTAGAATTTACAAACAACCGTATCCGCGCATCGATTAAAGACTATGAAACAAGTATCCCAGGCTTATTCGCGGCAGGTGATGCACGCCGTGGTCAAAGCTTAGTGGTGTGGGCGATTAAAGAGGGGCGCGCGGTTGCAGCAAGTGTGCACTATTACTTACAAGAGCAAACGGTCAACGCTTAATAAATAGAGTGTCCCTGATTTTTGGGGCACTCTATTTTTTGTGTCCACAATTTAATAAAGAAAGGGCTGTTTTCTAAAAAAAAGAATGAGGGAATAGCGAAGTGAAATGGATTGAATTTCTAAAAATAGGGGGAGCCTTAAAATGAAATATTATTTTTTGTGAGAAATATGAGCTTGGAAATTGCAGGAATTATTTAATAAAGACGAGATTAAGCGTAAATGGCAAACGCTTATTAAAGCGCAACAATCTCCTAAAGAAAGCCCATATGAAGGGGTGCAGACACCATAAAAGGTCTGTCAAAAATGACTTTGATGTGAGGTGATTAATTTAATGATTAAGATAATACGGATCGTAAAATAATGAACTAAATATAAATTAAGGCTGTTACATTGAAAAGTCAAAAGTAACAGACTTTTTCAACATGCAAACAGTGAAATTGATTCTCAATTGAAACTTTCGAATTGAAAATGATAAATTCAGAGGAAACGCGTCATCTCTAGTGAAAACAAACCAAAATAAAGCGTTTTCACAGAGAAAGAGCGATTTTTTAATTAAAATCATTCTAAACTATTTGCAACAAGCAATAATTTCAGTTAAGATTGTTTATGACAAAAAAAGCACAATATTTTTGTGCTAATGAACATTTGGAGGTAATTTAATGGCAACTTTAGAAATTAAAGATCTTCACGTTGAAATCGACGGAAAAGAGATTTTAAAAGGGTTAAACCTTACAATTAACACAAACGAAGTACACGCAATCATGGGACCAAACGGTACTGGTAAATCAACGTTAGCTTCAGCAATTATGGGGCACCCTAAATATGTAGTAACTCAAGGTGAAGTATTAATCGATGGTGCAAACGTATTAGAAATGGAAGTAGATGAGCGCGCTCAAGCGGGTCTTTTCTTAGCAATGCAATATCCATCAGAAATTCCTGGTGTAACGAATGCTGACTTCTTACGTTCTGCAATCAATTCACGTCGTGAAGAAGGCGATGAAATTTCGTTAATGAAATTCATCCGTGAATTAGACAAAACAATGGAATTCTTAGAAATGCCAGAAGAAATGGCGCAACGTTACTTAAACGAAGGCTTCTCTGGCGGTGAAAAAAAACGTAACGAAATTCTACAAATGATGATGATCAAACCAACATTCGGTATCTTAGATGAAATCGACTCTGGTTTAGATATCGATGCATTAAAAGTAGTATCTAAAGGGATCAACCAAATGCGCGGCGAAGGCTTCGGTTGCTTAATGATCACTCACTACCAACGCTTATTAAACTACATCACACCTGATCATGTGCACGTAATGATGCAAGGTAAAGTAGTGAAATCTGGTGGCGCAGAATTAGCTCACCGTTTAGAAGCAGAAGGTTACGACTGGATCAAACAAGAGCTAGGTATTGAAAATACTGACGCGGTAACAGAAGAAGCATAATTAGGGAGGACGACGAAGATGACGGTTGAAACAAAATTAGCGTTATCAGCAGAAGAAGTACGCTCGTTCTCAACAACTAACAATGAGCCAGCAGCATTTGCTGATTTCCGTGTCGCTGCGATTGAAAAAGCAACAACACTAGAATTACCAAAGCCAGACAGAACAAATATTTCGAAGTGGAATTTCATCGATTTTCCTACACATACTGTAGAAAGCGCACCTTTCGCCTCTTTAGACGAAGTGCCTGCAGAAGTGAAAGCGGTAATCGATGCTGAAACACAAGAAAATTTATATATTCAACGTAACAACACACCAGCATTTATCAAAGTTTCTAAAGAACTTACTGATAAAGGTGTGATTTTCACAGATATTCAAACTGCGATTCGTGAGCATGCGGATTTAGTAGAAAAATATTTCATGACAACGGCTGTAAAAGTAGATGAGCATAAATTAACGGCTTATCACACAGCATTAGTAAACGGTGGTATTTTCGTATACGTTCCTCGTAACGTAGTGATTGAAGCACCTTTACAAGTTGTATTCTTAAACGACAATCCAGAAGCTTCTTTATTCAACCACGTATTAATCGTTGCAGAAGAATCTTCAGCAGTAACATATGTAGAAACATATATCTCTACATTTGAAGAAGCAAAAGGCCAAGTGAACGTTGTAACAGAAGTAATCGCAAAAGATAATGCGCAAGTTACTTTTGGTGCAGTAGATAACTTAGCAAAAGGCTTCACTGCTTATGTAAGTCGTCGTGGCCACGCATTACGCGATGCAAAAATTGACTGGGCATTAGGTTTAATGACAAACTCAGATACAATTTATGAAAACACAACGAACTTAATCGGCGATAACTCTACTTCAGATTTCAAAATGGTTACTGTAGGTAGCGGCAATCAAAAATTAAACTTCACAACATTAATCCGTCAATGGGGCAAAAACTCAGACGGTCAAATTTTAAAACACGGTGTTATGAAAGATGCCGCACAATCAATCTTTAACGGGATTGGTCACATCATGCACGGTGGTACGAAAGCAAATGCTGAACAAGAGTCTCGCGTATTAATGCTTTCTGAAAAAGCACGTGGCGATGCAAACCCAATTCTATTAATTGATGAAGACGATGTAACAGCAGGACACGCAGCATCTGTTGGACGTGTTGACCCAACTCAACTGTACTACTTAATGAGCCGTGGTATCTCTCAAACAGAAGCAGAGCGCCTTGTAATTCATGGATTCCTTGCGCCAGTTGTTAGGAACCTTCCAATCGAAGGCGTTAAAAAGCAGCTGACGGAGGTTATCGAAAGGAAAGTTCGATAATGATACCTAAAGAGATTAAAAGCTATTTTCCGATTTTAAATCAGGAAGTCAATGGACATCCTTTAGTTTATTTAGATAGTGCTGCAACTTCGCAAAAACCGATTCAAGTAATTGAAGCATTAACTAACTACTACAATCTTGATAATTCAAACGTTCACCGTGGTGTGCATACACTTGGAAATCGTGCGACAGATTCTTATGAAGGCGCCCGTGAAAAGGTTCGTAAGTTTATTAATGCAAGCTCAATGCAAGAAATCATTTTTACACGTGGTACAACAACCGCATTAAACACAGTAGCGTCAGGCTATGGCCGTCAGAACATTGTCGAGGGCGATGAAATTGTCATTACGTACATGGAACATCACTCAAACATTATTCCGTGGCAACAGCTTGCCAAAGAAAAAGGCGCAGTACTGAAATATATCGAACTTGAAGCAAATGGTACACTTTCATTAGAAAAGGTACGTGAGACGATTACGCCAAAAACGAAAATCGTTTCAGTTATGTATGTTTCAAACGTATTAGGTACAATCAATCCAATCAAAGACATCGCAAAAATTGCCCATGAAAATGGCGCAATCATGGTAGCGGACTTAGCGCAAGCAGCACCGCACATGAAAATCGATGTACAAGATTTAGATGTTGATTTTGCAGCACTTTCTGGGCATAAAATGTGTGCTCCTACTGGAATTGGTGTACTATATGGTAAAAAAGCGCTTCTTGAAGAAATGGAACCGGTAGAATTCGGTGGAGAAATGATTGATTTTGTAGGCTTACAAGAATCAACATGGAAAGAGTTACCATGGAAGTTTGAAGGTGGTACCCCAATCATTGCAGGTGCAATTGGTTTAGGTGCAGCAATCGACTTTTTAGAAGAAATCGGCTTAGACAACATCGCAGCACATGAGCACGCATTAGCGGGCTATGCGATGGACAATCTCTCAACGATTGAAGGCTTAACGATTTTCGGACCACGTGACCCAATGGAACGTTGCGGACTTGTAACATTCAATTTAGACGATGTGCATCCTCACGATGTCGCAACCGTTTTAGATATGAGTGGGATTGCCGTTCGTGCCGGACACCACTGCGCTCAACCGTTAATGAAATGGCTTCAAGTATCAGCCACAGCGCGTGCAAGCTTCTACATGTACAATGACGAAGCAGATATAGACGCACTTGTAGCTGGACTGCGCTCAGCGAAGGAGTATTTTGGCGATGTCTTTTAATAATTTAGATCAACTATATCGTTCCGTAATCATGGATCACTATAAAAATCCTCGTAACAAAGGGTCTTTAGATGAAAATACAGTAACAATTGATATGAACAACCCAACTTGTGGTGACCGTATCCATTTAACATTAAAGCTAAACGATGGCATCGTAGAAGATGCAAAATTTGACGGCGAAGGCTGCTCAATTTCAATGTCTTCTGCATCAATGATGACACAAATCGTTAAAGGCAAAAAATTAGACGAAGCGTTAGAACTAGCGGAGATTTTCTCGAAAATGATGCTAGGTCAGGACTTCGACGATGAAAAATACGATCTTGGCGATGTTGAAGCACTGCAAGGTGTCGCAAAATTCCCAGCACGTATTAAATGCGCGACATTGGCTTGGAAAGCAATGGAAAAAGGCGTAAACAACGAAATGAAGTAAGTGGTAGTAGGCTAAGTCGCACAATTTGCACCTTAGCTCTTCTACTTTTATCTATCTAGGTTAAAGCGCTAGCCGTTCGGACTTTTCGATTCCTTCCTACGTGTGCGAGCACACTTGTCGGGAACCTCCAACGTCTATCACGGCTAAACGAGCGATTTGACCTTTTAAATGAACGGAGGAGACAACATGGCTAAAAAAATGCCTGATATCGGCGATTACAAATATGGTTTCCATGATAAGGACGTATCGATTTTCCGTTCTGAGCGTGGATTAACAGAAGAAATCGTTCGTGAAATTTCTACTATGAAAGATGAGCCACAGTGGATGCTTGATTACCGCTTAAAAGCTCTTAATAAATTCTATGAAATGCCAATGCCTCAATGGGGCGGGGACCTTGCATCATTAAACTTCGATGAAATTACGTACTACGTAAAACCATCAGAAGCGACGCAAAAATCTTGGGATGAAGTACCTGAAGAAATCAAGGCAACTTTTGATAAATTAGGTATTCCTGAAGCAGAGCAAAAATACCTTGCAGGTGTATCAGCTCAGTACGAATCTGAAGTAGTTTACCATAACATGAAGCAAGACCTTACAGATATGGGGATTATCTTCAAAGATACAGACTCAGCGTTAAAAGAAAATGAAGATATTTTCAAAGAGCACTGGGGTACTGTAATCCCTTACACAGATAATAAGTTCTCAGCACTTAACTCAGCAGTATGGTCTGGTGGTTCATTCATCTACATGCCAAAAGGTGTTAAACTAGATACGCCTTTACAAGCTTACTTCCGTATTAACTCTGAAAACATGGGTCAATTCGAGCGTACGCTAATCATCGTAGACGAAGATGCATCTGTACACTACGTTGAAGGCTGTACAGCACCAGTTTACACATCTAACTCTCTACACTCAGCTGTAGTAGAAATCATCGTTAAAAAGAACGCTTACTGCCGTTACACAACAATCCAAAACTGGGCAAACAACGTATACAACCTAGTAACGAAACGTACGGTTGTTGAAGAGAACGGTACGATGGAATGGATCGACGGTAACATCGGTTCTAAATTAACAATGAAATACCCAGCATGTATCCTTAAAGGTGAAGGTGCTCGTGGTATGACATTATCTATCGCCATCGCAGGTAAAGGTCAACACCAACACGCAGGCGCGAAAATGATTCACTTAGCACCAAACACGTCTTCAACAATCGTTTCAAAATCGATTGCAAAACAAGGCGGTAAGGTAACATATATGGGTCAAGTAAAATTCGGTAAAAATGCTAAAGGTGCACGTGCAAACATTGAATGTGACACACTAATCATGGATAACGAATCAACATCTGATACAATTCCATACAACGAAATCTTAAACGATAATGTATCTTTAGAGCACGAAGCGAAAGTTTCAAAAGTATCTGAAGAGCAATTATTCTATCTAATGTCTCGTGGTATTTCTGAAGAAGAAGCGACAGAAATGATCGTAATGGGCTTCATTGAGCCATTCACAAAAGAATTACCAATGGAATATGCAGTAGAAATGAACCGTCTTATCAAGTTTGAGATGGAAGGTTCTATCGGATAACTCAATACTCAGACACTTGCTGTACGATGCAGCAAGTGTTTTTTCTTTGTTTAAAGAGAATTTGTGTTGAATTCGTGAATAATTGTTCTGAAAAATAAGGAATTTTTGCTAAATTGCGCTGTATATGTTTACAATAATTGTATAAGATGGAATAATGGATAGTATACATAATGAGCATATAAGGAGTGATTTTAATGGAAAATTTATTCTGGCCAATTACATTAGGCGTACCTGCTGCTGTACTTGTCGTAGCAGTTGTTATTATCTTTTGGGCATTAGGTGAAAAGAAAAAAGGCAAGCTTTGGAAAAACGAAGAGCATGAAGGTATCATTAAATAATTAAAAAATGCTTCAAACGCGGTTTTTGCGTTTGAAGCATTTTTTATTTTAAACCAGCAATAAAGTTTTCAATTTCTTCTTGTGTCTTACGGTCTTTGCTTACGAAGCGACCTAGCTCAGTGTCTTGCTCGTAAGCAACAAAGCTCGGAATCCCAATGACATTTAATTCGATACATAAATCGATGAAGTCATCACGATTTACTTTAACAAATTCATAGTCAGCAAATTTTTCTACGACCTCAGGCATAAAAGGATCGATAAAACGGCAATCGGGGCACCAGTCTGCCGTAAATTCGAAGACAACTGCTGAACCATTTTTAAGTTCATTAAATTGCTCAATGGATTGTAATACTTGCAATGGAAAATCCTCCTTTAAAAAGTTGTATGTATACAATCACTATGTCGGATTGCTATTAATAATTATGCGTAATCGCTTAAGGATTTGCAAACATCTTAATGATGTCAGAAAAATCTAAAAATAAACTTGACAATTTAAAGGGATTCAAATATTATAATGTTTATTAGAATACTATGAATTAAAGCTCACTAGAAAACTAGAGGCAGTTCGATGTAAGGGTGCAACTTAATTGCAGCTTATATCGAGCTGCCTTTTTGTTTATATCCTTTGGAGAGTAAGTAGTGTTATTTAATTCATACATAGTTAGTAAGGATAATTTAAATTTGCTGATTAGAAGAACTAAAGGCATAAATACATTTTTTGAGGAAACTAGGAGGAATTTATTATGAAAAAACGTTCAATTTTTAGCAGAGCAGCAATCATTTTAAGCACGGTAGCATTATTAGCAGCTTGTGGAGACGAAGCAGGATCTGGCTCTGCAAAATCAAATGATGCCATTGAAATATTAAATGTTTCGTATGATCCAACACGTGAGTTATACAAAGAATTCAACGAGGAATTTGCGAATTATTGGCAGCAGGAAAAAGGACAAACTGTGACGATTAATCAGTCACATGGTGGCTCTGGTAGTCAGGCCCGTTCTGTAATTGACGGATTAGATGCTGACGTAGTAACGCTTGCATTAGCTTATGATGTGGATGCGATTGCAGAAAGACAGCTGTTAGATGAAGATTGGATTAATCGTTTAGAGGACAATTCAGCACCATATACATCGACAATTGTCTTTTTAGTACGTAAAGGCAATCCAAAGGACATTCAAGACTGGGATGATTTAGTGAAAGACGGTGTATCGGTTATTACACCAAATCCAAAAACATCTGGTGGTGCGCGCTGGAATTACTTAGCAGCGTGGGGCTATGCACTTGAGAAATACGGCAATGACGAAACGAAGGCACAGCAGTTTGTTGAAAATATTTATAAGCGCGTAGAGGTTTTAGATTCAGGTGCACGTGGCTCTACTACGACATTTGTTGAAAAACAAATTGGCGATGTATTAATTGCTTGGGAAAATGAGGCTTTTTTAGCTATTAATGAGTTAGGTGAAGATCAATTCGAAATTGTCGCACCGTCAATTAGTATTCTTGCGGAGCCGTCAATAGCGGTCGTTGATCGTATAGTTGATAAAAAAGGTACGCGTGAGGTTGCAGAAGCTTACTTAAATTACTTATACACGGACATAGGTCAGGAAATTGCGGCTGAAAATTATTATCGTCCGCGCTCAGAGGAAATTGCAGCAAAATACAAAGACCAATTCCCAGATATTCAGTTATTCACGATTGATGAGAAATTCGGAAGCTGGAAAGAGGCACAAGAGACACACTTTGCTGATGACGGTGTGTTTGATTCCATCTATGAATAGTAGGGCGGTTAAGTGATGAAAAAGCGTAAAAAGAAAAATGTTCTGCCTGGTTTCGGACTGTCGATGGGCATTACGACATTATATATTAGCTTATTAATTTTAATTCCGTTATCGATGATTTTTATTGAGACGTCAAAGCTCAGCTGGAGTGAGTTTTGGAAGGTTGCTACGAGTACGCGAATGATGCATGCCTATAAAATCTCATTCACAACGGCATTTGCCGCAGCATTTTTTAATGCCATCTTTGGCTTTATTATTGCCTGGGTGCTTGTACGCTACACATTCCCAGGAAAGCGAATCATTGATGGCATTATTGATTTGCCATTCGCTTTGCCAACAGCGGTTGCCGGTATTGCGTTAACGACGCTATATGCACCGAATGGCTGGATTGGTCAGTTTTTCGCAGATCTTGGTATTAAAATTTCCTTTACACCAATCGGGATTACGATTGCGCTCATGTTTATCGGATTACCGTTCGTTGTACGCATGGTGCAGCCAGTATTAGAAAATCTGGAAAAAGAGGTGGAGGAGGCAGCAACAAGCTTAGGCGCCTCCAAACGCTTAACCTTTACGAAGGTTATTTTTCCGGAAGTATTGCCAGCGTTATTAGCAGGCTTCTCATTGGCATTTGCACGTGGCTTAGGTGAGTATGGATCGGTTGTATTTATTGCAGGGAATATGCCGATGAAAACCGAAATTGCGCCACTGATGATAATGACAAAGCTCGAACAATTCGATTATGCGGGTGCGACGGCGATTGCGACAGTGATGCTTGTTATTTCGTTTATTTGTTTAATCATTATTAACTTGCTTCAAAAATGGAGCAGACGACATGAATTTCAAAGTGAATAGGGGGGAAACGATGTGAATACTGAGGCAGCAAAATACGAGGGGGAGCTTGCGACGGCTACTGTGAAAAAGAAGGAGCCGGTGAACTGGACGAAGCGTGTATTAATATCAACTATGTTTTTGTATTTAATTCTGTTTCTTCTCGTGCCACTTATTTTTATTTTTGTAAAAGCATTTGAGCAGGGGGCTGCAGTTTATTTTGCAGCCATTACAGAAAGTGATGCACTGTCCGCGATTAAGCTGACACTACTAGTTGCAGTCATTACGGTGCCAATTAACACGATTTTTGGTATTGCGGCTGCGTGGTGTATTACAAAGTTTCAATTTAGAGGAAAACAAATTTTATTATCGATTATTGAATTGCCATTTGCCGTGTCTCCTGTCATTGCAGGGCTTGTCTTTATTTTACTTTTTAGTCCGAGTGGTGCGTTAGGAACCTGGCTAGCGGACTGGGGGATAAAAATGATTTTCTCTGTACCGGGGATTATTATTGCCACGATTTTTATTACCTTACCATTTATCGCCCGTGAGCTGATTCCCGTTATGCAGGCACAAGGAACGGCTGAAGAGGAAGCGGCGATTTCACTCGGTGCAAATGGTTGGCAAATGTTCCGTCAGGTCACATTACCTTCAATTAAATGGGGACTGATTTATGGCATGATTTTATGTAATGCGCGCGCGATTGGCGAGTTCGGGGCAGTTTCCGTTGTATCTGGAAGAATTCGAGGGATGACCAATACGATGCCACTGCATGTGGAAATCTTGTATAACGAGTATCAGTTTGCCGCAGCCTTTGCTGTAGCCTCACTCATGTCATTACTAGCGCTTGTGACGCTACTTGTGAAAACGTGGATTGAATGGAAATCAGAAAAAGAAGAACATCAAGTATAAGGTTAGGTGAGAGATATGTCGATTGAAATACGCAATGTAACAAAGCATTACGGCTCTTTTCAAGCATTAACAGATATTAATTTGACGATTCCAAAAGGAGAGCTAGTTGCCTTACTTGGACCATCAGGCTCAGGTAAAACGACATTGCTTCGTATTATTGCGGGATTGGAATCAATTGATCAAGGAGAAATTTTATTTGATGGTCAAGATTTAAGTGATGTGCTAGTTAATCAACGCAATGTTGGCTTTGTGTTTCAGCATTACGCGTTGTTTAAGCATATGACGGTATTCGATAATATTGCATTCGGCTTAAATGTACGTAAAAGAAGCTTACGCCCGTCTAAGCAGGAAATCGCAAACAAAGTGAATGAATTACTAGATTTAGTCAAGCTAAGTGGCTTTGCAAAACGTTATCCGTCACAGCTTTCTGGTGGACAGCGCCAACGTGTGGCGTTAGCTCGTGCATTAGCTGTTGAACCGAAAATTTTATTATTAGATGAGCCGTTCGGGGCACTAGATGCGAAAGTGCGAAAAGAGCTACGCCGCTGGTTAAGAAAGCTGCACAATGAAATTAACGTGACAAGTGTCTTTGTAACGCATGACCAAGAAGAGGCACTTGATGTAGCAGACCGCATTGTCATTATGAATAAAGGTAAAATTGAGCAGCTTGGCACACCGACAGAAGTATATGACCAGCCATTGACACCATTTGTTTATGACTTTTTAGGCAATGTCAATTTATTTCACGGACGCCTACATAAAGGGAAATTAGCATTTGGTTCAACGCAGCTTGATGTACCCGATCATATAGAAGCTACTGATGTGCAGGCGGTTGGCTATGTGCGCCCACATCATTTGAAAATCGAACGCGAAAAATATAATGAAGAGGCGATTGCCGCAACGATTACGTTTATGCATTCGATTGGGCCGACATGGTATATCGAAATGAAGCGTGAGGAGAGCGATGCATATGTGGAAGTCGAGCTGAGTCGTGAGGATTTCACACAGCTGGAGCTTCAGTTAAATGAGTGTGTTTATGTAAGCCCGAAGGAAATCAAAGTGTTTATTCCAGAGGATTTTATTATTTAGGAGGAACTGATTTGTTAACGTATGAAACGTGGGTAGAGGAGTCTGTTACGTTTGATGAAACAGACGAATTTAAAGGGGCCCTTCAAGTATTAGAATGGAGCTATCGCACATATGGCAAGGATGTTGTGTACGCGTGTAGCTTTGGCATAGAAGGCATTGTATTAATTGATTTAATCGCGAAGGTACAAAAAGACGCACAAATTGTCTTTTTAGATACCGATGTCCATTTTAAAGAGACGTATGAAACGATTGAACGTGTACGTGAAAAATATCCCACTTTAAATATTGTATTAAAGAAATCGGATGTATCGTTACAGGAACAAGCTGAGCAGTTCGGTGAGAAATTATGGGAAACGAATCCAAATAAATGCTGTCAAATCCGTAAGCTAGACCCGTTAAATGAAGTATTGACGGGAGCAAAGGCATGGATTTCAGGCTTGCGTCGCGAGCAATCTGAAACACGTCAGCATGTGCAGTACATTAACCAAGATCACCGCTTTCAATCGGTAAAAATATGCCCGCTGATTCATTGGACGTGGAAGGATGTTTGGCGCTACGTATCTAAGCATGAATTGACATATAACGTGCTGCATGATCAAGGTTATCCGAGTATTGGCTGTGAGCATTGTACAAAGCCGGCCTTTACACTCGAGGACTTACGTGCAGGAAGATGGCAAGGGCAAGGAAAAACGGAGTGTGGCTTGCATGGATAATGCAGAACGTATAAAGGCAAGTGAAGGGCTTGTTCTGATTTTAGCAAGCTCTTTTTACTACGAAATCATAGGATAGGAGTTAATAGACATGACAGAAAGCTTACACCTGCGTCAACTAGAGGCGGAGGCCATATACATTATTCGAGAAGTAGCAGCAGAATGTGAAAACCCTGTAATGCTTTATTCAATCGGCAAGGATAGCTCCGTTATGCTGCATTTAGCGATGAAGGCCTTTTATCCAGAAAAGCCGCCGTTCCCATTTATGCATATTGATACGACGTGGAAATTTAAAGAAATGATTGAATTTAGAGATCGTCGAGCAAAGGAATTAGGCATAGAAATGATTGTTCATAAAAACGAAGAAGGAATCGCGCAAAACATTAATCCGCAAGATCACGGCGCGGCGTATACAGACATTATGAAAACGCAAAGCCTCAAGCAGGGACTCGATAAATACGGCTTTACAGCGGCCTTTGGTGGTGGACGCCGAGATGAGGAAAAATCACGAGCTAAAGAGCGCATTTTTTCATTCCGTAATAAAAATCATGCCTGGGACCCAAAAAATCAACGTCCTGAAATGTGGAAGCTCTATAATACAAAAATTAACAAAGGCGAGAGTATTCGCGTGTTCCCGCTTTCGAACTGGACTGAAAAGGATATTTGGCAATACATTCGTCAAGAAAATATCGATATCGTGCCACTATACTTCGCCAAGGAACGCCCTGTTATTTATCGTCATGGCAATTATGTCATGGTCGATGATGACCGCTTGCGTTTAGAGCTAGGTGAAAAAGTTGAAATGAAAAAAGTTCGCTTCCGTACGTTAGGCTGCTATCCGCTGACAGGTGGAATTGAATCTGATGCGGTGACATTGGATGAAATTATTGAAGAAACACTTGGAGCAGTTACATCTGAGCGTACGACACGCGTCATTGACCAGGAGGCAGTCGGCAGTATGGAGCGACGTAAGCGAGAGGGGTATTTCTAATGGGCAAAAGTTTATTGAAGTTTATTACATGTGGCAGTGTGGATGATGGGAAATCAACACTAATTGGCCATATGCTTTATAATGCAAAGCTATTATTTGCAGACCAGGAAAAGGCACTAGAGCTTGATAGTAAGGTCGGTAGCCGCAATGGAGAAATTGATTATTCATTACTATTAGATGGTTTACTAGCAGAGCGTGAGCAGGGAATTACGATTGACGTTGCCTACCGTTATTTTACGACAAGTACACGTTCTTTTATCGTAGCGGATACGCCAGGTCATGAGGAATATACGCGTAATATGGCGGTAGGGGCATCCTTTGCCGATTTAGCGATTCTTTTAGTTGACGCAAAAAAAGGGATTATTACACAAACAAAGCGCCATGCACGTATTTGTGCATTAATGGGCGTAAAGCATATTGTGCTAGCCATTAATAAAATGGACTTAATTGATTTTGATGAGACGCGTTTTGCTGCAATTAAGCACGATTTTTTACAATTTGCGAAAGAGTTTTCATTTGCAACGATTCAAGTGATTCCCGTTTCGGCGACGAACGGTGATAATATTACAGCATCATCCGAAAATACGCCGTGGTATGACGAGCTAGCGCTACTTCCTTACCTAGAGCAAATTAATACCGGTCAGGAAACTGCAGAGCAGGCGTTTATGATGGCGGTGCAGCGTGTTAGTCGTCCGAACTATACATTCCGTGGGTTCCAAGGACAGGTGCGCGGCACAATTACGATAGGGGATGAGGTTATTTCCTTACCGAGTAATGAAAGCGCTAAAGTTAAGAGTATTTTATTGACGGATCAAGAAGTTCAAACAGCTCATGATGGTAGCCCCGTGACGATTCAGCTAGATCGCGAGGTAGACGTATCGCGCGGTTGTGTATTAACCACATCAACTGACATGAAAATCGCAGACATGTTACGTGCACAAATTTTATGGATGGATGATACGAATCTTGTGCCGGGACAAAATTACTTAGTAAAAATTGGAACGAAAATGATTCCGGGAACCGTCATTTCAATTCAGCATAAAGTAGACATTAATACAGGCGAAGAAGTTTCGACGGAGCAAATTGAAAAAAATGAACTCGCAACATGTCATATCGCGCTTGCAGAAAAAGTTGTTTTCGATGTATTTGCCCAAAACGAAGAGCTAGGCGGATTTATCCTCATTAATCGTGTAACGAATATGACGTCAGCCTGTGGTGTTATTGAACGCGGCATATCCGAAACGGAGCATGTAATTTATCAAAAAACAGATATTACGCGCGAGGTACGTGCCGAGCAAAAAAATCAAAAGCCACTAACATTATGGTTTACAGGACTTTCAGGCTCAGGCAAATCCACATTAGCAAACGCAGTGGAAAAGCGTCTTGTATTACTTGGTTACCATACGATGTTATTAGATGGAGATAATGTCCGTCTTGGGTTAAATAAAGATTTAAACTTTAATGAGGCAGACCGTGTTGAAAATATTCGCCGCATTGCAGAGGTAGCAAAGCTAATGAATGACGCGGGATTAATTACATTAACATCCTTTATTTCACCATTCGAGCAGGAGCGTCAAAAGGCGAAGCAAATTATTGGTGAAGACTTTATTGAAATTTATGTGAGCACGCCATTACATATATGTGAAGCCCGTGATGTGAAGGGGCTGTATGAAAAGGCAAGAGCTGAGGAAATTCGCCATTTCACAGGGATTTCCAGCCCATATGAAGCACCAGTAAATCCAACGATTACGATTGATACAACAAATATTTTGTTAGAGGAAGCAACGGATTATTTAGTAAAGGAAATTGCAAAACGATTATAGATAAAAAACAAAAATACAAATTTTCCATGGAGAAAATTTGTATTTTTTTGATGTGAGAAAAAGTGTTTTTTTATCAGTTCACTTATGTGCTAGCCACTTTTAATTTGTACACATTATGCACGATGAACGATATGGAAAGGATTTTTCAGCTGCTGTTTATTGTACTGCATTGGTGCTTTAGACGGGTACACTTCAACATGCGCACCGCTATATGTTACGATGGCCTCGCCCGCTGCTGTATCCCATTCCATTGAATAGCTAAGACGAGGATAAATATCCGCCGCGCCTTCTGCAACAAGGCACATTTTAATTGAGCTACCAGAGGAAATCGTTTCGACCTTTGGATAGAGTTGTGCTAACTGCTTTAGATAGCATTCCGTTTCGGGTGAAAAGTGTGAGCGGCTGACAACAACGCGAATGGCGTCATGCTGTTTTGGTAGCGGTAGCTTTTGTGCTGAAGCTAGTAGTTGTTCTGTTGATTGCCCTATGATCCGTGTACAATCGCTCAATTTGTATGAACCAGTTGCTTTACTTGCGAAGTACATTGTCTCCTGTGCGGGTATGTAAATGACACCAGCAATAGGTGAGCCGTTTTCGATTAAGCCAATATTAATCGTAAACTCACCGTTCTTTTTAATAAACTCCTTCGTGCCATCTAACGGATCAACAAGCCAAGTATAGGGCCATTGTTGGCGTGTTTTAAAATCAAGAATTTCCCCCTCCTCACTAATAATAGGAATGTCTGGGTACTTATCAGTAAGCTGTTCATAAATGTATTGATGCGCTGTTTTATCAGCAATTGTTACAGGCGATGCATCACTTTTCAAATCCACCTCGAATGACTCTGCATGATAGATGTCTAAAATTTTCTGTCCAGCCTCAAAGGCGATTGTTAGAATGTCGTGTATCTTTATAGTTTCAATCATTTTTCTGCCTCGTTTCTTTTTATTTTAAGTCGTCAGTATGTCCAAAAAGGTTTTGACATTGCCCTTTTTAAGCATAATCGACGAATAAATATACGATAATGTCCGGAAAAGAGGCGGTGTATCTAGTTGAAGAATGGCGATATCCCCATTGGCATGATCTCTCTCTACAACATGCTTAGAAAGTAAGGAAATGCCTAGCCCATTTATAACGGATTGTTTAATCCCTTGATTACTACTAATCGTCAACATGGAGTTTACTTTTAACCCATTGGCGTGTAGGAAATGCATTAAATTCGCTTGTGTGCCAGAGCCTAATTCTCTTGAAACCCAGTCTTCATTTTGCAGGTCTGACACATGAAGCTGCTTCTTCTTTGCTAGTGGGTGCTCTTTTGATGCAATGACGACTAATTCATCCTTCATAAATGGTTGGATGATAAGTGACTTTTCGTTTGTTGCACCTTCAATTAGTCCAATATCTACTTGAAATTTCTTCACGGCCGCCACAATTTCCTCGGTGTTGCCAATCGAAATTTGTAGGCTTAAATTTGGGTGCTGCGATTTTAATTTAATAAGCAGTGTAGGCAAAATGTATTCCCCAATTGTAAAGCTTGCACCAATCGTTAAATCGCCCTGAATTGTGTGATGATGCTCAAGTATTTGTTGTTTCGTTTGTTCATATAATTGAATAATCTGCTTTGCTTGATCTAATAGAATTTCTCCAGTAGGGGTAATGCTAATTTGCTTTGTAGAGCGTTGGATTAATTGTGATTGAAATTGTTGTTCAAGATTTTTTATATGCAAACTGACTGTTGGCTGAGACATAGTTAGTAGTTCTGCTGTTTTGGTAAAGTTTTTTATTTCACAAAGTTTAATAAAAGTTTGTAGTTCTTCCAGGTTCATTTCATATCACCTCACTAAACGATTATTTTTCATAATGGAACTGATTATTTATTTCTATTTTACTAATTGTGGAATATTTAGTAAAGTAGTTACAATATAAAATATAGTAAACCTAGTTATTTTATAAGAATTAATGTAAAACCTAGAAATATCAAGGAATAACGAGTCGGCACAATAAATAAAAAGGGCATTTATTGCATTAAAGGAGAGTATTTTAATGGGAAAAGTTTATATTGTAGGTGCTGGACCAGGAGACGAGGAATTAATTACATTAAAAGGTCTTCGTTGCATTAAGGAAGCGGACGTTATTTTATACGACCGTTTAATTAATCAGGACTTACTGAACTATGCAAAGCCAAATGCAAAATTAATTTTTTGCGGTAAAATGCCAAATCGTCATGCAATGATTCAGGAGCATATTAATTATTCGCTTGTCCAGTATGCACAGCAAGGGTTGACTGTGACGCGATTAAAGGGAGGCGATCCTTTCGTATTCGGTCGGGGTGCAGAGGAGGCAGAGGTGCTTGCAGATCATGCCATTCCGTATGAGATTGTACCAGGCGTCACATCTGGTATCGCAGCAGCTGCTTATGCAGGAATTCCCGTGACGCATCGAGATTTAAGCTCTAGTTTTGCGATTGTGACGGGGCATATGCGTGAGGGTAAGGATGATTCAATTAAATGGGAAAGCTTAGCAAAAGGAATCGACACATTAGCTATTTATATGGGGGTTGGGAATTTACCTTATATTTGCTCGCAGCTTTTGACGAATGGTCGTAATGGTACGACACCGGTTGCTGTTGTGCACATGGGAACGTACGTGGAGCAAAAAACAGTTGTCGGTACATTAGATACCATTGTTCGTATCGTTGAGGAACAAAAAATTAAAAATCCAAGCATGATTATTGTTGGGGAAGTTGTAACAGTTCGGGAAAAGATTCAATGGTTCGAACAGTTGCGACCTCAAGCATTGTTAACGGAACACATTGTGTAGGTAGGTGAAGGTATGCAGGCGGTTTTATATGTTGCGCATGGCACAAGGGTACGGCAAGGAATCGAGGAGGCACTTCTCTTTATAGACCGTGTGAAGCCGCACATTTCAATTGAAATTCAAGAGTTAGCTTTTTTAGAATTAGCGGAACCAGATATTTTGCAGGGGATTGAACACTGTGTGAAACGGGGAGCGACAAAAATTGCGATTGTTCCGATTTTGTTATTAGCCGCGCAACACGCAAAAGAGGATATACCAAAGCTTCTTGTGCAGGCAAGCGAGCAATTTCCGCAGATGACTTTAACCGTAGCGCAACCATTTGGTATTCATCCAAAGCTGATTGAGACGCTATATAAGCGTATTTTAGAACAACAGCTAGAGCTTGTACCAGAAGCAGAGGTGTTATTAGTTGGGCGTGGGAGTAGTGATCCGGATGTTGCGCGTGACATGGCGATGATTGCGCAGCAACTTGAACAGACGTATAGCTTCCACCGTGTGAGCACATGTTTTTTATACGGAGCAACACCCTCGTTTGAGGAGATTGTAGCACAATTGAAGCAGCGACCATTGAAGCAGCTGTTTATCGTGCCGTATTTATTATTTTCGGGTTTATTGCGAAATGGCATTCAAAAGAAAATTGAAACACTAGATACCTCACATGTGATTTTATGTGACAGTCTAGGCTACGACGACAATGTTGAGCAAGTTTTAATTGAACGTGTACATGAGGTAATACGCTAGGAGGGAAGCATCATGTCGAAAAAAGAAAGTAATTTAGATGAGGTGCTAGAAAACATAAAGGCATCGTTAGAATCGTTGAAATATGGGACAGTGACACTCGTCGTTCAAGACGGGATTGTCATTCAAATTGAGAAAAACGAAAAAATTCGTTTGAAATAAATTGGCGAGGTGGAAAAGTTGGCTTTACATGTAGGAAACAGTCCTTTTCAAGAGGATCAAATTAAATTAGTAAATGAATTACTTTCAACATTAACAGACTATCAAAAAATTTGGTTAACAGGCTATTTTAGCGCTACGCAGGCCCTAGCAGTACCACAAAGTGAAGGGGCAGAAACCGTAAAGCTTGCTACAAAAACAGAACGACAAGCTGCGACGATTTTATTTGGCTCGCAAACAGGAAATGCACAGGGTCTAGCTGAAAAGCTTGCAGCAAAATTACGAGTTAGTAACGTGGATGTGACGATTTCAGCAATGTCTGCATTTAAAACAAATGCACTTAAAAAATTGACAAACCTGTTTATTGTGACGAGTACGCATGGTGAGGGCGAGCCACCAGATAACGCGATTCAGCTACATGAATTTTTATATAGTAAGCGCGCACCGAAGCTTGAACAAGTGAAATTTTCAGTGTTAGCGCTGGGTGATTCCTCGTATGAATTTTTCTGTAAAACAGGGCTTGATTTTGATGAACAGCTTGAAAAATTAGGAGCGCAGCGCATTGTTCCACGTGTGGATTGTGATTTAGATGATGACGAGCAAGCAGAGAAATGGCTAGAAGATGTGACAAATACGCTTACTTCTTTAGCGGGCTCGTCAGTGCAGCCTGTACAGCAAGAGGTACAAATAGCACAAGTAGAGACGAGCTATTCAAAGAAAAATCCCTTTTATGCGGAAGTATTGGCAAATATCAATTTAAATGGTCGTGGTTCAAATAAAGAAACACGTCATCTTGAATTGTCACTAGAAGGCTCTGGGCTTACGTATGAGCCAGGCGATAGCATTGGTATTTTACCGCAAAACGCACCGGAGTTAGTGGACCAGCTGCTAGAGGCACTAACGTTTGATGGCAATGAGGAAGTGCTTGTACAAGAAGAGCATCTCACTTTAAAAGAAGCACTCTTAAATAAGCTGGAAATTACGGTGCTATCAAAGCCATTACTTCAAAAGATTGCTAACTATACAGCAAATGAGGCACTTGCAACATTAATCGCCAGTGACGACGCATGGAAGGAATTTAGTTATGGGCGAGACCTTGTTGACGTTGTACATAAATTTGGACCGTTTACATGGTCAAGTCAGCAATTTGTAGAGCTATTACGCAAAATTCCAGTACGTCTTTATTCGATTGCAAGCAGTCAGCTAGCAAATGAAGAAGAAGTTCATTTGACAATTGGCAAAGTGAGCTACGAAACGGATGGTCGGGAGCGTGGTGGTGTATGTTCGAATCAAGTAGCAGCACGTCTTGAAGAAGGTGCGCGTGTCCCGGTATACGTACATAAAAATCCGAACTTTAAATTACCAAAAGATCCAACGACGCCGATTATTATGATTGGTGCGGGTACGGGTATTGCACCATTCCGCTCATTTGTGGAGGAACGTGCAGAACGAGGCGATACAGGGAAGGCTTGGCTATTTTTTGGGGATCAGCATTTTATGACCGATTTCCTTTATCAAACCGAATGGAAGCGGTGGTTACAGGACGGGACATTAACAGAGCTATCTGTTGCATTTTCTCGCGATACAGAGCAAAAGGTTTATGTACAGCACCGTTTACAGGAAAATGTGCATGAACTTTATAAATGGTTACAAGAAGGCGCTGTTGTTTATGTATGTGGTGATAAAAAGACGCTAGCAGTCGGAGTAGATCAAACACTGCAGACGATTGTCGAACAAGCGGGAAATAAAACGCAGCAGGAAGCCGAGCAATATGTACAAAGCTTACGAGCTCAGCAGCGTTATCAACGAGATGTTTATTAAGCAAAATGAATGGAGAGAGCTACAATGACTGAAAAAATTGTCTTACCACCACAACCTGGTACGCCAAATGATGTAGAACGTATTAAGAATGAAAGTAATTATTTACGTGGAACGCTTGAACGCACAATGCAATACCCTTTAAGCTCGGGTATTCCGGATGATGATAACCGCCTCATGAAGTTCCATGGTAGTTATTTGCAAGATGATCGTGATGTGCGTAATGAGCGCGAGAAGCAAAAGCTAGAGCCAGCGTATCAATTTATGGTGCGTGTACGAACACCAGGAGGTACAGCAACATCACAGCAATGGCTCGTGATGGATGAGATGGCTGAAAAATACGGGAATGGTTCGTTAAAATTAACAACGCGTCAGGCCTTCCAAGTACACGGCATTTTAAAATGGAATGTAAAAAAATATATGCAAGAAATTCATGATGTGCTACTCGATTGTATCGCGGCTTGCGGTGACGTCAATCGAAACGTGATGTGTAACGTCAACCCAAATCAATCTGCACTACATGATGAGGTTTATCAATGGTCAGCAAAATTAAGTGAGCATTTATTACCGAGAACACGCGCGTATCATGAGCTTTGGCTAGACGGTGAAAAAATATACGATGGAGAGAAAGTAGATGTCGAACTTGAACCGATTTATGGCGAGTTGTATTTGCCTCGTAAATTTAAAATCGGCATTGCGATTCCACCGAGTAATGATGTAGACGTATTCTCGCAAGATATTGGCTTTATTGCCATTGTAGAAAACGATGAACTAATCGGCTTTAATGTAGCGGTTGGTGGAGGAATGGGGATGACGCATGGCGATATCTCAACCTACCCGCAGCTTGGGCGTTTAGTTGGCTTTATTCCAAAGGAGCGTTTACTAGAAACAGCAGAGAAAATTTTAACGATCCAGCGCGATTATGGTAATCGTTCTGTTCGAAAAAATGCGCGCTTTAAATATACGGTGGATGCGCGTGGTGTCGACTGGTTCAAGGAAGAATTACATCGCCGTTTAGGTTGGGAGTTAGGAGAAGTACGTGCATATTCATTCAAACGTACGGGTGATGAGTATGGCTGGATTAAAGGCGCAGACGAAAAGTGGCATTTTACATTATTTGTGCAAAATGGCCGAATTCGTGATTTTGAAGACTATCAATTAAAAACAGGTCTTCGAGAAATTGCGAAAATCCATACAGGGCTATTCCGCTTAACACCAAATCAAAACTTATTAATAGCGGATGTAACACCGCAAAAGAAACGTGCAATTGATGCGCTACTGAAAAAATATAATATAACAGACGGTGCACATTATTCGGCACTACGTCGCAATTCGATTGCCTGTGTCTCACTACCAACTTGTGGATTAGCAATGGCTGAGGCAGAGCGTTACTTACCATCTTTAATTACAAAACTTGATGCGACACTAGCAGAAATTGGACTGCTTGAAACAGAAATTGGTATCCGTATGTCGGGCTGTCCGAATGGCTGCTCACGCGCGGCCATGGGCGAAATCGGCTTTATCGGAAAAGGACCGGGTAAATATAATTTATACTTAGGTGGCGACTTTAAAGGGCAACGCTTAAATAAGTTATACCGTGAAAATATTGGTGAACAAGAAATATTAGCGGAACTCGAACCGATTTTAATGCGCTATGCAAAGGAGCGCGAAGACGGGGAACATTTTGGTGACTTTGTCATTCGTACAGGCTACGTGCTGGCAGTAACAGATGGACGCGATTTCCATAGTTAAAGGATTGAGAAGATGTATCCGGTCATGTTAAATATACGAAACAAAAAAGCTGTGGTAGTTGGTGGTGGCAACGTAGCGTCTCGAAAAATTGTTGGTCTAGTAGCAGAGGGAAGTATTGTTTCTGTGATTAGCCCTAAAATAAATGAGGCAATTTATGAGCTAGTGCAACAAGGGATCGTTCACTGGGTAGCGCGAACATTTGAGGTGGCAGACGTAGAGGGTGCCTTCATCATCATTGCGGCAACAAATAGTCAGAGCGTTAATGCACAAGTGGCGAGTTGCTGTCAGCCAGAGCAATTAGTAAATATTGTCGATAATCCAAAACAGAGCACATTTCATGTTCCGGCAAAGGTACAGCGCGGCGACTTAGTCATTGCCGTTTCAACAGGTGGTGCGAGCCCGTTGCTTGCTAAAAAGATTCGAAATGAATTAGCTGAACAGTATCCAACTGATTATGCGGAATATATTGCATTCTTAGCTATGGCTCGTCAGCGCATATTAGCTCAGGAGCTCTCACCCGCGAAGCGTAAAGCACTGTTAGAAGAAAGTCAGCAACAACACTATTATCATTCAGTACAGGCAAGGCAATTATTTTTTACAGCAACAGATTTAAATTAAAAATTGAATACACATGTAATCAGGCGCATTTCCTACCAGAATGCGTCTGATTTTTTGTTTACATTAAGTTACGTATTGTTTTTCTAACGTTGTAAGTTCGTTTTCTTGTACAATATAAGTGAGGTGAACCACATGATTAACATCGGTTTAACAGGCTGGGGAGATCACCCGGATGTTTACAGCTCTGTTACAACAGCAAAAGATAAATTATTTGATTATAGCGGACATTTTCCAGTCGTAGAATTAGATACATCTTTTTATGCGATTCCTTCTATTGAAAACGCCGAAAAATGGTGTAAAGGGACGCCTGATACCTTTCAATATGTCGTCAAGGCGTACCAAGGAATGACCGGACATTTACGTGATGAACTGCCATTTGAAACGAAAAATGATATGTTCAATGCCTTTCGAGCATGTCTTGATGTGTTTAGGAAGCATGAGAAACTTGCAATGGTATTAGTCCAATTCCCACCATGGTTTGATTGTCAGACAAAAAATGTGAACTATATCCATTATATAAAGCAACAATTAGCAAATTACCCTGTGGCCATAGAGTTTCGCAATCAATCGTGGTACAGCGCGCAAATGAAGGATAAAACATTGGTCTTTCTAAAAGACAACGATTTGATTCATGTTGTGTGCGATGAGCCACAAGCAGGTAGTGGCTCAGTACCGTTCGTACCGGTGGCAACACATGACAAGGTGCTCGTGCGTATACACGGGCGTAATGTACATGGTTGGCGCAACATCGGTCATGCGGAAAACTGGCGTAAAGTGCGTTTTTTATATGACTACAACGAGGAAGAGTTACAGCAGCTAAGCGAGCAAGTACGCTTGTTGAACAAACAAGCCAAGCACGTGGTTGTCGTGTTTAACAATAACTCTGGTGGACACGCTGCCAAAAACGCGAAGCGTATGCAGCAAATCCTACAAATTGAATTTGAAAACCTAGCCCCCAAACAGCTCGGGTTGTTTGGGGAATAATTGGCTAATCATCGTAAGTTGGGGATGCTTTTGGCCGTGCCCGCAGAAAGCGTCCGCCGTAACGTAGCAGAACGGATAAGATTGAAACGTGCTTATTTTATTTATTTAAGTTTGTCATTTTTAAATTAGGGTGAAGAGCCAAATTAATACCAAACGAGGTGACCGTTATGCGAGAACGAATTCATATTTTCCATACAAATGATTTACACAGTCATTTTACGTATTGGAAACGCAGCCAATACTTTATAGAACAAACGAGAAAAATGCTCGCAGTACAAGGCGAGACGAGCTTTTTAATCGATTTAGGTGATCATTTAGACCGTTCGAATTTGGTAACAGAAGCCACACTCGGCAAATGTAATATCAAGATGCTAAATGATGCTAATTATGATGTGGTCACACTTGGGAATAACGAAGGCATTACATTGTCGCATGATGAGCTTTATCATCTATACGATGATGCGCGCTTTGAGGTTGTCGTTGGGAATTTGTTTTCCACACAAAAAGAAAATCCGCAGTGGATGAAGCCATATACGATTTTAACGACGCAGTACGGTACGAAAATTGCGGTATTAGCAGCGACGGCCCCGTTTGATTTGTTTTACAGACAGCTTGGCTGGGATATTACGCTGCCAAGACCAGAGATCATTAAATGGGCATATGCGTTAAAAGATGAAGTCGATGTTATTGTTTGCATGTCGCATTTAGGCATTACAGAAGACGAGCTACTCGCACAGGAATGCCCTGCGATTGATGTCATTTTCGGCTCTCATACACACCATGTATTCGAGCAAGGACGTTTAGAAAACGGAGTGTTATTAACAGGCGGTGGGAAATTTGGGATGTATACAGGTCATTTAACATTGGAGTTTGACCACGAGACAAAAACACTTGAGAAAAAGTCGGATCGGCTATATGAAAACGCGTTATTGCCAGAAGCAATGGGTGAAGGGGAATGGTTAGAATCGATGCAAAAAGAGGCGAAGCAGCTACTGGAGCAACCTGTTTTTCAAGTGACAAAACCATATAATAAAGAATGGTTCCATCGCTCACAGCTCTCGGATTTGTTTGCCGAATGTCTCTTTAATTATACCAATGCCGATTGTGTGTTATTTAATGCAGGAGTTTTTGTTGAGTCTATGAAAAAGGGCTCGATTTCAAAGTATGACATTCATAAAATGTTGCCGCACCCGATTAATATATGTGTAGTTCATTTAACTGGAGCAGAGTTAAAAGAAATTTTCCTGCAAGCAGAAAATGAAGAGTGGCCGCGTCTTGAATTAAAGGGACTTGGCTTCCGTGGTGTGATTTTCGGTAAAATGCTTCACTACGGTATGAAAATGAATGCCGCACGTGAATTACTCATTCACGGAGTGCCTGTGGAAGCGGGCAAAGAATATCGTTTAGCGACACTGGATTTATTTACATTTGGCTTTTTCTTTCCAAGTTTCAAATATGCAAAAAAAGACTATCTTTTACCACAATTTTTACGAGATGTATTTAAAGAATATTGTATGAAAAAGTTTGGTTAATCTCCAAATAAATCTTTCCATAGACATAATAAGGGATATATAATGAACGTAATATTAGAATGGAGATTATCGAGAAATGCGATTAATATCGATTAATGTTTTAAAGGAAGGTATGGTAGTCGGAAGAACTATCTGGAATGAAGCAGGGCATCCACTATTACATAAAGATGTTATTGTTACAAGCCGCATTGTTGATCGATTACGTGATTTAAATATTCAATATTTATATATTGATGACAATATATCTTCAGGGATTACAGTTGAAGAAACTGTGGCATCTGCAAAGAGAATTGAAGCCGTAAGAAATATGACTATGGCTTTTACTGATGTGAAACAAGCGAAAGCTTCACAAGCATCATATATATTAGATCAACAATCAAAAGTGCTTGGGCTCATTGTAGAGGATATTCTAAGTGCGGTTATGAATAGTAACGAAGTATTAATGGTATTAACAGATGCTTATTTATACGATGAATATATTTATCAACATTCGTTTCAGGTAACGATGTATTCCGTTGCGATTGCAAAAGAGTTAGGCTATTCCTATGAAGACATTCGCTTAATTGGTATTGGAGCATTGTTACATGATATTGGTAAGATATTAATCCCATCAGAAATTTTGCAAAAGCCGGGCAAATTAACGGATGAAGAATTTGAAGAAATGAAGCAGCATTCACGTTTTGGATTCGATATTTTACGTAACCTGCATTCGGTTTCCTTACTTGTCGCCCATTGTGCGTTCCAGCATCATGAACGAATTGATGGTAGTGGTTATCCGCGTGGGTTAGTTGATTTTGAAATTCACCCATTTGCGAAAGTCATTGCTGTTGCAGACGTATTTGATGCGTTAACGTCCAATCGTGTCTACCGCAAAAAGATGTTACCGACGGAAGCAATTGCCATTATTGCGGAAGGTAGAGGGAAACAATTCGATGCACGTGTAGTCGATGCTTTTTTACGCAGTGTCGTACATTATGCAAATGGATCGATTGTGTATTTAAGTGATGGACGTAGAGGTATTGTTTCCAAACAAAATTTAGTGGATGTGACACGTCCTTGGTTGCGTATATTTGAAGAAAACGATCAATTATTAGACGCAACCTATGAAATTTGTTTAAGTGATTATCCGATAGTAAATGTTGAAAAAATTGAAACAGACTATGTTGTCCCAGTCGAATAACAAAGTCCTCCTACTCATAATTTATGGGAAGGAGGATTTTTTTGCATTTTCCTAATAAAAGACGGATGCGATTTCCTAAACGACAACACGGACGTAAAAATGTTATTACGTTAATATTAACGAGTTTAATTGTCATGATTATTGTAAGTATTTATGTATTAAATGCGCGATTAATGCCTCTCTATTTAGAGTATGCTGAAGTACAAACGCATAAGGTGGCGTCTTATGTCGTAACGAAAGCGATTAATTCTAGAACATCAAGCGTATTAGATGTAAATGACATCATTGTTGACCTACCTACACAATCGGATGATATGATCACGACAAAGTTTAATACAGACATTATTAACCAAGTACGTTCCGAAACGGTTACATTAGTAAAAGAATATTTACAGCAAGCAGAAAATGGCGATTTAACAAGCTTACCGAATTTAGATAACGTGGAGTATGATGTAGGAAAAATGGAAGCTGGGGACGGGATTGTATTTTTTGTTCCCCTCGGCCAGGCGTTGAATATTCCGATTATAGGCAATTTAGGGCCCAAAATCCCAATTCGACTGCATTTAATCGGAAGTGTCGATAGTAATGTAGAAACGACAATCACCGAATTTGGTATTAACAATGCAAAAGTGGACGTGGATATTTTTATTGAAGTGAATGTGCAAATCATCATCCCGTTTGCAAGTAGTTCAGCGACGGTTAATCAAAAAATTCCCGTTGCCATGGGGTTAGTAAGAGGAACGGTACCCCATATTTATAGTGCAGGGGAAGGAACGCAGCCATCGATAGAAGTACCAATTCCTTATGATCGATAACGGAACACCGAACTATCGGAATTGTTGGACTTGCAAGAAAAGTCAGTTGTTGTAAATGACGGAATATGGTACATTGACAACAGAAATAACGTAAAAATGGTTGAGTGAAAAGGAGAAGAATACATGACATCTTGTAAACCAACTAATTCAAAAGAAGAATATTTACGAAAACCAGAATGGCTAAAAATTAAGCTAAATACGAATGATGAGTACAAAGCGCTGAAAAAATTAATGCGTGAAAAAAACCTAAATACAGTATGTGAGGAAGCACGTTGTCCAAATATTCATGAATGCTGGGGAGAACGTCGAACTGCAACTATGATGATATTAGGCTCCATTTGTACACGTGCCTGTCGTTTTTGCGCGGTGAAAACCGGTTTGCCGAATGAGCTGGATTTAGCAGAGCCAGAACGTGTAGCAGATTCGGTTGCATTAATGAATTTAAAACATGTTGTCATTACGATGGTTGCGCGTGATGATTTAAAAGATGGAGGCGCGGAAGTACTCGCCGAAACGGTACGCGCCATTCGTCGTAAAAGCCCATTAACATCGATTGAAGTATTGCCGTCTGATTTAACAGGGCGCGAGGAAAGTTTACGCCTTTTAATGGACGCAAAGCCGGACATTTTAAACCATAATATCGAAACGGTGCGCAGTCTCACACCGCGTGTACGTGCAAAAGCGACGTATGACCGCTCATTAGCGTTTTTACGCCGCGCGAAGGAAATGGAGCCAAATATCCCAACGAAATCATCGTTAATGATTGGCTTAGGGGAAACACTAGAAGAAATTTATGAGGTTATGGATGATTTACGTGCAAACAACGTCGACATTATGACAATTGGTCAATACTTACAGCCAACGAAAAAGCACTTACCCGTTAAGAAGTACTATTCACCAATAGAGTTCGGGAAAATGCGTAAAATTGCGATGGAAAAAGGCTTTAGTCATTGTGAGGCTGGTCCACTTGTGCGTAGTAGCTACCATGCCGATGAGCAAGTAAACGCTGCGGCAAATCACAAACTAGAAATTTAAGGTCGATATTGCTTTCGAGGGAAATGTTCTATAACATGGAATGTAAGATAGGTGGTGTCCAATTTGATTATTGCAGAAGGCTATGCGTATGAAATCATTGAAAATGTGCGTGAAGGCTTCCAACAAGAGGCATTTAGTGCACGTTATTCAGATATTTTAACAAAATATGATTATATCGTTGGGGACTGGGGTTACGGTCAACTACGTTTAAAAGGATTTTTTGATGACAAAAATCAGAAATCTACATTTGATACGAAAATTAGTACGGTTCAAGATTATTTATACGAGTATTGTAATTTTGGCTGTGCGTATTTCATCGTGCAAAAAACAGGGCGTGCACCAGAAATCGTAGCAGTAGAGGCTACAGTGGAAGCGCCGGTACTAGAAGAAACAGCAGTAGAACAACAAATGGATTAACAAAAAACGAGGAGGCATATGATATGCTCCCTCGTTTTTTTAACTTAATAACTCGCGTAAATATTCACGTAAATCTTCTGTTTCTGCTTCTGTGCGGCTATAGGCGTGTTCTAAGTAGCCTGGTTCTTCAATGTCATCTGAACCAAGGATGGCAAAGCGATTGAATTGAATATCGAGCACAAGCACTTTACCGAAAAATCGGCTGCTTTGTAGAATCGCTAAATCATAGCGCTGTGTTTTTCCTGCGAAACTCACAAAGCGCGTTTTTGTATCTTCTACATCATCATATAAGAAAAATCGTTCCATTTTGTTTTGAACCCCTTCCATATCTAAAGAATATGGTACTATATATAGGAAAACACTATCAACTTTATTTGACTGAATGGAGGCTTTATCTATGTATTTCGTAGATAGAAATAAAATTACAAAAAACTTAGCACACTTAGACGAACTAATCGCCATTTTTGAAGGTACAGACAACTGGTTACAGGGCGAAATTCATACATTAGCATTACAACGCATTGGTCACAACATGATGGAAGCCATGATGGATGTAGGGAACTTAGTAATCGACGGGTTCATCATGCGTGACCCAGGTAGCTATGAAGATATTATTGATATATTCGTGGATGAAAAAGTGATTACACCTGAAATGGACGCACCTTTAAAAGCAGTAGTAGGCTTACGTAAAATGATTGTACGCGAATTTATCGCTGTAGATAATGATGAGATTTTAAACGTGTTAACGAAAAACTTACCAACGTTGAAACAATTCTCAGGCAAAGTACATGACTACTTAACAAACGAGTTAGGTCCTGTTTCAGCATTTTTACCAGAGGATAAGTAATATGTATAAAGCGTATTGCTTTGATTTAGATGGTACGATTTATCGTGGTAAAGCTGGGATTGAATCGGCTGCGCAGTTTGTTCATGAACTACAAGCGCAAGGCGTGGAGCCATTTTATTTAACGAACAACTCATCAAAAACACGCGAAACACTGCAGCAAATGCTTCAAGACATAGGCATTACGGCACCACTTACACATATTTATTCAAGCTCACTCGCGACAGCAAAATATGTGGCGAGCAGGAGTAAGGATAAACGTGTGAATGTAGTCGGGGAGCAAGGGATTCGTACAGCCCTTGTGGAAGAGGGATTAACAATTACCGATGAACAAGCAGACATTCTTGTAATGGGCATAGACCGTGACATGACGTACGCGAAGCTAGCGAAGGCAAGTAGCTACGTACAAAATGGAGCAGAGTTAATTGGCACAAATGGGGATATTAAATTTCCGTATGAAGATGGTTTTGCACCAGGGAATGGCTCATTTGTAAACCTAGTAGCTAACGTGGCTGGCGTGAAACCGATTTTTGTTGGGAAGCCATCACCAGTGATGCTACAAATTGTGGCGGACGAGCACGGCTTTACTAAGAATGAAATGGTCATGGTTGGTGACAATTACGACACCGACATTTTATGTGGTATCAACTTTGGTTGCGATACGATTCATGTGAATACGGGCGTGACACCAACTGAACTTGTGAAGCAAAAGGAAAAGCTACCTACGTATTGTGTAGAGAACTTACTTGAGTTAAATAAATAACAAAAATCCGATGTGGCTACCACATCGGATTTTCTTCGATATATTGATAAATCGCCTTTGTTAACTCGTCAGGCGTATCAGCTTCAATAACCTCACCGTTTACTACCGCAATAAAACCATTGGCACATTTCGTACAATAGCTCATGCAGCCGTATTCGAGCACATCAAAATCAGGGTCTTTTTCAAGCGCCTCATATGTTTTTTGTGCGCCGTTTGCTAAATTGGTAATACAAAATTCGGCCATATTAAACATCCTGTCACCTCACTACTTGTCCATGCTACTTTGTTTTTTGCTGTGCGTCAATTGCTACGTACTTACATCAGTTCTCATGAAATTGATCGAATTTCTCTATGTGAATTTTTTCACAAAATCCATTTTAATATATTGTGAAACTTATCACAAACCGTTATAATGATTATGGAAACTTTGTGAACAAAATCGATTTTCATTTAGCAAGTGACGGGATATTTGCTAAATGAAAATCTTGTCTGATTAATCATCATTACTTATAGATAAGAGGGAAAAGCGCTATGCAAAAATTAGTATTACTTGGCGGCGGCTTTGGGAATATGCGTGTGTTATTACGTATTTTACCGAACTTACCAGCAGATGTAGAAGTTACATTAGTGGACCGTACAGCCTTCCACAGCATCAAAACAGAATTTTACGCACTTGCAGCAGGTACATCAACAGACAAAGAAGTTCGTGTTGATTTTCCTGAGCATGATCGATTAAAACGAGTATATGGAGAAATCGTTCGTATCGACCGCGAAGATAAAAAAGTGTATTTAGAAGATGATACAGCACTTGATTACGATCAGCTTGTTGTTGGTTTAGGCTGTGTTGATAAATACCATGGTGTTCCGGGCGCAGATGAATTCACAATGAGCATTCAAACAATCGGGAAAGCACGTCAAACATTTGAGCGTGTTTGTGGTTTAGCACCAGGCGCAACAGTTGCAATCATCGGAGCGGGTCTATCAGGCATCGAGCTTGCGAGTGAGCTACGTGAAAGCCGTTCAGATTTAAATATTAAATTATTTGACCGCTCTAACCGTATTTTACGTGACTTCCCAGAGAAGCTAAGTGAATATATTAAAAAATGGTTCGAAAAAAATAATGTAGAAGTTATTCCAAATTCAAACATTACACGTGTTGAAGAAGGTCACCTGCACAACCACGACGAAATCATCGATGCAGATGTAATCGTTTGGACAGCTGGTGTTCAGCCCGTTCAAATCGTACGTGAATTAGACGTAGAGAAAGATAAATTCAATCGTCCAATTATCACAGATCACTACCATGTAGTAGGGGACGAGGATGTTTATGTTATCGGGGACTGTGCATCATCACACTTACCACCAACTGCACAATTAGCAGAAGAGCAAGCAGAGCGCGTGGTAAAAGTATTAAAGATGCGTTGGAAAGGTGAAACATTACCTGAAAAACTTTCTGAAATTAAAATGAAGGGCTTCATGGGCTCTTTAGGTAAAAAACAAGGTTTCGTAAATTTAGGAGATACAACCGTAACAGGCCGTATCGCACGTTTAATGAAATCTGGTTATATGTGGTATTACAAAAAGCAAAACGAGAACTAGGAACAATTTTGTGAAAAGTTGACAGTTATGCGAGTGTTCTAATATGTGTAATAAAAACGTCCAAGCCAGGGTATGATAGGCTTGGACGTTCTTTTTATTCGTCGATTGAAGTGAACCCAGCATTTTCAAGTGCAGCAAAGACGGGCTTGATTTGCACATAGCCTTCACCGACCACTTCATCGTTAATTAATACGAGTGGATAGAAAAATTCATCTTCTTGAATACGATTGGCAAAATCTTGGTCGCGTTCATTCTCAATAGCACCTTCGATATCGATATAGCGAATCGAAAAGGCTTGATCTGGATATTTACGCGAGATGGCTGCTTGTAGCCATTCGTATGTATCCTTAGAGGACGGAGCATTGACACAGCTGGCGCACATAATATCTGCACCGAAAACTTCAATCACTGGAGCTTTAGTAGACATAGAAATTCAAACCTTTCGTTATTCAATAATGGATTTTTTTACTTCTTCACATTATAATAACTTTAGTGAAGGGAGTCGAGTAAAATGACAGAAACAGAACAATATCAACAAGTACAAGAAGTTTTAGATAAATTACGTCCGTTCCTATTACGTGACGGCGGTGACTGTGAATTAGTAGACATTGAAGACGGTATCGTAAAATTACGTTTATTAGGTGCATGCGGTAGCTGCCCAAGTTCTACAATCACATTAAAAGCTGGTATTGAACGTGCATTATTAGAAGAAGTGCCAGGTATTATTGAAGTCGAGCAAGTATTCTAATTAAACATGACTAAAGAGCAGGAGAATTATTTCTCCTGCTCTTTTTACGTCTAGGCATGCGCGCCAGCTGCTCGAGGCGTTTCGAAAGGCTCTACGCGTGGCAAGCACGCTAGGATCCTTCCTCCAACACTTGTCGCAGCTAAAAGGGCGCGAATGCGCTTTTCTTATAACATTTTATGAATTAGCTAGTTGTTCACGGGCTTCGCGTACAAGCTCCCATTGCTCTTTTGCCATGTCGACAAGCTTACCTTCACCACCACCAACACGTTGGCTCTCAATAACGCGTGAGAAGAAGCGTGTGGCGTTTTCGTAATCCTCTAAGCGACGAGAGAGCTCGGCAATCATATACATGACACGCACATCAGACATTTGTGTGCTTGAATAGTCTCCATTTGAGAATGTTTCCATGTAATGATCGCGTGCAATTTTTAAGAAACGTTTTTCTTGGCCCTCATTGTTTAATGAACGATATAACCATGCAAGACGTAGTGCCAAACCAGAAGTGATGACATACTTTTCTTTTTTTATCGTTGCACATAAAAATGCTAATTTATACGCTTGGATTGCATCGAATATACTACGTTCGGTTTTAAAATTATGGGGTACCCATTTATTACAAATTTGAGCATCGAGTTGTTCTTTTACGCCAGGCGCAAAGTATTTATTGAAGTCTTCAGTAAATGAAAATCCACAATGCTGACAGACGAATACATTATAATATAAAGCATTTACATGCTGATCTGCATAAATCGGCTGGAAATCCGTATCGGTATGTTCTATTTTAATCGATTTTGAACGGACTTTTAATGTAGGGAAGCTTTTTTTGCAGTGTATACAATCTACACTTTTTTCGTAAAATGGAGAAATTTCCATGTAACCATACCTTTCTGTGGAGGCTTTATAGTTTATTATAGCAAGAATTTTAACAAGTAGTAACTAATAATTAGAAATATTGTGAAAAAATTAGTACAATATTCCTTTTGTTTTTTTGGCGTAACTAGTATTTTTTTCTTTTAAGGCAGTTTTGTTGTCAGATGGGAAATACTATTGATATGATAAATGCAAAGGAAGGTGACTGGAATGGCGATTGAAAAAGAAGTAGTAATTTTAACAGAAGCAGCCTCATTTCAAGTCAAAGAAATGATGGCTCATAACGAAGAAGACAACGCGAGCTTACGTGTTGCCGTAAAAGGCGGCGGTTGCAGCGGACTATCGTATGGCATGGCTTTTGATAATGAAGTAAACGAAGATGATTTTACAGATAACCAGCACGGCATTCGTATTTTAGTGTCAAAAGAAGATGCCGGCATTTTACAAGGAACAAAAATCGATTTTAAACAATCACTTATGGGTGGCGGTTTTACCATCGACAACCCTAATGCACTTGCTTCATGTGGCTGTGGCTCAAGCTTTAAAGCAGCAGCACGACCAGCAGAGCCGCAAATTTGTGAATAAATGATTAGAGGTGCCCTCGTTCAATATGAACAAGGGCACCCTTATTTTTTAAATTTCGCCTTGTACCAACCAAGGGAAGAAGCCGTCTAAGAAGCGTTCTGTTGCCGGCATGAAGTATGAGCCAAAGTGGTAGTCTGGATCAAGTGTTGTGACAATCCATGTACCTTTTGAGCTTACTTTATCGACGTAGAGTACAGCGCCACCATCGACGGTTGTGATGATTTTCTCCGCACCATCTATTGGCCAAAATACGCCGTGTTGGTGCCACGTTGCATCAGCAAGCGTTAAATAATTTTTAAATAAATCGTACTCGGGTGCTGCTAAGCGTAAACCGCTGTCGGCACCTTTTTCAAGCCACCACCAGAAGTTCGTTTCGCGGTCTTCCCATTTTTGGTTAGGAATCCAGTCGAATGGCTGTGGACCAAATGCCACGACAACCCCACCGCTTTCCGCAAAGCCCTGAATTTTCTCACGGTTTTTCATGAGTAAGCTTTCATTTAGCTGAGAAGGCACGAATAACACATCAAACACTGACAAGTCTGCCTTCTCGAAGTCAGGGAAGTACAATAGTTCTGTGATGTATTTTTTATATTTTGGTTCATTAAATGTACGATCATGTGGTGCATTTCCACTAAAGATTACAGCGATTTTCCTCACGGCTAAATATCCCCCTTTAAGCGTTTTGCTTCATCATGAATCCACTGTAACAACTGCGTACTAATACGGTCTGTAGATTTTTTTTGCATGCGCTGTGCAAATAAGTCTCGACCGGCGTGTGCAAAAATCGTGCCGTTTGTTGTGTTGCGGTCAATATACGTAATATGCGCATCATTCGGTAATGTTAATAACACCTCAGCTCCCTCAGGAACAGGTGTATGCGAGCCTCGTGCAAAGAAGCCTGCAACGCCTTTGTTGTACGTCATTTCATTTGTATCAACGCCCTCAAAAACCGGGTGCTCTTTTACGAATGAAATGTCATAGTCCGCAACGCCGTTTACTATTTTCGGAGTGAAAATCGGACAACCTGGTAGCCATTCACGAATTAAATGCCCACTCCAAACAACGATATTGCGATCATTTAAGTAATCTTCAATTTTCGCACGGTGACGCGTTAAATACACTTGATCGACAAAATCGTGTACGACGATACATTTATATGGTGTTACATCTAAATCGGCAAAATCATATTGGTCAATCACAGTAAAGTTTTCCGTAATAAATGGAGATGTTCGATTTTCGATACCAAAAGCATGTCCGGGATCGATAAATAAAATATCTTTTGTTTGAGCCACAAAAAGCCCTCCTCGTTTTAACTATTCTCAATTAGCATAAACTATTTTCTGATGAAAGTATTATAAAAATGATTTTAAATCAAAAATAATTATCGTAGTATCAAATTAATAATTCTAAAAATTCTAAGTATGTGTAAAAAGATTGACTATCTCCATTATTTAAATTAAAGTACTAGAAGGTATGAAAATCGTTCTCATTCTCAATTAGAAAAATCTAACAAATTTAGTGAGGGGTCTATAAATGAAGGGCAAGTATAAGTTTTTAACAGCGGCGGCAATGTCTGCTTTATTATTAGCAGCTTGTGGTAGTGATGAAGAAACGACAGTAAGTAAAGAATTAGAACTAACACAAGAATCGAAAATGGTGATCGATGAATTAAATCGTGAAGTTGAAATTCCAGCACAATTAGATAGCGTGGTAATGGGGTCTGTTTTACCGTACTTCTCTACATGGTTCATCGCAACGAACTCAACTGAAGAAATTAAAGGGATTCACCCGAACTCATATAACGCAGCAGCATTTTCAATCTTAAAAGATATTTCGCCAACAATTTTAGACGCGAAAACAAACTTTATTGAAAATGGCGAAGTAAACGTGGAGCAATTATTAGCACTTGATCCAGACGTATACTTTGAAATTGCCAACCAAGAAAAAACAGTTAAAAAGCTTGAAGAAACGGGTATTACAACGGTAGCGCTTGATACAGCGAATACGTCATTAAACCCACTAGATACAATCAATCGTTGGTTAAAGTTAACAGGCGAAGTTACAGGTACAACTGAGCGCCCAGCACAAATTATTGCTGAAGGTGAAGCAAACCAAAAAGAAATTAACGACAAATTAGCTGAAGCAGCGATTAAAGAAGAAGACAAGCCACGCGTATTCTTCCTGCAATATCATAGCGATGGTGAAATTTCAACTGCCGGTACAGGCATGCACGGTAATCGTTGGTTAAACGCAACAGGCGGGATTGATGTAGCAGCTGAAGCAGGTATCGAGGGAATTAAGCAAGTAAACATGGAGCAAATATATGAAATGAACCCAGACATCATTTACATTACAAACTTCACAGAAACGCAACCACAAGATTTAATGGACAACACGTTCAAAGGGCAAGACTGGAGTAAAGTAAAAGCGGTACAAGACGGCAAAGTTTACAAAATGCCACTGGGAATCTATCGCTGGTATCCACCAAGTGGGGACGCACCTTTAATGTTAAAATGGATGGCGCAGCACAACTACCCAGAAGTGTTTGACTATGACATGAACGCAGAGGTTAAAGATTACTACAAACGATACTACAATTACGATTTATCTGATGAGCAAGTAACAGGCATCTTCAATCCATCATCAGAAGCAGCAAAATACTAACACAATGAAGGTGGCTCATTATGAAGTCAAAGTTAATTAAACTGACACTTTTACTATTGCCACTCATTATAGCGCTTGTATCGATTGGAATCGGTCGTTATCAGATTGATTTCATCGTACAAATGAAAATATTGTTATCGCAAGTCATTCCAATGGAGCAAACATGGACAGATACAGAGGAGACGGTCGTGATGAACGTTCGTCTTCCACGTATTTTATTAGCCATGCTAATTGGCGGTGGATTATCGATCGCTGGTGCTGCATTCCAAGGGATGTTTGCAAACCCATTAGTCAGTCCTGATATACTTGGTGTATCTGCCGGGGCTGGCTTTGGTGCGTCTATCGGGATATTATTTTTCGGTACAGGTTTCACGATGCAAATGTTTGCGTTAGTAATGGGTATGTTGGCAATTGGATTTACATTTTTAATTGGTGGCGTGAAGCGCGATATGCCAATTTTCATGCTCGTTTTAGCAGGTACGGTAACAGGGGCCTTGTTCCAAGCACTTATTTCGTTAGTGAAGTTTCTAGCAGATCCGGAAGAAAAGCTACCATCGATTACGTACTGGTTAATGGGAAGTCTTGGGACGGCGAGTTATTCAGATTTAATGATTGGTGGCCCGTTAATTTTAGTCGGCATTCTGATTTTAGTGACACTTCGCTGGCGCTTAAATATTTTATCGCTGTCAGAAGAAGAAGCACGTTCACTCGGGATTTCAGTTACGAAATTAAAATGGTTAGTAATCGGCGGTGCGACATTAATTACGGCAGCAGCCGTGGCTATTGCCGGGATTATCGGTTGGGTTGGTTTAATTATTCCGCATATTGCGCGTATGATTGTCGGCAGTAATAACCAATACGTACTGCCAGCCTCGATTTCGATCGGTGCGATGTATTTACTAGTTATTGATACATTAGCCCGTAGCTTAACAGCAGCGGAAATTCCGTTATCGATTTTAACGGCCATTATCGGTGCACCATTCTTTGCCTATTTATTACGCAAAACTGGAGGTGGCTGGGGATAATGCTACAAGTAAAAGACGGCAACTATTTTTACAAGAAAAAAGGACGTAAAAAAGAGCAAACGTTTTTGTACAATAACGACATTAATTTCACTTTACAGCCAGGCGAAATCTTATCGATTCTTGGGCCAAACGGTGCCGGCAAAACAACGATGTTAAAATGTATGATGGGCTTATTCAAATGGGAGCGTGGCGAAACGCTGCTAGATGGGAAAGTGTTATCAAAAATGCCACAAAAAGACGTGTGGAAAATTATCGGCTATGTACCACAAGCATCGAAAATGACATTTAGCTATTCGATTTTAGATCTAGTGACAATGGGACGCGCGGTGTATATTGGCGCATTCCAACAGCCATCACAAAAAGACCGTGATGCCGCACATGAAGCGCTAGAGCTTGTTGGTATTTCACATTTGGCAGATCAGCCTTGTACAGCGGTAAGTGGTGGGGAACTACAGCTTGCTCTAATCGCGCGTACATTAGTTGCGGAGCCGAAGATTTTAGTATTAGATGAACCAGAATCACATTTAGATATTCATAAGCAAAAGATTATTTTACAAACGATTAAAAAGTTAGTAAAAGAGCGCGGCTTAGCTTGTGTTATTAATACACACTATGCAAACCATGCCTTTTATTTTGGTGATAAAGTATTAATGGTCGCAAAAGACCAACCGATTATTACAGGCCCAGTGTCAGAAATTATGACCGAGCAAAACATTCTCGATTACTTCCATATCGAAGTGAAACGCCTACGCCATGAGATTGACGGTCAAGTATACGAAACAATGGTACCGAAATATTTTGGCACCGATTATAATGTAAACTTTTAATAAAAGCTTTCTTCGAGACATATAAATCGAAGAAAGCTTTTTTTTGCTATAACAAAATAAACCCTATCGCGTTACTAGGAAATAGCGTATACTTTTGTCATAATGAATTTTTTGAATTATTATTAAGTTAATGGGATTAAGAAGGGGTATAACGAGGATGAATTTTCATCTGGAGGCATAACCTTTTCATATAAAATATGTCTTTATACAAAGGGAGGCTTATTCATGGGTATTTTAGAAATACTAGATAAACTTGATCAAATTGAAATATTATATGAACCAATTTATAGTGCAGATGGTCATCGTGTCGTTGCGTATGAAGTGATTGGCCAAATAGAAGGTGAAACGGGCCTTGTAAATATTGAGCACTTTACATACGAGCAAGAGGTACCGATAGAGATGCGTGCTGAAATTGAGCAGCTATTTGTTCGTAAAGCGTTGCAAGCAGCGTCGCATTTAATCGCGGAAGTAGGGCTCTATATCCCGTGCAATCCAAATTTGTTAGCGAATGATTACGGAGAAAGTTATTTTGCCATGTTAAAAGAGCTGATTGACGAGGAAAATTTACCGCAAATTACATTGGTGATGGCTGAACATAAATACAAAGGTGATGTGAGGCAACTTCATCATGCCATTCGCTACATTAAAACGTATGGGGTGAAAATTGCGCTTGCAGATGTTGGTTCACAAACACTACTAGAAAACTTACTGATGGTAGAACCGGCTGTATTAAAAATTAATGTCGGGCAGCTAAACTATAACTTGTGGGGCGCACAAAACCATGCCTTTGCTACAATACGTGCACTTGCGGTGAAGATGGGTACACTGTTATTAATTGAAAACATTGAAACGGTATACCAGCTACAGCACGGCTGGAAAAACGGCGCACGCTATTATAAAGGCCCGTATTTACAAGCACCAAATAAAGAATTTGCGTCACGTGATGCGTTAAAGGAACGTTTCCGTAGTGAATGCGAGCAGTTTATTACGACGGAGAAAAAGCAGCTACTGCATAAATACGAGGAAATGAAACGTCTCGAAAAAACAATTTGTACAATTGTTGAGCAAATACAACCCTCTAGTAAGCAACAGGAAAAGTTAATGCAGCTAGCGAACACACTTCAAAACTGTGCGTTCCGAATTTATATTTGTGATAATAACGGATTTCAAACGAGCCCGAACATTTGCTGGATAGACGGCAAGTGGGAAGTGCAAGAGACAGCTGTCGGGAAAAACTGGAGCTGGCGTCCGTATTTTTTATTAAATATTATTAAGCTAGCGAAGGATCATAAGGGAGATCTGTCATCGGTTTATAGTGATATCGAAACAGGCGAATTAACACGCACGTATTCAATGGCACTAGCAAATGAAGAGTTTTTATTTATTGATATTGCCTATGATTACTTATATGAGCATAATATTGTCAACTAATGTACAAAGAACTTAACAACAAAAACATGTAAAGTGAATACTTTGCATGTTTTTCGTATACGGGGGACTAAATATGGCAAAGAGGGACAGAGGGAAAGTGTGGCTAGGGGTGGGTTCGATCGTAGAAAATGCGAAGGGTGAATGGCTACTTGTAAAAAAAACATATGGTGGATTAAAAGGCATTTGGTCCTTACCGGCAGGGTTTGTACAAGAAGCAGAAACGGTAACAACGGCTGCGATGCGTGAAGTGTTAGAAGAAACAGGGATTGCGTGTCATGTCATTGGGCTTGTTGGATTTCGTTCGGGTGTTATTGCACGAGAAATTAGTGACAATATGGCGATCTTTTATTGTAAACCAGTTGAGGAGGATGCACCTTTTGTACTGCAAGAGCGTGAAATTATCGAGGCATGCTGGATGGCGCCGAGTGACATTGCGGTCAATGAGTTATCGTCTGTCATGCTAAAAGAGATGGCACAAGAGCATGTGGCACGTCACATGCATCCCATTATTGAAGATATTAATCCTGGCGATGTATTTGGCTATAGCGAATATCATTTATATTTCAAGAAATAACACTTAGAAAATGATAGAAACTAGATTTAATATGAATAAATTCTGACAATTACGTTCTTATTTTCATTATTATGGATGTCTGATTGAAAGCTACCCACTAATCATGTAAAATTATGAGAGATTATTGGGGGTATACATAACATGAATGATGTTTCGTTAGTGCAATTAATTATTTCAATTGTGTTATTTTTTGTCATGTTTTTCGGAATTGGCTTTTTGATCAACATGTTATTACGAATGACGTGGCTAATGGCCGTGCTTTATCCGATTGTCGTTGTCTTCATTATTGATGAAGTGAGCTTTTTAGATTATATTTTCAAGCCAGGAACAGCTTTCCCGGCATTAGTCGACAAAGCTCAAGCGCTACAACTTGTAGATATTTTAATTTTATCAGGTGGTTTTGGTGGGGCAATTGTTGCAGGATTTGTGATGATCGCGCTACGTAAAGCAGGCTACCGAATGTTCTAACCAAGATGTAAAAAACACGCCTACAATTGTAAGCGTGTTTTTTAGATTAGGAATATATACCAAGTAATAGACAGTACAATTCCTGCGAGTCCTCCGATGAGAACCTCGCTTTTTTTATGTCCAAGGAGTGTTTTTAAGTCTTGAATTCTTTCCCGTTCGTTCATTTCTGGCCAGCGTTTAATTTCCTTGAAAAATAGCTGTAAGTCGTGACGTAGTTCATTTAGCACCGCGGCATGCTGTCCGGCTTGGAAGCGCACGTGGCTTGCATCGTACATGACGATTCCGGCGAGCATCGCAGCGACAGCGAAAGTAGGGGAATCAAAGCCTGTTTCAAGGCCAACTGCGGTTGCAATACTTGTAACGGCGGCTGAATGCGAACTCGGCATACCCCCTGTAGATGTCAGTAAGCTCCAGTCGATTTTTTTTGTGACAATAAAATTAATCGGCACCTTTAATAATTGCGCAAAAAGAATGGCACTCACACCTAGCCAAAGTGGCGTATTTTGTAAAAGTTCGATGATTACACCTACTTTCTCGTAATTGCTATTATTATAGCACTGATGCTATTATTTTTTTATATCTTAATTCGATAAAAGTCGAAATTGCTCGTTTGTTGGCAAAGCATCTACATTACTTAAAAAATCGGGGAATTTAGGGTATTTCGTTTCCCGAACTACCTTTTTTGGTTATAATGGAAACTAGATATAAGGAGGCGTTTTGTTATGAATATCAATACAGTAGCACAAACATTCGACACACAAACTTCAGAAACATTAATTATCGGGGTACAAAAGCACCGCGAGCAAATGAAAAACTGGCCAGCATTTAGCGAATTTTACGGTGAAACAGTAGACGCTTGGTTACGTGCAGGCGAAATTACGACAGACTTAAAAAAAATTACGAAACTACCATATGCAGGCCCACAAGCGACATTAAAACGCGTATACTTCGTTGGTTTAGGTGAACGAAAAAACCTAAAGGCTGATGACTTACGTGAAGTATTTGCCGCAGTAGGTAAAGAATTAAAAGCAGCGAAAATTGGTAATGTGGCACTTTGGATAGAGTCATTTACAACAGATGATCTAGAAGAAACAGAAGTTGCTTACTTAGCTGGTGAAGGCTTAAACCTAGGCTTTTACTCTGTACAAAACTATAAAACAACGTCAAACGAAACAGACGTACACTTTGATCAAATCCAATTCGTAACAGATACGGAAATGGATGATGTTGTCACAAACTTTGAAGTAGGGAAAATTTATGCGGATGCGGTAAATGAAGCGCGTACATTAATTAACTTACCGCCAAACTTATTAACAGCAACGGATTTAGCAAACTATGCAACAGAGCTTGCGAATCAGTATGACCTAGAAATCGAAGTGTTAAACAAAGAACAACTAGAAGAGCTTGGTATGGGTGGTATCTTATCTGTTAATAAAGGCTCAGTAGAGGAACCTCGTTTAATTACTATCAAATACCAAGGGAAAGAAAAATGGGAAGATGTCATCGGCTTTGTCGGTAAAGGCGTAACGTACGACACAGGCGGTTATTCACTAAAACCACGCGAAGGCATGGTTGGAATGAAAGGCGACATGGGTGGCGCAGCTTCTGTACTTGGTGCGATGCGCATTATCGGTGAAACACGTCCTAAACAAAATGTTGTCGCAGTTATCGGTTCTACAGACAATATGGTTTCAGGCGAAGCGTTTAAGCCAGATGATGTCATTACCATGTACAACGGCAAAACTGTAGAAGTGTTAAATACCGATGCGGAAGGTCGCTTAGTACTTGCAGATGCTACTACGTATGCAAAACAACAGGGCGCAGATTATTTAATCGATGTCGCGACATTAACAGGTGGTGTTATCGTTGCGCTTGGTAAAGATAAAACAGGCGCGTTAACGAACAACGAAGAATTTTTCGAAGAATTTATGTATGCTGCACTCGAAACAGGTGAGTTCGTATGGCGCTTACCATTAACGGAAAGCGACAAAAAACGTATCCGTAAATCAGATGTGGCTGACTTAAACAACTCACCAGGTCGTGACGGTCATATGATTTTCGGTGGTGGTTTCGTAGGAGAATTCGCAGAAAATACCCCTTGGATTCACCTAGATATTGCAGGAACTTCAGATGCAGATGCACCACATGCATTAGGCCCTAAAGGTGGGACAGGTGCTATGGTTCGTACGCTTGCGACATTAGTAGAATTACGTGACAACCAATAATAGACGTTTAAAAATCGCTTGTTAAGTGTAAAAACTTAACAGGCGTTTTTTTAGGAGTATTTACGAACTCAATAGGATGACATACATATGCTAATAGAAAGGGGAGGAGGCAGTCTTAGTTGGTGAATCCATATCCATACGGTGGCTACGGGCTTTATCCATTTGGTGCACCATTTTTAGGAGGGTTTTTAGGTAGTTTTTTAGGGGGATCATTTAATCGTTATCCACCTCCGTACTATTATTATCCGCCGTACCCATCATACCCATACCCTTATCCACAATACCGCAGACGCTACAGGTAACAGCCAAGGTCAATAGAGGGTTGCTCGTAACATCATTGTTCGCTATGATAAAGTAAAACTTCAATCAGTGGGGGTTTTCAAACTCCACTGATTGTTAGTTTTCACCAATCGAGCTTTTGCGGGCAGCTAATCGCCCACCAAGTCTTGACATGGGCGTCTTACTGCCCGTTACTGCGGGGTAAATGAAGAAATATGACAAGTTTTGAGGGAAATTATTTATGAAAAATCCATATTTATATGGCTATTTACCACTAATTACAATCATTTTATTTAGCTTTACATTTGGGCTATTTGCCGTATCAGAATCACTGCAGCTTTTTCAGGCAATCGGCGTTTATAATGGAATGCGCGAGTTTTTATCAGATTTAGAGTTGCGCTTTGTGTTATTAATTGTGTTTGCACTTATTTTTTTCATGATTTTTTCAGCCTTAAAATTAATTGGCGAAACGATTCATGAGCTAGGCATGTTATTTTTCTCGAAGGATAAAGAAGGCCAAACAATTCATGCGGCACGTGGAGGCTATGTAATTTTCTTCTTTGGTGCTTTCGCTTCTGTCATCGGGATTCAGTCTATTATGGTTCTAGTAACGGTTTTTATAGTAACGGTATTTTTTTATTTTATTTTTAATGTCTATAAAATGAGTCAGCATATGTCATTTGTTGGTGTCATTGGGCTGATTTTCTTTGAAGTGTTATCATGGTTTTTATTACTCGCGTTAATTGTCTATGCGGTCGTGAAGCTATATAACGGAGTACTCGCGAGTTTGCCGTTTGTTTAATAAAAAAGCGTATTTGTCTGAGGAAATCCCAGACAAATACGCTTTTTTCAATCAGTTATTGCATTAAAGATTTTGAAGTGAATTTTTTGTTTTTCAATGGCTTGCATCGAGCGCGGGGTATCGTAGCCAATCCACACGGCTGTTGTGTAATCATTCGTTAAACCGGCAACCCAATAATCTTTGAATTGGTTCGTCGTGCCGGTTTTCGCGCCGATGTAGCCTGAATAGCTATACAAGCCTTTACCTGTTCCTGACGTCACAACTTCATTCAGTAAATCGCGCATTGTATTGACCGTGCTTGCCGACCAAATTTCTTCACGCTCACGTGGCCAGCTATAAATCGTTTCGCCCTGTAAGTTTGTGACTTTGCGAATACTACGCGCTGGTGCATAAAACCCATCGATAAAGCTTGAATAGGCATCTGCTAATTCAAGTGAAGTTACCCCGTACGTTAAGCCACCTAAAGCCGTAGCGTATGTGCGGTCTTTGTCTACGATTGAGCCGAACTGGAAACGATCAATATATGAAAATGCGGTATCCACACCGATTGCATCATATAATCGAAGTGCACTTGTATTGATACTTTCTTGGAAGGCCTTAGCAATTGTTACGTTACCATACCAAATGCCCCCGTAGTTTTCCGGGCAAAAATTGCCGACACAATACTGGGCACCACTAACAGTCGAATTTTTCGTAGCAGTGGTCGTTTCAAAATACGGTGCAAACACGCTAATCGGCTTAAATGCAGAACCCGGCTGGCGAGGCGATTGGAAGGCACGGTGTAAATCGTGCTTTTTATAATCCTTGCCGCCATAAATGCTAACGATTTCACGCGTGTCATTATTGATAATCGTTGCACTCGCCTGTAATTCAGCGTTCCCTAAAATTGTATTGATAGCCGCTTCGTCTTGCTGCTGTTTCTCGGGCTGTAATGCAGTATACACATGAATGCCTTGCTTTAAAATTTCATCGACTTCTTTTTGAAGCTCAAGCTGTAAAAACTCTTTTTCCATTTTATCGGTCGTTTTGGCAATTTGCTCATGGTAGCCGGTTTGCTGACCGATTAACCATTTTAATTCTTGTAACACATAGGTGCTATAGCTTGGATAGTTCTGAATTTTTGATTTTACCGCAAGCGTAATCGGTTCTTGCTTATACATCACTGCTTCTTGCGTAGTTAAAAGTTGATGCTCGACTAATTTATCAAGTAAGCGTTCTTGACGAGCCTTCGTGTTGTCAAAATTTTGTAACGGATCATATAATGAGGGATTGTTTGGAATGGCTGCGATAAATGCCATTTCCGCTAAGGATAGCTTATCAATTGGGCGGTCAAAATAATAAGTTGCCGCTGCTCCAATCCCGTATACTTGGTTACTAAAGTACATTTCATTTAAATACATTTCTAAAATTTGTTCTTTCGAATAGTACTTTTCAAGTTCATATGAATAAAAAAGTTCCATTAATTTACGCTCGTATGTTTTATCAACCGATAAATAGCGCATACGTACAAGCTGCTGTGTGATTGTCGAGCCACCTTGTTGGATGGATTGCTCACTCGTATTGGCGATAAAGGCACGTGCAATCGCACTGACATCAAAGCCCAAATGATTATAGAAATGTTCATCTTCACTATAAATAAAAATTTCCTTAACCACTTCGGGAATTTCATCAAGCTTCAATGGCTGTGACCATTCTGTATATTCCTCACTAAAAATAGCGTTGTTTGCGTCATACAAAGTAATCGGTAAGGGAGAGACCGTTTCTTCTGGAAGCTCGATTGATTTTTCAATGACTTGACTGTGTTGCTGTGCTTTCGCGATTTCTTTCCATGCTTCGCTTCCGACAAAAAGCAGTAAAGGGATGCTACATAAAATTAATACATAGCCAAAAACTTGTTTCATAGATTAGCCTCCCAATCAATTACGTTAAATATATCTAAAAAGAATAACATAATTAGACCATACATTTAAGCGTGATTTTTTAAAAGCTCGTCCATGTACTGAATCGGAAGCTTTCGTAAAAAGTAGATGACGACAAAGGCAATTAAAAATAAAAGGCCGGTTGTATAAAATACAGAGTGAATGCCACCAAGACTTGCAACAAATCCCCCAAGTACAGGTCCTAAAATATTACCTAAGAAACGGAAACTTTGGTTATAGCCCATAATTTCACCCTGCACTTCAATCGGTGCTTCACGGCGAATAAGTGCGGTTGTAATAGGAATAAGTCCACCCGACACAATCCCAAATAAAAAGCGTAACACGATTAGTTGCCACAGCTCGGTAACAAATGCCTGTGGAATAATAAAGACGACTGCTGAAATGAGTAAGTAGGATAACACTTTTTCATAGCCGTGATGGTCACTTAATTTTCCCCAAAAACGTGCAAATAATAGATTCCCAAGCCCCGCGGCACTAAAGGTAATTCCGGCAAGCATCGCGACTTCCTGTGCATGAGAAAGTTCGGATACGTAAAGGGAAAGTAGCGGTTGAATACTAAAGTTGCCGATTTGAATGAGTGTTGTGACGAGCATGACATTTAAAAGGAGGCGGTGGTGGAAAATGGCCCAAACGACATTTTTTCGCGCGTAAACCGAGCTTTTTAATTTGCGAATAATGGTAGGCTCATGAATGCCAATAATAATGATGATTGCGGCAACGGTAATTAACGTTGCAGTAATGATAAACGTATACTTAAAGCCAAATGCATCGGCCATCATCCCACCGAGTACCGGACCGAATAATGTCCCACCGACACTACCCATTTGTAGGGTGCCTAGTGTTTTACCGGCCACTTCTTTTGGTGTGTGCTTACTAATGAATGCCATTGAGGTTGGTATAAAGCCGGTAACAACGCCCATTGCGAGTCGCAGTAAGAAGAACTGCTCGACATTTTGTACATAGCCCATTAAAAAAATACTAGTCGCGATGCCGAAACAGTTAATAATCATAATCGGTTTATAGCCGTATTTATCGGCGATGCGTCCCCAAATAGGTGACATAATTAAAGCCGTAACAAATGTTGCTGCAAAAATTAAACCTGCCCATGTTTGTACATAGCTATCACTGAATTCACCTAGCGTATCGATATATAGCGACAAGAACGGCATAATCATTGTAGTAGAGGCTGCTACGATAAAATTGGCTACCAAAATGATGATGAAATTATGTTTCGTATTTTTTGTCAAAATAGATCACATTCTTTCTTGATTTTTGAATAATTAAATTTTAGTATAACTTATTTCGATTTCCGAAGAAAGTGCTTAGCAAGTTAATAGCAGAAAATGCATAACTTGTGGTAAACTGAAACTTGGCAATGACGGAGGACATAGAAAACACTAGAAAACGCATACTACTTGTTATCTATACCCAACCGTTTACAATTTATTTAAAGGAGAGACAAATATGTTTCCACAATTAGCAAAAGAATTAAATCCAGGTGAAGTATTAGTAGAAATGAACACAACAATGGGTTCAATTAAAATTAAATTATTCCCACAACATGCACCAAAAACAGTTGAAAACTTTTTAGGTCACGCAAAAGCTGGCTACTATAACGGCATTATTTTCCACCGTGTTATTCCAAAGTTTATGATTCAAGGTGGCGACCCAACTGGTACAGGTATGGGCGGCGAATCAATTTGGGGCGGTTCATTTGAAGATGAGTGTGTAGAAGCGTTAATTCACTTACGCGGCGCATTATCAATGGCAAATGCGGGACCAAATACAAACGGTTCTCAATTCTTCATCGTTCAAAACCCATCACTTGATGTAGCAATGTTAAAACAAATGGAAGTTCGCGGCTGGTCTAAAGAAGAAGTAGCACTTTACAAAGAAGTAGGCGGTACACCAACGTTAGACGGTAAACATACAGTATTCGGACAAGTAATCGAAGGTATGGAAGTTGTTGACAAAATTGCGAACGTTGACCGAAATATGCACGATAAACCAAAAGAAGATGTTAAGATTGAGTCAATCACAATTATTGACTAATTTTTAAAGGATGTGTTTCGCGGGTGGATCAATTATTAATCAATTTCTCTGGTGGCTTTTTATATTTCCCGGAAGATAAATCGCTTTACTTCCCGGCTGCTATTGAATTTGGCATTTTAATTATTATTGTTTTTGCGACATTTTTTTTATTCCGTCGAATTTCTGCTCGTCAAGCCGAAAAGGCAAAACATCTAGAGGCACGCGCATTACAAGAACGTAATGAACGCATGGCTAAGGAACAAAAAATAACTATGCAAAAGCAATAAGCAAAAAAAAGCGTCTCCCACGAGGAAGACGCTTTTTTGTATGGTTTTGGTTCATCACCATTGCATAGGCTTGCTTTTCTAATAAAATTTACTTTCGTGCCCGCGGAAAGCGTCCGCCGTAGCGCGGCAGAACGGATCGGATTAAAAATCTTCATTTTATTGCAAAGCTTTTTTAATCCCGTCAACGCCTTGCTTTACTAAATCAAACGGAGAGGCAACATTCATACGGAGGAAGCCGCGACCTGCTTCGCCGTATTTTGTACCTGGATCCAGTGCAACAAACCCTTTATGTAGTAGACGTTCCATCATCTCTTGTTCGTCAAGACCTGTTTCGCGGTAATCAATCCACATTAAGTACGTTGCTTCAGGAACTGTTGTGTGAATGCCAGGTAATGCATTTAGTTCATTTACGACATATTCCATATTCGTCTTTAAATAAGGTAACAGCTCATCTAACCACGGAGCGCCTTTTGTGTACACGGCCTCTACCGTTGTACAGGCGAAAATATTCAAACCGAGCTGCCCGTGTGCTTGCGCGTCTGCTTCTAAAGCAGTAAAGAGCTCTTTATTTGGTACAACCATCATTGCTGCATGAATACCAGCGATGTTGAAGGTTTTTGTAGGTGCGATACAAGTGATGATTTTGGCTTTGTCAGCATCCTTAACTGTTAATGTAGGCGTGTATGTTTTTGTAATTAAAATATCCGCATGAATTTCATCGGCAAGTAAATACACGTCATATTTAATACATAACGCGACAAGTTGCTCTAGCTCTTCTTTGCTCCAAACGATGCCAATTGGGTTATGTGGGTTACATAAAATAAACATCGCAATGCCCGATTTAAACATGCTTTCGAGTTTGTCGAAATCTAACGTATAATGCCCATTTTGCTCTGTTAGCTCACATGTTACAACTTCACGCTGCTGGGCAGATGGGACGTTCACAAATGGTGGATAGGCAGGTGTTACCATGCCGATTTTATCGTTTTTGTTCGTAAAGGTTTCAATGATTGCAGCGATTGCAGGCACAACACCTGGTTGGAATAAGATGGTTTCGGAATCGATTGTCCAGTTATGACGTGTTTGATACCAGTTCACGACAGCATCTTTCACATCGCAGTTTGCGTACGTATAACCAAAAATAGGGTGCTTTAAGCGTTCTGTAATTGCTTCACTTACGACAGGTGGTGCGGGGAAGTCCATGTCAGCAATCCACATTGGTAATAGCTTCGATGTATCTTCTAAGTTGTAAACATCGCGCATTTTATCCAATTTAATCGAGCTAGAACCCTTGCGCTCATGAATTTCGTTAAAAAATGACATTATTAGCCCTCTTTTCTTTTTGATCTGTTCGAACCTATGTTATCATACTAACGAATAGAAAGAGAGTAGTAGGGTGAATAAAATGGAAAATGTGGAAATGAACCAGAAGTGTGTCCAGCTATTACTTGATTGGGATCCATTTAGCTTAGGGCAAGGAAGTTATGAAACGGAGACTGCAGATGTTGTTGCGGCATTACAAGGAATTGACGACCCATCTGAGCTAGCAAAAGTCATTCAAACCGTTTATGAATACTCTTACGAACAATGGATTCCGTTTGAAAATTGCGTCGCGATTTCCTACAAATTAATCGCCGTGAAATTCGAAGCAAAATGTATTATTTAAAAAATGTGAGCACCTAGATGGGCGCTCACATTTTTTGGTTTAAGATACATTTGTGGTGCCATCTACTAAGTTGGAAACGGGTACTTGTAAAATTGTTGATAATAAGAGCATGGTTTGTGTTGAAGGGGTTTGGTCACCGTTTTCAAAGGCTGTTAATTTTTCAACACCGATTTGGGTTTTCTTTGAAAGCTCTTCAATCGTCAAATTTTTTTCTAAACGTAATAGCTTTAGTTGTTCATGAAGTGCAAGTTTCATGTGGTGCACATCCTTCCGATTAGTTTTTTGATAATTCTAATTATAATATGCAGCAAGCGTTATGAAATGCAATTTTTTGTCAAAAAGATGAATAATAAAAAAGCTACCCCACAAATGAGGTAGCTTATAATTTAGCTAAAGAATACTTTATTAACGAAGATAGCGATGATACAGATTGGCGCTAAGTAACGCACGATAAAGTACCAAATATGATAAATCACAGGTGATGTTTGCATTTCTTCACGTGAAATATTTTTCGAGTAATGATAGCCCGCAAAAATCGATGTTAACAAGGCACCAATAGGCATTAAAATGGCACTTGTAAAATAATCAACAAAGTCGAAAATCGAACGGTCAAAAATTGAAACGTCAGATAAAAGTCCAAATGATAGGGCGCTCGGAATCCCAACGATGAAAATAATGGCCGCAAACAGCCAAGATGCTTTTTTACGCGATTCGCTTTTTTCGCGAATTCCCATCGAGACAACAACTTCTAGTAAAGCGATGGCTGATGTGACAGTTGCGAATAATAATAGAATAAAGAACACCAGTAATAGTGCGCTACCAAACGGTAATTGCTCAAAGACAGCCGGAATCATTATAAATACGAGTCCAGGTCCTTCAGTTGGCGAGAAGCCAAGCGCGAATACTGCTGGGAAAATAACTAAACCAGCAAGTAATGAAATCGCGATGTTCATTGTCGCCACGTTTATCGCAGAAGTAACAATCTTTTCTTTACGCGATAAATACGAGGCGTATGTAATCATCGCTGCTACCCCAATACTTAACGAGAAGAATGCCTGACCAAGCGCTAAAATTAATGTTTCTCCATTAAAGTACGACCAATCTGGAATGAACATGAATTTCACGCCTTCGATTGCACCGTCTAATGTAATTGAACGAATGAATAGTAAAATGAAGAAAATAAATAACAGCGGCATCATCCACTTACTCGCTGCTTCAATGCCTTTTTTAATTCCAGCTTGTACAATCAATAACGTAAGTAGCATAAATGCGGCTTGTGCAAGCAACACTTCCCAAGGATTTGCAATAATATCTGAAAATAGTGCGCCAAAATCAACGTCTTTTCCTGTTAATGAAAATGTCAGTGCGCGGCCGATATAACTTAAAATCCATCCACCAACTACGCTATAGAACGATAAAATTAATCCACAAGCAACAAGACCGATCCAACCAATCATGTACCAAGGCTTCCCTGGTGCTTGCTCTTTAAATGACGTAATCGGATCTTTTTGACCGCGACGCCCTATCATAAATTCTGCAATTAAAATCGGTAGCCCGATAATGACTGTACATAAAATGAATAATAAAATAAAAACACTACCACCATTTGTGCCGGCCATGTAAGGGAACTTCCAAATCGCCCCTAATCCGATTGCACTACCAGCAGCAGCTAAAATGAATCCAATCTTAGATGTGAATTGATCTCTAGATGACAAAATATGACCTCCTTATAAATATACAAGTACCCATTTTACAACAATCCGATGAAATAATGCAAAATTTTTTGAAAATGCAATTATTCTAGATGAAATCCCGCACAATCCTTTCCAATTACGTTGAATTATCTATCTCCTATACACGAAAAATTCTAGATTAAGGCGTTTCTTTGTTCCAAAACTTATCATATGTTATAATTTAACATGACATTTGTGTATTTACGAAAAATAGAAGGTAGGAACAAAGTATGGTAAAAAAAATTGAAGTAGGTGACGTGCTAACCGGTAAAGTAACAGGAGTCCAACCATACGGAGCTTTTGTCGCTTTAGATGAACAGACGCAAGGTCTCGTGCATATATCAGAAATTACTTACGGATTTGTAAAAGATGTGAATGACTTTCTATCGGTAGGGGAAGATATTCAAGTAAAGGTGCTTGAAGTCGATGAAGAACAAAAGAAAATCAGCTTATCGATTCGCGAACTTCAAGAAGCACCGTATTATCGCAAAAAAGAGTCGCAACCTCGACGTTCCTTGCAAGATCGTGTGGATGAGGTCGATGCAGACGGATTTAAAATTTTAAAAGACAAATTAAAGGACTGGATTGAACAATCGGGCCATTAAAGAGATACATGTTCAAGCCTGCTTCGTTAAGCGCTTGGACATGTTTTCTTTTTGAGTGAAAATTAGTGTTTATGCAGAATTTTTTGTTGAAAATACACTTAATTTAGTGATATTCAACTGAATTTAGAAAAGTGTTCAAAATGTGACGAATTATTTAACAAAGTTATATTGAAGTATGTTACAATGTTGGCGGAAACACACAAATACATTAAATTTTAAAGAGGCGAATAACAATGGCTGAAAATTTAAACTTGTTCACATCAACCCAAGAAGTAATACATGAGGCATTAAATAAACTTGGTTATGACGAAGCGATGTACAACCTATTAAAGGAACCACTTCGCATGTTGACAGTACGTATTCCTGTGAAAATGGATGATGGGTCGACAAAAGTATTCACTGGTTACCGTGCGCAACATAATGATGCAGTAGGACCTACTAAGGGCGGGGTACGCTTCCATCCGATGGTTAGTGAAGAGGAAGTGAAAGCGCTTTCTATGTGGATGACATTAAAATGTGGTATCGTGGATCTTCCGTATGGTGGCGGTAAAGGTGGCGTTATTTGTGACCCACGTGAAATGTCGATGGGCGAGATTGAACGATTAAGCCGTGGTTATGTACGCGCAATTAAACAATTCGTTGGGCCGACAAAGGATATTCCAGCACCGGACGTATTTACAAACGCGCAAATCATGGCGTGGATGATGGATGAATACAGCCGTATGGACGAGTTTAACTCACCAGGGTTCATTACAGGTAAGCCAATCGTACTTGGTGGCTCACAAGGCCGCGATCGTGCAACTGCAGAAGGTGTAACGATTGTTATTGAACAAGCAGCGAAAAAACGTGGCATCGATGTGAAGGGAGCACGTGTGGTTATTCAAGGTTTTGGTAACGCAGGAAGCTTCTTGGCAAAATTCATGAGTGATTTAGGTGCAAAAGTAATCGGTATTTCAGATGCACATGGTGCCCTACACGATCCGAACGGTTTAGATATCGACTATTTATTAGATCGTCGTGATTCATTCGGTACGGTAACAACATTATTCGAAAATACGATTTCAAATAAAGAACTATTAGAGTTAGACTGTGACATTTTAGTGCCAGCTGCGATTGAAAACCAAATTACAGCAGAAAACGCACATAATATTAAAGCAAACATTGTTGTGGAAGCGGCAAACGGTCCAACAACAGCAGAAGCAACAAAAATCTTAACAGAGCGTGGTATTCTTTTAGTACCAGACGTATTAGCATCAGCAGGTGGCGTAACTGTATCATACTTCGAGTGGGTACAAAACAACATGGGCTACTACTGGACAGAAGAAGAAATTCGTGAAAAATTATATGCGAAGATGGTAACGGCATTTGACAATGTATATACAACAGCTCAAAACCGTAACATTAACATGCGCTTAGCTGCCTATATGGTAGGTGTACGTCGCACTGCAGAAGCATCACGCTTCCGTGGTTGGGTATAAATTAAATTAATTCAGTTGGGGTTCAAACCCCAGCTGAATAGAGGAACTTAGGCTAAGAACGCCGCGTCATGCGGCAACCCCCACCTAAGTGACCAACTTCGTGTTGGCCCAAGCCCCCGGCGGATGTCACAGATTTTTAAGGAGTTTTTCGAGTATACTCGAAAAAATCTGGACGCTATTACGCCGAGGTGTAATTGAACATTTAGCCTCACTTCTATTATTAGAGGTGGGGCTTTTTAAAAATAGGAGGAATCAGCATGAACGCATTTTCATTTTATAATCCAGTAAAAATTCACTTTGGTAAAGGAAGCATTGAGCACCTACGTAATGAGCTTCCACAGTACGGCAAAAACATATTAATCGTATACGGTGGCGGCAGCATTAAAACAAACGGTGTATACGGGGACATTCAGGCGATTTTAAGCGATTTAAATATGAATGTGTTTGAATTGGCAGGTGTCGAACCAAACCCACGTGTTGAAACAGCACGTAAAGGGATTGCAATCTGTAAGGAAAACAACATCGACATCGTATTAGCAATAGGTGGCGGTTCGGTAATCGACTGTTCAAAACTAATCGTCGCTGGGGCAAAACTAGACGCGGATGCATGGGACATTGTAATGAAAAAGGTAATGGCAACAGAAGCTTTACCACTAGCAACAGTGTTAACATTAGCAGCAACTGCATCTGAGATGAATTCTGGTTCGGTTATTACAAATTTAGAGACGAAGGAAAAATTCGGCTGGGGTAGTCCGGCATGCTTCCCGAAATTCTCAATTTTAGATCCAGCGTATACGTATTCCGTACCAGCCAATCAAACAGTTAACGGTGTCGTGGATACGATGTCACATATTTTCGAGCAATATTTCAACAATGCAACGAACACGCCAATTACGGATGAAATGAGCGAAGGTATTTTACGTACTTTAATTGACGTAGCACCAAAAGCATTAAAGGACCCAACAAACTATGAGCACCGCGAGACATTAATGCTTGCAGGGACACTTGGCTTAAATGGTTTCTTAGCATTAGGTTCACGTGGTGACTGGGCAACGCATAATATTGAGCATGCGGTATCGGCTTATTATGACATCGCGCATGCAGGTGGATTAGCGATCCTTTTCCCGAACTGGATGAAGCATAATGTCCATATCAACCCAGCGCGTTTTGCGAAAGTAGCAGTGAATGTATTCGGTATTGACGCAGCAGGTAAAACAGAGGAGCAAGTTGCGTTAGAAGGAATCGACGCACTCTCAGCGTTTTGGACGTCAATCGGCGCACCAAGTCGCTTAGCAGATTACGAGATTGATTCAACGCACTTTAATGAAATGGTGAAGCATTGCTTGGTAAACGGCCCATTCGGCAACTTTAATAAGTTACAAGCTGAGGACGTACGCAAAATTTTAGAAATGTCTTTATAATATAAGGAAAGGGCATGTAGTCATGGATTTTGACTACATGCCCTTCTTGTGCGCCCGGCATGCGCATGAACTATAGGGTGCAAGTCCCGAACCCCGAAGACAGAAGTAGAGGTTAGCCAAAAGCAAGGGTGTCCGTGGCGACGCGGAATCTGAAGGAAGCTGGCGGCAAAACACCGGTCCGAGGAACACGAATCTCATAGAAGGCTAGGTATGATTGGATGAATCTGCAAGACAAGATAAAGTCCCTTCTGTCGAAGGTCATATCAAGTAAATGAGGCGGATAGATGGTGTGAAAGTGCATGCGCTTACCCGGGGAGGTCTGACAGTAATGTGAAGTACCCTTCATAACCTACTTGGTGACAAGTAGCTGAACTGTCAGAAGTCAGCAGAGGTCATAGTACAAGTAAGTCTAGAATTACTTGGAAGGACTGAACAATTAGGAGAGAATAGCCCTTGGCTTTCCAATTAGGATGAACGAACACAGAAAACAGTAGAAACCTCACGCTTAGAAAGTAGTGGTGAATTCCACGAGGGTATTTGCGGAGGGTGTAGTCCAGTTGGGTAAAAGAAGAACAGCTATTCACGGAAAGGAACGAAATGGTGATGTTGAATCAAATTTTGGAGCGACAAAACATGATACAAGCATTAAAGCGAGTAGAAGCGAATAAAGGAAGCCACGGAGTAGACATGATGCCCGTACAAACCGTACGACAGCACATCCTCGAAAATTGGCATACGATTAAATCGCAGATTTTAGATGGTACCTATGAACCGCAGCCAGTCCGTCGTGTCGAAATCCCGAAACCAGATGGCGGTGTGCGCTTATTAGGAATACCAACTGTGACAGACCGTTTGATTCAACAAGCCATCTCGCAGATTTTATCAAAAGAATATGACCCAACATTTTCAGACCACAGTTATGGCTTTCGTCCAAATCGAAGCGCTCATGATGCGGTCAGAAAAGCGAAAGGCTATTTAAAAGAGGGCTATCGATGGGTGATTGATATGGATTTGGAGAAATTCTTTGATAAGGTCAACCATGACCGTCTAATGGCAACATTAGCAAAACGAATTTCAGATAAACCATTATTAATACTGATTCGTAAATACCTCCAAGCGGGTGTCATGATAAATGGAGTAGTTTCAAGTACAGAAGAAGGGACACCTCAAGGTGGTCCTTTAAGTCCTTTACTTTCTAATATCGTCTTAGACGAACTCGATAAAGAATTAGAGAAACGTGGACATAAATTCGTTCGATACGCAGATGACTGTAATATTTATGTGAAAACAGAGCGTGCAGGAATACGGGTAATGGCAAGTGTACAGCGATTTATCGAAGGAAAACTTCGCCTGAAAGTAAATGAAAAGAAATCAGCGGTAGACCGTCCGTGGAACCGTAAATTCCTAGGCTTCAGTTTTACACATCATAAAGAACCGAAAGTTCGCATTGCGAAATCAAGCCTCATACGAATGAAGAAGAAAATACGAGAAATTACCTCAAGAAAGATGCCTTATTCCATCGAATACAGAATCGAAAAGTTGAATCAATATCTGATAGGTTGGTGTGGCTACTTCGCTCTAGCGGATACGTACTCCATATTTAAAGCATTAGATGGCTGGATTAAACGAAGATTACGTATGTGTTTGTGGAAGAATTGGAAGAACCCCCGAACAAGAGTCAGAAATCTCATTCGTCTAAAAGTACCTTACGGGAAAGCATACGAGTGGGGAAATACCCGAAAAGGGTACTGGCGCATTTCAAATAGCCCCATATTACACAGAACCCTCGGCAATTCCTATTGGGAAAGCCAAGGGCTGAAAAGTCTGCAAGTTCGTTACGAAACTTTGCGTTATTCATCTTAATTGAACCGCCGTATACGGATCCGTACGTACGGTGGTATGAGAGGTCGGGAGTTAATCACTCCCTCCTACTCGATTTTAAATCATGCCCTTTTCTTGTTCAGGCTTTGTAGCGGTATGTGTCCATTTACGCTCCCCGTCATCCTCATCAAAGGCCATTGTTACTTTTGTAACGCCTTTTTGGTTTAGGAGTAATTGCGTTAAATGATCACGTACATCATCTAAATAAGCGAGTGAAAGATTCGGATCCGTTTCCGCAACCAACTCTACATGTAAAAATTCACCCTCTTTAACCACTTCTAAGCGCGCGATGTCGGTTACATTTGGATCTTGTATAACAAGATTCCCAATATGCACAAGCATCTCTTCGTCCGTTTCACCAATAGCCCCGCGAGCGTTATCTAAAAATACGCGGCCTACTACGTAAAACATCATAAGCCCGATAATCATTGATACAAGCCCCTCTAAACGATAAAATCCAGTGAAATACGCAATAATGATTGCTAAGAACGCTAATAAATTCCCCGAAGTCGCAACTAAATCTTCCATCCAAACAAGCTTCGTTGCTGGCTTAGCGCGGTTTAAATAGGGTATAGACTGAATAATAGGAATGCCTTTTGGTTCTACACCTACTTCATGTAAAATTTCTTTTGCCGCTTTGTGCAACACGAATAATTCTAAAACAAAACCAAGTGCTAAAACGGCTAATGCAATCCAAATACCTGATGATTCTGTAGCTGGATGCATGAAGTGATGCCAACCTTCTTTAATTGTCTCGTAGGAAAGGATCGCTACAATTAAAACGGCGCCTAAACATACTAAGTTAACAATACGCCCATAACCATTTGGGAACCTTGGTGTTGGTGCCTTTTTTGAAAGAGCCGAACCAATAAATACAAAAAATTGGTTGGCTGCATCCCCAAAGGAGTGCATCATTTCTGCAAACATCGCGACATTGCCGGTAAAGAAAAATGCCACGCCTTTAATGATTCCTAAAAAAGTGTTAATAAATGCTGCTAAGAGGGACGGTCGATTGCCACCCTTTAATAAGCCAAATAATTCTCCCATTGCCCTTCTCCTCCGTTAATCTAAATACTCGATTTTAATGTTTTTTACAAATGGTAACTTGCGAAGTCGGTTGTATAGCGAAAGTGTATGGTTTGCTTCCACTGTTGAAAAACGCATATCGATTTCATGTAGAAGTTTTTCAGAAGCCGGCACATCACGAATGGATAAATTTTCGATGTGCATATCGTGTTCCTTCATATAATCAATCAAATCTTTAATGCGCTCTGCTTGCTCGGTAATAATAACAAGCTTTACCTCACGCATACGCAATCGCTTTGGCCCGAACTTCATGAGAAGCGGTGCTATTACTTCGATTCCAATAACAACGATAACAACTGTGATAAAGGCATGTATGTAAAACCCAGCACCAACGGCAATTCCAATCGCTGCAGCTCCCCAAATCATAGCTGCTGTCGTAAGCCCAGTAATGCTGTCATTACCTTTACGTAAAATGACTCCAGCACCTAAAAAACCAATCCCGCTCACAATTTGTGCAGCTAAGCGCAAGGGGTCCATCGTAATATTAATATCAGGTCGCGCGGGTGTTGAATACGCAGTTTCAATAGATATGATTGTTAGTAAGCAACTGAATGTAGCAATGACCATACTTGTCTTTAATCCAACCGGCTTCTTTTTAAGTTCCCTTTCTATCCCAATAATTAAACTCAGTGTAGCAGCAATTAATAATTTAATTGAAATTTCAATGGTAAATTGATTATTTGTTAACCATTCCATGATGTCCATCTCCTTTGTATATCGAGATTCGAACTAACATCAAGAAAATCCTCTATTTATTATAGTTTTCTACTATTAGAACGAGTAAAATGAATACTCATGGACAATTCAATTCAATAGAAAGTGGGGGAGAGGTATGAACAAACCACCTATTCATCCGTATATTCCAATTCTAATTGGTGTAATATCTGTTTCCCTTTCTGCGATTTTTGTAAAACTAGCGAGTGCAGATGCAGGCGTCATTGCATTTTATCGTATGCTTTTCTCGGTATTGATTATGCTACCGTGGTTTTTAATGAAGTATCGACATGAAGTGAAGGATTTATCGAAACGTGATTGGATTTTTTCTGCGATTGCGGGTGTATTTTTAGCGTTCCATTTTATTTTGTGGTTTGAATCGTTGAACTATACATCGGTTGCCAGTTCAACTGTACTTGTAACGATGCAACCGTTATTTGCCTTTTTGGGAACGTACTTATTCTTTAAAGAAAAGATCACATTCAAAACGTTTGTAGCTGGAGGTATTGCCATTATAGGAAGTGTACTCATTGGTTGGGGAGACTTTAAAGTTAGTGGCTCTGCTTTATATGGGGATCTGTTAGCGCTAGTAGCGTGCGCTCTTGTAACTGGTTATTTATTATTTGGTCAAGATGTTCGTAAGCGATTATCACTGGTGACATATACGATGGTTGTCTACTCAATTAGTACGATTACATTATTCTTCTATATAATTGTAAAAGGTGAATCATTTGGGCCTTATGTAGCGATGGATTGGTTCTGGTTTGTTTTGTTAGCCATTATTCCAAACTTATTAGGACATAATTTATTCAATTGGTCACTGAAATGGGTGAGTACAAATGTTATCTCAATCGCGATATTATTTGAACCAGTAGGCGCGGCCGTTTTAGCAATCGTTATCTTTAATGAATATTTAACAGCAACACAAATTATCGGAGGAATCATTGTTATTACTGGGATTATGATGTTTGTTGTGGATCCTAAAAAATATTTTTCAAAAAAAGCTTGATTTTGTTTATCCTTTTGAGGTATATTATTAATTGTCCTCAAGAGGATAACAACTTCAGAAAAATATTTCGAAATAGTTATTGACTTCAAAAATACATTCATGTATAGTAATGAAGTCGCTAATGAAGCGGAAAATTAAAGCAAAAAATGTTATTGACATAATAATTTATAAATGATAACATGGAGAAGTTACTTTTAAAAACATGAACCTTGAAAACTGAACAAGCAACGTTAATGAAAAACAAGTTTCTTAAATGAAACAAACAATAGATTACAACTTTAATTAGTTGAATCGCTAGCAAAGCAAATGAGCTTTCAAACTAACTATTATGGAGAGTTTGATCCTGGCTCAGGACGAACGCTGGCGGCGTGCCTAATACATGCAAGTCGAGCGAATGATTAGAGAAGCTTGCTTCTCTCTGATTTAGCGGCGGACGGGTGAGTAACACGTGGGTAACCTACCCTATAGACTGGGATAACTTCGGGAAACCGGAGCTAATACCGGATAATACTTCGAAACACATGTTTTGAAGTTGAAAGATGGTTTCGGCTATCACTATAGGATGGACCCGCGGCGCATTAGCTAGTTGGTGAGGTAACGGCTCACCAAGGCAACGATGCGTAGCCGACCTGAGAGGGTGATCGGCCACACTGGGACTGAGACACGGCCCAGACTCCTACGGGAGGCAGCAGTAGGGAATCTTCCACAATGGACGAAAGTCTGATGGAGCAACGCCGCGTGAGTGAAGAAGGATTTCGGTTCGTAAAACTCTGTTGCAAGGGAAGAACAAGTAGCGTAGTAACTGGCGCTACCTTGACGGTACCTTGTTAGAAAGCCACGGCTAACTACGTGCCAGCAGCCGCGGTAATACGTAGGTGGCAAGCGTTGTCCGGAATTATTGGGCGTAAAGCGCGCGCAGGTGGTTCCTTAAGTCTGATGTGAAAGCCCCCGGCTCAACCGGGGAGGGTCATTGGAAACTGGGGAACTTGAGTGCAGAAGAGGATAGTGGAATTCCAAGTGTAGCGGTGAAATGCGTAGAGATTTGGAGGAACACCAGTGGCGAAGGCGACTATCTGGTCTGTAACTGACACTGAGGCGCGAAAGCGTGGGGAGCAAACAGGATTAGATACCCTGGTAGTCCACGCCGTAAACGATGAGTGCTAAGTGTTGGGGGGTTTCCGCCCCTCAGTGCTGCAGCTAACGCATTAAGCACTCCGCCTGGGGAGTACGGTCGCAAGACTGAAACTCAAAGGAATTGACGGGGGCCCGCACAAGCGGTGGAGCATGTGGTTTAATTCGAAGCAACGCGAAGAACCTTACCAGGTCTTGACATCCCATTGACCACTGTAGAGATACAGTTTTCCCTTCGGGGACAACGGTGACAGGTGGTGCATGGTTGTCGTCAGCTCGTGTCGTGAGATGTTGGGTTAAGTCCCGCAACGAGCGCAACCCTTGTTCTTAGTTGCCATCATTTAGTTGGGCACTCTAAGGAGACTGCCGGTGATAAACCGGAGGAAGGTGGGGATGACGTCAAATCATCATGCCCCTTATGACCTGGGCTACACACGTGCTACAATGGACGATACAAACGGTTGCCAACCCGCGAGGGGGAGCTAATCCGATAAAATCGTTCTCAGTTCGGATTGTAGGCTGCAACTCGCCTACATGAAGCCGGAATCGCTAGTAATCGTGGATCAGCATGCCACGGTGAATACGTTCCCGGGCCTTGTACACACCGCCCGTCACACCACGAGAGTTTGTAACACCCGAAGTCGGTGAGGTAACCTTTATGGAGCCAGCCGCCGAAGGTGGGATAGATGATTGGGGTGAAGTCGTAACAAGGTAGCCGTATCGGAAGGTGCGGCTGGATCACCTCCTTTCTAAGGATTATTTCGGAAATCTTTCCATGGGAAAGATACTCATTAACGTTTGCTGTTCAGTTTTGAAGGTTCATTCTTAATTGAATGAGATACTTCAAAAAAATATTTGCTCCTGTCGCTAGCGCTATCGTCGCAAAGCTGCATGAAGCGAATTCAGCGAAGTTCAGTCATGAAGTGATTGAAGTCAGCTGCTTTGTTCTTTGAAAACTGGATAAAACGACATTGATAAGTAATAAACAAACAATAGATCAAGAAATTGGTCGTGCAATATCCTTAAAATCTTAAATCTTCTGATTTAAGTTTAACTTTTGGTTAAGTTAATAAGGGCGCACGGTGGATGCCTTGGCACTAGGAGTCGATGAAGGACGGCACTAACACCGATATGCCTCGGGGAGCTGTAAGTAAGCTTTGATCCGGGGATTTCCGAATGGGGGAACCCACTATCTTTAATCGGATAGTACACTCACGTGAATTCATAGCGTGTTTGAGACAGACGCAGGGAACTGAAACATCTAAGTACCTGCAGGAACAGAAAGAAAATTCGATTCCCTGAGTAGCGGCGAGCGAAACGGGAAGAGCCCAAACCAAAGAGCTTGCTCTTTGGGGTTGTAGGACACTCAATACGGAGTTACAAAAGAATGATTTAGGCGAAGCGACTTGGAAAGGTCCGCAAAATAAGGTAAAAGCCCTGTAGCCCAAAAGTTATTCCCTCCTGAGTGGATCCTGAGTACGGCGGAACACGTGAAATTCCGTCGGAATCCGGGAGGACCATCTCCCAAGGCTAAATACTACCTAGTGACCGATAGTGAACCAGTACCGTGAGGGAAAGGTGAAAAGCACCCCGGAAGGGGAGTGAAATAGATCCTGAAACCGTGTGCCTACAAGTAGTTAGAGCCCGTTAATGGGTGATAGCGTGCCTTTTGTAGAATGAACCGGCGAGTTACGATTACGTGCGAGGTTAAGTTGAGAAGACGGAGCCGCAGCGAAAGCGAGTCTGAATAGGGCGAATTAGTACGTGGTCGTAGACCCGAAACCAGGTGATCTACCCATGTCCAGGGTGAAGGTGAGGTAACACTTACTGGAGGCCCGAACCCACGCACGTTGAAAAGTGCGGGGATGAGGTGTGGGTAGCGGAGAAATTCCAATCGAACCTGGAGATAGCTGGTTCTCTCCGAAATAGCTTTAGGGCTAGCCTCGTGATTGAGAATACTGGAGGTAGAGCACTGTTTGGACTAGGGGGGCATCTCGCTTTACCGAATTCAGACAAACTCCGAATGCCAGATATTTATACACGGGAGTCAGACTGCGAGTGATAAGATCCGTAGTCAAGAGGGAAACAGCCCAGACCACCAGCTAAGGTCCCAAAGTAATCGTTAAGTGGAAAAGGATGTGGCGTTGCTTAGACAACCAGGATGTTGGCTTAGAAGCAGCCATCATTTAAAGAGTGCGTAATAGCTCACTGGTCGAGTGACGCTGCGCCGAAAATGTATCGGGGCTAAACGATTCACCGAAGCTGTGGATGCATCCAATAGGATGCGTGGTAGGAGAGCGTTCTAAGGGCGTTGAAGTCAGACCGGAAGGACTGGTGGAGCGCTTAGAAGTGAGAATGCCGGTATGAGTAGCGAAAGACGGGTGAGAATCCCGTCCACCGTATGACTAAGGTTTCCTGAGGAAGGCTCGTCCGCTCAGGGTTAGTCGGGACCTAAGCCGAGGCCGATAGGCGTAGGCGATGGACAACAGGTTGATATTCCTGTACCACCTCCTCACCGTTTGAGAAATGGGGGGACGCAGTAGGATAGGGTAAGCACGCCGTTGGTTGCGCGTGTTCAAGCAGTAAGGTGTGTATGTAGGCAAATCCGCATACTTTAACATTGAGCTGTGATGACGAGTCCGTATGGACGAAGTTCCTGATTTCACACTGCCAAGAAAAGCCTCTATCGAGGTGAGAGGTGCCCGTACCGCAAACCGACACAGGTAGTCGAGGAGAGAATCCTAAGGTGTGCGAGAGAACTCTCGTTAAGGAACTCGGCAAAATGACCCCGTAACTTCGGGAGAAGGGGTGCTCTGTTAGCGTGCAAGCGTGAGAGAGCCGCAGTGAATAGGCCCAGGCGACTGTTTAGCAAAAACACAGGTCTCTGCAAAACCGTAAGGTGACGTATAGGGGCTGACGCCTGCCCGGTGCTGGAAGGTTAAGAGGAGTGGTTAGCGCAAGCGAAGCTGCGAATTGAAGCCCCAGTAAACGGCGGCCGTAACTATAACGGTCCTAAGGTAGCGAAATTCCTTGTCGGGTAAGTTCCGACCCGCACGAAAGGCGTAACGATCTGGGCACTGTCTCAACGAGAGACTCGGTGAAATTATAGTACCTGTGAAGATGCAGGTTACCCGCGACAGGACGGAAAGACCCCGTGGAGCTTTACTGTAGCCTGATATTGAATTTTGGTACAACTTGTACAGGATAGGTAGGAGCCAGAGATCCCGGAGCGCCAGCTTCGGAGGAGGCGTCAGTGGGATACTACCCTGGTTGTATTGAACTTCTAACCCATGCCCCTTAGCGGGGTAGGAGACAGTGTCAGGCGGACAGTTTGACTGGGGCGGTCGCCTCCTAAAGAGTAACGGAGGCGCCCAAAGGTTCCCTCAGAATGGTTGGAAATCATTCGTAGAGTGTAAAGGCATAAGGGAGCTTGACTGCGAGACCTACAAGTCGAGCAGGGTCGAAAGACGGGCTTAGTGATCCGGTGGTTCCGCATGGAAGGGCCATCGCTCAACGGATAAAAGCTACCCCGGGGATAACAGGCTTATCTCCCCCAAGAGTCCACATCGACGGGGAGGTTTGGCACCTCGATGTCGGCTCATCGCATCCTGGGGCTGTAGTCGGTCCCAAGGGTTGGGCTGTTCGCCCATTAAAGCGGTACGCGAGCTGGGTTCAGAACGTCGTGAGACAGTTCGGTCCCTATCCGTCGTGGGCGTAGGAAATTTGAGAGGAGCTGTCCTTAGTACGAGAGGACCGGGATGGACACACCGCTGGTGTACCAGTTGTTCTGCCAAGAGCATCGCTGGGTAGCTATGTGTGGACGGGATAAGTGCTGAAAGCATCTAAGCATGAAGCCCCCCTCAAGATGAGATTTCCCATTACGCAAGTAAGTAAGACCCCTGAAAGACGATCAGGTAGATAGGTTCGAGGTGGAAGCGCAGTGATGTGTGGAGCTGACGAATACTAATCGGTCGAGGACTTAACCACAATTTATGAACATCAATGAAACGTTTATCCAGTTTTGAAAGAATAAATTCTTTCAACTTAATAAGTGAAGTGGCGATGGCAAAGAGGTCACACCTGTTCCCATACCGAACACAGAAGTTAAGCTCTTTAGCGCCGATGGTAGTTGGGGGTTTCCCCCTGTGAGAGTAGGACGTCGCTTCGCTTATTTAATACCCAGGAGGATTAGCTCAGCTGGGAGAGCACCTGCCTTACAAGCAGGGGGTCGGCGGTTCGAGCCCGTCATCCTCCACCATTTCTAAAATGCCGGTGTAGCTCAGTTGGTAGAGCAACTGACTTGTAATCAGTAGGTCGAGGGTTCGACTCCTTTCGCCGGCACCACTTTAGAGAGCCATTAGCTCAGTTGGTAGAGCATCTGACTTTTAATCAGAGGGTCGAAGGTTCGAGTCCTTCATGGCTCACCAGTTTTATATTTGTCTGCTGCGGGTGTGGCGGAATTGGCAGACGCACTAGACTTAGGATCTAGCGCCGCAAGGCGTGGGGGTTCGACTCCCTTCACCCGCACCATTTTAATTTCATATACTGTCAGATAAAAATAGCTTATGCATTTTGCGGAAGTAGTTCAGTGGTAGAACACCACCTTGCCAAGGTGGGGGTCGCGAGTTCGAACCTCGTCTTCCGCTCCAAAAAATGCCGGGGTGGCGGAACTGGCAGACGCACAGGACTTAAAATCCTGCGGTGAGTGATCACCGTGCCGGTTCGATTCCGGCCCTCGGCACCATCTTTCAAATAAATAATTGCGCTCGTAGCTCAATTGGATAGAGCATCTGACTACGAATCAGAAGGTTGTAGGTTCAAGTCCTGTCGAGCGCACCATTTTCCGGAATGTAGCTCAGCTTGGTAGAGCACTTGGTTTGGGACCAAGGGGTCGTAGGTTCGAATCCTGTCATTCCGACCACTATATGGGGCCTTAGCTCAGCTGGGAGAGCGCCTGCCTTGCACGCAGGAGGTCAGCGGTTCGATCCCGCTAGGCTCCACCATAAATTAACCAATAAAGATCCTGGCTACCTAGCTCAGCTGGCTAGAGCATTCGGTTCATACCCGAAAGGTCGTGGGTTCGACTCCCTCGGTAGCCATCTTAAGGACCTTTAGCTCAGTTGGTTAGAGCAGACGGCTCATAACCGTCCGGTCACAGGTTCGAGTCCTGTAAGGTCCACCAGTAAATCATATAATTAACATGGAGGTATACCCAAGTTTGGCTGAAGGGATCGGTCTTGAAAACCGACAGGCGGGTAACACCGCGCGGGGGTTCGAATCCCTCTACCTCCTCCATAATTTACAGGTGAGAACAGCTCGAAAAAAGTTAAATAGTATTGTCGCGGGGTGGAGCAAATCGCTAAACGAAGATAGCGATTAGCAGCAACTGAGGAACGAAGTTGATGTCAACTAAGTAGAACTCAGAACAGGCGATAATAAACTTAATAATATTGTCGCGGGGTGGAGCAGTGGTAGCTCGTCGGGCTCATAACCCGAAGGTCATAGGTTCAAGTCCTATCCCCGCAACCAAATGGTCCCGTGGTGTAGCGGTTAACATGCCTGCCTGTCACGCAGGAGATCGCCGGTTCGATCCCGGTCGGGACCGCCATTTGTGGGTTTGTAGCTCAGTTGGTAGAGCATTAGATTGAAGCTCTAAGTGTCGGCGGTTCGATTCCGTCCAAACCCACCATTTGCGGGTGTAGTTTAGTGGTAAAACCTCAGCCTTCCAAGCTGATGTTGTCGGTTCGATTCCGATCACCCGCTCCAGTTTTTAAAAAGGGCCTATAGCTCAGCTGGTTAGAGCGCACGCCTGATAAGCGTGAGGTCGATGGTTCGAGTCCATTTAGGCCCACCATATAAGACTGTTCCGAAGTAGCTCAGTTGGTAGAGCATCCGGCTGTTAACCGGCAGGTCGCAGGTTCGAGTCCTGCCTTCGGAGCCATTTTTTTATTAGGGGAATTACTCAAGAGGCTGAAGAGGCGCCCCTGCTAAGGGTGTAGGTCGGGTAACCGGCGCGAGGGTTCAAATCCCTCATTCTCCGCCACGGCCCGTTGGTCAAGTGGTTAAGACACCGCCCTTTCACGGCGGTAACACGGGTTCGAATCCCGTACGGGTCATACATAGGCAGATAGAAAACGCTAAGCATTTATTCAAGTGCTTAGCGTTTTTTTGTGTTATAGAGGTTCATTAATGTCTTGTGTAAAAGTGAAGGCGCTCGCTTTTTTGGAGGCAAGCGTTAAAGTAATTTTTTTGCGAGAGGCTTTAAATTGTTACTTAGTATACATGATTAATTTCTTCTAACTGACGAATAGGAAGTTGGCAATTTGCTATGGTAATCTTGTCGGATTCAAGTATTGATGGTGTTTTAATGAATAGTTCAGCTTGAAAACCAGTCATAAAATTCTGTTCGAAATTGGTATGTACCGGTTGGGTAAATCCGAACTGTAGCAACTCTTTCTAATCTGTAAAGGGCTTTGACGGGATTGGCTAAGAGCGGTAAAGTTTTTTGTATATATAGTTCAGATTGATTAGCTACCTCAGCTTTAAATGCTAGAGTTTCTAAATAATTGCGCTGGACCTTCTACGGTTTCTATAGTACTAGCCTGTTTCCAGTGGAAATAATAAACTTCTGGTATTTCTAAGTTTGATAAAATAGTGCAACGAAGATAAATCCTTTGTTTGAAGTGCATGATGAGGGGTTACAAGCTACTGAAATTTAGAAGCTAACGCGTTTATAGTAGAACTCCTTTTCATATTTAATTAGAAACGATATACTTTTGTTCGATAGTAATTTATTATTCCGAAGATTATACCGTAAATGGGATTATGGAGGATTTAGAAATGAGTTCAATATTTGAATATAAAGGTAAAAAAGTGTATCCCATTATTTACCCAGAGAGATACGGACAAATGACCAATATCAATTGTTATTTATATGAGTCTCAAAATAGACTGACTCTAATTGATGCGGGAATAGATTCAGTTGAATACGAAACATTTTTTTATAAAAAGCTAGCTGAATATGGATTTGATTTAACGGATATAGATCAAATTATTTTAACGCATCATCATACTGATCATATTGGAATGGTTAATAAAATTATAGAGACAAAGAAAATGCCGGTATTTGCCCATCCTTCCGCAATAGAACGTTTAGCATTGACAGAACAATATCAGCATACTAAAATTCAATTTTTTGAGGAATTGTATACATACTATGGCTGCGAAGATCTCATGAAGACGCGTATAGAAAAAATGTATAAAACACTATATAATGATGAAGGTTTACGAATTCAAACATTTGTACAACCTATTCAAGCGCAGGATTTTATCGGGGATTTACTCGTTTTAGAGACACCAGGACATTCATTGGATTCGATTTCGCTATATGATCAACAAACAGACTGGCTATTTACAGGGGATTTAATTATTGAAAAAGGAACGACAAATGCACTCATTGATTTTGATGCAAACAAATCATTATTGCCGACAGTATGGCAGCAACGTAAATCGATTGAACAATGTTTAAACTTACATGTATCGACTGTTTTTGCTGGACATGAAGCAATTTTTGATAATTTTGAAGAAGTTGCGCAGGCGAATTTAGCGAAAATGGACTATAAGGTGCAACGGATTGTAAAGCAGGTAGAGCAGGGGAATGATACAATTTTAAAAATAGCAAACGCGATTTATGGACAATTAATGTATCAAATACCGACACTAATTTTTTCAGAGGTTATAGGTTATGTTAAGTATGCTGAAAAATTAGAGCGAATAGATAATGTTAAAAAAAATAAGCAGGTAATATTTAGAGTTTTGATATAATTATAAAATAACCTACAATTAAAGGGGATTTAACTGTAAGAATGAACGGATTCCCTTTGTAATTGGGCATTGTGACGTATTAATTTACTAATATAATAAAAAATATTTTATAAAAATGCAAAACAAGTGTTGAAAAAAATGGGTAATCATATTAAAATTTCGTTATGCCAAGTAATCGTTTTCATTAGGAAACAAGGCTAGTTACTGGGAAACTTTGAAGGAAATATTATTTTTAAAAAAAGTTTCAAAAAAGTATTGCATTGTTTCTCAAATGCTGATAATATAAATCTTGTCCTTAAGAGAAAGGACAAGCACTTTACAGTGTAACTTTAATACCCAGGAGGATTAGCTCAGCTGGGAGAGCACCTGCCTTACAAGCAGGGGGTCGGCGGTTCGAGCCCGTCATCCTCCACCATTTCTAAAATGCCGGTGTAGCTCAGTTGGTAGAGCAACTGACTTGTAATCAGTAGGTCGAGGGTTCGACTCCTTTCGCCGGCACCACTTTAGAGAGCCATTAGCTCAGTTGGTAGAGCATCTGACTTTTAATCAGAGGGTCGAAGGTTCGAGTCCTTCATGGCTCACCAGTTTTATATTTGTCTGCTGCGGGTGTGGCGGAATTGGCAGACGCACTAGACTTAGGATCTAGCGCCGCAAGGCGTGGGGGTTCGACTCCCTTCACCCGCACCATTTTAATTTCATATACTGTCAGATAAAAATAGCTTATGCATTTTGCGGAAGTAGTTCAGTGGTAGAACACCACCTTGCCAAGGTGGGGGTCGCGAGTTCGAACCTCGTCTTCCGCTCCAAAAAATGCCGGGGTGGCGGAACTGGCAGACGCACAGGACTTAAAATCCTGCGGTGAGTGATCACCGTGCCGGTTCGATTCCGGCCCTCGGCACCATCTTTTAAATAAATAATTGCGCTCGTAGCTCAATTGGATAGAGCATCTGACTACGAATCAGAAGGTTGTAGGTTCAAGTCCTGTCGAGCGCACCATTTTCCGGAATGTAGCTCAGCTTGGTAGAGCACTTGGTTTGGGACCAAGGGGTCGTAGGTTCGAATCCTGTCATTCCGACCACTATATGGGGCCTTAGCTCAGCTGGGAGAGCGCCTGCCTTGCACGCAGGAGGTCAGCGGTTCGATCCCGCTAGGCTCCACCATAAATTAACCAATAAAGATCCTGGCTACCTAGCTCAGCTGGCTAGAGCATTCGGTTCATACCCGAAAGGTCGTGGGTTCGACTCCCTCGGTAGCCATCTTAAGGACCTTTAGCTCAGTTGGTTAGAGCAGACGGCTCATAACCGTCCGGTCACAGGTTCGAGTCCTGTAAGGTCCACCAGTAAATCATATAATTAACATGGAGGTATACCCAAGTTCGGCTGAAGGGATCGGTCTTGAAAACCGACAGGCGGGTAACACCGCGCGGGGGTTCGAATCCCTCTACCTCCTCCATAATTTACAGGTGAGAACAGCTCGAAAAAAGTTAAATAGTATTATCGCGGGGTGGAGCAAATCGCTAAACGAAGATAGCGATTAGCAGCAACTGAGGAACGAAGTTGATGTCAACTAAGTAGAACTCAGAACAGGCGATAATAAACTTAATAATATTGTCGCGGGGTGGAGCAGTGGTAGCTCGTCGGGCTCATAACCCGAAGGTCATAGGTTCAAGTCCTATCCCCGCAACCAAATGGTCCCGTGGTGTAGCGGTTAACATGCCTGCCTGTCACGCAGGAGATCGCCGGTTCGATCCCGGTCGGGACCGCCATTTGTGGGTTTGTAGCTCAGTTGGTAGAGCATTAGATTGAAGCTCTAAGTGTCGGCGGTTCGATTCCGTCCAAACCCACCATTTGCGGGTGTAGTTTAGTGGTAAAACCTCAGCCTTCCAAGCTGATGTTGTCGGTTCGATTCCGATCACCCGCTCCAGTTTTTAAAAAGGGCCTATAGCTCAGCTGGTTAGAGCGCACGCCTGATAAGCGTGAGGTCGATGGTTCGAGTCCATTTAGGCCCACCATATAAGACTGTTCCGAAGTAGCTCAGTTGGTAGAGCATCCGGCTGTTAACCGGCAGGTCGCAGGTTCGAGTCCTGCCTTCGGAGCCATTTTTTAATTAGGGGAATTACTCAAGAGGCTGAAGAGGCGCCCCTGCTAAGGGTGTAGGTCGGGTAACCGGCGCGAGGGTTCAAATCCCTCATTCTCCGCCACGGCCCGTTGGTCAAGTGGTTAAGACACCGCCCTTTCACGGCGGTAACACGGGTTCGAATCCCGTACGGGTCATACATAGGCAGATAGAAAACGCTAAGCATTTATTTAAGTGCTTAGCGTTTTTTTGGTCCAATAAAACGGAGGATGAAGAAGATGACAGAATGTTTAGCGATTTTTAATGAACAATATAATAAAATAGGTACGGCATTGCGTGATGAAGTACATGAAAAGGGCTTTTGGCATGAAGTATTTCACTGTTGGGTGATTGAGAAGGTAGAAGATGAATGGATGATTTATTTACAGCTCCGTAGTCAATGTAAGAAGGATTATCCTGGTCAGTATGATATTACGGCTGCTGGCCATTTACTGGCAACCGAAACGGTTTTAGATGGTGTAAGAGAGTTAAATGAAGAATTAGGTTTAAATGTAACAGGTGATGAATTAAATAGCTTAGGCGTAATTGCTTATCAGATAGACGATAAGCAAATAAAGGATTATGAATTTGCGAATGTGTTTGTTTATGAAATCAAAAATGGCTTTGAGCGATTTCAAATTCAGCGAGAAGAGCTAGACGGGATATACCGAATGAAATTGCACCAGTTTTACGAATTAGCAAGTGGGGAGAAGGAGCAAGCACCTGTAACCGGTTACTATTATCAAGCAGATGTAAAAGTAAATGATCGTCAGGAACTAGGTTTAGATCAGATGCAAACATTGCCACAGATGTATAGCATGCCTTTTATAGAAAAATTACAAGTATGGATGAAATCAAAAGCGTAGTCGTGAAAAACAATTCATGACTACGCTTTTGTTAATTAATCGAGGATAGTAATTGTATCGGTTTGCATCTCAAGGAAGTACATATTTTTTATAAGCAAATCGGTACCTTCATTTGTTGTATTAAATTGTAACGTACGGATATAGCCTGCATCGCTTTCGTGAAAACCTTTCGTTGTTTGAAGCGATACCTTACCGTCGGGAGTTTGTAATGATACCTCATCAAAAATTACATTTGGTTCGGAGCTAATCGTAATTTCTGTAATGCCATCCTGTATAGAAGCATTTAAAATTTGTAAGTTTTTTGGCCCCACGATTGTTTCAGGTAGAGGGTTTAATGGAATGGCCACATCAATTGTCTCTTTTGAATAAGATTGCTCGAGCTTTAATTCGAGTTTTTTTGTGTCAGCAGGAATGGTGTCAAATAATAGATCCATGGTGTAGCCACTAAATAAGGAACTTTGCATACTGCTTTCTTTTACTGGGATTGCTTTGTCATCTGCGTATAATACAAAATCTCTAGGTATTGGAAATGTTCGATCGATTGTTTTATTGAAAGTTCCTGTAATGAGTGTTGAGGCATTTGTTGTTGTTAATTTTTTAATCGTGAACGTACCAATATCCGTTTTGATTTTTTCATTAATCGTATGTTTCAAAGTTGGTGCGAGTGCGTCGTTCGCGTTATATTTGAATGTGAAATCATATTCGTTATGGGCATCGTCATATAAAGAAACCGTGAGTTTTTTGGCAAATGGATTAACGGCATCATAACTCGCAATACCCGTTAATGTATGTTGATCACTGCTTAATACATACGTGCTGCTTGGCAAATGGTTGGTTAAAAAACCAGTTAATTTTGTAAATGTAATACCATTTTCTAATGATTTTACCGGATTGTGCGCCTTGTAATAGATAATAAAGCGATTGGCATCGGAAAGCACACCTTCGATAGTTACGGTTGTTCCATCTTGTAATACGAGAGACTCATCGACGACTTGGCCGGCACCTGTTTCGTTTAGCTTTGCGAGTGTGTCATCCATGAGCTGTTCATAGCCGAATAGTTTTTTGCCGTAGTAGGCGAATGTATTCATATTAAAAGAAATGAATAATAAAGCAAGAGCTGCGGTTACTAGTAGGGCAAGAGCGGCTTTTTTGCTCCCTCTTTTAGATTGAGATTGCTTTGCTAAGGCGTTGTGTAAGCGTTGTTCAAGCTGTTCTGGTACTGGGATATCGTTTAGTTTCGCTTTTTGCTGATCAAATTTATTCATGGAAATTCTCCTCTCCAAAATGTGCCCGTAGCTTTTTGAGTGCATAAAATACGCGGGTTTTGGCGGTACCGATTGAAACGTTCGTAAGTTCAGCAATTGTTTCGTAATTGTAATCGAGTAGATATTTGAGCTGAATCGCTTCTTTATGCACCGGTGATAGTATCGTTAAATAATGTTCGAGCGTTAGTTCATCATCGAGTTGATCGATTGGATTGACGGTTAATTCGATCGATTCTTCATCCTCAATAAAAATGACGCGGTGCTTTTTTTTCAGGATGGCACGGCATTCATTCACCAAAATGGTTTTGCTCCAGCTATAAAACGCTGTGTCGTCTTTGAGCTGATGAATTTTTTCGTATAAAATAACAATCATTTGTTCAAGGGCATCGAGTGCGTCATGCTCGTTGCCGACATACGTATAGGCTAAATGGTAAAATTGCTGCTGTTCTTGCATAATAAGCTGTACGAGGGCATCTTTATGGCCTTTTTTTGCTTTTTTCACCAGCTTGGTAATTGTCATCGTGTTCACCTCTCTATAAGTAAGAGTTTTGAATGGGGTAAAAAGTTCAAATAAAAATTATTTTTTTCGTTGACCTTCACGTTACGTTACACTTTATAGTAATCCTTAGAGGTGATTGTATTGCTTATAAATGAATTAGTAAAATTATCGGGTGTCAGTGCACGTACACTGCGCTATTATGATGAAATCGGATTACTCAAGCCTTCAATGGTCGCACAAAATGGTTACCGCCAGTACAGTCAGGCAGATATTGACCGCTTGCAGCAAATTTTGTTTTACCGAGCGCTGGATTTTAAGCTAGAGCAAATTAAGGGATTACTTGAAAATCCTGATTTTGAAGTAAAAGAGGCGCTAAAAAATCAACAAAGGTTGCTTGAACAAAAGCGCAGTTATTTAGATGGCTTACTACAAACAATCAACCAAACAATTAGTACGATGGAAGGGGAAACAACAATGACAAACGAACAAAAATTTGAGGCATTTAAGAATAAGTTAATTGAAGACAACGAGCAAAAATATGGCGAGGAAATTCGCAAAAAATACGGCCAACAGCAAGTGCTAGAAGGCTACGGTAAATTAAAGGACATGACAGAAGCGCAGTACGAAGCTGTACAACAGTTAGAGCAACAATTATTTATGCGTTTACAAGAAGCAATAGTAGAGAATGACGCGACAAGTGAAGTGGCAATGGAAGTAGCAGAACTGCACAAACGCTGGTTAAGCTTTTACTGGAAAAAGTATACGAAGGAAGCACATGTTGGATTAGCGCAAATGTATCTGTATGATGACCGCTTTACAACGTATTACGATAGCCAGGTTGGTGAAGGGGCAACTCGCCTTTTGCATGATGCGATTGTTGCGTACGCGAAGCTATAAAAGGTGACGGTGAACATGTATTGACCATGTGAATGAAGAACATTAAAAAAGCTGTACAAGGCGTAAATCGATACGCTTTGTACAGCTTTTGTTTGTTAGATAAAATATGAAGCTAGTAAGCCAATTGCTAATAGGAAACCAAAAATGGTATTTGTCTGCGCGGTATATTTCATGGCAGGCATTACTTCTAATGGTTTTTCTTTAGCACGGAATAATTTTACGGCGTCGATTGGCTTTTTAATACTTAGTAACACAAGTAGTGCCCAAACTGTAAGTGGTGTAAAGACGACTAACGCAATAATCCATACATACGAAACGATAAAGAATGCAGCTAAAACCGATACTGCGTTATGGCGACCAACTAAAATTGCCATTGTTTTACGGCCACCTTCAGTATCACCAATAATGTCACGAATGTTGTTCGATAACATAATCGCACCAACTAAAATCATACTCGGTACCGAAATAAGTACCGCTTCAACTGTTACTTCACCTGTTTGAATGAAGAAGGCAATCAGTACAATTCCCATCCCCATGACAGCACCTGAAACGATTTCCCCAAACGGCGAATAGGCAATTGGGTAGGGCCCACCTGTGTATAAATATCCGATTAACATACAAACAAGGCCGACAGCCACTAACCACCATGACGACATCGCACAAATGTAGACGCCTAGCAGCATGGCAACGGCGTAGAATGCTAATGCAATCAGCATAATTGTCTTTGGTGCCACACCGTGACGAACGATTGTACCTCCGATGCCAACTGAATGTTCGTTGTCTAAGCCACGCTTGTAATCGTAGTATTCATTAAACATATTCGTTGCTGCTTGAATCAGCATACTGGCGATGAGCATTGCAAAAAACAATCCGAAATGAATCGTTTCGTGATCCACTGCTAACGCAATCGCTGTTCCTAAAAATACGGGAACAAATGAAGCTGTTAATGTATGGGGGCGTGTTAAATGCCACCAAACTTTAAAGCCTTTGTCCGCTTCAATGACTTTTGTCATAATAAAAAACGCTCCTTACTTGAAAACAATCTTTCATTATTGTAAAGGAAATGCAACAAAAAGAACAGAGACAAGCGTGATTACATGTAACGTTTGTTTGAAAAATGGTATGATAGGAAAGGTATTATTTAAAGAACGAACGCAAATAAAATGAGCAAATATTTAGAGAATTTAACGTGTTCCAAAACAGAACGCAACTTGCATCATACTAGTGAATTTGCAACATGACGGAGGGAATTTTCATGCAACACAAGTGGTACAACGCCACTGAAATCGAAGTAGGTTCGAATTCAAAGCAAATTTTTTATATGGAAACAATCGAAGTTAGTCGCTTATCGGCACTGGCCTTTTTTGCTGCAGGCGAAGCGAAATATAAAGGTAAGCGCAATTTTTGGCAAAACCGTGAGAAAACATTCACGTTAGTTGGCTTAGGACACGCGTATACAATTGAAAATAATGAAGGCACTAAGCGCTTTGATCATGTAGAGCAAGAGTGGAAGCAACTTACGAGTCAAATCGTTCAAGAAGACCAGCACCTACAGCCGATTTTATTTGGTGGCTTTACGTTTGACCCGAAAAATGAAGTGACAGGCGAATGGGCGAAATTTCCGCAGAGCTATTTCACCGTGTCAACGCATCAGTTAGTCATTCGAAACGACCAAGCGTTTGTGACGATCAATTTAATTACGAGTGAAGAAAGTAGCGCGCAAACATTTGAAGCATTACGCAAAGAGCGTGATGAACTGATTCACGCAACGCAAGTAAAAGAAGTGAAAACGTATGCGAAGCCGATGATGACAAGCTACGCAGAGCCGTTTAAAGAAGAATATTTACAATCGATCGATCAAGTAACAAGTTTAATTAAAGCAAACGAAGCGCAAAAGGTTGTCATTGCGCGTTCATTAGCATTGCAATTTGAGGAAGCGATTACATCTCCACAAATTTTATCGCATGTCGCAAATGAGCAGCCGGAAAGCTTTTTATTTGGCTTAGAGTATAACGATATGCTGTTTTACGGGGCATCACCGGAGCGCTTAGTGAAGGTTGATAATGGCCGTGCTTTTTCATCGTGTGTGGCAGGCTCGATTAAGCGTGGACAAACGGCAGAGCAGGATGAGGCGTTAGGGAGTAACCTATTAAACGACGCGAAAAACCGTGGTGAGCATCACTATGTGGTAGAAATGATTACGGATACGTTTGAGAAAAACTGTCGTGACGTAAAAGTACCAACTGGACCGAAGCTATTAAAAATTCGCGATATTCAGCATTTATACACACCGGTTGAAGGACAATTAAATGAGGAAGCAACGATTTTACAGCTTGTGAAGCATCTACATCCAACACCAGCACTTGGAGGGGTTCCACGGGAAGATGCGCTGCAGATTATTCGTAACTACGAGCCGATGAATCGTGGGCTGTACGCTGCCCCGGTCGGTTGGTTAGATGCGGATGGTAACGGGGAATTCGCAGTAGCGATTCGCTCGGCAGCACTTGTTCAGGACAAGGCATATTTATATGCAGGTGGCGGGATTGTTGCCGATTCGGAAGCGCAATCGGAATACGAAGAAACGCTCGTGAAATTCCGACCAATGTTACGAGCATTAGGGGGACAATTACATGAATGAACGTGAAGTGTTATCGAATTATGTGTATAAGATTGTCGCATCGCTTGTTGCGTCAGGAGTCGAGCAAGTAGTTGTGAGCCCAGGTTCACGTTCAACACCGCTTGCTTATGCGTTTGCATCAACGAAGGAGTTGGCCGTGCATCGTCAAGTCGATGAGCGCGCGGCTGGCTTTTATGCGTTGGGCTTAGCGAAAGCGACAGCAAAACCAGTTGTCCTACTTTGTACATCCGGTACAGCAGCGGCAAATTACTATCCAGCAATTGTAGAAGCGAAATATGCTCGTGTGCCATTAATTGTGTTAACAGCGGATCGTCCACATGAATTACGTGAAGTCGGGGCTCCGCAAACGATTAATCAAGTGCGTCTATACGGTGAACATGTGAAATGGTCAGCAGAGTTTCCAATTCCAGACGAAGCACCACAAACGCTACCGTATATTGAGCGCCACACGGCACGCGCGGTAACGATTGCCTTAACAGCACCATTTGGACCCGTGCATGTAAATATTCCTTTCCGCGAGCCGTTAGTCATTGATTTTAAAGAAACACTACCACGCACAAGTTTCGTGAAAAGCTTTACCAATAACTTAACCCCGTCAAAGCAAACGCTTACGGAATTAACGGCGATGATTACGCAAACGAAAAACGGAATTATCGTTATTGGAGAGCTACCACTTGGTACAGATACAACCGCGCTTTGGGATTTTGTGCGCGAGTTGAAATGGCCCGTTATGATCGAGAGTCTATCAAACTTGCGTACCGAAGTACCTGAAGATTGCCAGGTTTTTGCGATTACTACATATGATGCATTAATGAAAAACGAACGCTTTAAACGCAACGTCCGTCCGCAAGCGGTCATTCGCTTTGGCGCGCAACCCGTTTCAAAATTTTTAATGCAGTTTATCGCACAGGCAAATCCACATTACTATATTGTCATTGATGAAGACCCGATGTTCCGTGATTCAACACATGCTGCAACTCACTTTATCCATGCGTTACCAGGTGAATGGTTACGTGAGATTGAACTTGGTCAGATGGCGACGGAGCTTGCCTATATTGAGTTTTGGAAAACAGCAGATTTATTAGCAGCGGATGTCATTAGTAAATACGGGGAATCAGCGAATGACGAAGGCGCTTATGTCCAATTAATGCTTGAAAATTTACGAGAAGGCGCGGATGTTTTTGTCAGCAGCAGTATGCCGATTCGTGATATCGATACGTTTTTACCTGTGATGAATCGAGATGTGCAAGTATTTGCCAATCGTGGTGCGAACGGCATTGACGGCGTTACTTCGACAGCGCTAGGCTTTAGTAACGGTCGCAAGGAACGTAAAACTTATTTATTAATCGGCGATTTAGCGTTTTTACATGACGCCAATGCCTTTATCGCAAGTCGTTATCAAGACTGTGATTTAACCATTGTTGTGCTAAACAATGATGGTGGTGGGATCTTCTCATATTTACCGCAGGCAAAAATTGAGGCACATTACGAGGAGTTATTCGGTACACCAACAGCATTAACGTTCGAACAAGTGGCCAAAATGTATGACATGGAATACGTAAACGTCACAACAAAAGAGCAGTTTTTAGCGACGGTTACAGCCGATAAACAACAATCCCTTAAATTAATTGAAGTGTTTACAAATCGTGAGGAAAACGTCAGTGAACACCGCGCATTATGGACACGCATTAATGAGGTGATTGAACAATGGCTCGATATGCTGTAAACGGAATCGATGTTTTTGTCGATCAAGTGAATCCACTAGGTATGAAAACGCTCGTGTTACTACACGGCTTTACAGGCAGTACGAAAACATGGCAGCATGTTGTAAAGGCGCTGTCAAAGTCGGTACGCTGCATCCTGGTTGATTTAACTGGACATGGGCAGACATCAGCTCCTAAAAACGTAGCGGTGTATTCAATGACTTATCAAATCGATACATTGCACGAATTATTCCAACAGCTCCATTTAGAGAAGTTTACATTACTCGGTTATTCAATGGGCGGGCGTGTGGCGTTGAGCTATGCGGTGAAGTATCCGGATAAGGTTGAGCAGTTAGTATTAGAAAGCGCATCACCAGGGTTAAAATCCGAAGAAGAACGCGCGGCACGTAAAGAGGCGGATGATGCATTAGCTGAAAAAATCCTAGCAAACGGCATCGAGTCCTTTGTCGACAAGTGGGAAAACATTGCACTCTTTGCCTCACAAAAATTACTAAGTGAACATGTACAACAAGAAATTCGCACCGAACGTCTACAGCAGCGTGCAATTGGATTAGCAAATAGCTTACGTGGTATGGGGACAGGTGTCATGCCAAACCTTTGGGATGATTTAACCATACTTCCAATGCCTGTAACTTTACTTACAGGTGCGCTTGACGAAAAATTTGTCACACTGAACGAAAAGATGCAAAACTTGCTCACTCATGCAAAACATCTTACAATTCCAGCAGTGGGGCACGCAATTCATGTGGAAAATCCGCTAAAGTTTGCTACAATAGTAGAGGAAATGATTTAACTTTTGTCTATACTAAAGTTAATACTAACTAATTGCTTTTAAGCACAAAATAGGGGGACAACTCAAATGACAAAGCAACGTCTATGGACTTCATTACATACTTATGAAGACATTAAGTATGAGTTCTATAACGGAATCGCAAAAATTACGATTAACCGTCCAGAAGTACGCAACGCATTCCGCCCAAAAACAACAGCGGAAATGATCGACGCTTTCACACGTGCACGTGATGATGAGCGCATTGGCGTAATTATTTTAACAGGTGAAGGCGAGCATGCATTCTGCTCAGGCGGCGACCAAAAAGTTCGCGGTAACGGCGGCTATGTAGGCGACGACAACATTCCTCGTTTAAATGTATTAGATTTACAAACATTAATCCGTAAAATTCCTAAGCCAGTAGTAGCAATGGTTGCAGGCTATGCAATCGGTGGCGGCCACGTATTACACGTAGTATGTGACTTAACAATTGCTGCTGACAATGCTCGCTTCGGTCAAACTGGACCTAAAGTTGGTTCATTCGACGCTGGTTACGGTTCAGGCTACTTAGCTCGTATCGTAGGTCACAAAAAAGCACGTGAAATCTGGTACTTATGCCGTCAATACGACGCGCAAGAAGCACTTGATATGGGCTTAGTAAACACGGTTGTTCCTTACGCTCAGCTTGAAGACGAAACAGTACAATGGTGTGAAGAGATGTTACAAATGTCTCCAACAGCGTTACGTTTCTTAAAAGCTGCGATGAACGCAGATACAGACGGTTTAGCTGGTATTCAACAGCTTGCTGGTGACGCAACACTTCTTTACTACACAACAGATGAAGCAAAAGAAGGTCGTGACGCATTCAAAGAGAAACGTCAACCTGACTTCGGTCAATTCCCACGTTTCCCTTGATTTGTTGTTAACAATCAAGAAAAGAGCATACATTTGTGTGCTCTTTTTTTAGTGGATTTAAAGGAGGAATTTGTATGCAACCGAACTGGATCAAACAACGTGCATATTTAACGCCAAATCGTATAGCGGTTAGTTTTCATGATGAACAGTGGACATTCCATGAGTTATACGAGAAATCCGTGATACGTGCTTATCAATTAAATGCCTATGAGTTAACAGGAAAACGTGTCGCAATTTTAGCGCCCTCTACACCGGCATTAATTGAAGTACTGTATGCATGTATGCAAGCGCAGTGCGAAATGGTGCTATTAAATGGTCGTTTATCTAAACAGGAACTGAGCTATCAAATTGCCGATGCTGAAGTGGATATGATTTTAGTTGCGGATTCTGAGTTTGGAAAATTAGCACCAGATGACCGGATGTTGTTATTTTCAGCGCTTTCGGATAGAGAGCCAAAAGCATATGAAATTGCTTCAGAATGGGACGATGATTTCGCATTAACGATTATGTATACATCAGGTACAACGGGTTTCCCAAAAGGGGTGTGTCAAACAGTTGGAAATCATAGCGCGAGTGCGGTAAGTTCAGCGCTAAACTTAGGGCTATCTGAACAGGATTCGTGGCTGTGTACGGTCCCAATTTTTCATATAAGTGGTTTTTCAATTATTGTACGCTCTTTATTATATGGTATGAAAATTCGTTTATATGAAAAATTTGATGCAAAACGATGTGCAGCAGAAATTGCATCAGGCTCCGTGACGAAAATGTCGGTCGTTGCGGTGACGTTAGAAAATATTTTAACGCAAATGGAAGAGGCAAATTTAACCGCACATAAAAACTTTACAACGATGCTTGCAGGTGGTGGACCTGTTCCTGCTGCGTATTTACACCGTGCCCAGGCGCTTCAATTATGCGTAGCACAAACATACGGAATGACCGAAACTTCTTCCCAAACAACAACCTTAACGAGTGAAGATGCTTTTCGTAAAGTGGGCTCAGCAGGAAAGCCGCTCTTTTTCAATCAGGTACGCATTGATGAGCCTAATGTAGAGGGAATTGGTGAAATTCTAGTGCGCGGTCCACATGTGACACCACGCTATGTCGGCAAATTTAAAGACAAGCCAACGACTAGAGACGGCTGGCTACACACGGGAGATATCGGTTATTTAGATAAGCAAGGCTTTTTATACGTGGTCGACCGTCGCAGTGATTTAATCATTTCGGGTGGCGAGAATATTTACCCTGCTGAAATAGAAAATGTGTTACTAGCTCATGAAGCGGTGAAGGAAGCAGGTGTATGCGGTATTGATGATGCTAAATGGGGACAAGTGCCAATTGGTTTTGTCGTGTTGAAAGGAAAAGTTTCAGAACAACAATTAATCGATTTCTGTAAAATGAATCTAGCGAACTATAAAATACCTAAAAAAATTCATTTTATCAATAATATGCCTCGTAATGGGTCTAATAAGCTACTTAGAAGGCAGTTGAAACAGTTAATAGTTGAGTGATAAAAAAATAACAAAAAGGACTCGTTTAAATGGTGAAATAATCATTTCAACGAGTCTTTTTATTATATAACCAAAAATTTTTAAAAGGTTTTCAACATAGGTTGAGTATGATGTTAATAGTATATAAACATCAATCGGATAAGTTCAGTGCAAAATTAGGGAGGTACTTAAAATGCAAAAATTATTTACTTCATTTTTAATAGTGGTATTACTTTTCAGTATGTTGCCAACAACGGGATCGGCCCCAACAAGTGCCAATAGTGTTTCAACAGAGAAAACGTTAACAAACGATATTTTCCAGCAGCTAAGCAACTTTAATACGGATTTTATATTAACGTATGAGGGAGATTTCTCAAAAATTAAAACGGTTGTACAAAATGCGTTAAATCACATTCAAAAAAATGAACAGTATGTGTATGAAAATATTTCAAAATGGCAGTTAGCGATGACGTACACGGGCACTTCGGGTACATTAACGTTTAAAATAATATATTTAACAGACAAGAAAAAAGAAGATCATGTAACAGCTGAAGTAAAAAAAATTCTTCCAAAAATCATTAAGAAAAATGCAACGCAAATCGATAAAATTAAAGCAGTCCATGACTACATCGTGTTAAATAGTAGCTATTCAAGCAAAACAAAAAACAGCCAGTACATTACGTACACGTTACTAACGGAAAAGAAAGGTGTTTGTCAGGCTTACGCATTGTTAATGTTAAAAATGTTTGAAGAACTAAAAATCGAAGCGAAATATGTGAAGGGTTACTCAAATAATGAGCGCCATGCATGGATTTTAGCGAAGGTTGACAAGGAATGGTACCACATTGATCCAACGTGGAATGATCCTATCGGCAACAAAGCAGATGAAGTGCGCTACAAGTACTTCATGTTAACGGATAAGCAAATCGCTGCAACTCATAGCTGGGTAAAAGCGGAATATCCTGTTGCAAAAAGTGAAAAATATAAGAGTTTCCATATCGCAACGCAGGCCTTTACTAAAAAAAATGAGTTATTCTACATGAATGAAAAAGATAAAAAATATTATCAAATGAATTTAAAAACACTAAAAGTCAAATCGATTACAGCAAAGCAGTACCAACAAAGTAAAAAAGCGTAGTCGTGTAAAATTCAGAGTATATGAAAAGAGAGCCATCACATTTGTGACAGCTCTCTTTTTCATTGAATTAGTTTAATGCTTGTTTTAAAACTTCAATATTTTTACGCATTAATGTGAAGTAGTCTTCGTTGTTTGTAATGTCTTCTTTAGTTAACACACTTAAGTTATGCAGTGTTAACGTTTGTGCACCAAGCTCGTTTTGAATAATTTTAGTTAAGTTTGATGAAACATTTTGCTCAAAGAAAATATACTCAATGTTCTCTTTTTTCGCTAAATCAACAATTGATGTTAACTCTTTTTGTGAAGGTTCACTTTGCGAGTTCAAGCCTGCGACAGGTACTTGTTTCAACCCGTAGTGACCAGCGATATAGCCGAATGCCGCGTGTGAAACGAAGAATGTTTTCTTTTTCGTTGCAGCAGCCATTGTTTCAAAGTCTGCGTTTAATGTATCTATATCGGCTACAAGTGTTTCATAGTTTTTCGTGAATGTTGCTTCTTGATCTGGTAAAGCAGCAACTAATTCATCTTTAATCGCTAATGCTAATTGCTGTGAAATGATTGGTGATAACCAAACGTGTGCATCGTGGTCTGTATGTGCATGGTCGTCATGATTTTCTTCTGCGTGTTCATCTTCATCATGTTCGTGATCATGCTCTTCTTCAATTGCTTCTTCGTGTGTATGTCCTGTTGAGATGTGTAACTGTTCTTCTGTTACACCTTCTGCAGTAGGGACTAATTTTACATCTTCATTGGCTAATGTTTTCTTAGCATTTTCAACAAAGCCTTCTAAACCAAGACCAATGTAAAAAAATATGTCTGCATCTGCTAACGTCATCATATCTTTTTGAGTCGGTTCAAATGTATGCTCGTTGGCACCTGCTGGGTAAATAGAAGAAACGTTAACGGCCTCGCCACCGATTCGTTCTGCAAAATATTGTAGCGGATAAACCGTTGTATAAATTGATAAAGTGTCATCTGTTTTTTCTGTATCGGTTGTAGGTGTAGCATTATCTGAATTACATGCTGCTAATAATAATGCTAACATTGGAATGAATAAAAACCATTTTTTCATACTGTATATGCCCCTTAAATAGTAATAATTACGATTTGATTATTTTCAACAGTTCCAATAATACAAGAAAATCGGAAAAAATACAATAAAAAAAGCCTTCGAAAATTATTTTTTTTTCGAAGGCCATTTGTCTGGTACTGGATCAAAGCCACCAGGATGAAGTGGTTGGCATTTTAAGATGCGTATAGTCGTCATAATCAACCCTTTAATAGCCCCATGCTTTTGTATGGCTTCAATACCATAGCTCGAACAAGTAGGGTGGAATCGGCATGACGGTGGCTTCATTGGGGATAAGTATTTTTGATATAGGCGAATGAAGCCGATAACTAATTTTTTCACTGCTTTTGCTCTCCATTTTTATAGGCTCGAATCGGTTTTGCATCAACCGTCTGCTTTAATGATACGTTGTTTTTTCGAGCAAGTAAAATAATTGAGAACGCAAAAATACTCATAATTGTTACGATAATAATTAATACAATTGGTAAGCTCATTTTTTCACCTCTGTTTTTTCTTGATCATGATGCGTAATGACATCGACGGTATGCTTTACTTTATAACCCCAGTTCACTGCTGTTAAAAATAAAGCCGTAATGATTACAATTACGAAAATTGCGATGATAATAATGGTTGTCGTCATCATCTTACCTCCAGCTTTTTAAATTCTCTTCTATTTTACAATAAATAGGGAGTGTGAAATTTGACTATATTATGTTTTAAAACGTTTTCATTCGGCAATAATAAAAAAGATTGGTGAAATTCAGTTTTTTGTCACAGTTATTGTGAGGAAAGTGTATTATGATATTGGTGAGAATGTTTTTCAATTAGGTATAAAATTTCTATATAGAAATTTTAAATATAATTTATGAGGTGACAAGCATGGCAGAAGCAAAATTAAACGGTCAATTAAACGAATTAGTTGCAACATGGTCAGTATTGTACACAAAACTACATAACTACCACTGGTACGTGAACGGTCCATCATTCTTCACGCTACACACAAAATTCGAAGAGCTTTACAACGAAGTAACACTAAATTTAGATGAAGTCGCTGAGCGCATTTTATCTAAGGGTGGTAAGCCGATTGCGACGTTAAAAGAGCATTTAGCCTTGTCGTTAATCGAAGAGGCAACAGGCAAAGAAACAACAGAGCAAATGGTAGAAACAACAATTGCCGATTTTGAAACGATTATGAAAGCATTAAAACAAGCGATGGAAACAGCTGGTGAAGCGGGGGATAATCGTACGGAAGACTTATTAAACGCAACCTACCAAAGCTTAGAAAAACACGCTTGGATGTTAAACGCGTATTTAGGGAAATAATAAAGAAAACGACTCCGAATTTGGGGTCGTTTTTTGCATAGTTTTGCCGAATTTGCTCATGTTACGCTTAGAGGTGAGTAAATTTGGGAAAGCAAAATGTTTATGTATCGGTTGCTCATTTAACATGTAACTTGCAACCAGGGTCATCCTATGAGTTTGTATTACAAATGGATCCAATTAAAGCGCGTGTGTTTTCGAAGTTATTTACACAAATGCAAAGCTTAGAAGCAGCGAATGCGTTTCGTGCGCATCTGCCGTATATTCCGTATCATATGGACCGACTAAATCATGAGATTGATTACCGGCTCCAAAAAATCTATGCGCTCATTCATGAGTTTGGCGATGATGAAGCAAAGCGATTTGTTGAACAGCTACCGTATTTTCGTGCACACGTCTATTGAATGATCCGCGTTCGTTCGCTACACTAATAAGTAGGAGTTGAGCGAATGTTTACATTTATAGATGAAAACGGATTAAAGGTAGATTTACGTTTTGATGAAGGGCCATTTACCGTGGAGCCGAGGCATGTATTAGCGCTCGTGCAGCACGAAGGGAAATGGCTTTGTACTATTCATACAAGCCGAGGCGTAGAGTTTCCGGGAGGCAAGCAAGAAGAGGGAGAAACACTCGTAGAAGCGGCTGTTCGTGAAGTGTATGAGGAAACCAATGTGATTGTAGAAGGTGCAAAGTGGTTTGCGTATTATATTGTGCACGATAACATTCCGTTTTGTAAGGCGGTTTTCACAGTGAAGGTAAAAGAAATCGAACCTTTTGTTGGTGACTATGAGACAGACGGGATATTATGGCTAACAGAAGAAGAGCTTTGGCAACAGCCAAATTTAAGCTTTTACATGCGAGATGCCGGCATGAAAAAGATGTTACAGGAAGTGAAAAATCATGAACGACAATGGTAAGGTTTTTGCAATACGCCCATACCCATCGCCAAATGCGCACATTCGTTTGGATGAGGTCACTTATTGGTCACAGGGGTTACGTGTAAAAGGCTTATTAGCACGCCCGAAAGAAGCAGGGGACTATGAAGCACTTCTTTACTTACGAGGTGGGTTACAGTCAATCGGCATGGTACGCCCAGCGCGTGTTGCACAATTTGCTAGCCAAGGGTTTGTCGTATTTGCACCGTATTACCGAGGCAATCGAGGGGGCGAAGGGAAAGACGAATTTGCAGGCGATGATCGTCATGATGCGATGAACGCCATCATGGTATTAAAACAATTTATTGCGGTTGAAAAAGTGAATGTATTCGGCTTTTCGCGCGGTGGTTTAATGGCGTTATGGACAGCAATTTTATCGGATGAGGTGAAATCACTTGTAACGTGGGCTGGGGTTTCAGATGCAACGGCAACTTATTGGGAACGTGTGGATATGCGTCGCGGCTTAAAGCGTATTGTTGGGGGCACGCCAAATAAAGTACCAGAAAACTATGAGGACCGCACACCATTATATGATGTGGCAGACATTCAAGCGCCCGTACTGATCATTCATGGTACTGAAGACCAGCACGTGGATATCGAGCATGCCTATCAGCTTGAGCTCTATTTAAAAGATGAAGGCAAAGTTGTAGAAACCTGGTTTTCATTTGGCTTAAAGCATCATTTCCCACCGAAGTTAAATCGTTTAACTGTTCAGAAATTATGTAGTTGGATGAAATCAAAAAAGGATGCTACGCATTAGAGCCGTGCGTAGCATCCTTTTTGTGTACTATGATATACATTACATTTATATGATGTTTATCCTGATCTGAGCAACATGTTAGTAAGACACTCGTAGGTTAAACGTTATGTCGCATTGATTGAGCGAGTCTAGGTATTCGCGCCAGTATATTGGCGCGAATGCCTTTTCCTAGCAAATTACGCTAAAGGACCGCCTTTTTTCACGATTACTTCATCAACATTTGCAAACTTCGCGAAGTTGTTGTTGAATAGCTCAGCTAGTTCAGCTGCTTTTTTATCGTACGCTGCTTTGTCAGCCCATGCTTCACGAGGGTTTAATACTTCTGTTGGAACACCTTCGATTGCGACAGGGATGTTTAATCCGAATACGCCATCTTGGATTGTTTCTACATTGTTTAATTTGCCTTCGATCGCTGCACGAACCATTGCACGCGTGTAAGAAAGCTTCATACGAGAACCTACACCGTACTCGCCGCCAGTCCAGCCTGTGTTTACTAGGAACACTTGAGAACCGTGCTCGTCGATTTTTTGGCCTAACTGCTCCGCATATACAGTAGCAGGAAGTGGTAAGAATGGTGAACCGAAGCATGTAGAGAATACTGGCTCCGGCTCTGTAACGCCGCGCTCTGTACCAGCTAATTTCGAAGTGAAGCCGCTTAAGAAGTGATACATTGCTTGTTCTTTTGTTAATTTAGAAACAGGAGGTAATACGCCAAATGCATCTGCTGTTAAGAAGATGATTGTATTTGGGTGACCTGCTACTGATGGTAATACGATGTTATCGATGTAGTCGATTGGGTACGCTACACGTGTATTTTCAGTTAATGAACCGTCATCATAGTCACAAATGCGTGTTTCAGTATCTACTACGACGTTTTCTAATACTGAACCGAAACGAATCGCGTTGTAAATTTCTGGTTCATTTTCTTCTGATAAGTTGATTGTTTTTGCATAGCAACCACCTTCAATGTTGAATACGCCAGTATCTGACCAGCCGTGCTCATCATCGCCGATTAATTTACGGTCAGCGTCTGCTGATAACGTTGTTTTACCAGTACCTGATAAACCGAAGAATAAAGCAACATCGCCTTCTTCACCAACGTTTGCTGAACAGTGCATTGGGAAAATCCCTTGCTCTGGTAATAAGTAGTTCATAATACCGAATACTGATTTTTTCATTTCTCCAGCATATTCAGTACCACCGATTAAGATGATTTTCTTTTCAAGTGAAGTGATGATGAATGTTTCAGAACCTGTGCCATCTACTTCTGGATCTGCTTTAAAGTTTGGAGCAGATACGATTGTGAAGTCAGCAGCGAAAGAAGCTAAGTCTTCGGCTGTTGGACGGATGAATAATTGGTGGCAGAATAAGTTGTGCCATGCATATTCATTAATTACTTTAATAGATAATTGAGAAGCTGGATCTGCTCCTGCAAAGCCGTCGAATACGAATAATTCATCGCGCTCTTTTAGGTAGTCCATTACTTTTACGTAAAGCTTGTCGAAGACTTCAGCAGAAATCGGACGGTTTACTTTGCCCCAGTCGATCTTGTCTTTTGAACCTTCTTCTTCAACCATGTATTTATCTTTAGGAGAACGGCCAGTATATTTACCTGTTTCAGCACGTAATGCGCCTTCTACAGTTAACATTGCTTCTCCACGTGATGTAGCTTTTTCAACTAATTGTGGAACTGATAATTGAGATTGAATGTTTTCCCCGTTTAAAAGTTCTTTCAGCTCGTTAGCAATTTCTACCGAATTCATCTATTAAATACCATCCTTTTTTATAGTATTCCCTTGTGAAGGGGAGTTGTTTGTTAATTCAAAAATAGTATAACACATTGAATATAATAATCTATACTAATTCTGAATTATTTTTTAATGAATTTCTAACGATTTTAAAACTGTACGAAATAAGACAAAATTAATTGACAGGGGCATCGTTTTTACGTAAGATGTGTAATTGAACGGATACTCTTATCCCGAGCTGGTGGAGGGGCAGGCCCTATGAAACCCGGCAACCTGCGCAAGTCGCGTGTTGGTGCCAACCTGATGCAAGGGCAAAACTACCCTTGAACGATAAGAGTGAAAGGTATCGAATATAATTCCCTTTCCTCACGCGTGATGAACGCGACTCATGAGAAAAGGGATTTTTTTGTTTATAAATTAGAACGATAAAAGTAACAGCCTTTCAAAACCTCGTGTCAAAGCAAATGCTTGACGTTTATCCTGCATTAAGGGACAGTAACTGTTTACTTTAATGGGGAAGTGAAACATGGCGTAAGTGGACAAGCAACGGTCTCTTAAAGCCCGATTGGTAAAAGCTTGGGGATGTTAAATCGCACCGAGCCAAGTTTCACTTTATCGAAAAAATAAGCGGACATGGGTAATGAGTACCGTATCTTTAGTAAGAGTGAATTTAGGAGGAAAATGACATGACAAATCGTCGACTGTTTACATCAGAAAGTGTAACGGAAGGACATCCAGACAAAATCTGTGACCAAATTTCAGATGCTATTTTAGATGCCATTTTAGCAGCAGATCCAAATGCACGTGTAGCTTGTGAAACTACGGTAACAACAGGTTTAGTATTAGTAGCGGGCGAAATCACAACTTCAACATATGTAGATATGAAAGGAATTATTCGTGATACGGTAGCAGAAATCGGCTACACACGCGGTAAGTACGGATTTGACGCTGAAAACTTAGCAGTACTTGTAGCGGTTGGCGAACAGTCTCCTGACATCGCGCAAGGTGTTGACCAAGCGTTAGAAGCACGTGAAGGTTCAATGACAGATGATGAGTTAGAAGCGATTGGTGCAGGTGACCAAGGCTTAATGTTCGGTTATGCATGTAACGAAACACCAGAGCTTATGCCAATGCCGATTTCTCTAGCACATAAATTAGCGCGTCGTTTAGCAGCAGTACGTAAATCAGGGGAACTTGCTTACTTACGTCCAGATGGTAAAACACAAGTAACAATCGAATACGATGAAAACAACGTACCAGTACGTGTGGATACAATCGTTATTTCAACGCAACATGATGAAGAAGCAACATTAGAGCAAATTCAAGCAGACATGAAAGAATTTGTTATTAAACCAGTTGTACCAGCTGAATTATTAGATGAAGCGACAAAATACTTCATCAACCCAACAGGCCGTTTCGTAATCGGTGGACCTAAAGGGGATGCAGGTCTTACAGGTCGTAAAATTATCGTAGACACTTACGGTGGTTATGCACGTCATGGCGGTGGCGCGTTCTCTGGTAAGGACGCAACAAAAGTTGACCGTTCTGCCGCTTATGCAGCACGTTATGTAGCAAAAAATATCGTAGCAGCAGGCTTAGCTGATCGCGCGGAAGTACAATTAGCGTATGCAATCGGTGTAGCACAACCGGTATCAATCGCGGTTGACACATTTGGTACAGGCAAAGTAAATTCAGAGCAAATCGTTGAATGGGTACGTGAATTATTCGACTTACGCCCAGCAGGAATTATTAAGATGTTAGACTTACGTCGTCCGATTTATAAGCAAACAGCTGCTTACGGTCACTTCGGTCGTACAGATATAGATGTCCCTTGGGAAAAAACAGATAAAGCAGAAATTCTTAAAGCAAAAGCAGGTCTATAAAATGCAAATGGAGTCATCGGTAGTAATTAACTACTGGTGACTCCATTTTTTTAAACAAAATTACGCTCTTTAATAGGAAGAAACTGTATGTTGTTACATGTGATTGTTCGTAGCGTCATTTTGTAATGACTTGTAATATTGCCCTTTTTCTACGTATTCACGAATAATACGATCCATGTCAGCGCGGTCTTCTTCAGTTATTTCACGTACTACTTTTGCAGGACGCCCCATCGCTAAACAGTTAGGCGGAATCACTTTTCCAGGAGGCACAAGACTACCTGCACCGATAAAGGCTCCTTCACCAATTTCAGCGCCATCTAAAATGATGGAACCCATACCAATTAAAGCACGTTTTTTGATTGTACAGCTATGTAACGTTACTTGATGTCCAACCGTTACCTCATCTTCAATAATTAACGGGTAAGCTGGGCTTTGGTGAAGGCATGATAAATCCTGAATACTCACACGTTCGCCGATAATCGTCTTGTTTACATCACCACGTATTACCGTGTTAAACCAAATTGTTGACTCAGCACCGATTGTCACGTCACCTGTAACAGTTACGTAATCAGCAATAAATGCGCTCGGGTGGATCACGGGTGATTTGTCTTTGTAAGGGTAAATCATGGGCAATTCCTCTTTTCTTAGATAAAATAGTAAGTGCTATTATTATCGTAACAGATGGACAGGAATTTTCAATTAGCATTTCTTCTAGGTGCGATGTATGATAGAAAATAGAGATTTGATAGAAAGCGTGGGTTGGCCATGTGGAAATGGGAAGCTGAAGAGCAACCAAAAGCAGTCATCGTAATTCTTCACAGTGTATATGAGCATCATCGCTGGTACGCATGGTTAATTGAAAAGTTTCGAAGTGCAGGCTTTCACGTTGTCATGGGAGATTTACCGGGACATGGAGAGCAAGCAAAATTTGCAAGATATCACGACGAAGACTTTGAAGGCTATATAAAATATACGAAACTACTATTTAAAGTAGCACTAGAATATAATTTACCGTTATTTGTTATTGGTCATGGGTTAGGCGCAACGATTGCAACTTACGTACTTCAAAAGAAAAAAATAGATTGTGCAGGAATTATATTAACATCACCGTGGCTTCAGCTAAAACTAACGCCAGGTAAGCTAACGAATGCGTTATCGAGTTTTAGTGCCATTACATCCAATATGAAACTGAAGCATGAACTGTCATTACAGCATTTTACACGTAACACGGATGTGTTAATGGAGCTTAAAGAATATTTACCGTTAAATGATACGGTGACGGTAAAATGGTATCGTGATTGGCAGCAAGCGACACGCGTCATTCGTGATCCGGAATTTAAGCTACCGAATGTGCCACTGCTTGTGATGACTGGTGAAAATGATAAAGTAACAGACGTTCAGGCGACAAAAAAATGGGCATATGAACAAATTCAGCATTCTGAATTCCACTACAAACAGTGGAAAGGTTGCTTACATAGTCTCTATTTTGAATTAGAGCGTGAAGAAGTTTTCCGCTATAGTGTAGACTTTATTGACAATGTTTTACGGGACTTAGGTTATATTATTGAATAAAACGAAACCTAGCAAATAAGTAATTGTTTGCTAGGTTTTTTCAATTATTATAAAATTTATATCGAAATTTCTGAATCTTTGTAATATACTAAAATCTAAATTAATACACTAATTCAATAAGGGGGAAGGTTATGGATTTTATTAATAACTTTGTAGGTTGGGCCAATAATATTTTATGGGGTCCAGTAATGATTTATGGAATTTTAATTGTCGGGCTGTTCTTTTCTATTCTGACAAAATTCGCTCAAGTTCGTTTAATTGGTGATATGTTCAAGCTGATGTTTACAGGGCAAAAATCAGATGCAGGGGTATCGTCATTCCAGGCATTGTCGATTGCGTTATCTGGTCGTGTAGGTACGGGTAACATTATCGGTACGGCTTCAGCAATTGCATTTGGTGGCCCAGGTGCCGTGTTCTGGATGTGGGTGACAGCCTTTATCGGTGCATCGACAGCCTATATGGAGTCAACATTAGCGCAAATTTACAAGGAAAAGAAAGACGGACAGTATCGTGGTGGTCCAGCATTTTACATCGAAAAATCGACAGGAATTAAAGCATTAGGTGTCGTTTTTGCCATTGCAATGATTATGTCAGTGGCAGTTTTAATGCCAGGTGTACAAGCTAATGCTATTTCAGGTGCAGTAGAAAATGCATTCGGGATTGCGCCATGGATTACAGGATTAGTAACGGTTATCTTACTTGGCATCATCATCTTTGGTGGAATCAAACGTATTGCCAACGTAGCGCAAGTTTTAGTGCCATTCATGGCATTAATTTATTTATTAGTTGCACTTATTGTTATCATTATGAATATTTCTGAAGTACCAGCAGTATTTGCTTTAATCTTCCGTAGTGCCTTTGCATCGGATGCGATTTTTGGTGGGATGATCGGTAGCGCAATTTTCTGGGGTGTAAAACGTGCGATCTACTCAAACGAAGCAGGTCAAGGTACAGGCCCACATCCAGCCGCAGCTGCTGAAGTTTCTCATCCAGCTAAACAAGGCTTAGTACAAGCAGCATCGGTTTATATCGATACAATTTTAGTATGTTCTGCGACAGCGTTAATGATTTTATTCATGGGCACGTACAATGTACATGATGGTAGTCAAGACGGAGTATTAATCGAAGCGAAATTAGATGAAACCATCACATATTCAGGCTTCACACAAGCCGCTGTAAATAATGCATTCCCTGCATTAAATAACTTCGGTTCAGGATTTGTCGCAATTTCTTTATTCTTATTCGCATTTACAACATTAATGGCTTACTACTACATTGCCGAAACAAATGTGTCGTACATGTTTAAAGGTAGCGCTGAAAAAATCGGTATTTTCTTAATGAAAGTGATTCTACTTGCTTCTGCATTCTACGGAACAGTAAAAACATCCGACTTAGCGTGGGCGTTTGGTGACGTAGGGCTAGGTTTAACCGTATGGATCAACGTTATTATGATGCTATTTATTATGAAACCAGCGCTTCTTGCATTAAAAGACTATGAGCAGCAGAAAAAAGAGGGCAAGGATCCTGTATTTGATCCGAAGAAGTTAGGCATTAAAAACGCGGACTTCTGGGAAGAGTACAATAAAAAATAATGGATGACGGCATTTCGCCATCCATGGGCTGAGTACATCACTTTAGGGTGATGTACTTTTTTAGTGGAAAACTGGCGCTTGCAGCAATGCTAGTTTTCCCAAAACACATCCTGTTTCATTGCATCTAATAGAGTATTAAAAAATGCCTGTACGTTATCGACTGTTGATGCAGGTAAAAAATGAATAGTAATGGCGAAATCGCTATTTGTTTTCCCTTGTTCGTTGCAAAGATAGACAACGAGTAGATAATGAATCGCATCATACACATCATTTTTGATTGGGAATTTTTCTTTTGCCTCATTGAGTTGAAGGAGCCAATGCGTGGCATATGGATAATCAATTGTATAGCCTTCAGAAGCGAGTGCTAATTGATCGTTTAGGCCAATTGGCACGAGCGCATAATCAATGCATCCTTTGCCTTTACGCTTTACTTTTGCCCTTTGTGCACGCTTTAAAACATGGTATCGAGTTCCTGCTTTTTTACGTAAGCGTTTTTTCAATCTGTGTCCCCCTCTGTTTGTAAAAAGCATCAAGCGCTTCGAATTGCTGCTTTGAAAAATCCTTTTGCCCACGAATGAATTTCTCATATAAATTATAATAGCAAATTGTTAAATAGTCATCGTTATGGTGTCTTTTGTAAGGTGTATCGTTTTCTAATACGTCAACGCCTTCAAAATAGCGATTCATTTTATCAACGGTACGAATGTTGACACCGCGCTTTTTCATTTCTTCTAAGACAAGCGCCGTATAAATCGATAACTCGCTCTTAGGGTACTCGTAAATATAATTGATGAGAACATGCCTATCTTCTTTGGCATAAATACTATTGAGCTCGCGCCACTGTGCTAAAAGCTGACTTTTTGGTAAATACGGGATTAATTCGAAATGCCATAAACGCATAATAGTCATCCTTTCTAAAAAACAGAGAGCTAAATTTTAGCTCTCTGTTGGAAGTTCTTTTACTTTTTCTAAAGCAATAATAAACGGGGGATCATTTTTTTGATTAATAAATTCATAGCGAAGTACATGAATGTATTTTTGTGGTAAGTCACTCACAAAGCGAATGACTTCGTCGCGTTCTTCTTTACCACCTTCATGGCCATGATAAACGACTAACACAATCATGCCGCCAACTTTTAATAATTGGAGTAGGCTTTCAAGGGATTGAATCGTTGTATTGGGTTTTGTCACGATTTCGTGGTCACTACCTGGTAAATAACCCAAGTTGAAAATGGCTGCTGAAACCGGCTTGGTAATATATTTTGCTACGTTTTCGTGCCCGTCGCGTAAGACGAGGGCACGGTGCTCTAATGCATTATCAAGCAGGCGGTGTAGCGTGGCATCAACGGCTTCTTTCTGAACGTCAAATGCGTAGACATAGCCGTCATCACCGACAAGATTTGCTAAAAAGAGCGTGTCATGTCCGTTGCCCGCTGTCGCATCAACGGCGATATCTCCTTCAGCAACCGACATTTGTAGGAGCGATTGTGCGTACTGAATAACGCGTTCTAGCTTCATTTTTCAATCACGTCCGCTTTGTAGTGTTTCCCTTGCCAAGACCCGCGGCGTTCGAGCTCCGCGTCAATGCCGTTTAGTACTTCCCATTTGTTGACTGACCACATAGGACCGACCATTAAGTCGATTGGGCCGTCACCTGTAATGCGGTGCACAATCATTTCCGGGGGAATAATTTCGAGCTGATCCGCCACAAGATTTACATAGGCGTCTTTTTCCATGAATTCAAGCATGCCTTTTTCGTATTGTTTTACGAGAGGTGTGCCTTTTAATAAATGAAGTAAGTGGATTTTAATGCCTTGTACATCAAGTTTCGCCACTTCACGCGCGGTTTCCATCATCATATCGTAGTCTTCCAGCGGTAAGCCGTTAATGATATGTGTGACGATGCGGATGTTGTGCTTGCGCAGTTTATTAACCCCTTCGACATAAGTTGCGTAATCATGTGCGCGGTTAATTAAGTTTGCTGTTTTTTCATGTACAGTTTGTAAGCCAAGCTCTACCCATAAATACGTACGCTCGTTTAGTTCTGCTAAATATTCGACAACATCGTCTGGTAAGCAGTCAGGGCGTGTTGCAATGGAAATCCCCATAACCCCTTCACAAGCAAGTGCTGCCTCGAACTTTTCCTTTAATACTTCAAGCGGGGCATGTGTATTTGTGTAGGCTTGGAAATAGGCCATCGTTAAGCCGTCTTTCCACTTGTTCTCCATTTTTGCTTTGATTTGTTCGAATTGTACCGGGATTGGATCTACTTTATTGCCGGCAAAATCGCCTGAGCCAGCTGCCGAGCAAAATGTACAGCCACCAAATGCAACCGTGCCATCACGGTTCGGGCAGTCAAAACCAGCATCTAGTGCAACTTTGTATACCTTTTTACCAAATTCGTTACGTAAATAACGGTTCCATGTATAATAGCGCTTTCCGTCTGATGGGAAAGGGAAATTTGTTTCAGTCATAAGTCTGTTCACTCCTCTAACGATTTATTTTAACATGGAGCTAGGAACTCTACTAATAGAAAATCTTTTTTCTTGTACATTTCTAGTAATAGGAATAAAATTGTTGCTTGAGTAATTTTTTGGGGGAGGAAATTTTGTGCCGAAACAGGTTTGGTTTTTAATACTTGGCACGTTTATTAATACAGTTGGAAATTCATTTTTATGGCCTTTAAATAGTATTTATATTCATGACCATTTAGGAAAGTCATTAACGGTTGCTGGAGTCGTACTGATGCTAAATTCGTTAGCAGGGGTGTTTGGTAATTTAGTTGGTGGTTTTTTATTTGATAAATTAGGTGGTTATAAAGCGATTTTAATTGGGGTCGTGCTCAATTTGTGTTCGATTACCTTATTAACGTTGTGGCATGATTGGCCACAATACGTCATCTTTTTAGCAATGCTCGGTTTTAGTGGCGGGATTGTGTATCCAGCGATTTATGCGATTGCCGGAAGTGCGTGGCCAGAAGGTGGGCGTAAGGCGTTTAACTCGATTTTCTTAGCAAATAATGTCGGGGTGGCGATTGGTCCTGCACTTGCTGGGATTATTGCAGATTTTATATTTGATTATGTATTTAGTGCAAACTTATTTTTCTATGCGGTGTTTTTCGTACTTGTCCTAACGACATACAAACGCTTTGATCAGCGAGATGTCACAACAAAATCGCTTGGAAAAGACGAGCAAGGACGTCAAAAAGGTCCGATTCTAGCGATAGGTATTTTAAGTATTTCACTTGTTGTATGTTGGTTAAGTTATTCACAGTGGAGCGCGACGATTTCTTCTTATACACAAGGGCTAGGGATGAGCTTGTCTGAGTATAGCTTACTTTGGACGCTAAATGGATTTTTGATTGTCGCAGTGCAGCCAATTATCCGCCCACTTATTAAACGTTGGGAAAATAAAATTAAGCATCAATTAGTGCTTGGTTTAGTGTTAATGTCTCTGTCATTTATCGTGGTCTATTTTGCAGGGGACTTCAAAATGTTTGCAGCGGCAATGATTATTTTAACGTTTGGTGAAGTATTCTTTACACCCGTCATTCCATTAATAGCTAATCGACTTGCGCCACCTGGACAGCAAGGCTTTTATCAAGGCTTAGTGAACAGCGCTACAACGATTGGCCGCATGATCGGTCCCGTGTTTGGCGGCTTCATGGTCGATATGTACGGTATGCAGGTGCTCATGATCATTTTATCGATTTTACTAGTATTCGCGATTATTCCATGTCTTCTATATGATAGGAGCTTAAAAAATCTAGAAAGTTAACTAAATTATTTAGTAACTGGTCGCCTCGCGAAAGCGGAGCGGCTGTAATATCCATAGCGGCACTTTAACATATTACGTGGCTTTATAGCAGTCGTGCGGTAGCCCACCGATAATAAAAGTAAAACTTTATACGATACCTCTGCAATTCGTAACCAATCTCGCACTTGTACTTTTACCAGCTTTCCATTAAAATGAATGGAATAACAATAAATTGAACTGTGATGAGGAATAGTAGATGGTTTCACTTTTTAGAGAGCTAGCGGCTGGTGGAAGCTAGTAAGTGATAAATTGAACTCGCCTCGGAGTATGCTTTTCTGAACTTTAGTAAGGAAAGCCGTGAATTCGCGTTAAGAATCTACAAGCTGAGTGCTGTGTCACTAATTTGGGTGGTACCGCGGGAGTTAACAATATCTCTCGTCCCTGTCTTTTATAAGATGGGGACGGGATTTTTTTATTGTTCAAATATTCAGTTAATTTTAAAGTGAATAAGAAATACTACATTACAGCGCAATCAATCGTATTTAAAAGGAGGAAATATTGTGAGCTTTAATCATCAGCAAATCGAAAAAAAATGGCAAGCGTTTTGGGATGTTAACAAAACATTCAAAACTGAAAATGACGAATCAAAACCAAAATTCTACGCATTAGACATGTTCCCGTACCCATCAGGTGCAGGCCTTCACGTAGGTCACCCAGAAGGCTACACAGCAACAGATATCCTTTCTCGTTTCAAACGTATGCAAGGTTATAACGTACTTCATCCAATGGGTTGGGATGCGTTCGGTTTACCAGCAGAGCAATACGCACTTGATACAGGAAATGACCCAGCAGAATTCACTGCTAAAAACATTGCGACATTCAAGCGTCAAATTAATGAGCTAGGCTTTTCATATGACTGGGATCGTGAAATTAACACAACAGATCCTTCATACTACAAATGGACGCAATGGATTTTCACGAAATTAGTGGAAATGGATTTAGCTTACGTGGACGAAGTGGCTGTGAACTGGTGTGAAGCATTAGGAACAGTACTTGCAAACGAAGAAGTAATCGATGGTCTTTCTGAACGCGGTGGTCACCCAGTTGTGCGTAAACCAATGCGCCAATGGGTACTACGTATTACAAAATACGCAGACCGTTTAATCGACGACTTACTAGACGTTGACTGGCCTGAATCAATTAAGGATATGCAGCGTAACTGGATCGGCCGTTCTGAAGGTGCACAAGTGAAATTCACTGTTGCAAACACAGACAAAGACTTCGAGGTATTTACAACACGTCCAGATACATTATTTGGTGCAACATACTGTGTACTAGCACCAGAGCATAAATTAGTTGCACAAATTACGTCTCCAGAGCAAAAAGAAGCGGTAGAAGCGTATCTTGAAAAGGTTTCACTAAAATCTGATTTAGAACGTACAGACTTAGCGAAAGAAAAAACAGGTGTCTTCACAGGCGCTTATGCAGTGAACCCAATCAACGGCAAACAAGTGCCAATTTGGATCGCGGATTATGTATTAGCAACTTACGGTACAGGTGCAATTATGGCGGTTCCTGCGCATGATGAGCGTGACTATGAATTCGCGAAAGAGTTCGGCCTAGAAATTACAGCGGTTCTTGAAGGTGGCGACATCGATAAAGAAGCATTCACTGGTGACGGTGTTCACATTAACTCAGAATTCTTAGACGGCTTAAACAAAGCAGACGGGATTGCTAAGGCAATCACTTGGTTAGAAGAAAATGCGGTTGGTGAAAAGAAAGTAACGTATCGCCTACGTGACTGGTTATTCTCACGTCAACGTTATTGGGGCGAGCCAATTCCAGTTATTCACTGGGAAGATGGCACAATGACAACGATTCCAGAGGATCAACTACCTCTTGAGTTACCAAAAACAACAAATATCCGTCCTTCAGGTACAGGTGAATCGCCACTTGCGAACATCGAGGAGTGGGTAAATGTTGTAGACCCAGTTACAGGGTTAAAAGGTCGTCGTGAAACGAATACAATGCCACAGTGGGCTGGTTCTTCATGGTACTTCCTACGTTATATCGATCCAACAAATGACAAAGCAATTGCGGATCCAGAGTTATTAAAACGTTGGTTACCAGTTGATATTTACATCGGTGGCGCGGAGCACGCAGTACTTCACTTACTATACGCACGCTTCTGGCATAAAGTCCTTTATGATCTAGGTGTTGTTCACACGAAAGAGCCATTCCAAAAGTTATTCAACCAAGGGATGATTCTAGGTGAAGGTAACGAAAAAATGTCGAAATCTAAAGGGAATGTAGTTAACCCGGATGATATCATCGAGTCTCATGGTGCCGATACATTACGTCTATACGAAATGTTCATGGGTCCATTAGAGGCATCTGTTGCATGGAGCACAAATGGTCTTGACGGAGCGCGTCGTTTCTTAGATCGTATTTGGCGTCTATTCGTGACAGAAGAAGGCAAATTAGCTGATAAAGTCCAAGTGTCTGACGATAAAAACTTAGAAAAAGCGTACCACCAAACAGTGAAGAAAGTGACAGACGATTACGAAGGTATTCGTTTCAACACAGCGATTTCACAAATGATGGTATTCATTAATGATTGCTACAAAGCAGAAGTGATTCCAACTGAATACGCAGAAGGCTTTGTAAAATTATTATCCCCACTTGCACCACATGTGGCAGAAGAGCTTTGGGCAATCTTAGGGCACGAAGGTACTATTACGTATGCAGAATGGCCATCATTCGATGAATCGAAGCTTGTAGACGACGAAATCGAAGTCGTTGTACAAGTATTAGGTAAAGTGCGTGCGAAAGTAACAGTAGCAAAAGACGTTTCTAAAGAAGAATTAGAAAAAGTTGCACTTGAAGATAGCAAAGTACAAGAATTTATTGAAGGAAAAACAATCGTGAAAGTCATTGTCATCCCAGGTAAATTAGTAAATATTGTTGTAAAATAATTTTATGTTACTGTCTAGTTATTTTTTGTAAGAATCAGCTACATCACATTGATAACTATCAATGCCAGCATTCACTATAGTGTGAAGCAGTGGCTTGGTTGGCGTTAGTATAATGAATAGTAAAATGCACCGAGAAATCTAATTTAGGTTAGATTTTTCAGTGCATTTTTTATATAGATGATTAAATTGTTGTTAATTATCTAAGCTGTTTTATACTCAGCACACATTAGTAGGCATTACATTTTTGCCTTCATTAAAATAGCCTGTGTACGTGAGTTGACACCTAATTTCCCATAAATTGTTGATAAATAAATTCGAATTGTTCCAACAGAAAGATTCAACGTTTCAGCAATTTCACGATTAGAAAAACCATTACATAGCAATTCATAAATTGATATTTCGCGGGGGGTAAGTATGTCAATTATCCCCTTTTTATCACTTATAAACGGCTGGATAAACGCAATGTACTCGGTTGAATCAATGGACCAGTGGCTAGCTAGTTGTTCATTGGTTACATATTGTTGTAATAAAGGCAGTAATAATGGCTCCTGTACGAGTAAGCGACTGTAAAAATACGTTGCAGCCTTTTCCATTACTTCGTCAAATATCACTGCTGCTTCATCATGTTCACCTTTTGCTATGTAGCAAACTGTCTCTAGCGTAGTGGCCTCAAGCCAAGTAGCAATTTGCTCGTTCATCTTCGCCTCTAACTTCACCTTTATAATCGATTGTAGTGCACTGTCATATTGCTCTAGCTTTATCTTTAACCTTGCATGCGTTAAATGCCAGTATGGATGCTGTAATGCATGGCCCTCTAAAATCTCCTCTGCCTGCAATAGTTGTCCTTCTTGTATAAAACAATACGCCTCCGTTATTTTTATAAAATAGGTCCATTGCTTTTCGATATTTAATTGTTGAACTACGTGTAAAATACTTTTTGCCTGTGTAAATTGTTGTTTAGCAATGGCTAACTTCGCTTTTAATATATACATAGGAACAAATAAGCTCGCATCATCGTACGTATGAGCAAATTCTAGCGCCAAGTCCATATGCTTTTTGGCTAAAGAAAAATGATTGCGTTCAAAATAGATTTCAGCTGCAATTCCTGTGATAAATGCCGAAACATACAAATTTTGGAATTTTGTTTGCTGGAATAATGAGGTGATTTTTTCTGTATCCTCTATAGATGGTAAATTACCTTTTCCAGCTAAATTTGTTCGTAATAATGTATATTCTAATGGATTATACACAAAAGGTGAGGGCAATATATGATCGGTGGCAATAGGCTCTTTAACTTGCTTAAACAAGATTGCTAATACGTCATTTACATTTTTACGGTTTGCAATCATAGAATACGCCTTTGTTGTCTCATATGTATACGAGATTTCCGCATGTTCTGCTTTTTCCTTCCAGCCATTTTTCTCGTGTAGTGCCTCTAATTCGTGTGTTATGGATGTTGCTGTATTTGTGTCATTTATCGTAATGGCAATATTATAGCCAGTTACTAACAAATTAAAATCTACTTGTGAAACATGCGTGCGCAATACCTGTAACCAGCGTAGATAGGTAGTTAATTGCCCCATTTGACAAAAATATAAGTAATGAATCATTAACCATTGATGCGCTATCTCATACAGCTGAAACCGTAATGAAAGCTCGATAGCAGCGGCAATATCCTCTGAATGGTACAGGAGCTGAGCTGCTTCCAATGCTAACTGTAGTAATTCATCTTGGGTAAACTGTTTATGCAATTGTGTATGCAAGGCGTCAATCATTAAATGATGATAGCGAAATGTAGTTTTTTCTCCGTCATTTTGAATGATAAATAAGCCTTTTTCCACCAAATCTGATAATATATCAAAACTATCTGTGCGATGTGTAAGTGCATTGCATAAATCAATATCAAGTAGAGGAAGAATGGACGTTTTGATTAAAAATTGTTGAATATAAGGTGGGAGATTGTGAAGCATTTCCTCCCATAAATATTGAGATGTATAACGCTGATTTTCAAGTAACCGCTTATTCCAGCTGTTATTTTCATTTAACTGCATTAATATAATGCCTGAAATCCAGCCTTCCGTTTTGGAATGAATCGCCTCTACCTCATGATGTGTTAATGACGTATTATGTAAAAATTGCAAAACCTCATACGGGGAGAAGCGTATGTCGTCTGTATTTACTTCATTAATAATTTGCTTTACATGCCATTTTGTAGTGGGGAGCGGTAAGGTAGACCTTGTTGTAATAAATAAATGGATGTGGCTTGGTAAATATTCGATAAAATTTTCCACCATTTTATAAATAATAGGGTTTTCAATAATATGTAGATCGTCTAATACAATAGAAAAAGGCGTCTCAATATGCGATAGCTCTAGCAGTAAACTATCGATAAAAAAGCCATTTGTATAGGACTCACGTGATTGAATAAGTGATTTCATCGAAGAGGATAGGTCACTAAGCCCATGTGCCTGATCTATTGCATGGCAAAAAAATGTCCAAAAACGTACTGGATCATTGTCTTCTTTATCAATTGAAAACCATGCGACTGGCTTATTTTGCGAATAAAAATATTGCAGCACTAATGTGGTTTTACCATATCCAGCGGGCGCTCGAATAACGGTTAGTTTTTTATGGTGAGCTTGCTGAAGTAAAGAAAGCAGTCTGGGTCTGTCAATTATATCTGCATGTGACACGGGCATTTGGATTTTCGGTGTTGAATACAGTTTTATCATTACGTCCACCTCGGATTTAAGTAATTTCACAAATTTTACATATATACTATCTATTGTATCTTATTTTTTTTGTAGATTAAAAGATATAGTTTAAAAAATTAACATTTGTCAGTATTCAGTGAAAATTGACGTGAGTATAGTAAAAGGGATTGAATAAGATTAAAAGGTAAGTGAAATTAAAACGAAGAGGAAGGACAATGAAAAAATAGTTTCAATCGTTACACTATTATGTTTAACGATGTTATTCGTTCATCAGCCGAGGTCTTACATTATGAAATATTATTATATATTAGATAAATAGAAAATTCAGAAAGTGGAGGAATACTAATGGAGGAAGCGACGATTTTAATAGTTGAAGATGATGCAGATATATTAGAAGTGTTATCATTATATGTACAAAATGCTGGACACCGTACTGTCAAAGCAAAAACAATTGATGAAGCTAAAATTCAATTTACGGCACATACAATTGACTTAATGCTTGTGGATGTAAATTTGCCTGATGGATCAGGAATCGATTTTGCACGTGACGTTCGACGACAATCAGAAGTGTTAATCTTCTTTGTATCCGCTAATGATACGGTAGAAGATAAGCTAATGGGCTTTGATGTTGGAGCGGATGATTATATTACAAAACCTTTTATTCCAAAAGAGGTCATTGCTCGCATTAATGCTCATTTAGGAAGGAACAAAGGCATGAAGAAGCAAAGGCTTCAAGTGAATGATATTATGATTGATTTTGAAGAAAAAAGTGTTTATAAAAACGGTGAGCAAGTTCATTTGTTTACAAAAGAAAAGCAAATTTTATTTTATCTTGTCGAAAATCGTAATCAAGTATTAAGTGTTGACCAGATTATTAATCAGGTATGGGGCTATGATGAAATTGTCGATTTAAAGGCGGTTACGGTACATATTAGTATGCTGAGGAAAAAAATTGAAACGAATCCAGCAAAACCGATATACATTCAAACGGTTCGAGGCTTTGGTTATAAATTTGAAGTAAAATAAAAGGGGCTTTTCATACAAAAGAGGATCACGCATCGTTGCATGGTCCTCTTTGTGTTCGTTTATATAAATACCGGAACTTTATCGACTGCTAAATCTTCAAGCAAATAATGGAAGTTAAATGCGTCCTTATTATCACCAATCAGGCTAGATAAGTAGTTTTCGATTTTATTTTTCGGTACTTCAAACATATTCGGTAAATAGGATAGTAATAACGTATCGGTATTGGCGTTGCTCAGCACACAAGTTGTTGTGAAATTGGCTGTGTCGAGCTTGTTTAAAATCATATCTAAGCTTGAGGATAATGGCATGATGTGTGGCTTCACGTGGTCATTATGAATAAGGCCTAAAAGTACGGTAAAGAAATAATCTTTTTGGAATTGATCATCTACTAAAATCAACACATCTTCTTTATATAAATCATTGTCGATTTGTTCCGTAATTTTTTGTTCCATTAGCTGCTTCATATAACCAATTACATCAGAATGCTTTTTATCTGAAATGGCTTTTTGCATATGCAGTAAATTTAAAATTTTATATACCGGAATAAAAATTTTCGTAAAATACTCAATTACTTTAAAGTTATCGACAATCTTTAAATAGGTCTTTTTCGCGCTTTCAACATTTGCGCTGACAAGTTCGTTATAAAAGGTATTTAATAGCTCTGTTTTATCCTCTGATTGGTGTGAAATCATTTTGACAATTGTGATGTCGTTATTGATTGAAATATGCATTGAAATGTTCGTTTCCATACATTTCACACGTGGAGACGTTGGGAATTGCGGATTTGTTTTTTCAACAATTCCATGAAAACCGTCAGATAAAAGGACAATCGAGTTTTCAGGATAAATGCCAATAAAGTCAACAAATAGTGTTAATAGACTATCGTTGAATTGCTCTTCATCACGATAAAGTAAACTAAAGGCGTCAGCTGCACGCATCGCATCGCGGTAAGTACGCTTCATCGTAGTCGCAGAGTATACGTCTATAATTTGCAATAATTCAAGCTCCGCTGTAAATGCTGTCGGGACGCTTTCTGGATAGCCCTCACCATTGCGGCGTTCATGGTGAGATTTCGCTATATAAGAAAGGTCAGCTAAGCCGATTTGCTTGAAAATGGCCTCCCCTTGAATCGTATGGGTTTTCATCTCTTCAAACTCTTGTATCGTTAAGCGACCAGGTTTTGATAAGATTTCGCGCGGGATTTTTAACTTCCCGATATCATGTAGTAAATAGCTTGTTGCTAGCTGTTTGATATTATCTAAATTTAAATGGCGTGCAAACAGCGTACCGATAATAAACACGTCAATTGAATGGATATAAGAGTGGTAGTCCCACTTCTTTAATTGCATTAAATAATTAGAATATACATTATTTGATAAAATGGAGTCTAATAACGTACGTAAGTAATCAATATTATTTTCATTTTTTAGCATTTGTCCGTAGCGAATTTCGATATCAAGTTCTGCTAATACCGCATAGAAGTCAAAGGTTTGGAAGCTTTCTTCTGACGTAGTTGCAAAGTTAAATGTAAAGCTTTCAGTTGGTGTAGCTTGTTCAGTTTTTAACGCGGATAGACCTAAATCCGTCAATACAGTTGGTTGCTCGTTATAATAGATCGAAACAAAATGCACACTTTTTCGTTTAAGCAAATCGATTGCTTTTTCTGTGATGGGACTGCCCTTTGTCATGATGAGTTGTCGTTCAACGTAGATATCGGCAGCAAGGATATCACCGGGCTGAATATCTTGAAGCAAAAGTTGTTCAATTTTCGGCATTCATTACACTCCTTACTTAAGTTGCATACAGTATATGACTTTATTATATGTTAAATTTATTCAATAATGGATATATTTTAATTTTTACTGGAAATATAGTAATGAAAAAGTAACTTGTTGAATAAAAATGAATAAAAATATTAAGTATAAAGTATTTAGTTGAATTTAATAATAAAATCAAAATAACTAGCTTGTGTATAGGCAAAAAGATTTATTATCAACTCTAAATATTACAATTTTGTGAATTCATGTGGAATTCTGTGAAAAGAAGCGTATTAGAAAAATTTTTAGATAAAATGAAACTATTTTTCGAGAATCTGAGACTATATAGAAAATAGATAAAGTAGGTGGGTGTGTGACGGAGCATTTAAAGGAAGTAATGAACGCTTATGGTGAATACTGCATACGCGTCGCCTATTTGTATGTAAAGGATTGGGCTGCTGCTGAGGAAATTGTACAAGATGTGTTTTTAGCGTACTACAAGCAGCACCATCAATATGCAGGGCGTTCTTCATTAAAAACGTATTTAGTGAAAATTACGGTACATAAAAGTCATGATTATTTGCAGAGTTGGAAGCGAAAAGTAGAGCTATTTATGCCGTCAAAAGCGGGGACTCCATCTGTTGAAGCAATCAAAATTCAGCAAGAGCAGCAAACCGAATTACTGGCTGCTTTGCTACAGCTACCGATTAAATACCGTGAAGTGTTGCTCTTACATTATTACGATGATTATAAAATTCGTGAAATTGCGGATATTTTGCAGGTGAGTGAAAGTACAGTGAAAACCCGACTTGTGCGTGGACGAGACAAATTAAAAACGCTGCTCGTGGATTTTGAATGGGAGGTGCTGCTGAATGACGAAATGGAAGGATGATATTGACGTAGCCCTAGGGTTTGATCCGAAATTTAACGAAGCACTGCAAAACAAAATATTGAAAAGGGCAACAAAGCGTACGTTTCACTGGCGTTATGCACTGACGGCTGTTTCGTTTGTCCTCGTAGCACTACTGCTGTTTTTGACAGGGCCTACACAGGTGGAGCAGGAAGTCACAACGGTCACGCCATTTGAGCGATTAATTCTTGAGGCGAGCGTGGATGAATTTTATATTAGTACACAGTACACGGAGGAGACACGTTTTTTTGCGCGAGATTCAAGCCGCTATGTACAAGTACATGAATTTAAATCCGTGCAAGATATAAGCGAGATGCAACAATTCTTACAGGTAATGAAACTTGTTGAAACGTCGATGGAGCACTGGAGCGCAAAAGATGTGCTCATTACGATGTCAAACGGAGAACAGCTGAAGTTGAAAGTTGTGCGGAAAACGGACCGTTACCTCGTACAAGATGTGTATACCAAATTAGTATATGAAGTGATGCACACGGAATCGAAAGCGTATGAGCGATCGCTGGAAAAAATAAATCGCTCCACGTTAAGTGTAGTAAGTATTTTTTTAATAAGTGGTGTTATGGCTGGAATCGCGATCATTAGTGCTCGGTTACTGAAGATGCCGAAAATAAAACGTGAACAAAAGCAGGATTGGAAATCAACTTCAATTGCAATTGCGCTGGTGCTCGTAATTAATGGGTATTTGTATTATTTACGTGTGAATGAGTATGTCATGCAGATCGATGTTCATTTTATTTTAGTCGTGTTACCGATTATCGGGGTACAATTCTTCTTACAAAAAGAGGATGCCCCTTTTAAAAAGAAAGTGCTTGATTGGCTGATCATTGCATTAGGTGTAGTGTACATTTGGATTTTAATGAATTTTGGTTAGGAGTGAGAGAGTGAAGCGATTTTTATGGAGTGTGATATGTGTAGTAGTACTAGCAGGCTGTAGCGCGGATTACTCGGCACGAGAACCGTTTCCGGTAGAGCAAGACTATGAATTCGATCCCGCGCTTGTAGAAGCGCTACAAATCGATCAAATTCAAAAGTTGTATTCTTCAAGAAATAAATTAGTGTTTTACTTTGTGACAACATACGAACAGGCCGCATTCTTAAAGCGCAATGCCGCGTATTTAGCGCTTCGTACTGTACCAGACGGTTATGAATTATCGAACATGAAGCTAACATTACTCGACCGCTTTGAAATGGGGGGCGGCGTGTATTACGGCATGAAAATCCAACTAAATGGAACGGGGTTAGAATGGCTAGATGTACCGGAATTGTTCACTTCCGTCGAGCTATTCATTGCACAACAGCCACTGTTTCAAATGGAAGTTGGTACGGTCGCATTTCGTGAAGATGGCGTAGCACATGTGGATCAGTTTTCAATGGAACAACTCAAGCCAATTGTACAAATGTTACATGAACGTCAAAAATAAGACTTTAGTCGACAGTATTTTCAAGTATAATGAGGGATGTAAATGATTTTCATTTAACGATTTATGTAGAAAGAAGTGTAGCACGATGGCACAAGCATCACATGCAGTACAAATTCCAGTAGCGCAAGAAAAAGTATGGGCGTTCGTAAGCAAAATTGAAAAGTGGGCAACATTAGTTCCAGCCTACAAAGAGCACAAACAAGTCGATGATCAAACATCGCATTGGACATTCGAAGGCAATTTCAAGGGCTTATCGAAAAAAATCGAATTAGAGATTAAAATCGTTGAAATGAACGAACCAACAAACATCAAATTTCAAATCAAAGGCCTTTCAGATAACTTCTCTGGTGGCGGCGAATTCAAAGCCGAAGCAAAAGATGGCGGCACACTGATGACAGGTATCGTTGAAGTATCAGCAGGTGGCTTATCAGGTGCTGTATTAACACCAGCAATTAAAGTGTTATTACCAAAAATCACAACACGTTTAACAGAAAAAATCGCGCGTCACATCCAAGCGTAATACATATGAGCCCATTAGAATCTCTTTTCTAATGGGCTTTTATTATAGCGATATGATAAATATCATATGAAACCTATGACATCTTCCCATATGGAAAAAAGCGCTTCTTTTTTATAATGAGTGTAAGAAAGAGGTGTTTTTTATGACTCAAATCATGGTGGAACAAAGTGGTTATAGTGCGAAGGAAGAATTTTGGAATGGCTTAACACATGGTGTCGCCGCGCTGTTAACAATTCCTGCAACATTAGCTTTGATCGCAAAAGCGCAGGTGAGTGGCTCGACGGTAGAACTTATTAGTTATGTGATTTTTGGCATTTCCATGTTTTGCTTGTATTTAGCCTCAACGATGTATCACGTATGGCCAAACCATAAAAATTTCCTCAAAAAGCTCGATCATAGTTCAATCTTTTTACTTATTGCCGGAACGTATACACCGATTGTATTAGTCGCAATTGGTGGCACACTCGGATGGACCATTTTTGCGATTCAGTGGATTTTAGCAGCAACGGGTATTCTATTGAAACAATTTTTCGTCCACCGATTTAAAAAGGCATCGCTGCTTGTTTACATCGGGATGGGCTGGATTATTATTTTAGTTGTAAAACCATTATTAGCGCATATTGGAATTGCAGGTTTTTTAACACTACTTGCGGGTGGTCTTTGCTACACATTCGGGACGTATTTTTATAAAAACAATAACATTCCCTACAACCATGCGATTTGGCATGTATTCGTAATGGGCGGTAGTGTAGCAATGTTTTTAGCGGTTTATTTATATGTATAAAGAACAAAAGTCGGCTCTCTTTATGAGGGCCGACTTTTGTGCGCTTTTCTATTAAATACTCGCGATAAATTTTTCTATTAAAACTTGTAAGTATTCATCGTAGTGTTCTTCGTTGCGTTTTTTCATTTGCACTAAAATTTGTTGTAGGAAAGCTTTGTTGTCCATGAACTGATCTGGTAATTTTTCATACATTAATTGATGATGATAATTATCTTGATCTAAATAGAGCTCGAAATAATAGCCTAATTTTTCGCCTTCATTGAACATGTGCATCATGCATTCCACTTCGTAGCATTGCAGTAAGTGACTATTTTTGAAGCCGATTTTTACGGTAAAGTTAATATGCCCGCCTTTTTCATCCAGCTTAAAGGGACTGATATTTGCAATAATCTGTTGTTGATTCGTTAGCCACAGCATTTCCGTTGCTTGGCGGTTTGTTGTAAAGCTTGTAATGCCTCTTTGCGTATGGGAAACAAAAAATTCCTTTGCGCGTGCAGCTTGTTCGGCATTTTCACGGTTATCAGACGCCTGTATGTACGAAAGCTGCTGTGTGATCTGCTGTAGTAAAACTGGGCTTTTTTGAAGGTGCTCAATAATATTTTTTAATTGCAATGGAAAAATATTCGGGAGATCCACTAAATCAATAGCAAGCGTCATGCCATCGCCCTGTTTATGAATCCCTAAAACGAGCTTTAATAGCGTACTTTGGGCAAAGCCATCTTCTTGTTCGAGAAAACAAAATGTACGAACTGCAAAAGACAGCTCATCTTTGTTTAGGTCACGTATTTTTTTAACGGACAAATGAATCTGCATCGATTCATCTGCCGCTAAATATAAATTGGATTGTTTTGCGTCAGAATTTAGCATCGTGCTATAGCCTCCTGAGTTTACATAGCTTTTATCATACTAGGTAATGAGTGGAATCGCTAGGTGCTTTCTTTAAAAAGTGAAAGAACCTGCGCTCATACCCGCAATACGACCAGTTACTAAAGCGGATGTGATGTTGTAGCCACCTGTATAGCCATGAATATCTAAAATTTCACCGCAGAAATAAAGACCTAGTTTTTTCTTAGAGGCCATCGTTTTTGGTTCGATTTCTTTTACTGATACACCGCCACCTGTAACGAAAGCTTTATCGAGAGATTGTGTACCGTGTACATTCATCGTAAAGCCGACTAATTCACGCGCAAAGTTACGAATCTTTTCCTGTGATAATTCGATACCTGTAAGCATTGGATCAATGCCAGCACGTTCTAGTAAAAATAGTAACCAACGCTCTTGGGCAAGAGATTTCCATAAATTTTTAACGGCCTTTTTCGGATCTTCTTTAATTGTTTTATTTAACATTTGGAAAGCTGTTTCTTCATTGTAGTCTGTTAACGACTGAATGCGTACTTGTACAGGTGCACTACCCGTTTTTAATTGTTCTTTCACGATGAATTGGCTACAACGTAAAATCGCTGGGCCACTTAAGCCGAAGTGCGTAAACAGCATATCCATTTTGTGCGTCACAAGTACTTTACCTTTTTTATTTAACACAGAAACGGCGACATCGCGCAGTGCTAACCCTTGGAGTTCACGTGATTGGATGAATGGTTCCTTAGATGTTACGGGTACTTCTGTTGGGAATAATGTTGTGACCGTATGTCCAGCGCGCTCTGCCCACGGATAGCCATCACCTGTTGAGCCGGTTTGTGGAACAGCTTTACCGCCAACTGCGACAACCACAGTATTCGCACGAATTTCTTCGCCACTTTCTAGGCGGACACCATGAATTTTTTCGTCGTCCATCATTAATTTGTTTACCGCTGTATGCAGACGAACTTCGACTTTTAAACGTTTTAATTCATTGATCAGTGCATCAACCACATCTTGTGCACGGTTTGAAACAGGGAACATACGCCCGTGATCTTCCTCTTTTAACGGCACACCTAAGCCTTCGAAAAAGCGAATAATGTCTTCATTGTTATACACCGTGAACGGACTAAACATAAAGCGTCCGTTACCCGGAATGTGCTTAATAATCTCCTCGACCGATAAACGATTCGTGACGTTACAACGCCCACCACCAGAAATGGCTAGTTTTTTCCCTAGCTTCGAGCCTTTTTCTAGTAATAATACTTTTTTATTTTTTTCGGCTGCGGCAATCGCGGCCATTAAACCTGAAGGCCCGCCTCCGATAACGATACAATCAAACATAGTTAATTCTCACTTTCTTTACGTATAATTTTCTTAATGCTTCAATGTTTTCTATGACCTATTATACATGAATTGAAGAAACTATTTGAGTAAATGGTCTTTCACATGTAAACTGTTAAAGGGAATGTATTGGAACTTCCAACAAAGGGAAGTCGTCAGTATTAAAACTGGAAATTAAAAGGTGTTTAGAAGAACACCACTTGAACTTATATAGAGAACGGTAGGTTTTTTCATGTCTTCTTTAATGAAGGGAACGGCGATTTTAACGGTCGGCTTATTTTTATCAAAGCTTTTAGGCTTAATTTATATTTTCCCGTTTTATGCGATTGTAGGCGAAGAAAATATCGGTTTATATAACTATGCTTACATTCCGTATAATATTATGCTAAGTATTGCCATTGCCGGGCTGCCAATTGCGGTTTCGAAATTTGTTTCGAAATACAATGCGCTCGGTGACTATGATGCCGGACGCCGCTTAGTAAAAACGGGCGCACTGTTAATGACGCTTACAGGAATTGTAGCGTTTATTTTAATGAATTTATTAGCAACACCGATTGCCAATATTGTTATTGCAGATAAAGAGCAGGCATTTAGTGTACAGCAAATTTCTGATGTAATTCAGTGGGTAAGCTATGCATTGCTTGTTGTGCCAATTATGAGTTTAGTGCGCGGGTATTTGCAGGGGTATGGTCATTATATGCCAACTTCGGTATCACAGCTCATTGAACAAATTGTACGAATTATTTTCTTACTTGCTGGGGCGTTCTTAGTTGTAAATGTGTTTGATGGGGACGTCATAACTGCTGTCAACTTGTCGGTATTTGCTGCGTTTATTGGCGCACTTGGCGGACTTGTTACATTATTTTATTTCTGGAAAAAGCTGCGTCCTGAAATAAAAGCGGTGCAAGTAGTGGCACCAAAGGAATACCAGTTGCCCTATTCAGATATGTATAAGGAAATCTTTAAGTATTCGATTCCAGTAGTATTTGTTGGGTTAGGGAGCTCGCTCTTCCAATTAGTGGATATGCTAACGTTTAACCGCGCGATGACTGCAGCAGGTCTAGCAGAAGTAACGGATACGTACTTCACAATGCTGAACTTATTAACACAAAAGATCGTCATGATTCCCGTTGTATTAGCGACAGGCTTTTCGATGGCCATCATTCCAACCGTAACGAAGTTTTTCACGCAGGGTAACTTAGGTCAAGTACATGCCGCGATTGATAAAACGTATCAGGTGCTGTTATTTATTACAGTACCGGCAGCAATTGGGATTGCCATTTTAGCAGAAGATTTATATCACTTCTTCTATTCATATAGCGAAATGGGGACGCAAGTGTTAAGTCACTACGCACCACTTGCGATTTTATTTGGTTTATTCTCGGTGACGGCTGCCATTTTACAAGGGGTCGATTATCAAAAATGGGTGGTGTTCAGCTTACTTGCAGGGCTGTTTGTCAAAACAATCTTAAACACACCACTGATTAAGCTCATGTCAGTAGATGGTGCGATTTTAGCAACAGCAATTGGTTATGTTGTCACGATTGTTATTAATGTATTTGTCATTAACAAAGTGACAAACTATCAAATGAAAGTAGCGCGTCGTCGCATTTTATTGATTTTCTTATTAACTGCTTTCATGGCGGTATCGGTTTGGGTGACGCATTTCGCGTTAAGTGCAATTGCACCAGCCGATTCAAAATTACTAGCACTAGCATATGCCGTGATTTGTGCCGCTGTTGGAGTTGCAGTTTACGGAGCGATTTCGATTAAATTAGGTTTAGCACAGCTATTATTAGGTGAAAAATTAACAAAAATATTACGTAAATTACGATTAGCAAAATAAGAAAAGTGGACGTCTATATGGGCGTCCTCTTTCACTTGAGAGGGATTTATATGCGTTTAGATAAATTATTAGCGAACATGGGCTACGGCACACGTAAAGAAGTAAAGGTATTATTAAAGCAAAAGGCAGTCACGGTAGATGGTGACGTCGTGAAGGATTCCGCGATGCATGTGGATCCAGAAAAGCAAAATGTCTCGGTTTTAGGGGAGCGCGTGGAATATGTAGAGTTCATTTATGTCATGATGAACAAGCCACCAGGTGTCATTTCGGCAACGGAAGATAAATACGATCAAACAGTAATTGATTTACTTGACCCATATTTCCAGAATTTCGAGCCGTTTCCGGTAGGGCGATTAGATAAGGATACAGAAGGGCTGTTACTCATTACGAATGATGGTACGTTAACACATAATTTACTCTCACCGAAAAAGCATGTACCGAAATGGTATTACGCGAAAATTGATGGGGTTGTTACTGAGGCGGATATCGAAGCGTTCGCACAGGGGGTTACATTAGATGATGGCTATCATACAAAGCCAGGTGAATTAAAGATTTTAACTTCAGGTGAGCAGTCGGAAATCGAATTAATGATACAAGAGGGCAAGTTCCATCAAGTAAAGCGTATGTTTGAAGCGGTTGGTAAAACGGTGACGTATTTAAAACGTTTATCGATGGGGCCGCTTACCTTAGATGAAGAATTAGCACTTGGTGAATACCGCGAGCTGACAAAAGAAGAATTACAAAGTTTATTAGAGCGTTAAGAAAAAAATAGACAAAAAAAAGCGAACGTCCCCGACGAAAAGGACGTTCGTTTTTTTCGTTCTCAGTGTTTTAAGAACTAGGCGAGACTTCAGCATAAAAGTCTCTTTATAACAGGTTGTAACTGATCGACACCTTAAGTTATGTTTGGAGTTTAGTCCTTTGTTCACAAAATAAGAATCAGCCGCTTTCAAGAATTCTAAGATGTCATTTTTACTTTTTTCTTCGTCGTTGTCCATTTACCTCGACTTGGGCTCATTACCAAGTCATTGAAGGCTAACACATTCAAATCTCTTTGAATGGTGCGAGGAGTGATGTTGAACTCTTCGACTAAATCCTGTGTAGTTACTTCACCTTTATTCAGGATAAACATGTACACGTCTTTAATACGATTAAGCATTCTGTCAGTAGTTGGTTTCATAATTAAAAACCACTCCTTCATCTTAAATTCTCATGGCATAAGACTAGCGGACGACAAGTGTTGTGCGGAGTGCACTTAGGCCTTTTTAGTTTGCCTTAGACATCCCCTTTTCTGAAAGTTTGGCCAGAATGAATGTTCTGACACCTATATTATAGCGGAAAATTTAGTATTTTTCCATAACGACAACACAATTAATAAAAAATTTACAGAAAATTCATAAACTAGTGTGAGTTTAGTAATGATGAATTGGGAAAACTAGTATTTCTCTAATAAGATGGTGAACAAAATTATATTGAATTTTGTTTTGTTATACCCTTACTTTTCGTTATTGTATTTTTAGCGAGAAGGAGTAAAATAAATCATATTATATAAACGAGGTGTTATTCATGGATTGGTTAAAAATTGCACAGGCGCGTGAACAGGAACTAATTGCCGAGTTACAGCAATTACTACAAATCGAAAGTGTACTTGATGAAGAACAGGCAACAGCCGAAATGCCATTCGGTCCTGGGCCAAAAGCGGCGTTAGATTTTATGCTTGAACAAGGTGCAGCACGTGGTATGGTCACAAAAAATGTGGACCATATGGCGGGGCATATTGAAATGGGACAAGGTGAAGATTTAATCGGTGTTCTTTGTCACGTGGACGTTGTACCGGCGGGTAACCCTGCAACATGGACGTATCCGCCGTTTGAAGGGCGTATTGTAGACGGTAAGTTATATGCGCGCGGAGCGATTGATGATAAAGGCCCAACAATGGCAGCGTGGCTTGCGATGAAAATGATTCAAGATGAAGGCATTGAGTTAAACAAGCGTGTGCGTATGATTATTGGCTCAGACGAAGAAAGTGGCTTCCGTTGTGTCGATCGTTATTTCGAAAAAGAAGAAATGCCTACAATCGGCTTCGCACCAGATGCAGATTTTCCATTAATCAACGCGGAAAAAGGTATCGCGCATTTAGTATTTGCGAGCAAAGAAAAGCCAGTAGTAAATGAGCTTGTATCCTTTAAAGCGGGTAAGCGTACAAATATGGTACCGGATGAAGCAATTGCAACATTGAAATATGTCGGATTAAACGCAAGTGAGAATTTTCACACATTTTTAAAAGAAAATGATGTTCAAGGTTCTTTCATTGAGCAGGGTGATACGATTATAATTACGATTAAAGGGAAATCCGCGCATGCAATGGAGCCTGAAAAAGGACGAAATGCAGCGGTGATGTTAGCGAAATTTTTACAAAACGTGGTGACAACAGCAGAAGCAAAGGCCTTTGTTGACTTCATCGTGAATGTATTTGACAACGATCACTACGGTACGTTTTTACAATTAAACTTTGAAGACGACATGTCGGGTCCAACAACGTTAAATCCAGGTATTGTGTCATTTACTGAAAACGGGGCAGTCATTGAAGTGAGTATGCGTTACTCTGTGACGTATCCATTTGAAGAAAAAATGACGTCTGCGCAAAGTTTATTACAAAACGAAGCGTTCACATTAGATGTAGCGGGTAACTCAGCACCACACTACGTAAGTGAAGATGATGAACTCGTGCAAACATTAATGAACGTCTACCAAAAGTATAGTGGTGATTTCCGTAAACCACTATCAACAGGTGGTGGTACGTACGCGCGTGTCATGAAAAAAGGTGTAGCTTTTGGGATGTTATTCCCAGGTGAGCCAGATGTTGCACACCAAGCCGATGAGTTTGTTGTCGTAGAGAACTTAGTAAAAGCAGCAGCGATTTATGCAGAAGCGATTGTAAAATTAGCAACTAAATAACAAAAGGGTGGTAACGAGAATGAGCTATAGTTTATTTAATGACCAAATTGTAAAAGATGAAGAAGTAGTAATTGATAAGGAAGACCGTGGCTATCAGTTTGGAGACGGCGTTTATGAAGTTGTGAAAGTCTATAATGGTGAATTATTTACAGCAACAGAGCATATCGATCGTTTTTACGCGAGTGCTGAAAAAATTCGCATTGCCATTCCGTATACAAAGGATAAATTACACCAACTAGTACACCAATTAGTAGAAGCAAATAACATCGACACAGGTCACGTATACTTCCAAATTACGCGCGGCACTTGCCCACGTAATCACGTATTCCCGGGCGATGATGTCAAACCAGTGCTTACAGGGAACGCGAAGGAAAATCCACGTCCAGTGGCAAACTTTGAAAATGGTGTAAAAGCAACATTTGTAGAAGATATTCGTTGGTTACGTTGCGACATTAAATCACTGAACTTACTAGGTGCGGTACTTGCTAAACAAGAAGCACACGAAAAAGGCTGCTATGAGGCGATTTTACACCGCGGTGAAACGATAACAGAAGGTTCATCTTCTAATATTTACGGCGTGAAAGACGGCGTGTTATACACACACCCAGCAGATAACCTAATCTTAAACGGGATTACACGCCAAGTGATTTTAACATGTGCTGCTGAGATTGGGATGTCTGTAAAAGAAGAGCCAATGACAAAAGCGGCATTACTTGAAATGGATGAAGTGATTGTTTCTTCTACAACGTCTGAAGTAACACCGATTATTGATGTCGATGGAACAGCGATTGGAAACGGAACACCAGGAGAATGGACACGTAAATTACAAGCGCAATTCGAGACGAAAATACCTAAAGGGATTAACGCTTAATTGCTAAAATATGAAAATAGCGGGTTGCTTTCACGCAATCCGCTATTTTTTTTTGCCAATACCTTGTAAAATAAATGATAGATGAGAATTTAGGGAGAAGATGCAATGGCTCAGTTAGTAAAATTACAGGATTATATTTCGCGCTATCAAATTGATTTAGCGCGTTACCCGACACAGTTTATCCGTTTAAAACAAAATCAGTGGAATCGTGTCAAGCATCAATGGCAAACAGGTGAAGTAATTGACCGTTGGGAACATTTAGAGAAAGAAGTAATCCAAGAAGAAGAGAAAAAGTCATCACTTTTATCAAAAATTTTCCCGTTCGGTAAAAAGGCAAAAATTGTTGAGGAGTCTACTGACGATATTGAAAAGGTGAAAATCTCAAATGATTGGGCGATTGAAGAAGAAGTGCCTGATGAAGATACAACGCTATTTTTTGAACCAAACATCGTGTATGCACCAAAAACATTAGAAGAATTAAAGAAAATGTTTATCGATCAGTTTTTCCATTTCCAAATGAAATGGGCAAGCTCTACCATGCGCGAAAAATCCTATGTCGATCCGAAGTTCATGCGCGACACATTACTGCGCGCGATGTTGCAAACGTTGCCGGATAACTACTTAATTTTCTATTATCCAATTATTAAAGTGAAAAAAGCGCCGATTGAACTGGATATTATTATTTTAACGCCGACAGATTGTCTTTGTATTACGATATTAGAGCAGGAAGAGCAAGCCGTTTATATTGCAAATAGTGAGCGCTTTTGGATTAAAAAGGTTGGAAAAAATGATAAAAAAGTACTTAGCCCGTTAATTCAATTAAATCGTATGGAGACGCTGATGGAGCAATTATTCACGCAAAATGGAATCGAAGTACCCATCAAAAAAGTGTTATTAACACGCAATGGCTATATTGATTACCCTGGATCGATGTACGGGACGCAATTTGTCGACAAGCGTAAGTTCCCAGAATGGATGAAACAGTTGAATCGCTCTGTTTCGCCAATGAAGCATATGCAAATGCGCGCAGCACAAGCGATTTTGAATAATGTGCAAACAACATCATTCCATCGTGACATTTGGAATACGGGAAGCACAGAAAATAAGGAAAGCTAAGATGTTTGTTCATTTTATTTTAAATCCAAATGCGGGCAATGGACGTGGTCAAAAAAAGTGGCGACAATTGCAACCACACTTAACGATTCCGTATGAATTTCATGAAACCGAATATGCAGGACATACATGTGAGCTTGCTCGTTCCATTGCGAGGACGGCAACAAAAAAGCAACCGGTATGCATCATTGCGATTGGTGGCGATGGTACGCTCCATGAAGTTGTAAATGGGGTTGCAATGAGTGAACATGTGTATATTGGGGCTATTGCAGCAGGTTCGGGCAATGATTTTGCGAGGGGCTATCATGTTTTTAAAGATGCTAAGCAGCTTGAACAGTTCGTAGTAAGTAAGCAAGCCACTGTGCATGATGTAGGTGTGGCGCGAATTAATGATTATGAAAAGCGATTTGTCAATAATTTCGGCATCGGTTTTGATGCATTTGTAGCCATTATGGCAAACGAATCGCAGCTTAAGAAAAAACTTAATAAGTGGAAGCTTGGGAAACTGAGCTATCCGTATTATGTTATACAAGCCTTATTCACATTTAAACCGTTTCAATTAACAGCGATACATAATGGTAAGCGTGAAGTGTATAATGATGTTTGGTTTGCAACCGTTAGTAATCAACCATTTTTTGGAGGCGGGATGAATTTATCACCTGTTTCGAATACACAAGATGGTAAACTTGAAGTGACCGTCGTATCGAATTTATCAAAGTGGAAATTATTATTGCTTTTTGGTAGTGTATTTTTTGCGAAGCATACGCAAATGAAAGAAGTGCAACAGTTTGAAGTCCAACAAATTCAATTTGAGTTTCAGTTTGATGAACAAGTGATGTCCCATGCGGACGGTGAAAAGCAACAGCTTCAGCCAGGTACGAATGTGATTTTGGTGTACGTCGACGAAAAAGCGTGGCATTTAGCAAAATAACAGTAAAACGCATCCTTTTACGCTATAATAAAGAGGATGTTATAAAAGAAATGAGGATATAGAAGTGAGATTAAAGCATAAACCATGGGCAGCAGAATATATTGCACAGCATCAAGATGTAATTATTCCAAACCCTGAAGATTATAAAGGCAAGTGGCACGAAGTATTTGGCAACAACAACCCGGTACACATTGAGGTTGGTACGGGTAAAGGCCAATTTGTATTAGGAATGGCACAACAAAACCCGGAAATCAACTATATCGGAATTGAATTATTTGATAGCGTGATTGTTTGTGCATTAGAAAAAATCGAAGCTGCAAACAAACCGTCAAACTTACGTCTACTAAAAGTAAACGGGGAAGATTTAGAAAAATTCTTCGCGAAAAACGATGTAGACCGTGTGTATTTAAACTTCTCGGATCCATGGCCAAAATCGCGTCATGCGAAACGCCGTTTAACACATGAAGGCTTCTTAAAACTTTATGAAACTGTTTTAGTCGATAACGGGGAAATCCATTTCAAAACGGATAACCGTGGTCTTTTTGAATATTCATTAGTAAGCATGAACCAATACGGCATGGCTTTAAACTACGTATCGTTAGATTTACACGTAAATATGCCAGAAGATAATGTAATGACTGAATACGAGGAAAAATTCTCGAAAAAAGGTCAACCGATTTATCGATTAGAATGTCAATTTAAAACAAAATAATTTGCTGATTTGGGGGATGGATTAATGGATCGTTTTGAATTTCACAACATGACACTTACTTGGTTAGAGGGTGGTGTTACAGCACTAGATGGCGGGGCAATGTTTGGGGTAGTGCCAAAAGCACTGTGGTCTCGCAAATATCCGGTGAATGAGTTGAACCAAATTGAATTACCGTGTGAGCCGATGTTACTGCAATACGAGGGCAAAAATTATTTAATCGACACAGGTGTAGGTGCTGGAAAATTAAATGAAAAGCAACTTCGTAATTTTGGGGTATCAGAAGAATCATCAATCGAACGAAGCCTGGTGGAACTCGACATGAAGCCAGCGGACATCGACGGGATTCTAATGACGCATTTACATTTTGATCATGCAGGCGGTTTAACGAAATGGGAAGGTGAACAGCTTGTACCCGTGTTTCCGAATGCAGACATTTTCGTCACGCAAACGGAATGGGACGAGATGCGTAACCCAAATATTCGTTCAAAAAATACGTACTGGAAAGAAAATTGGGAGCCAGTGCAGCATCTAGTGAAGCCGTTTGACGGGGAACTTACCGTTGCACCAGGTATTAAAATGATCCATACGGGTGGGCATAGTGATGGGCATGCGGTTATTCGCCTAGAGCAAAACGGAGAAGTGGCGCTACATATGGCGGATATTATGCCAACACATGCACACCAAAATCCATTATGGGTATTAGCGTATGACGATTACCCAATGACAAGCGTATTTGCGAAAGAAAAGCTGATAAAAGAAGGGCTAGCAAACAACTACCGTTTTATTTTCTACCATGACGCCTACTACCGTATGATTCAGTGGGATGCAACAGGTAAGGAAATTACCGATAGTCTAAAGCGCTCTAAAGAAGCAAAGATTACATTTTAACAAACGAAAACCTGAAGCGCGTCATGTGCTTCAGGTTTTTTTATAGATTAATTTACTTGTGCGATATTAACGATTGCGCCAGAACGAGCGTCTGCAGCGAATTCATAGTTCTCTACTTCGCCTTCAATTGTGCGCGTAATACCACCCTTAAACACCGGGATTTCTGTGAAGCCGTTGTTGAAGTTTTCTGTTTTCATATAAATCCACGAACCGTCGATTGGTGCTTGTTTTTTAAATTCTGATTTAACCGTTGCTAAAATGTTATTTGGGTTAGCGTATGGTACAGCACGATTGCTAAGTTCTTTTACAACGATTGCTGCTGCAATACCTGTGACAACACCAAGTGCGAAATCTTTTACATTCATGAAAAATCCCCCTTAAAATTAAGTGTACTTTTACTTTATCATACTCTGAATTTTGTGTACAAAAAATAGATGGTTCGAAAATCGAAATACTATTTGGAATTTATGATATAATGAAAAAAATCTATTTTAGAGGTGTTCAGCGTGAATCAAGAGACATTGGACTTATTTAAAACATTAACAGAGCTTCCTGGTGCACCAGGGAATGAGCGTGCAGTACGTAATTTTATGCGCTCAGAATTAGAAAAATATTCAGATGAAATGATTCAAGACAATTTAGGTGGGATTTTCGGTGTGCGTAAAGCACAGGATGAAAATGCGCCAAAAATTTTAGTAGCCGGTCACATGGACGAAGTAGCTTTCATGGTGACATCGATTACAGATAACGGAATGATTCGTTTCCAAACGCTTGGTGGCTGGTGGAACCAAGTCATGCTAGCACAGCGCGTTACAGTATATGCTAAAGACCGCGAAATTCCAGGGGTTATTGCGTCAATTCCTCCGCACTTATTGACAGATGCAGAGCGTGCAAAACCGATGGACATTAAAAATATGTTGATTGATATCGGTGCAGACTCTAAAGAAGATGCGATGAACTTAGGGGTACGCCCAGGTCAATCGATCATTCCAGTTTGCCCATTCACACCAATGGCCAATCCGAATAAGATCATGGCAAAAGCTTGGGATAACCGTTACGGCTGTGGTTTAGCCATCGAATTATTAAAAGAATTACATGGCAAAGAAGTACAAAGTCATATTTATTCAGGTGCAAACGTTATGGAAGAGGTTGGCTTACGCGGTGCAGCGGTTTCAGCAAACCTAATCAAGCCAGATTTATTCTTCGCACTCGATGCATCACCAGCGAATGATACATCAGGTGACAAAACACAGTTTGGTCAATTAGGAAACGGCCCATTACTACGAATTTTTGACCGTTCTATGGTGACACACCGTGGGATGCGTGAATTCGTGTTAGATACAGCAGAATCAAATAATATCCCGTATCAATACTTTGTTTCACCAGGTGGTACGGATGCAGGTCGCGTGCATACGCAAAATGATGGGATTCCTTCAGCGGTAATCGGCATTTGCTCACGCTACATCCACACGTCTGCATCGATTATTCATGTAGATGACTATGCTGCTGCGAAAGAATTATTAGTGAAATTAATTCAATCAGCAGACCGTTCGACAATCGATTCAATTCGTGCAAACGTGTAAAAAAGTTAAATCATGTATTATAATACGAGGATGTGGATTGTTCACATTCTCGTTTTTAGTTTGTTAAAATAAAACGATATTATAATCTTGGAGATGAACGAATGAAAATCGCAGTTGGAACAGAAAATAAAGCAAAGGTTGGCGCGGTAGAAGCGATTGTTCGTGAATACTACCCTGAAGCACAGTTGGAAAATTTAGAAGTGGCATCGGACGTTTCAGTGCAGCCGTTTTCGAATGAAGAAACACGGCAAGGTGCCATTAATCGAGCGCGTAATACTTTACTGAAAACGAATGCGGATTTAGCATTTGGTTTAGAAGGTGGCGTGGATGAAATCGAAGGGGTCATGTACTGCTGTAACTGGGGCGCGGTAGCCATGAAAGACGGCACCGTAATTTCAAGCTCAGGCGCGCAGTTTGCATTACCAGAAGTTATTGCAAAAGAGCTTCGAATAGGTAAGGAACTTGGGCCAATTATGGACGTCTATACCAATACGGAAAATATTCGTCATCATCAAGGGGCGATTGGTATTTTTACGAACAATTTAATCGATCGTCAGCAAATGTTTGAGCATATTTTGAAATTACTTGTAGGACAAGTGTTATTTAAGCAACACAATCAATCATAACGAATGAACGTTCGAAGGAGAGGGAATTAAATGAATCGAAAATGGATTCATGTACTGTTAGTCGCAGCGTGTATCCTCGTGTTATCGGCTTGTGGGAATACGGTAGAGGAAAATGCAACAGCAGGTATTGAAAACGCAGAATTAGTATTTACGAGTGAACCAAATGAAACGAACAAAGCAATCGGCCATATCGAACTGTATTTACCAACTGGTTTTAATATTGAAAAGGGCATCGATGAATCTAACTATACAGTCATTAACGGTAAGAGCTCGTATATTTTATTTGTCAATCCAAACGAAACAGAAGATAGCCAATTACATTACGAACTTATAAAGAATGATGCGAAGAACAACATCATCGAAGATAAAACCTTTGAAAAAGATGGCGTATTCGGGTTTTCAGCAGTAAATAAACAAGATGAAGAAACGTTTGAATTAGTAGTCAGTGTTGGTGGTGTAAAAATTTCAACGATTTCTGATAAGAAAAAAATCGATGAAAAACTCCAAAACATGATGGAAATTGCAAAATCTGTGAAGGTTGTTCATTAACGCGAGCTTTCTACGCAGTAAATGCATAGCGTTTTTGATACAATATTGAGAGTTAATCAAAACGGTTCACAATTGTGAGCCGTTTTGTGTTGGTGGAATAGAAAAGGAAGTGACCTCATGGAGTCGAAACAATTAGTCGCCGAGCTAAAAAAGAAACTAGGCGAGGCCCAATATACATTTACATTTGATGAAAAACACGATAAATTACGTCTTGATCATAAAACGATTGGGCGCGGGATGGAGATTTCATTAGCGGGAATTCTATCGAAGTACGAAACAAAAAAACAAACAGCAATTGATGAAGTGATTTATACAATCGAGCAAACATTTCAAGCGATGACACGTGAAAAAGAGCAAGGCTTTGATGGACTGGCATCTGTGTACCCGGTTATTCGCTCAACTTCATTCCCTCAAAAATCAAATGAGGGTCACGCGTTTGTCACAACAGATCATACAGCAGAAACACGTATTTTCTATGCGCTTGATTTAGGCACAACGTTTCGTTTAATTGATGAATCCATGCTACAAAAACTGAATGTAACGGTAGAACAAGTGCGTGAAGCAGCACGTTTTTCTGTCAAAAAATTGCCGACTTCTGTCAAACGTGATGAAGTTTCGGGCAATATCTATTATTTTTTAAATCAGAACGACGGCTATGATGCGAGTCGTATTTTAAATGACAGTTTCCTAAAGGAAATGGAGAGCCAAATTGAAGGCGAAATGACGGTATCTGTACCCCACCAAGATGTATTAATTATTGGTGATATTCGTAACGAAGTAGGTTATGATGTATTAGCACAGATGACGATGCACTTCTTTACTGTGGGAGCCGTACCGATTACGAGTCTTTCATTTGTCTACGAAGACGGTCATTTTGAACCAATCTTTATATTAGCGAAAAACAAGAAAAAGGAGTAACGATATCATGAAAGTAGCTTACAACAAAGCACATGTAGGGGACGTATTATTAGTCCAATTAGCAATGGAATCAATCGTAAAAACACAAATGGAGCGTACAGGCGACATCGCAATCTTGAAAGAAGAAGAAACAGGTGAAATCAAAGCCTTTAACTTATTCAATGCAAGCAAATACATCACACTTGATGTAGCGGGTAACGTAGATGTAACACCTGAGTTAGTTGAAAAATTAGAAGCAGCCATCAAAGAAAACGGCGTAGAAATTTCATTAGACGTAGATTTCTCACCTAAATTTGTTGTTGGGTTTGTTGAATCAAAAGAAAAACACCCAAATGCGGATAAATTAAGTGTTTGCCAAGTAAACATCGGTGAAGAATCTGTACAAATTGTATGTGGTGCACCAAATGTTGAAGCGGGTCAAAAAGTAGTGGTAGCCAAAGTTGGCGCAGTAATGCCATCAGGTTTATTAATTAAAGCAGGTAACTTACGCGGTGAAGATTCATTCGGTATGCTTTGCTCAGCACGTGAGTTAGCAATTCCAGGCGCACCAGAAGTAAAAGGTATTTTAGTATTAGAAGAAGATGCTGAGGTAGGTAGCGCATTCATCGTTCCAACTCGATAATTAAAACAAGTCAGTACGAAGGGAAGTCTTTCGTACTGACTTTTTATTTTGCCTTTGAAAAATCTTTAGGAATGGCGCATTTATGCAATAAATATGATATGCTTTTGAGGTATACGTATTTTGAAGTAATACGTATAAGACCGCTACAAATAAAGTATTTGTAAGGCAATGTTTTTAGAGAAAGAAGTGATTAAGATGAGTTGGATTAAAAATCAATTTAATAAATATTTTAAGATGGATGAAAGTAATGAATACGATGAATACGAAGAATACGACGAGGAAATGGAACAGTCTACCGAGCAAAACAGGCAAAGACAACAAGACGTCTATCAAGAGCCACAGTCACCTAAGAAGACGTTTCGTTTTCCATTAATGGACGATGAATATGAGCCACAACCACAACAACCACAACAACAGCCGAAACCGCGTGTCGAGCAGCAAACGACGGGCTATTACAATGAGGATAACGAGCGATTATCCTTACCGAATCATTTGCAAAAAAGACCGTCAAATGAGGTGCTTAATGTAGAGGTATCAGGCATTCGTGATCTGTTAGAACGACGCCGTAAAGGGAAAGGGCACTCGAATGTGATTCGCACGCCAGAACAAGTACGTAAAGTGCCAGTATCGAAGGAAGAGCGTCAAGTGCTGACGAAAAATCCGAAGCGTGAAGACAGCAAAACGGTGAATAAGGAATTTATTAATCCGCTTGAAAATCGAAAACGTTTTGTGCCGACGGAAGTGCCATCACCGGTGCATGGCTTTTTAAAGCCAACACCGATTGAGCAGTTGATTGAAAAACAGCATGACTTAAAGCACAAGCTTGAAGAAGAGACGCCCGTTAAGATTGAGCCAGCGAAAGAAGCTGCAGTCGAGCAGCTAACAAAATTCGATGAACCAATAGCTATCATGCCCGTAGCGGATGAACAGGTAGCGCCACAACTAGAAAAAATAGCAATATCAGAGCCACAAGCGAATCTTCCAGTTCATAAAGAGCCAGTTGAAGAAGTGTTTCCACCAATCATTGAGCCATTTGAACTACAGCAACAAGAAGTGATGCATGAACCAGAAGCATCTGTTGTAGTAGAAGAACCGATTGCTAAAGACACTGTAATACACGCAGAGCCAATTTTATTTGAAGATGAGCCTGCTGTGACAGAACCAGAACCAATCGTATTAGAGCCGGTTCTGGAGCCTTTGAATCCACCTACTATTTTGTTAGAAGAAGAGGAAGCTTCACCAAAAGCGCAGTCTGTAGAGGATGTATTAAACGATGTGCAAGTAAAGCATGTGACCATTGAAAACTCCACAATCCATATTGGTCAGCTAAATGTCGAGCAATTACCGCAGCAAGAGCAGGACAAAATAATGGAGCAAGCACAGCAAATGACACCTACGCCAGTACAGCCACAGCCTTCGGGAAGCCGTCTGCCGTTTAATGTGTTAATGCTCAAGTCAGATAAACAAAAGCTCTTAACAAAGCAATACGTTGCACAGCGCATTGAAAAATTAGATGAAGTTCCTGAAAATAATTCAGAAGCGGAAGAAACAACTCCAGAAGAAGTCGATGAACAGTTAACAAATGAAATTATTTTTGAACAAGAGCCGATTCAAGTCGAGCCAAAAGTAGAGGTACAACAAGAGCAAGAACTTCTGGAAGCCAAGCCACAAATCGTGATTGAGCCAGTCAATGAAGTGGAAGAACTGGAACCAGTTGAACTGCCAGAAGTGCTAGAACAAGAGCGTTTACAAATCGAACAAGTAGTGACATTCACAGTAGAGACACCACAAGCTGGAAGCGCGGAGCCAACAAATGCTTACGAGCAACAAGTACAACAAGCAGCAATCGGGTTACTAGAGCGTGAACAACCAGATGAATCGATTGAAGTACATCAGTATGACGAGCCAATGAATGTACCACAAGCAGAAGTGATAGAAATCGAATCAATTGTAGAAATTGAACAATTAGAAAATGACCCATCAACTTCGCTGGAAATTGAGTCATTAGAAGAACTAGCACAAGCCATTGGAGAAGTTTCAGAAACCGAACGAGTATCTACATCGTTAACTGTTGAAGAAAACTTACCGACCCCCCTTATCGAAGGGGAGTCGATTATTGAAGTTAAGCCACAAGAAACACAAGCGCAGGTAAATGAGGTAGTTGCTACGATTGTACCGGAGGCAATCCTAACACCAGTAGTAGAAAAAGAGCCAGAAGTGGCACAACTGGTTGAAGAACCCGAGAAAAAACGCATTCCGTATGTGAAGCCACCACTAGACTTTTTAGAGCCACCAGAGGAAATGGTTGAAGACCGTGAATGGATGGATGAGCAAGGTGAAAATTTAGTAGAAGCCTTATCGTATTTCCAAGTCCAAGCGAACATTGAATCGATCGTTCAAGGGCCGGCAGTTACACAGTTTGAAATTACAGTTGGTCAAGGGACAAAAGTAAGTAAAGTTCGTAACCTAGCAGATGATATTAAACTTGCGCTTGCCGCAAAAGATATTCGTATTGACGCACCAATTCCAGGTAAGCGTTCAATCGGTATTGAAATTCCGAACCGTATTTCTCGTTCAGTGCGCCTGTCAGAAGTAACGGACTCTGATTCATTCCGTAATTCAGACTCACCGTTAGAAGCGGCATTAGGTTTAGATTTAACGGGTAAACCAGTAACAATTGACTTACGCAAAATGCCACACGGATTAATCGCAGGGGCAACCGGCTCAGGAAAATCTGTCTGTATTAACTCGATTTTAGTGAGTTTACTTTATAAGTCCAATCCAAACGAGTTAAAGCTGATGTTAATCGACCCGAAAATGGTGGAGCTTGCACCATTTAACCACATTCCGCATTTAGTGAGTCCGGTTATTACCGATGTAAAAGCCGCAACTGCTGCCTTGAAATGGGCGGTTGAGGAAATGGAACGTCGTTATCAGTTATTTATGCATAGCGGTGCACGTAAAATTGAAGCATACAATAAAATGTGTGACGAAAATGGTATGCACGCGCAAAAGTTACCATACTTATTAATCGTAATTGATGAGTTAGCCGATTTAATGATGATGTCCCCACAAGATGTGGAAGATAGTATTGTGCGCATTACGCAAAAGGCACGTGCTGCAGGAATTCACTTAATCGTTGCGACACAGCGTCCATCAGTAGACGTCATTACGGGCTTAATTAAATCAAATATCCCGACACGTATTGCGTTTTCGGTATCTTCGCAAATCGATTCACGTACGATTTTAGATGCACAAGGAGCGGAGCGCTTACTTGGCCGAGGAGATATGTTATATTTAGGAAACGGTATGTCAGCACCAACTCGTATTCAAGGTACGTTTGTAACGGATGAAGAAATTGAAGAAATTATCGAATTCGTTCGTGAGCAAGGGGAGCCAGAATATATTTTCAAGCAAGAGGAGCTTCTTAAGCGTTCAGAAGCTGTTGAAGAGCAAGACGAATTATTTGAAGAAGTATGCCGTTTTGTTTACGAACAAGGCTCAGCTTCAACCTCTCTCTTACAACGTAAATACCATATTGGCTATAATCGCGCGGCTAGACTAATTGACATGTTAGAGCGTCAAGGGTATGTTTCCGAGCCAAAAGGAAGTAAGCCAAGAGATGTCTTTATTACAGAAGAAGATTTGGCTATTCAATTTGGTGACTAAAGCACTAAAAAATAGAAGGAAATGAAAAGTTAGAATTGTCGTTCTATTATTCTTTTGTGCATTTAGTGCTATAATATAGGAATACTTTTTAGAAATAATCATTCATAATTCAATGGGATCTTTCGTATCCTAGGAGGGTTTTAACAATAATGACACGCTATCATTTTACCGGTATTAAAGGTTCAGGCATGAGTTCACTTGCACAAATTTTATTTGATGCTGGAGAGCAAGTACAAGGTTCTGATGTCGACACATATTACTTTACAGAACAGCCTTTACGTGACCGCGGAATTGAAATTTTAACATTTGATGAAAATAATATTACAGAAGGCTTAACAGTCATCGCGGGCAATGCGTTTCCAGATGAGCATCCTGAATTAGTACGTGCACGCGACTTAGGCATAGAAGTCATTCGTTACCACAAGTTTTTAGGTGACTACATTAATCATTACACATCAATCGCGATTACTGGCGCACATGGTAAAACGTCAACAACAGGCTTAATGAGTCATGTTGTCGGTGGTTATATGCCAACTTCGTTTTTAATTGGTGACGGTACAGGATCAGGTAAAGCGGATGCTTCATATTTTGTGATGGAAGCATGTGAATACCGTCGACACTTTTTAGCGTATCACCCAGATTATGCAGTGATGACGAATATCGATTTCGATCACCCGGATTACTTTACTGATATTGAAGATGTGTATAACGCATTCCAAGAGCTAGCACATCAAGTAAATAAAGCGATTATCGCTTGTGGTGACGATGAGCAACTTCAAAAAATTCAAGCAAACGTACCAGTTATTTACTACGGCTTCGGTCAGGAAAATGATTTTGCCGCGCGCAATATCGTGAAAACGACAGAGGGTACGGAGTTTGACGTATATGTACGTAATGAATTTTACAGTAAATTCTTTATTCCGTTATTCGGCGACCATACCGTATTAAACTCACTTGCTGTTATTTCGTTATGTCATTACGAAGGTGTTCCAGCGAATTTAATTCAAGAGCGTTTACTAACATACGGTGGGGTGAAACGTCGCTTCACGGAAACAAAAATTGGTAATGCTGTATTAGTAGATGACTATGCGCATCACCCAACAGAAATTGCGGCAACATTACAATCTGCTCGTCAAAAATATCCAGAGCGTGAAGTAGTCGCGATTTTCCAACCGCATACATTCTCACGTACAAAGGCATTTTTACAAAACTTTGCGGATAGCTTAAGCCCTGCCGATTCGGTCTATTTATGTGACATTTTCGGTTCAGCACGTGAAAAACAAGGCGAGCTATCGATCGAAGACTTAGCAAACTTAATCGAAGGCTGTGAAGTTTTAAAGCTAGAAGCCATTGATCACTTGAAAAAGCATGACAACGCAGTGTTCCTATTTATGGGCGCAGGCGACGTACACAAATACCAAGACGCATTTGAAGCAATTTTGAAATAAGAACAAATTTAACAGCTTACCGGCATGACTGGCTAAGCTGTTTTTCATACATAACGAAGAAATAAGCGTTTTATTTGAAGGTCGAATGGGAAATATATAAATATGGACAAAAATGTAATTCAATTTAAAGAAAAGGGATTGTACTATTTTTTGTCGAATGTTTAAATTGAACTAGATAGAGGAGGGCGTATTGAATGGAAGTAGTACTGTATATTGCAGCACTTGTTGCAGCAATCGGCTTTTTAGTATTATGTGTAAGTATTGGTATGACACTGTTTTCACTAAAGAATACGTTAAATTCAATTGCAGGAACAGTTGCAGGGATTGAGGGTCAATTAGAAGGCATCACGCGTGAAACGACAACGTTACTGACAAAAACAAACGCTTTAGCAGATGATATTTCTGATAAATCGGAAAAACTGAATTCTGTCATAGATGCAGTAAAAGGCGTTGGTGAATCGGTAAATGGGTTAAATAACTCTGTACAGCGTGTCACTTCTTCGATTTCTTCAGAAGTTCATAAAAACGAAGACAAAATTGCACAAGTTGTTCAATGGAGTAACGTAGCGATGGGGATTGCCAGTCAATGGCGTCAACGTAAACCAATCGACCAAGATGAGGTTGTATACACAAGTACAAAAACAAACGAAACACCACCATCTATGGAACAAAAGCAAAAGTTTGGCTTTTTAAAACGTAAATAATACTTATTAATTTTGTGAACGAAGGGGGAATTTGTTATGACGGTAGAACAACCAGTAAATTACAATGCAACTCAAGATTACACGCAAATTAACGACGCGATTTATGGTGATGACAAACTACATGCAAAAGACTTTGTCATTGGCGCATTAGTTGGAGGCATTGTAGGTGCTGCGGTAGCATTGTTACTTGCACCAAAAGCAGGCAGCGAGCTACGAAACGATGTTGCTGTACAAGCTGTAACATTAAAGGATAAGGGGATTGAGCTTTCAGGGACAGCGAAAGATAAAACCGTGCAGCTTTCTTCCCAGTTAAAAGAGCAATCAACAACGCTTGTTGAAAAGGTAAAAGCAAAAACAGCCAAGCAAGCACCAATTCTAGATGACGGTACGGTTTCTTCTGAAGGCGAAGAGCCATTAGATGAAATTATCGATGCAGTCGGTGATGCAGTAGCTGAGGCTACAGAGGGTATTGTCGATGTGGCACAAGAAGCACAAGACGAGTTATTAAACTCAACACGTCATTCAAATGTAGAATAAGAACTACGGCTCTCAATAATTTGAGGGCCGTTTTTTTCATAAAAACGCCTGGTGTGAGAACTTTCACACCAGGCGTTAATTTATTGGACAATCGGTTGTTCGGTTAATTGAATTTCTAAACGATCGCCGCCAAAAATTTCTGCATCAAACGTAGCAGGCTGGCCATTACGCAAAATCGTAAAGGACCCTTTAAATGCAGTTGGCAATTGCCAAGTAGAGAAGCGGAATACATCTTGATAGATCCATTTACTCGTATCTTTTTCTGAAATTTTAATCGTTGCGCCGTTTGGTACAGTCGCAATTGATTGAACGACATGTCCGTTTACAAAGAATTCACGAGCTTGTTTGATTAGTTCAACCTGTTCATTTTGGAATGTCACGATAACTTTTTCCTCTAACAATAAATTCAAATGCGCTGCTAGCTGATCAGCTGTTGGTAGCGAACTTTGTTCAAATGTAATGATATCCCCGTTTTGAACAGGATAATTAATTTTGCCTTGTTTGCCGTTTACGTAGAGCTGAGATGAGAACTCTGGTAAATACAGTGGCTTGCCATCAATATGCACGCAGTATGAACTAAATTGCTGTAAATGCATTAAGTTATTCGTATGCTTAAATGCATCCTCAATCGTTTCCACGCTTTCGACAACGACTACATCACGGTCATTTAATGCTGTATCTAAATTTACAACGGCACCATTTACATACACTTTTGGTTCAATCATATATTGGGTATCGCGAATCGTTACGGATAGTACCGACGCCTCGTCAATAATTTCTCGCACCGTTACTTTTGCATCCGTGCCGTCTAAGCCTGCAACAAGCTCGATGATGTCTCCACTTTTAATTTGCGTTTTTGTAGAGGCCTCCTCACCGTTAACTAAAATTTTTGCTGCTTGTCCGTGTTCGCCGGGTACTAAAACATTTTGATTATTTACGGTAATAGATAAGCCGTGTCCAGGTTTGCCGTATAGCTGTTTTGCGCGAATATTTGCCGCTAAAAAGGCATCACCGACCGTCATTTCCTTTAATTCAAATAAACGTACTACTTGGTTATTTACCGTTAATGACATGTAATGTACAGGTGCCTTTTGTGCAGCGATTGCAATCCCAATCGGTGTTACTAGCTCCGGTGTCGCCATAATATGTTCTGCACGTGTTAGGTTCTGAATGGCGTTGACATCACGTACAGCCACACGATTTTTAGGTAATTGTAAAATTTTGCATAGTTCATCTGTTAGGTTAGGCGTTAAACTCCCACCACCTACAAGCATGACCGCTTTTGGCGCTTCGTTGCTATTTAGACGTAGAATTTCCTCGCCAATGGATTTTGCTAAGTTTTCAATTGCTGGGAAAATAGCTTCTAACACTTCTTCACGTGGGAAGTATTGATCAAAGCCTAAAATATCCTGAATTAATATTTCCTCACTTGTATGCATTTGACGCTTAGCTGTCTCTGCAATTGGGAAGTCTAATAGATAATGGTCACTAAGGGCTTCTGTGATCTCGTCACCAGCTGTTGGCACCATTCCGTATGCAACGACTGTACTCTTATCAGTAATCGCGATATCCGAAGTCCCAGCCCCTATATCGACTAGGGCTACATTTAATCGACGCATTGTCGGTGGAATTAAGGCGTTTATTGCAGCTATTGGCTCAAGTGTGAGTGCTTCCATTTCTAAATCCGCGCGTTTTAACGCAGCAAGTAACGACTCGACAACGACACGTGGTAAGAATGTAGCAATTACTTCAACGCTTGCTTCGTCTCCCTGCTGATCAAGTAAGCTACCGATTTCTTCACCGTCTAAGCGGAAGTACAGTACCGAATAACCAACGCAGTAGTAATGATTATTTTTAGCATCTTCTTTTTGTTGTAAGAGCTGTTGCTGTGCCTGCTGTACGGCTTGTAATTCCATGCGGTTGATGTCTTCTTCAGTAAAAATTGGGCGATTTTTTATCGGAATCGTCACACTGGCTTGCTCCGTTTTAAGCGCACGACCGGCTGCTGCTACACTTACTTTCTTTAAATCGCCATGTGTTTGTTCAAGCTCAGATTTAATTTCTTGGATGAGTTCTGCTACGTACAGGACATTATGTATTTGGCCGTCTACCATGGCACGTTCTTTATGTTCTTTTACTAAAATATCGGCAACGTGGTATTGATCTCCCTGTTGCTCTAAAATAATCCCGACAACTGAGCGTGTACCGATGTCGAGTGCAAACAATTTATTTGTCATATGAAAACGCTTCCTTTCCTTTTATTATTATAATATACTTTAGCGAGTTGATGCGCTAAATTAAAAATGCGTGACAATTTGGCGAGAGTTGATTATAATAGGTTTATTATTTAAAAATGTATCACACTTTTAAGTTATCTGAAAGTGCCGTATACGCAAAGAAGAGGGGTAAGAGGAATATGAGTCAACAAGATTTAGAAGGATTACGTAGTCAGATTGATAGCTTGAACTTAGATATTTTACGTTTAATTAATGAGCGTGCAGCTGTCGTGGAAGAAATCGGTAAAATTAAAGAGAAGCAAGGTGTGCACCGTTACGATCCATTACGTGAGCGTCACATGCTCGATTTAATCCAAAAGCATAACAACGGTCCATTAAACCAAATGACGGTTGATTACATCTTCAAACAAATCTTCAAAACGGCTTTAAAACAACTTGAAGCTGAAAAGAAAAAAGAATTACTTGTTTCACGTAAAGAAAAGTCAGAAGATACTGTTATTAATATTAATGGTGATTTAGTAGGTGCTGGTGGTCCATCATTCGTATTCGGTCCATGTGCTGTTGAATCATACGAACAAGTAGAGGCAGTTGCAGCAACAATTGCTGAAAAAGGCTTAAAATTAATTCGTGGTGGTGCATACAAGCCACGTACATCGCCATATGATTTCCAAGGCTTAGGTTTAGAAGGCTTAAAAATCTTAAAACAAGCAGCGGACAAGCACGGCTTAGGCGTTGTGACTGAAATCGTAACACCAGCTGACTTAGAAACAGCGTTAGATTACGTAGATGTAATCCAAATTGGTGCACGTAATATGCAAAACTTCGAATTATTAAAAGCAGCGGGCGAGTTGAAAAAACCAATTTTATTAAAACGTGGTTTAGCAGCAACAATCGACGAGTTCATTCACGCTGCTGAATATATTATGTCTAAAGGGAACGAAAACATCATCCTTTGTGAGCGTGGTATTCGTACATACGAAAAAGCAACGCGTAATACGTTAGATATTTCAGCTGTACCGATTTTAAAACAAGAAACGCACTTACCGGTAATGGTTGACGTAACGCACTCTACAGGTCGTCGTGATCTATTATTACCATGTACAAAAGCTGCTATCGCGATTGGTGCAGATGGGGTTATGGCAGAAGTTCACCCAGATCCATCGGTTGCCTTATCAGATCAACAGCAACAAATGGATATCCCAACGTTCAATGCGTACTACAACGAAATTTTAAAATTCATGAAGCAATACGAAGTGTCTAAATAAAATTTTTGCCCCTTAAGTAGTGTATCTACTTTGGGGGCTTTTTATATAGAAGTACTTAGATCCGTAGGAAACTATTGAAAAGTAGGTGAAAAAAGCGGTATGATGCAATAAATAATAATCCGTTTTAACAGGATAAATTAAGTAATTAAGTAAAGGGTTTGACAACAATGGATCAACAAAATATTTTTCAATTAATTCATACACTCGAACAAGTAAGTAATGCCAACATCGTTCGTTTCACGAAAAAGTTCCCGTACCCAATAGGCATTTCGCCCATTCTAGTTTTACAAGAATTGAAAGTAAATGGACCAAAAAAGCAAATAGAACTAGCGGGTATGCTCGGTTTTACAAAAGGAGCGATGACAAGCATTGCCAACAAGCTTGCGGCCAATGACTTAGTCGTGCGCATTTATGATGAAACGGATCGCCGTACAATTCAACTTGATATTACGGATGAGGGAAGAAATGCACTAAAAAAGGCAGCAGAAATTGGTGAACAGATTTATTTGGATCTATTTTCAGCGTTAACGGCAGAAGAAATTGAAACATATTTAGCGCTTCAAAAAAAGCTAATACAGCACAAAGAATAAGGGGAAAAGGGGACTATCAGTAGAGATAGGACTCTTTTCATCATAATTTCCACAAAAATGTCGAAAAATCTAGTAATTTACTGGGTTTTCAATTGAAAATGGAAATGAAAGTATTATATGATGAAACTATACATAAATATCGGTATTCTTGATATTTTTAATGAAAAGGTTAAGGTAAAAGGGGGAGATTAGTTTGACTGTCACAATTTACGATGTTGCACGCGAGGCGAATGTATCGATGGCAACGGTTTCACGCGTAGTTAACGGAAATCAAAATGTTAAGCCAGCAACGAGAAAAAAAGTATTGGAAGTTATTGAACGACTTGAATATCGACCAAATGCGGTTGCACGTGGGCTAGCAAGCAAAAAAACAACATCAGTAGGAGTCATTATCCCTGATATTTCGAACAATTTAAATGCGGAGCTTGCGCGCGGTATTGAAGATATTGCAACGATGTATCGTTATAATATTATTTTGGCGAACTCAGATCAAAACGAAGACAAGGAACTCTCACTCCTTGATACAATGCTCGGAAAACAAGTAGACGGGATTGTCATGATGAGTGAAGAGGTAACTGAAAATATTCAGCGTGCGGTAGAGACATCCCCAGTGCCAATTGTACTTGCAAGTTCGATTTGTGATGTAGAAAAAATTTCTTCTGTAAACGTTGATTATTATTCAGCAGCAAAAGAAGCGGTAGAGCTACTAATTAACAACGGCCATCAGCGCATTGCTTTTGTTTCAGGTCCACTACAGTACACAGTGAATGGGAAATATAAATTAGCGGCCTATAAAGACGCTTTGCAGCAAGCAGGCATTGAGCTAGATGAGGCGTTAATTGTATCGGGTGATGGCTCGTATGATGATGGGTTAGAAAGCTGGGCGACCTTAGCAACAATTGACGTACCACCAACAGCTATTTTTGTGGGCAATGATGAGCTAGCAATCGGCTTAGTACACGGCGTTCAAGATAACGGCAAACGTGTACCTGAAGATGTAGAAGTGATTAGTTTTGAAAATTCAAAGCTTGCACGCATGGTCCGACCACAATTATCAAGCGTTGTCTTACCACTGTACGATATTGGTGCAGTAGCAATGCGCCTACTGACGAAGTACATGAATAAAGAGGAAGTAGATGAACCGCATGTCATCTTACCTCACCGCATTGAAAAACGAGATTCAAGTAAATAAAAAGTAGCTTGTAAAACAGTGAAAGTCAGCCCGAATTGCCGGGCTGACTTTTCATTTGGAATTAAAAAAGCTCAGTAAAAATTATTTAACGAGTAGCGTTGAACAGTTCGCGTTTTTTGTAACGTAGGTGCTGACACTACCAAATACCATCTCTTGCATTGGGTTTAGGCCACGACATCCGATTACGACTAGGTCTACTTTATTATTATTTGCATAGTTAGAGATCATACGACCAGCTGGACCGTGTACAATCGTTAATTTAGAGTTCGTATGGTTTTGTTGAATATATTCTTGTTCTGTATTTACTTTTTGCGTATACTCTGCTTCTAGGTTGTCTAATGTACCTTCATGTACTGCCTGAGAAGCGATACCTTCTGCTGGAATCACGGTAATCAGTTCGATTAACGATTCTTCAGAAGCTACTTTTACAGCGTCTTGTGCTGCGCGCAATGAGTTTTCAGAGCCGTCAACAGCTAGTAAAATGTGTTTATACATAAAAAAACCCCCAATTTGTTAATGTAATTATTATAGTATATATTTTCAAATTTTGGTGCAATTCCCTTGTGAAAACGAAAAAAACTATGCAAACTTTGTCAAAAGCGTGCATAGTTTTAGGCGTTTTGACCGATCGGGGCTTAAAAGGCACTTTAGCACTCTTTTGTTCACTAACTCCGATTTTTTTCTGTGCGAATCATATGTAAGGCCTTTTCGAGCATTTGTGCATTTTTTTCCTCGATTTCGGCTTTACGTGGAATGGCTTCGTATAATGGATTTGGATCTTCCCATGTAGGAATGAATGGTACTGGCGACTCGCCCTGCCATTTGTCGAGCCAGGCTTGTGGTAATGGCCCGCTCGGTAATTGCTGATCCGTCATTTCCGTCCAAATATACGACCAAGCGCGCGGCACTACTCGCCAAATATCATAGCCGCCACCACCTACCGCAATCCAACGACCCTCGCAATATTCATGGGCAAGTTTATGCGCAAGCTTTGGAATTTCTTGATAAATATTCATCGTGCCGTATAAATGTGTGAGTGGATCGAAATAATGCGCATCGGCTCCGTTTTGTGTTAACACAACATCCGGCTTGAAAAATTCAAATACTTCGCGCATAGATTCTTCATACACTTGTAAAAAGCTTTCGTCTTCAGTAAAAGCATCAATAGGGAAGTTAAAGGATGTGCCGTAACCTTCTCCGTTCCCGCGTTCCGTAATATTGCCGGTGCCTGGGAATAGGTAGCGGCCTGTTTCATGAATTGATAACGTACAAACATTCGGGTCATCGTAAAACGACCATTGCACGCCGTCCCCATGATGCGCGTCCGTATCGACATAGAGCACGCGTAATCCATATTTTTCTTGGATGTATTTAATGGCGACGCTACTGTCATTGTAAATACAAAAACCAGAAGCACGGCCACGGAAACCATGATGCAGTCCACCACCTAAATTAATGGCGTGCTCGGCTTTACCTTGAAGCACATAGTCAACGGCTTGAAGTGTACCACCAACGAGTAAGGCACTCGCTTCATGCATGTTTGGGAACATCGGTGTATCCTCTGTTCCAATGCCGTATGGTTCGCCTTGCTGCGTTGTTAAGTCACCATGTCCGGCTTTTTTGACAACTTCTATATATTGTGGGTCATGAGCAAGTGCGATTTCTTCATCTGTTGCGATGCGCGCGGGTACGATGTCATCTTCTGAAAGCGCGCCAATATTTTTTAGTAAATCAATTGTTAAATGTAAGCGTTTATGATTAAACGGGTGTGTGTCCGAAAATTTGTAATTAAGCTGATCTGGTGAATAAATAAAAACGGCTTTTTTCATCGTGTTACGCCAGGTAAATGAGGCCACAATACATGGAAGCCTTGATTTCGTAAATCTTCAATAATCGGAAGTGGATTAATTACTTGTAATCGGACACTTAAAATACGCGTTTTTTCACTATCACCATCTGGATAAACAAGCACGCTTAACATATTGGCATGATTTTCGTAAAATACTTTTGTGATTTCGTTCAAGATGCCAGGACGGTCTTCTACACGGATATCGATTTTGGAGCCCGGTTTATGCGCACCAGTTAATTCAATGTATGTGTACAATAAATCCGTTGTTGTGACAATCCCCACTAACTTATTGGCAGAAATAATCGGTAAGCAGCTAATTTTAGCATCGTAAAATGTCAATGCAACCTCTTCAACAAAGTCGAGCGGATGACCAACAAGTGGATTTTTCGTCATAATTTCATCAACTGCTGCATCGTAAATCGTCGAGTTCGGCTCCTCACGTAAGCAGGAAGGTAACGCCTTTTTGATGTCATGATCTGTGACGATTCCAACAACGTTATGTTCATTGTTCACAATGGGTACATGACGAATATTTTTTTCGCGCATTAAGCGCACGGCATCACGCACTGAATTTTCAGGCGTGAGCGTATGTAGTTCACGGTTCATAATCTCTTCGACAATCATTTTCAGGTCCCCTTTGTGATAAGAATTAATACATGAAGCGGCTTCTAAAGCGTAATCTGTCAAAACGCTCAAGCGTTTCTGGTCCAACACGTGACCCCACACGTGCCATGAGACAGTTCGCTGGATGCGATGTAATTTCTGGATCATCCGTTGCATAGTATTCAAAGTTGGTCGTTGTCATCATACGTTCCATCATATTACGATAATCCCACACTGAAAGACCTGTGCCTTTTAAGTCCCAATGCCAATAATATTCGGTTGTAATGACTAAATAATCTTCCATTGAATCGTCCATAAATGATACTTCTAGTAATTTTTTACCTGCACCTGTCCCACGAAATGATGGAATTACCTCGATGGCACCGAGTTCAATCATATTTGGAATACGATCTTCTGCCCAGCGTTCAAGTGGGTCAGGGTACAAATACGTTACATAGCCAACAATCATATGATCTTGGCGAATAACAATAATGCGGCCTTCCTCTAATTTTGCAATGTCCACAAGTGCCTCGTGTTGCTGCTGAGAAGGGCGAAATGCTTTTAAATCTTCGTGTAAAGTATACGAAGCAAGCTGCTCAGAAGGAACAGGTCCCTCCACTAAAACTTTGCCATGCCTTGTATCAAGCTCAACGCAATAATGATTTTTTACATGATTCATAGTCACACCACCTGCTTATGATATTTCCATTATACTCTAATTAATGTAAAAAAACGCTTAAATTTACATGTTATAACTTAATTTTTAGAAAATTTAAAAAAGTTTTTGATTATTATAGTACAGTGGGTTAAAATGTTTTTGTGTTATATAAAAAGGGGGGCGTTTTATGGGGATGAAAACAATGGAGAAATTAGCGGCGATTCCAGGGGAACATAATTTAAAAAATTATGAGGAAACAGTTGCTACACACGAATGGGGAAATACTGAGAAAGCATTCTCTTGGTATGAAACAGGCAAGGTAAATATTGCATATGAAGCGATTGATCGCCACGCCGATTCACAGCTAAAAGACAAGGTTGCGCTCCATTATAATGATGGTTCACGTAAAGAGGCGTATACGTTTGAACAAATGAAGTACTATTCAAACCAAGCAGCGAATGTTATTCAGGCAAAAGCGAATTTACAAAAAGGGGATCGGATTTTCATTTTTATGCCGCGGACACCAGAGCTTTATTTTAGCTTATTAGGGTCGCTTAAAATTGGAGCAATTGTTGGACCATTATTCGAAGCCTTTATGGAAGGTGCAGTATATGACCGTCTAGCGGATAGTGAGGCAGTTGCAATCGTAACAACGTCAGCGCTACTGAGTCGCATACCACTTGAAAAATTGCCACACTTAAAAACGGTCTTTTTAGTAGGAGAACATATAGAAGAAACAGATAAAATTATCGACTTTAACAAGCACTTACAAGAGGCATCTACAGACTTTGACATCGAATGGGTTGATAAAGAGGATGGCTCAATTTTACACTATACGTCAGGTTCTACAGGTGCACCTAAAGGGGTACTCCATGTACATTATGCGATGGTTCAACAATATCAAACGTCAAAGTGGGTACTTGATTTAAAAGATGACGACATTTATTGGTGTACAGCAGACCCAGGTTGGGTAACTGGAACCGCATACGGGATTTTCGGTCCGTGGCTGAACGGGGTAACGAATGTCATTATCGGTGGTCGTTTTAGTCCGCAAGCCTGGTACAGTGCAATTCAAGAATACAAGGTAACCGTTTGGTATAGTGCACCGACCGCATTTCGTATGTTAATGGGTGCAGGTCCAAGTGTCATTCAACAGTACGATTTATCGTCACTACGTCATGTGTTATCGGTTGGGGAGCCGTTAAACCCAGAGGTAGTACGCTGGGGTATGGATACCTTAGATCACCGTATTCATGACACATGGTGGATGACCGAAACAGGTGGCCACATGATCTGTAATTACCCATCAATGGAAATCAAGCTCGGTTCAATGGGAAAACCTGTGCCAGGTGTTTACGCAACGATTGTTGATGATGCGGGAAATGAAGTACCACCGTTTACAATGGGCAATTTAGCTATAAAAAAAGGTTGGCCGGCAATGATGCGCGGGATTTGGGGCAATCCAGAACGCTATGACTCGTACTTCTTAAAAGGTGAGTGGTATGTGTCGGGGGATTCTGCTTATATGGATGATGAAGGTTACTTCTGGTTCCAGGGGCGTGTGGATGATGTCATTATGACAGCAGGTGAGCGCGTTGGTCCGTTTGAAGTTGAAAGTAAATTGCTTGAACATCCGGATGTCCTGGAAGCTGGTGTAATCGGAAAGCCAGACCCAATACGCGGTGAAATAATTAAAGCATTCGTTTCATTACGTGAAGGTGCCGTGCCAAGTGAAGCGCTTGAAGCAGAAATTCGTGAATTTGTAAAAACGGGTCTTTCAGCGCACGCAGCACCACGTGAAATTGAATTCAAAGACAAATTACCGAAAACACGCAGTGGTAAAATTATGCGTCGCGTGTTAAAAGCATGGGAGCTTGATTTACCAACGGGCGACTTATCAACAATGGAAGATTAAATGAGCAGGCAAAGCTACTTTACACTAGCTTTGCCTGTTTGGTTCTATAATGAAATTAAAAATTTAGAATTATTTAAGAATATATAAAAATACAGTTGACTAAATAATTATACATAACTATACTTAATTTTATCTTTTAATGAAATGACGTACGAAATGAAAATCCGAGGTGACATCATGAAGGTAGGAATAATTGGTGCAACAGGCTATGGCGGGTTAGAGCTGCTACGCTTTTTGCATAACCATAAAGAGGTAGAACAAATTGGCTTATTTACATCATCTGAAGAAGGCACGGTATTCTCAGATAAATTTCCACATTTAACAGATTTATATAATGTACCATTACAGAAAATTGATTATGACGCACTAGCAAAATACGATGTTGTGTTTGCGAGCACGCCGTCTGGAGTCTCAAGCAGTCTATTTCCACCCCTTGTTGGCTTAGGTCCAAAACTGATTGATCTATCAGGTGATTTCCGATTAAAGGACTTAGCAAGCTACGAGCAGTGGTATAAAAAAACACCAGCGCCACAAGCGGCCGTTGATAAAAGTGTATACGGCTTAACGGAATGGAATGAACAAGCAATTCGTGACGCTGAATTAATCGCCAATCCTGGCTGCTATCCAACAGCGGTATTATTATCACTACTTCCGTTAATTAAGCATAAATTAATCGATCCGAGCTTATTAATTATTGATGCGAAAAGTGGCATTTCAGGCGCGGGCAACAAACCTTCACAAGCGGCACATTATAGTGAAGCGAACGAAAGCTTCTCGATTTATAAAATTAATGAGCATCAGCATATTCCGGAAATCGAGCAGGCAATTAGCTTATTTGCAGGTATTGATACGACGATTACATTTAATACACATTTAGTGCCGATGACGCGCGGCATTTTAGCGACGTCTTATGCACAAGTGACAGAAGGTGTGACGCAGCAGCAATTAATCGATTGCTTAAATGAAACGTATAAAAACCATCCATTCGTGCGTGTTATTCAAGATGCGAATGCGATTGGCACAAACCGAGTGAAGGGCTCCAACTTCTGTGACATTTACGTCAAGCTTGATGAACGAACAAAGCGCGCAACAATCATTGGGGTGATTGATAACTTAGTTAAAGGCGCGGCAGGTCAAGCGATTCAAAATATGAACGTGCAATTCGGGCTACCACAACAAACAGGTTTACAACTTGTACCATACTTTATTTAGGGGGCAAACTCATGGCATCAACAATTGAAATGAAAAAATTATCAAGCAAAAATATCGTGTCACCAAAAGGCTTTACAGCAGCAGGAGTACACTGCGGAATCAAACATAAGAAAAAAGATTTAGCCATTTTAATTAGTGACGTTCCGGCGAGCGTTGCCGGTGTCTTCACAACAAATGCTGTGCAAGCAGCACCGATTAAGGTAACAAAAGAAGTTGTTTACAATACGAAAAAAATGCAAGCAGTAATCGTCAATTCAGGAAATGCCAATGCTTGTACAGGCAAGCAAGGATTAGCAGATGCGTACCAAATGCAGCAGCTAACTGCTGAAAAATTAGGCATTGATGCAAGTTTAGTAGGGGTTGCTTCAACAGGGGTAATCGGTGAAATTATGAAAATGGAGCCAGTGCAAAGCGGGATGGCGCTACTGAAACCAGATTCAAAATTAGAAAACGGCATTGATTTTGCGCAAGCAATCATGACGACAGATACAGTGATGAAAAATACTACGTACGCAACCGTTATTGACGGAAAAGAAGTGTTAGTTTCAGGCGCGGCAAAAGGTTCAGGGATGATTGAGCCAAACATGGCAACAATGCTTGGTTTTATTACGACAGATGCAAACATTGAATCTGATGAATTACAAAAGGCATTATCAAGCGTGACAGACCGTACATTTAACTCAATTACAGTAGACGGAGATACGTCGACAAATGACACAGTTGTTGTCATGGCGAATGGTCTAGCAGGTAATGAGCCACTGTCACCAGCACATCCAGATTGGGAAAACTTCTATACAGCACTACGCCTTGTTGCAGAGGATTTAGCGAAATCCATTGCACGTGATGGTGAAGGGGCAACGAAGTTAATCGAAGTGGAAGTAGAGGGAGCGGTTTCAGACGAGGAAGCACGTAAAATTGCAAAAACAGTTGTCGGTTCACCACTTGTTAAAACAGCGGTATTTGGCTGTGATGCAAACTGGGGTCGTATTATCGCCGCGGTCGGTTATTCAGGTGCAACGGTTGATCCAGAAAAAATTACAATTAAAATTGGTGGCGCAACAATGGTCGAAAACGGTGAGCCAATTAAATTTTCAGAAGATGAGCTAATCGAAATTTTAAAGCAGCATGAAGTAAAAATTTACGTGTCGCTTGAAGTTGGCGAAGGGCACGGATTTGCATGGGGGTGTGATTTAACTTATGACTATGTTCAAATCAACGCATCATACCGCTCGTAAAATGGTCATTAAGCTTGGAGGCAGTGCGCTAGAAGGTCTAAACGAAGCCTTCTTTCGTAATTTCAAAGCGCTGCAAGCACAAGGGATTGAGCTGATAATTACCCATGGTGGCGGTCCGGCAATTAACCGCGAATTAGCAGCGGCAGGCATTACGTCACATACAGTAAACGGCCTGCGTGTTACGAGTGAAGAAATGATTGGCCTTGTCCAATCAACGTTAATTGGTAAAGTAAACCCAGCACTTGTACATGAGCTTCAGGCGGCAGGTATTGCAGCGATCGGCTTAAACGGCTTTGATAACGCGCTGCTAACAAGTGACTTTTTAGATTTTGAAACGTATCAATACGTAGGGGAAGTCAAACGAGTAAATGTCGATATTTTAAATACGTTAACTGAAGCAGGCGTTGTGCCAGTCATTGCTTGTATTGGCGCAACGCAGTCAGGTCAGGCATTAAATATTAATGGGGATACAGTAGCAAGTGAAATCGCGCTCGCAGTTGGCGCAGATTGCCTATTACTTGTCACAGATGTTGCGGGAATTCGTATTAACGATGAATACCAAACCGAAGTGACACCGAGTTTAATCGATACTTGGATTAAAGAAGGTCACATATACGGAGGGATGATACCGAAAGTACAGGGCGCGCTAAATTGCCTACAAGCCGGGATTCCATCCGTTCGAATTGTCAATGAAACATTAACTGGTACGACGATACAAAGTGAGGAGCTAGTAAGATGAGTGCATTATTTCAAAATTACGCAAGAAGACCGTTTGCCATTGTCGAAGGAAAAGGCACAGAGGTTTTTGATACAACAGGTAAACGTTATTTAGATTTTACAAGTGGTATTGCGGTGTGTAACTTAGGTCACGCACATCCAGCGATTGTGGAAGCGATTAAAACCCAAAGTGAAAAGCTATGGCATATTAGCAACTTATTTGAAAGCCCAGGCCAAGAACAATTAGCCGCGTCTTTAGTCAAAGATATTCCATTAGACTACGCATTTTTCTGTAATAGTGGTGCGGAAGCCAACGAAGCTGCCATTAAATTAGCACGCAAGCATACAAGCAAGCATAAAATTATTGTCTTTGAGCAAAGCTTCCATGGTCGTACATTTGGTGCGATGAGTGCGACAGGTCAAGATAAGGTGCGCCAAGGTTTCGGTCCATTAGTAAGTGAATTCATTACATTACCATTTAATGACGTAGCGCAGTTGAAAGCAGCGGTAGACGGAGAAACTGCGGCAATCATGCTTGAAATCATTCAAGGTGAAGGTGGCGTAAACAGCGTTACTGATGAATTCGCACAGGCGATAGCGGACATTCAAGCAAGCTCGGATGTATTAGTCATTGTTGATGAAGTGCAAACGGGTATTGGCCGTACGGGTACGCGCTTTGCGTTTGAGCAAACAGCGATTACACCGGACATTGTGTCGATGGCAAAAGGTCTTGGCGGTGGTTTCCCAATTGGTGGGATCTTAGCGAAGGCAAAATTCTTTGATACATTTAGCGCGGGCACGCACGGTACGACATTTGGTGGCAATCCACTAGGTGTGGCAGTAGCACAAACAGTCATTAACCATATATTTGACGAAGCATTCTTACAAAATGTCCAGCACAAGTCTACATACATCGTTGATAAGCTACAGCAAGCGTTTCCTGAAGCGAAGTATAGTATTCAAGGGAAAGGCTTAATGCTGGGCCTTAGCTTAGGTGGCGAAGAGGTAGCACCGTATGTAACGGCTTTAGATGAAGCCGGCTTACTAACTGTAGCAGCTGGCCCAAAAGTCATCCGTTTATTACCGCCATTAACGGTAACAGAGCAAGAAATCGATGAAGCGGTTGAAAAGCTAGTAGCAGTTATTAAAAAATAAAATGACAACGCTCCCTGTATGCGAATCGTATTTCATGTGCAGGGATTTTTTATAGAATGGCTAACTAAACGAAAAAAATCCCTAAGCTAATATTGGCTTAGGGATTTTATTGTTTATTCTACCGTTGATTCAAATGGATCTACATCGATTTCTTCCTCGATGACTTCATCTTCGATAATTTCTTCTTCTTCTTCTTCTTCTTCTTCTTCTGGTGGTTCAGGAATACTGGTAATTTCACCCACCTCATTTGAGTAAGGTGATTCAAAGCCTGTAATATCCACAGCAACAACTACGTAGCGTACACCAGGTGTTACGCTCATTTGGAACCCTTCGTAAGCCTTGCGTGAGCCTACGAGTGCTGTCCCTTCGTTTGTCATACTGTAAACACGGTAACCGACAACATCACTCGAAGCAGAAGCTGTCCATGATAACGAGCCTTCAGTTAATGTTGCCCAAACTGCTTCTGGAGCAGCGCTGTCAGCATTAAATTGTGCAGTCACAACGCCATTACCTGAACTAAACGGTAATAATCTTGAGGCATCGCCACCTAATTTACCTAGCATTCGATCAATGAATGTTTGGTTTAAACCATAACCACTCATTTGGACAAATTCTGTTGGTGTTGTTGGCAAGGCAGCATATGTGCCATCGTTTACGACAACGGTAGTTGATGATACGAAACTATCATCAGGTTCTGTTGGTAAGAATACATTTTTATTAAACAAATCAGAACGAACTAATCCTGCATTCGAGCAAGAGCTTGAAGGAGCTAGACCAGAAATACCACAGAAGTCTTGTGTGACAACGCCCTCAGGTTGCTCGAAGGTATCTTTCGTGCCAATATATTCAGGATTAACGTCATAGAGAGCATTTAAATAATTGGCCCATAAGCGGTTCACACGATTACTTGGATGCTGGTAACGGTTATTAAATGCAAATAATGTACGTGGCTGACTATAACCTAGCCAAACACCAATCGAGATATTTGGGTTGTAACCGACTAACCAAACGTCTTTATGATCTTGCGTTGTCCCTGTTTTAGCTGCAAAGTCAGATGAGAACTTCAACTGGCTTTTACCAAGAGTTGCGGTACCACCTTCTTGTAAGACATCGCGTAGCATATCTGTCATCATGTAAGCTGTCTCCGGAGAGAATACCTCAACCGGTTCTACTTTATGCTCATAGACGATGTTGCCGTCTAAATCTTCAATACGTTCAATCATGTACGCATCAAGGAATTGACCATTATTTGCGAACGTTGCATAAGCATTCACGTTTTCTTCAACTGTCGTACCGTTTGTTATACCACCGATTGCTGTTGAAAGGTGGACATAATCACCTTCTGTTAATCTTGAGAAGCCCATTTTTTCTAAGTAGGTTGCAGGGCGTCGATCTAAAATTGAGTCATATAATCGTAAGACCGGTAAGTTTTGAGAAGACGCCACCGCTTGACGCGCAGGAATAATCCCAAGTTGCTGCTCTGGGTTATAGTTTACTGGTTCATAGTCATCGTATGCACGTATGAACTTTACGTCGACCACTGGACTACCTGCACCAATCACACCGTATTCTAATGCTGGTGCATACGTTAATAATGGTTTCATCGTTGAACCGTTTGAACGGTATGCTTGTGTGGCATGATTTAACTTATTTAGTTCATGGTCACGTCCACCAACGAAACTTAAAATTCTGCCAGTTTTATTATCAATGACGATACTACCTGTTTGAACAGGTACATCCTCTTCGATTTCTTCGCCCGTTTCAGGATCTTTTACCTTTTTCTTATAGGTTTGACCATAAAGCGTGAAGTCTTTGGTTACTTGTTGCATGGCGTCATACATATCTTTATCGATAGTTGAGTAAATACGATAGCCACCAGAACGTAATGTACGGTCAGCTAAAATACCATATTTTAGTTTTAAATTGGACTCTTCTGTAAAACGCGCGGGATCGATGCCATCTTTTTCAGCGAGCTTTTTTGCAAAAATCTCTTTGGCACGTTCCTCGAGTTCTATAGTTAACCAAGGATATTTGTCTTCGGGGCGATTTTCGCGCTCCTTGAAGTCTTTTGTAATATCGTATTTAACGGCTTCATCGTATTCTTTTTCTGTAATGTAGCCAACTTCTTGCATGCGGTAAAGTACCGTTTTCATACGGTCAATCCCTGGTTGCATACCCTCTGCACTCTTTTTTTCACCTTTGTTCGTGAATGGCGTGTATTTAAAAGGTGCTTGCGGAATCCCGGCAATGTAAGCAGCTTGAGGTAAGTTTAACTCGGATGCTTTGACACCGAAAATTCCTTGTGCGGCTGTTTCAATCCCGGCAATATTACGCCCTGATGAGTTACGACCATATGGAATAATATTTAAGTATGCTTCTAAAATTTCTTCTTTACTCATGAAGTGCTCTAAACGATATGCTAGCAAAATTTCTTTTGCTTTACGTTCGTAGGATACTTCATTCGTTAAAATTTGGTTTTTGATTAATTGCTGTGTTAGCGTTGAACCACCTGTTTGTGTCGATGAGTTCGAGACGTCTTGTAATAGCCCGCGCAGCACCGCTTTTGGTACAATTCCAGGATGCTCGCGGAAGTATTCATCTTCAGTTGCCATAACAGCATTAATAACAATTGGAGATATGTTTGCTAGTGATGTTTCACGTCGGTCTAAATCTGTACGAATTTTTCCTATGTAAATATCATTTGCAAAGTAAATTTCACTTGTTTCTTCATAGCTAAGAATTTGTTCGCGCATTTCTTCTTTGGAACGTAGGGGCTCGTCTTTTACTAATGAAGCAAAATAACCTAAGCCAATACCACCAACGGCAATAACGGCGGTCGTTAGAAAAATCATTGCTAATAACGAAAGATTCCAAAATACGCCACCACTAATTCTTAAATAGCGCATCGGCTTTGAAGAAGCAAGGGATTCGATTTTTTCGTTTAATTGATCAAGCCATTCTTTCACAGTATCGCCCTCCTAAAATCCTGTTTATTATAGCATATTTGCCATCTAAGCGAATATAATTATTGACATCGTCTAAATACTAAGTAGAATAGAGAGTATAAATTTCAAGCATTGAAGAGTTTGCAGTAGTAAAAACGTTCCCTGTTTTAGAGAGCTAGCGGTTGGTGAAAGCTAGACAAAACGATTTTACGAATTACGTTCTTGGAGCTTGAACGCATCGTCTGCGATAAAAACGCTTAAAGTGGAAGAAATTTTTTTCTTCAAGCCGGGTGGTACCGCGTTAAACTGTTAATTTAACGTCCCTGCATGCAAATTTGCGTGTAGGGGCGTTTTTATTTTTCCTTACATTGCAGATGAACAAACATGTAAAAGGAGAGAAATACAATGACAAACGAATTATTACAAGATTTAGAGTGGCGCGGCCTGTTATACCAACAAACAGACGCAGAAGGTATGGAAAAATTATTAAATGAGCAAAATGTATCGTTATACGTAGGGGTTGACCCAACAGCAGATTCAATGCACATCGGTCATATCGTACCACTTTTAACATTACGTCGCTTCCAAAAAGCAGGTCACAAACCAGTTTTACTAGTAGGTGGGGCAACAGGTACAGTAGGGGATCCATCAGGTCGTTCAGAAGAGCGCCAACTACAAACGATGGAGCAAGTAGATGCAAACGTGCGCGGTTTAAAAGCGCAAATGGAGCGTTTATTCGACTTCTCATCGGATGCAGACAACGGTGCGATTTTAGTCAACAACAATGACTGGGCTGGCCAAATGACATTAATCGATTTCCTACGCGATTACGGGAAGCTAATTAACGTCAATTACATTTTAAATAAAGATACTGTGGCATCACGCCTTGATTCAGGGATTTCGTTTACTGAATTTGCGTACACATTAATCCAAGGGATGGACTTCAACCATTTATACGACCACTTCAACGTGCGTATTCAAGTAGGCGGTTCAGATCAGTGGGGCAATATCACAACTGGTTTAGAAATGATCCGTAAAACGCATGATGAAAATGCCAAAGCATTCGGTATTACGATTCCACTTGTAACAAAAGCAGATGGTACGAAATTCGGTAAAACAGCAGGTGGCGCCGTATGGTTAGATGCGAAGAAAACATCGCCATACGAGTTCTACCAATTCTGGATTAACACAGCGGATGCAGATGTTGTGAAATACTTAAAAATCTTCACGTTCTTAACACGCGAAGAAATTGAAGGCTTAGCAGAAAGTGTTGAAACAGAAGCACACTTACGTAAAGCACAAAAAACATTAGCAGCTGAAATGACAAAGCTGATTCACGGTGAAGAAGGCTTAGCGCAGGCAGAGCGCATTACGGCTGCATTATTCTCTGGTGACTTAAAAGCATTATCAGTAATGGAAATGAAAGTCGCATTCGCAGGTGTTCCTTCTGTAGAAGTATCAAAAGAAGACAAGAACATTGTAGATCTTATCGTAGAAGCAGGTATTTCTTCATCAAAACGCCAAGCACGTGAAGATGTGACAAACGGTGCAATTAGTGTAAATGGTGAAAAAGTGACGGATTTAGAATACGTAATCGACGGGAAAGACCGTTTAGAGGACGCATTCGCGATTATCCGCCGCGGTAAGAAAAAATATCATATGGTGAAATTTGCTTAATTAAAGAAGCAAGTACAAAGCGTCCTAGTATTTTCTAGGGCGTTTTTGTTTTTCTTGATGACGGCACAAAAAATGAATTTTCCGCGCGGTGCTCCTGTCGCTACGCTTTCGTCGCAAATAAAGATTTGCTGTTCCCACAGGAGTATACATGGCTTTAGCGCTGTCATGCCTAGCCCACCAATAAATATGTAGAAATTTATACTTAAAACAATCCTTATAATAATGAGAATCTTTTATTTTTTAGTTGTAATTTTAAACTGATAGTGTAAAATTACACTATAAAAAGGAGGGTGATGATAGTGGAAAAATCTTGTGGTGGAAAGATTGCTTTGGCGATATTTACGTTGATACCGATAGGGTTCTTTTCGTTTATTGCATTTTTTATGATTTCGTTAAGTGGTGGAATGCATTATTTACCGTTGTTAGTTGCAGTAGTGGTCAGTTTTTATATTGGCTTTGTGCTTCAACTATTTGGTTTCTTTGTTCAACAGAAAAGGCGTGTACAACTGTATTGGGGAATTGTAGCGATTGTGGTGATTGCAGCCTCTATACAGCCTATGATGAAATGGATTGATAGCCGAGTGTCAACGGTAAGCGCGGAAGTAAATATTTACCAGTATGAGCCGTTTGTGGAAGAGAGTAATATCGTGCGTTTAGATCAGCCGGCTTCACTACAATTACAAGACAACTTACCAATCATGGACGGGGCAACTGCGCTGTATCCGCTATACGCTGCCGTTGCAGAGGCCGTATATCCAGAAAAAACGTATAACCCCTATGCGAGTGAAGTGATGGTCAATCAAACACATGGTGCGTATGATAATTTAATTTATGGTAACGTAGACATGATTTTTGTAGCAGGTCCATCTGATCAGCAAATTGAGCGCGCGAAAAATCAAGGTGTTGCGTTTCATTTAACACCGATTGGCAGAGAAGCGTTTGTGTTTTTTGTGAATAGTAAAAATGACATTGATGAGCTTTCACTAGAGCAAATAAAGGGCATTTATTCAGGCGAGTTGACAAATTGGTCTGAAGTTGGTGGGGACAATGAAAAAATTCGTGCCTTCCAGCGTCCAGCAGATAGTGGCTCACAAACCGCACTCGAGCGTTTAATGGGCGAGACACCATTAATGGAAGCGCCAAGTGAAGACGTAGCAACCGGGATGGGTGGGATCATTCATGAGGTGTCACAGTACAAGAACTATAAAAATGCGATTGGCTATACATTCCGATATTATTCAAATGAAATGGTGAAAAATAACGAAATCAAATTATTAAAGCTTAACGGTGTAGAACCGACGAAAGAAACGATTCGAGCAAATAGTTATCCGATTGCCTCGGAATTTTATATTGTAACAGCGGGTGAACCAAAGGGAAATGTAAAGGCACTCATTGATTGGATTTTATCTGATGAAGGGCAAGCGTTAATAGAAGAGGCAGGCTATGTTTCTTTGAAGGAAGAAGAGTAGGGCTAGATAATTTGTGCTTCAATAACTTTGAATCCCTTGTATGATATTAGTATAATAGATACTATACATATTTTTAGGAGGTTCTATCTTTGACTATTGAACAAAATACATTAGCCGATGATCGTCACGCGATTTTGAGTATTGCGCTAAAACCTCGTGAGACAATGCGCTATGTATTAGCGACAAAAAATCTACCGTATTTCATTTTTGTTGGGATTGTTGGTATGTTCGCGAGCAATCTGATTAGCTTTGTGGGGACAAAATTTACCGGGGAATATACATTAGGGGATATTATTTATTCAACATTTCTATCGAGTTTTTTAATGTACTTTCTTTCTACGTTCTTATCTGCTGGAGTATTAACATTATCCGCCAAAGCATTTGGTGGTGTGGGAACGTTCAAAAATATGTTCCGCATGATCAGTATAACGATGGTGCCGTATATTTGGATATTACCGGTTATCCTATTTTGGATGCAATTCGCTCCGCAATCATTTTTTGAGATAGCCTACATGCCACAACAAATGAGCGATTTCCTACTTCAGTTTGTTTGCGGGACATTTATTATTATTGCCAGTGTTTGGACGTATATCCTAACAATTGTCGGGATTTCGGAAGTGCATAAAATTTCGAAATGGAAAGCATTTTTTGCGTCGTTGTTAGTGTTAATTATTTTAGGTGTACTAGCAATTGCTCTGCTATTTTAATAAAAAGACATTCACGGATTGACTGTGAATGTCTTTTTTAGAACGTAAAAAAAACCACCAAACATAATGTTTGATGGTTTTTGTCTGAAGTTCGTTACGATTAACGAGAGTAGTACTCTACGATTAATTGTTCGTTGATTTCAGCATGTAATTCAGAGCGCTCTGGTAAACGTACGAAAGTACCTACTTTAGAGTCAGCATCGAATGATACATATTCAGGTAAGAAGTTGTTAACTTCGATAGCTTCAGCAACAACTGTTAAGTTAGCTGATTTCTCACGTAAAGAGATCGTTTGACCTGGTTTTACTGAGTAAGAAGGGATGTCAAGGCGTTTACCATCAACTAAGATATGGCCGTGGTTTACTAATTGACGAGCTGCACGACGAGTGCGAGCTAAACCTAAACGGTATACTAAGTTGTCAAGGCGAGTTTCAAGAAGGATCATGAAGTTTTCACCGTGTAGACCTTTTAATTTAGCAGCTTTTAAGAATACGTTTTTGAATTGACGCTCAGTCATGCCGTAAGTGTGGCGTAACTTTTGCTTTTCAGTTAATTGTAAAGCGTATTCTGATTTTTTACCGCGAGCATTCGGGCCGTGTTGACCTGGTGCGTATGGGCGTTTTGCGATTTCTTTACCTGTACCGCTTAAAGAAATACCTAAGCGACGAGAAAGTTTCCAAGATGGACCTGTATAACGAGACATAATTGTGTCTCCTCCTTCAAATTTGGTTTTTGTTGTAAAAGAAAAAACCAGTTGTACCCTGTCTTACGAGATATTTTATTTTCATGTACCTTCGCCCATGCAGCCTAGAGGGTTACGCAATACACCATTCTACTAAGATAGAAGGAATAAAATATACACATAAGCTATACAACTACTGCATTCATTTTACACAACTGCTATTGTAACTTTTTTTAAAGTGGGCGTCAACCAATAAGAGTGTTATATGCTAAAGGATTTAATTTGTAAAATAAAATTATTTATTTAGAGGAATTCTTAGGTTTAATTACCTATGGGTGGGTGGCTTTGATTTAACGAAAGTGCTAGAAAATGTCTGAAATAAGATCTTTCGTTATATAAATTAGAAAAATATAACAAAATTAAATGGTCAAATAGACACGAGATGTGTATACTTAGAATAAATTAAAATAAAATGTAAAAACGGCAAATGTGAAAGAAAAGGTGGTTAAATGGTAGATTATCAGCTATTGGTTGACCGATTTAAATCAGATGTCTTGAGTTTTATTAGCATGAACAAAAAACACGGCATGTCTAATGAATCATTTATTTTACTAGAAAAAAGTTTAATTAAGAATTTTGCAATGAAAGATTGCTTTTTGTTTCGAGTAAGTCACGATGTACTGAAGCCGAACTTCAAAGAATTTAAATTTTCGGTTGAGCTTACATTTAGCGAAGTGCAACCCTATTTAAATGGACAACAGATTATCGAGATACCAGATGTATTTAGCGTGTATCCGTATTTTCAACATTATACACACGCTGTGCCATTAATGGTAGATGGAGAGATTTTAGCAATCCTCATTTTTAGCTATGAAGATCCTACGCTCCAAATAAATCTAACGCAAGATATTGTTAAAGAAATTTCAAATATCTATCAATTTATACTTCGTAACTATGAAGTGCAATCCAATGAGAATAAATATCGTAAATTATATAACATCACAGATTTATTCCATTCAACGATGAACATTGATGTGATTTTAGAAAATGTACTGGTCACAATTGAAGAAAACTTCACGAATTTTGAAGTAGAGCTTATTTTATCGAATGACCAAGATCGCCAAACGCGCGTACATATTAAGCCGTTTGATTATTTGTCAGAGCGCCCGTCAACAATTGAATCGTTTGTTTCAGGTGAAATGAAGGAAGATGAAGTAGTTGAGTTAGGTGTTCGTTTATTAAACGCGCCAATTAAAGGACGACAAGCGATCTACGGAATTTTACAAGTAAAGGCACCGATTGAATATACTTTTTCAAATACAGAAAAAGAATTTATTCGTATGCTCGCGCAAGCGTCAGGCAATGCATTAGAAAATGCAAAACTTTATCATCAGTCACATCGCCTAGTGAGCGATTTACAATTAATCAACGAAACGTCGCATCGTTTAAATATGAAGCTGTCCATTAATGAGATGCTACTGTTTTTACAAAAGCAACTTCTAAAATCATTCCAGCCAATGGAAATAGGCTTCTTCTTTAAAGAGGGAGACGAATATAAGGCAATGAAGGCTTGTACAAATTTCCTCCTACACGAATCAAGTCAGACATATATCGAGCATGTGGAAAAACATTTTGAAGTGACACAAGATTCGCTGTTTATTGCGGATTTTAGTCGTTTAATCGATGAAGAAATCCCATTTAAATCGATTATGGCCATTCCAATGATTGTCGAGGAACGAATCAATGGATTTAGCATTGTGTTACATGAAGACCCTTATTTCTTCTCGTTTGATAGTTTTAAATTAATGCAATCACTGATTCATCATTCATCACTTGCCATTTCGAATTCAATTTTACGTAACCGCTTGCAAGAAATGGTGGACCGTGATCATTTAACGAAGCTATATGCACGAAGATTTTCGGATAATTATGTAGAACAATCGATTCAGCAAGATGATTCAGGTATGTTTTTATTAATCGATATTGATAACTTTAAAAAGGTAAATGACACCTATGGGCATCAGGTCGGTGATGAAGTACTCGTTCAGATTGGTTCTGTTTTACAACAAGAAATCGGGACGCGTGGCATTTGCTCAAGATGGGGCGGGGAAGAGCTCGCGGTCTATATTCCAAATATTTTAGACCACGAAGCGATAAAAATCGCGCAAATGGTTGTGGACATTGTACCGCAAACGACTAGCCCATCTGTAACCATTTCAGCTGGACTCATTACATGGCATAAACAAGTACGCCCAGACTTCCAAGAGATTTTCCTACATGCAGATACTGCATTATATAATGCAAAACGAAGTGGGAAAAATCGTGTTTGCTTATTTGAAGAATCAATGGAATTACAATATTAAAAAGCTCTCCACAGTCGTGGGGAGCTTTTTAGTGTTAGACATGTTTAAGTAAGACAGCAACAAACTTTTCTAAGCCTGCTTGATCTTCCGCATTAAAACGCGCTTCTATTGGACTATCGATATCAAGTACGCCGATTACTTCGTTGTTTTTTATAATTGGAACAACGATTTCTGATTTTGATGCAGCATCACAAGCGATATGACCTGGGAATGCGTGTACATCCTCAACAACCATCGTTTCTTTTTTAGCAACTGTTGTCCCACAAACGCCACGACCTACTGGGATACGTACGCAAGCAGGTAGCCCCTGGAATGGCCCAAGAACAAGCTCGCCGCCTTTCATAAAGTAAAAGCCTACCCAATTAATGTCCGTTAAAAATTGATTTAACAAGGCAGAAGCATTGCTGTAGTTCGCAATGGCATCTGTTTCGCCTGTGCATAATGCATCGAGCTGTTTTGATAATAAGTCATACTGATCGGCAAGGGTGCCGTTATACATTGTTTTTGCGAACATAGTAGCCTCCAAATTTAAAAAGTTAGTTTTTGTTGTAACACATTATAGTGTTGATGTAAATCGTTAGCAGTATGTGCATCGGATCCAAAAACGATGGGGACACCGATTTTTTTAGCAAACAAAGCATGGTCAATCGTAGGATAAGGCTCCTGGCAAAACGATTTACTTAAGCCAGCACTGTTGAAATCAAGTTCATAGTGATGTGCTTTCATGAGTTGTAGGACAGATTCGATTTGTGCACTATCATCTATTGTTTCACTATGCGCAAGCTGAAATTTATGAATGAGTGTTGGATGTCCGATGCGCTTCGGTTTATATGGACCTAAATCCGCTAAAATCGATTGCTTCACTGTTTCATAATACAAATCGTACATTGGTTGGATGCCACCAACCTCTTTTGCAAATTGTAAATACACCTCATCTGAAAAATCAATGCATGTGTAACGTGCGTGATGCTGTAAAAAGTGTACGGAAAGGATGGCATCATCAAGCATTGGCCCCACTTTATTTAAAAAATTTCGTGTTTGCTCTTCAAAGCCTACAATATAATCAACTTCTAAACCAATATTAATAATTATTTGCCCTTTGTAGCGTTCTTTTACCACTTGTAATTGTTCGAAATACGCGGGTAATAATTCATGCTTCATCCCACTATCTTTGTCCGGAGTAGGGTCGGTAAAGGGAAATGGCAGTGGTGCATGCTCTGTAAACGTAATTTCAGTAAACCCATTATCTATGGCTTTTGTAATGTATTTTTCGAATGAATCACTACTACCATGTGGGCAAAAAGGTGTATGTATATGACCGTCTCGCTTTTGCATAATTGTCCTCCTTTAAAATTAAGGGATTCCTTGTAAAAAAACCTGTAAATAGTTAAACAAATCCAAAAAAACGTGTTATTATTAGTTATATGTATATAGCCAATTTATTGATTTTTTCTTGGAATTAGGGGGCTTACAATGGAGTATATCATCATTGTTGTCGTCATACTATTAGCATTATTAATTGTCGGCTTAGTAATACGACGTAAACATAATGCAGAAATAGGGCGATTAGATAAAGAAAAGTTACAAATTCAACATTATCCAATTTTTGAAGAGTTAGCAAAAGTGAAAGCACTAAACATGAATGGTCAAACAGAAGAGTTGTTCGAAGATTGGCGTAATCGTTGGCTAGATGTAATGGATAAAAAAATTCCAAAAGTAGACGAAATGCTGTTTGATGCAGAGGAGCATATTGATCGCTTCCAATTTAAAAAGGCATCTACTACTGAGCGTGAAATTGAACAGCAATTAACAAACTGTGAGCAAGTTCGTGTGCAAATTATTACAGAGCTTGATGAATTAATTGGCAGTGAAGAAAAGAACCGTATTGAAATGGAGCAACTAAAAGAATATTACCGCTCAGCGCGTAAGACGATTTTAGCTCATCAACACTCGTTTGGTCCTGCATTAGAAGGCTTAGAAAAGCGTCTAGAGCAATTCACACCAAGATTCGAAGAGTTTACTGAATTAACAAAAGAAGGAAATTATTTGCAGGCGCGCGAAATTGTGTTGCAGCTAAATAGCGAAGCACAGGAAATTTTTAACCTGTTAAATGAAGTGCCAACATTACTTACTGAAATTCAAGCAAAAATTCCAACGTCGATTCACGAACTGCGAAATGGTCAACGTGAAATGGAAGAACAAAATTATTATTTACGTCATTTAGAGATGACAGAATACTTAGATGCACTCGACGGGGAATTAGATACATTAAAAACAGCCATAGCAGAATTAAATTTACAAACCGTGTCACCGCGTATTCAAGAAATTAACGATGAAATCGATCATTTCTATGATTTACTTGAAAAAGAGGTAATGGCACGTAAATATGTCGAACGTCATTGTGCAGGAATGTACACAACGATTACAGACGTCATGCGCTTAACGAAAGACATGAGTAATGAAGTTGAATATGTACAGCACAGTTACCGTTTACAAGAAAAAGAAGCCGAAATTCCAAAAGTAGGATTAAAGCAATTAGAAGTACTTCAAAAGCGTTATGAGATGTTATCAATGCGTGTACAGGAAGAAAAGTCCGCATACTCTAGCTTACAAGAAGAGCTATCCGAAATTACCGAAGATATCGATCGTATTGCAGAAGAGCAAGAACGATTCTCGAACCAATTAAAAAACCTGCGCATCGATGAAAACAAAGCCCGTGCTGATTTAGAGGCGTTAAAGCGTACACTACAAAATACAGACCGCTTATTAAACCGTGCTAATATTCCAGGAATCCCTGAAGAAATGGATGCACGTTTAGAAGAAGCGGAAGAACTTATTTATGTTGTTATTCAAAGCTTGCAAGAAGTGCCACTGAATATTGTTAAAGTTAATCAGAATTTAGTAGCGGCCAAGCAATCGATTGAAAATACACACGAAAAAGCGCAAGAAATGATTGAAAATGTATTAATTATTGAACGTTTAATTCAATTTGGTAACCGTTACCGTGCGAATAACCGTCAAGTACACGAAAGTTTACTAGACGCAGAGGAAGCTTTTAAAAATTTCCGTTACGCGAAGGCGCTTGAAGATGCAGCAAAAGCGGTAGAAATGATTGATCCAAGTGCTATTAAACGCATTGGTGAATTAGTTGAAGAGCAATTGCTAGCAAATTCATAAGCATAACGGTTACATGTTAAGTATTTTAGCGGTATAATAAATAAGCAAAATGAACAACCACCTTGCATGTATGATGCGGGTGGTTTTCTTTCGGATATTAGGACAAAAAAAGAAGGTATGAAAAAATGATCTATTTAGATAATAGTGCGACAACAAAGCCGCACAAAGATGTTTTAGCAGCATTTATTCAAGTGAATGAACAGTACTTTGCCAATCCGTCATCAATTCATAAAGCGGGTGTGGAATCGAATGCATTACTGACAAAAGCACGTGAGCAAATCGCGAAGCTTTTAAATACAGAAGATAAAAATATACTCTTCACAGCGGGTGGAACAGAGTCAAATAACGCAGCGCTTTACGGTTTAGCAAAATCAAGTGAATTCCGTGGTAAGCACATCATCACAACAGAAGTAGAGCACCCTTCGATTTTAGAAGCGACAAAACGCTTAGCCGAAGAAGGCTACGAAATCGATTATTTAAAAGTAAATAAACAAGGTGTCATTTCATTAGATGAGTTGCGCGCGAAATTACGTAAAGATACAATTATCGTCAGCATCATGCATGTGAATAACGAAATCGGCGCGATTCAGCCGATCGAACAAGCTGCACAGCTGATTCACGAAACATGCCAAGCGATGTTCCATGTCGATGCCATTCAAAGCTTTGGGAAACTACCAATCAAATTTAACGATGACTTAGGCCCGGATTTAATTTCGATTTCAGGTCATAAAATTCATGCGTTAAAAGGAACGGGTGTGTTAGCCTTCCGTAAAAAGCCACAAGTGAAGGCATTCATCGTTGGTGGGGGACAAGAGTTTGGTCTACGTAGTGGTACGGTTGCTGTGCCGCAAGCGGTTGCGATGGCAAAAGCTGCCCGTTTAGCCATTGAAAGTATGCAGGAACACTTCGAAAACTATAAAAAGTGGGCAAATGAGCTACATGATTTCTTTGCAACATTTGGGGAAGAAGTCCATGTATTATCAACGCGTGAAGGTGCACCACATATCATGAGTTTTAGCGTTCGAGGCTTAAAAGGTGAAGTATTAATTAATGCGCTACAAAAACGTGATATTATTGTATCGACGTCAAGCGCTTGTTCATCGAAACAAACGAAAACAAGCCATGTCGTAGAAGCGTTAAATATTGATGGACGTTTTAAAAACGGCGTATTACGCATTAGCTTTGGCGCAAACAATACAGATGCTGATATTGAGGCATTTAAAAAACAATTTACAGCAGTAATGAATGAGTTAAAAGGAGAAATTACACCATGATTTTTAAAGAAATTCTAGTTCGCTACGGCGAATTATCGACGAAAGGTCGTAACAAAAAAGACTTTATTAGCCGTTTACGTGACAATGTACGTTATTCATTTCACGATATCGCACCATTAAAAATTCGTGCTGAGCGCGATCGTATGTTTATCGAAATCGAAAACCAAGAAAAGTTTGGGGTATTAATGGAACGTTTACCGCATGTTTTTGGGATTCAATCATTTAGCCCAGTTGCTTCTTGTGAAAAAGATTTAGATGTCATGAAAGCGTTAGCTGTTGAAATTTTAGAAGACTACCGTGAGCGTGAATTGGTTACATTTAAAGTAGAGGTTCATCGTACAGATAAGTCATTCCCACTGAACACGCATGAATTACAGCGTGAAATGGGTGCAACCGTACTACCACAGTTCCCGAATTTTAAAGTACAAGTGAAAAATCCTGATGTTGCATTACGCATTGAGGTACGTGAAGATGCAATCTACATGATGGCACAGGTAGTTCCTGGTGCTGGTGGTATGCCAATCGGTTCGAATGGGAAATCATTACTGATGCTTTCAGGCGGTATCGATAGCCCAGTAGCTGGTTATTTAATGATGAAGCGCGGTGTTCGTATTGACGCGATTCACTTCTTCAGCCCGCCATATACAAGCGATAATGCCTTGCAAAAAGTAAAAGATCTTGCCAACGAATTAACAAAATTTGGTGCGCGTATTCGTTTATTTGTTATTCCATTTACTGAATTACAAGTAGCAGTCAAAGATGCAGTACCTGATAATATGTCGATGACGTCAACGCGTCGTATGATGATGAAAGTTGCAGACCGAGTACGTGAAGAAGTTGGCGCATTAGGTATTGTTACAGGCGAGAGCTTAGGTCAAGTAGCTTCTCAAACATTAGAAAGCTTAACTGCAATTAACGACGTAACAAACACACCTATTTTACGTCCACTGATTTCATCGGATAAAAACGATATCATTAAAATCGCTGAAAAAATTGGTACATTCGAAACGTCGATTCAGCCATACGAAGATTGCTGTACGATTTTCACACCATCTAGCCCAAAAACAAAACCAAAGCTAGAAAAAGTACAACACTTCGAAAGCTTCACGGAATTCGAGGAATTAATCGAACGCGCAGTGAAAAACCGCGAAGTCTATAGCTTCCCACAAAAAGAAGTCAAACAAGATAAATTTGCAGATTTACTATAATTGATACAAAGTTGCCTTTGATTTCCTAGTAGAAGTAGGAATTACCTGTTTTTGAGCGTGTATGAAAATGTTCATCCGGTGCATTCTAATGTCACAAGGAGGTGAGCAACATATGGCTTCAAACAACAACGGTAGCTCAAACAAATTACGTGTACCTGGTGCACAACAAGCGCTTGATCAAATGAAGTACGAAATCGCACAAGAATTCGGTGTGCAACTTGGAGCAGAAGCATCATCTCGCGCAAACGGTTCAGTCGGCGGCGAAATTACAAAACGTCTTGTACAAATGGCTGAACAACAATTACGCGGCAATTCAAATCAATAATAAATAATTAGTAAAAGGGACGCCTACAAAATGGAGGCGTTCCTTTTATTTTTGACGTGTGATAAAAATTTATTCAAAAAATTAGCGGAATTTTTTGAGTTTATTGTGAAAAATTATTATACTAAGATGGTAAGTATCATTTTTTCAATCAAAGGGGAGAGTTGAAGATGAATACCGAGCAATTAATCGCACCACAAATTTACAATATTGTGGATGAATTCGAAAAGCACGTTAATAAAGGGGAAAAAACAGCACTCATTATTCAAGAGGAAAATGGGGAAGAAGCGCGTTATACATACGAAGCGCTACTCGACAAAGCAAACCAAGCAGCAAATGCCTTTTTAGCACAAGGCTTAAAAAAGGGTGACGTTATTTTAATTATGCTGCCGCGTTGTATAGAAGCATATGTGTCATATATTGGGGCGTTAAAGGCAGGATTAGTTATTATTCCAAGTTCGGAGTTACTGCGTGCAAAGGATATAGATTATCGTTTAATTCACTCGAATGCCAAAGCAATCATCGTGCAAGAGCAGTATATCGCGGAGTTTGAGCAGGTAGAGAGTTTAGCAAATGTTACATGTTTTATCGTTGGTGAGGAACGCGAAAGCTGGACGTCATTCATGTCTTTAGCTGAAAAACAGTCAACTGTATTCGATGCAGTTCAAACAGAGGCGGATGATTTAGCGTTTTTAGCATACACATCTGGTACAACGGGGAATCCAAAAGGAGTTATGCATTCACATGGCTGGGGTTATGCGCACTTACGTACAACCGCAAGTGAGTGGCTAGGTGTGCAAGATGGTGACATCGTGTGGGCAACCGCAGCACCAGGCTGGCAAAAGTGGATTTGGAGTCCGTTTTTAGCGGTACTTGGTAGCGGAGCAACGGGATTTGTTTATAAAGGGAAATTTGACGCAAAAGCGTATCTACAAAATATTCAAAGTCAGCACATTAACGTACTATGCTGTACGCCAACAGAATATCGTATGATGGCAAAACTCGATCAGCTAAGCACGTTTAATTTAACATCATTACGTAGTGCCGTCTCAGCGGGTGAACCATTAAATCGTGAAGTTATTGAAACATTTAAGCGCGAGCACAAGCTTGTCGTTCGTGATGGCTATGGGCAAACAGAAAATACGCTATTAATTGGTACATTATTAAATACGGAGTTACGTTCAGGTTCAATGGGCAAACCAACTCCAGGCAATCGCATTGAGCTAATTGATGAGTTCGGAGAGCCGGTCGCTACTGGTGAGGTTGGCGATATTGCGGTGCATAAATCTACACCGGCATTATTTAAAGGCTATTATAAGGATTCAGAACGCACATCGATTCAGTTCCGCGGTGATTGGTATATTACTGGTGACCGTGCAACAAAGGATGACGACGGCTACTTCTGGTTTGAAGGGCGCAATGATGACATTATTATTTCATCGGGCTACACAATTGGCCCATTTGAGGTAGAAGATGCCTTAACAAAGCACCCAGCTGTCCAAGAATGCGCGGTTGTTGCAAGTCCAGATGAAATACGAGGTAATGTCGTAAAGGCATTCATCGTACTTCGTGATCCAAGTCAAAGGGACAGTCCGACAATTGTAGAAGAACTACAAAATCACGTAAAGCAATTAACAGCGCCATATAAATATCCGCGTATTATTGAATTTTTAGAGGAGCTTCCAAAAACAATTTCCGGCAAAATTCGCCGCGTGGAGCTTCGCTCAAAAGAAAAAAGCAGATAATTCCCCATATTTCCTGGGTAATAAGGAGGGTGGATATTTTTCCATCCTTTTTATTTTGAGAAACTTTTTTTGAAAGATGAAACTTTTTGTAAAATACTTTCGTACAGTACATAGGGAGGTTAGATAAATGAATACAAAACGTGTCGTTGCGCTTATTGTCGCAGCTGTATTATTATTCTTTTCTATTGGAATAAATACGATTATTACTATTTTCAAAACAGATTTCTTTTCTAGCTTTGATAGTATGCTAGGAGATCCGGTGACGTATGAAAATGTCATCGAAACGGGTGAGTTCTCAAGCCGTATCGCACATTTAACTGTGAACGGGGTCATTCAAGATGTTGGAGAGCCGAGTATTTGGGAAACGGTGGAATATAATCACCAAGCATTTATGGAACAATTAGATACGGTATTAGCCGATGAGACGGTCAAGGCCGTACTACTTTCAGTGAACTCGCCAGGTGGCGGTGTCATTGAATCCGCTGAAATCCATGAAAAGCTCGTACAAATTAAAGAGGAAAAACAAATTCCAATTTACGTTTCAATGGGCTCAATGGCTGCATCAGGGGGCTATTATATTGCCGCACCTGCAGATAAAATTTTCGCGCAGCGTGAAACGATTACTGGCTCAATCGGTGTCATTATGCAATCATTAAACTACAGCAAGCTTGCTGAAAAAGTAGGCATCGAATACGAAACGATTAAATCAGGCGAACATAAAGATATGTTCGGTGGCACACGTCCATCCACACCAGATGAGCTAGCGATGTTGCAAGAAATGATTGATGAATCGTATGAACAATTTGTCGATATTATCGAAGACGGTCGTAACATGTCTGAAGCGGACGTGAAAAAGGTAGCAGACGGTCGAATTTTAGGTGGGACACAAGCAGTGAAGGCAGGCTTAGTCGATGAAATCGGTAACGAAAAAGTCGCATTAGACACATTACGTGCCGAACAAGGATTAGAGGAAGCGCAACTATTTGAGTATGCAGCTGAGTCTGATAGCTGGGCTTCTTTGTTAGGTGTGAAAATCGGTTCAATGTTTAGTCCATCAGCAGAAACACAGGCGATTTCAAAAATCATTTCATCAACGAGTTCACCACGTATGATGTACTTATATGGTGAGCAATAGGAGGGATTGGCGATGTCAGATGTAATGGAAACCGTAGATACAGCAGTCGTTGTTGAACCTTCTATTCAGTTGAAAACAGCAGGTTTTTGGATGCGTTTTTGGGCATTTGCACTAGATTTCATTGTAATTAGTGCCATTGTGGGGATTTCGGTACGGCCGCTATTCGCGGTAATGGACTGGAGCGTAAGTGACAGTGCATGGTATGCGCCGTTTACAATCGTATCAGGTCTCATCTTTTATGCCTATTTTGTATTGATGACCAAATTTTTCAAACAAACATTAGGCAAAATGGTATTTGGCATTAAGGTACAAAAGGATAACGGTGAAGCATTAGACTGGATGACGGTATTATTCCGTGAAGGTATCGGCCGCTTTATTAACGGTACGATGCTGAACTTACCATATTTAATTGTTGCCTTTGCACCGAACAATAAAAGTATCGCGGATTATTTTGCCGATACGATGGTAGTCCATGAAAATATTTATGTACAAAAGGTTTAATGCGTAATTGTAGAGGGTAATCTTAAGTATCGACACCTTCTAAACAAGAAGAAAGCTATTTTGTGAGTACTTACTTATAAAATGGCTTTTTTCTTTGGTTTCTAAGTCCCGTCAGTTGCAAAGTGTATTTCTAGTTTAGTAATATAAGGTAATAAATAAGGAGGCGTTATTATGGTACAAGTAACATTCATTAACAAACCAGTAACATTAATCGGCAACGAAATTAAAGTAGGTGACCAAGCACCGAATTTCACAGTAACAGCAAACGACTTATCAGCAGTTACGTTAAATGATTTAGCAGGTAAAATTCGTTTATTCTCAGTTGTTCCATCACTTGATACAGGTGTATGTGACCAACAAACTCGTAAATTCAATGAAGCTGCTGCTGAATTAGGCGACGATGTAGCAATCTACACAGTATCAATGGACTTACCATTTGCACAAAAACGTTGGTGCGGCGCTGCGGGTATCGACAAATTAGTAACAGTATCAGATCACCGAGAAGCATCATTCGGTGAAGCGTACGGCGTACATATGAAAGAATTACGCCTATTAGCGCGTTCAATTTTCGTAGTAGATGCAGACGGTAAAGTAGCGTATGTGGAATATGTTCCAGAGGGCACAAACCACCCGAACTACGAAGCTGCCTTAGAAGCAGTAAAAGCTCTTTCAAAATAATTTCGTTTTCTATGAATTTAGTGTAAAGTAAATAAAGGTATCATAAACCCACTCAAATACTTTGAGTGGGTTGTTCATTTCTTTAGTGTATGAAGGAGTTATAATGATGGAAAAATTCGAACAGATTTTTAAATATGTAAATGACTATGCTGAAAAAGTAGTCGAAGCAGAAGGTTTAGATTATTTAGAGGCATTATTACAGGCGTTAGAAGATACGCTTGATGGCAAGTTTGAGTGGCAAGTAGCAGAGGCAACAAAGGAAGATATGCGTAAAGCGATCCAAATTGCCATTTTAAAAGGCATGCGTAAAAGTGCACAGCCCAACCACCAAATGACGCCAGATACATTAGGCTTACTCGTGGCCCACTTTGTGGAGCAATGCTTCGAGGACCAATTAAAGCAAGGACCGATTTCAGTAGTAGATCCAGCACTTGGAACAGGGAACTTGTTATTTACGGTCATGAATGCGTTACAGGGCAATGTGCAAGCATCAGGTGTTGAAGTGGATGATTTATTAATTCGTCTTGCAGCTGCAACGGGAGATTTAATCGAGCAGCCGGTGACATTATTCCGTCAAGATGCACTTGAAAAATTATTAGTAGATCCAGTGGACGCAGTCGTGTGTGATTTACCAGTTGGCTATTATCCAAATGAAGAAGTGGCAATTGATTACGAATTATGTGCAACAGAGGGCATGAGCTATGCACATCACTTATTTATCGAGCAATCGATGAATTATACAAAAGAGGGCGGCTTTGCATTCTTCTTAGTGCCAGCAAACTTGTTTGAATCAGAGCAATCAAAGCAATTACACAAATTCATTAAAGGTAATGCATGGATTCAAGCGGTCATTCAACTACCGGAAAACCTATTTACATCACGTGCGCATGAGAAGAGTATTTTAATTTTACAAAAGCAAAGCAGTACATTAAAAGCACCACGTGAGGTGTTACTAGCAAAAGTACCAAATATGTCAAACCGCGAAGCACTTGCAATGTTCTTTGAAAAAGTAAGCATGTGGCGCGAGGGGAATGACCAACAAAGATAATAATCAATAAATGAAATTTAATCATATGTAGGAAATTTCCGTATAAAGTATTGCATATTTATTGGCGGGCTACGGCATGACAGCAAATTTAAAGTCAGTTCCTTATGGACTGACTTTAAATTCTGCGACGAAAGCAGAGCGACAGGAGCACCGCGCGGAAAATCCATTTTTTTTTGCCACCGTCACAGGCAAAAAATAATTAAAAAACGCCATCATCCAAATTAAAGGATGATGGCGTTTTCATTTCCAGTTAAGGTAAAATCACTCAGGCGTACGGATGACTAATACGTCACATTTCGCTGAACGTACGATCGCTTCTGATACAGAACCGATTAAGAAACGTTCAACAGCGTTTAAACCAGTAGCACCACAGATGATTAAGTCAGCTTCTACAACATTAGAAAGCTCTTTAGTGATGATGTTTTTAGGAGAACCGTACTCGATTACTAAGTTTACGTTAGCAACGCCCGCTTCTTCTGCTTGTTTTTTGTAACCATTTAATAATTCTTCTGAGTGTTGTTGTGCACGCTCAGCGATAGAACGATCGTATGCTTCGATTGCAGCGAATGAACGTGTATCAATTACGTTTACTAAGTTAATTGTCGCACCGTCGTTACGTTTTGCAACGTCAATTGATTTACGGAATGCGTATTCTGCTTCTTTCGAACCGTCTACTGCGACTACAATGCTTTTATAATGATTAGCCATTTCCATTACCTCCTAGTTTTCTATAGCTTTATTATAGCAAATGTTTTTCGATTGGAAACACTTTACGTAAAAAAATGTGAAAAATTCAATTATTTCCTATCGCATATGTATAATATTTCTTCAGAAAAGTAAAAATATTGTTGCAATACTATTATAAAATATTTTTCATGGCTATGTAAGTAAAGTTTTTTAAAAAATAAAAACAATATAAAAACACCTTTTTTCTGAAAATATTATATATTAAAAATTTATCTACTATTTTTTGAATAAAGTTGGTAGAATGGATTTGAATTAGTACATTATATAATTCACAAAGGAGGATTTCACATGAAAATCGGGGTACCAAAAGAAATTAAAAACAATGAAAACCGTGTAGCTATGACACCACCAGGAGTGTTATCACTAATAGCAAATGGTCATGAAGTGTTTATCGAAACAGGCGCGGGTTTAGGCTCTTCATTTACAGATAATGATTATTTATTAGTAGGGGCACATATTGTAGATACGGCAGCCGAAGCATGGGATGCCGAAATGGTATTAAAGGTAAAAGAGCCAGTAGCAAGTGAATACCAATATTTCCACGAAGGATTAATTTTATTCACATACTTACATTTAGCGCCAGAACCAGAATTAACAAAGGCGTTACTTGAAAATAAAGTGATTGCCATTGCATATGAAACGGTACAATTACCAAACGGTTCACTACCATTACTGACGCCAATGAGCGAAGTAGCAGGGCGTATGGCTACTCAGATTGGTGCACATTACTTAGAAAAATTACCAGGGGGTAAGGGAATTTTATTAGGTGGTGTATCAGGTGTACAGCGCGCAAAAGTAACGGTAATCGGCGGGGGTATCGCAGGAACGAACGCTGCTAAGGTCGCAGTAGGTATGGGCGCGGATGTGACGATCATCGATTTAAGCCCAGAGCGTCTACGTCAATTAGATGATATTTTTGGTCGCGATGTGCAAACATTAATTTCGAACCCATATAATATTGCGGATGCGGTGCGTTCAGCTGACTTAGTAATCGGTTCTGTATTAATTCCAGGCGCAAAAGCACCAAAACTAGTTACAGAGGAAATGATCGAAGCGATGTCTCCAGGTTCAGTAGTTGTAGATATTGCGATTGACCAAGGTGGTTGTTTCGCGACATCTGAAATTGTAACAACACATGACAACCCGACATTCCTGAAGCACGGGGTAGTACATTATACAGTAGCAAATATGCCTGGAGCCGTACCTCGTACATCAACGATTGCGTTAACAAACAACACAGTACCATACGCATTACAAATTGCGAATAAAGGCTACATTCGTGCGTGTTTAGATAACGAAGCATTAAAGCGCGGTGTAAATACAATTGATGGGAAAGTCGTATACCGTGCAGTAGCAGACGCGCAAGGCTTACCATATGTAGTAGTGGATGATGTATTAGGTGTATTAACAGGATTAAGTCAATAAATTAAAAAACCGCCACGCTTTCTTTAAGTAGAGAAAGTGTGGTGGTTTTTTTTATTTTACTGCAATTAACTCCGTTGTAATCGTGCCGTCAAAATCAGTAATACGGATAATTCCGTAATCCTTAGCTAAATAAAGTTTAGTACCATTTGGATAGGTTAAAATGACAACATTTTTAAATGTACCGGCCTTTGTTTTCACAGTAGCAGAAGTACTTTCAACTGCTACTTTTGTTGTCGTATTGATGCCGTCAAAACCGTAATCTGTATCGATGATTGTTCCTTTTTCTTTCATCGGATAGCTAAGAGAGAAGAAAAAGACATCGGAATACGCAACACCTAATTCCAGTGTGTTCTCCCTTTCAATATAGGTGTAGCCCATATAGTCAGATTCTAACAGTTCAATTGAATTTTCAATTGATGGATTATTTGACGCTTTGTATGTTACTTTTTCGGGTCCTTCAAATGATGGTTCATACGTGTAACTACGGTTCGCTTTTGGCATTAATCCTTTTGTGACAACTGGTGGTGAAGCAAATGCATTTGGGTTTTTCTTCGTTAATGTAGAGGCGTAAATGTATCCTTCTTTACCATTATATTCAATGAATGCCCATTCCCCTTTTTTTGAATGAACAATAACTTTTGACGTACTCTTAATTTTTGTGATTGTTTTTGCATTTATTTTAGGTGCATCACGTAAAAGGATCTCATTTTTTGCAACGACAAATTGTGTTGTGGCCGCTTCTGTATGTTGCACCATTTGACTAATAGGTACAATTGAGAAAAATAACACAACGATGGTGATGATTGACCATTTTTTCATGATACACCACTTCCTTTCAAAGATAATTAGTATTCTATTCCTTATTTCTTACTATTAAAAACTAGTTAAATATTGTAAAAAAATCATTTTCGATATAATTTAGCTATTAGCAAACGAAAAAAACGAGTAATTAACTGCTTACTGCTAGTCAATTACTCGTTATAGGTTACGCATAAATTTCACGTTTTATTCAACTAGTTTTTCTACTAATTTCGATATGCCTCGGAACGCAGTACAACGGACTTGGGGCTAAAATCATCATTCAACGTACTCTCCCCGTAGCGTAGCAGAACGGTCCCAAATAAAAAAGACAACCAACAACAAAATGTTGCTGATTGCCCCCTAGTTAAATTAAAGAATGACTAATTCTTTCGTGAACTTCGTTAATACTTCAACGCCGTCCTTTGTTACGACAACGTCATCTTCAATACGAACACCGGCAACGTTTGTTTTATAAACGCCTGGTTCGATTGTGAACACTGCCCCTTCATTTAATACGAAATCGTTCGCCCCGTTAATTGAAGGGAATTCATGGACCGATATCCCAAGGCCGTGACCTAAACGGTGTGTGAAGTACTCACCGTAGCCAGCCTCTGTAATCGTGTCACGTGCAATTTTATCTAAGTCCATTGCGCGAACGCCCGGTTTTACTGCGGCAATTGCGTTTTCGTTTGCTGCACGAACCGTGTTGTAAATTTTCATTTGTTCTTCGCCTGGTTGACCAAATGCTACTGTACGCGTGATGTCAGAGCAGTAGCCCTCGTAAATTACGCCAAGGTCGAATAAAATCAGGTCGCCTTTTTGGATTTTACGGTCACCCGGTGTACCGTGAGGGGAAGCGGCTTTTTCGCCAGCTAAAACCATCGTATCAAAGCTCATTGCATAGCCTTTTGCTTTAATAGCTGATTCGACTTCATTTAAGACTTCCATTTCTGTTTTGCCTTCAGTAATTGCATCACAGCCTACTTGAATCGCATAGTCTGCAAGCTCCGCCGCTTTACGCATTTTTACTAATTCTTTTTCATCTTTGCAAATACGCATCGCGTTTACTTTATCGTCAATGCCTTTGAATGTTAAGTTTTCATAGCGTTCTTGAATGGCTTCAAAGCGCTCTACTGTTAGGTGAGATTTTTCAATCGCAAGTAATGTAAATGCAGTTTCACGTGTTGCCACTGTTTTTGCTACAACATCCCATGCGTTTTCTGTATCTTCATGACCTACAACCTCATGTGTCCAGCCAGCAGCCACAACGTCAGGCATTTCCATTTTCGGACAAATTAAAAATGGTGCAGCATCCTTAAAGACCATAATACCTAGTAAACGTTCGTGTGGGTCGCTACTAAAACCTGAGAAATAAAACACATTATCCGGTGTTGTAATAAACGCCGCATCGATTTGGTGCTCCATTAAATAAGCTTGTAATTCATTAAGTTTTGACATAGTAAAGACTCCTTTGATTTTGTAAAAAAATCATAAATTGAATTTTGCTTATTAAGCATATCAAAAAAAGGAGAATTGTGCAGAAATAACGAATAAAAGGGGGACTCAATTTTTTAGGAGGTATGTTATGCAAATTTCTTATCATGGACATTCCGTCGTAAAAATCAAAACGAACGGTACAACGATTTTAATTGACCCATTTATTAATGGGAATGGACAAACGGATTTACAAGTAGAAAATGAAAATCCAGATGTCATTTTATTGACGCATGGTCATAATGATCACGTAGGAGATACAGTAGAACTTGCAAAGAAAAGCGGTGCGCTTGTTGTCGCCCCAAATGAATTGGCGAATTATTTAGGTTGGCAAGGCTGCAAAGTGCACAATATGCATATTGGCGGGGCGTGTCAATTTGAATTTGGCAAGGTGAAATTCACGCAAGCATTTCATGGCTCATCCTATGTAACAGAAAACAACGAAATAATTTATATGGGGATGCCGGCGGGGATTTTATTTACAGCAGAAGGAAAAACCATTTACCATGCGGGTGATACAGCGCTGTTTGGTGATATGGAGCTCATCGGGAAGCGCCACCCAATTGATGTCGCATTTTTACCAATCGGTGATAATTTTACAATGGGGCCAGATGATGCTGCCTATGCGGTTTCATTGTTAAAGCCAAAAATTGTTGTGCCTATTCACTACAATACATTCCCACCAATCGAACAAGATCCGAACGAATTTGCAAAATTAGTAGAAGACGCAGAAGTACAGATTTTAACTGCCGGTGAGTCGGTGAAGTTCTAATCTTTTAAAACTGTCCTGTAAGTTTGTCCTTACTAGGGCAGTTTTTTCTGTTTGTGTATTACTAATTTTTAATCAATTGCTGAAATAATTCAGAACTGTACTAGTGAAAATGGTGTAATTGCGATGATTAAATGTGTTACACTAAGGACAGAAATGAATGAAGAGAAATAGGTGATGTAATTGTCAACAAAACACGAGAAGATTTTACAATATATCGAATCACTACCGGTCGGAGACAAAATTTCTGTTCGTCAAATTGCAAAAGAAATGCAAGTGAGTGAAGGAACAGCTTACCGTGCGATTAAGGAAGCAGAAAATCGCCGTTTAGTAAGCTCGATTGAACGTGTCGGTACAATTCGTATTGAGAAGAAAAAGAAAGAAAACATTGAGCGTTTAACATTTGCGGAGATTGTGAATATTATTGATGGCCAAGTTTTAGGTGGAAAGACAGGCTTACATAAAACGTTAACGAAATTCGTTATCGGTGCGATGAAGCTTGAAGATATGATGCGCTATACGGATGCAGGGAGTTTACTGATTGTCGGAAACCGTACGCAAGCGCATGAATATGCACTAAAAACAGGCGCAGCTGTATTAATTACAGGTGGTTTCGATACGACAGATGCAAATAAGACGTTAGCAGATGAGTTAGATTTACCGATTATTTCAACAAGCTACGATACATTTACGGTAGCGACGATGATTAACCGTGCCATTTATGACCAATTAATTAAAAAAGACATTTTATTAATTGAAGATGTGTATGTACCAATTGAAGATACAGCGGTATTAAAAAATACCGATACGATTGCAGATTTCCATAAACAAAATTTACGTACATCACACGGGGCATTCCCCGTTGTTACAGTACAAAATAAGCTAGTCGGGGTTATTACGAGTAAAGACGTAATCGGAAAAGACGAGTATGAGCCAATCGACAAAGTAATGACGAAAAACCCAATCGCGGCGTCAATGAAGACGAGTGTCGCAACAGCAGGTCACCGTATGATTTGGGAAGGAATTGATCTTCTTCCAGTAATCGATGAAGACGGGGCTTTACGTGGTGTTATTAGTCGTCAGGACGTGTTAAAGGCAATTCAACTTGCACAGCGCCAGCCACAGCAAGGTGAAACGATTGATGATTTAGTGAAAAATGAAATGCGCGTTAAAGGTGAAGAGGATATCGTTGTTGAATTTACGGTAACACCTCAAATGACCAACCAATTTGGTGCCATTTCGTATGGTGCTTTTACCACACTCTTATCAGAAGTTGGGGCATTTGCTTTAAAACGTCGCAAACGCGGTGAGGCAGTGGTTGAAAATATGAATATTTATTTCATTAAACCAGTGCAAATGGAAAGCGTATTAACGGTACAACCCCGTATTTTAGATATGTCTCGTAAATTCGTGAAAATGGATTTCGAAGTATTTAATGGAACCGTTTTAGTCGGGAAAGCCATGATGACATTCCAGCTATTAGAGCGCTAAGAACAAACAGACATTTTAACTCAGACGTAAAAGGGCCGCTACGTCTTGTAGTGGCCCTTTACCATTAGTTATTTAAATCATACTCTTCTTGCACAAAGCGCCCTTCGTGACGCATGCGTTTGTAGCTATTCGTACCGACACCGATACCAATTATTAAGAATACAATCGCTACGATATAGCCAACTACGTCAGGGTAAAGAATGGTTGCATTTAAACCAAAGGAAATGATAAATGAAGCAAGTGCTACACCTGACTTTGCCTTATACCATTTCGAACGAATCGGTAAAGTCGAACGGAACTGTTTTGTTTTAAAGTAAAAATAAAAGACAAGTGAAGCAATAATACAAGCTACTAACAAAAAATTTAAATAAACCATAATGAACCTCCCAATCGCAAAACTACTAAGTATTGTAACGGCTTTTTCTGGAAATTGCGATAGGTATTCATGATGTCTTAGGGGGAAACTTTATGAAACGTCAAATTATTGACAAAATTAAACAATACGAAACAATTATTCTACACCGACACGTGCGTCCAGACCCAGATGCATACGGATCACAAATTGGTTTAGCGGAATTAATCCGCGCCAACTTTCCAGAAAAAAAGGTGTATACCGTTGGGGAACATGATGAATCACTGTCATTTTTAGCGCATCCTGAAGAAATTACCGATGCGACATTTGAAGGTGCCTTAATCATTGCAACGGATACAGCAAACACAGAACGTATCGACGATCAACGCTACACGACAGGTGATTTCTTAATTAAAATCGACCACCATCCAAATGATGATGCATACGGTGATTTACTGTGGGTAGAAACATCGGCAAGTTCTTGTAGTGAAATGATTTATGAATTATATGATGAAGCAAAGGATTACGCGGGCTGGATTATGTCTGATGCAGCAGCACGTCTGTTATTTGCGGGGATTGTAGGGGATACAGGTCGTTTCCTATTCCCAAGTGCGAGTCCAAAAACATTTGAAACAGCAGGTCAGCTTGTGCAGTACAACTTCGATCGCAATCAAGTGTTTGACGGCATGTACGAAATGGAACGTAAGCTACTGAATTTACAGGGCTATATTTATCAGCATTTTATGATGGATGAAAACGGTATGGCATATATTAAATTGCCAACGGATGTGTTAAAAGAATTTGATGCAACACCGTCTGAAACGTCATTATTAGTAGGTTCACTAGGCAATGTAAAAAATATTCGTGCATGGGTGATGTTTATCGAAGAAAACGATACAATCCGTGTACGCCTACGTTCAAAAGGGCCAGTCATTAACGGCTTAGCGAAAAAGTACAACGGCGGCGGTCATCCGCTTGCGTCTGGTGCAACTGCGCATTCTTGGGACGAGGTAGAACAAGTAATTCTAGATTTAAAAGAGATTTGTCAAAACGCATAAATGAAGGAGGGGATGAAAGGTGACCGTCTATCCACAAATTCGGACGAGTGCCGATTTATTGAAAAGTACGATTCGTATCGATGAGCTCATCCCTTTTTTACAACAACAACAGGCAAAAAGCTGTGCAATGGTTAATACAAAATTGTACGGGCTTTTGCCTTTTATGTTTCAGCTAAAAAAGGCCGGCATTCACCCAGTTGCTGGCTTAACGATTGAGCTCGAGCAAACCGAACAAGAAACACTCCCGCTCGTGTTATATGCAAAAACGAATGTGGGCTATAAAAATTTATTGAAAATCGCAAGCAGTATTGCAATTCGTCCAAACGAAACGTTACCACTGCGCTGGTTAACCGCCTATGCGCAGGACATCGCCTTTGTGGTACTACCATTTAAAAACCAGCAAGCATGGCTACAGCCAGAAGCACAAGAGGTTGTACAAGCACTAAAAGAAGCAAATGCAGCGAATGTATACGTGGGAATTTCACGTGTCAATGGCGTCCATCCGTTTGAGGTACAAGCTGTAGAACTGGCACAGCGTCACCAGTTACAAGTAATCGCAACCCATGAAAGCTTGTATATGTATGAACAAGACGTATTTGCTTATGAAGTTGCCCAAGCGATTGAATCGGGTGTAAAGCTAAATGACCGTGACTACGAACAGCAATATGACAGCCACGTATTAACGGCAAATGAATGGCATACGCGTTTTTCTGATCAACCGAATTGGTTACAAGCGGCGGAGCAACTATTGGCGAGTTGTCAGGTGGAAATAAGCCTAAACGATGTGTATATGCCAAAGTTTCCACTCCAACAAGGGGAGACTGCGGAGCATGTGTTACAGCAGCAGGTACATATGGGCTTACAGAGACGCCTACAAACCGAACAGCTACCACATCAGTATGCAGAGCGCATGCACTATGAGCTACAAGTCATTCAATCAATGGGCTACTCGGATTACTTTTTAATCGTTGCAGATTTTATGCACTTTGCTCGTGATCAACACATTTTAACAGGCCCAGGACGTGGCTCATCTGCTTCGTCACTCATTGCCTATGCACTTGAAATTACACAAGTGGACCCACTGTACTACGATTTACTATTTGAACGCTTTTTAAATCCAGAGCGTGTGACATTGCCCGATATTGATATCGACTTTATAGATACACGTCGTCATGAGGTCATTGAATACGTTGCTAAAAAATACGGCAAGCAATACGTCGCACAAATTATTACGTTTGGTACATTATCGGCAAAGGCTGTCGCACGTGATGTGGCGCGTATGTTTAACTTTGAATCAGAAACGCTCGAGATGATTTCGAAGCTCATTCCGAATAAGCCGGGCATTACACTGCAAGAAGCATATGCGAACTCGGAAAATTTACGGAAATGGATGGACGCTGAGCCAATCCGCCATAAATGGTTCCAAACCGCACTCCGTTTAGAAGGCTTACCGCGTAATGCGTCAACGCACGCAGCGGGGGTCGTCTTAAGTCCGGTACCACTCGTGGATGTTGTGCCGATTGAACAAGGGCATGATGATATTTATTTAACGCAGTGGCCGATGCTTGAAATCGAGCAAACGGGCTTACTAAAAATCGACTTTTTAGGCTTGAGAAACTTAACGATTTTAGATCAAATCCGTAAATCTATTCAATTTACGCATCAAATCGAACTCCAGTTCAATCAAATCCCATTAAACGATGCCAAAACATTTGAACTGCTACAGCGCGGCGATACAGTCGGCATTTTCCAACTTGAATCAGACGGTATGAAAAATGCACTACGTGAGATTAAGCCGACGCATTTTTTAGATATTGTGGCAGTCAACGCGCTTTATCGTCCGGGTCCGATGCAGTTTATTCCCGTCTATGCAAGTCGTAAACACAAGCTAGAATCTGTTGTCATGCCACACCCGGATTTGACACCGATTTTACAGGAAACGTACGGGGTTATCGTGTATCAGGAACAAATCATGCGCATCGCCAATGTCATGGCGGGCTTTACGATTGGTGAGGCCGATTTGCTACGACGCGCGGTAAGTAAGAAGAAGCGGGAAGTACTCGAACAGCAACGAGACGCTTTTGTCAAAGGCTCGCTAAAAAAGGGCTACACAAAGCAAGTCGCCCAGGAAGTTTACGAATTAATCGTCCGTTTTGCGGATTATGGTTTCCCAAAAAGCCATGCGGTTGCGTACAGTATTATCTCTTATCAAATGGCTTATTTAAAAGCGAACTTCCCTGTTAATTTTTATGCCGCACTACTAACGAATGCAACGGGTAATAGCGATAAGTTGATGCAAATTTTAGCCGAGGCAAAGGCAAATGGCATTGAAGTCTTACCACCGTCAATCAACCGTAGCGTGCGTCATTTTAAAGTTGAAAATGGTAAAATTCGTTTTAGTTTATCCGCTATTAAGGGTGTTTCACAGCCGTTTTTACAGCAGTTGATGCAAGCACGAAAAGAGCGGCAACAGCCATTTGACTCGATTTTTGATTTAGCGGTTACATTAACAACCGCGCATTTTCAGCGTAAAGTGGTAGAGCCGCTCATTAAAGCAGGGGCATTTGATGAATTCGGCAAAGACCGTGCCACGCTTTTAGCAACCATTGAGGGCGCACAAAAGCAGGCCGATTTTATGCGACCGGGTGGCGATGATTTATTTGAAGGGGCAATCATGGCATTTGGCAAGCCGAAGTACAATGAAATGTCAGGGATGCCAGAGAAAATCAAACTACAATATGAAAAAGAAGTGCTTGGTTTTTATTTATCGGATCATCCGATTGTGCGCATGCGTGCCCATTTTCAAGAGGTCAATGCGACCATGCAGACGCTCCCGACATTAAAAGATAACGCCTACATTCGGATTATTGGTATTGTAAGCGAGTTCCGTCAACTGCGTACGAAGCGCGGTGAATTAATGGCGTTCGTCACGATTGAAGACGAATTTGGTTCGGTTTCTTGTACACTATTCCCAAAAGAATATGAGCAGGTTGTCGGCAAGCTACAAGAAGATGTGCTGCTCTATGTGGAAGGCTTTTTAGAGCAACGATTTAAGAAAGCACAAATTAAAGTAAAACAGATTACTATTCATTAAATAATATTGAGAGCGTTTTCTAGTGATTGCTAGAAAGCGCTCTTTTTGCTGTATGAAAAATTATTCATCGAAAAATCGTAAAATTTATGTGCTATACATAAATATCCTTATAGCGATGAATCGTTTGTGTGGAATTTCCTTTACAACGACAAAAACATTTTGTATTCTTAGTTATAGGAAAACTGGTCAGACCACTTTTAGTCTGGTTTAATTTTATTGCGTTGACGCAAGGTGAATCTACACAAAGTAATGCCGAGGCGTTATTGAGATTGAGGTGAGGACAGTGGAGCACAAGCCAGAGAAAAAAATGTTTTTGCAAATTGTAAGGCAACTGCGTGAATTGATTGCCGATCAAAACATTCAAGCGGGGCAAAAATTACCTTCTGAACGCGTTCTAACCGAGCAATTGCAGGTAGGGCGTTCATCTGTTCGTGAAGCACTGCGTAGTTTAGAGCTACTAGGCTTAATCGAAACGAAGCATGGTGGCGGAACGTATTTAGCAAGCATGAAGCAGCATCAATTCGTTGAAATTTTGAGTTCGTTTATTTTACAAGATGAAAAATCAGCGTCCGATGTTTTAGCAACGAGGCAAATGCATGAAAGAGAAGCGATTCATATTATTTGTCAGTCTACGCAGTTACGTACCTTACCGATTTGGGACAGTTTTTTTATTAAAGTTGAGCTAGGTGAGCCAGTGTCTCGCGAAGATTTACTGCGTGAATGCATCATTACAAGTGGCAACCGATTAGCGTTAAAAATTTGGATGCAGCTTGCCTCGTTTAGTGGGGATTTACTAACAGAGGCCATTTCAAAAGATGAAAAGCTTGAAGTCGAAATGATGCTCAAGGCAATGCAAATGGGCTATACGTATGAAGCGATACAAGCATATGAAAAATGGATGGGATTACTCGAGCGCTAAGGCACAGTCAATCAAAGGGGGATGTATGATGGCAATTCGTGATTTATTTTCAATTAGTCGTAAAAAAAATAATGGTAATATTTCAAAAAGGGAAGATGAGAAGGCATTTCCAGAAGGCATTGTCACAAAATGCCCAAAATGCAAAGCGATTCATGTCACAAAAGAATTAGAGAAAAATTTAAAAGTATGTATGAAATGTGAGCACCATTTTACGCTCAACTCAAAAGAGCGTATGGCGATTTTTATAGATGAGGGTTCGTTTACATCAATGGACGACCACCTACAAACAACCAATCCATTGCAGTTCCCAGCATATATTGAAAAAATTGAAGTCGATAAAAAGAAAACCGGATTAAATGAAGCGGTACTAACAGGCACAGGTACATTAAAGGGGATGCCCGTTGTTGTTGCGGTCATGGATTCGACGTTCCGTATGGGCTCAATGGGCTCAGTTGTAGGGGAAAAAATTACACGTGCAGTGGAAAAGGCGACGAATCTTCGCGTGCCGTTTATTATTTTCACAGCAAGTGGTGGCGCACGGATGCAAGAAGGTGTGCTGTCACTGATGCAAATGGCAAAAACGAGTGTCGCGTTAAAGCGACATAGTGAAGAAGGGTTATTGTATATTTCGATTTTGACACATCCAACGACTGGTGGGGTATCTGCAAGCTTTGCATCGATTGGCGATTACAATATTGCAGAGCCACAAGCGTTGATTGGTTTTGCCGGACGTCGTGTTATCGAACAAACGGTACGTGAAAAACTGCCGGATGATTTCCAAACAGCAGAATTTTTACTTGATCACGGTCAATTAGACGCCATTTTTAGTCGTAATGAGATGCGTGACAAAATTGCAACGATTGTAAAGCTACATGTTGAAGGAGGCGTATCACATGTCTAAATTAATGGCGTTTGAAGAACCCGTTGTAAAGCTTAGAGAAAAAATCGTGGAATTAAAGACGATTGCGCAGGAAGCAGAAGTCGATATGAGCGGCGAAATTGAAAAGCTCGAAACACGACTTAGTGAGCTTGAAAAATCTGTGTACGCCAATATCGAACCATGGGATCGTGTGCAAGTTGCTCGCCATGTGGGACGACCGACAACACTGGATTACATTGAACGTATTTTCGATAATTTTATTGAATTACACGGCGACCGCACATTTAAAGATGATGCCGCAATTGTTGGGGGCATTGCATCCTTTAATGGACAGTCGGTAACGATTATTGGCCATCAGCGTGGGAAAACAACGAAGGAAAATATTCGTCGCAATTTTGGGATGCCGCATCCGGAAGGCTACCGAAAAGCACTGCGTTTAATGAAGCAGGCGGAAAAATTTAACCGTCCAATTATTTGCCTAATTGATACGAAAGGTGCGTATCCAGGCAAGGCTGCCGAAGAGCGCGGACAAAGTGAAGCGATTGCACGAAATCTGTTTGAAATGGCTGGATTTAGGGTACCAATTATAAGTATTGTCATTGGCGAAGGTGGTAGTGGTGGTGCATTAGCGCTGGGTGTTGCGAACAAAATTTTAATGCTCGAAAACTCAACGTATTCGGTTATTTCACCAGAAGGCGCGGCATCAATTTTATGGAAAGATGCTAGCTACGCGAAGCAAGCAGCCGAGGCTATGAAAATAACGGCGCTCGATTTGAAGGAGTTAGCTATTATTGATGGCATTATTCCAGAGGTAGCAGGCGGCGCACATAAAGACTTAGCGGCGCAAGCAATCTTTATGAAGCAAGCACTTGAACTTCATTTATCTGAATTAAGTAGTTTAACTGCCGATCAATTAATTGAAGATCGCTATATAAAATTTAAAAATATCGGTCAGTTTTCAGAATAAAAATACGACTGAATGTTAAATTAATTTACAAAGAATGCGTGAAAGCGCATTCTTTAATTTTTTTATTAACATTGTATTTTTTGTTTTCCAGAATAGTTACATATAGACCATTTTTCTGTTAATGTGAATAGTATGAGACAAGTAGGAGGAAAATAGCGTATGAAGAAAATTGCGGTATTAACGAGTGGAGGAGACGCACCGGGAATGAACGCTGCGATTCGTGCGGTTGTTCGTAAGGCGCGTTTTCACGAAGTTGACGTAGTTGGTGTTTATAACGGCTATGAAGGTTTGTATAAAGGCAATTATGAACTTTTAGATATCGGTGCAGTTGGCGATATTATACAACGTGGTGGTACAAAATTATACTCTGCTCGTTTTCCAGAATTTAAAGAAGACGACTATCAGTACAAAGCGATTGAACGCATGAAACAAGAAGGCATCGAAGGTTTAGTTGTTATTGGTGGCGATGGTTCTTACCGCGGCGCGATGCAGCTTACTGAAAAGGGCTTCCCATGTGTGGGCGTGCCGGGGACAATCGACAATGATGTTCCAGGTACTGAATATACAATTGGCTTTGATACAGCTCTAAATACAGTTGTTGAGTCGATCGATAAAATCCGTGACACAGCAACAAGTCATGAAAATACATTTGTTATTGAAGTGATGGGCCGTGATGCAGGGGATATCGCATTATGGGCCGGGCTCGCTGCAGGTGCAGAATCGATTTTAATCCCTGAAGAAGCCTTTGACATCGAGGATATTGTGACACGCTTAGAACGAGGTGCAGCGCGTGGTAAACGTCATAGTATCATCATCGTTGCAGAAGGTGTTATGAACGGTCATAAGCTTGCTAAGCAATTACAAGAACGCACGGGTGTAGAAATTCGTACGTCGGTACTAGGGCATATACAACGTGGTGGCTCTCCATCAGCTCGTGACCGTGTACTCGCTGGTCGTTTTGGCGCGCGTGCTGTTGAACTTTTACTTGAAAAACAAGGTGGCCGAGCAGTTGGCGTGAAAAATCATCTAGTAATCGATTATGATTTAAAAGAAGCATTTGAAACAAAACATCAAGCTGATTTAAGTCTTTACACATTATCACAAGAACTTTCAATCTAGAGTGGAAAAACGGAGATGACAAAACTATGAGAAAAACGAAAATTGTTTGTACGATTGGTCCTGCAAGTGAATCACCAGAAATGCTAGATAAATTAATCACGGCTGGTATGAACGTAGCCCGCTTAAACTTCTCGCATGGTAATCATGAAGAACATGCAGTGCGCATTGCAGCGATCCGTGACGCATCTGATCGTATGAAAAAACCAGTCGGCATTTTATTAGATACAAAAGGTCCTGAAATTCGTACGCATTCAATGGAAAACGGCGAAATTCATTTAGTGACAGGTCAAGTAATTGATATTTCAATGACAGAAGTACTTGGAAATGAGTCTCGTTTTTCTGTAACATATGAACGTTTAATCGAAGATGTCGAACAAAACAACGTTATTTTATTAGATGATGGCTTAATTGAATTACGTGTATTAGCGAAAGATGTTGATAAAGGGTTAATTCACACAATCGTTGAAAATGCGGGCATCTTAAAAAATAAAAAAGGTGTTAACGTACCGGGTGTTTCTGTGAAATTACCAGGGATTACGGAAAAGGATGCAGCTGATATTTTATTCGGTATTGATCAAGGTGTTGACTTTATCGCCGCTTCATTCGTGCGTACGGCAAAAGATGTATTAGAAATCCGTGAGCTATTAGAGCAAAATGACGGTAGCCACATTCAAATTATTCCAAAAATCGAAAATCAAGAAGGCGTAGACAATATTGATGCCATTATTGAAGTGTCAGATGGTTTAATGGTGGCACGTGGTGATTTAGGGGTAGAAATTCCAGCTGAAGAAGTACCTCTTGTACAAAAATCACTAATTAAAAAATGTAACCAAGTTGGGAAACCAGTTATTACAGCAACACAAATGTTAGACTCTATGCAACGTAACCCACGTCCAACACGTGCAGAAGCATCAGATGTAGCCAATGCCATCATGGACGGAACGGATGCAATTATGCTTTCAGGTGAAACAGCGGCTGGTATTTACCCAGTAGAATCTGTTGCAACGATGAACAAAATTGCTGAACGAACAGAAAATGCATTGGATTATCGTCAAATCGTATCGCAACGTAGCCGCGAAAGAGAAGCAAACATGACAGAAGCAATCTCACAAGCAGTAGCGTTCACATCTATCAATTTAGGGGTAGCGGCAGTATTAGCACCAACCGAAAGTGGTAACACAGCAAAAATGATCGCAAAATACCGTCCAGGTGTGTCAATCATCGCTGTAACTAGTCAAGCGTCAACAGCGCAAAAATTAACATTAGTGTGGGGCGTAAAACCAATTTTAACGCACCGCGTAACAACGACAGATGAAATTTTAGAGCTTTCAGTTGACGAGGCATTACAGCATGGATTCGTCCAACACGGAGATGTTGTCGTGATTACAGCGGGTGTACCAGTTGGTGAAGCTGGTACAACAAACTTAATGAAAGTGCACATCATCGGTGACTTACTAGCGCGCGGACAAGGCATTGGGAAATCTTCGGTTGTTGGTAAAGCAATCGTAGCGAAAAATGCAGGCGAAGCATTAGCGTATGATACAGAAGGCGCTATCATCGTTACGGTTGGTTCTGACCGTGAAATGATGCCAGCCATCGAAAACTGTGTAGGGATTATTACCGAAGCGGGTGGTTTAACATCGCACGCAGCAGTAGTGGGCTTAAGCCTTGGGATTCCTGTAATCGTCGGCGTAAAAGAAGCAACAACATTAATCCGCCACGGCCAAGAAATCACAATGGACGCAGAAACAGGCGTTATTTATAAAGGCCATGCGAGCGTACTATAAAAGCTAAACAAATAAAAATCCATTTTCCGTTGTGAAAATGGATTTTTTTATACATTTAATTTAGAGCTGTTCTGCTACGTGGGAAACGTGTTGAAGCAAGGATGTTTGAAGCTCGAGTCCGTTGTACTGCGCTGCGGGAGGTCAACACGATGTTGGTCACGAATGCGTTGCCACAGGACGTGGCGCACTTAGCATTCGTTCTTCTACTCTGAGGGCGTGGCTCCAACTAAATGTGAAGTGCCTCTGACGGTGGCACTTCACATTGGATTTTCCGCGCACGCTTATCCTCTAGAAGTCGGCCCCTCCACTCCGTCCAACTCCTTTCGTTGAAGCAATGTGTTCGAAGTATTCCTTCATTCCGCGCCAAACCTTTTCACAATCTGCCGCCTCGCGTTAGCGCAAGCGGCTTGATTTTGTGCTCTTAACTTTATGACGAGAGGAAAATGATGGGTTGGTGGGCATCGCAAACGGCATTAAAGACAGTAGTATGGACACGTACCACGTGGCCATAATGCTGTCATGCCGTAGCCCACAAATAAATCAAGTGAAATTCTATTAGAAAAATCAATCAAATGTTAGGTTTATGAGCAATTTTGAAACTTTTTTTACTATAATTCGTATACATTAGTAAAGAGGAGGCAGTTTATATGAAAAAGTTATTATGGGGCTTTTTAGCGCTTGTATTTGCAGAAATTGCCGTGTTCATACTGATTGGTAAAGCTATCGGCGTTTTCTATACATTATTATTAATCGTTTTAACATCAGTCATAGGTGTTATGATTGCTAAAAAACGTGGTATGAAATCGTATCAAGATATTCAAAAAAGTATCCAGCAAGGGCAGCCACCCGGTGTTGCGATGATTGAAACATTTATGATTTTTGTCGGTGGTGTCATGATGGTGGCGCCTGGCTTTATTACAGACGTGATTGGTTTATTGTTCGTCCTAGGCGTTACGCGTAATGTATTTAAACCAATGATTTTTTATTTCTTACGTAAAAAAATGAAAAGCGGCAATGTTATTATCGTGCAAAGATAGGATGTTGCTTTGCTTTTATGGCAAGCATTAGTAAGATGGGACTTAAAATAATTCCGTATAAACCAAATAATAAAACCGAGGCAGCGCTGATGATAAAGGTGTGGATCATACGTAAATGAAACGTATGACTCCACAGCATCGATTCAGTTAGCTGTCTTATTATTTGGACAAAAATATAGAGTGCAATTATGAGTGTGCCAACAACAGGCTGTCCTACTATAAAAAAATAAATGGCTAGTGGAATTAAAAAAATACCGATGCCTAAAAACGGTAAGGAGTCTGCAAAAGCGATTAAAAAGGCTTTCATGAAAAAGGCTTCGAACTGCAATAAATAAAACCCGAGGCTCAGTAGTAAAAACGTTAAGGTAAACAGCTGCATTTCAACGAGCAAGAAATAGCTAATGAGCTGCATCGCTTTTTGAAAGTAGCGAGACCAAGTTTCCCGGTACATGCGAGGGATATAAGCAAAGAACCACATCCGATTTCGTTTGCTTTCAAATAGTGCAAAATAAAACGTCACAATAAAAATAAGCAATTCAAAAACAGAATGTAAACTATTTTTGATAAAATCAACTAGATACAGCATGAACTCATTGAGTACACTTGAGAATTTATCGAGTATAAACGGAAACAATGGATGGCTATCGTAATTTGTTTCTAATAGATGAATAGTAGATTGCAGCGTGGGAAGTAGTATGACTAAGCTATGTAAGATTAAAAACAGTATCGCGCCAATGACAGCAAATAAGAAAGTGGAGAATACAGCAACTACAAGAAAAAAGGGGATTCGGAAAAGGCGTCCAAAGTAATTAAAAATCGGAAACACTAAGTAAGCAAAAAATAGGCCAAATATGATAGGTGGTATAAAATAGAAGAGCATCATATACAATAAGAAAACGCCTATATTCCTAATTTTTAATAGCCAGGTTGTGGTGTTTTTTTTTACTTCGATTCAAATCACTCCTAAAATATGCCATATATATCTCGTTATTAACGAGATACTCTCTTTCGTGCACATAATCTATCAGATATACATTTTTTTCTTAAAATCGAACTATTTCATTCACAAAGCCGTCAAAATTGATTATAATGAATGATGTAAGCGATTTACTTATAGGTTCATTGAGCAGAACAGTATGAGTGTAGTTCTTTTTAATGTAATAAAAAGAAAGCACTTACAAAACTAATTTATAAAGTGAAGGAGCGATTTTTTATGTCAGCAACTAAAGGTTTAGAAGGTATCGTAGCAGCAGAATCGAAAATTTCTTCAATTATCGATGATACACTTACATATGTAGGGTATGGCATCGACGACCTAACGAACAACGCAACTTTTGAAGAAGTAGTATTCTTATTATGGAATACTCGTTTACCAAACGCTGAAGAGCTAGCTAACTTAAAAGCAGAATTAGCTAAAAACATGGAAATTCCAGCGGCAATCACAGATTTATTTAAATCTATGCCATTAAACACAGTTCACCCAATGGCTGCATTACGTACAGCTGTATCTATGTTAGGTGCATTTGACGAAGAAGCAGACGTTATGGAAGCTGAAGCAAACTACCGTAAAGCAATCCGCTTACAAGCGAAAATTGGTACAGTAGTAACTACTTTCGCACGTGTACGTCAAGGTAAAGAACCAGTAGCTCCAAAACCTGAATTAGGTTATGCAGCGAACTTCTTATATATGCTAAAAGGCGAAGAGCCAGCACCTATCGAAATCGAAGCATTCGACAAAGCGTTAGTATTACACGCTGACCACGAATTAAACGCTTCAACATTCACAGCACGTGTATGTGTAGCTACGTTATCAGATGTATATTCTGGTGTAACTTCAGCTATCGGCGCTTTAAAAGGCCCATTACACGGTGGTGCAAACGAGCAAGTTATGAAAATGTTAACTGAGATTGGTTCTTTAGAGAACGTTGAATCTTGGGTACAAAACAAATTAGATAACAAAGAAAAAATCATGGGCTTCGGTCACCGCGTTTACCGTGGTGGAGACCCACGTGCACCTCACTTACGCGTAATGTCTGAAAAGTTAACTAAGTTAACTGGTAAACCAGAATTATACGATATGTCAGTGAAAATCCACGATATGATCGTTGAGCAAAAGAAATTACCTGCAAACGTAGACTTCTTCTCAGCATCAGTATATGATTCTTTAGGTATCGAGCATGACTTATTCACACCAATCTTTGCAGTATCTCGTACTTCAGGTTGGGTAGCGCACATCTTAGAACAGTATGCAAACAACCGCTTAATCCGTCCACGTGCGGAATATGTTGGTCCAGATATGCAAAAATACGTTCCAATTAACGAGCGCTAATCAAAAAAGTATGTTAAAATATCTAGGACTGTGAATTGTCACAGTCCTAGATTTATGATTATTAGGAGGCAAATTTCCAATGACTAACAAAATCGTAGTAGAAAACGGTAAATTAATCGTTCCAAACACACCAGTAATCCCATTCATCGAGGGTGACGGTATCGGTCCAGATATCTGGGCAGCAGCTTCTCGCGTTATCGACGCAGCAGTAGCAAAAGCTTACAATGGCGAAAAGAAAATCGAGTGGTTAGAAGTTTTAGCTGGTGAAAAAGCATTCAACCAAACTGGTGAATGGTTACCACAAGACACTTTAGATAAAATCAACGAATATTTAATCGCAATCAAAGGTCCTTTAACAACTCCAATCGGTGGCGGTATCCGTTCACTTAACGTAGCATTACGTCAACAACTTGACTTATATGTATGCTTACGTCCAGTACGTCACTTCGAAGGTGTACCTTCTCCAGTTAAACGTCCAGAAGACGTGAAAATGGTAATCTTCCGTGAAAACACTGAAGATATCTATGCTGGTATCGAATTCGAAGCTGGTTCTGAACAAGCTAAAAAAATCATCGACTTCTTACAAACAGAATTCGGTACAAAAAATATCCGTTTCCCAGAAACTTCAGGTATCGGTGTTAAACCAGTATCTCAAGAAGGTACTCACCGTTTAGTACGTTCTGCAATCGAGTATGCTATCAAGCATAACGAACCATCTGTAACTTTAGTGCACAAAGGTAACATCATGAAGTACACTGAGGGTGGATTCAAAAAATGGGGTTATGAATTAGCAGAAACTGAATTTGCTGATCAAACTTTCACTTGGAACCAATATGACGCTATCAAAGCTGAGCAAGGCGAAGCTGCTGCAAACGCTGCACAAGACGCTGCTTTAGCTGCTGGTAAAATCTTAATTAAAGATTCTATCGCTGATATCTTCTTACAACAAATCTTAACTCGTCCAAATGAGTTCGACGTAGTAGCTACAATGAACTTAAATGGTGACTATATCTCTGACGCATTAGCTGCACAAGTTGGTGGTATCGGTATCGCTCCAGGAGCTAACATCAACTACGTAACTGGTCACGCGATCTTCGAAGCTACTCACGGTACTGCTCCGAAATATGCTGGTCAAGATAAAGTAAACCCATCTTCAGTATTATTATCAGGCGTATTAATGCTTGAGCACTTAGGATGGCAAGAAGCTGCGGACATGATTACAAACTCAGTAGAGAAAACAATCTCTTCTAAATATGTAACTTATGACTTCGCACGTTTAATGGATGGCGCTACAGAAGTTAAATGTTCTGAATTCGCTACTAAATTAATCGAAAACTTCTAATTAGCGCTTAATTTTTGCCTTTTTATGTGAAATTATTAACAAATTATTCAATTTTGAATAGTATTGTGAACATAATAAATCATTTACTTGGCAACGATTGACTTTACTAATTATCCGTTTCAAAATAAATAGTAACAACAAAAGGGAGAGACTTTATGTTTTCTCCCTTTTTTGTATAGAAAAATAGAGATATTACACTAGCTATTAAAAGGGAGCGAATACAATGAGTACAAAACGTAAAAAGATCGCAGTTATTGGTAGTGGCTATACAGGAGCAACAGCAGCATTTATCGCAGCACAAAAAGAGTTAGGTGATGTTGTGATTTTAGATTTACCCGCATCAGAAAACCCGACAAAAGGGAAAGCGTTAGATATGTGGGAAACGGCACCGGTTCAAGGCTTTGATTCTTATGTGCATGGTACATCAAATTATGATGATATTGCAGACTCGGATATTGTGTTAGTTACAGCGGGTGTAGCACGTAAACCAGGCATGAGCCGTGATGATTTAGTGCAAATCAATCAAAGTGTTATGAAAACAGTTGCGCAAGAAGTGGCACGCACATCACCGAATGCGATTATTATTGTGTTAACAAATCCAGTAGATGCCATGACGTATACGGTATTCAAAGAATCGGGCTTCCCGAAAAACCGTGTTATTGGGCAATCGGGTGTTTTGGATACAGCGCGCTTCCGTGCATTTGTAGCAGAGGAGTTAAATGTATCCGTTAAAGATATTACGGCATTAGTACTAGGTGGTCACGGTGACACTATGGTACCACTGACGCGTCTTGCAACAATCGGCGGTGTGCCACTTGAAAGCTTAATTTCAGCAGAACGCTTAGCAGAAATCGTGCAACGTACACGCGGTGGCGGTGGTGAAATCGTTAACTTACTAGGAAATGGTTCTGCATATTACGCACCAGCTGCAGCAATGGTTGAAATGGCCGAAGCTATTTTAAAAGATCAAAAACGTATTTTACCATCGATTGCTTACTTAGAAGGCGAGTATGGCTACGAGGGTATTTATTTAGGTGTACCGGCTTTACTTGGCGCTGAGGGAATCGAAAAAGTATTTGAAATCGAATTAACGGCTGACGAAAAACAAGCATTAGATCATTCGGCAGACGCAGTTCGAGATGTCATGAAGGCATTAGTGTAATAATAATCAAAGCTTGAGCATATCCATGTGCTTAAGCTTTTCTTTATGAGCTTTTCAATAATTGTACTTTTTGAAAAAAGTTGTTACTATGAGAGTAACGCTTTGAGTTACCGTATTTCAAAGAATCGTTTCACTACCAGACAAATGAAGTCGTTGATTTGAGATGGGGGTTTCAAATCAATTTTGGAGGATATAGACATGACGAAAACGGTTTTAGTAGTAGAAGATGAATTACCGATTGCTACATTATTAAAATATAATTTAGAGCAAGCTGGCTTTGATGTTTTACTGGCACATGATGGTCAATCGGGACTTGATACAGCAGTTGAACGCACGCCAGATTTAATGCTTTTAGATTTAATGCTACCGAAGCTAGACGGGGTAGAAGTGTGTAAAGAACTTCGTCGTTTACGTATTAATGTCCCAATTATTATGTTAACAGCGCGTGATGACGAGTTTGATAAAGTATTAGGCTTAGAGCTGGGTGCAGATGATTATATGACAAAGCCGTTTAGTCCGCGTGAGGTAATTGCTCGCGTGAAGGCCGTATTACGTCGTTTTTCTGGTCCGATTGTTGAGGAAGTTACGGAGTCGAGTGAAGTCGTGCATGCTTTTGGCGAATTAAAAGTATATCCAGAACGCTTTGAAGCATTTATAAATGAAGAGGCTTTAGAATTTACACCGAAGGAATTCGAGCTTTTAGTGTATTTATTAGAAAATAAAAATCGTGTCTTAACGCGTGATCAACTACTAAGCGCAGTATGGAATTATGATTTCGCTGGAGATACGCGTATTGTCGATGTGCATATTAGTCATTTACGCGATAAAATTGAAGAAAATAGCCGTAAACCGATCTACATTAAAACGATACGGGGATTAGGCTATAAATTTGAGGAGCCAAAGAAATAATGAATATGATGAAAAATCGTTTATTTTATTCGTTCATTTTTGTTATTGGGTCAGGTTTAGCTGTTCTAGGGTTATTCATAGGACAGCTTTTTCCTTTTTATGCAGATGAATATTATACGATTGCAAAAGAAAAAAATATTGTCCAAATGGAGCAAGTATTAGCAGATGAACAAATTGAATTAACAGAAACGCAAAAAAAGGCATTAACGGAAACGTATACGGTTGATATTGAATCCGATGATTATATGCAATTGAAAATGAAGCTTTATGTAATTGTTACTACGTTACTGATCGTCGGACTAATCATCATGGCGTTTATGGCGCACAAAGTGGCATCAAACTTTGTGACGCCGATTGTTAATATTACAAAAACCGCATTTGAGCTAGCTAGGGGCAATTACCGCGCGCGTGCCTTTGCAAATGGGCCTCGAATTGTCGTAGAGCTCCGGAACTCTATCAATATTCTAGCCCGTAATCTTCAAGATATTACAAAAACACGGATGATTGAAGAAGAGCGCTTAAAAACACTCATTGAAAATATGGGGAGTGCGCTCATGATGATTGACCGGGAGGGGAATATTTCCATTGTGAATCGAAAGTTTCAAAAGCTATTTGAACTCCCAACTGAACAGTTAATCGGGAAAAGCTTTATGGCCTTAGGGTTACCAAAGCAGCTAGAGAAGTTTATCGATCATGTTTTCTTAACGGAAATGCCGTATCGTCAGCAGCTTGTGATGGAAATTGGTGATGAGGAGTACAATGAGCAAGTGTACGGGGCACCGGTTGTCGGAGAACACGGGCGATGGCTAGGTGTTGTTATTGTCATGCATGATATTTCAGAGCTCGTACGACTTGAGCAAATTCGTAAAGACTTTGTGGCCAATGTTTCGCATGAATTACGCACGCCGATTACGTCAATTAAAGGCTTTTCGGAAACGTTACTGGACGGGGCATTTAAAGACGAGCAAATGTTGTTGTCATTTTTAACGATTATCCATGATGAAAGTAATCGTATTGAAGTGTTGGTAAATGATTTACTGGAGCTTTCTAAAATTGAACGCCACGGATTTACGTTAGATATTATACCGACAAAACTGCAGGATATTTTAGTGCGGATAGTCGATTTAACGAGTGCGCAGCTAGAAAGTAAGCACATGCAGTTTGAAGTGGAGATTGAGCAGGATGCAGTCATTTTAGGAGACGTTAATCGCCTCATGCAAATTTTTACGAATTTAGTAAACAACGCGATTTCTTATTCTAAAGAGGAAACGACGGTTACGTTGCGTATTAGTGCTAATGATGAATACGGGATCTTTGAAGTCAAAGATGAAGGTATCGGTATTGAAAAGGCAGAAGTCTCGCGCATATTTGAACGTTTCTACCGTGTAGACCGAGCGCGTAGTCGAAATTCTGGAGGTACAGGACTTGGGCTTTCTATTGCAAAGCACTTAATAGAGGCGCATCACGGAAAAATCCAAGTAACGAGTGAAGTAGGGGAAGGTACGAGTATGAAAGTATACTTGCCTTTGAAAAAATGAGCTTAACAATTCTTTTACAATACTGATATATTTTCTTTATATTGGGGTGCTATTGTTATATATAGAAACCCCCGTTTCAAAAGTAATGCATGAAAGAAATGAATACGTTAGCAAAAAGGGATTGTCCAGAGCATTCAGGACAATCCCTTTTTGCGCCGAGGATGGTGAGAATTTATTCTGACCACCGCAGAAGCACCGCCCTAAAGCGGTTAATTAACACATGAACGAAGCACTGCGCGAAAAGTGAATACTTTTCGCACAGCCTCATCTTATTTTCCTGAAATATAATATTAGTGGAAATAATTGAAACTTTTTACGTTGTCATCCGTAAAATTATTAGAATGTTAAAAATATTAGGAGGTTTTTCGTGTGAGTGTAAAACGAACATTAATGTGGATTGGTCTCATTTTAATTGCAATTGTTGCACTGATTGCTGTCACAACATCATGGTATACCGTTGATGAATCAGAGCAGGCCGTTGTCATCACATTTGGTCAAGCAGATGAAACCATTCAAGACTCAGGCTTACATTTTAAAATGCCGTGGCCAATTCAATCCGTAGAACTGTTATCAAAAGAAACGTATAGTTTACAGTTTGGTTATAAAGAAAGCGCAGACGGGACATTAGAGACATTTGATAAAGAAACAAAAATGATTACAGGTGACGAAAACATTGTGTTAACAGACCTTGTTGTCCAATGGCGTATTGTCGATCCGAAGAAATATTTATTTAATTCCTCTGAACCGCGTACAATTTTACATAGTGCCACATCAAGCGCGATTCGTTCAATTATCGGTAGCTCAAAAATTGATGATGCCTTAACGGATGGTAAAGTGGAAATTGAAGCAAAAACACGTGATTTGTTAGTTTCCCTTATTGAAAAATATGATATAGGGATAAGTATCGTCGGCGTAAAACTACAAGATGTAGAGGTGCCGAATGAAGAGGTACGTGCAGCGTTTACAGCAGTAACCGATGCGCGTGAAATGAAAGCGACAAAAATTAACGAAGCACAAAAGTATAAAAACCAACGCATAAATGAAGCGGAAGGTGAAAAGAATGCCGTTTTATCAAAAGCAGAAGGTGAAAAAACATCCCGTATCGAGCAGGCTAAAGGGGAAGTTGCCCTATTTAATGAACTGTATGAACAATACCGCTTGAATAAAGAAATTACACGCGAGCGTCTCGTACTCGAAACATTAGAGGCTGTGCTACCGAATGCACAAATTTACATTATGAATGATGATGGCAGTAGTACATTAAAATATTTACCGCTCCAACCAACACAAGCGAATACTTCTACTGAAACGAAAAAAGAAGGAGGTTCGAACTAATGAGTAATAATAAAAATAATTTCGATGGTGATTTAGAACAGTTTGTCAAAAAGCTTTTTGGTAATAAAAAAGAGCAAAAGATGGCAAGTAAAGTGCCACCAACAGAGCCAAATGATGAACAACCATCATCAGATGAGCAAACAAAAAAGGAACCAAAACCAATTAAAAAAGATAGAAAACCGGTTACCTTGAAACAATGGGCGGCGTCTGCAACAATTATTACAGTTGTTTTTGCGGCCCTAATCCTAGTTTTTGCGAATCTGTATGTGGTAAAAGAAAACGAATACAAGGTCGTTCGTCAATTTGGTGAAGTCGTGAAATATGAAACAAAGCCAGGTCTGCACATGAAAATTCCGTTCATTCAAAGTATTACGACATTACCACGTAATTTAATGACGCATGATATGACGGAAGAAGAGATTAGCACAGGCGATAAAAAGCGTATCATTATTGATAATTACACGGTATGGCGTGTTACGGATCCGAAAGCCTTAATTTCGAATGCGGGTCAATTACTGAATGCGGAAAGTCGGATGGAAGAGTATATTTATTCGGCATTACGTGCAGAGTTTGGCCAAACAAACTATGACAATATTATTAAAGAAGAGAGCGCATCGCGTGGGAATATTAATGACCGTGTAACGGAGCGTGTGAACGAACTGATTACGGAAGCGAAATTAGGAATTGAAGTGGTCGATGTACGTATTCGTCGTACCGATTTACCACAAGAAAATGAACAATCGGTTTATACACGTATGGTTTCAGAGCGTCAATCGATTGCGCAAACGTATCTGTCTGAAGGGGATGCCCGAAAGCGTACGGAAGAGGCGCAAACAGACCAAGAAGTACAGGTCATTTTAGCCACAGCGAATAAAGAGGCAGCCGTCATTCGTTCGGAGGGGGAATCGCAGGCTGCTAAAATTTATAATGATGCGTATTCAAAAGACCCAGAGTTCTACAGCTTATTTAGAACGCTTGAATCGTATAAGAAAACGATTGGTGATGAAACGGTCATTATTATTCCGGCAAATTCACCGTATGCAAGATTGCTGTCAGGGCAATAAAACGATAAAGGAACGCAAGCTGAACAAATTTGCTCAGTTGCGTTCTTTTTGCTATTTTGACTTGTCTCTCTAGCACTTGTTTTATATGAAATCAAAAAATATAATAAAACAATGAAATATTTACCAAAATAATATGACGTTATTTTAGATGTAATGACGCTTTGGAGGTAAAAATGATAATTGATGAAGTATTTCAAAAGGGAAAAATATTCGTTCCTAAAATCGAATTGACTGTACAATTGCAGGAGATTATTGGAATTCAAACGAATGTTCAACGAAAGAAAGTATTATTAGAGGCATTAAAGACAGAAGGAAGTAGTTACATTTTTACTGGAAATACGGGAGAGTATGAGAGACATACCGTAAAGGAGCTATTGAAATTTATACTAGCAATTACGGACAGTACATATAAGGTAGATTTATTAATAGAAAAATTTGATTTGGGGGATATCCAAAATATAAAAATAAAAGACCTACCATATTCTAGACAAATGTTTATTAAGCTGCTGCGCGTTTATTTTGCGCCACAATCGACAATTGTGCTAGAGGAACCCTATTTTTATTTAGACGATGCGGAACGTAAAATAACTCATGAACTACTATTAGAGCTTTCTAGTACAAAAAAACTGATTGTATTAACATCCAATTTAGAGGATGCATTAATTTCTTGTCATAAAATTTACCGATTAGACAGTGAGGGATTAAGGCAACTTGATATTGTCGATTCAGATGTGCCAAAAGAAACGACAGAAGAACAACCTAACTTTAAAATAGAAAAAATATCCACGAAGAAAAATGAAAAAGTTATCCTTTTTGATCCTCCAGAAATTGATTACATCGAAAGTTTGGAGGGCTCTGTATTGATACATGTAGGTGGAGAAAATTATTCATGTGCGATGACTTTAATAGAACTTGAGAAAAAACTGAAATCATATGGCTTTTTTAGATGCCATCGATCGTATATCGTCAATCTTCAAAAAGTAAGAGAAATTATTACATGGACAAAAAATAGTTATAGCTTACGACTTAATTTAGGGAAGGATTCTGTTGTCCCGTTATCACGTGCGAAATTGCAGGAATTGAGAGATTTATTAAATCTTTAATTTCCTAGGAAATAATCCAACATTTTTAGCCTTCCTTAGGTACAGTTCAACATGAAAAAGCTACAATTCAGCAGAAAACAACGGCGTTCATGCATTTCTTTTTTTAAACTAAATGTAACAACTTGAAGGAGTGATGGAAGTGAACGTAATTTCTGTTCAAAATATTAGAAAGAGCTTCAACAAAAAAGAGGCTATATCCGATGTATCTTTTTCAATACCAAAAGGAGAAATTTTTGGTTTCCTCGGTCCAAGTGGCTCTGGTAAAACAACACTCATTAAAATTTTAACAGCACAGCTTCAACAATCAGGAGGAGTAGCAACTGTGCTTGGTACATCAGCTATTCAAATGCAGGCAGCTGAGCAAAAGAAGCGTTTTGGTATTTTAACAGATAATAGCGGCCTGTATGAACGCTTAACAATTGAAGAAAACTTAGAGGTTTTTCGTCAATTATACGAGCTACCTAAAAGTGCTGTTGATAAAGTGTTGGAATTTGTCAATTTAAAAGAGGATAGAAAAAAGAAGGTAAATCAATTGTCTAAGGGAATGCGTCAACGTGTAACGCTTGCATGTGCAGTTATCCATGAGCCTGAATTGCTATTTCTTGATGAACCGACTTCTGCACTAGACCCGATGAATTCGGCGCATATTTATAAGGGATTGCGCTATTTAAATGAGTGTGGCACGACCATCTTTTTAACGACGCATGATATGGCAGAAGCGGAATTACTTTGTAACCGAGTGGCGATTTTACATAAGGGTGAAATTCAAGCACTTGGCGCACCAAAAGAATTGAAAAAACAGCATAGGGATGGAGTTATTCACGTTGAATTAAAGGACGGACAAGTTCATGAATTATTAATGAATGAACATTCAGGTAATCAAATAGCACAATGGCTTGCAACGAATCAGCTTGATGCGATTCATACAAAAGAACCGAGCTTAGGTGATGTATTTATGAAACTTACAGGGAGTGAATTATCATGAACATTTCTTACAAACGTATTCAAGCCATTTTTTCGAAAGATTTTAAGGAGTTTACTAGAAATTATTCGATTTCAATTATTCTCATTTTCCCAATTTTATTTGCTTTTTTTTATCGAAGTGATGATCCGACACAACTATTTATGACTGGCTTTGTCCTGAATTTTTCATTTGCGATGGTAACAAGCTTCATTCAAGCGTGCTTAATCGCAGAGGAGAAAGAAAAAAATACACTGCGTTCTTTAATGATGACACCGGCAAGTATTTTCGATGTGTTATTAGGGAAAAGTGCTTTAGTATTTGTATTATCAGCTGTTGTCATTTCAATAGCGGTATATATTTTAGGGTATGTTCCTAGTAATTATGTTGTATTTATTAGTGCAACGGGCTTATCAATTATTTTATATACGGCAATAGGTACGATTTGTGGGCTTTATTCGAAAACCGTAATGGAGGCATCCTTAGCAATATTTCCTGTTATCATTATCTTTACGATGAGTTCTTTCGGTAGTCAATTTGAAGATCGTTTTCCATTTTTACGTATTTTAGAATTTTTCCCAAGCTCTCAATATGTGAATTTACTAGATGTTATGCAAGTAAGCTCTAAGTTGGCAGATGCCTATAAGGGCTTAGGTATCTTACTGATCTGGACAATTGTGGTGACAATTATTTCGATTGTTCTTTATAAGAAACGATTAATGGATAAGTAATGAATAATACCAACTCACTAAAATAGAAGGGGAGTTGGTATTGTTTTTTAAATTACGCCAGTTCAAGTAACCTCAAATGTATGCTAACATTTTCTGCCTTCATGAAATCTTCAAAATATAATACTAATTCATATTATTTTACTGTTATAATATTAGTAGTATATTTAAAAGGAGTTCACTACATGAGTAGAAAGATTCAAAACACGCTAATCGCCTTTATTATGGCTACTTCGGTTACAGCGTTATTTTTCCAATCAAACATTCAGTTTATGAAAGCTGAAATTATTCATATACCAGTATTAATTATTGTCATCTTTAGTGTAAGCATTTTCGTTGCAGAGGATGTACGAAATTCGTTTAAAAAGGTGCTTTGGTTTGAAAAGCGCAAAGATAAACGTCCAATTTGGCAAGTAGGAATTGGGATGATTTTCTTCTTTACACAAATTGGTTTTGTCGAAGTATTTGCGCGCGGTTTGATGCACTATAACCTAGCAGGCATGCCGATGTATGTCATCTTGTCATTTTTAAATGCGTTTTTATTCACTGTTATTTTTGAAGAAGTTTTTTACGAGGAAAAACGTGATACGGTGGAACAATTTAAATTCAAGAAATTGAAATAACGAGAAGCTCCTAATGATGGGGGCTTTTTTTCGTGCTTGAAAAAATCCATGCAATTGCTCATTAAATGTTGGTAATTCCTGCGAACAATCGGTAAAGTAGAAAGAGAACATATAATCGTACTTTTTAACAAATGGATGTAAATGGAGGAACAAGCATGACAAAACAAAAACTACTTTTATTAGACGGTAACAGCTTAGCCTACCGCGCTTTTTTCGCCTTACCCTTATTAACAAATGAGAGCGGTATTCATACAAATGCGACATATGGCTTTACGACGATGCTGCAAAAAATTATCGGTGAAGAAAATCCAACCCAAATGTTAGTCGCATTCGATGCAGGGAAAACGACATTCCGACATGAATCTTACGGTGAATATAAGGGCGGTCGTCAAAAAACGCCACCAGAATTATCGGAGCAATTCCCGTACATCCGTAAATTAATTGATGCCTACAACATTAAACGCTACGAGCTAGAGCAATATGAGGCGGATGACATTATCGGCACATTAGCAAAAGAAGCAGCAGGCAAAGGAATCGAAGTGATTATCGTATCGGGTGATAAAGACTTAACGCAATTAGCGACCGATGATGTAACGGTTTACATTACGAAAAAGGGCATTACTGATATCGAAAAATACACACCTGGACATATCGAAGAGAAATACGGCCTAACACCGCTTCAAATTATAGATATGAAGGGACTGATGGGCGACCAATCAGATAATATCCCAGGCGTTCCAGGTGTTGGTGAAAAAACAGCGATTAAGTTGCTAAAAGAACATGGCACAGTTGAGAAGTTATATGAGGCAATCGATTCATTGAAAGCTTCGAAAATGAAAGAAAAACTTGTCGACAATGAAGAACTTGCGCATTTATCAAAAAAGCTCGCAACCATTCATACAGAAGCACCGATTACAATCGGTATCGACGATTTGGCATATGCTGGGCCAAACGAAGAAGCGTTAATCGACGTGTGGAAAGAGCTTGGCTTTAAATCATTAATCGAAAAAAGCGATTTTGAAGTAGAAGAAGCCGAGCAAGCACAAATTGAATTTACTCAAGTCGAAACAATTACATCAGATATGCTGAGTGAGACAATGGCGCTGCATTTAGAACTAGAAGACGAGCATTATCACACATGTAAAGCACTTGGCCTCGCATTATCAGACGGTGAGAAAACCTATTTCATGTCCATCGGTGAAGAGTTCGAAAACACGGCGTTAAAAGCGTGGTTAGAAGATCCGACTAAGAAAAAATATATTGCCGATAGTAAAGCAACACAAGCAAGACTTCAGCGTTTTGGGATTACCCTAAAAGGTGTGGATTTCGATTTACTATTAGCTGCCTACATTTTAAAGCCGTCGATTTCAGGGGATGATGTCGCAACGCTCGCAAAAGAGTTTGGCTATCAGGATGTCCAGTCAAACGAAGCGGTCTACGGTAAGGGGGCAAAGTGGACACTGCCGACAGCGGACGCTTTAGCCGAGCATGTTAGCCGTAAAGCGGTTGCTGTTTGGAAGTTGCAGCCGGTTTTAGAAATGAAACTACAAGAAAACCAGCAGTTTGAGTTGTATAAAGAGCTTGAACTACCACTTGCACATATTTTAGGCAAGATGGAGAGCGAAGGAATTACGGTTAACATCGATACACTGAAACAAATGGGCGATGAGCTAAAATCGAAGCTAGATGTGATGGAGCAAACAATTTATGACCATGCGGGTGAGAAATTCAATATTAATTCACCAAAGCAGCTAGGTGTCATTCTGTTCGATAAATTAGGCTTACCCGTCATTAAAAAGACGAAAACCGGCTATTCAACAGCAGCTGATGTGCTAGAAAAACTACAATCCGAGCACGAAATCGTAAAACATATTTTACAGTATCGTACATTAGCAAAATTAAATTCAACGTATATTGAAGGGTTAACAAAAGAAATTCACCAAGATGATGCAAAGGTACACACGCGGTTCCAACAAGCGTTAACGTCAACGGGTCGTCTAAGCTCGACAGATCCGAACTTGCAAAACATCCCGATTCGCTTAGAGGAAGGTCGTAAAATCCGCCAAGCATTTGTACCATCAAAAGAGGGGTGGATGTTATTTGCTGCCGATTACTCGCAAATCGAGTTACGTGTGTTAGCCCATATGTGTCAAGATGAAGCGCTAGTTGACGCGTTTAAGCAAGGTATGGACATTCATACTCGTACAGCAATGGACGTATTTGGCGTCGAAGCAGAAGCCGTAACGAGCAATATGCGTCGTACAGCGAAAGCCGTAAACTTTGGGATTGTGTATGGCATTAGTGATTATGGTCTTTCTCAAAATCTCGATATTACACGTAAAGAAGCAGCGACGTTTATTGATAATTACTTAAAAAGCTTCCCAGGCGTAAAAGGCTACATGGATTCAATCGTAGAAGACGCGAAAAAAGCTGGTTATGTAACAACAATTTTAAATCGCCGTCGCTATTTACCGGATATTACAAGCTCGAACTTCAATTTACGAAGCTTTGCTGAGCGTACAGCTATGAACACGCCAATTCAAGGGAGCGCGGCAGACATTATTAAAAAAGCAATGATTGATATGAACGCGCGATTAGAAAAAGAAGGCCTTCAAGCAAAACTATTATTACAAGTGCACGATGAATTAATTTTTGAAGCACCACCAGAAGAAATCGAAATTTTAGAGCGTATTGTACCAGAAGTCATGGAGCACGCGATTGAGTTAATCGTGCCGTTAAAAGTGGATTATTCACACGGCCCTACGTGGTACGACGCGAAGTAAGGAGTAAGTGCAATGCCAGAATTACCAGAAGTCGAAGGAGTCGTGCGCGATTTACGCCCGATTGTAGAAGGCAAAACGATAGAGTATGTCACATTATCTGAAACAGTATACATGTCGCATGAAGCCGGAAAACAAGCGATTGTAAAAAATGCCGCACCGCCACACTTTGAACAAATGTTACAAAACATGACGATTGCGCGTTTAGAGCGACGTTCGAAATATATTTTCTTTCATGTAACGAAGGACGGAGAAAGCTTTATTTTAGTGAATCATTTAGGGATGACGGGTGCATGGTTTGTCGTAAACGACATCCTTGAAATTACCGAAGAAAAATTCCGTAAGCATATCCATGCGATTTTCACATTAACGAGCGGTGAGCTACTTGTGTATTCAGACATTCGCCGCTTTGGAGAGTTGCGTTTTATAAATGAGATTGCGGATCATGCACCGCTACTGAAAATGGCACCGGAGCCGTTTGATGAACAGGCTTGTGATTTTTTCTTAGCACAAAGCGAGAAACCACGATTTGCCAAAAAGGCTATTAAAGAAGTCATTATGGACGGGCAAGTTATTTCAGGCTGTGGCAATATTTACGCAACAGAATCACTATTCAAAATGAGCATCCATCCAGCAAAACCGACAAGTGAAGTGAGCCGTGAGCGGAAAATTGAGCTATTTCAGGTTATTTGCGATGTCCTGCAAGAAAGCATCGATTCAGGCGGCTCAACAATTTCGGATTACCGTAGCATAAACGGCGGCGCGGGTACGATGCAGCATCGCTTGAAAATGTATGGTAAAAAACAGTGCAAAACATGTGAAACAACAACAGAATCAATGGTCATTGCGGGCAGAACCTCAACATTCTGTCCACAATGCCAGAAGTAAAAGGGGAATGGGCTTGTGATTATTGGATTAACAGGAAGCATAGCGAGCGGTAAAAGTACGGTCGCAAAAATGATTCAATCATATAATTTACCAATCGTCGATGCGGATTTAGTGGCACGCCAAGTCGTAGAACCGGGCACACCGACACTTCAAAAAATTGCCGAAGCGTTCGGTAAAGAAGTAATCGCAGAAGATGGCTCAATGGACCGCGCGAAAGTCGGTAGCATCATCTTTCATAACGAAGAGATGCGCCAAACATTAAATAGTATCATCCATCCTGCGATTCGTGAGGAAATGCTACGCCAGCGTGACGAGTTGATGTCGTACGGAGAAAAAAATATCTTTATGGATATCCCGTTATTATTCGAAAGTAAGCTCGAGCATTTCGTTGAAAAGATCCTAGTCGTTTCCGTAAATGAAGAGGTACAATTGCAGCGCTTAATGGCACGTAACGGCTTCACTGAAGAAGAAGCAAAAGCGCGTATCGCAACGCAAATTCCAGTAAAAGACAAAGAACAGCTAGCGGATGCGGTGATTCACAATAACGGCACGCTTGAAGATACCGCCATTCAACTGCAAAACATTTTGTACGAGTGGAATGTGTTGAAATAATGGAAAGCCCTGATTGAACTAATCGATTCAATCAGGGCTTTTTCCATGTACATGAATCCTGCAACGTAGTCATTAATAAAAGCGTGAAAGGGAGGCATAATAGATGCAACGACTGATGTATGTATTGCTTACACTCTTTGTTTTGGCTATTTTCCTTTATGATTAAGATGAAATCACTTAATGAAGAAATACCCATCTCTATTTCAAAAGCTACCGTTGCAAAAAAATATATCACAAGCGATATTGAATCGCTAAAGTAGAAATTTATGTACTTTTTATTCGAAAATTCAACACTTTATTATCAGAATATAATAACTTTTTAAATGTATGTTAAATGTGTTTCACTTTTTAAAATATATGTTATACTAATGCTCGGATAAACAAAACGAATGATATGTACTTTTAGGAGGATTTAAATAATATGACAGTTTCTATTGCAATTAATGGTTTCGGCCGTATTGGTCGTATGGTGTTCCGACAAGCAATGATGCGCGGGGACGTAAATATCGTAGCAGTAAATGCTAGCTACCCATCTGAAACGTTAGCACATTTAATTAAGTATGACACAAATCACGGCGTATTCCCAGGTACAGTGGAAGCTGTAGAGGGTGCTTTAATCGTAAACGGCAAACGCGTTCAATTAGTAAGCGAACGTGACCCGTTAAAATTACCATGGGCTGAAATGGGCGTAGATATTGTTATTGAAGCAACTGGTAAATTTAATGACCGTGCGAAAGCAGCAATGCACTTAGAAGCTGGCGCGAAAAAAGTTATTTTAACTGCTCCAGGTAAAAATGAAGATATTACGGTTGTATTAGGCGTAAACGACGACAAGTTAGATTTATCAAAACATGACGTCATTTCAAATGCATCTTGTACAACAAACTGCTTAGCTCCAGTAGCGAAAGTATTAAACGATGAGTTTGGTATCGTAAACGGTTTAATGACAACAGTTCACGCTTACACAAACGACCAAAACAACATCGACAACCCACACAAAGACTTACGTCGTGCGCGTAACTGTGCATCGTCAATTATTCCAACTTCAACTGGTGCAGCGAAAGCATTACGCTTAGTGTTACCAGAATTAGATGGTAAAATTCACGGCATGGCATTACGTGTACCAACACCAAATGTTTCTTTAGTAGACTTAGTCGTTGATTTAGAGCGTGATGTAACAGTAGAAGAAGTTAACGCAGCATTCAAATCATATGCTGATGGCAAAATGAACGGTATTTTAAACTTCAATCTAGAGCCATTAGTATCTTCTGATTACAACACAACAACGTTTTCATCGACGGTTGATGGTTTATCAACAATCGTTTTAGGTGACCGTAAAGTAAAAGTAATCGCTTGGTATGACAACGAGTGGGGTTACTCAGCTCGCGTAGTTGACTTAGCAGCAAAAATTGCAAACGAATTAGCTGTAGTAAACGCTTAATTTTTAAATTTGCGAAGGACTGTCCGAAAAAGAGATTTCGGGGCAGTCCTTTTTTTCATTGTGTATCTTTCAAACGAGCTATATAATTTGAGAGCATTCGTTTTTGAAATGGGGACGCGCATGAATCACTATTGTCAGGGCGCGCTTTTTGATATAATAGAAAATAACTAAACACTTAGGAGAAAATATATGAGATGTCCAGCTTGTCAGTACAACGGTACACGTGTTGTCGATTCTAGACCTGTTGATGATAATAAAGAAATTCGTAGACGTCGTGAATGCGAATCATGTAGCTTTCGTTTTACGACATTTGAAAAAATTGAAGAAACACCATTAATCGTAGTGAAGAAGGACGGTTCGCGCGAAGAATTTAGCCGTGAAAAAGTACTGCGCGGTCTTATTCGTGCATGTGAAAAACGTCCAGTGGCACTAGACCAACTAGAAGAAATTGTACTTGCAATCGAAAAAGAGCTACGCCGTTTAGGGAACGCCGAAGTACGCTCAGAAGATGTCGGTGAAATGGTCATGGACCGTCTCGCGAAAATCGATGAAGTGGCTTACGTGCGCTTTGCCTCGGTATATCGCCAGTTCAAGGATATTACTGTATTTATCGATGAATTAAAAGAAATTATGACCCGTCAATCAGACGACAAATAAAGAAGGAGGGACGAAAATGGTTCACTTCCAAGAATTGCAGCCTACGGATCATTTTGAAATTACGCTCCCTCATGCACTTTCAACAAATGAACGTCAATTAATTACCTTGTTTTATCAGCCACTGACTGGTCCAACACCAGTCAGTTTGTATTTAACACTATGGGCCGAAGCCGAAAGCCACCAGGTGCAGGTAATGAATCATTATTATTTAATGCAAGTGTTATCACTGCCGTTAAAACAAGTATTTGAAGCACGCGTTGCATTAGAAGCCATTGGGTTACTTCGTACGTGGCGGAAAGATGTAGCGGATGGGCGCCATTTTATATATGAATTAATGCGACCAATGGATGCTGCGAGCTTTTTCAAAGATCCACTATTATCCATGTTCTTATTTAGTAAAATTGGTGAAGGGGCTTATCGTAAGCTGCGCCAACGCTTTTTAACAACGCCAAATAAAGCAAAATTTGATGAGGTGACGCGCACATTTACCGATGTGTATCGTCCAATCAATCAAAGTTTACCGGTGGATGATTTAGAGGAAAGCCAAACAGTAAAATCGGATTATCCGTTTTACTATGAAGAATTTGATTTTAAATTGCTGCAAGCAGGATTATCAGAGCAGCTTATCCCAAGTGCGGCTTTAACGCTTGAAGCACGTGATAATATTGCGAAACTCGCATTTTTATATCATTTAACACCACTGCAAATGCAAAAGGTTGTTATTACCGCACTCGATGAGCACAACAAATTAACGACAGAGCGATTAAAACGCGCAGCAGCGGACTTCTATAAGCTGACCGTGTCAACGGATGCACCGACTTTAACGAAAACATTTGAAACGCCAAACGATCCATTAGTTGCGGACAACCTATCAAAAGAGCAGGAGCTGCTACAGTATTTAGAAACAACAGCACCTGTTCAAGTATTACGTGATATTAACAATGGCAAGGAGCCTATTCCTGCGTCGATTCAGTTAGCTGAGGATTTAGTGATGAAGTACGGCATGCCAGTTGGTGTCGTCAATGTGTTGCTTGAATATGTCATGCTGTCAACGGATATGAAGCTGCCAAAAGCGTACGTTGAGAAAATTGCCGACCACTGGAATCGAAAGCAGTTGAAATCGGCGAAAGAAGCGATGGATTTAGCGCGTCAAGAACGTGACAAATACTCGCAGTGGAAGCAAGAAAGCACGCAGCCTAAACCGGCAGCACAAACGAAGAAGCCGGCGTATAATAACCGTAAAGGTGGCCGCGATGAGCAAGTCCCGGATTGGTTTTACAAACGCAATGAAGAGCCGCCACAAGAAAAACCACAAGACGTGGCAGTTGATTTTGAAAAAGAGCGCTTAAAAATATTACAAAAGCTTGATAAGGCAGGTGAATAACGATCGAACCGATTAACAATCAATTAAACGAAATAAAAAAGCGCATGCCTTCATTTGAGGAGCGTTTTGAAGCAATACGCCGCGAAACAATCGAACATCCAAAGGTACAGGAGTTTTTACGCGAGCATGAACAGCAGGTAACGAAAGAAATGGTTGATATTAGTCTTCCAAAGCTATCTGAGTATATTCAACAATCGATAACATGCTGTGGCTGTGGCGAGACGAAAAATTGTACAAATTTACTCAAGGGCTATATACCAAAGTTATATATTACACATAACGTAATCGATACGACGTACGTGCCGTGTGAGCAAAAGCTACGTGAAGACGAGCGTCGTGAAGTAGCGAACATGATTTCAAGTATGCATATGCCAAAGGATGTTTTAAAGGCAACATTAAAAGACCTAGCTATCGACAATCATTCACGTTTAACAATTGCTGATCAAGCAGCAGAGTTTGTCGCAACCTATAAGCGCACAGGTGAGCTACCGAAAAAGGGCTTTTACTTGTACGGTAAATTCGGTATCGGGAAATCATTCGTTCTTGGTGCGATTGCCAATGAACTTGCCTCATTAAAGGTGAAAACGGTAGTCGTATTCGTGCCGGAATTTTTACGTGAAATGAAAAATGCCATTGGGGATAATTCATTGAATGGGAAAATTGATTTCGTCAAAAAAGCACCGGTACTCATGTTAGATGATATTGGCGCAGAAACGATGTCAGCATGGACACGTGATGAAATTTTAGGAACAATCATGCATTATCGAATGAGTGAAGAGTTACCGACGTTCATTACCTCGAATTTTGACTACGCTGGTTTAGAGCATCACTTAGCACAATCACAGCGCGGTGATGTGGAAGTTGTTAAAGCAGCACGTTTAATGGAGCGTATTAAAGCAGTGACGATTCCAGTGCAAATGGATGGCGTAAACCGAAGGAATTAAATGGTTGAAAAAATTCATTTTTCCTAGTTGCGTTTTTCAAAAAACGGGCGTATACTTTTAACGTAATTACACAAAAAATGCAATGACAAGGACAACAAGTTTAACGAACTGGCTTTTAGAGAGGGAAGACATGGCTGCAAGCTTCCTAGCACAAGCGTTTCACTTTACTACCTTCGAGCAGTGGCGGGGCGAATCCGTCAACGTTTCTCAGTACGTTAACTGACCTAGAGCTTCTTATTCGCTTTATGCGGGAAGGAAGAAGGGTGGCACCACGAGCTTACAGCATCGTCCCTTTACCAGGGACGGTGCTTTTTATTTTGCCAAAAATAAGGAGGACAACACCATGTCAGAAATGATCAAATTAACTTTCCCAGATGGCGCAGTAAAGGAATTTGCCAAGGGTACATCTACATTAGACGTTGCCGGTTCAATTAGCCCAGGTCTAAAAAAATCAACATTAGCCGGTAAAATTAACGGCACATTAATTGATGCTAAAACAGGTATCGAAGAAGATGCATCAATCGAAATTATTACAAACAAATCACCAGAGGCGTTAGAAATCCTACGCCACTCTACTGCTCACTTAACAGCACAAGCAGTAAAACGTTTATTCCCAGACGCAAAATTAGGAATTGGTCCAGTTATCGATTCAGGTTTCTACTATGATATCGATTCACCAACACCGATTACAGCAGAAGACTTATCAGCAATCGAAAAAGAAATGAAAAAAATTATCGCAGAAAACATCGAAATCGAACGCAAATTAGTAACGCGTGACGAAGCACATGCGATTTACACTGAAGTGGGCGATGAGTACAAATTAGAATTACTTGATGCCATTCCAGCAGGCGAACAAGTATCAATTTACTACCAAGGCGATTTCTTCGATCTTTGCCGTGGGGTACATGTACCATCAACAAACAAATTAAAAGAGTTCAAACTATTATCTCTAGCGGGTGCATACTGGCGCGGGAACTCAGATAACAAAATGTTACAACGTATTTACGGTACGGCTTTCTTCACGAAAGATGAGTTAAAGCATCACTTACAAATGCTTGAAGAAGCAAAAGAACGTGATCACCGTAAAATCGGTAAAGAATTAGACTTATTCATGACGTCTCAAACAGTAGGCCAAGGTTTACCACTTTGGTTACCAAACGGTGCGACAATCCGTCGTACAATTGAGCGTTATATCGTAGACAAAGAACTATCTTTAGGCTACAAACACGTTTACACACCAGTGCTTGGTTCTAAGAAATTATACGAAACTTCAGGTCACTGGGAGCACTATCAAGATGGCATGTTCCCTCCAATGGAAATGGATAACGAAACACTTGTTTTACGTCCAATGAACTGCCCTCACCATATGATGGTATTCAAAAACGGCTTACACTCTTACCGTCATTTACCAATCCGTATTGCGGAGCTTGGTACAATGCACCGTTACGAAATGAGTGGCGCGGTATCTGGTTTACAACGTGTACGCGGGATGACGTTAAACGATGCGCACATTTTCGTACGCCCAGACCAAATTAAAGCGGAATTCAAAAAAGTAGTGGAGTTAATTTTAGAAGTTTACAAAGACTTCGATTTAAAAGACTTCTCATTCCGTCTTTCTTACCGTGACCCGAACAACACAGAGAAATATTTCGATGACGATCAAATGTGGGAAACAGCACAAGCAATGTTAAAAGAAGCAATGGATGAGTTAGGCTATGACTACTTCATCGCAGAAGACGAAGCAGCATTCTATGGTCCAAAATTAGACGTTCAAGTGAAAACAGCAATCGGTAAAGAAGAAACATTATCTACTGCTCAACTTGACTTCTTATTACCACAACGCTTTGACCTTTCTTACATCGGTGAAGATGGTCAACCGCAACGCCCAGTAGTTATTCACCGTGGTGTTGTATCAACAATGGAGCGTTTCGTTGCCTTCTTAATCGAAGAATACAAAGGTGCCTTCCCAACGTGGTTAGCACCAGTACAAGCAACAATCATTCCGGTATCAAATTCAGTACACTACGATTATGCGCGCGAACTACAAGAAAAATTACAAGCAGCTGGCGTACGTGTAGAGATGGATGACCGTGAAGAAAAATTAGGCTACAAAATCCGTGAATCTCAAATGAAAAAGATCCCGTACATGTTAGTATTAGGGGACAAAGAAGTAGAAGAAGGTGCTGTTAACATTCGTCGTTACGGCTCAAAAGATTCTGAAACGGTATCATTTGAAGAGTTCTTAACAAACATTAAAGCTGAAATTACAAAATAATTATTATTTGGACCCCTTACCTAAATGGAGACATTTAAGTGAGGGGTTTTTTAATGTGAATTGCTGTATCCGTAGCATTCTACCGACCTTAAGGAACTACTCCACATTGCAGATTTCCAAATTTTTTAAGATAAAAAGATGATTAAATTATTATATAAATAAAATTTTATTAATTATTATTAATTTTTGTTGCAAAAAAAACTTCAATGTGAGATAGTATGTAAGGTTAAGAAAAGAAATGTTCTTTTCAAAAATAAATAGTAATAGATTGTTGACATGAATTTGTTTGCGTGATATTATTGTTTAAGTTATGAATACTTAGTTAGCAAGTAGAGGCTGCCCGCTTCTCACCTGAATGATGCATTATGTTATCTACAGGTACAGACACGTTGAATTGTTTTGCGCTTTCATGCGTATGCACATATAGCGGGCGGACATCTCGAATGTCCGTCTTTTTTGTTTGCAAAAATAAAAAAGATTATATGGACATGACGTGGAGGTGTACCGTTCGACCGGGTTATACTTTACACCAACTCATGTATTCGCGACAAACCCTTGGAGGTGGATTATTATTAGCAAAGACATGTATGTAAACGAAGGCATTCGTGCACGTGAACTTCGTCTAATCGACCATAACGGTGATCAGCTTGGTGTTAAAACACGTAATGAAGCGCTAGAAATTGCTACTCGTGTTAACTTGGATCTTGTCCTTGTGGCCCCTCAAGCCAAACCACCAGTCGCTCGTATCATGGACTATGGTAAATTTAAGTTCGAACAGCAAAAGAAAGACCGAGAAGTTCGTAAAAATCAAAAAGTAATTTCGATGAAAGAGGTTCGTTTGAGCCCAACAATCGATGAACATGATTTCCAAACGAAACTACGTAACGGCATCAAGTTCCTTGAAAAAGGCGATAAAGTTAAATGTAGTATCCGCTTCAAAGGTCGTGCAATCACACACAAAGAAATTGGTCAGCGTGTGCTAGATCGCTTTGCTGAAGCTTGTGCTGAAGTATCTACGGTTGAACAAAAACCGAAGATGGAAGGCAGAAGCATGTTCTTAGTTCTTCAACCGAAGATCGAGAAATAATACGTATGTAGAAACAGTTTAGGAGGAAATCGACATGCCAAAAATGAAAACTCACCGTGGAGCTGCGAAACGTTTCAAAAAAACAGGTACTGGTAAATTAAAATTTGACCGTGCTTACGGCTCTCACTTATTCGCTAACAAATCTACTAAAGCAAAACGTCATTTACGTAAAGCTAAAGTTGCATCTTCAGGCGATTTCAAACGTATTCGTACATTATTAACTTACATGAAATAATCTTTGACCGTTTAAAAGGTTATTCACAAACAAAAATACAACTAATATTCGAAAGAATAAGCAGGAGGTAATTTCTATGCCACGCGTAAAAGGCGGAACAGTAACACGCGCTCGTCGCAAAAAAGTTTTAAAATTAGCTAAAGGTTACTACGGTTCAAAACATACATTATACAAAGTAGCTAACCAAGCAGTAATGAAATCAGGTCAATATGCATACCGCGACCGTCGTCAAAAGAAACGTAATTTCCGTCGTCTTTGGATCACTCGTATCAATGCAGCAGCTCGTATGCATGAACTTTCATACAGCCGTTTAATGCACGGTTTAAAATTAGCAGGTATCGAAGTTAACCGTAAAATGTTAGCTGACCTAGCTGTAACTGATGCAGCAGCATTCGCTCAATTAGCAGACGCTGCTAAAAAAGCAATCGCTAAATAATTTTAATTAATTATTTTATAAAAGACTGATAGGGAACTTTCCTTATCAGTCTTTTTTTAAATCCAGGGGGGATATCGTATGGCTTTAGCAGCACTTGCATATGTGGTGATCGTTTCACTCATTTTATGTGTATATATGTATTTAGATAAACAGCGTGCAAAAAACAAAGAATGGCGTATTTCAGAAAAAACCTTGTTAACACTAGGTTTTTTTGGTGGGGCATGTGGTGGTGTGTTAGGCATGTATTTATTCCGACACAAAACAAAGCACAATGCCTTTGCGTTTGGCTTTCCTTTGATGGCCGCGGTTCACGTTTTTCTATTAGTACAGCTATATAAAATGTAATCATTTAGTACAGGTTGAAAAACAATTAGAGGAAAATGGCTTTGTGAATATTTTATTTATGGTACTATCACTTAATGCAGCGCAGTATAAAGGATTTTTAGAATTTAAATACGCTATTTAATAAAGAAACATGCTATTTATCAATTGCCGATAAAGAAATGATTGGTTTGGTTGTGTCATCAAGGAATATCTTTAACTGCTTAACGTTACATAGCGATGTTTTGCGTGGGATAACAAAAGATCCAGGCTGAGTCGATCAACTTACGTATAATTATCGTACAGCGAAATTAACGGATAAACCTCAACCCAGGTCATTATGGACATAATCGATAAAAGACGGATGCTACAGTATTGGTAGCATCCGTCTTTTAATTTTAAAGTACAAAAAATAACAGTGTCAAAATGATAACGGCTGGTAGGAGCAATCGATTTTGGAGCCGTGATTGAGCTTTCAACCATTCTTCTTCATCGACTGTCACCAGTTGGAAAAATGGAGCTTGTTTTATGTCATTTATAATGGATCGAAATGCTACATTCAGACCGACTAATGAAAATCCAAATACAATAACTTTAGCCCATGTCGGTAAAATAAAAAACAGACCAATATTTATCGCGATTAGCTGAAGCGGTGAAATCAAATAATGTAATTTACGTAGCAACGTTTTATAAACTAAATTGTCAATGCGATGTTTGCTTAAAATAGTTCTTTTAGCCAGTAGAATGTAAGGCAGCCTTGTTTTGGCAGGCAAATAATAGCGCATTTCCATACTAAATAAATACAGGCGCTTCATCCATTGATAAAATGCCTCGTATTCCCAGCGAACCTCTGTTGTCCAGTAGCGATTGCTTAATACGAAACTCAATAATATCGCGTGTGCAATAATAAGTAAGGCACTATATCCCCAAATTGGTAATAGAAAAAGACTGAACGCAATAAGGGCATGATTGATGAATAACAGAGGCCATTTCATATACCACTTTTGGTATTTGTATAGAACGATGATGTGAAGCGTACTAATACTATTAAAAGCGAGAATAATTTTGAATAAGGGCAGTACAATAAAAGGAGAAGCGAGTAATAGTACGACAAATAGTACAAAATTATATCGTAAAAATGAATAGATATATCCGCAAAGTTTGACGTTACGTAATCTCGTGGCAATCTGCTTATAAAATAACAGGTCAGCGTCATATAAAAATAATCGCAAAGAAGAATTGATTAAAATAAAACTTAGTCCAAATAATAAAGCGAGTAATACATTGGGCTGAATTTCAATAGCTTGAAATGCGATTGAAATGTCACGATATAAGAAAAAGCTAATGACAACAGTGGGAAGTGCTATGTAAAGAAGTACCGTCCAATCAAAGACAGATTTAAAGAGTTTAAAATTAAAGTGATAATAGCGATAAAGTCGTTTTAAAAACATGACTATAACCTACCTTGTAACTCGTAAAAAATGTCTAATAAAGAAATTTGTTGTCCAACAATTTGCTGTAATTCGTGTAATGTTCCTTGTGCTTGTAGTTGTCCTTCATGCAATAATACATATTGATCACAAAGCTTTTCAGCCATTTCTAATTGGTGTGTACAAAGTAAAAAGCTCGAACCTTGTTGTTTACGTTCGCCGATTAGCGTAAGTAGTTCGCGCGTTGCTCGGGGATCAAGTCCCATAAATGGTTCATCTAATATGTAAAGCGGACGTTCGATTAAAAACGCTAACACAAGCATTACCTTTTGCTGCATCCCTTTTGAGAAGTAAATAGGTAAATCATCAAGGCGCTTGTCAATTTGAAAGAGCGTTAATAGATTCTGTGCTTTATGCCACAACGTATCATCTTGAAATTCATCAATTAAAAATTGAAGATGCTCGCGCAATGTGAAATGTTCGTATAATAATGGGCGTTCTGGTACATAACCGTATGAAGGAATGGAAACGTCACCTTCAAAATAAGGGATAACACCTAACATTGATTGAATGGTAGTACTTTTACCAGCACCATTGCCACCAATTAAGCCGACAATTTCACCGGGCTTTATTGAGAAATCGATCTGTTCAATACTTGGTTCATTTGTTGCATAGCCTGCTTTTTGAATATGTATGTCCATAAATTCACCTCAAATTACTATACGGCTATAGTAGCAATAAGTTTCAAAAAAATAGCGAATCGCATAGTTACGATTCGCTAATGAACGGTCAGTCTTTCATTAATTGTTCAATCGGATTTTTCCAATTAATCTTAGCATTTGGATAGTTCATTAAGATTTCTTTCTCCAGATAGACGAAATCTTCTTTCGTAAAGCCCTGTAGCTTCATCGCATCGTGAACAAATACAAAAATACTAATGACTTCAAAGGCATTTTCAGTTGTTCCTAAATATTTCTCACCTTCAAAAAAAGCCCCTTTATACGTAATGAAAAAGTTTTTTCGAATATTTTTCACGTCATCATAAAAATAATAATCGCCGTTTTCATGTGCCTCATCTAGCTTTCGTTTTGGGTCGATTAAGTAACGAACGCCTTTGTAGAATATGTAGATGATGAGGATGATGATCGCAAAGCGTAGAAATAATGCCACCTAAGTTCCTCCTTGCTTACTGTGTTTTCATGCTATACGATTAACTAGTAAGAAAAGTTTCATTTATTTTAGAAAAAGAGGTAATTTTTTATGGAATTTATTGAGTTATTTGACATGCAACGTGCATTAGACAAATTTATTGAAGAAACGCAAAACATCAACAAGGATGTATTCAACGAAAAGGGGTTAGCGCTCCTCGTTGAATTAGGAGAATTAGCAAACGAAACACGCTGCTTTAAGTTTTGGTCAACGAAAGGACCATCTGAAAAAAGCGTCATTTTAGAGGAGTTTGTGGATTCCATTCATTTTATGCTGTCACTTGGTTATATGCGCGATTTCACATTAGAGGAGTGGCCGGTCGTTGAGAAGGAAGCGGATTTGACACAAGCATTTATCGATGCCACGCAAACGGTATTAACATTTTTGCAGCAACAAACAGAAGGCAACTACAAAGCAATTTGGAAGCAATATAGCTTAATTGCTTATAACTTAGGCTTTACGGTAGAAGATATTATTGAAGCCTACAAAGAAAAAAACGAGAAAAACTATGAGCGTCAGCGTAACGGTTATTAACTGTTGAATTTTGAATAGTTGCACAAAACTATTTCACTTTTCGAAATAATATCGTTATAATAAAAGGTGAATCTATTTAGGAGGCAATTTCTTATGACAAAGCTTGATCCAACATTACAAATGTTCAAAGATTTAACGGATGCAAACGGTATTCCAGGGAACGAACGTGCGCCTCGTGAAGTCATGAAAAAATACATCGCGCCGTACGCGGATGAAATTGAAACAGATAACTTAGGTAGCTTAATCGCTAAAAAAGTGGGTGACGAAAACGGTCCAAAAATCATGGTTGCCGGTCACTTAGATGAAGTCGGCTTCATGGTAACGCGCATTGATGATAAAGGGTTCATTTTCTTCCAAACAGTAGGTGGCTGGTGGAGCCAAGTGATGCTTGCTCAGCGCGTAACGATCACAACACGTAAAGGCGAAGAAATTATTGGGGTAATCGGTTCAAAGCCACCTCATATTTTACCTGCTGACCAACGTAATAAAGTAGTAGATGTGAAAACAATGTTCGTTGATATCGGTGCGACTTCTAAGGAAGAAGCAATGGAGTGGGGCATTCGTCCAGGCGACATGATCACACCATATTTCGAATTCCACGTCATGAAAAATGAAAAGCATTTATTAGCAAAAGCATGGGATAACCGTATTGGCTGTGCGATCGCAATTGATGTTTTAAAAGCATTAAAAGGTGAAACTCACCCGAACGTTGTATACGGTGTTGGGAATGTACAAGAAGAAGTTGGCCTACGCGGTGCGAAAACGTCGACATTCAAAGTACAACCAGATATCGGCTTCGCAGTAGATGTTGGTATTGCTGGGGATACACCAGGTATAACAGCAAAAGAATCAACGTCTAAAATGGGTGCAGGTCCACAAATCGTGATTTTTGACGCTTCAATGGTATCGCACACAGGCTTACGCGAATTCGTATTAGATGTGGCAGAAGAAGCAGGTATCCCGTACCAATTCGAAGCAATCGCTGGCGGTGGTACAGACGCTGGTTCTATCCACATCACACAAAACGGTGTACCAGCTCTTGCAATCGGTATCGCAACACGCTATATCCACTCACACGCAGGCATTCTGCACCGTGATGACTATGATAATGCGGTGAAGTTAATCGTTGAAGTGATTAAGCGTTTAGACCGTGCAGCAGTGGATAAGATTAAATTCGACTAAACTGCATAAAACGCCATAATTTGGTACCACTTATACTATAATAAAAGGTAGGTTTGTTCTTATTTAGAACGAATCTGCCTTTATTCAATTTATAAATATACATATAGAAAGGGGGATTTTGATGGAAATCATTTGGATCTTGCTCGCACTGCTCTTTATCTTTTTAGGCTTCGCGATGACGAAGCTAAAATGGTATTTTTTAATTTCAGGCTATAACACAATGACCAAGGAGCAAAAGCAAAACGTTGATGTCGAAGGGATGGCAAAGCTATTCGGCTTGTATTCTTACGCACTCGCAGCATTATTTATTGTCATTGGTATTGTGGCGTACTTAGAGTATACCAATCTGATACTACCGCTTGTTGCACTTATTGTTGTTTTTACAGTAATCGTTGTCGTGAAAGCGCAAAAGTACAATCACAACTTAGTTGATGAAAACGGCAAGTGGAAGAAGGGCGCGAGTAAAAACTTTAAGCGTCCGGCGATTATTTCAATAATTACGCTTATTGGGGTAGCGGTGATTTTCTATTTTGCCCTACAGCCAACCGAAGTGAGCTTAACAGACGATGCGATTGAAATTGCGGGCATGTATGGAGATACGTATGAATTTGCAAAAATGAAGCAGCTGACCCTGTTAGAGGAGCTTCCTGAAATCGCAATGCGTACAAATGGCTCAGCGGTAGGCTCGAAGCTTGAAGGATATTTTAAATTTGAAAATGGTGAGAAGGCAAAGCTTTTTGTTGATAAAAAATTTCCACCATTCATTCAATTTACTAATGAAGGCAAAACCGTCATTTTCAATTTATCAACAGAGGCTGAAACGCGTGCACTGTATGAAAAGCTAAGCAATCAGACAAAATAAAAATGCGGCGTTCCTCAACTTGTGAGCGAATGCCGCATTTTTTTATTTTACACCGTGCAGTTCTGAAATTTTTGTTTGGATGGATTCCGTAAATTCCTTTGTTGCTTTTGGTACGAAGTTTTCTAATACCGAGTTGATCATCATGCCCATCATGCCACCAGCTGCTAAATCTAAGCTACCTGTTACTTCAGCTTGTGTATCACCTGCAATTTTGAAATAGCCATTACCATTAAAATTGTCTGAAATGCCCTTTAAATCAAATTTCACATCAGTTGGTTCCACTAAATCGGCAACCGTTACACCCAGTTTGATCGTTTTTTTCGTAAAGCCTAAATCCGCTAAAAAAATCCAAGTAAATTGATTATCACTTTGAACCTCATGTGCGATGTATCCTGGAATTAATGGCGCCCAGTTTTCATACTCCTTTAAAAAATCCCATGCAGCGTTTGGTGCTGCGTTTACCATCACATTATGCGTTGCTTGTGGCATGAACGATTCCTCCCCGAATTGTTTAGACTAAGTAAAATATTCCCAAAGAATATCTTGACTTTATTATGCTAGAAAAAGAATGGTAATTCAATGGTTTAAGTCTTAATTTCTATAAAAACATTAAAATTTCTCCTTTAGGTAAAATTCTTATTCTAAATCCATAAAAACCGAATATGTATAATTATCGAATAATTTAATTAATTATAAATATTTATATTAATTCGCTTGACTTTATATTTATGCATATGTAAAATAAAAATCAACATAAACATTACAGAGGTGTGTAAGACATGAAATTATTAGAAGAAGTGCAGTTAAAGCCAGTCGAAAGCCTAAAGGGTAAGGACTTACTAACGCTGCTAGATTATACGAGTGAAGAGGTACAACAGTTACTGTCACTAGCAACGCAGTTAAAAACGATTACAAAAGCGGGCAAATGTCCTCGTCTACTAGAAGGTAAGACGCTCGGCATGATTTTTGAAAAAAGCTCGACTCGTACGCGTGTCTCATTTGAGGTTGGCATGCAACAGCTAGGTGGCTACGGTATGTATATGAATGCACGCGATATGCAAATTGGACGCGGGGAGCCGATTCCAGATACGGGCCGTGTGTTATCAGGCTATTTAGATGGCATTATGATCCGAGCAAACTCACATGCGATGGTAGAAGAGTTAGCTGAATATGCATCGATTCCAGTAATCAATGGATTAACGGATATTGATCATCCTTGCCAAGCATTAGCAGACCTTGAAACAATTGCTGAAAATAAAGGCGAGTTAAAAGGCTTAAAAATTGCATATGTAGGTGATGGAAATAACGTTGCACATGCATTAGTAGTTGCAGCAGCACATGTTGGCATGCATGTTTCAATCGCGACACCAGAAGGCTATGAATGTGACGATACGATTATTGAAAAAGCGCAAGAACTTGCAGCGCGTAATGGCAGTATCGTTTACGTTACAAACGATCCAGTAGAAGCAGTGAAAAATGCTGATGCGATTTATGCAGACGTTTGGACGTCAATGGGGCAAGAGGAGGAAACAGAAAAGCGCTTAAAAGACTTTGCAGGCTACCAAATCAATGATGAATTGGTATCACATGCAAAGCCAGACTATATGTTCCTTCATTGCTTACCAGCACACAGAGAGGAAGAAGTTGCGACATCAGTTATTGATGGACCAAATTCTTATATATTTGAGCAAGCAGAAAACCGTCTGCATGCCCAAAAAGCAGTATTAGTATCTTTATTAGCTTAAAGATCAACTAGATAAAGTGTGCTACGGGTTGTAGTGTTTATCTAGTCAAAAATGTGCAGCACTTGTAAGCAGGTAGGGCGAGCAAGTGAGGTAGTAGAACAAAACCTTTTGAAACGGGAGACGCTGTGACAAAAGGTGGCGTTCTACAGTGATGTCTGTATTCAAGATGGAATGCCCCATCACTACATAGAAAAAGCAATCCGGGAGACGCTGGATTGCTTTTTTATTTTTTCGTCTAGGCTAAAGTGCTTTTGTTATTTAATACGGCTTCCCGTCTAAAAACGATCCGTTACGATAGCTTTCAAACGCTTCAATAATTTCTTGTTCGGTATTCATTACAAAAGGTCCGCGTGCGACAACGGGTGCTTTAATCGGTTCGCCTGCAAAGACGATGAATTTTGCGTTGTTTGTAGCGATAAATGCAATCGAGTCGTCTTGCTCGGCCTGTTCGAAATGAATGACATCGAATGTGTTGATTTTCTGTCCGTTTACTTCAACATCGCCTTCAAGTACATATAAATAGCTGTTATAGCCGGCTGGAATCGTTATTTCGTTCGAAGCACTTTGAACAGTTACGGCTGTGTATAGAAACGGTGTGAATAATTTCATTGGAGAAGCGACGCCGTTCACTTCACCAGCATACACTTCAAATTTCCCACCATCGAATTCAAGTACGGGAACGTCAGCGTATTTTAAATCCTCGTACTGTCCTTCAACTTTTTTATGTTCTGGTGAGAGGTTCACCCATAGCTGTAAGACGCGAACTTCCTCGCCACGGTCTGGGTTTTCATTGTGAATGATGCCACGACCGGCCGTCATAATTTGAAAATCACCTTCTGCTAAGCGACCGCCACCACCAGTGCGACTATCATAGTGCTCTAAGCTACCTTCAAGCACATACGTCACCGTTTGAATCCCTTTATGTGGGTGGTCGGCAAATGTGTTATGTGCAAATTTGTCATCCGCTAAAATGATGAATGGGTCATTGTCCATTAAATCGTCTGGACGTAATGTATAGCGCAAGTTACGGCCATCACTTTTTTGTAAATCAATATGCTGCGTTGTTTTAATCGTTAACATGAAATTCCCCTACCTTTATGAGTATTTGTGAACTAAAGCATACGCGTTGTATACTTGTATCATAGTAAATTTACTTATGACCTACAATGAACAGCTAGCTTCGTTCGTTGTGTAAGCAACACTTCGCAAATATTGTTGGGAAAAGAGGGGATTTTCATGGTGAAAGCAACCGATCCACGAACGATTCGTACACGCCAGTTAATTATAGATGCCTTTAATGAGCTGCTTGTCACAAAAGGCTTTGAACAGATGACGGTTAAAGATATTACCGAACGCGCAACGATTAACCGTGCCACATTTTACGCACATTTTGTTGATAAATATGCCTTGCTTGAAGAAGTCTTAACAGAATTAATCGAGCGAATTATGAAGGAAAGTTTAGAGGGAATCGAGACAGAAGAACTGTCTGAACAGGTAGTTGTACAATATTTTTTAGGCATCGTGCGTGTGCATGATCAAATGTATGCCAATTGCCGAAGAGGTTACAATTCGTTTACACATACAATTGATGAAAAATTAAAACAGTATTTAGTACAAGCGATTGAAAAAAGATTGCCAACCGAACACAGAGCCAATGCGGTAATAATTGGCTGGGGACTGTACGGCATGTATAGCGATTGGGACCATCATAAAGGTGGGGATGCAGCAATCTATGCTAAACAAGTCGCACAGCCCCTCCTGTTATTAATTTAAAAAACCACACCGTGTTGTCTGACACGGCGTGGTTTAAGAATCATTCGTAATTTACAGCGTAATCGCTTGATTTAATCCATTTAAATTTACGTTCAAATAGCTTTAATAATATTAAATTTAAAATGATGGGTAGTGCGATAAATATTGTTAATGACAACGTAATCGATGTCATATTCCAGCCTACTAAATCAAGGTATTTTAATGGGCCAACAAAGCCACCTAACCCGAATCCTGCACTATACGGCGTACCAACAATTTCAAAGTATCCACCAAGTGCGCCTAAAATCGCAGCGGTAATAATCATAGGAAAGGCAATCGTTGGCTTCATAAAGAAGTTACGCATTTGAATTTTCGCTGAAACGACATGTGCAATGGCTGTACCAAAGTTGTTTGCACGGTAACTGGCGATACACATCCCAACCCCAGAAGCACAAACACCTAAGTTCGCTGTACCAGCACCAATACCTGACAGCATAATTACCGTTGCAACACCAATTGTAGAAATTGGTGAAATGATAAGCACTGCGAAAATCATCGCAATAATTGACCCCATTAATACGGGTTGTAGTGATGTTGCATACATAATCACTTCCCCAACCCAACCTGAAGCTGATTTTACATAAGGTAGGAAGGCCGCCCCAACTAAGCCGGGTACAAACATTGTTAATGCCGGCATCGCAATCAGTGTGAAATCCTTTAAATGATTGCCTAAAAATTGAACGAATAAAACAGCAAGTGCTGCTGTAAGACCAATATTAATTACGACCCCAATCCCCGCAAGTGTTAATGTACCTTCTTGCATCGTATAAACGCCACTCCCGATAAAAGAAGCAAGTCCGACACTACATGTTTGAATTGGTGTTAGCTTAAAGCAAATTCCTGTCATCACACCAATTACAACTGGTAGTAAACTCATAGCAATAATCGATGTATCTAAAACAATTTGTAATTGTGGTACATATGGAATAATGAGCTTTAAGATTTCTCCGACCAGTGCGTTCGGAATTAAACAAACGACAATCCCCATACTCATTCCGGTTAATACATTATTAATAAAATTTTTCATAAACTCATTTCCCTTCTAGCGTAATGCGTCTCTAAGTTGATGTGCTTTAGTGTAATACTAGAATAATAATCTTTCAATAGTGAATATTCTGAAATTTAAATCAATTAACTGGAAGTAATTATGATTTTGTAGTTTTATAGCAAATTTTTAAGTTGGAGTAGCGAAAAAGTTCATACAAATTTCAATGTGAAAAGTTAATTTTCAGAAAAAAGAGGGTGTTTTTGAAGAGGAGGGTAGAAGTATTTTACAAATAATTACACTGGAAGAGGGGTGGGGCGGTAGTAGAGGTTAGTGAAACGTTCAAAATTATGTACCTTATCCATCGAGTAGTGATGATGTCTTGAATGTATCAAAAGAATAATGGGGAAATCGACGCGACGAACGCGTCGATTTTTTTAGTGCGCAAATTTCTTAGCTAATTGTTCTGCAAATTGTGTTCTTTCTTGTTCTGTTGCGGATTGCCACCAAGTTTCTAAAAATACACCTAAGCCAGGTAGTAAATGTTCCTCTCCGCGATTAATCGCATCGTTTACGATATCCTGAAACTCTGCTGCATCTGAGCCCGACACATTGGCGGTAATTGCTTGTCGAATTTGAAAATCCATTAAAAACGCCTCCTTTTTAAGATGAAATGACTGTTATAACAGTGTCTAGGCTAAAGCGACAGCCCCTCGGACATTTCGAACCCTCATGCAAAAGTGGGAGAGCGTTTACTTTTGCGTCGGGCCATCTAATGCCTCTCGGAGCTTAAAGGGCGCTTTAGCGCTTTTCCTATGAAGTCTGTTCCAACGAAATCATTTTTATACATGACATCTCGTTATGGAATCTTCTCTATTTATGATAGAATAAAATTTCGAGTACTTATAAAGGACGGGAAATTATGAAACGAATTGAATCAACTCAAAATGCATTAGTTAAACACTGGAAAAAGCTTGCAACCCAACGTAAAGAACGTGAAAAATCAGGCGAATACATTATCGAAGGCTTCCACTTAGTAGAAGAGGCCTTAAAGCATAAAGACCAAATAGTACAAATTATCGTGCGTGATGGTGTAGATTTACCATTATTATGGGCAATTGATGATGTCGTACTAGTACATGTGAATGATGCAGTCGCGAAAGAAATTGCAGAAACTGAAAATTCACAAGGTGTATTTGCGCACTGTAAGCAACGTGAAATTTCAGAAGATGAGAAATACGATTGGCGCAAAGTGTTATTAGTAGATGCCGTACAAGACCCGGGGAATATTGGTACGATGATTCGTACAGCGGACGCTGCGGGAATCGATGCAGTTGTATTAGGAAAAGGCTGTGTGGATGCATTCAATCCAAAAACATTACGTTCAGCACAAGGCTCTCATTACCATATCCCAGTCGTGCGCGGAGACTTAATCGAATGGATCGAGCAATTACAGCAAGATGATGTGAAAGTGTACGGCACATCATTAGAAGAATCGATTTCTTACAAGGAAGTTGAGCCAAGTAATGCATTTGCACTAATTGTAGGGAATGAAGGTAGTGGCATCAATCCACAAATTTTAGCGAAAACGGATCAAAACGTCATCATTCCAATTTTAGGTGGCGCTGAATCATTAAACGTTGCTGTGGCAACAGGAATTTTATTATATGCTTTTGTAAAATAAATTTTGGGGAATGATAAGTATAGTGCTTATCGTTCTCTTTTTTATTTATTAGCTATTATTGGGAATTTAATGTTAAAAAAATCCAACGGTTACAAGCTATGGATTGTTCTGATAGTTCTGAAAAAAATTACTTTAAGAAGTTCATAGAAATGTCATTTTTGACACAGTGATTTTTAATGCTCGTAATTGCGCGGTTTTACTGTGTTTGTCATCATTATTTCAAAATAGGGAAAAATATTAAAGAGAAAATAGTCATAAACAAGGCATTTTTCCAATTTGATGTTTTGACACTTATTTGATGTTTCACTAAAATCGAGGAAGGTTAGAAAATTAATTAACGCAACATGCTAAGCAAAGTAATATTATTTATTTGGAATCGTTATAAAACGGTTTCATTTAAAAAACATACATACCCAATCATTGTGTATGTATACCAGGAATATATTTTTTGTTTTCTACTATTGCCATAGTGGGAAAGGCAGAAACATTTTCCCATGACATGCATAACTTTTATTATTTTGTTTTGCATTGCTTGCAGGCTTTAACACAATTCTAACAAGCTCTATTTATTGGAAAGGAGTCCAACTATGAAAAATTTGAAGGGAACTTTACTCTCTTTCATGGCTCTAGGTGCGATGTTATTAGCAGGTTGTAATGACAAATTAATCGTACTAGATCCAAAAGGTCCTCAAGCACAACGTCAAGCAGATGACACAATGTTATTAATTTACGTTATGGGTGCGATCGTGCTTGTCGTATTAGCTATTATGGTATTTATGTTAGTGAAATACCGTGCTTCAAAACAAAGTGCTGATTACGAGCCACCGCACATTCACGGTCACTGGCTTGTAGAAACAATTATGATCGGGATTCCGGTTCTTATTGTAATTGTCTTATCTGTAGTGTCTGTACGTAGTAACTACATCGTAGAATCTACTCCACAAGGCTTCGAAGATAAGGAACCAATCGTTATTTATGCTTCATCATCTAACTGGAAATGGCATTTCAGCTATCCAGAACAAGGTATTGAAACAGTAAACTATGTTAACTTCCCAGCTGATCGACCAGTTGAATTCAAATTATATTCTTTCGGTCCGATTTCAAGTTTCTGGATTCCACAATTAGGTGGTCAGAAATACGCGATGGCAGACATGGTAACAACTTTACACTTAGCTGCTGACAACCCAGGCGAGTTCTGGGGACGTAACGCGAACTTCTCAGGTCGTGGTACAGCAGAAAACTTATTTGATGTACAAGCAATGACAAATGCTGAATTTGACGAGTGGGTAGCAGAAGTTCATGCAAATGCTGAACCTATCACTGAAGAAAAATTCACAGAATTACTTGAGCCAGGTCACCTTGGTAAATCAACTTACACTGGAACTCACTTAGAGTTCTCACCAGCTCCTCATCACGATCATGATGATGAAGAAGCAACTGAAGAAGAAGGACATTCTTCTCACGAATAATCAAGTATCAAACTTGAAAGGAGTACTACAATGAGCGAATTTTTTGCACAGTTTGCGGTTCCACACCCAAGCACATTAATTTATATCGCAATGGCTTCTATCATCCTTGGTAGTATTGCTCTAGTAGCAGTCGTTACGTACTTTAAATTATGGGGCTATTTATGGCGTGAGTGGATCACAACTGTAGACCATAAAAAAATCGGTATCATGTACCTTGTTACAGCGTTATTAATGCTGTTCCGTGGTGGTGTCGATGCAGTAATGATGCGTTTGCAGCTTGCTGTTCCTGAAAATACTTTCTTAGATGCACAGCACTATAATGAAGTATTCACAACACACGGGATTGTAATGATCCTGTTCATGGCAATGCCATTTATCACATTCTTCTTTAACTTCTTAGTACCATTACAAATCGGGGCACGTGACGTAGCGTTCCCACGTTTAAACAACTTAGCGTTCTGGTTATTCTTCATGGGTATGGGATTATTCAACATCTCATTCATCGTGGGTGGTTCTCCAGATGCAGGATGGACTTCTTACTTCCCATTAGCGGGTAATGAATTCTCTCCACATGTTGGTACAAACTATTACATGTTATCACTGCAAATTGCAGGTCTTGGTACATTAATGACTGGTATTAACTTCATTACAACAATTATGAAAATGCGTGCCCCAGGTATGACATTATTCAAAATGCCAATGTTCACTTGGTCAGCACTTATTGCAAACTTAATTATCGTATTCGCGTTCCCAGTATTAACAGTAGCATTAGCTATGGGTACGATGGATCGTCTATTCGATACAAACTTCTTTACTACTGGTAACGGTGGTATGGACATGCTTTGGGCCAACCTATTCTGGGTTTGGGGTCACCCAGAGGTTTATATCTTAATCTTACCGGCATTCGGTATTTACTCTGAGATTATCTCAACATTTGCTCGTCGTAACTTATATGGTTACACGTCAATGGTTTGGTCAATGGTTGTAATTTCAATCTTCGCGTTCGCTGTATGGACTCACCATTTCTTCACAATGGGTCAAGGTGCATTCACGAACTCAATCTTCTCGATTACAACAATGGCAATCGCAATCCCAACCGGGGTTAAGATTTTCAACTGGCTATTCACGCTCTACAAAGGGAAAATTGTGATGACAACACCAATGTTATACACAATGCACTTCATTCCTTTATTCACACTTGGTGGTGTAACAGGGGTTATGCTTGCGATGTCAGCAGCTGACTACCAATACCACAACACAATGTTCTTAGTAGCCCACTTCCATAACGTAATCATCCCTGGTGTTGTTTACGCGATGTTAGCAGGTTTAACGTTCTACTGGCCAAAAATGTTTGGCTTCATGCTTAACGAAAAAATCGGTAAAGCAACTGTTTGGGTAATGTCTACTGGTTTCGTACTATCATTCATCCCAATGTACATTACAGGTCTTGATGGCCAAGCTCGTCGTATGTACACATTCTCAGAATCTACAGGATTCTCAACTTTAAACATGGTAGCGTTCATCGGTGCCGGTATCATGACAATTTCATTCTTAATGTTAGTTTGGAACATCTGGTACAGCTTTAAAAACTCTTCACGCGATATTTCAAGCGACCCTTGGGATGCACGTGGTCTTGAATGGGCGACTCATACGCCAATTCCGCACTACAACTTTGCAATTACTCCAGACGTATCTGATGCAACTTCAGAAGCATTCTGGGATTCTAAAAAACATGGTGTTAACCTGTTTAAAGGTAAAATTGAAGAAATTCATATGCCTAATAACTCAGGTCAACCGTTCATTATGTCTGTATTCTTCTTCATCTTATCGTTCGCAATGGTATTCAGTATGTGGTACTTAGCAATCTTCGGTTTAATCGGAGTTCTTGCTTGTATGGCATACCGTTCAATGGAAGACGATCATGGTTACCATATCCATGTGAAAGAAATTGAAGAAGACGAGAAAAATCACGCTAAAAAAGGAGGTGCGAAATAATGGGTAAGGTTAACAACAATGTTCCATTAGAGTACTCTACTGAGGAAAACAACCTGAAAATCTTTGGTTTCTGGGTATTCCTAGGTGCGGAAATTATGTTATTCGGTACATTATTCGCATCATACTTCACATTAGTTGACCGCACAGGTGCGGGCCCAACTGGTGCGGAAATTTTCGAAATTACACCAGTGTTAATCGAAACATTCGTTCTTTTAACATCAAGTTTTACAATTGGTTTAGCGATTCATGCAATGCGTCTAGGTAGTAAAAAAGGTACAATTTCATTTATGGCAATTACACTTGCTTTAGGTCTTGTATTCTTAGGCGTTGAGATTTATGAATTCGTACACTATGTACACATCGGTGCAGGTTTAACAGTTAGTGCCTTCACTTCAATATTATTAACAACGTTAGGAACACACGGACTACACGTAACAATGGGCTTCTTCTGGGGTTCATTCCTGATTTATCAAATTGCGAAACGTGGTCTAAACTCAGTAACAGCGGGTAAAACATTCGTCTTCTCACTTTACTGGCACTTCCTAGATGTTGTATGGATCTTCATCTTCAGTTTCATTTACCTGAAAGGAATGATGTAATCTATGGCTAAGTTCTTTCCAATGGGCCAAATTATGGGCTTTGTGTCTTCACTAGTTTTAACTGTAATCGCGCTACTTGTATACTATACGGACATGTCATTCACAACAGGAATGATCGTACTTTTAGTAACAGCTTTCTTACAAGCAACATTACAGTTCGCCATCTTCATGCATGCTGGTGAAACAGAAGATCGTTGGTCGATTTACTCAAACATCGTTTACGGTTTAGGTTTAGTAGTTGTTACAATTCTTGGTACACTTTTAATCCTTCTTTGGGATATGTAATCAAACTTACTTCAACTAGTTGAAAAATTGTCGAAAATCAAGTAGACTAGTTGAAGAATAATTACTAAATGCTTTGACCGGGAAGAGTAATTGTACAAGTTTTGTTTTTAGGAAATGCATGCCACTGACTGAAAGTATGCTAACAAAACGTATAATGAAGTTCACCCCGCGAGCAGCGTCCGGGAGCCGTTTTGGTGAAAGGAACGCCGGCTAGAGATAGTCGTTAGCTCAAATGAAGTGATTGTAGAATGCATATTCTGCAATAACTAGGGTGGTACCGCGAAACTCGTCCTCGTCCCTTTTTTAGGGGGCGAGGTTTTTTTGTTTTCAAAAATGGAATAATTGTGATTAATTGTGCCTGATTGTTAGAAAACAACGGGTAGCAATAATAACATTATGTCCAAATCTTTATGTAGGAGGAATTTATCAATGGAACAACAATTAAAGCAATTAGAACAAGAAGCTTTAGCGAAAATTGCAGAAGCTGCTGACTTAAAAGCATTAAACGACGTTCGTGTTGCGTACTTAGGTAAAAAAGGACCAATCACGGATCTTTTAAAAGGAATGGGTAAGCTTTCTGCTGAAGAACGCCCAAAAATGGGGGCACTTGTGAATACAGTGCGCGAAAACGTAACAGCCGAGCTTGAAAAGAAGGTTGCCGTTTTAGAAGAGGCTGCTATTCTTAAACAACTCGAAGGCGAGTCAATCGATGTAACATTACCAGGCGCAAAAGTACGCGTAGGAAATCGTCACTTATTAACACGCGTTATCGAAGAAATCGAAGACTTATTCTTAGGAATGGGCTACGAAATCGTAGAAGGCCCAGAAGTAGAAAAAGACTATTACAACTTCGAAGCAATGAATTTACCAAAAGGTCACCCAGCACGTGACATGCAGGATTCATTCTATATTTCTGAAGAAACATTATTACGTACACATACATCACCAGTACAAGCACGTACAATGGAGGCGAAAAAAGGCGAGCCAATTCGCGTAATTTGCCCAGGTAAAGTATTCCGTCGTGATACAGATGATGCAACGCACTCTCACCAATTTATGCAAATCGAAGGATTAGTCATTGGCGAAAACATTCGCATGTCTGACCTTAAAGGTACACTTGATGCATTGGCGAAGAAAATGTTTGGTGCTGAGCGTGAAATCCGCTTACGTCCATCATTCTTCCCATTCACAGAGCCATCTGTAGAAGTAGACGTTTCTTGTCACAAGTGTTCAGGTAAAGGCTGTAATGTATGTAAGCAAACAGGTTGGATTGAAATTTTAGGCGCAGGTATGGTTCATCCGAACGTACTTGAAATGGCTGGTTACGATTCAACTAAGCTATCAGGCTTCGCGTTTGGTATCGGTGCAGAACGTATCGCAATGTTAAAATACGGTGTGGATGATATTCGTCATTTCTATACAAATGACACTCGCTTCTTATCACAATTCCACCAGGCAGAAATGTAAGGGGGACAAAATAAATGTTAGTTTCATTAAAATGGTTAAGCCAATATGTTGATATTTCATCGTTAGAAGCAAACGCGCTAGCTGAAAAAATTACGCGCGCAGGTATCGAGGTTGATGCTGTAATCGACCGCACATCAGGCATGACAAATGTTGTGGTTGGTCACGTTGTCTCAAAAGAAAAGCATCCAGAAGCAGATAAATTAAATGTATGCCAAGTTGACGTTGGTGAAGAAGAGTTACAACAAATCGTATGTGGCGCACCAAACGTGGATGCAGGTCAAAAAGTAATCGTTGCACGTCCAGGCGCAAAATTACCAGGCGGCATTAAAATCAAAAAAGCAAAATTACGTGGTCAAGAATCAAACGGTATGATCTGTTCTTTACAAGAGTTAGGTATCGAAGGTCGTCTTGTACCAAAAGCATATGCTGAGGGCATTTACGTGTTACCAGCAGATACGACTCCTGGTGCAGATGCATTAGAAGTTTTAGGCTTACGCGACACAGTTCTAGAGCTTGGTTTAACACCAAACCGTTCTGACGCAATGAGCATGCTAGGTGTTGCCTATGAAGTAGCAGCGATTTTAGAGCAAGAAGTAAAGCTTCCTGAAATTAGCTATACAACGTCAACACAAAAAGCAGCAGACGTTCTAAAATTATCTGTAGAAGATAAAGAAGCGAACCCAATGTACGCAGCAAAAGTTGTGAAAAACATTGAAGTAAAAGAGTCACCATTATGGTTACAACATGCATTGATGGCAGCAGGGGTACGTCCACATAACAACGTAGTCGATATTACAAACTACGTATTAATGGAATACGGTCAACCACTTCATGCATTTGACTATGACAAGCTAGCAACAGGCGAAATCGTAACACGTATGGCACGAGACGGTGAAGTAATTACGACATTAGATGATCAAGAGCGTACATTAGCGTCTCATAACTTAGTGATCACAAATGGTCAAGAAGCTGAAGCCGTTGCGGGTGTAATGGGTGGTGCAAAATCAGAGGTATCTGACGCGACAACAACAGTTGTGATCGAATCAGCTTACTTCAACCCAGCGTCAGTGCGTCGTACATCAAAAGAAATCGGCTTACGTTCTGATTCATCAGCTCGTTTCGAAAAAGGTGTAGACCCGAACCGCGTATTACCAGCAGCTGAGCGTGCAGCACAGCTACTTGCTGAACTTGCTGGTGGCGAAGTATTAGAAGGTACCGTATTAGTAGACGAGCTAGACAAAGCACCGGCTCGCGTTGTCGTATCTCCTGACTTCATCAACGGCCGTTTAGGCATGAAGATTTCGTTAGAAGATATGCTAAGTATTTTAAATCGTTTAAAATTCGACGTTGAAGCAGCAAACGGTCAATTAATTATCGATGCGCCAACTCGTCGTCAAGATATTAAAATTCAAGAAGATATCGTGGAAGAAATCGCGCGTATGTATGGCTACGATGAAATTCCTGTAAGCTTACCAGCAAGTGACCAAATTGGTAGCTTAACACCTTACCAAGCAGGTCGTCGTATTGTACGTAACGTTATGGAAGGTGCAGGCCTATTCCAAGCCGTGACGTATTCATTAACGTCTGCAGCACTTTCTCAAAAGTTTGCATTACAAGCAGAAGAAACAACAAAACTTCTAATGCCAATGTCTGAAGAGCGTTCGACATTACGTCAAAGCTTAATTCCACACTTAGTAGAAGCAGCAGCTTATAACGTAGCACGCCAAGCAGAAACAGTAGCGATGTATGAAATCGGTTCGGTATTCCTAGGTCAAACTGCTGAAGAACTTCCATTTGAAGAAGAGCATTTAGCGCTTGTACTGACAGGGAAATGGATTGACAACACATGGCAAGGCGAGAAGAAAAACGTTGATTTCTTCGTAGCAAAAGGTATTGTGGAAGCCGTATTCGAAAAATTAGGCTTAACTTCTCGCGTAACTTACGCAAAAGCACAGTTAGACGGCTTACATCCAGGTCGTACGGCTGAAGTGTTCTTAGATGGCGAAAAAGTGGGTGTTATTGCGCAACTTCATCCACAAGAGCAAAAAGCATTTGATGTGAAAGAAACATACGTAGCGGAATTAAACTTACGTGCGATTTTAGCAGCGACGAAAGAAGCATTAGTTTACAACATCATCCCACGCTTCCCTGCAATGAGCCGTGACATCGCGCTAGAGCTTGATGTAACAGCTGCAGCAGGAGAAATCGTAGCAATCATTAAAGGTGCAGGCACAAGCTTACTTAAAGACGTTAAAGTATTTGACGTTTACGCAGGCGACAAAATGGCACCTGGTAAAAAATCTGTGGCCTTCTCATTAACATACTTCGATCCAGAACGTACGTTAACAGATGAAGAAGTCGTAGCAGCACATAACAAAGTACTAAAAGCATTAGCGGAAGCTGGCGCGGAAGTACGCTAATTTTATAATGAACAAACAGTCTATAGCCAATGTGCTATAGGCTGTTTTTTTTATGGCGATTTGTTCATCGTTTTCTTAAATGAAAAATTTTTTCTTAGAAGTCTGAAGGATTTTTTAAGAGCTATGCAGAAAAAAGTAAAAATATAGTGAAACATTGTGTAAATTTAGGTCGGATTTGAAGGAAAAAGAGAAGAATAACTAGAACAGTATTGTCACTACTTGCATAGCTATTTTGAATTGTACAAGCATACAGACAGAAAAGAGGCTAATTATATGAAAAGGAATTTTATCGCAGAATCGCCAAGAATCCGGACAAAAATTAACTTTATTTTATTCAATAGTATCGTTTTACTTGTTTTTGTATTATCGGGCTATAATTACTTCAGTCAAAAGGCAGATTTAATTGATACGATTGAAACAAAGTTACTATCAGATATTGATTTAAGTCGAGCTTATATTGAAGCGAAATATCCGGGGGAATGGGCAATAATTGACGGCGACCTACATAAGGGAACAGTTAATTTAGTTGGAAATACAGAGATTGTAGATGTAGTTGGAGAATTAACAAAAGGGAATTATGTATCAATTTTCCAAGATGATGTAAGAATAAGTACAAATATTGAGGAAAACGGCCAGCGTGCAATCAATACCAACACGTTAGGTGAGATAACGTCAAAAGTGTTGGGGAATAAGGAACGGTATACTGGGTTTTCTGAAGTAGAGGGGGAAAGTGCGGAAGCGGTTTATGACCCAATTCTTAATACGAATGGCGAAGTAGTTGGTATGTGGTCTACTGCTATTTCAACGGCTCCTTATGGGAAAATTGCATTTATGCATATGTGGAAAAAGAAGCCAATTGAAATTTTATTATTGGTGTTAACGATTTCAGTCATTAGTTTATATGTGGAATATAAAGTGTCAAGACCGCTTAAAAAGATTCAAGAAAATGCAAACGAGTTAGCCGAATTAAACTTAAATGGTAGAGTGTTAGAGTGGAAAGGAAATGACGAAATCGCAAGGGTAGCAAATAGTTTTAATGCGGTACAAGTGCGTTTAAAAGAAACAATAGGTGTTGTTGCGAATAGCGCAACCCAAGTAGCAAGTGCTTCGCAAATCTTATCGGAATCATCTGTTCAGACAAGTGAGGGCTCCAGTCAAATTGCCAAGACAATTAATGAAATAGCAGGGGGTGCTTCACAACAGTCTAATCAGATTGAAGGCATTTTACGAATGTTAGGTGAAACGATTTTAGAAGTAAACGAATCTTTACGCGAGGCTGAAGAAACGCTAGTTACGGCAACAGAATCAACAACGATTGCAAAAGAGGGGCAGGCCGCAATCAGTGATGCGATTAAGCATTTAAGCACGGTGACACAAACGGTATCATTTGCGACCGAATCGATTCAAAAACTAGGGAAACGTTCTGAAGAAATTGGCGGCATTATTACCGTGATTACAAGCATTGCAGATCAAACGAACTTATTAGCATTAAATGCGGCGATTGAAGCAGCACGTGCTGGTGAACATGGAAAAGGCTTTGCGGTTGTAGCGGAGGAAGTGCGTGCGTTAGCAGAGCAATCACGTTTGGCTTCAGGGCAAATTACGGAGCTGATTGGTGCGATTCAAGCAGAAACATCAGTAACAGTTCGAACGATGGAAAGTAATCTATTAGCGGTTGAGGAGCAAGTGATGGTCATTAATAAAGGTGGTGACGCACTTGTGCAAATTGTAGACCGCGTAGCACATACTGAGGCGAATGTAGCACATATGCATGAGGCATTTAACCAAGTATATGCGAATTCGACGGATGTCCAACGTGCGATGCAGGACATTTCAGCGATTATCGAAGGTACGGCTGCTGCAAGCGAACAAGTGGCTGCAACAGCACAGGAGCAGACTGCAACGATGGCTGAGATTACAGCAAACGCCGAAGATTTAGCACAAATTGCAGATAGCTTGCAACAAGAAGTACAAAAGTTCAAGTTATCTTAACCAAAAACCCGAATGTCGAAAGCATTGATATGCGACATTCGGGTTTTTCATTGTTCGTTTAAATTGTCCGTTTCAGACGGCTTTACAGGTCGCAGCATACCTAAAACTGCACCAGCTAAGCCAATAATCGTGTGCACAATACCGAATGTATAAAAGTTAATAAAGATACTATTTGTATATTCGTTCAATAATGGGAAGCCGTAAATTTGCGAACCAACTGTTTTTGTATCGCCCCCTAAACGAGCGAATACATCTGCTTTATAGTCGTTTGCATAATAAATTAAAACAATGACTAAGGCTACACCAAAAACGAAATAAATCATGCGCATCATGTGGTCTTTTGCATGACGTGAACTTTCAATAAAGAAACGATATGTAGTAAATAAGCTAAGCAAAATAAACGGTGCGACAAGGGCCATACCTAATGCGCCTAAATTCCCTCCATTTGCCACTTCATCGGGTTTTACTGTGAAAAAGTGTTGAATAATCATAACACCAAATAAACTAATGCCCATACTAATGAGCCAACTAAGACGTAGCATGTAAGTCCTCCATTCTTATTTCACTATACATGGTCATGCGGGTTGTTTCAACGCTCAGAAATCCCCTTTCTTTCGATTGAATATTCAGTATAATAGAGAGGGTAATACAAAGGGGGAGGAATTTGAATGCTTCATAAAGAAGAAACGGTGTTAGTGCTAATTGATATTCAGGGGAAATTAGCGCAAATCGTGGATGAAAGTGATTTTGTTGTGAATAATATTGCCAATGTTGTACAAGGCGTTAAGCTGTTACAAATACCGATTTTATGGCTAGAGCAATATCCGAAAGGGCTTGGGCCAACAGATGCGCGCATTGCGATGCACTTAACCGATCAACAGCCAATTGAAAAGATAACGTTTAGTGCCTATGATACCGAAGCGTTTGTACAAGCGCTAGAGCAAACGGGTCGAAAAAAAGTGCTGCTAGCGGGGATTGAAACACATATTTGCGTGTATCAAACAGCCGCCCATTTACTTGCCAATGGCTACGAAGTAGAAGTGCTAGCTGATTGTGTGTCATCACGCACAGCAGGCAACCGTGTAGTAGGTATTCAAAAAATGCTCCAGCTCGGCGCAACGATTACCAGTGTTGAAATGGCCCTATTTGAAATGCAGCAAGTAGCAAAGGGCGATACATTTAAAGCGATTAGTCAATTAGTGAAATAGTAAGAAGTATGTAATTGAGCACTTGTTTGAGGAATGTTTTTCGTGGAGAAAAACGTTCCCAAACGTGCCAGTTATTTATGAAGAAATAAGCTTTCGCGTGGAATAACCTAATTGTTAGTTTCGCAAGTAGATATCTTACGTAATTCCTTAAAGTTAATAAAAATCGCCCAAAATATTAAAGTTGGCAGTATTGTTATTAAATCAAAAAGTAATCTCAATTGAATAGAATAAAATGCTAGATAATTAAGTGAATTAATGAAGCTAAATGTGAGAATAAAAATGATAAATATAATTTTTAGTACCTTATTTTTAAAAAGAACAATACATAATAATGGGAGTATCCCGCAAAAAAAGTAAAAGTATGCCGGGAGAAAAATAAAGAAAGTTGTAAAATCCATAAAAAGTGGAAATAACTCACCTTTATAGTCTGGATAAAAAATATAAATAGCGATAATTGAAATGATGGCAGTTAGATAAAGTGAAAATCTAAATATCTTGCCCATTAAATAATCCACCTCCATATTTGTTAGGAAAGATCATCCGAATTATAATCAAAAAATGGTATTAAGGATAAAATTGAAAAGAACGGGAAAATCAAATAGATAGAAACAAAATCAACTTTAGTAAATAACCAGATGTCGATACAACCTACCAACATCCCCCCTATACCATTAAACAGCATAAATGATCTTAGCTTATTACGTAATTTTTTAGAAATGTAAATATTAATAGGGAGCACAAAAACGATAATAAAAAAATAGAATCCTGAAAAAAACAGGATACAAAGCATTACTAACTCTGAAACTTCAGAAGGGGGCAATGCTTCACTATTTAAATCGCCATCTAAACTTATAATGCTAAGTGTGACAAGTAAAGCTACGATTATCGGTAAGAAAAGTATTTTAGATATAAATTTTTTCCCCAAATCGAATAACCCCTTTTCAATTTATTTTATCTCATAAAACAGGAATTTTAAATATGAAGGAGCTGTGAGATAATCATCTAACGCATAATCCACATTTAATCTATACGTAAATAAACTAAATAAGGTTCCCAAACAACGGTTTGGTAACTTTAACTACTATCAACTAAAAAATAACCCTATAAGATAAACTTTTTTAAGTACATACTCTATAGGGCTCATGTATGCTAGTGCGTTTTTTCATTTAGTCGAAAACCCCCACTATTTGGTAGAAAAATAAATATCACTATCATATAATTTATAGAAAGAGGTGGTATAAATGTATGGATTAGATACAAGTAAAGAAGCAATAAATATTGATTTGGCATTGGTTAAATCTTGTTTGGGATTGATTAATCAAACTGTAATTTTAGGCAAACAAAGAGGTGAAACCTTTACTGCTTCAGAAAATGAAGAGTTACATATGTTAATTTCCAAAATTGATAAAGAGTTGAACAAAGTTAAGATGAACGTACACTATGATACAAATAATACTATGGACCGCTAAACCCATATGTTCAACAATATTCAAAAACCTTCCCAAACATGAAGTGACCCCTAAAAGTTAGACACGGTTATTTTAGACAGTTATAGGAAGATTATCGCTTATCCTTTACTAATAATCCAATCACTACAAGAATAAATCCTAAAGCTAAAAGGAAAATTTCAGAACCACCTGTTCTAAAAGCAATTTCGTGTGGTATGTATATCGCTATAAGCATCAATGCGATACCTAATAACATTATTTTAATTGAGCGCAATTCTATCACTCCTACTTTTTATCCTTATTTTAACATATTTGTTTTTTTGTTTTTGCATACAATGAAAACTATGCATTCCATAATATAGACCCTAATACTGGTCATTGATGAAAGTAGAAGTAATTTCGAAAAGATAGTTACGTTTCGTTTAGGCAGCTAGTTGGGCATGTAATCGATATTGTATCGGGCTCATGCCTTTTAACTTAGCCTTAATCCGTTTCGTGTTGTAATAATGAATATATTTTTCGAGCTCTTCTTTAAAGTGCTCAATACTTTCAAATTCTTTTAAGTAAAGGAATTCAGATTTCATGATGCCAAAGAAATTCTCCATCACCGAGTTATCGTAACAGTTACCCTTTCGTGACATACTTTGCACAATGCCTCTCGATTGGAGCGCATGGCGATATTGCTTCATTTGATAATGCCAGCCTTGATCGGAATGCATGAGGAGTTTATGGTCTTCTGGTAAGCGTTCTAAGGCCTTTTCTAACATGTCTGAAACAAGAGAGAAAGTCGGTCTAGAGCCGATTGTGTAGGTGATGATTTCCCCGTTAAACATGTCTAAAACAGGCGATAAATACAGCTTTTCGCCAAATAATTTAAACTCTGAAATATCCGTTGTCCATTTCTCATTTGGTGCTTCCGCCTTGAAATTACGATTCAAAATATTATCCGCAATTTCACCAACTCCGCCTTTATATGATTTATATTTTTTCATGCGCACTAAACACTTTAAACCAAGCGCTTTCATGAGGCGCTGCACCTTTTTATGGTTCACTTTTTGCCCACGATTCGCCAGCTCATCACGAATACGACGGTAGCCATAACGACCCTCGTGTTCATCGTAAATTGCTTGAATGTCCGCTTTTAAATCAGCGTCTCGGTCTGGTCGATCCATCTTCTTCACGATATCGTAGTACGTGCTGCGTTTGATTTTGGCGAATGCGACAAGCGCCTTCACCGAGTATTTATGCCTTAATTCATAGATGACTTTTACTTTGTCTTCTTTGGTGATGCTTCCTTGGCTTGAACTAAGGCATTCAACTTTTTTAAATACTCATTTTCCATACGTAAACGATTAATTTCAGCCTGTAGTGCTTCAGGTGAACCTTCTACTAGTGCGTTTTTAGGTTGTTTAGTCGATTCTTTTTTCATAGATTGACGCCCCTTTTTCTTTGGCTGAAGGGCATCTTCTCCTAGTGTTTCGAATTGTTTTTGCCAATTCCGTATCGACGTACTAGCCGCAATATTGAAAATCGCTGCCGTTTCGTTTAAGGACGTACCGTGTTCAGTCATATAGTTAAGTACGTCTAGTTTAAATGCTTTTGTGTAATTTGTATATCGTCTGACGAACACTTCTACGCCATTTTTTTGATATTGGTTCGCCAACGTGAGTAAATAACGATGTGAAATACCAAAATCCGCAGCGACTGTTCTGGAGCTTTCCTTACTATTTAGATAGCGTTCAACCGCCGCTAATTTTTGTCCGGCACTCATTTTAGCCATGAAAAAACACCTCATTCGTTAGTATTGTGTCTAACAAATGGGGTGCAGTTCAACAACGCTTTGGGAAGGTTATATAAAATAGTATAATAAAGTAATTATGTTAAAAGGTGGTCCTTAGATGAAGAAACACTTAACGTCTATATCTATTATTTTCTTGGGAATATGCATTCTTTTAGGTTCTTTTTTTATTTCGCAATCTTTAAAATCTAAATCCGTCAATAAAACATCTAACGAGCAATTTAGGTATGAGTTAATCTCACCAAATGACAGTAATATTATTATTTTTGATAAGAAAAATGGAGAGTATTGGAGAAAGTATATTGAACCAAATGAGGGACCAACTGATTGGGAAAAACAAACGTCACCTATTTCTACATCATCAAAGTAATCTATATTAAATATACAAACCTAATTAGAATAACGTTCCCAAATAAAAGTTTGGGAACACGCCAAAGAGCCACAAACGTTTTTACACAAACGTTTCGTGGCTATTTGTATGAACGTTATTTATGCATCTTTTTATGCATTATAATGAAAAGTCAATGATCGCAACGATTTGAGCGTACTTTAACAAGAATTCATCATAGGCCTTCATGAATGAAATCACGTATAAAATACGGTGAATCCTTAATGATTTACTTGAAAAGAGGTAGCTTCTTCAACATAATGCAAACCGGAATGGCAATCAAAAGCCCAACCGTATTTTGAACTAAATTACCTGGAATCGATGCAAATGGGATGATCCAACTTTGGAAAAGAATGGCCTCACAAATATAATAGCCCGTTAGCATAACCGGAATCGAAATAATAATTGCAAAATTATTTAGTAGAACATAATTTCCTTGACGATGAAATGACCAAGCAATTTTCCCAATCACATAGCCCTGTAATCCCCGGGCGATAAATGTAAATGGTGCCCAAAGCGTCCAGCCTGACACCAAATCAAATAGCCCCATCCCGAATGCCCCTGCAATCGCTCCTTTTTTTGGCCCAAAAATAATCGAAATGATAAAAAGCATTGCTGAGCCTAAATGTACTAAGCCACCATTTGCGGCAATAGGTAATCGAATGTTTAAAAATAATGTCGAAACAAAAACAAGTGAAATAAGCATAGCTGATAAAATGATCTGAAATGTTTTGTTCTTAGAATTTACCGAAGTAACTATATTTTCCATTTGATACTCCCTTAAAATGTTATTGTTTCAGCTGAAATTTAAACGTGTTCGCGAATACTGATAACCTTAGCAAACCTTTGAGCCCTTTAAAAGTACCAAAAATGGTAAATGTAAAGAGGTCAGTTTAAGCGGATGTCATTTTTTAAAACGAAAATACACAGGAATTTTGAACAACTAGGCAATGTCTATCGCCAACTTTTAAGGTTGTTCATATCGTAGATAGAAGTAATTTGTCAGAGGTAGATGCGAAGGACCAAGTAGGAAGGGAGAAGGGTTGTGAAGGATGAAAACATGCGCAATGGGCTGTATGACGCACTTTTTGATTTGAAACACTTGCAAGACTTACTTGCCAACTCTTGGTCAAAGTATTACGGTCATCTATTTTTGAAAATAGTCGGAAGTGATACGATCCCATTTTATTTCATGACAAAAGAATGCAAACCATTTACCGTCATTAATCCAAAAACACATACCGAAACAAGTTATTTCCGAATCGAAGCAATTGAAAAATCACACGTCACGCTAACGCTATTACGCGCATTTGATTTAGATGATAAAGATACAAATATCATGCAAGATGTGATGCGCTTAGAGAAAACAGAAGCAAAATTGACAATAGATATGCGTTCGATGTTAGCTGTCCAACTGTTAGAACCAGCATTGTTAGGCGGAAAATTTTATATCGAGTCAAAATGGTAACAAGTGTAAAGGGAGTGTATAACGAGTGACAACAATCGGCATGTTGCATCATCGAAAAAATCCAGATACCGTATTGAAATCTTATGCGTTTGCTGCAGTAGCAAAGGCGGAGGGACTGGATTTTTTTTATTTTACACCAAGAGCGGTCAATTTCACGACGCGAACAATTCAAGCGAAAGTGTTAGAAAATGGGGTTTGGCAAGAAAAGAATGTGTCATTTCCAGATGTCATTTATAACGCGGGTAGTCCAGAAAAATTAGCTATATCTAGGAATATCATCAAGCAATTACGAAGTGAAATTCCATTTACAACGAATTCCATTGGCAACAAATTGAACATTACCAAGCGCTTAATCGAGGCAAAGGAATTTGCAAACTATTTAATTCCAACGACTAATATTAAACGAGTAAAACAATTTTATGAACAAATTCAAATGTATAAAAAATTGGTATTTAAACCCGTTGAAGGACGAAAAGGCAAAGGTATTTATTTTATTTCAAAATTAGTGAATGGCTATGAGGTGCAAAAGGATTCCACTAGGCAAACATTATCAAAAGCGCAGCTCGATTCGTTTTTACAGCAACAATTAACAGAAGAGTCCTTCATCGTACAACCGTATATTCAATCGACGATGAAAAATGGGCAAGTGTTTGATTTTCGAATTCACGTTCAGAAAAATGGGGAGGGTCAGTGGGTCATTACGACGGTTTACCCTCGTGTAGCGCCACATGGTTCGATTATTCCAAATATTAATAATGGGGGCTTTACGAATTATTTGGAGCCTTTTTTGCAGCTGGAATTTAAAGAAGAAGCCTTTAATATAAAGCGAATGTTAGAGCATTTCGGCTTGTCGCTAGCGCGGCATTTAGACGAAATCCAAATGATTAAATTTGATGAAGTCATCGATGAAATCGGGATTGATGTGGGCCTAGATGAAAATGGCAAGCTGTGGATTTATGAAGTGAACTGGCGACCGGGATGTCCACCTGCCTTTTATTTAGAACTTGATGTTGTCAAACATACGCTTCAGTATGCTAATTACCTCGCGCAGCATTCAGCGGAGGTAAAGGCACAAATAGAACAGGTAAAGGGGCGTGCATTAGCCGTGAAAGCGAACGATCGACCAATCATCGCGATTACAGGAAGTGCTGGTAAAACAACGACAAAAGCATTTATTGCCTCGATTTTATCGAAGAAATGGACAATTTTTGAATCGAAGGATTATTGGAATACGACCGAGCACACGAAAAAGCATAAGGAACTTATTGATGATTCGCATAAGGCAGTTGTACTAGAGTATGGCATGGCTTATCCTGGTGTCATCAAAAATCACTGTAGTATCATTCAACCGAATATTAGTGTCGTCACAAACATTGGCTTAGCGCACGTCGGCAATTTTGATGGGGATATTAAGGGAGTGGCAAAAGCAAAATCTGAGCTTATTCAAGGGATGGATCAACAAGGTTACTTAATTTTAAATAGCGATGATGCGAACTCGAAATGGCTACTCACCAATCAATTTAAAGGAACAATTAAAACAGTCGGTATTCACCAAAAGGCGGATTATATGGCTAGCCATGTCAGGTATCAACAGGAGGGCATGGCGTTTAACATGAAACTACGAAATCAAGAAATCTCGGTGTACATTCCGATTTTAGGTGAGCATCATGTCTATAATGCGCTTTGTGCGGTTGCTGTAGCCGATCAATTAGGCTTTTCTCCGGAGGAAATTAAAGCGGGGTTAGTGTTTAAAAAACCACCACGCCGGTTAACCCTCTATCATTGTCGAGATGATATTTTACTCATTGATGATACGGTGCATTCTCATCCACAAGGTGTTCGCGCTGCACTTGATGTGCTCTGTGAGGTTGGGAAGGGGCGAAAAATCGCACTTATTGGGCAGATGCGTGAGCTTGGAGATTTACGGGAGGAAGAATATCGCAAACTGGGTGCTTATATCGCTGCGAAAAAAATCGACCAATTAGTTACTTACGGTTTTCGAACAGAGGAAATTGGAGATGCTGCACAGCGAAATGGGTTAGCACGAGCGAACATTCAGCATTTTATTAATAAAGAGGCGTTGCATACATTTTTAAAAGGGCTTGTGAAAAAAGGGGATACGATTTTAATAAAGGGTGCGAGTAAAACAAATATGTTTGAGACCGTGCAATTTTTAGATCGCCAATTTAAAGCATAAAAAGAGGCTTTACGGAAAGTGAAATACTTTTCGTAAAGCCTTTTTGTCTAGGCATTCGCGCCAGCCCCTCGCAACATTTCGAACCCTCTTGCAAAAGTGGTGGAGCGTTTACTTTTGCATCGGGTCTCCAATGTTTCTTGGGCTTAAAGGGCGAGAATGCGCTTTTCTTACAGCCTGCGCATATGAAATCTAATTTCACTTGCTGCACGGTTTGCTCGTGCAACCGCTTCTTTTAATGTTGCCCCTTGCGCGATGATATACGCATAGCGGTGGCCCATCGATAATGGGGGAATGAGTATCGTTCCTTTTTTGGGCTTCACATACACATCATAAATACCAGGGCATTTTAACGCGCGTTGCTTGCCGGTTACCTTTTCTAAAATACCTTTGTGATGGACGATTAAATGTTTTGTATAGACGTAATCATTATGCTTTGGTGTAAAATCCGGTTCATCTCCGAGGTAAAGTTTTAATGTTTGTTCGACTAAGTTAAACCCAAATGCCGCTTCAATCATCTTGTTCATTGCGCCACCTGAAATACGTGGGTTAATTTCAATCAGTTTCCAACCGCTATTCGTTAGACGCAATTCAATATGAAATGCCCCTGTTTTCAGTTCAAAGGTTTCGACGAGTGATTGACAAAGTGTGTTAAGACTTTCTAACAACTTAGGAGGTACCGTTGAAAATAGTTGGTAGCCTGTAATAATGAATCGTTTCCCCTTTGTAATATCTTGCCTGATGACAGCGATAATCTGAGGCTGATGGTTGTGTACAATTACTTCGACTAAATATTGCTCTCCCTTTAAATATTCCTCCGTAATGATGGGTTCAGTTGGATATTTGTTGCGAAGTGTTGTGAGATGCTTGTGTAATTCTTTGTTGTCCGAGGCAAACAAGACATCCTTGGATCCCGTTGATTTGGGAGATTTGATAATGAGTGGAAAGGTCACTTTGCCTGTTAGTTGTTCAGCTGGTCCGAGGACGGTAAATTGTGGAGAATAGGATTTGTTTAACAAAAATGTTCGTGTTTGTTCCTTATCTTCCATGATTTCGATGGCCCTTGTGGAGGTGAGATTTTGGCAAAATTGTTCGCATAGTAACGCTGCAACATGCACATATGGATCAACAAAACTAACAATCAGTTTAATATCAAAGCCTAATTCTTGAAGCTTTGTAATTTCCGATTTCATTTGCTCTATATTGGTTGTATCCAGTATGGTCATTTTATGAATCTCCTCGTATTCTGTTCGCTGTTCAAATTGCCGTTCATTACTTGTGAAGAGAACGGTAAAATAGCCTAATTTTTCAGCTGCTTTCGTCGCCTCTCTACTTGATCCGGACTTATTTGTTCCAATAAATATAATGGTTTTCAATTCATTCACCTCCATTCATAAGGATGTACCTCCTCTTAAATGTATGGCGAGAACGGATTTTTCTCTGGTTATCCATCCTATGTAATACAAATAACTACGTAGTGAACTGATTGTGTACATATGCTAAGAGGGAAAGGAGGGTGAAACATGAGATGAAGCCAATATCCGTTGAAACATTATGCACCATTATTTCAGGTCAGCATACACATGGCCCAGCTGTTCAGATTGGGCACGGGGCTTATCGGTTAAGGCAAGTGAAGCATCCGAATACGGTTTTATTTATTGAAAAACGCATTATGAACTGGACAAATTTAGTTTCCTTTTTTCCGCTTGTATTAGTAACAGAGTGGCCTTATCAAACAAAAGAGCTTCCAAGTGGCGTGACAATCATCAACGTCAAACATTCAGAAGAAGCTTTATGGAAATTTATTCGCTTTTACCGCGCACAATTTCAGCTACCGGTTGTGGCGATTACAGGGACGGCAGGGAAAACAACAACAAAGGAAATGATTAAGCATATCGTAACGCCCTATAAAAAAGTAACGGCAACACAGTTTAGTACGAATTCTAGAACGGCTCATTTTCCATATTTATTGAGTATTGAAGAAGATACTGAGGCTGCCGTTTTTGAAACGGCTGTAGGGGGACCGGGGGATTTATTGAAAGCAGGAAAGTATTTCAAGCCAACAATAGGCATTATTACAAACATTGGCGAACACCATCTCAATTATTGTAAAACATTAGAAGGCTATATTGAGGCAAAAGCAGAGATGTTAGACATATTGGATGGTGGCGTGTTAATTATCAACGCGGGGGATCTAAATACGCGTAAAATCGATTTCTCTAAATTTAACGGCAAAATGATAACAATTGGTACAGACGACGCCAATGAGTTTGTGGCAAAAAATATTCAATACAGTATAAACGGGATGGCATTTACAGTTGTTCATAAAGGGCAGCAACATCCAATTTATGTACCAGGTTTTGGAGAGCATCAAGTATTGAATGCTTTAGCAGCTATTGCGGCGGTTACTGAAATCGGATTAACGATTCCGCAAGCTGCAAAACAGCTGCAAAGTTTCAGACCACTCAATAAGCAATTGCAATTGGTTGAAGGGCAAAATGGCGCACTCCTGCTAGACGATACGTGGAGCATTACAACCACTTCTTTAGAGGCGGGACTGAATGTTTTAAATGCGCTCGCTAAGGAAAAAAAACGGATTGCAGTAATTGGGACGATTACCGATGTTGGTTCATGGGGGACGTATATTCATAAAAAAGCTGCAGAGCTTGTAAAGGAAAAAGGCGTAGATCTACTCATTACAGTGGGAGAGCATGCAAAAATACTAGCAGACCACGCACTCGCGCTAGGCATACAAGCACCAGTATATCGTTTTAATAATAGTGTGCTCGCCTACGAATTATTAAAAAATGAAATGAATCCCAATACGATTATTTTGATTAAGGGAGATATGTATAGTAAAACGATGTTTGAATTAGCAACGAAACTAAAGAAAAAATAGGATTTGGTTATGAGCTTTTATGGGAAATCAATAAAACATTTATACAGGACACGCATGTGGGCAATAGAACCATTAGTGGCAAATACACAAGCAGCTTCAATATTATATGAATATAATGTATTAATCTTACAGGAAGGGAGGGAGAACAATGGGAGGAATTTGTCCATGTGGTGTTCAAGTAAATGCTTTTGCCAGAAGGGTCAATGTTAGGATCAACGGGGTTCGTGGAAATATCACTGGTAATTTAACGTACCGTGCAAATGTATGTATTTCTACGCTTAATACTTCTACACTTTCACTACGATTTGAAGATACCGAAACACCAAATCGTTATAATTTTTTATTCACAGCGAATGAAATTACTGATGTGACATGTAGAAGAGAAGGCCAGAACTGTGTTGTAACGGTTCAAGGTACAGGACTGGTTGGCATGACACAATATTCATTTGTAGCAGTATTTAGGGATCAAGTAGCAACGGCTGAGAATGATTTAGTTCAAAGCTTCGTCATTACAGAATTCTTTAATCAAGGCGGTACAGTTCAGGTTGAACAAGGATCGATTGTTGCAGTAGGCTGTCAAAGTTAGACGTAGAGAACTGTCCAAAAGGTAACTCTGGACAGTTCATTTTATCAAATGTATTGGGGGAAGCCATCATGCATGTGATAAGGGGGAGAATTGGCCAATATAAAATTCTGATGCAGCAGGAACAACTAAGTCCGTATGTAGTGGTGACTGAACGATTTTCAAAAGCTACGCTGTTTTCCATGTTGAAAAGTACAAATAAAATCATTCTAAAACCGATCACCGGAATGGATTCCATTTTTGTGGAAAAACAGCAAGGGAAGTTCCGTGTAAGAACAAATTTAGAAACAATTGAAGGGCTAGAGGGCACGCGTCTTTATGAATCGATTCAACAAGTTATAGGTGATAGAAATTATGTTATGCAACCGCAACTTAATTCAACACATCTTACTAAAAAAAGCTTTCGCCGGTTTATAACCGTTCACAAACGTAATGGACATTGGTATGTTACGGCTTCGTCAAAACAAACAAGTAACGTTATAGAAGCGCTTGCTTATTTCATGCATCAAGCAAGGTTGAAAAAATTAGCGCTTATGGCAGCGGAGCAACTAGGACCATTTTATCCGCTTTGTGAATCCATTGTAATAGAGTTGTCATTTACCCTTGCAGGGGATGTAGCGATTACTGATTCATTTTTGCATTTCTCAGTCAGCAAATGGAATCAATATCAAAGCATAGCGAAATACATGCCACAAACCGATTTACTAACGCGAGCAACATTTACTCAATATTTAAAGAAATATCCACTTGTATTTTTAAAGCCTTGCAATGGACAACAAGGAAAAGGAATTATAAAAATTTCTAAAATGAATAGGCGAAGTTATGAGATTCAGATAGGGCGACAAAAATGGATGATACAGGGTATCGGGCAAGTATCTGAACATATTCGGAAACATGTGGCCATTGAAAATAACTACATTATTCAACGGGGCATTGCCTTAGCAACGATTAATCAGCGTTTCTCTGATATACGGGTCATGACACAAAAGGCAAAAAATGATTGGCATGTAACCGGCAAAGTTGTGAAGGTGGCTGGGCCTCACTTTTTTGTAACGAATGCAGTAGAGGCCGTTTTGCCATTGCCCATAGCATTAAAACAGTCTACGGTACTTTCATTATTCCATCGAAGACTTGATAAGCGTATGGATCGCATGTGTATAGCGGCATCTAAATTGCTTGATGAACCTACAGAACGAAAAATCATTGGCTTTGACGTTGCCGTAACGAACTTTGGTCAGATTTGGATACTTGAAGGGAATTATGTACCGGATTTGTCGCTTTTTAAAAATTTAGAAGAGCCCGCGATGTACAATACAGTACTGGAGTATATACGTATGAATCGATGACCTAAGAAATTTGAATGAACTTTCATATTCTATGATAAGGGGGCGATTTTATCCGAGCTTTACATGTAAAAACCATTCGCCAATTGCTAGGAGGGCAATTAATTAGCGGAACAGAAACAGGGGATGTGAAGCAGGTAATGTACTATGATTCGCAAGCATTAATCGCACCGAATACGCTTGTTTTTGTTCGCAAAAGTGACGAAGTGAACTGGGGCGCATTAAAAGCTAAGATATCGACTGTGCTTGTTTCAGATAAAGGAATAGAACAGCTAAAGGATGCGCCAGCTCACATAACTGTTATTCACGTGCGCAATACGTTACAGGCATACTGGGATTTTTGTACGTACTACCGGAACTTGTTTGAAATCCCGGTTGTTGCGATTACAGGAACTTGCGGTAAGACAACGACAAAAGAAATGCTGAAACACATTTTAAGCAAAGACATGTTGGTTCAAACATCGATCAGCAGTATTAACGAGCCACGTCAGTCGCTAGGGTATTTACTTGGCATTGAAGACGAGACGAAAGCAGCAGTATTCGAATTAGGTTTAGGCAATTCGGGCAACATTAGCCATCAATGTCGTGTATACCAGCCAACAATTGGTGTCATTACAAACATCGGTGTGCATCATTTAGATGGCTGTAAAGATTTAAATGGCTACATTCAAGCGAAGGGAGAAATTTTACAGGGCATTCGCGCTGGTGGCACGTTAATAATCAATGCGGATGATGAAAATACAAAAAAACTCCCGATAGACACGTACAAAAACAAAGTGATTACATTTGGTCTTCACAATGAGGCACATATTACCGCAACAAATATTGAATTTGCAGCGAAGGGCATGAAATTTCAGGTGCATGTAAACAATCAAACGTACAATGCCTATATTCCAGGTTACGGGGAACACCAAGTGTATAATGTACTTGCCGTTTTGGCGGTCATTCAGGAGCTAGGATTCTCTATACAAAGGGCGATTATGCACTTAAGGACATTCAAACAAATGGAGCGACATTTGCAGTTTTCTACAGGGTTAGGAGGAAGCACAATCATCGATGATACATGGACCAATAACCCAACATCTGTAGAAGCCGCATTAAAGGTAATCGATGCAATCGGTAAAGGGAAGAAGCGCTATTTAGTATTAGGGGATATTAAAAGACTTGGACAATTCGAAAAAAAATATCACAGCGAGTTAGGCAGTTTAGTCGCTACTTATCCTATTCACACCTTAATTACGGTTGGATCAAAAGCAGCCCATATTGCCAAACAAGCACTTGCAGATGGGACAACAGCACAAGTGTATATGTTTAAGGATGTTCAAGGGGTATATGAACTGTTGAAGCCGCAATTAGATGCACAGTCCATACTATTGATAAAAGGACCCATGTCGAGTCGAGCCATGATACATTTTGCCAAACAATTGAAAAGTAGCGAGTAAGGTAAATGGTAAAACTGATTCATACAAAAAAGCTCTATCACACACGACATCTTGTCCGAGTGATAGAGCTTTTGTCTTTGGATAAACGATGTGCCAAGGTTACTTCATGACACGTCTAGCGGTAATGTAATGATCTTTATAATAGTCTACTAATAGTACACGCGTAATCACACCACTAGTTGTTGGAATGATTAAACGGTGGTCGCCTGCATAAATGGCTACTTGCGTTGGAATTTTAGAGCCCTTCTTACTGTTGAAGAATACTAAATCACCTTTTTTTAGGTTGGCCTTTGAAACAGCAGTACCAAGCTTCATTTGTGCACTAATCGTTTTTGTATTCAATGATACACCGTTTTTACGGTACGTATATTCAATAAAACCACCTGTAGTAAATCGTAATGAAGCATCGTTATTGATAGAACCAATTTTCGCACTATTTTTCGTAGCGTATGCTTTTTCAACGATTTTATCACCTTTTGTTGCAGGATTTGCACTCATTAGCGAAGGAAGTACACGACGCGCGGTTACATAATTTTCTTTGTAATACGGCTTACTATTTAAATCAGAAATCACGATATTTTGTTTAGAATCGGCCATATGAATGATTTTGTTATTGCCGATGTACATCCCAACATGATCGGGGTCTGTCCCTGTTTTTTTGCTTTTAAAGAAAACTAAATCCCCTTTTTGGAGCTGGCTACGTGGCACATATGTACCTTGCTTGATCATATAGTCTTCATTATAAGTTGCTAAATCAACACCATTTTTCTCAAATATATACATTAAGAATGTGGCACATGAAAATTTATAAGGCGCAGTCGATTTATAAATAGTACTACTGTATGTGGCTTTTCCAATTAAACCTTTTGCGGTATTGATTAGTTGATTGGCCTTCAAAGCGACAGCCTGATTATTATTTTGAACAGTTGCTGCATGTACAGTTGTGGGTTCGATAGTTGCAGGGAGCGCAGATAACGAACTAAAGCCAATTGCTAATGCAACCGTTGTTAAGAAACGTTTTTTCATAATAGAATACCTCCAAATTGATTTCACCTACGACTTTAGCATGGAAAATACATAATTCTTGGAGGTAAATGTTTCCAATGGATTTTTGGAATCTGCCAATGCCTTGTGACTAGTGGGTTTAAAAGCGTAAATTACAATTCAATGACAAATGTTTCAACTACCGCGATTTGGATATTATGCAGGTACATGGATAAAAATTTAAACAAAAAAGATGAAAACAAAGTTCAAGCTCACTTTGTTTTCATCTTATCGTTCCCTATAATTAAGGAGCTAAACGGGCGCGAATACGCTTTTCTTTTTAAAAACACTGGAATGAACGAATGCTGTTTGGGTTCAATGGCTGATAGACCCAGCCAAGTCGGTGGCGCCATCTGAAGCCGAAAATGATATTTCGCGATACAAATGTCGGGAAGTACCAAAAATCAGTGCGGTTATTTAACCAAACATACGTGTTGCGGTATAAACAGCTTCGCATATTTCCTGAACCGGGATGCCAGTTTGTCATAGCGGGCGTGAATTCAGGAGGGGGCCCCATTGGTGAAGGGGATTGCATGTTACCCCCAGGAGGTCCAGGGGGTGGCGCAGAAGGTCCCGGAAAGCCAGGAGGTCCAGGGGGTCTAGAAGATCCAGGGAATCCAGGAGGGCCAGGTGGAAAGAAGCCAGGTTGTTGTTGCCAATTGAAGGGCTCGAAATCATCTTGTTGATTATTAAACGGATACATCGTCACATATTCCTTTCTTTCGTACAGATAGTGTAAGTTATTCAGAAATGATGTCCATATGTAGGCGATAACACGTAATGAATTGGCTTCTTGTTAAGGAAATTATTGATTATCGCATTGCAGATAACTTTGCATAAAGTTTTATCTACGTCTAGGCTAAAGCGCCAGCCCCTCGAGCTTTTCGGTCCCGCCGTCGAAAGTGGTAGAACGTTTACTTTCTAGTCGGACCCTCCAAAGCTTGTCGGGGCTGAAAGGGCCCTTTAGCGCTTTTGTTCCTAGTCAAATAAAAAAATCCAACATTTTTTCAAGATAGAAAAAATGCTGGATTCGTTAGATAAGTTATTCGTTTAAAGCGGAATGTTTCTTGCCGTACACGAAGTACAGGATGATGCCGAGTACAAACCACACGCCACATGCAATCCATGTGTGTACAGATAGCTGGCTAATTAAGAAAATACATAATAATAACGAGACGATTGGTAATACTGGATAGAACGGCACTTTAAAGCCACCAGTTGGTAAGTCTTTATTTTTACGTAAATAAAGAATGCCTGCTGACACGAAGATAAACGCAATTAAAGTCCCCATGTTTACCATTTCAGCTAATGTACCAAGTGGAACTAAACCGGCAATGACTGAAATCACGATTGTAAAAATAAATGTATTTTTCATCGGGGTTTTACGTTTTGGATGTAATTCTTTCAACATTTTTGGCATTAAGCCATCACGAGAAAAGGCTAGTAATAAACGTGTGCCACCATACATCATAACTAACATTACAGTTAACATCCCAATAACCGCACTTAGCGAAATAAAGCCGGCTACCCAGTCTTGTTCGACGAATTTCATCGCAAAGGCTACTGGATCTGCAACATTTAGTTGCTGATAAGGAACGATACCTGTTAAGACAAGTGAAACTGCCACATAAAGAATCGTACAAATAACTAAGGACCCGATAATTCCGATTGGCATATTACGCTGTGGGTTTTTTACTTCCTCGGCAGCTGATGACACCGCGTCAAAGCCTAAGTAAGCAAAGAATACGAGCGCTGCACCCGTAAATACGCCACTCATACCGTATGGTAAAAATGGTGACCAGTTTTCTGGTTTCACGTAAAATACACCAACAATAATGAATAATAAAACGGCACTGATTTTTAGTGCGACAAGGATTGCATTGAAGCGTGTTGATTCCTTCATCCCTAATGATAGAAGAGAGCCGATAACAAAAATGATAATCACAGCAGGTAAGTTAATATACGTGCCGTTTTCTATACTAAATGAACTTGTTAACGCTTGAGGTAAGTGAATACCGAAGCCTTCTATTAACGTAACAAAATAACCTGACCAGCCTGTTGCTACGGCTGCTGTTGCTAAGCCGTATTCAAGTAGTAACGCCCACCCGACAAACCAAGCGACAATTTCACCAAATACAATATAGCTATATGAGTAAGCGCTGCCTGTTACAGGAACCGTAGAAGCAAATTCTGAATAACAGAGTGCAGCTAATGCACAAACAATGGCTGCGATAATGAATGAGAATACAATACCGGGTCCCGCATGCTGCGCTGAAACCGTACCAGGAAGAATGAATATCCCCGTTCCGACGATTGCACCAACGCCCAAAAGCATTAAATCAAATGGCCCCATAGTTTTTTGAAGCTCCATCGTACCTTTTTTGTGTAAAAGGTCACCGATTGGCTTTTTTCTTAATAAATTTTTCATAATTACACCTATTCCTTTGAATCAATAATCAAAATAATATCATAAATTTTCAGAATATAAAAGCGCTTTATTGGGTTGAAGCGTTGAAGTGAGAAAGAGTTTGCGATTTTAAGCAATAAAATACGATGAAAAAGGGGAATTAGACATAAAAAACTAGGTGCGTATTTAAGCACCTAGTTGAAGGTATTATTTTGTGTAGTTATCAAAGTAACCTTGGATGTAAATCATTGGTGTACCTTTGTCACCAGAACCAGAAGTTAAGTCAGATAAAGAACCGATTAAGTCAGTCAGCTTACGAGGTGTCGTACCTTGTGCAGCCATTTGACCAGTTAAATCATCTTCTTTGTTGTTAATGTAATTTTTAATCGCCGCTTTTAACTCTTCGCCTGATAATGCTGCGAAATCGTTATCTGCTAAATATTTTAATTTAATTTCGTTCGGTGTACCGTCAAGACCTGGTGTGTATGCAGGTGATACAACTGGGTCAGCTAGTTCCCAAATTTGTCCTACTGGATCTTTGAACGCACCGTCACCGTAAATCATCACTTCTACTAATTTGCCAGTAGCAGCTAAGATTTTCGCTTGGATGTCATCAACGATTGGTTGGCAGTTGTCTGGGAATAACTTGATGCCTTCTTCTGTTGATTTGTTAGAGCCTAGTAAACCGTAGTTTGAGTTGAAGCCTGAACCATTTACTGATTCAGATAAGATGTTATCTAAACCGTAAATTTTTTCTGCACCAGCAGCCGTTAGTAAGCGTTTTGTACGGAAGCGAGAGTGAATATCACATGTTAGTACGCTCTTCGTATAATCTAAAATTGTTTTTGCGTTGTTCGAGAAGATCACTTCTACTTCAGCGCCTTGTTCTTCGATTAATTCTTTGTAGTATTCAATGTAATCAACACCAGTGAATGTATGTTTGTTATAGCCGAAGTGACCACGGAATTCAGCTTCTGTTAGAACGTCTGTCCAAGGGTTAATGCCCTTTTCGTCTAATTCGTCTAATGTTACTAAGTGATTTCCTACTTCATCTGAAGGGTAGCTTAACATAAGAACGATTTTTTTCGTGCCTTTTGCGATCCCTTTTAAAATATTTGAGAAACGGTTACGTGAAAGGATTGGGAAAATGACCCCAACAGTGTCATCACCGAATTTTGCTTGTACGTCCGTAGCGATATCTGCAATTTTAGCGTAGTTCCCTTGTGCACGTGCTACTACTGATTCTGTAACGGTTACGATGTCACGATTTTCAATTGTATAACCTTCAACTTTCGATGCATTTAATGCTGTATCAACGACGATTTGTACAATGTCGTCACCTTCGTTAATGATTGGGCCACGAAGACCTCGTACAACTGTTCCTACTACACGTTCCAAAATAATCTCTCCTTATATGTAAACATCTATTGTTTTGTTTTTAACTCACAAGGTTTACTATAACGTAGTCATGTGATATAAGTAAAATTAATATTTCTAATAACAGATATAAGTGGTGGTTATATGATAGCGAAATTAGAACTGTATCGAATTTTTAATGCAGTGAGTCGGAATAAAAGCTTTTCAAATGCGGCAAAAGAGCTGTACATGACACAGCCAGCAGTGAGTCAGTCAATCTCAAAGCTCGAAAGGGAACTCGAAACCTTACTATTTAATCGTACACCTAAAGGGGTTACACTCACGAATGAAGGCGAACTTTTACATGAATATGTAAATTCTGCGTTAGGTATTCTCGATGCAGGGGAAGAAAAAATAGCTGAATTTAAAAACCTACAAACGGGACAATTACGTCTTGGGGTAGGTGATACGATTTCACGCCATTTCCTCTTACCATATTTAGAAACGTTTCATATTAGATATCCTGGGATAAAATTAAAAGTATTAAACGGGACTACGAGTGAAATTTTAACGTTTATCAAAGCAGGGGAAGCAGATTTAGGGATTTGCAACTTGCCAGTAACGGATGACCACCTTCAAGTTGTACCTTGTAAGGAGATTCATGATATATTTGTATGCGGGCAAAAATATAAAAACTTAACAAAAAAACCAATTAGTTTCGATATGCTAATGAAGTTGCCACTCATTTTTTTAGAGAAAAAGGCGAATTCACGCAACTATGTGGAAAGCTATTTAAAGGAACAAGGGTATGCGATTTCACCAGAGTTTGAGCTGGGTTCGCATGATTTGGTATTAGAATTTGCGAAAATTAATTTGGGTATTGCAAGTGTCACAAAGGAATTTTCGATGGATTATATTGAGCGTGGTCTTTTATATGAGATTGAGTTACAACAAAAAATCCCAAAACGTAACATTGGCATCGTGCATTTAAAAACCGTGCCGATTTCACAAGCAACCAAAAAATTTATCGCCATTGTCGAACCAGGGATTATACATTAACAGAAAATGAGGAAACGATATGTCAAACGACTTTAAACAATACAATTTATCAGAAGAAATTACACGAGCGCTGAGCGATTTAGATTACCATACACCATCAGAGGTGCAACATAAGGTATTACCACATGCATTAGTGAACAAAGATTTAATCGTCAAAGCTCAAACAGGTAGCGGGAAAACAGCAGCGTTTGCGATTCCGGTTTGTGAAAATATCGACTGGTTAGAAAACAAGCCACAAGCGTTAGTATTAACGCCAACACGTGAGCTAGCCGTGCAAGTGAAGGAAGAATTTACAAATATCGGGCGCTACAAACGCGTAAAAGCAGCCGCATTATATGGTAAGCAACCATTCCGTTATCAGCAAGATGAGTTAAAGCAAAAAACACATGTTGCAGTAGGAACACCAGGCCGCGTACTCGACCATATTGAAAAAGGGACATTAAAGTTAGATAAAATTCGCTATGTGATTTTAGATGAAGCGGATGAAATGTTAAATATGGGCTTTGTTGAGCAAGTTGAGGCGATTTTATCACATATTACAGAGCCGCATGTGACGATGTTATTTTCTGCGACGGTACCAGAGGAAATTAAATCCCTTGCAGGTCGTCATTTAAATAATGCACTAGATATCGAAGTCCATTCAGAGCAGCAAGCACCAAAAATCGAGCATGCGATGATTGAAGTGCCAGAAGAAGCGAAACTCGCAGCACTTGAAAAAGTAGCCGTTGTTGAAAATCCAGATACATGTATCATTTTCTGTCGTACAAAGGCGCGTGTTGATGAAGTATATGATTATTTATATGACCGTGAGTATAGCGTCGATCAATTGCACGGCGGGATGGAGCAATCAACACGTTTAATGGTGATGAATGATTATAAGCGAGGGGATTTCCGTTATTTAGTTGCAACAGACGTGGCAGCACGCGGGATCGATATTGATAATATTTCACTAGTTATCAACTTTGACCTTCCACTTGAAAAAGAGGCATACGTGCACCGTACAGGTCGTACAGGCCGTGCCGGAAAAGAAGGGAAGGCTGTTACATTTGTAACGCCACATGAATATAACTTTTTAGCAAGCATTGAAGAATATATCGGCTATAAAATTGCACCGGCTCCACTACCTACGCATCAGGAAGTTGCAGCAAAAGCAGAGGCATTTGAGAAAAAAATGCAAGCCCGTCCACAAAAGAAAAAGCAAAAGAATGAAAAAGTAGATGCAAACATTACGAAGCTTTATTTCAATGGTGGGAAAAAGAAAAAATTACGCGCGGTTGATTTTGTCGGCACACTCTGTAAAATTCCAGGTATCACAGCAGCAGATATTGGGATTATTACAATTTTAGATGCCTCAACGTTTATCGAAATTTTAAACGGTAAAGGCCATGCCGTATTAAAAGCAATGAAAACAACGCCAGTTAAAGGTAAGCTATTAAAGGTTCATATTTCGAATAGTACAAACTGAGAAAAGTGCCAAAGTACCTTTTTAGCCTAGACACGGATAGAACGGTAAAATTTTATACTTGCTTATTTTAAAAAAAGCATTCACCTCTGAATTAATAATTTAGAAGTGAATGCTTTTATTTTGGGTTAAATGTATTTTTGATGTAAAACCAGATCATGTTGGCAAGTTCAATGGCTTCTGCTTCGTGTGATGAACTAGAAAAAGCAGCGCGGAATGGTTTTAATAAGGCTTCGATGACTGCCCCACGTAAAGGGTTACGTAAGAGCTCTTCCAGTAAAGTTTTTGTAAATTGAAGCCCAATAACATGTGTTTCGTTATATTGTAATTCAGATAAGAAGCCCTCGAGTTTTTCGATAATCATTTCTTTTGTAACGGTTTGATAGTACGTATTTTCATCAATGAGCTGTAGAGAACCTGCTGTTATTAAAACATCATTGGATTTTTGCATTTCGGGTAAAATAACTTTAATATTACGAAACGCAAGTGAAACCATTGTTTTCACATCCGCAGATTTACTATAAAAAGCGCGGTGTGCTAATGATAAGTGCTGTACAATGCCAAAAAATACAATCGATAACTCAAGTGTATACGGACACGCCTCTTCACCAAATACATCTATAAAGCGATTGGACAGCCATTCTACTTCTAATAAGCGATTACGCATCAGTGCATCCCGCAATTCAATATCATTTGATTGAAAAATCCCTTCAAAAACGGACACAAGATTTTGTTCTTTATTCAATTGCCTTAAAACAATAATTTGTTCAATCAAAACGTTTTCATCTGCTGGATCATTGCCATCGAGTAATTCGTGACGGCGTAAGCTCGCTTCGTAGCGTACCTGTTCTAGGATAGCCATAAAGCATTCGGTTTTTGATGAGAAGTAGTTATAAAAGGTACCTTTTGAAATCATAGCTTTTCCTAAAATATCTTGAATGGACGTATTATGAAAGCCCTTTTCAGTAAATAATTGAAGTGCCGCATCGAGTACCTGTCTTTTTCGTAAATTCATTATATGCCCCCGTGTAATTTGTACTTATAGTTTACTGTTTAACAATGGAAACTACAACGTTTTTGGACTATCGGTATAAAAAAGTTGAATTTATTGGACTATGAGTATAAAATGATTCGAGTGTAAAAATATTTATTCATTTGACAAGAAAAAAGGGGTTTCATTTATGGAAAAAACTCAAGACGTGAAAACGTTTAAAAAACCTCCTTATTTAATGATTGCTGTATTATTTGTTGGGGCATTCGTAGCGTTTTTAAATAACACGTTACTTAACGTAGCACTACCTTCAATAATGGTGGCATTTGATATTGAGGACTTTTCAACCGTACAATGGTTGGCAACAGGATATATGCTGGTAAGTGGTATTTTAGTGCCGGCGTCCGCTTATTTAATTACGAAATTTAAAACGCGTTCATTATTCCTTTTATCGATGGTGATTTTCGTTGTGGGTACAGCGATGGCTGCGTTTGCACCATCATTTGGCTTTTTATTAGCAGGCCGTATGATTCAAGCGGCAGGGGCAGCGACAATGTCTCCGCTGTTAATGAACGTCATGTTAATTAGCTTCCCCGTTGAAAAACGTGGGACAGCGATGGGGATTTTTGGTTTAGTTATGGTGTTAGCACCTGCAATTGGACCAACATTATCTGGTTGGATTGTTGAACATTATGACTGGAGCGTTCTGTTCAAAATGATTTTACCGATTGCTGTAATTGCCTTATTACTAGCAGTTTGGAAGTTAGACAATGTTTTACCAAACCGTCCAGCGAAAATTGATATTTTCTCACTTGTATTGTCAACAATCGGCTTTGGTGGTTTATTATACGGTTTTTCTACAGCAAGTGCTGCTGGCTGGGATGCAATCGAAGTTTGGGGCACAATCGCAGTAGGTGCGGTTGGGATTATTTGGTTCGTTATCCGTCAGTTCCAATTAGAGGAACCATTACTTGATTTACGTATTTACACATTTCCTGCGTATGCATTAGCTTCAGTAGTTTCAATGGTATTATCTGTAGCGATGTTCTCAGGGATGATTTTAACACCCGCTTATGTACAAAATATCCGTGGTATTGAGCCGTTTGAAGCAGGCTTGATGATGCTACCGGGCGCAATTGTCATGGGGATTATGTCGCCAATTACGGGTAAATTATTCGATAAATTTGGCCCTCGTATTTTAGCAATGACAGGTTTAGCGATTGCAACAGGTGCTACGATTGGACTTGGTTATTTAGAGGTTGATTCTACGTATACATTCATCATTACGATGTACACAGTTCGTATGTTGGGTATTTCAATGGTCATGATGCCAATTATGACAAACGGTTTAAATGCATTACCAAACCGTTTAAATGCACACGGTACAGCGATGAACAATACGGCGCAGCAAGTTGCAGGCGCAATTGGTACGGCTGTATTAATAACGATCTTTAACGCGCATACAAAAACTCGCGCAGCTGAAATCGTTGCGGATATGCAAGCAAATGCCGTTCCTGGTGCAGCACAGCCAAGCGCAGAACAATTAGCGCAGCTACAACAACAAATTACACAACAGGCCATGTTAGATGGGATTACCTATTCATTCTTCGTGGCAGCCGGTATTACGGTTCTAGCGTTTATTTTAGCGGCATTCATGAAACGTGTAGATATTACAAAACGTGAAGACTATACAGGCAAGTAGCCAGAACAAAAATAAATATTAAATCGGTAGAGCATTCGTAGCTCTACCGTTTTTTCTTTTTCCATATTCGGGTATAGTGAAAGAGTAAAAAAAGGAGTGACGCTATGATTCAACAATTAGGCCAAGTCATGCTCTATGTCAATGACCAAGAACAGGCTAAACAATTTTGGATAGAGAAATTAGGCTTTGAGCTTATTTCAGACGTCGATAATGGGCTGCGCATCATTACACTTGCGCCAACAGATGACGCACATACGAGCCTTGTATTACATGACAAAAAGAAAATTCAAGAAATGTCACCAGAGTTAAATTTAGGTGCACCGTCATTAATGTTTTACGGCGAAAATTTAGAGGTGCTGTATGAAGAATACCAAGCAAAAGGGATTACGGTTGGAGAACTGGTGAGTATGGAGTTTGGCAAAGTATTTAACTTTGCCGATGATGAAGGTAATTATTTCGCGATTACAGAAAAATAACACGAAAGGGATGAAAAATACGTTTCATCCCTTCTTTTTTTGGAGTAATTTTCGTGCTTTTTCTGTGTTGGCGAAGTGCCACTTTGTCATGGATTTCAGCGTTTCTTCGCCGTGCTTTAACCAAATTTTTGCAGCCATTTCATCTACTTTGCCGCTTGCGCCTTTTTGTATGGGAAAGCCAACAATTTCAGCTAGATGATCCATTTCTTTTAAAAATGCATAGCGCGCTAAAATCGAAGCTGTAGCAACTGCAACATGTAAATTTTCCGCTTTTGTAGAAAAAAGTACATTTTCACGAATAATTTGTTTTTCGTTTTTAATATGATTATAGTAGATGCCGCGCTCAGCAAATTGGTCGATTAAAATATAATCGGGTTTATCGGGTGCGATTTTTGTTAATACATGCTTTAACGCTTGATTGTGTAACAGCGCTTTGATTTTCCCTTGTGAATAGCCACGTGCTTGGATGGCATTATACTTATCATTACGTAGCGTTAAAATGCTGTGAGGACAAACTTTCATTAAGTCTGGTGCAACCTTACGCATATACTCGTCCGTTAATTGCTTCGAATCTTTAACACCAAGCTCCTGTACAAGTGCAATTTTATCAGCCGGCACGTAAACCGCTGCAACGGTGACAGGTCCGAAATAATCGCCGGTGCCGGTTTCGTCTGAGCCAATCACAGAAAATGTTGCAAAGTTTTCAGGTAGTTTGTCGCCTTTTGTGTTCGTTATTTTTGATGTCGTTGTGGTAGCGCCCGTAGACCAACGTGCGGCTTCACGCTGCGCACCAGCACCTTGAAACATCACCTTGCCGGATTTATAAGCGGTAATGGCGGTATCAGCAAGCTTAGCTGCGAAAATGACACCCGGTGCCTTGCGTTCGATTAACGAAGTTTGATAATGCATTTTAATTTTTTGTTGAATCGCAGAAGAAACTTGTAAAACAATATTTGTCATAGGAATTCCTTTCATTAACGTAAGTTAACACAAGTATAGCGTGAATTGTAAAAAAGTGAAAATGACATATTGTTTTGCTAATTCCGATAGACAATACAGGCATACGGTTGCGATAATGAAATTGGAAATGATATGATGTACAATATAAAAATGGCATCGTTTTAATAACAACAGAAATCAGACGTGCACAACATGCAAATAATTCAAAATCGCGGTGTTGATGACTGTTTATATCTTCTTTTTTGGAGGGGTTACTTTGGCTGAGCAAGAAAAGAATCGCATATCCGTAGAAATCTATGGGCATACATATAAAATGGTAGGAACAGAATCAACAGGTCATATGCGATTAGTCGCGTCGATTGTTGACGACAAGATGCGTGAAATTAGCGGACTGAATCCGTCATTAGATAGTGCCAAGCTTGCTGTCTTAACAGCAGTGAATTCCGTTCACGATTATTTATTATTAAAAGAGCAATATGAACAATTAGAAGAACAATTGAAACAGTTGAAGGGTTGACATACATGTTAGATTTATTTATTCTTGCAGTCTTTATTATTAGTTTAATTATTGGTGCCAAGCGTGGATTAATTGTGCAATTAATCAATATCGCAAGCTTTTTAATTGCGCTAGTAGTCGCGATTATTTACTATAAGCCACTTGCTGATAAATTTGTGCTATGGATTCCGTATCCAGGCTTTACGGAAGGTTCCACGATGACTCTAGTGCTAGATTCACTGGATGTCGATCGTACGTTTTACCGTGTATTTGCCTTTGCACTGATTTTCTTTGCGGTGAAAATTGCTTTACAAATTTTAGGTTCGATGTTTGATTTTTTAACGTATTTACCTGTACTAAGTTCGGTAAACTACGTATTAGGTGCGGTGCTATGCTTTATTGAGGCCTACATTATTTTATTTATCGGGTTATATGTCATTGCATTACTACCGATTGAATCGATTCAATCGATTGTCGACAGCTCGTTCTTAACAGGGCTAATACTCGAACATACACCAGTGATCACGAGCATCTTCCAAAACTGGTGGTATATTTATAAAAATTAGAGTTACCTTAATTCACCAGGTGCTTACTACCTACTAAAATGAAGTGAAAGCCGAATCTAAAAATCATGTGAAAGCTTCTCTCGATTTTCGGGGGAGGCTTTTTTAAAGAGAGGGGTATTATTATGAATAAAAAGATCATTATTCGCACATTAGAAAAAATTGCGTTATATATGGAATTACAAGCTGAAAATCCGTTTAAGGTATCGGCATTTCGTAAAGCGGCTGCCGCACTTGAAGCAGACGAGCGAAGTCTAAGTGAAATTGAGGATATTACGGCTATTAAAGGCATTGGTAAAGGGACAGCTGCGGTGATTTTAGAATTAGTGGAAACAGGGAAATCTTCCACACTAAAAGAATTGGAAGCCATTGTACCAAAAGGGCTTGTACCCTTAATGAAGCTACCTGGCTTAGGCGGGAAAAAACTGGCGAAGCTCTATCAAGAGTTAACTATCACAGATGCAGAATCGTTAAAAGCGGCATGTGAGGCAGGGAAAGTCCGTGAATTAGCAGGCTTTGCGGCAAAGACGGAAGAGAAAATTTTAAAAGAGCTTGAAAACTTTGGCACACGCAAAGAACGTTTACCGATTTGGCAGCTTGAGCCGGCAGTACTTGAAATTAATGCGTTACTGGAAAGTATACCGGAAGTGGAGAAGTTCTCGGTAGCCGGCAGCTTCCGACGTGTAGCAGAAACGAGTAAGGATATTGACTTTATCGTTGCTACAAGTGCATATGAAGTCGTACGAGAGGCAATTTTAACACGCTTAGCCATTTTAGAAACAATTGCAGCGGGGGATACGAAGGTATCTGTTGTTTTAGACCGCGAAGAGCCGATTAGTGTCGATTTCCGTTTAGTAAAGCGTGAAGAATATGCGACGGCTTTACATCACTTTACCGGTTCCAAGGATCATAACGTCCGTATGCGTCAGCTGGCGAAATCAATGGGAAAAAAGATTAGTGAATACGGTGTTGAGCAAGAAGATGGCTCGGTTGTAACATTTGAAACCGAAGAGCAGTTTTTCGCACACTTTGATTTACCGTTCATTCCGCCGACTGTGCGTGAAAGTGGAAAAGAGCTAGACCGTTTAGACGAGTTGGATGGGTTAGTGCAATTACAAGATATCGTCTCCGATTTACACATGCATACAACATGGTCAGACGGTGCGCATAACGTAGAGGAAATGGGCCAAGCGCTCATAGCTAAGGGCTATACACACGCAGTCATTACCGACCACTCACAATATTTAAAAGTGGCAAACGGTTTAACGCCAGAGCGTTTAGCGCAGCAAAAACTCGATATTTATGCATTTAATGAAAAAAATCCAAAGTTCCGCTTATACCACGGGACAGAAATGGACATTTTACCAGATGGTACCTTAGATTTTGATGATGATGTACTAAAAGAGCTAGACTTTGTCATTGCGTCGATTCACTCAAGCTTCACACAATCTCAGGATAAAATTATGGCACGTTTAAAAACGGCTGTAGAAAATCCGTACGTGCATATGATTGCACATCCAACAGGTCGAATCGTTGGTGAACGTGGTGGCTATGACCCTGATGTGCCACTTTTAATTGATTGGGCAGCGGAGCATGGTAAAATAGTAGAGCTGAACGCCAATCCATACCGTTTAGATTTATGCATCGAGCATTTACAGCTAGCGATGGAGAAAAATGTGAAAGTCGCGATTAATACCGATGCGCATGCGATTGATCAGTTGCGCTTTATGGAAATCGGCGTGAAATATGCACAAAAAGCATGGTTAAATAAAGAGTTAATCGTCAATACATGGTCAAAAGAGCAATTTGAAGCCTTTATTAAAAGATAAGTAAATATAAAATTTCACCTTTATAGCAGTGTCTAGGCCTTCGCGCCAGCCCCTTGGCCATTTCGAACCCTCCTGCAAAAGTGGTGGAACGTTTACTTTTGCGACGGGTCCTCCAATGTCTGTCGGGGCTAAACGGGCGCGAATGCACTTTTCTTAATGAAAAATAAATAATAGTACTAGGAGGTGTTTTTCATGATCGAACAGCGAGCATTGAAAACACTAGAATTTGATAAAGTCCGCGAACAAGTTGCGGCATTTTGTACGAACTCAATTGGGAAGCAAGCGATTGAAGAGTTAGTACCTGAAACGAATTTTGAAACTGTCGTTGAATTATTAGCCGAAATGGATGAAGGCCTAGCGATTTTACGCGTGAAAGGCAATGTACCATTAGGCGGTATTTTTGATGTGCGTCCACATGCACGTCGCTCACAAATCGGCGGCATGCTGAGCCCAATGGAATTAATGGAAATCGCAAGCACCATTCGTGCAAGTCGTATTTTGCGTAATTTCATTGAAGATATTGAATCAGAAAAGGCCATTGAGATTCCTCATTTTAGTGAGCGTAAAGAACAAATGCCGGTACTCACAGCATTGCAGCATGAAATTAATGACTGTATTGATGATAACGGAACAGTACTGGATTCTGCGAGTGCTACACTGCGCTCGATTCGTCAGTCACTGCGTTCTGAGGAGTCAAAGGTACGTCAAAGATTAGAGAGCTTAACGCGCGGTTCGAATGCCACAAAAATGCTATCAGACGCGATTGTTACCATTCGTAATGACCGCTTTGTTATTCCAGTAAAACAAGAATACCGTTCGCATTACGGTGGGATTGTGCATGACCAATCTGCATCTGGGCAAACATTATTCATTGAGCCGGAGTCAGTAATTCAGGCCAATAATGAAGTGCAACGTCTAAAAGTGAAAGAAAAAGCTGAGATTGAGCGTATTTTATTAGAGCTAACAGCAAAGGTAGCGGAAGTTGCCCATGACCTGTTTGTTTTAGTGCAGCTACTAGGTGAAGTGGATGTCATTTTGGCAAAAGGCAAGTATGGTCAAGCAAATAAATGTACGATGCCGAAAATGAATCAAGACGGCTATACACGTTTAGTACGTGCACGCCACCCACTTTTAGCAATTGAAGAGGCGGTCGCAAACACAATCGAATTTGGGCGTGATGTAACGGCAATCGTTATCACGGGTCCAAATACAGGTGGTAAAACGGTTACGTTGAAAACAGTTGGTCTTTGTACGTTAATGGCGCAGTCTGGCTTACCAGTGCCTGCACTTGATGGTTCGGAGCTTTCGGTGTTCGATCAAATTTTTGCGGATATCGGTGATGAGCAATCGATTGAACAGTCACTGTCAACGTTCTCCTCTCATATGGTGAACATTGTTGATATTTTAAGTAAATTTGATGAAAAATCACTCGTACTATTCGATGAATTAGGTGCGGGTACGGATCCTCAAGAAGGGGCGGCCCTAGCGATTTCTATTTTAGATGAAGTGGTAGACCGTGGTGCCCGTGTCATGGCAACGACGCATTATCCGGAGTTAAAAGCGTATGGCTATAACCGTCCGCTAGTAGTGAACGCCAGTGTCGAGTTTGATATCGAAACACTGAGTCCAACCTATCGTCTACTGATCGGTGTACCGGGACGTTCGAATGCTTTTGAAATCTCAAAGCGTTTAGGGCTAACAAACACCGTGATTGACCGTGCGAAGTCGTTTACAGGCACTGATCGTCACGAAGTTGAGTCGATGATTGCGTCATTAGAAGAAAGCCGTCTTCGTTCAGAGCGTGAAGCGGATGAAGCGCACATCTTACTTGAAGATGCTGCACAAATTCGCGCGGAGCTTGAAACGCGCTTACGCACATATGACGAAAAGAAAGAAAGCTTAGAGAAAAAGGCGAAAGATAAAGCGCGTAAAATTGTTGATGAAGCGAAGCGTGAGGCAGAAAGCATCATCGAAGAATTACGTAAAATGAAAGCCGATGCTGCTGCCAACGTAAAAGAGCACGAGTTAATCGATGCAAAAAAACGTTTAGATGAAGCCGCACCACAAGAAAATAAAGTGCTACAAAAAGCAGTCGCTGTACGTGAACGTAAGCAAAACTTACAAGTCGGCGATGAAGTTAGAGTGTTAAGCTACGGTCAAAAAGGAACAATTCTCGATCAATCAGGCGACGAGTGGGTTGTGCAAATCGGGATTTTAAAAATGAAGCTACCAGATAGCGATTTAGAATACATCAAGCCGGAAAAAGAAAAAGTAACGCGTGCCTCAATGAACGTCAAAAACCGTAATTCACATGTGAAACTTGAGTTAGATTTACGCGGAGAACGCTATGAGGATGCACTTATCCTTACAGAAAAATATTTAGATGATGCACTACTGGCTAATTATCCACGTGTATCAATCATTCATGGTAAGGGTACCGGGGCACTGCGCCAAGGCATTCAAAGTTTCTTGAAAAAAAATAAGCGCGTCAAATCCTACCGCTATGGTGAAGCAGGCGAGGGTGGGTTCGGTGTGACCGTTGTTGAGCTAAAATAATGGTTGCTCCTTTTGCAAAATTAGCTAATATTAGGTATAAGAAGAAAATTTGTTAAGGGGGTACATGGATTGCTAGGTTCAAACTTTTGGCACCATCCTCTCGTTGAAACGGCAGGCTATTTTAGCGTAGTAGTTCTTTGTTTATTTGTCTCGATGATTTTATTTGAAATCGTGACGAAATATAAAAACTGGGAAGAAATTAAAAAAGGGAATTTGGCCGTTGCATTAGCGACAGGCGGTAAAATCCTCGGAGTGTGCAACATTTTCAGATATTCCATCCAACAGCATACATCCTTTGTAGAAATGCTCGGTTGGGGACTGTACGGCTTTATCTTATTAATTTTTGCCTATTTATTGTTTGAATTTTTAACTCCGAAATTCAATGTTGATGAGGAAATTGCAGCAGACAATCGTTCTGTCGGATTTATTTCATTTACGATTTCATTAGGATTATCATTTGTAATTGGGGCAAGTATATCTTAGGGAGACAAGTGATGGAAACTTTATCGAAAATTTTATTAGTCGTATGTGTAGTGTTCCTTGCAGTAGGAATTTATTATATGGCAACAATTTAAATGCAGCAGCAGACAAACGAGGAATGGTTTGTCTGCTTTTTTTATACGTAAAAAGTAACATTTTAAAAAATATTTTTTACTTTCCTACAAAAACATATATTGAAAGTTAATATAAGATTTTTCGATTATCATGTATGAGATTGTTATAAAAATCATAACATTAACTAAGAGAAATCGTGAATTAACGAGAAAATAAAAGAAAATTCGAACTAAATAGTTTGAAAGAATTTCCTTTTTTAATTATACTAATGGAAACGAATAAGGCTTTTTAGCAAAGGGGAGAAGGTTTATGACAGAAAAAGTTTGGCTTTCTAGTTATCCGGAGGGAATTCCGCATACGTTGGATTTTCCGCAAATTCCGGTGCAACAATTTTTGACGGAGGCTGCACAAGACGTACCGGACAAAGTCGGGCTACATTTCATGGGGAAAGAAATGACGTACAAAGAGCTACATCAATCGGCACTAAAATTTGCGAATTATTTGCGTTCTCTAGGGGTGGAGAAGGGCGATCGTGTAGCAGTCATGTTACCAAACTGTCCACAAGCAGTAATCGCTTACTATGGTACGATGTATGCGGGTGGGATTGTTGTTCAAACGAATCCACTTTATACAGAGCGTGAATTGCAATACCAAATGGCTGATTCCGGTGCGAAAGTAATTTTAGTAATGGATATTTTATATCCACGTGCTATGAAAATTATTAAAGAGACGAATCTTGAAAACGTGATTGTAACGGGCATTAAAGACTATTTACCGTTCCCGAAAAACTTAGTGTATCCATTTATTCAAAAGAAACAATATGGCTTTAGTGTAAAAGTCGAGCATAGTGGGACTAACCATTTATTCACAGAAATTATGAAATCCACAACAGCTTCGGATATTCCGCTAGATTTTGATTTTGAAAATGATTTAGCGCTACTACAGTATACGGGCGGTACAACAGGCTTCCCGAAAGGTGTTATGTTAACACATAAAAACTTAATCGCAAACACAATGATGTGTGACGCTTGGATGTATAAATGTAATAAAGGGGAAGAAACGATTTTAGGTATTTTACCGTTCTTCCATGTATACGGCATGACAACGGTATTGATCCTGTCAGTAATGCAACAAGGGAAGATGGTATTATTACCGAAATTTGATGCAGAGCAAGCATTAAAAACAATCGATAAGCAAAAGCCAACACTATTCCCGGGTGCGCCAACGATGTATATCGGGCTGTTAAATCACCCAGATCTAAAAAAATATGATCTTTCAACAATCAAAGCGTGTTTAAGTGGTTCTGCGCCATTACCGCTTGAAGTACAAGAAAAGTTCGAAGAGATTTCGGGTGGTCGCGTCGTAGAAGGTTATGGCTTAACAGAGACATCACCGGTAACGCACGCAAACCCTATTTGGGATAATCGTATTAACGGTTCAATCGGTTTACCATGGCCGAATACAGATTCAGTCATCTTACGTTCAGGCGAATCTGAAATTTTACCACCTGGTGAAGTAGGCGAAATCGCAATCAAAGGGCCACAAGTCATGAAGGGCTACTGGAATCGCCCAGAAGATACAGCGATGACATTCAATGACGGCTGGTTCTTAACAGGTGACTTAGGGTACATGGATGAAAACGGTTACTTCTACGTAGTTGACCGTAAAAAAGATATGATTATTGCAGGTGGCTTTAATATTTATCCACGTGAAGTGGAAGAAATTTTATATGAGCATGAAGCCATTCAAGAATGTGTTGTAGCGGGGATTCCTGACCCATACCGCGGCGAAACGGTGAAGGCGTATATCGTTTTAAAAGAAGGAAAAACCGTTACGGAAAAAGAATTAAATGAATTCTGCCGTCAAAACTTAGCTGCCTACAAAGTACCGCGCTTCTATGACTTCCGTAAAGAACTACCAAAAACAGCGGTAGGTAAAATTTTACGTCGTACATTAGTGGATGAAGAAAAACAAAAAATGGTGGCGCAAGAAGCAAAATAAACCAGCGCGAACTATTGACAGAAAGTTCTAGAAACTATATTATGAAAACATGAATGAATGGTCATTCATGTTTTCATTTTTTTTTGGTGGTGAGCAACTTGAAACGAAATAAACCCAAGTATATGCAAATAGTAGATGCTGCAGTCATTGCAATCTCGGAAAATGGCTATCATCAAGCTCAAGTATCCAAAATTGCAAAACAGGCTGGCGTAGCTGATGGAACAATCTATTTATATTTTAAAAACAAAGAAGATATTTTAATTTCTGTGTTTCAGGAAAAAATGGGTATTTTCGTAGAGAATTTACAGGCTATAATAAAAAGTGGAGATTCTTCTTCCGATAAGTTAAGCAAAATGATTGAAAACCATTTTCATGTTTTATCGAGTGATCGCCATCTAGCAACGGTTACTCAATTGGAATTAAGGCAGTCGAATAAAGAAATTAGATCGAAAATTAACGCTATTCTAAAAGAATATTTAATTTTGTTGGATCAAATTATCATCGAAGGTATGCTAAATGGGGAATTCAATCCAACGATGGATGTGCGTATTGCCCGTCAAATGGTCTTTGGAACAATTGACGAAATTACGACAACATGGGTAATCAATGAATATCGCTATGACTTAATGGAACAGGCTCCAAAAATACAAGCATTATTGTTAAATGCTCTAAAAGCATAAAAGGGGATGTGGGGAAATGGAGTTTCTAAGTTGGACAGTAGAAGAAAATGTAGCAATCGCTACAATTTCAAGACCACCAGCAAATGCGCTATCACAAGGTTTAATCCAAGACGTCAATGCATTATTAGACGCTGTAGAACATGATGATGCGGTACGCGTGATTGTCATTCACGGAGAGGGACGATTTTTCTCTGCCGGTGCGGACATTAAAGAATTTACAAGCGTACAGTCAGGCGAAGAGTTTGCCGGCTTAGCGAAAAACGGTCAAGACGTATTCGAACGACTTGAAAGCTTTTCAAAGCCAGTCATCGCAGCGATTCATGGTGCAGCATTAGGTGGCGGATTAGAGCTTGCGATGGGATGCCATATGCGTTTCGTAACAGAAAAAGCGAAACTAGGCTTACCGGAGCTTTCACTAGGCATTATTCCAGGCTTTGCTGGTACACAGCGTTTACCACGCTATGTAGGGGTAGCAAAAGCAGCGGAGATGATGTTTACAAGCGATCCAATTTCAGGTGCAGAAGCGGTTCAATGGGGATTAGCAAACCGTGCATTCTCTGATGAAGACCTATTACCTGAGACGCTAAACATCGCGAAAAAAATCGCGAAAAAGTCTCCAATCGCTTTAAAAGCTGCCATTCAAATGCTACAATATGGAAAATCACCGTCATTCTATAACGGGGTTGCTGCTGAAGCAAATAGCTTTGGTGAAGTATTCGTATCTCGTGACGCAAAAGAAGGCATTCAAGCATTTATCGAAAAACGTGAACCAGTATTTACAGGTAAATAAAACCGTGTAAACGGGATTAAATTAAAAGCTTTTAGGAGGTCTAGATTATGAATATTTATGTATTAGTAAAGCGTACTTTTGACACAGAAGAAAAAATCGTCGTTTCAGGCGGTAAAATTCAAGAAGATGGTGCTGAATTCATCATCAACCCATACGATGAGTATGCGATTGAAGAAGCAATCCAAAAGCGTGACGCATTAGGCGGTAAAGTAACAGTTGTAACAATCGGTGGCGAAGATGCTGAAAAGCAACTACGTACAGCTCTAGCAATGGGCGCTGATGAAGCAGTTTTAATTAATACAGAAGATGATTTAGATGAGTTAGATCAATATACTGCAGCTTACATTCTAGCAGAATATTTAAAAGACAAAGAAGCAGATTTAATTTTAGCAGGTAACGTGGCAATCGATGGTGGTTCAGGCCAAGTAGGTCCTCGCTTAGCAGACCTTTTAGGCATTAACTACGTAACAACAATTACTTCACTTGAAATTGATGGAACTAATGTGAAAATTGTTCGTGATATCGAAGGTGACTCTGAGGTGTTAGAAACATCTTTACCATTATTAGTAACTGCTCAACAAGGGTTAAACGAGCCACGATACCCATCTTTACCGGGTATCATGAAGGCAAAGAAAAAGCCGCTTGAAGAACTTGAGCTAGATGATTTAGATATCGATGAAGATGATGTTGAAGTAAAACTAGAAACGGTTGAAATTTATTTACCACCGCAAAAAGCAGCTGGTCGTGTGTTATCAGGTGACCTAACGGATCAGGTAAAAGAATTAGTTAGCTTATTACACAACGAAGCAAAAGTTGTTTAATCATTGAAAACGAAAATAAATCGAAGTTTTACGAAGATGGTAATGGAGGGATATTCATGTCAAAGAAAGTTTTAGTGTTAGGTGAGGTTCGTGAAGGAAGCTTACGTAACGTTTCATTCGAAGCAATTGCAGCAGGTACACAAATCGCTGATGGCGGTGAAGTAGTAGGATTATTAGTAGGGGATGCTGTGGCAGGTTTAGCGCAGGAGCTAATCGCATACGGTGCAAGCCGCGTTGTGACTGTGGAGCACCCACACTTAAAAAATTATACATCTGACGGTTTCAGCCAAGCAATTTTAGCTGTCGTTGAACAAGAAAATCCAGAAGCAATCGTGTTTGGTCATACGTCTTTAGGTAAAGACTTATCGCCAAAAATCGCGTCTCGCTTAAAATCTGGTTTAATTTCAGACGTAACAGAAATCGAAGGCGCTGGTGATGCTACGGTATTCATTCGCCCAATCTACTCTGGTAAAGCGTTTGAAAAAGTAAAAGTGAAAGACGGCGTAGTTTTCGCAACAATCCGTCCGAACAACATCGCACCGTTAGAAAAAAATGCATCTCGTTCTGGTGATGTATCAGCTGTTACTGTAGACATCACAAACTTACGTACAATCATTAAAGAGGTTGTTCGTAAATCTACAGAAGGTGTAGACCTTTCTGAAGCGAAAGTTGTAGTAGCAGGTGGTCGTGGTGTGAAATCAGAAGAAGGTTTCGAGCCATTAAAAGAGCTTGCGAATTTACTAGGCGGTGCAGTTGGTGCATCTCGTGGTGCATGTGACGCGGAATATTGCGATTACTCATTACAAATTGGTCAAACAGGTAAGGTTGTTACACCTGACCTATACATCGCTGCTGGTATTTCTGGCGCAATCCAGCATTTAGCAGGGATGTCGAATTCAAAAGTAATCGTCGCGATCAACAAAGATCCAGAAGCAAACATCTTCAAAGTAGCAGACTACGGTATTGTAGGCGATTTATTTGAAGTAGTACCACTTCTAATCGAAGAATTCAAAGCGTTAAAAGTAAACGCATAAAAAAAACGGGATTGACCAGAAAGCCTTCTGGTCAATCCCGTTTTGCGCGATGGAGGCCAACACGATGCTGGTCATGAATGCGTTGTCACAGGATTTGACGATCTTAGCATTCGTCTTACTTTCGACCACGTGTCACCGCGGATCATGAATACATGAGTAAAGCACTGTCTGAAAAGTAACACTTCTCGGACAGTGCTGTTTTTGCGTTTATTTTTTCGTAATGTAAAGATAAATCAATTTCATCGTATTTTCTAACGCTTCATAATGTGTACGTTCCATGCCGTGTGAGGCGTGTACACCAGGTCCGATTAACGCACCCTTGATATTATTACCCCCACGCAAGGCAGCACTTGTATCCGAGCTGTACATCGGATAAATATCGACCGCGTATTGCAGATTGTTTTCTTTCGCGAGTTCAATAAACGTTGATGTCATTTCGTAATCATATGGACCACTTGAATCCTTCGCGCAAATCGAAACATCATATTCCGTACAGCTTAAATCGTCCCCGATACAGCCCATATCCACAGAAATGTATTCCGTAATATCAGTAGGGATATGCGATGAACCATGCCCAACCTCTTCATAATTTGAAATGACAATTTTCACGGGATAAGCAGGTACGATATTTTCCGCTTTCATGATTTCAAGTAGCGCTAATAATACCGCAACACTTCCTTTATCATCAATGAAACGAGACTTTAAAAAGCCGCTTTCTGTGACCGTTGTTTTCGGGTCGATAAAAATAAAATCACCAACACCAATGCCAAGCTTTAATACATCGTCTTTTGTTTTTACTTTTTCATCAAGACGCACTTCCATAAATTGCGGTTCTCGTTTTTTAGATTTGCTGTCTTCGAATACGTGTACTGAAGGGCTTGTGCTTAAAATCGTACCGCTATACGTTCTGCCGTCTCGTGTACGAACAAATACATATTCACCGTCCCAAGTTGGCACAAGTGGTCCACCTAACAGCGTGAATTTTAATGTACCGTGACTAGTAATCGAGCGAACCATAGCCCCTAATGTATCCACATGCGCAGAAAGACCAATTACCTTGCCTTCGTTTGCACCAGGGATGGAAATGATGCCGCCACCTTTTAATGTGCGTTCAAACGCATAGCCTGTTTTCAAAACGTACTGTTCAATTGTATCCATAATTTCATGGCAATAACCAGTAGGGCTATGTTGCTGTAGTAAGTCCTTTGCGATTTGAAGCACGCGTTCTTTATTGATTGTAATCAATGGAAATACCTCCTTTATCTACTCTGTACTCTAGCTTACTCTACTTTTTTAAAGAAGAAAAGCTACGTTTTGTTTACCCCAATCAATTGTATAAAAGACCATTATCTTGACTAAAATGATAGAAGAAATAGCATTTTAATCTTCCGGTTTCCAACATTTCACCGTATATCCAATTTCCGCGAGCATTTTATTATTTTATAATTGCCAAATCATGCTATACTACATGCATATTGTAATTAAGGAGGCTATTTTAATATGGCAATTGTACACGGTACAGATCAAACTTTCGGACAAGAAATTTCAAATGGTGTAGTTTTAGTAGACTTTTGGGCTGCATGGTGTGGTCCATGTAAAATGATCGCTCCAGTTCTTGAAGAATTAGACGCAGAAATCGGTAACGACGTTAAAATCGTTAAAGTTGATGTGGATAACAACCAAGTTACTGCTGCTGAATACCAAATCATGTCTATCCCATCATTACTATTATTCGTAGATGGCGAAGTAAAAGCAAAAACAGCTGGCTTCATGCCTAAAGAAGCGTTAATCGACTTCATTAACGACAACAAATAAGATCCATGAACGAGCCGTATGCCTACCAAGGTGTACGGCTTTTTTCTTGTCGTTGAATCGGGTACACTACTAGTAACGACACAGTAAATAGGTGAAGAGCATGAATGCAATCATTAAAGCAAAATTAGAAATTTTACCGGATGAACCGGGTTGTTATTTGATGAAGGACCGCCAAGGCACCATCATTTATGTCGGCAAGGCAAAGGTGTTGAAAAACCGTGTCCGTTCGTATTTTACAGGCAGTCATGATGGGAAGACAGCACGCCTCGTGAGTGAGATTGAGGACTTTGAATATATCGTGACATCGAGTGACTTAGAAGCACTGATTTTAGAGTTAAATTTAATCAAGCTCCATGATCCGAAATACAATATTAAACTAACAGATGATAAGACGTATCCATATATTAAAATAACGAATGAACGTCATCCAAGGCTAATAACTACACGTAAAATTAAAAGGGATAAAGCAAAATATTTCGGACCTTATCCGAATTCCTATGCAGCCAATGAAACGAAAAAATTACTAGACCGCTTGTATCCGTTACGTAAATGTACGCAGATGCCAAGCCAAGTGTGCTTGTACTATCATTTAGGGCAGTGCTTAGCGCCGTGTGTGAAGGATATTGAGAAAAAAGTATACGACGATATGATCAATCAAATTTCGAAGTTTTTAAACGGTGGCGTCGACGAAATTAAGGACGAACTTCAACAAAAAATGCTCGATGCAGCTGAAAATTTAGAGTTTGAACGTGCGAAAGAATTCCGTGATTTAATCACGCATATTGATAGTATTATGGAAAAGCAAAAAATGGTTTCGGATGATTTAACAAATCGCGATGTATTTGGTTATGCAGTGGAAAAAGGCTGGATGTGTGTGCAAGTGTTTTTCGTACGCCAAGGGAAGTTAATCGAACGTGATGTCACAATTTTTCCGATTTATAACGAGCCAGAAGAGGAATTTTTAACGTTTGTCGGTCACTTTTATGAGCAAGCGAATCACCTACTACCAAAGGAAATATTTGTACCGAATACGATTGATGAAACAATTTTACAAAGTCTTTTAAACACGAAAGTCATTATTCCAAAAAGAGGTACGAAAAAAGAACTCGTTGATTTAGCGATGAAAAATGCAAATATCGCGGTGCATGAGAAGTTCCAACTGATTGAACGTCAAGAGGAGCGTACAGTGGGTGCGTGTGAGGCGTTAGCGCAAGCGATGGATATTCCCATCCCACTTCGTATTGAAGCGTTTGACAACAGCCATATGCACGGTACTGACCCTGTTTCGGCGATGGTCGTGTTTATAGACGGCAAGCCAGCGAAAAAGGAGTACCGTAAATATAAAACACGAGAGGCCGCGAAGCATGATGATTACGGAGCGATGGCCGAAGTCATTCGTCGTCGCTATACACGTGTGTTGCGTGAAAATTTAGCATTGCCTGATTTAATTGTGATTGATGGTGGTAAGGGGCAAATGGAAGTCGCGCGCGAAGTGATAGAGGATGAGCTTGGATTAAGCATACCGATTGCCGGACTTGCAAAGGATGACAAGCATAATACGTCGCAGTTATTATTTGGGAGCCCACCTGAAGTCGTGCCACTTAAACGTACGAGCGATGGTTTTTATTTATTGCAGCGTATTCAAGACGAGGTCCACCGTTTTGCGATTACTTTCTTACGTCAGCAACAGCAAACGAATGCGATTCAGTCTGTACTAGATGACATTGAAGGTGTAGGACCAAAGCGCAAACAGCAGCTGATGAAGCATTTTGGGTCAGTGAAAAAAATTCGTGAGGCCAGTGAATTACAGTTACAAGAAGCAGGTTTGCCACCGAAACTGGCGGAATCGATTTTCAAACATTTTCAGGAAATTTCATTGAAAAAAGACCAGTAATCCGTTAATATATTGACAATTCAATCGTTTCGAATGATAGAGGTGCAGGATTCAAGAGTACATTGCTCGAGGGAGAACAATTCCGAAGACAGCAATCGAAAGGGGATCCTGCCGAAGTAATTACGTTTAATAGATCTTGACGGCGACTTTCCATGAATATGGGAGGTCGTTTTTTTTTGCGGTTTTGCAAGAGTAACAAGCATGCCAGAAAAAATCTAGAAATATCACACTAGATGTACTAAACGAGCAAGCAAGAAGCATACACTTAGTTGTTGTGCTTTCTTTTGCATGAGCGTGATGTGGAAGAACGTTAATTAAAGGAGTTGTAGAAATGGAAAAAAAAATAATCGTACGCGGTGTGGCGTATGAATCAGATATTATTCGTTTAACAATTGGTTATGATTCGTATGAAACGGCATCGCTTGCAGAAGTTTTTAGTGTATTAGCTGAAAATCAAATCAATGTGGATCTTATTGTGCAGGTGGTTATTGATGGTGTGAAGCCGACGATTTCCTTTACGATTACCAAAGATGAGTTTGCGGAAAGTTTACGTGTGTTAGAATCAAGCAAATTATCATTAGGCTTTAGCTTTGCGGATTTTGAAGTGGGCTTAGCGAAAGTATCGCTCATTGGCTCAGGCATGGTGTCTAATCCAGGTGTTGCAGCGCGCCTGTTTGCACGATTAGGCCGTGAGCATATTCCAGTGAAAATGGTCAGTACTTCAGAAATTAAAGTGTCCGTCGTTGTGCCGCAGGAAGAAATGGTACGCGCGGCAAATGCGTTGCATGATGAATTTAATTTAGCTGTTCATAAAACTTCAGCGTCATAAAAAATAGCAGTACATGGGTTGACTAATCCATGTACTGCTATTTTTACCACGTTATTTTTTCCTTCAAATCCCACTTCAAAGTAAATTTCACACAGTTTTTCTTTTCGTATTTTTCATCATAGCATTCCGTTAAAAAACCTAGTTGTTTTTGTTTTTGTTCGGCTAAAAAGCCCGCCTCCAAACGGAAGCAACGTGCTTCGATATTTAATGATTGCTCATCTGTTGTCATCAGTATGTAATGGGCTTCATCTTTCGTTTCCTTCTCGAGTGTTAAAACGCCCCAGCCGGCCTCAGTAAAGAATGATGGAAGCTCGTCTAATGAAAATAACGGGAATTTCCTTGCTAATTCTTTCCCTGCCCAATACAATACATCCTCTTCGTGTTTCCCTAGAATTGAATGAAGTAGATGATCACGAATGATTTCATAGCCAAAAGCTGGAATCGTTTTCATTTTATGCTCTTCCATAGTAAAAACCTCTTTCATAAATTTTCTTATAATTTTAATTCTAGGAGAAGAAATAATGTTATAAGTAGAAAAATTTTAACTCTAAACAGCGTAAAAACGTCTTTAAAATGATTATTAAATATACTCAGTTGCCTTGACGCTAGTACCTGTTGAGAGTACAATGGACATGTCATAATATTGTACCATGATGAAATATGCAGTCAACAACAGCGTCAACAATTTCGTGGCGGTGTTTATGTGTATTTCAAGTACTAAGGGGGGTAACAGTTTTGTCGAAAGATCGTGAATTTTTATGGCGCCGCTTACACTCGTTACTTGGCGTAGTTCCAGTCGGGTTATTCTTGGTGTTCCACTTATCTTTGAACTTTACTGCAGTTGGCGGTGAAGAAACTTACAATAACGCTACTAGCGTGATGGAATTACTTCCACACTCGTTATTGTTAGCAATGGAATGGATTATTATCTATATTCCATTAATGTTCCACGGATTCTACGGAGTGTACATTGCATTTACTGCAACGAACAACCCGAAACGTTTCAGCACATTCCGTAACTGGATGTTCGTTTTACAACGTTTCACAGGTATTTTCCTAGTAATCTTTATCGCTTGGCACATCTTCCAAACACGTGTGCAAAAAGCGTTTGGTGAAGAAGTTAACTTTGATATGATGGTTCAAATCGTTGATAATCCATTAATGTTAGCATTCTACATCGTAGGTATCGTATCAGCAACATTCCACTTAGCAAACGGTTTATGGTCGTTCTGCGTGAGCTGGGGTATTACACAATCTAAAAGATCTCAACAAATCGTTACTTACATTACAATGTTAGTATTTGTAATCTTAACGATCGTTGGTGTTGCGGCTATCGTATCATTCGTTTAATTCTTAACTTGAGAACTTATACATAGTTAAGAAGCAAAATGAAATGTGAGTAAAAGTAATTAGCAATTTAATGAGGAGTGAGAAATAATCATGGCAAAGAGTAAAGTTATCGTCGTTGGTGGCGGTCTTGCAGGCTTAATGGCTACGATTAAAGCAGCTGAAGTTGGTACTGCAGTTGAATTATTCTCGTTAGTTCCAGTAAAACGTTCACACTCTGTTTGTGCGCAAGGCGGAATTAATGGAGCAGTAAATACAAAAGGTGAAGGGGATTCTCCATGGATCCACTTTGACGATACAGTATACGGTGGCGACTTCTTAGCGAACCAACCACCAGTTAAAGGTATGTGTGATGCAGCACCTGGTATTATCCACTTAATGGACCGTATGGGTGTAATGTTCAACCGTACGCCAGAAGGTTTACTTGACTTCCGTCGTTTCGGCGGTACGTTAATGCACCGTACAGCATTCTCTGGTGCAACAACTGGTCAACAATTACTATACGCACTAGATGAGCAAGTTCGTGCTCACGAAGTAGCTGGTTTAGTAACGAAATATGAGCACTGGGAATTCCTTGGTGCTGTTATGGATGACGAAGGCGTATGCCGCGGTATCGTAGCACAAGATTTACGTTCTGAAGAAATTAAATCATTCCGTTCTGATGCTGTAATCATGGCAACAGGTGGTCCTGGTATCATCTTCGGTAAAACAACAAACTCTGTAATCAACACTGGTTCAGCAGCTTCAATCGTTTACCAACAAGGTGCTACTTATTCAAATGGTGAAATGATCCAAATTCACCCAACAGCAATTCCTGGTGACGACAAAAACCGTCTAATGTCAGAATCTGCTCGTGGTGAAGGTGGTCGTATTTGGACTTACAAAGACGGTAAGCCTTGGTACTTCTTAGAAGAAAAATACCCAGCTTACGGTAACTTAGTACCTCGTGATATCGCGACTCGTGAAATCTTCGACGTATGTGTAAACCAAAAATTAGGTATCAACGGTGAGAACATGGTATACCTTGACTTATCTCACAAAGATCCACATGAATTAGACATCAAATTAGGTGGTATCATCGAAATCTACGAAAAATTCGTAGGGGATGACCCACGTAAATTACCAATGAAAATCTTCCCAGCAGTTCACTACTCTATGGGTGGTTTATGGGTAGATTACGATCAAATGACTGAAATCCCTGGTTTATTCGCAGCGGGTGAATGTGATTACTCTCAACACGGAGCGAACCGTTTAGGAGCGAACTCATTACTATCTGCAATTTACGGTGGTTCTGTTGCTGGTCCAAATGCTGTTAAGTACATTAAAGGTCTTAAAAAGCATGCGGAAGATTTACCAGAAGAAATCTTCACACGTCGCGAAAAAGAAGAGCAAGAAAAATGGGAAGCTATCCTGAAAATGGATGGTACAGAAAACGCTTACTTACTTCACAAAGAACTTGGTGAGTGGATGACTGACAACATGACAGTAGTACGTGTAAACTCTAAATTAGAGGAAACATATGCGAAATTAACTGAGTTACAAGAGCGTTGGGAAAAAATCAACATCAACGATACGCAAAAATGGTCGAACCAAGGTGCTCACTTCACTCGCCAATTAAAGAACATGTTATACCTTGCAAAAGTTATGACAAAAGGTGCTTTAATGCGTGATGAATCTCGTGGTGCTCACTACAAACCAGATTTCCCAGAGCGTGATGATGAAAGATTCTTAAAAACAACAATGGCGAAGTTCGATCCTGCTACGGGCGAGCCAATTATTACTTATGCAGAAGTAGACGTTTCGTTAATTCCACCACGTAAACGCGACTATTCTGCGTAAGAAGGGGGAACTAGAAAATGGAAACAGTAAATACTGGTAGAACAGTTAAGTTAGAAATCGTTCGTCAAGATTCTGAGAATGGTGCTACACGCGTTGAGAAGTTCGAAGTTCCTTACCGTCCAGGTATGAACGTAATTTCTGCTTTAATGCATATTCAAAAATATCCAGTAACTGCTGACGGTCAAAAAACGACTCCAGTATCTTGGGATATGAACTGTTTAGAAGAAGTTTGTGGTGCATGTTCAATGGTAATCAACGGACGTCCACAACAATCTTGTTCTGCATTAGTAGACAAGTTAACGCAACCAATTCGTTTAGAGCCAATGAAAACCTTCCCAGTCATCCGTGACTTACAAGTTGACCGCGAGCGTATGTTCAACGCACTTAAGAAAGTTAAAGCATGGGTTCCAATCGATGGTACTTACGACTTAGGCGAAGGTCCACGTATGCCAGAGCGCAAACGTCAATGGGCTTACGAATTATCTAAATGTATGACTTGTGGTGTTTGTATGGAAGCATGTCCAAACGTGTCTGAAAAAGCTTCATTCATCGGACCAGCGCCATTATCACAAGTTCGTTTATTCAACACTCACCCAACTGGTGCGATGAATAAAGACGAGCGTTTAGAAGCAATCATGGGAGACGGCGGTCTTGCTAACTGCGGTAACTCTCAAAACTGTGTAGCTGCTTGTCCTAAAGGGATTCCTTTAACAACATCTATCGCTGCTCTTAACCGTGCAGCATCAGTTCAAATGTTCAAGAACTTCTTCGGTTCTGACCACATGGTTGACTAATCAACAAACTCAAAAGACCTCCACAATTTGTGGAGGTCTTTTTTAGTGAAAGCTTTTTTATATAATTCTCTTATGGCTCGAAAATGACAAATTATGCTATAATGAACGCGTATTCATTGTCGGGGGATGATGAAATTTGAAGTTCTGAGGGGGAAATAGTATGCGAGCAACTTATATTCAAGATCCACAAGAATGGATGGCCGGCTTTTCATTTTCGACAACAGTAAAGGTACGTTTTTCAGAAACCGACATGTATGGACATGTAAACAACACGAAGGTATTTGCATACTTTGAATATGCACGTATTGAGTACTTTAAAGCGCTTGGCTTTGATTTTACCAATAGCCCTACAGGGAAAAATATGCTGGTTGTAGCAGATATTCAATGTGACTACTTGAACCAAGTGTTTTTTGATGAGACATTGACGATTTATGTCAAAGCCGCTTCAATCGGTAATTCATCCATGGATCTACATTATTTAGTGAAAAATGAAAAGGATGAGGTGTGCTATACAGGCCGGGGTACGCTTGTTCAATTGAATTATGAAACAGGTAAAGGCGTTCCTTTACTCGAGGAACAGAAAAAAATATTGCTTGGGAAATAGTTAAACGCCCTCACCTCCCATTCGTACATGACATACTGTACAAAGAAGAGGATAGGAGGGTGTTGCACAATGACTCGTCCGCAGCATCGTTCGCTGTTAACGAAAAGAGAACGAGAAATATTCGAACTACTGATTGAAGATTATTCGACACGAGAAATTGCAGCGAAACTTGGCATTAGTGAAAAAACAGTACGTAATCACATTTCTAATACAATACAAAAATTAGGTGTTTCCAGTCGAACGCAGGCACTCATCGAATTATTGCGGTTGCAAGAATTGTCAATAAACTGAATGGATACTTGCTATTTTATGAAAAAAACATCAAAATAGAGATATGAAACGTTCGGGGAGTGAATGAAGTAGATGAAAGATCAAAGCACACATAGCTCTGAATCTATAGCAATCTTAGAAAAAGAATTACGATACATTTCTCACTTAATTAAGCAAAAAGGTCGCGAAATATTAAGCAATTATATTATTACACCTCCGCAATTTATTGCTCTGCAATGGTTGCAAGAGTCAGGTGATATGACAATTGGCGATTTATCAACAAAGATGTATTTAGCGTTTTCAACAACAACAGATTTAGTCGATCGTATGGAGAAAAATGAGCTTGTACAACGAGTTCGTGACGAAAACGATCGTCGTGTTGTACGTATTCACCTCTTACCAGAGGGGGAGCGTATTATTCAGGAAGTCATTATGAAGCGTCAACAATATTTACGCGATATTACCGGCGAATTTGACGGAGAAGAATTTGAGCAATTATTAAAACATTTGCAGAAGCTACATTTATTAATGAAATAGGATAGAGGCGGTACTAGTGAATGCCCCAATTGGTGTAATCGATTCAGGAGTCGGCGGATTAACTGTCGCGAAAGCAATTATGGAGTTATTACCGAATGAAACAATTTATTATATCGGTGATACGGCGCGTTGTCCATACGGGCCTCGCTCAAAACAAGAAGTGCGTAACTTTACATGGCAAATGGCAAAGGCACTGGAGAAAATGAATGTCAAAATGCTCGTTATTGCATGCAATACAGCTACAGCAGTGGCGCTAGAAAGCTTACAAAAGCATATGCCATTCCCTGTTTTAGGTGTAATTAATGCTGGGGCGCGAGCAGCAATTAAAGAAACAAAGCGTAACGAAATCGTCGTGTTAGCAACGGAAGGTACAATTAAAAGTGGTGCTTATGAGGAAGCGGTTAAATCGCTTTCGACAAAAGCAAAGGTCATTCCACTTGCGTGTCCAACATTTGTGCCACTTGTTGAAAGTGGTGAATATGAAGGGCAATTCTCGTACAATCTTGTTGAAAAAGGATTAAAACCGATTGAAAACGAACGCTTTGATACCGTGATTTTAGGCTGTACGCATTACCCGATTTTACAAAAGCAAATTGAAGCAGCTGTCGGACCTGATGTACACGTGTTATCAAGTGCACAGGAAACAGCAAAAGACGTGGAAGCGATTTTAAGCTACAAAGGTGAATTGCGTACGGAAAAAGAGCCACCACAGCATGTATTTCATGCTTCCGGCTCTGTACCGATCTTTCGTTCGATTGCGGAGCGTTGGTTGGAGCAAGGTGCGCTCGATCTTCATAAAATCTCGTTTGAAAAATAACAATCAAACTCAAGTTAGGGTACCCTCTAATTTGGGTTTTTTTCTATGTATGGGGGCATTTCCGCTTTAGGCTACTAGTAAAGTATGATAAGATTAGTGCGCGAACAAATTGAGGAGGTCTCTAATGACTAGACATGACTTACGAGCTGTGAATGAATTACGTCCAGTTCAAATTGAAAATAATTATTTAATGCATCCAGAAGGGTCAGTACTGATTACGGTGGGAAACACAAAAGTAATTTGTACAGCGACAATTGAAGATAGAGTACCAGGCTTTTTACGTGGACAAGGCAAAGGCTGGATTACAGCAGAATATTCAATGCTACCACGTGCCACAGAACAACGTACACGCCGCGAATCATCTGCAGGTAAGGTGACAGGCCGCACAATGGAAATCCAACGCTTAATCGGCCGTGCATTACGTGCTGTCGTTAATCTAGAAGCGCTGGGTGAGAAAACGTTATGGATAGACTGTGATGTGATTCAAGCAGACGGAGGCACACGTACAGCGTCAATTACAGGAGCATTCGTTGCTATGACACAAGCAATCGCTAAATTAGGCGTAGAAAAGCCATTCGCGAAGTTTCCTGTAACAGATTACTTAGCTGCAACAAGCGTAGGTAAACTAGCTGAAATTGGTGCAGTACTTGACTTAAACTACATTGAAGATTCATCAGCAGAGGTTGATATGAACGTTATTATGACCGGTGCAGGTCAATTTGTTGAATTACAAGGGACAGGCGAAGAAGCAACTTTCTCAAGAGCGGAATTAAATGACCTGTTAGACTTAGGTGAAGTAGGAATTGCCGAACTAATCAACATTCAAAAAGAGGCACTAGGCGAGCTAGCTGCACTGATTGGAAAGGTGGAAGCGTAATGAAGCAAGTCGTCATTGCCACGAAAAACAAAGGGAAAGCAAAGGACTTCGAAGCATTATTTAATCCATTTGGCTATGAAGTGGTAACAATGTTTGAAGTAGCGCCTGACTTAGAAATTGAAGAAACAGGTACAACGTTTGAAGAAAACGCGATTTTAAAAGCGCAAACGTTAGCGAATTTACTTGGCAAAATTGTGATTGCAGACGATAGTGGCCTAGCAATTGATGCGTTAAATGGTGAGCCAGGTGTGTATTCTGCACGTTACGCAGGCGACCACGACGATGAAGCAAACATGGTCAAAGTGTTAGCAAACATGAAGGATGTACCAGAAGAAGCGCGTACAGCGCGTTTTTGCTGTGCACTAGCGATTGCTGGACCAAATATGGACACAAAAACAGTTTTCGGTACGTGTGAAGGTGTCATTGCCCATGAGAAAAAAGGAAGAAACGGCTTTGGCTATGATCCAATTTTCTACGTGCCTGCATTGCAAAAACATATGGCTGAGCTTACTGCTGAGGAAAAAGGGGCAATCTCACACCGCGGTAATGCGATTCGCAAGCTTGCTCTGCAATTAGCAGAATTACTGAAATAGACGGATTCTGGACAATTATGCATAATAATTGAATTTTATATAAGTTACTGGCAAACTAAGCGTAGATTACTGGAAAAGGATGTGGGGAAAAATGAAACTATTGATACTAAGTGATACCCATGGTGATGAGGAAATCATTGAACGTGTAAAGGGCTACCATCCTGACGCGCACAAGATTATCCACTGTGGTGATAGTGAACTGCCGTATGCCCACCCAGTGATGCAAAACATGGAGCGCGTAAAGGGTAACTGTGACCATGATCCAAACTATTTAGAGGAAATTTTGTTTCAGGTAAATGGTGAGCGTGTGTACGTGACACATGGCCATTTATATGATGTAAAATCTTCTCCGATGAAGCTTGTATATCGTGCAAAGGAACTCGGCGCAAATATCGTCTGCTTTGGGCATTCGCATATTTTAGGCGCGGAATATATTGATGACACGTTTTTTATTAATCCAGGTAGCTTGAAAAAGCCGCGTCAGATTGAAGAGAAATCGTTTGTAACATGTACAATCTCGCCAACCCATTTTACATTAGATTGTTATGACGACAATAATAATTTGATTGAGCAAATGTTTATTGAGCGTTAATGAATAAATAGGGGAACCCTGTTTTCTAGAACGGGGCTCCCTGCTTGTTTTGGAACAAGGGAAGTTTTTGGAAATATTACTTTATTTAAATAATATTTTTTATTAAAAATAGTGTTGACTTCTCTTTCGTTCTATCCTATAATAAAAATTGTCTTTGATACCAATTGGTTGAAAAACATGACTCAGTAGCTCAGCTGGATAGAGCAACGCCCTTCTAAGGCGTCGGTCGGGGGTTCGAATCCCTCCTGGGTCGTAAATAGGTTCATAATTGATGATTTTGAATCGAAGTAAAAACGCTTCAAATCCTTATTTTTATAAGGGTTTGAGCGTTTTTTTATTTGAAATTAAGGTATCAAGTGGATATTGAGATAATTAAATTATGAAACATTGAACTGAGTGGTTTATGGAGGACATAAATAAAAATTGTTAGTAGGTATTCTGTAATTCATTAATAAACTTCGCAAGAGTTTAGAAATTCTTTTAACAAACCCGAACTCCCCCTCATTAGATTTCCATATCGTAATAACCTCTAGTCCCTCTACATATTATGCTACTATCATGCAGGATTTAATAACATTCGCTAATGTTGATTTAATTAAGTCGGTAAAGAAGGTGCATATTGAAAAAGAGTCTACAAATTGCAACTGCGTTTGTTAGTTTAGTGGTCGGTGCAGGCTTTGCTTCAGGTCAAGAAATCATGCAATATTTTACGAGTTATGGTGTTACTAGCATCTTTGGTTGTATTGTAGCCGCGATTATTTTTTCCTTTTTAGGAATGACACTTGCGCAAATGGGCTCTGATTTACAAACGACTTCGCATAAGGAAGGGTTATATTATATTGGGGGTCGTTTTTTCGGACCAGTGCTAGATTTGTTAATTTGTTTCGTTTTATTTGGCATTGCTATTGTCATGTTAGCTGGCGCAGGCTCAGCTTTTAATCAAATGTACATGATTGAGCCATCAGTTGGTAGCATGTTGATGGTGTTGGCCGTCATGTTTACGCTTTTGTGGAATGCGGAAAATATTATCGGAATTCTAGCGACCTTAACGCCATATTTACTAGGTTTTATTTTTATTTTATTAATTTATTCTTTATTTACAATGGATTACTCGATCAGTGAACTAAATGAACTTTCGAAAAGTCAGCCTTCTGCAACCCCTCACTGGCTACTTAGTACGGTATTGTATGTGTCGTTTAATTTTTCCGCGGCGGCAGCGATGTTAATTGTAGTTGGTGGTACTGTAGTGGACAGAAACGTTGCGAAGCGCGGTGGTGCATTAGGAGGTCTCCTACTAGGTTTATTAATTCTTCTAATCAACCTGGCGCTCTTTGCGAAAATGGACGTTGTAAGGGGCGTAGAAATGCCCACGCTTATGTTAGCGCAACAGATTCATCCGGTGATGGGCATCATCATGTCTATTATTTTACTTGCAATGATTTATAGTACGGCTATTGGAACACTTTATATACTAGCTGTGCGTATTGTGACTCCAGAGCGTTTTTCATTTAAAATTATTGTCATGCTGCTCTGTCTAGTAGGATTTGCAATTAGCCTTATAGGTTTTACGACGCTAATTAGTAAAGTGTACGCGGTCATGGGTTATTTAGGAATCTTATTGGTACTAGCGATTCTCTGGTCGTGGTTGCGTAATCCTGGGGGAAGTACAAAAGCTTGATGGTTCCACTATACGAACGAAAAATAATCAACAAGTGCTTGTTCCAAAAATACTTTCGGGACAAGCACTTTTGTTGTGATTGATGGATTTCATTCTGAACCAGCACCTTTAATTTCTCCCCAACCTCCCACGCTCGACAACCTTTAATAACCCATAGAACATACTACAAGTAAAAATAATCACCATCACCCCAGTTGCTGTACGCATAAGGAGTGTATCCTGAGGGAAACCAAATAACAGATAAGCGACACAATAAATCCAAGAAATGATGACGACAAATTTCACGATACTCATATTCAAGCATTCTCCTTTCGAGCGAGTAAAATGGGTATGATAGTATTTCCCGCAAGAATAACAACTAAAAACATGTTTTAACGCTTCTTCTTACTTTTTGAGTTCCCCCCCAACACATGATATTTTCATAACGTAAAAGTTTACAAATTAGGTATAAAGTGAATAGGTAAGAGGAGCAAATTTCAGAGTGGGAGGGGTTTTAGGTGTCGTGTACTTTATGATTCGCTACTCGAACGGATTAGGATTCATGTTTTCGGTATTGGTTTTTCTAACAACCTTTATTATTGAATATTTTGGCTCAGCATACGAAATTTTATTCGGTGCCTATACATATATGAATCAATTTGCGCCGAAAGTTTTTGGTGTACCGATTGCAATTGGCTTTGCATGGGTGATGGTTATTGCTACAGGACATGCCATTCTTTCAAAACTAGCGATACAGAATCCGCTACAGCGTAGACAGGTGGGTCTCATTACCGGATTTCCGCGTTTTTATTATACGAATTGGCTCGATCCTTTAGTCATTCCAATGATGCATTTTTTTGTGAATTTTCATTTACCTATTTATTTGGCGAGTCAGACAACCTGGCCAGCTGCTACTGCCGCGAACGGTGCGTTTTTACTGTTTGACAAGGAAACATACGAAAAAATCGAAGGCCATACGAGCTTGCAACATTCTTTATTAGAAGATGTAGAAATTACACGTGCGGTGAAGCGCCAAATTAGGCTATTCCATTGTGAATGCGGTTGTATTTAGCTGTTTTTATGCCGTTTGTTTTATCTTGCCGCTTGTCCTCGTTATTTATGGTGTCCTTAGCGGGCAATGACTTTAAACGTTGCCATACGTACTAAGCGTAATGAGGGGCGTGAGTATTCTTGAAACATATTGGCGTTATTGGGGCTGGGTTAGGAGGCTTAGCGGCTAAAGCGGTTAATTAACACATGAACGAAGGACTGCACGAAAAGTATTCACTTTTCGCGCAGTCCCTTTTTAACGTATTTATTCGGCCACTGGGTTAAATGTGCGGGTAGCTAGTTCGGCATCAAGCATGAACAAAGCGTTTGAGTCATTTTGAATGCGGCTAATTTTGGCGATGAGTGTGTTGAATGTTGATTCCTCTTCTACCTGTTCATCAATAAACCATTTTAAGAAGGCGTTCGTTGCGTGCTCGCGTTCATCTAATGCGATATCAACTAAGTTATAGATACGACGTGTTACTTCTTTTTCGTGGCTTAGTGCCTGTTCAAATGCATCTAAAATTGATTTGAATTCATTGCCAGGGTTGTCGAAGCCATCAATTGTTGCGCGGTAGCCCATGTCGCTTAAAAAATGATAAAATTTCATCGCATGGAAGCGCTCTTCTTCGGCTTGAATTAAAAAGAAATTCGCAAAACCATCGTATGATTTATCAGAACAATAGGCAGCCATCGCTAAGTAAGCATGTGCTGAATAAAATTCGTAATTTAACTGATCATTGAGTGCAGCGTGTAGTTTGTCTGAAAGCATGAAAATTCCTCCTTGAGCAATCGTCGGTTAACGATTTCCTTGGCTTGATTGTAAAATAAAGCCAAGGAATTAGCAAGGAAATTGGGTGCCCTTACCCGATATACACGCTTTCGCAAGTTCCTGGTGCAGGTTCGTAAAAACAGTGCTCTTTAAATTGTCCAGTAAATGGTTGGCCGTACCACGTTGGTGGGCACGCACCGGATGGATTAAAGTACCATAGGGCGTATTTAGCGGGATGTTGGCGCCAAAAATCTAATGTTTGGCGCGCAAGTCTGCGTTCAGTATCACGCGCTCGCTGGTAAAACATATTGCCTTTTTGTACGGCTTCAAAAGAGTAGTTATTGCCTTGTACTTGAAAAATCACATCTTCAATTGAACGCACATCACGAAAATCACTACAATCCGCAATAGCGCGGTTAACGATGACATTTCCGACATAGAGCATGCCTTGTTTGCCTTCACCTTCTGCTTCAGCACGCATCATACGTGCCATTAAATCGACATCTGCCTCGCGATATTTTACTCTTGGCATGTTTTCACCTCATGCTTATAGTATGAAAAAATGAAAAAATGATGTCCGATTTGTACAGGATTTTGCGGTATATTATGACCCTTTATAAGCAATACTATCAAGAGCAGAATGGTAACTTTAGGAGGGAATTGTTTGACGGGCGCACAAAATACACTCGCAATATTTGCCTTAGGTGGCATTAATGAAATCGGAAAAAATATGTATGTCATTCAATATGCAGATGAAATCTTACTTGTTGATTGCGGGGTGAAATTTGCGGACAAAAGCTTGTTGGGGATAGATTTAATCATTCCTGACTTAACGTACCTTGAGGACAATCGCGAAAAAATCAAAGGTTGTCTTGTGACGCATGGTCATGAGGATCATATTGGTGGGATTCCGTATCTTTTGAAAAAATGTAATATCCCGATTTTCGCCACTCGTTTTACGCTCGGTTTAATTGAGCTAAAATTAAAGGAACATAAGCTACTGCGTGACGCACAATTGACGGAAATTACAGCAGACTCACATTTACAATTTGAAAAAATGGCAGTGACGTTTTTTAAAACAAGTCATAGTATCCCGGATTGTTTAGGGCTCGTTTTCGAAACTCCAGAAGGAAATGTCGTGCATACGGGTGATTTTAAATTCGACTTAACCCCTGTCAATGGTCAAACTTCGGAGATTCATAAGATGGCGAACATTGGGCAAAAAGGGGTGCTTTGTTTAATTTCAGAAAGTACGAATGCGGAAAGGCCAGGTTCCACACCATCGGAAAAATTGGTCGCCAATCAGTTAGAGCAACAATTTTTAAGGGCGACGGGTAAAATCTTTATTTCTACGTTTGCTTCGAATGTCAATCGGATTCAACAGATTATCGATGCCGCTGACAAAACAAACCGCAAGCTGTTGTTTTTAGGACGGAGTATGAAAAGTGTAACGGCCGTTGCAAAGAAGCTAGGTTATTTGACGATTCCAACTTGGATGTTAATTGATGTAGAAGATGTAGAAAAATTGCCATCAGAGCGTGTGGTCATTGTTTGCACCGGTAGTCAGGGTGAGCCGTTAGCAGCGCTGTCTCGTTTATCGACAGGTAGTAATCGAGATATTAAAGTCGAGCAAGGCGATACGGTTATTTTTGCAGCGTCACCGATTCCAGGGAATGAAAAGGATGTTTCAAAAATCGTCGATAACTTATTCCAGCTTGGCGCAGAGGTTGTATACGGCAATTCGAGTGTTACCGGTTTACATGTATCCGGTCATGGCTACCAAGAGGATTTGAAATTAATGCTAACGTTGATGCAACCGAAATACTTTATACCGGTTCACGGTGAGTACCGTATGCTACATATCCATCGCTTACTCGCAGAAGCTGTTGGTGTGAAAAAAGGGCGCACATTTATTTTAAAAAATGGGGATGTGGTCGATATATTCGGCACGGTAGCAAGGCAAACAAGAACGGTACCTGCTGGAGACTCGTATGTAGACGGCGTTGGTGCGGGTGAAGTAGGCGACATCGTGCTACGTGATCGGAAACGTTTGGCAGAAGATGGGATGCTCGTGATTGTCGTAACGATTAGTAAAGTGGATGGCTCGGTTATTAGAGATCCCGATACCATTTCAAGAGGATTTGTTTATGCGAGGGATTCGGAAGGGCTAATTCATGATATTAACGAACTAGCGAAAACGGCCGTGCTGAAATTTAACGAAGCAAACCCTTTTGCAATGAAAAGGGCCATTAAAAAGGTAGTCGATCAATATATTTATACGTTGACGAAAAAGAGTCCGATGATTTTACCAATTGTCATTGAAATCTAGTGTAGTAACTGATGGGGAAACGTCGGGTATTATTAAAGTTAAGCCAAGTAAGCCAACGAAACCTGGAAAACCAAATAATAATGGAAAGCCAGGGAAGAACTAAAATGAGCTAAGTATCGATTTCCTCTATTTATTTAGGGGGAATCGATGCTTTTTTACATAGCACATCTTTCGCAGGTGTTGAATAAAATAGAAGTATCTTGGCTTTTATAGATAGGAGTATTCGTGCGATGAAAACTTGGGGAGCATTATTGCTTATTTGTTTGCTTTTATTTATAAGTGGTTGTCAAGAACAATCCATACACACAGAACCACACGATACTCATACTGTCGAAATAGATCTAATACGAACGACTGCAACAGATGAGTCACAACAAAGTGCTAAGCCAGCAGTGATTACGTTAGTTGATCCACGAACACTAGAAACGGTTCAAACTATTATGCCAAAAGAGTTAGGCTATGAAGCGGACGAGGCATTGTACGAAACCGAGTTAAAAAAAATGGCAAAGGATTTAGCAAGGGGAACAGAAACCTCAACGGGATACGATCAAACAATGGAGTTAGACCGTCTAGCGGAAAATGGTCAAATAATAAAGGGCAATCCCGGTGTCATCTTAAAAGAAAGTGAATTAGTAGACAGCATCATGAAGGCTTCTGAAAATGGTGGTGAAGTACATTTGCCGTTATATGAAATGGCCAGTCATTACCAAGAAGAAGAAATATCTACTTTGAGTGAGGTCGCTCTTGCGTCCTATACGACCTACTTTCAAGCGTCAGAACAAGGGAGAAGTAAAAATATCGAGCTCTCCGCACATGCGCTAAATAACATTATCGTAGGAGTAGGCGATTATTTTTCATTTAACACGATGGTCGGAGAAAGAACGGAAGAAAAAGGCTATCAATCGGCATATGAAATTGTTAATAAACAATTGGTTCTAGGAATTGGCGGTGGGATTTGTCAAACGTCGTCCACCTTATTTAATGCAGTTGACCAAATGGCGGTGCGGATAACAGAGCGTCACCACCATTCATTAAGCATTGGCTATGTGCCTGCAGGTAGAGACGCAACGGTATCGTATGGAACGTTAGATTTTAAATTTCAAAATACGAGTGGTGTCCCTTACTTAATCAAAACGTTTTATGAATCAGGTGCGCTTACAATTGAAATCCGCACGGCAAGTCATTATAAAGTGATGCTAGAAAATGCTTAAAGGTAGATAGAAATGGTCGTAATCCATTCAAAAAAATTCACTTTAATGATTTCTTTCATTTCGCCCATACTACAAATGAAGGGAAGTGAAGAGCGATGCTGACCACGAAACAATTAGCAAAATTAAAAAAGCAGCTTATTGAACAAAAACAAGAATTAAACCTAACAACGGTTGAAAGGGGAAATGAAGTAACAACACGTGATAGCTTACGTGATGCCACGGATGAGCTGTCGACGCTCGATAATCATCCAGCCGATTTAGGAACGGAGTTATACGACCGTGAAAAAGATTTCGCCTTACTTGTTCATAGTGAGGACTTGTTAAAGCAAGTAAATGAAGCATTAGACAAAATAGAAGCCGGTACTTACGGAGTTTGTGCAAAATGTCAGGAAATGATTCCATATGACCGCTTACGGGCAATTCCCTATACGGCATTTTGCATTGAACATACCGAAACAAACGCAGTTGCTTCAGACCGTCCGATTGAAGAATCCGTAATTTTGCCACCAGTGGATAATTCCTTTTCGAATCGAGAAGCAGACGACGAATTGCAAGATGATGAAGATTCATTCCAAGTGGTTGCTCAGTATGGCAACTCAGATACGCCGTCCGATTTTGAAGGAGATTTTGAAAAGTACAATAGTTTATACGATGAAACCGGAGAAGACCGGTATGCAGCGTTAGAAGTTTTACATCTTTCGAAAGATGACCAAATAGAAGGTCAAATTTCACAAGCCTACGCGGATGAAGCACGAAAGCATGATTATTTGGAGGAGTAATGGTCGGGGCGTATTTGCCTCGGCTTTTTCAATTTTTTATTGAAACGTGCCATTTACTCTTTGCATATAATAGAGTGACAAAAGGAGTGAGTGAATGCCTGCCATTACGGGCGAACAATATATAAAGCGAATCAATCAGCTAGGGACAGAGGTGTGGATTGATGGGCATCGTATACATGGGGAATTATCAGAGCACCGTGCGCTCAAAGGGATTATGCATAGCCAGGCTGCACTTTATACGATGCAGCAGGATGAAAAGCTGAAAGATGTCATGACATTTCAATCGCCTACTACAAATGATTTAGTTGGGACTTCATTTTTACAGCCTAAAACAAAGGCAGATTTAATCAAGCGTCGGCAAATGGTGCAGCATTTTGCCGAGTACCATCATGGGTTAATGGGACGAAGCCCAGATTATATGAATACTGTCATTACGGCATTCGCTTGTTCGACCGATTACTTCCAAGGCAAGGAAAATTGCTTCCCACAGCATTTACAGGCCTACTATGAATATGCACGCGAAAATGATTTATCAATCACGCATACATTCATTGATCCACAGGTGAATCGTTCAAAATTGTATATTGAATTTGATGAAAAAGCGGTGGCTGCGACAATTATCAAGCAAAATGATGAGGGAATTATTGTTGACGGGGCAAAGCTGCTGGCAACACAGGGTGGCATCACCGATGAAATTTTTGTCATGTCGTCAAGTGGTGACGGCGATCGGAATCGTGCGTTTGCTTTTGCTATTCCAAGTAATACGCGCGGCTTGAAGTTTGTATGCCGTGAATCATTTGTACTTGGAGACGATGCCTATAATTACCCTTTAAGTTCAAAGTTTGATGAAATCGACGCGCTCGTTATTTTTGATCAAGTATTTATCCCGTGGGAGCGTGTATTTTATGTAAATAATGTACAGGTCGCGAATCTATTTGCACAAAATTCGTTATTTCGCCCACTTTCGTTACATCAGGTTGTCGCGCGGCAAGTAAAGAAAACGGAATTTTTATTAGACATTGCACAAAAAATCGTGGATTCGATTCAAATAGGAGAGTACACTCATGTACAGCAAAAAATTACGGAAATCATTGTGTTACGTGAAACGATGGAGGCCTTGTTATTAAAATCTGAGCATAATGCTAAGCTACATGCATATGGCTATATGTGCCCAGAGCAAGCGCCGTTAGAAGCAGCGATTCTTATTTATCCGAAAATGTATCCGCGAATGATTGAAATTATTCAGTTACTAGGAGCAAGTGGTTTAGTAAATATCCCGACCAAAAATTCATTTCAGTCGGTGTTGCAGGAAGAATTGAATCATTTTCTCCAATCGAAATCACATCTAGGCGAGGAGCGCGTGAGGCTATTTAGACTTGCTTGGGATGTAACGATGAGCCCATTCGGTACACGTCAAACTTTATATGAACGCTTTTTCTTCGGGGATCCGGAGCGAATGGCGGGGGTGCTGTATAACTTAGATCAAGAAATACTGACAAATTAGAGGATTCGATAATTTCTAACGTTTGTATGTAAAATGAACAGTTAACTACTAGCAATTTGAGTTCGGAAAAATTAGTAGTGAATCAAAAGTAATGAATAAAATATTAAATAGAGACATTTGTACTAATTGTGTTATAATACTTTTGACGCTATGGAAATTACTTACTGTATTATTAGTAGTAACTAGTACACCTTAGCGAAATTTAAAAAAGTAGGTGTTTCAAGTGAATCTATCATTTAAAGCAGATAGTGGTAAAGTTTTTGAAGTTCCTTTTACGTATGAACAGTTAAATAACGATGAAAATAGTAGCTTTGAAAGCATATATACAATTAAATTTTTTAAACTAATTTTAAATACAATGTTAACGGATTTACCATTCCAACAAATTATTTATACTTTGCCTTACTTGGATGATTTCATTCAACTCATGAAGAATTGTAACGGACTTATTACGCATAAATTAGAGATTACATTTGGTGTACCGAAGCTTGTTGTGCATACGTATGATGGTGATACATTAATTCAAACGACGACATTTGATATTATGACAAACCAGTTCTTTCTTTGTTCTACAGAAGAAGAGCGTTTAGTAACGTTGCAAAAGCATTTTAAAGAAATATTTATTGCGAAGGAAACCTACCGTGTTCCGAATTTAATATTATACAGCGAAACTAAAAAGGCTTTTGAAAAATGTACAATTGCTAAATAAATACCACGAAAAACCCACTGAATATTCTAATTGTTCAGTGGGTTTTTGAATTTAAAAATCTCAATTTTTACATTTTTTAAATGATTTAAAACGAGATTCCTTTTAGAAAGTGTAAATATTTTGTTAATTTTATAATAATAATCTGCATTGTTCGAAAAATTTGATATTATGAATATGATAATAAAATAAAATACTGGGGGAATATGTATGTGGAAAAAACTTTCAGCTTCAGCGCTTACGTTATCACTTTTAGCTAGTGGTGCTATGGCAATGCCAACAGAGGCAGCAAAAAACGAGCAAATTACACGAGGTGAATTTGTTAAAGAGGTAATCGATGCACTTGGCGTACCTTTAGGAACAGGTCAATCTGTAAAATTTAAAGACGTGCCAGAATCATTAAAGCCTTATATTGAAAAAGCGGTCGAGCTAAAGTTAATTAAAGGAAAAACGGCTACAGAATTTGCGCCGAATGAAAAGTTAACACGTACACATGCATTTATAATAGCAGCACGTGGTCTTGACAGTGACAAAACGTTTTCAGAAGACGTACTCAATCAGTTTAAAGATAGTAACAACATCGCAAAAGGCAACCGTGCGGAAATGGCACAAGCAATTGGCCTAGGTTTATTAAAGGGCTTTGAAGACGGTACAATCCGTCCAAAAGATGCTGTAACAAAAGCGCAGGCAGAGAAAATTTTAGAACGTTTCTTAGCAGAATACAGCCCAGTAGCAACAAACACAACCGTTGCTTTACGTATTTTAGCAACAACAGATATTCATACAAACATCATGAACTATGATTACTATAAAGATACTGTGTCAAACAGCTTAGGTCTTGCGAAAACAGCATTATTAATCGATGAGGCACGCAAGGAAAATCCAAATACATTATTAGTTGATAATGGGGATGCCATTCAAGGTACGCCACTAGGTTCTTACGTACAAGCTGTTCAAACATTAAAAGATGGGGAAGCACATCCATCTGTTGCGGCGATGAACGTATTAGGTTACGACGCAGCGACTTTAGGTAACCATGAATTTAACTATGGCTTAGATTTCTTTGATGAAGTAGCTGATGATGCGACGTTCCCGTATTTAAATGCAAACGTACGTGACGCAGCAACAAAAGCGTTAAAATACACACCGTATGTATTAATTGAAAAAGAAGTAGTTGATTCACAAGGTAATAAATCAACAATTAATGTTGGGGTAACAGGAATCGTACCACCTCAAATTTTAAAATGGGATAAATCACACCTTGAAGGTAAAGTTGTGGTAGATGACGCAGTACAAGCCGTGGAAGCAATTGTACCTCAAATGAAAAAAGAGGGTGCAGATGTCATTGTCGTGCTTTCTCACTCAGGTATTGGGGATGCAACACATGAAGCAGGCGAAGAGGATATCTCATACTTACTATCAAAAATTGAAGATGTTGACGCGATCGTAACAGGTCATGCGCACGGCGTATTCCCTGGAGATAAAGTGGACCCTTCTTTAACAAATGTAGATGAAGCACAAGGGACAATGAACGGTGTACCACTTGTCATGCCTGGTAAATATGGTAGCCATTTAGGTGTAATTGATTTACAGCTTGAACAAGACGGCGAAGAATGGAATGTGGCAACAGGTACAGGTGCTGTACGTGCCATCAATAAAGACAATGCCGATGTGAAAAAAGAAGTGGTTGACAGCGTAAAAGCAGCACATGAAGGAACAATTGATTATGTGCGTCAAGCAGTAGGAACAACAACAGCAACGATTCATAGCTACTTCTCACAAGTTCAAGACGATCCATCAATTCAAATCGTAACCAATGCACAAACGATTTATGTGAAAAACAAAATGAAAGGCACAGCGTACGAAAACCTTCCTGTATTATCGGCAGGTGCACCATTTAAAGCAGGTACACGTAGTGATGCAGATTACTACACGTACATTCCAGCTGGTGAATTAGCGATTAAAAACGTAGCTGACCTTTACCTTTATGACAATACATTATCAATGTTAAAAGTAACAGGCGCTGACGTGAAAGAATGGTTAGAAATGTCGGCAGGTCAATTCAATCAAATTGACGTAACTTCGAAAGAAGAGCAACAGTTAATTAACACAGAATATCGCTCATATAACTATGACGTAATTGATGGTGTGACATACGAAATCGATGTTACACAACCAGCAAAATATGACCCTAACGGTAAATTAATCAACGAAGGCGCATCTCGTATTGTCAACTTACAATTCGATGGTAAGCCAATTGATGTAGCACAAGAGTTTATCGTAGCTACAAATAACTATCGTGCAAATGGTACGTTCCCAGGCGTACGTAATGCAACAGCAACAGAAATCTATCCAGATGAAAACCGTCAAGCGATTATCGATTACATTTTAGAAGAAAAAACAATCGACCCATCAGCAGACGGTAACTGGAAATTTGCACCGATTCCAGCAGGTGTAAATGTAGTATTTGAATCATCTAAAAAAGCAGTAAATGTTTTAGAAGGGAATACAACGATCGAGTACATCGGTGAAGGTACAGATGGCTTTGGTAAGTATTCTTTAAAAGCAAACTAATATAAAAAAAAACAGCACCTGTAGACACGGCGTCTACAGGTGTTGTTTTTTTAATCTTACCATCCACGCTTATACGTTTTCACAGTCGCTTCAAGTTCAACGCCTAATTCCTTCGCAGCGCGGTAGGCAAAGTAAGGGTCGCGCAGTAGCTCGCGGCCTATAATAATGAGGTCAGCATCCCCATTCTGTAAAATGGACTCTGCTTCTGTACCTGTTGTAATCAGTCCAACAGCCCCAACCGGTAAGCCACTTTCCTTTACCTTTTTCGCATGAGGCACTTGATAAAGTGGGAATGGGTGGATTGGTGCTGGAACAACTGAACCAGTTGATACATCAATGAGGTCAACATCTTGTGCTTTCATCCATTGGCTAAATTCCACATAATCTGCTGGCGTTAAGCCACCTTCTGCATAATCTTCTGCTGAAATACGAACGAGTAAAGCACCGTCCCAAATCGAACGAATTGCATCAATGATTTCACGTAAAATACGGTAGCGATTTTCAGCACTGCCACCGTAGTTATCGCTACGTTTGTTCGCAAGTGGCGATAAAAATTCATTAATTAAATAACCATGTGCGGCATGAATTTCTAATACGTCAAAGCCTGCTTGAATGGCACGCTCAGCCGCTTTTTTAAATGCCCCGACAACTTCTTGAATTTGTTCAATTGTTAGTTCACGTGGTGTTTTGTAATGGTCACTAAAGGCAATTGCAGAAGGTGCAAAAATATCTCCCTCAACAGTTGCTTTACGACCAGCGTGTGCAAGCTGAATGCCTGGTACAGCCCCGTATTGCTTCATTTGTGCTGTGAGTTGGGATAATCCCTCGATGTGCTCAACTGACCAAATACCAAGATCTTGATCGGTAATGCGCCCTTCTGGTACAACAGCTGTTGCTTCCAATAAAATTAACGCTGTTCCACCTACAGCACGCGAAGTATAGTGCACGATATGAAATGGTTTTACGAGTCCGTCCTGATCGGCTTCGTACATACACATTGGAGCCATTACCAGTTTATTTTTTAATGTTAGATTACGTAATTGAAAAGGTTCAAATAATAAAGTCACAAAAATTCCCTCACTTTCTACTAAACTGCAAGTAGTATAACAAAAAATCAGATTATTTTACTAGGAATTGCTTTTAGATTTCTAGTAAATTACTTGTGGCGTGCACCAAAAAGTATTTTCTTCTTTTTGCAGATGCGGCAGAGGCATTTATTTTTCGGTAGCATTTTTTTCAAAAGCTCTTCGGCGGTTAGTACATCCCTATATATTTCGATTTTGATAAGTTTCCCACAATTTGCACAAAAAATCATTTGAGATTGAGGGGTTGGCATATGAATCTCTCTTTATTTTGTGTGAATAGTATTAAATGCGAACCAGTATTATCCATATTGTGGTATAATAGATTTTAATTTAACTAGTTATATTATACAAGATGATTTGGTCATTATAGGTCCAATTAAAGCGTTAATATACATACTACCGAGGTGATTGGATGAATGAGGAAAGACAAAAGCAAGTAAGTCGTATTTTATCGATGTATGATCGTCTACAACAGGAACAAGGGATTGTTAAAAAACAAGAGGCTGTGCGCTTTGGGGTAAGCGAAAAAACGATTCAACGCGATTTAGAGAATATTCGTACCTATATCGAAACTGAACGACAAAACGAATATTTAGAGTACAATCGAACAAAAGGTGCCTATTTTATTACGAGTAATAAACGTCAACACAAGCGGTTATAGACCAATTGCCAACTGCAAAAATAACAAAGGTAACCGAAGAAGCTACTTATTTTAAAGGCAGAGGTATTCGGAACCGGCATCAAAATGTGGCTACTTAGTCAAGGTACGAATATAGAAGTACTTGGACCACAAGCATTTCGTGCTGAAATTGTGGAAACAAAGGAGCAAATGCTCAATCGATATTGCTAACCAAATTTCCTGATTATGTTGCTACGGCAATCTAATCGGGATTTTTTTGTAAAAACCTTTATCTTCCTCCGATAATTTTACGTTAATGACCAATACTAAGCTTAATGAATTTTTTGAAGGAAGTGGCGAACGTATGAAAAGGAAATGGATTTTTTTTTAACAATTTTTGTTTTTACGGCGGTTTCTGCATTTTATATGATAGACCGAACAGCTGCAGAAAAAGGACGCAAATATTATGAAGATGCAGGGTATATTATTTGGGACATTCAAACCGAGCAAAAGGTTGTGGCACTCACATTTGATGATGGCCCGCATGCAACACATACCGAACAAGTATTAAATTTACTGGATCAATACGATGCGAAAGGCACTTTTTTTATTGTGGGGCAGCAGGCGGAAAAGTATCCGCAAATTGTTCGACGTATGTATGATACCGGCCATGAAATTGCTAATCATACGTACACGCATCCTTATACAAAAAATGTTTCAAAGGTGATGGCAGAAATACAGCAAACGGATGACACGCTTTATGGGATTACAGGATATTCACCCAGGTTATTCCGGCCAGTTGAAGGTTATTATTCGGAAAAGCTAGTGAAAGATGTCGCAAACGAAGGCTATAAACTCGTCATGTGGTCATGGCATTTAGATACAGAGGATTGGAAAAATCCAGGTGTAAATCAAATTGTTAATAAAGTGTTAACTGGTGTGGAACAAGGAGATGTCGTTTTGTTTCATGATGGCGGAGGGAATCGTGAGCAAACGGTTAAAGCATTAGAAAAATTATTACCAGAGCTTAAAAACCAAGGCTATACATTCATTACCATTTCAGAAATGCTGAAGCTACAACAGGCTAGAAAGTGAGGTAAAATGGTGCACCGAACATTAGTAGCAATGGTTGTCGCTGCAATTGCTGTTACAAGCGTGGAGCAAGCTGATTATCAAGCAAGTGATCAAGACAAAAGGCAAGAAAGCATCCAGCACCGCATGAAATACTACGTGCAATTTCAAGATTTCGTCATCCCGTGGTATTACTTAGCGGCAATCGATCAGTACGAGCGCAATATTCAGGCGGTACGGCAAGATATTCCGACAAAGGACAGCCTCATTGCCATTCAATTTTCAAACGAGTATTGGGCTGGTGCATTAAATCCGTTGGAAAATGATACGTCTCCGAATTCAATTCAACTATTTGGTGGGCTTGGTCTTGATGGCAACGGAGATGGTGTTGCCTCGCCTATGGATGATGAAGATGTATTATTTACACTGGCAAATTATTTGCGGAAATATGGGCATAGTGAACAGGAATTTAAATTAGCGCTGTGGGAGTATTATAAAAACGAGCAGGCCGTCAACCAAATCGCAGTAATCGCGAAATTGTTCGCTAAGTTTGGGACAATCGATTTAAACCGCTATACGTTCCCGATTCCCAAAAACTATACGTATAGCTATACAAGTACGTTCGGTGCAAATCGTGGTTGGGGTGGTAGGCGTATCCATGAAGGTACGGATATTTTCGCGCATTATAGCACGCCGATTGTTTCTTCCTCTTATGGTGTTGTTGAAATCATCGGCTGGAATGATTTCGGTGGGTGGCGTATTGGTATTCGAGATCATCAAAACTCCTATCATTATTACGCACATTTACATTCATTTGACGAAGGGTTGAAGCAGGGGGATGTTGTGGAGACAGGTCAAGTTATCGGTTATGTAGGCAGTACAGGCTACGGAAAAGAAGGCACGGCTGGCAAATTCCCTCCGCATTTGCATTACGGCATTTACAAATTCAATGGCCGGACGGAATGGGCATATGACCCATACCCGTCTTTAGTGAAATGGGAGAAAAATCGATAGCATAAGTAAAGGATCTGTCCAAAAATCATGGACAGACCTTTTTTTCATTCCTTCACATACTCTAGTACATCCCCTGGCTGGCAATCCAGTGCCTCACAAATCGCTTCTAATGTAGAAATTCGGATCGCTTTTGCTTTGCCGTTTTTTAAAATCGACATATTGGCCATCGTAATCCCAACACGTTCGGATAATTGCGTGACACTCATTTTTCGTTTTGCAAGCATGACATCAATATTAATTATAATGGGCATATGTTCACCTCAAATCGTTAAATCATTTTCAGATTTCATTTCTAATGCGCTTGTTAAGAGCTTTTGTAAGACGGCCGCAAAAACCGCAATGACGATGGATGCAAAAATTATCATTAGTGAAAATAGTAACACACCTGGCGCATCATCAATTTCAGCGATACGGTATAAAAATGGAAGATCCACGATAAATAGTCCGCTAATAATAATGGCACAGCGTTTTATATTTTTAAGTGCGGTTACAGAAATATTAGAAAAAGCCTCATTGCGATCGATTTGTCCGAGTAGCTTCATTGTTTGAAACAGGGCAAAGAAATACGGAATCGCTGACAAGTAGAGCACGAGCACCATTGGAATAAATAATGAGAAGCCCTCTTTTTTTGGTACAGTTATTAAATCATACGTTAAAAATGCTAAAAAGCCGACAATCGGTAAGCCAAGAATAATGACCGCTAATCGTAAAAATATAGTTTCGCGTTTCATAAAAACACCTCACAGTTTGTTTATAGCCATATCATAAAATGAAATTTATCGTTTTACAATAAAAAAGTATCGATTATCGTTTTATATTTGTTGTTAGTGAATGTTTCGAGCGAGATGGATAGAAATCGTAAGGACATCGTGCGAAAATAGAGGGAATGAGTAGGAGGGGATGAGCATGGACAGCAACATAACAGAAAAACAAATGAAAGAGCTATGCGGCACTGTCTCTTATAAAAAGGGGCAAACCTTTTATCAAACGGGAAAAGTAATGATTACAGAAATGGATGAGCATCAGCTTACAGCCATTGTAAAAAGTACAGAAGACTTTCAGGTACGCATACAAAATACAACTAGCACAAAAGATATTCAAACGAGCTGTAGCTGTGAACGTCTCATTCAGTTTACAAAAAAGTGTCAGCACGTAGCGGCAGTGCTCATCGCGATGCAACAAAAACAGCAAAAGGAATGGCAACATCAAGAGCAGGTTGGAATTAATAATGAATTATTCTCGATTTTTGACGAGCAGCAAACGCACGGAAGTGGCTATCAGCGTCATTTTGAACATCGCGAAACATTAGCGTTGCAATTTGTCTTAACACCGATGGAACTGACGAAAAACGAACGATTATTTACGATGCGTCTAAAGGTTGAAGATATTCCAATTCGTTCGATTCGACCATTTTTACAAGCGGTGTCAAAGGCTAAAGCATACAAAATTGCACCTCAATTTACATATGACCAGAGTGCGCATTGTTTTGAAGCGAACCAAAATAAAGTTTTGCAGCAACTGACAGAAATTATTCAAGACGAAGCACTTTATGTAGATGCCGCACTTAAAGAGGATGCCTTTCATTTATTTGAGGAGATGCTGTTTATACCGCCATCTGCCTGGCAAAAGCTTGCGCCACAGCTAGCTAAAGAGCAGGAGGTCGTTGTGCAATCGAATCGTGAGCTGTTTCATCGCTTTCACTATAAGGAGGCGCCGTCTCCCTTAGCATTTTATGTAGAAAAGCTAGATCATCAGTATGTCATGCGCATTCCTAACTTAGAAAACGCCCTATTATTTGAAAGTTATCACGCATTACTGATGGAAAATAAGCTGTACACCTTGTCAACGCAAAGCACGAAGCAGGTGAAGGATTTACAGCAACTTTTTGCAAAACAACCACAATTCGTTATTGAAGAAAAGCAGTTACATCACTTTTTAGATGTCATCGTACCGAAGTTAAAGAAAATAGGACATGTAGAAATTGCCAAAGACATTACAAAAGAACAAATGACGATTCCACTGCAAGCCAAGCTGTATTTAGACCGAGTAAATAACCGTTTACTTGCTGGCCTTGAATTTCATTACGGTCAATTTTTTATCCAGCCGCTAGAAGACAAGTCGATTGCTGATGACATCTTAATACTGCGTGATTTCGAAAAGGAAGCGGCGATTTTGCAGGTGATGGATGAGAGTGGGTTTACGAAAACAGAAGGTGGCTATTATATGCAAAATGATGAGCTGGAGTATCAATTTTTGTATCATACGTTGCCAAACCTACAAAAACTTGCGCAAATCTATACGACTAATTCGGTAAAATTACGCATTGCAAAAGAAAATAACTTTCCGAAAATTCGTGTTAACGTGCAGCATGAGCGCACGAATTGGTTAGAATTTAAATTTGAGATGGACGGCGTGACGAATAAACAAATTAAAGAAATTCTAACCGGCTTAACGATTAAGCAAAAATTTTATCGTCTTGCAAATGGTGCCTTATTATCACTTGAAACACATGAGATGGAAGAAATCGCACGCTTTTTACGAGCGATTCCCACGCAGGATGAAGAATACGAACTCACATTTAATATGCCGATTTTAGAGGGGCTTCCATTTTTAGAGCAGTTTGAGCAGAGCGAAATATTTGAAGCAGAAGAGTCGTTTCAATTATTTACCCAGCAACTCTTACAGCCAGAAGTACTAGCATTTGATGTACCAGAAAGTTTAGAGCCCGTGTTACGTGATTATCAAAAGCACGGCTATTCTTGGTTGAAGCTACTAGCGAATTACGGCTTTGGTGGCGTACTTGCAGATGATATGGGACTAGGAAAAACCATTCAAAGTATTGCCTATATCGTGTCAGAACTCGAAATCATTCGAGCAAATAAACAGCCGGTGTTAATCGTTTGTCCATCCTCATTAGCGTATAATTGGTTGTATGAAATGATAAAGTTTGCACCGGAAATCGAAGCCATTATTGTCGATGGTTCTACAAAAGAGCGCCGTGAATTACTCACGCAACTCGATACGCATGATGTTGTCATTACCACGTATCCATTATTGCGCCGCGATAGTACATTTTATGAGCGTCAGCATTTCCATACGGTATTTTTTGATGAGGCACAGGCCTTTAAAAATCCGTTAACCCAAACGGCACGTACGGTGAAAAAAATCAGGGCAACGAATCGCTTTGGCTTGACCGGTACACCGATTGAAAATTCCCTTGCTGAGCTGTGGTCGATTTACCGTGTCATATTCCCGCAGCTATTTGGCGCGCTTGAGGAATTTAAACATATGCAACGTAAGGATATAGCGCGTCGCGTGCGTCCGTTTTTACTGCGTCGTATGAAGGAAGATGTGTTACTAGAGCTACCAGGTAAGGAAGAAACGCTTGATTTTAGTGAGCTACTACCAGAGCAAAAGGCTTTGTACGCGGCGTTTTTAGCGAAACTGCGTGAAGATACGATGAAGCATTTAGATAAAGAGACCTTCCAGCAAAATAAAATTCGTATTTTAGCAGGGATTACGAGACTACGCCAAATTTGCTGTCATCCGGCATTATTTGTGGAGGATTATAAGGGCAGCTCGGCGAAGTTTGAGCAGTTGCTTCGTATTTTACAGGAAGCGAAAAATTCAGGGCGTCGTGTACTCATTTTTTCACAGTTTACACAAATGCTAAAGCTCATTGGAACGGAGCTCACAAAGCGCGGGGAGTTTTACTTTTACTTAGACGGTCAAACGCCATCAGAGGAACGAGTTCAGTTATGCAATGCCTTTAATGAAGGGGAAAGTGATCTGTTTTTAATTTCGTTAAAAGCAGGTGGCACAGGGCTGAATTTAACCGGAGCGGATACGGTTATTTTATATGACTTATGGTGGAACCCGGCAGTAGAAGAGCAGGCGGCTGATCGCGCGCATCGAATGGGGCAAAAGCATGTCGTACAAGTGATTAAACTCATTGCCCGTGGGACGATTGAAGAAAAAATGAATCAATTGCAGCATAGGAAAAAGACGCTGATTGCGGATATTTTAGATACCGAGCAGCCAGCCACATTAACAGAGCAGGATATCAGGGAAATCTTAATGATTTAAAAAGGGTATGAGGAAAAATCCTCATACCCTCTATTTAAGACTTTTATTAATTATTGTTCAGGTGTGCGAACGACTAATACGTCACACTTTGCATGGCGTACAATCGCATCTGTGTTAGAGCCAATGAAAATTTGTTCTACAGCGTTAACCCCTGTTGCACCACAAATGATTAAGTCGGCTTGTACATGCTCATGTAATTTTTTTGATAACACTTGCTTCGGTACACCTTTTGTTAGAATCGTCTGGATGTTGTCAAGACCTGCATCCTTTGCTTGTGTTTCACAGCCACTTAATAACACTTCGGCATGTTGACGAATGAGCTCAACCATATTGTCATACAGCATATCAAATGATGTGGCAACGCTTGTATCAATGACATGGATAATATGTAACGTAGAGCCCACATTGCGTTTGGCTACGTCAATCGCTTTTTTAAAGGCATAATCAGATAATGTGGAGCCGTCAACGGCAACGACTATATTTTGATAATTATTCGACACAGGAAATTCCTCCTTTAGTATTCTTCATAATTATAACAAAGAAATGGGAATTGGAAAATTAAAGCTATTGAAATTTCAAAAAATCCTGTAGTAAATACAGCAAAATAACTGCAGTTAGTATGAGCGGTAGGGAAGAGCTAGAAGAGAATAATGGAGTGCATCATTTTTCGAGCTTATGAAAAATGATGCTTTTTTGATATACATTTTAAACGTTAGAATCTGATAGTTAAATCACGAAACTAAATAAAATTGAATAAGGAATGGCTAATAAACAAGTTATCGCAACAAATAAATCAAATTCATTGGATTTACGGAAACTAAAGTACATAATACTTGCGCCAATGATGACACCAAGTGCCGCGATAAATGAATAATTGACAGCAAATACAGCTAAAAATCGAAGCAAAACAAAGCTAATAAAAATGGCTAATAAAATTTGAAAGACCGATTTAATTTCACCTTCATTTTGATGAGTCATAGGAATTTCCTCCTTTTTAGAAATGAATTTACAATGCTGGTTACAAATAATAGCATATATTTTTCAGGTTCACAAAATTTTTTTTTTAGTCTATAATCAATAATTGCTTTATGAACTGTTGGATAGAGGTGAGAAAATTGGAAGAATATACACTTATTGAACATTTAACTGAATTACGAAAACGCTTGGTTGTCACGCTCGCTGTGTTTGTCATCACACTTGGCATTGGCTTTTATTTTTCACCACAAATTTTAAATGAATTAAAATCACATGAAGTGGCTACTGGCGTTTCATGGAATTTATTTAATTACACAGATGGTATTATTATTTATTTGCAATGTGCACTCATCGTTGGGATAGGTTTAACATTGCCCGTTGCTATGTATGAGGCATGGCAGTTTATGAAACCAGGGTTGAATCGTAATGAACGTAAAGGAACCTTTATTTATATTCCTATTGCCTTTTTACTGTTCGTATTCGGTATTACCTTTGCGTATACCATCATTTTTCCTTTAATGATGGGCTTTATGCAAACGATTAATGATTCGATTGGTGCAACAGAAACGTATGGTATGAAACAATATTTTTCATTTTTATTCGGGATTTTAATTCCAGTGGCACTTATCTTTGAAATGCCTGTGGTGATTGGTTTTTTAACTAAAATCGGATTATTGAGTTCAGCGTTATTGAAAAAGTCGAGAAAACTTGCTTATATTGCATTAGTAGTTATTGGTGTATCGATCACACCGCCAGACTTTCTATCAGATTTTTTAATTATTGTACCAATGTTACTATTGTTTGAATTAAGTATCACGGTAGCTGTTTATATCGAGCGTAAGGAATATAAGAAAAAAATAGCATGATCAGATAAAGGGTAGCTCATAGCTACCCTTTATTTTTTATAATCGTACATATTCTATTGATTTGTTGTATTATCCAACAAATGATCAAAAAGTGTTGGCTCTTCATACGTTTGAAGAGAATTTAATGGTTGTGAACTTTTTTTGGAAAGTTTACGGTAATAAGGGAATCATTTCATTTTAGAGTCGGTAAATGGGAGGATATAGTATGAGTGACAACAAAGAGAACTTATTAGAAAAAAAATCATCACGACGTAGCTTTTTAAAAAATTCAGGTTTAACGGTAGGCGGCCTTGTATTAGGTGGCTCAATCGGTTCATTATTTACAAAACGCAATGAAGTTGAAGCTCCTGCAACAATAACAACGGATAGTGGACATCACGTAGATTTTACTGAAGCCTTACAATTTTTCCGTCGCAAAACGGATTTCGAAGCGATTTCAGCTGCTATGGATGTTATTTATCCAGAAGACGAACATGGCCCAGGTGCCGTTACACTTGGGGCGCCATATTTTTTAGACAAACAGCTTGCTGGACCTTGGGGAATGAATGCGGACGATTATCGTAAAGCACCATTCCAACCTGGAGAAGTAGCGTTAAATAATGGTGAAATTTTTATAACGGGAGCGCGAGCATTAAACGACGTAGCTAAAAGCGAGCATGGTGCTAATTTTAATACATTAAACGAGGAACAGCGCATTGCGATTTTACAAAAATTCGAAGCTGGCGAAGTAAAAATGAATTTAGTACCATCTCAAATGTTCTTCACATTACTACGTGCTACTACATTACAGGGCTGTTTCTGCGATCCACTATATGGCGGCAATAAAAATATGGCAGGCTGGAGAATGAAAGAGTTTCCTGGTGCTCAAATGTCGTATTTAGCATATGCAGAAGAAGAAGAATTTTTAAAAATAGAGCCGATTTCAGTAGGCGGACATAAACACTAAGTATTGTTGGAGGGGAAACAATGGTTACCGTTTTACCAAAAGTAGATGTTGTTACAACAGGTATGGGCTGGACAGGTGGTATTGTCGCTGCTGAATTATCAAAGGCGGGTTATCATGTTGTCGGCATAGAGCGCGGAGAAGAGCGCTCGGTAGAAGATTATTTAATGGGACACGATGAGTTAAAATATAATATTCGTAAAGAGTTAATGCAAAAACTGACAAAGGATACGTTAACATTCCGAAATACAGCCGACCAAGTCGCAAAACCAGTGCGTGATGAAGGTGCACTTGTACTTGGTACTGGTACAGGCGGTGGTGGTGCTCACTGGGGTGCGCAAACGTATCGCTATTTCCCATATGATTTTGAAATCCGTTCGAAAACTGTGGAACGTTACGGAGAAGGTAAAATCCCCAAAAATATGCTATTACAAGACTGGGGTATAACGTACGACGAAATCGAACCGTACTATACGAAATTCGAGCAAATGGCCGGTATTTCAGGGGAAGAGGATCCTTTAGCGGGCCCGCGTTCGGCACCTTATCCAACACCACCCTTAAAAATGGCACCAGCAATGAAGCTATTCCACGAAGCAGCTGAAAAATTAGGCTGTCATCCATACCGTGTACCTACAGGGAATGTTACAGAAAACTATATAAATCCAGATGGAGAGCAGTTAAATGCTTGTCAATATTGTGCATTTTGTGGGAACTATGGCTGTGAATACGGCGCAAAATCTGACCCAATCGTCACGGTTATTCCAACAGCACAAAAAACAGGCAAGTTTGAATTACGTACGCATTCACTCGTAACGCGTATTTTAACGGACGGTAAAAAAGTGACAGGTGTTCGTTACCGTGATGTACGTACGGGTGAGGAATTTGATCAGCCGGCAGATGTTGTTGCACTGACAAGCTATATTTTCAATAATGTTCGTTTATTACTATTATCAAATATCGGTGAACCATATAATCCAGCTACAGGTAAAGGAATTATTGGTCGTAACTATACAGATCACCATACAATTTTAGGAGCAACAGGCTATTTTGATGACAAGAAATTTAATAGCTTTATCGGAACAGGTGCATGGGGTTCTGCCTACAATGACTTTAATGCTGACAATTTTGACCATTCAGGACTAGACTTCATCCATGGTGGACAAATTGAAATGCATTTAATGGGGAATGAACCAATTGCCAACAATCCAGTGCCACCAGGAACACCAAGCTGGGGTAAAGAGTTTAAAGAAAAATCATTGCATTATTATCACCGTACATTATCGGTTGTATCTCAGCGTGCCTTTTTACCATACAAAGAAAACTATTTAAGTTTAGATCCAATGTATAAAGATGAGAATGGCGATGCCTTACTACGTGTGACATTTGACTATGACGAAATGGACTTTAAACGCCAAGAATTTTTATCGGGAAAATGTGTGGAATTATTAGAAACAATGGGCGCTACTTCAGTCGTTGCACACCCAATGGCTGAGCATTTCGGTGGTCGCTTTACATTCCAGCATGATGCAGGTGGAGCAATTATGGGGTCAAATCCAGCAGAGTCTGCAGTCAATAATTATTTGCAAATGTGGGATTATGAAAACCTATTCGTATGCGGCGCCTCGGCATTCCCACATTTTGGACCAACAAATCCAACACCGACAATGGCTGCACTAACATATCGTGCGGCAGAAGGTATGATTCAATATTTAAAAGAGGGCGGCTTATTAGTCGAACCAAAATAAAAGGAGTGTATGCACATGTTTCAAAGTATAGGTGTATCAGGCTTAATTATTATTTTAATTTTAGCGTTAATTTTATTTGGCCCTGCAAAATTACCTCAATTAGGACGCGCGGTTGGTGAAACGTTACGCGAATTTAAAACATCTACGAAAGAACTAGTTGAAGATATCGAGCCTACAAAAAAAGACGAAAAATAATAGTTTCTTATATATAATATAGAAAAGGTAGGAATCAAAATGCACTTTTGATTCCTACCTTTTTAAATAAATCGAAATGAATTGGAATTGGTTTGAAAAATAGTTAGCATATTTTCAGAAAGCTGCACAGGGCTTTCGGTGCAACCATTTTTAATCCAGTCTAATATTATGCCATAAGAACCGTACATTTTATAGGTATTGTAACGCTTAATGGTAATAATGTTTTTTGATGCATCTAAGTAATGGATATTAGAAAACATATTTGTAAATTGTTCTAAAAACCGATCCTTTAGATTAGGAATGGTTTGTGCGACCATTAGTAATTCGTAAAAATGACGGTATTCGAAAATATGCTGGAAAAATGTATTTTGCGCACGATTTTCAATGTGTTCATATTGCACGATTTTTGATTGCTCAAAAGGTTTTCGGAAAGACTCTTCAAGCAACAGCATCATTTCTTCTAATAATTGATTGGCAAGATCCTCTTTGTCTAAATAATAGGCATAAAACGTACTACGGTTATAATCCGCTTGCTCGACAATATCTGTAACGGTTACAGCTGGATAGCCCTTTTGTTTAACAAGTGCAATAAAATGTATTTTTAAGGCATTTTTAGTTCTTCTAATACGACGTTCGTCCAAATTAATCACCTTATAAAATTATAACAATAGTATGAATTTTAAAAAATACGGATAATAGCGTAAATAAATTGAAAAATATCTCAATTAAAATGGATTTTTATTAAAAAAATCACAAAAATAATAGATTAATTTAATGAATATTTAGATAGAAATCTACTTTAATGGTAATATTTTGAGTATTTTTTGTATACGATAACCAAAAATACCAGCAAAAATTGCTAATGCAAGATCTTTTGGCATAGGTGGTAGCATCCATAGCCATGCCATTGCGTAAGTAAATCCTTCTGGCGCGGCAGCCCATAACGTATAGGCTATGTAAAGCCAAGTAGTGCCGAGTATATAATTAATTGCTAGCGCAATCAATGCGGCGAAGATGTAAGATTTTTTCGTTTTGTAGTGCTCGACAATTTTACCTGCAACATACGCACTTAAAATAAAGGTGATAATAAAGCCGAATGTCGGAAATAACAGAGCTGAAAATCCGCCAGTAAACTTAGAAAACACAGGAGCACCGGCAAGCCCAATACACATATACACTGTACAAGCAATCGCTCCCTTTTTACTACCTAGCACAAGGCCAGCTAAAATCGCGAAAAAGCTTTGTAAAGTAATTGGTACACCGCCAATTACTAAAAATGGAACAAATGATGTAATGTTAGCGCCAATCATCATTAGCGTTGCAAATAGCGCACAATAAATGAAATCGACTGTTTTAAAACTACGTGCTGAAGAAATGGATTGCATAATGAACTCCTTTGTTAACTGGATTTTTATTTAAGTTAACTTAAATGATAGATGTGTAATAGTTATATGTCAACTTGTTTTTTTGTGGGGTTAACTAAAATTTATGTGGATTATATGAACTGTAACTTTTGCTTGATAAAGCTTTTTCCTTTGGTTTGTTTTACATGACATGGCTATAATAAACGTAAGAAAGAATGGGGTGACATTTTTATGGAAAAGCAGCAATTTGGATTTCAGTTCGAGACGAGCTATACATCTTTACCTGAAAGTTTTTATACAAAGGTAGACCTAGATACAGTAGAAAATCCATCGATTGCAATTTTAAATCGCACATTAGCAGAACAGTTAGAACTTAATGCAGACGCGCTATTACAGAATGGTGCAGCGTTTTTAGCGGGGAATGCCCAGCTCGAAGGGGCAGCAAATATTGCACAAGCCTACGCGGGACATCAATTTGGGCATTTTGGCAAGCTCGGTGATGGACGTGCGTTACTACTAGGCGAGCATATACTATCAACTGGCGAACGTGTAGATATACAGCTGAAAGGCTCTGGACGCACCCCGTATTCACGAGGTGGCGATGGACGTGCTGCACTTGGTCCAATGATACGAGAATTTATTATTAGTGAAGCGATGCATGCACTTCATATCCCAACGACACGTAGCCTAGCGGTTACCTCAACGGGTGAGGCGATTATACGTGAACAGGCGTTAGAAGGTGCTGTGCTGACACGTGTTGCCGAAAGTCATTTACGTGTTGGGACGTTTCAATATGCGGCAACGTTTACGGACAAAGAAGATTTACGTAAATTAGCGGATTATGCAATTGAACGTCATTATCCAAAAGTCATGCAGGCGGAAAATCGTTATCTTGCTTTATTAGAAGCGGTATTAGACAACCAGGCTGCCCTCATCGCAAAATGGCAAAGTGTCGGTTTTATTCACGGAGTGATGAACACCGATAATATGACCATTAGCGGGGAAACGATTGATTACGGGCCATGTGCGTTTATGGATACGTTTGACCCAGCTACGGTGTTTAGTTCGATTGATAAAAAAGGGCGCTATGCATATGGCAATCAACCGAATATGGCACTGTGGAACCTCACGCGTTTTGCCGAAAGTTTATTACCGATTCTCGCGGCAACCGTTGAGGAAGCAGTCGAGCTTGCACAGCCGGTCGTTGAAAAATTCCCAACTATTTTTGAAGCGTATTATTTTAGTGAAATGCGTGACAAGCTGGGGTTACTGACAACGGAGCCACAGGATGAAAAGTTGATTTTGCAATTGCTTGAACACATGGAGCAGTATGAGGCGGACTTTACTAATACATTCCGAGCACTAACAGACGGACATAATCCTACAAATGCCTTGTTCCAATCACAGGAATATACGCAGTGGGAGCAGCAGTGGCATACGCGTTTAATGGATCAGGGGACAACCATTGACGAGGCCAGACAATTGATGAAAACCGTGAACCCCGTGGTGATTCCGCGCAATCATCTGGTGGAACAAGCGATTAACGATTTTGTTGATGGGGAGCCTTCATTCTTTTTACAGTTGCTACAGGCGGTTACAAACCCTTATACACCAGTAGATGCTAAATTTACCAACCCACCAACAGATGACACACCACCATTTGTTAGTTACTGCGGGACCTGAATTTTTACACCATAGTATAAAGCTATGGTGTTTTTTATGGGAATTTCCAGTAGCATAAAAGCAGAAATAAGTGCGGAGTGATGAATTTGGTCAAGATGTTAATTGTTGAAGACGTAGAGGATGCCGCTTGGCGGTTCGGCACATGCAACGGTTGAACGAAAACGTTTAAAGTTTCATATTCAACTGAATGACGAGCTTAAAAAGTAAACATGGAACGACCTAAACAGGTTGTTTCATGTTTTTTTATTATTTGAAAAAAGTTGAACAATTTTTCAGAAATCATTCGTCTAAGCTGTAAAATAGGAAAAAGAGGTGAGGAATCGGTGGAACAAATCGTAGCGCAGTACGGCGAATATTTATATCATTTTAGCTATTTATACGTGAAAGATCGTCAGCTTGCAGAGGAAATTACGCAGGATGTTTTATTGAAATTCACGTTACATAAAGAGGATTTTCGCAGTGAGGCTTCGCTAAAAACGTATTTAACACGGATTGCGATTAATTGCTGTCACGATGAATTACGTAAGCAAAAAAGAAAAGCCCTCTTATCTAAACTGATACCTATCCGTAAAAGTGAGCCGTCCAGTGAGCAGGCATATTTAGCAACAGAAAAAACAGCGACGTTAAAAGAATGTGTGTTTGCACTACCCGTGCATTACCGAGAAGTACTGATTTTGTTTTATTACGAAGAATTTAGTGTGTTTGAAATGGCGGATTTATTACAAGTGTCAGAAAACACCGTGCGAACGCGAATTCGTCGAGCGAGGGGATTACTAAAAAACGATCAGGAACTGGAGGCGCTCTTTTATGAAGGAATTTAAATCAAAGTTGCAAAAGGAACTGCAGCACGATGCTCCATTTACAGATGAATTAAAACAGCGGTTACTCGAGACGAAGCCCAAGCAAAAAAAACGTAATTGGCAAGTGATTTCGGTGTCAGTTGCCCTTTGCTGTTTACTTAGTATTATATTATTTGCGCAGTTTGCACCGCAAAAAAGTGTACACACAGCAAGTGAGGGGGAATCACTACTCCCAATCATTAAAGATGCAACTGGGTTAGAAGTGATTGAACATGCATATGCATATTTACTTGGTGAACAATGGATGTTTGGAACGTTTCCATTGGTCGTTGAGCAAGAGGCGCCAATTACGTATGGAGATTATGTCATGTTTTATCTAGAAAATAAAATCATTGTTTCTACCCTCTTTGGCCTAGCGAATAATACGGTTACCATGGATGAGGGACAAGTTCGGGTGAATAATACGGTGTTAAAGGTGCGCGGACTTGGAGAGAAAATGGTGGGTGATACAAAACAGGATCCATTTAAAAACCCATATTATTTTGAGGAGTGGGGGGTGACGTTTACACCGTTTACAAATGAAACGATTAAAACAGCGAACGATGAGCTCGTTGTTTACCACAACAATTACGATGAAAAAAAGCAGGGACTATTAACGATTAAAGAAGCGCAATTAATCGGGAAAGTGACGGCCATTCATGCACCAGATGAATTAGCACTTACGTTAACATCAGAAGAACATGCGGTATATGAGGCGTTCAAAACTGATTATGATTTAGAGCGGTTACGTGATATTTCACCTGTTACGATTGTGAAAATGTTTATCTTCAGTGACATCGAGCAAGACTTTAAAACGTATGAAGCACTTTATACAACTGTAGAAAATAAAGAGACACTTGAAGTGAAAGCATACTATGAAAAAACAAAAGCAGTACGGAAGCAGATGTTTACACCTGAACTGAATCGTCTATCAATTGCAAGATACTTTAATGGAATAGAGAATGCAACGTTTGAGCAAGAGTCTGACACGAAAGGCTGGATCGTCTTTACAGGGGAAAATGGGCTTCCATCTAAGGCGGGAATGGCGAAAAATGAACAAGGGATTTGGCAGCCATCGTTTGGGCGTCCTATTTATACCCCGCTAAATTAAAAAAAGCAGAAACGCATGATTACGCGTTTCTGCTTTTTCTTTAGCACTTTTCTCAAGACAAGCGCCCTTTATAATCCTCGTAGTGGAACGTACGAATAACTTTCATACCTTCTTCTTCATTATAAGAACAAATACTTGGTAAGTTCACACCGTTAAACATATGCGTTTTTACCATTGTGTAGTGCGCCATATCGGTAAACACGAGCTTATCACCCGCTTTTAATGGTTCATCAAACGAATAGTCGCCGATAATGTCACCGGCTAAGCATGTCATGCCACCTAAACGGTATGTGTAGGCTTTTTCATTTGCTTCACCTGAGCCGATAATATGCGCGCGGTACGGCATTTCTAACGTGTCTGGCATATGGCATGTTGCCGAAGAATCAACAATCGCAAGCTCCATACCGTTGTGTACGATATCAAGAACAGTAGCCACTAAGTAGCCCGTATTTAAAGCAATTGCTTCACCTGGCTCTAAAATGACCTTCACATCATACGTTTCTTGAATACGATTAATAAGTTTTACAAGTAGCTCGACATCATAGCCAGGCTTTGTAATATGATGGCCACCACCGAAGTTCACCCATTTCATTTGGTGTAAGTACTGGCCGTATTTTTCTTCAAAATGAACTAAAATACGTTCTAATACATCAGCACCTTGCTCACACATCGCATGGAAGTGAATCCCTTCGACACCATCTAGTTCATCCGGGCGGAATGACTCCACTGGAATGCCTAAGCGTGAGTTAATGTAGCATGGGTCATAAAGTGGTGTTTCCACCTCAGAATAACCAGGGTTCACGCGTAAACCAATCGAAATGTTTTTCTCGTGATTTAGCACTTTGTCTTTGTACTTATTTAATTGGTCAAATGAGTTAAAGACGATGTGATCGACATACGTTAAGTATTCGTCAATTTCGTGTTCCGCGTATGCAGGTGCATAGGCGTGTACTTCCTTGCCGAACTCCTCAAAGCCTAAGCGCGCTTCAAATAAAGAAGACGATGTAATCCCGGCTAAGTAGTTGCGAGCCATTGGGAATGTAGACCACATTGAAAATCCTTTAAGCGCAAGTAAAATTTCGCAACCTGTACGATCTTGAACTGATTTTAAGAGTGTTAAGTTACGCTCGAGTAGGCGTTCGTCAACAACGAAGGCCGGTGAGGGTGCTGTATGCCAGTCAATGCCTGTTTCTTTTTCAAGAGCAGCTGTCATTAAAGGCTTATGATCCTCCTTCACGCTCGCCATTACGCTTTAACCTCAACGTTTTGGCTCGTAAAGTCTAAGTCTACTAATTCAGGATTTTCAGTTTCTTGCCATGGTAAGCCCCATTTATTTAACGCATCCATGAATGGGTCTGGATTGAAGTCTTCTACGTTCCAAACGCCTGGTTTTTGCCATTCGCCGTTCATCACAAGCATTGCCCCGATCATCGCTGGTACACCTGTTGTGTAAGAAATTGCTTGAGAGCCTACTTCACGGTAGCACTCTTGGTGGTCACATACGTTGTATACGTAATATGTTTTTTCTTTGCCATCTTTTAAGCCGCGTACGATACAGCCGATGTTTGTTTTCCCTTTTGTAAGAGGTCCTAACGTTGCTGGGTCTGGTAAAACGGCTTTTAAGAACTGGATTGGTTGAATCATTTGGCCTTGGAATTCGATTGGCTCGATTGACGTCATGCCCACGTTTTCAAGAACATTTAAATGTGTTAAATATTTCTCGCCAAATGTCATCCAAAAGCGGATTTGTTTTAATCCTTTAATATTTTTCGCTAAAGATTCTAATTCTTCATGGTAGAGAAGGTAGCAATCTTTTTCGCCAATTTCAGGTAAGTTGTAGACCATTTTGTGCTCTAAAGGCTTTGTTTCAACCCATTCGCCTTCTTTCCAGAAACGGCCGTTCGCAGTAATTTCGCGAATGTTGATTTCCGGGTTGAAGTTTGTTGCGAATGGAAGGCCGTGGTCGCCACCGTTTGCATCCACGATATCGATATAATGAATTTCATCGAAGTGATGCTTTTGTGCATGCGCAGTGAATACGCCTGTTACACCTGGATCGAAACCAGAACCTAGAAGCGCAGTAATACCAGCTTCTTCAAAGCGCTCTTTATATTCCCATTGCCATTTATATTCAAATTTCGCAGTCTCTAACGGTTCATAGTTCGCCGTATCGATATAATGCGTCTTAGTTGCTAAACATGCATCCATAATTGTTAAGTCTTGATATGGTAAAGCTACGTTGATCACCACATCTGGTTTAAATCCATTGATTAAGTCAATTAGCTCTTCTGTGTTATCCGCATCCACCTGTGCTGTGTGAATAATCGTTTTCCCACCGTCTAATTTTTCCTTCAAAGCATCGCACTTAGATTTTGTTCGGCTTGCGATCATAATCTCCTCGAAACTTTCCGCGTTTTGTACACATTTATGTACCACTACGCTAGCGACACCGCCAGCTCCAATAATCAATGCTTTACCCAATTTCTTGTCACGCTCCCAATCATTTTTTATTGTTGTTTCACTGAAACAAGATTGATTATATAAAATAGTATGAAAGTTAGCAATTGTGTTTTTTAATTTTTTTCAGGAATGTATCAATTGTGAAAAAATTTCACTATTTCCCATTGTCTTTAAGTGTTGTGAATTTGATAGTAATGATATATGAAAAAAACAAGTCAAAAAAACCTAGTGATGTGGAACCACTAGGTGAACGATTATTTTGCTGTTTGTTTTTGAAGCAATGCATCTTTATTTGTGACAGCATCGACTGCATCGTAAATTGTGCTTTCGAAATGGTTGACTTGAAGTGATGTGACACCTTGAATTGTCGTGCCGCCTGGTGAGCACACCTGATCGATTAACGCCCATGGATGTGAATCGGATTCGAGCACCATTTTGGCACTTCCAAGTACAGAGCTTGCTGCAATTTCTAATGCCATATCTTTTGGCATTCCTTCGCGAACTGCTGCACGTGCTAAAGAATCGATATAAAGATAAGTAAATGCAGGCGAAGCACAGCCAATCGTCGTAAAAATAGAGAATAGTTTTTCAGGTAGTTCGACAATCGTTCCAACTGTTGAAAATAATTGCTCTACAAGTGCTTTTTGTGAATCAGTTGCCGAAAGGGTAGAGAAGCAGCTTGTTGAAGCACCAATTGTTGCATTAATATTCGGCATCACACGGAAAATTGGTGTGCTTTGACCGAGTTGATCATGTAAATACTCAAGTGATTTACCGGCTGCGATTGAAATAATTACATGATTGTCTGTTAGGTGCTGCTGAATCGTAGGTATGACATCTTCAAACATTTGAGGTTTGACTGCTATAATAATAACGTCAACTTCCTGCATTAATTGTTCGATTGAAGAAGCCGCTTGAATTGCATATTTATTTACTAATTTTGTTGTCTTTTCCGAAGAACGGTTAATTCCGTATACATCTGTAGGGGCAAATTGATCACTCGTAATCATCCCGTGAATGATGGCACTTGCCATATTTCCAAGCCCAATAAATCCATATTTCATGTAAAGTTTTCCTTCTTTCTAACATAGCTATCTACTAAAATGTGCATAGCGATTAGTATACAATAGACAACAAAGAAAACAAAATGATAGTGATTCCTGCCTTTAGAAGATTATTTTAAAATAGAAAAAGCGATACTAACGAATTAGCATCGCAAAGGGGGTTATAAGAAGTAAGCATTTTTAATACCAACGGGCCAATCAACATATTGTCCAGTATCTGTTTTTACTTCAAGCACAAGTGTTTCATTTTCAATCGCTTCAAGTAGCCAGTTACTATATAATAGCATGGGGTTTTCATCCTGTACTAACGCTTTTAATTCATTGTTCGTAATGGATAAAATTTCATATTCACATGTAATGTTGATATGTTGTGGGACAACCATTAACGCACCGATTTTAATGGTACCTGGAATTGTCCCATCAATTTGAATAATATTTGTGGTCACTACTTGCTTTTTGTAATCGACAAATGTTTCAGTAATGAAGTCGAATTTCACTGGATACTCAGCATCGTTGACGATCGCTGTACTACGGCTAACAACAGAAATCGGTAAATTTTCTACTGATTTTTCAAATCGTGGCTTAAAATCTAATAAGACGTTTTGAGAAAGTACAACCATAAAGTAACACTCCTTTAAAATGAATTAGATTATTAATGGAATCGAACGGGAATAATGAATTAGTAAACACGAAAAAAGATGGAAAAAATATCTAACTTGGTTCTTAGTATATACAATTTTCAAACGATGTAAATTATTTCAAGTGTTAAAATTATGAACTTTTATGGCATTTTAAAAAAATATTAGCGTAAAATAGTATTATGCGAACTAAAGGATGTAAGCCATTAATGGAGCTGATAGAGATGAAAAATAAAAAAGAACAACGTAAGGTCATTTTATTTCCTGGTATGGTTGAACGTCTGTTTAATGAAGCGAAAGCTTTCGCAGAGGAAAATCGCTTTGAGGAGGCAAATGACTTATTTGAACAGGCACTCACGTTAGACGAGGGGGACGAATTATCGTTAAGTGTGTTTGCCTACTCGCTATATGAGGCGAAAAATTATGATCGTGCAAAAGAGATTTGTGAAGATATACTTGCGAAGGGCCCTAGTATGTATTTTGAAGTAATGGAACTGTATTTAACCATTTGCATGCAACTACGCCAATTTAAACAAGTAGAAAAAATCATTCAGTCTCTATTAGAGGAAGAGGTTATTCCACCAGAAGAAATTGAAAAGTTTCAACGGTTAAAAAATTTAAACGAAGAAATTGCACAAAATCAAGACGCATATTATGAGCAAGCTGAGATCGAAGATGATGAAGTGTTTGAAGCAACGCAATTCTTAGGCTTGCCTGTGCAGCAACAATTATTACAAATTCACGAAATGACAGAAAAAAATATCCGCCCATTAGTAGAAGAAATTAAAACCATTATTGAAACAGAATCGGTGCATCCATTCATTCAAAGCTTACTTCTTATTTTATTAGTAGAGCAGCAAGTAAATGTAGACATTGCGATTACGAAGTTTGAAAAGATGGCTACCGTAAACCCTTCACAGCTTGAGCTCCCAACAAAGCTCCCTCAATTTCAAGCTGTTACAGCAAAAATTACGGAAATGTTAGAACGACATCCATCAATGCTAGAAGTTTTAGGGCATTTACTAGCAAAACATGCAATTGTACTGTACCCATTCGAATGGATTGGTTATAATAATGAGGATGTAGCGGTAGGCTATGTTGAATTTGTGAAAATGATGTTTGGTGAATTAACAGAGACGAATCATGAATTTGTTGATTTTTTACAAAAATTAGAATATATGTCGGATTTACAACGGTAGTGAAAAAAGTTGAAACATTGTGCATCTATGTTATACTAAAATGGTTGTCAAACAATATATATGACAGTTTGTAAATCAAACGAATGTTAACTTTGGAGGTAATATACATGTCAGTAAAATGGGAAAAACAAGAAGGTAATCAAGGCTTATTAACAGTTACTGTACCAGCTACAGAAGTGGATAATGCTTTAGACCAAGCTTTCAAAAAAGTAGTTAAACAAATCAACGTACCAGGTTTCCGTAAAGGGAAAATGCCTCGTCCAGTATTTGAAAAAATGTATGGCGTAGAAGCATTATACCAAGATGCTTTAGAAATCGTTATTAACGGTTCTTACCCAACAGCATTAGACGAAGCTGGTATCGAGCCAGTTGACTACCCAGAAGTTTCTGGTACTGAAAACTTCGCTAAAGGTACTGACTTCACTTACACTGCAACAGTAACAGTGAAACCAGAACCAAAATTAGGCGATTACAAAGGTTTAGAAGTAACTAAACAATCTGCTGAAGTAACTGATGAAGAGATCCAATCTATGATTGACGCTCAATTAGCTAAAAAAGCAGAATTAGAAATTAAAGAAGATGAAGCGATCGTTGAAGGCGATACAGCTGTAATCGATTTCGAAGGTTTCGTAGGTGAAGAAGCATTCGAAGGTGGTAAAGGTGAAGATTACCCACTTGAAATCGGTTCTGGTTCATTCATCCCAGGCTTCGAAGAGCAATTAGTAGGTACTAAATCTGGCGAAACTAAAGACGTAACAGTTACTTTCCCAGAAGAATACCACGCTGCTGAATTAGCAGGTAAAGAAGCGAAATTCGTAGTAACAGTTAAAGAAGTTAAAACGAAAGTTTTACCAGAATTAACAGATGAGTTCGCAAAAGAAATCGACCCAGAAGTTGAAACGGTTGAAGCTTTAAAAGCTAAATTAACAGAAACTACAAAAGCTAACAAAGAAGCTGACGCAGAAGCAACATTGCGCGATGAGTTAGTTGAAAAAGCTGCTGAAAATGCAGAAGTTGAAATTCCACAAGGTATGATCAACACAGAAGTTGACCGTATGATCCAAGAATTTGGTCAACGTTTACAAACTCAAGGTATGAATCTAGACCTTTACTACCAATTCTCAGGTCAAGACGAAGCTGCATTACGTACACAAATGGCTGAAGAAGCTGCTAACCGCGTAAAAGTATCTTTAGTATTAGAAGCAATCGGTCAAGCTGAAAGCATCGAAGTTACTGAAGAAGAAATCAATGCAGAAATCGAAAAAATGGCTACTCAATTTGGTATGAACAAAGACCAAATCTTAACTGCTTTAGGTGGTACATCAATCCTTGCGAATGATATCCGCACTCAAAAAACAGTTGAGTTATTAGTAGAAAACGCTAAAATTAACTAATTTTAATATGAATCCATTTCATTAAACTATTTATTTACCATGGAAATGAATAAATAGCGGTTTAATCGCGTTCATATTTGGGCTACCGTCTATCTACTAATGCGAATCGAACTAAATCAGATGAAATGAATGACAAGGTACGGTTTTTTCCGTACCTTGTTTTATCACATAAGCGTTTAAAGTTTATACATACTAGAAAAATGTGCAATAATACATACATGTGATTTTTATTCTTTTATTATGGTAAATATAATGAAAGTGCAAAATTATTCTATTTATCTAGCATTTTTCCAATATTGAACTATAATAACTGATAACAACGAGGCAACAAGGTGCAGTCAATTTATTTGATAAAACGAATAGAATCTTGTAAGATTGTTGCTTGAATAGGGGTGAACCGAATTGTTTAAATTTAATGATGAAAAAGGCAATTTAAAATGCTCTTTTTGTGGTAAGCCACAAGAACAAGTTCGAAAGCTGGTTGCAGGACCAGGTGTTTATATTTGTGATGAATGTATCGAATTATGTTCAGAGATCGTAGTAGAGGAACTTGGTATCGAAGAAGAAATTGAATTCCAAGATATTCCGAAGCCTAAAGAAATTTTAAATATTTTAGGTGAATACGTAATCGGGCAAGAACGTGCAAAAAAAGCATTAGCGGTTGCTGTATATAATCACTACAAGCGCATTAATTCAAATTCAAAAATTGATGACGTAGAATTAGCAAAATCGAACATCGTATTAATAGGACCTACTGGTAGTGGTAAAACATTACTTGCTCAAACGTTAGCACGTATTCTGAATGTGCCATTTGCTATTGCAGATGCAACAAGCTTAACTGAAGCTGGTTACGTTGGTGAGGATGTAGAAAACATCTTATTAAAATTAATCCAAGCTGCCGATTATGATATCGAGCGCGCTGAAAAAGGGATTATTTACATCGATGAAATCGATAAAGTAGCACGTAAATCTGAAAACCCATCGATTACACGCGATGTTTCAGGTGAAGGTGTACAACAAGCATTACTTAAAATTCTAGAAGGTACAGTAGCAAGCGTTCCTCCACAAGGCGGACGTAAGCATCCACACCAAGAATTTTTACAAATTGATACATCTAGCATCCTATTTATCGTAGGTGGTGCATTTGACGGTATCGAATCTATTATTAAACGTCGTCAAGGCGAAAAAGTAATCGGCTTCGGCTCAAACCCGAACAAAGAGAACGAGGAAGACGGTTCATTAATGGCTCAGTTAATTCCTGAAGACTTATTAAAATTCGGTTTAATTCCAGAGTTTATTGGTCGTTTACCAGTTTTAGCGACATTAGAGCAATTAAATGTTGATGCATTAGTTCAAATCTTAACAGAGCCGAAAAATGCATTAGCAAAACAATATCAAAAAATGTTAGAGCTTGATGAAGTAGAACTAGAGTTCGAACCTGATGCGTTAGTTGAAATTGCAAAATTAGCAATTGAGCGTAAAACAGGTGCACGTGGCTTACGTTCAATCATCGAAGCGACAATGTTAGATGTGATGTTCGAATTACCATCTCGTGAAGACATTAAAAAATGTGTCATCACAGCAGAAACAATTCGCGACAAGGCTGAACCAAAACTATTATTAGAAGACGGTACAGTTTATACAAAAGATGATAATGAAAAAACAACAGCATAATCGCTGAAGTTTTCCAATGATGTAGCTGACTTAGACTTCATAAACAAGTCCAAAGTCAGCTTTTTCTTACAAATAGAAAATACATATTGGCGATGAAAATTTTATCAATAGCTGACACATACTACAAATGCGGGTTTTTTTTAAAGATTCGGATGGAGGTGAATACCCGCGTGACGAAAAAATTAACGAATATGCCAGTTTTACCTTTAAGAGGACTTTTAGTATACCCCACAATGGTTTTACATATTGATGTGGGACGTGAGCGTTCAATCGCTGCACTAGAACATGCAATGTTAGGAGATAGCACAATCTTTTTAGTTACACAAAAAGATTTACGTGTTGAAGCTCCGGTAAAATCAGACTTGTTTGAAATGGGTACATTAGCAAAAGTGAAGCAAATGCTAAAATTACCAAACGGTACACTACGCATTTTAGTAGAGGGCTTACACCGAGCAAAAATGCTGAGCTATGAAGAATCAGATAAATTTACAATTGCTGACCTAGAGATTTTTGAGGACGAAACGTATAAAGATTCTGAAACAGAAGCATTAATGCGTACGGTATTAACCTACTTCGAAAAATATGCAAAATCGTCGAACAAAATTACGACAGAAACAATTGAATCAGTTTTAGACATTGAGCAACCAGGTCGTTTAGCGGATGTCATCACTTCTCATTTACCATTTAAAATCGGTGAAAAACAAGAAGTATTAGCGATTACAAACATTAAAAAACGTTTAGATCATTTAATGATTCGCTTGCATGATGAGCAAGAAATTCTGAACTTAGAAAAGAAAATCAGCTCAAAAGTAAAACAAGCGATGGAGCGCACGCAAAAGGAATACTATTTACGTGAGCAAATGAAAGCCATTCAAACAGAGCTTGGCGATCGCGACGGTAAAACGGGCGAAATTGCGGAGCTTCGTAAAAAAATCGAAGCTGCAGGCATGCCGGAATCGACACAAAAGGTTGCGTTTAAAGAGCTGGATCGTTACGAAAAACTGCCAGCAGCAAGTGCTGAGAGTGGTGTTATTCGTAACTACCTAGAATGGTTAGTGTCAATTCCTTGGAGTGAAAAAACAGAGGACCGCATTGATATTGAGTATGCAGAGGAGATTTTAAACCGCGATCATGATGGCTTAGAAAAAGTCAAAGAGCGAGTGTTAGAATATTTATCTGTGCGTCAATTAATGAATAACTTACGCGGACCGATTCTTTGTTTAGCAGGACCTCCAGGTGTTGGTAAAACAAGCTTAGCGCGTTCAATCGCCGAAAGCTTAGACCGTAAATTTGTGCGTGTATCACTTGGTGGTGTGCGTGATGAATCAGAAATCCGTGGTCACCGCCGTACGTATGTTGGTGCAATGCCGGGTCGTATTATTCAAGGAATGAAAAAAGCAGGGACGACAAATCCTGTATTCTTACTGGATGAAATCGATAAAATGTCGAATGACTTCCGTGGCGACCCATCAGCAGCAATGCTTGAAGTGTTAGATCCTGAGCAAAACAATACGTTCAGCGATCACTACATCGAAGAGCCGTACAATTTACAAGACGTATTATTCATTGCAACAGCGAATGATTTAAGTACAATTCCAGCACCTCTGCTTGACCGTATGGAAGTGATTAATATCGCAGGCTATACCGAGTATGAGAAAGTGGAAATTACAAAAAACCATTTAATTCCTAAGCAAATGACGGAACATGGTTTAAAGAGAGCACAATTACTAATTAAAGATGAAGCAATTACAGATTTAATTCGTTATTATACGCGTGAAGCTGGTGTGCGTGGCCTAGAGCGCCAAGTTGCAACAGTTTGTCGTAAAGCGGCGAAGAAAATCGTTTCTAATGAAAAGAAAAAAGTAACGGTTTCATCAAAAATTTTAGTTGATATGCTAGGTAAACACCGCTTCCGTTACGGTCAAGCCGAAACGGAAAACCAAGTTGGGGTCGCAACAGGTCTTGCGTACACAACGGTTGGTGGCGATACACTTCAAATTGAGGTTTCGTTAACGCCTGGTAAAGGAAAGTTAGTATTAACAGGGAAGCTTGGCGATGTGATGAAGGAATCTGCTCAAATCGCGTTATCATTTGTCCGTACGTTAACAAACAATTTAGGACTAGATGCCGATTATTTCGAGCAGCATGACATTCATATTCACGTTCCAGAAGGTGCTGTACCAAAGGATGGCCCTTCTGCAGGTATTACAATGACAACGGCAATCGTTTCAGCGATTACAGGCAAAGCGATTAAACGCGAAGTCGGTATGACAGGTGAAGTGACGCTTCGTGGTCGTGTCTTACCTATCGGTGGTTTAAAGGAAAAATCGTTAAGTGCTCACCGCGCTGGCTTAACAACGATTATTATTCCGCAAGACAATGAACGTGATATTGATGATATTCCAGAAACAGTTCGTGAGCAGCTCACATTTAAACTAGTGTCGCAAGCTGAAGAAGTATTAGCGATTGCACTAGATGGAGGTTTTAGGAAGTAATGAAAGTCCATAACGTAGAAATGATCGGAAGTTTTGTCCGAGAAGAACAATTCCCAGAAGACGGTTTACCTGAGTTTGCGTTAGCGGGGCGTTCGAATGTCGGCAAATCTTCGTTCATTAATCGTATGATTGGCCGTAAAGCAATGGCACGTATTTCGTCAAAGCCCGGTAAAACGCAACAGTTAAACTTTTATCGTATTGAAGAGCAGCTGTATTTCGTTGACGTACCAGGCTATGGTTACGCGAAAGTGTCAAAATCTGAACGCGCAGCATGGGGGAAAATGATTGAAAAGTACTTCATGGGCCGCGAGCAGTTACGTGCAGTTGTGCTAATCATCGATATCCGCCACAATCCAACAAATGATGACCAAATGATGTATGATTTCTTAAAGCATTACAACATTCCAGTAATCGTTGTTGCGACAAAGGCAGACAAAATCCCGAAAGGTAAATGGGATAAACACAAAAAGATTGTCCGCGAAGTATTACAAATGGAACGAGAAGATCCGTTATTAATCTTCTCTTCAGAAAAAGGTCTTGGTTTTGAAGAAGCTTGGGCTGAAATCGAAGGACGTTTTTAAGTGGAAAAAAGCAATCTCACTTTTTTGGTGGGATTGCTTTTTTTATATGCAAAAATGAGCAATTGACTTCTCAAATCTATATTAAATACTTGATATTTATGCGTATTTGTCGATAAAAGGTGTAGGGAGGTGCTAGAGATGGATATTGCAGCATTAGCAATGTCGATGAAACAGGCAGAATTAATGCAAAACGTTTCATTGGCTGTTACAAAACAAACGTTGGAATTTCAAGAGCAATCTACAGAACAGTTACTTGAAATTTTAGATGCTCCACACCCAACATTAGGTCACACGATTGATGTGTCAATATAAATATACAATCAAATCCACGGATGGTATTCAATGAACTATTTTACAATCCATTTTGATATAATTATTACAGGGAATTAATATAAGAGGGGGAAAGTAAGTTGCTAAAGAAATGGGCAATAGCGTTATTGGCAATTATGGTTGTTTTAGCAATTTTTCCAATGGGAAAGACAGCTGAGGCAGCAACTACATATACTTTTGTAAGCGCACAATATACAGAAACTGAAGCAAAAGATGGTACGGTGACACGTACGCTAAAATCGATCACATTGAAAAATAATAGTGGTACATTAGGTACATTCCAAGTAGCCAATACAAACCAGTTTTACATTAATAATACGTTAACAACGATTGAAGGCTTTAAAAACGGGATGACCGTTACAATAACGACAAAACTTAATAAAATCAAAGAAATGCGAGCTTTAACAAATGTTGAGGATGGCTCAATTGTTGCAAATACAAAGCAATTAACAGGTACGGTTACATCGGTAGATCCGAACGGCTTACAACTTCAAGTGAAGGTGGATGGCTCTTCTGCAAAGAATTATTCGATTTCAAGTAGTACAGAAGTGTTCAAAAATAACGGATCTGTTGATGTGAGTGCAATTTATGTTGGTGACCGTGTGCGCTTAAAGTTTGCAACGGCAAAAACGTCTCGTATAGCCGAAATTTATATTATTAGTTCAGCGGCATTAGTTGAAGAATTATATAAGGCAAACGTGAATTCAGTTAACACTACGAAAAATTCAATGGTTGTTAAAAATATACACCCATTATTGAATTGGCGCTTTGGCACAGATACGACAACAGCGCAAAAGACATATACATTTACAAATAAGACTTCGATTTATGTAGGCAATAAAAAAATTTCAAAGGCACAGTTAAAGAACTATAAAAATAGTGAAATTTATTTTGTAACGAAAAAACAATTTAGCAAAGAAGTCGTAGATAAAATGATTGTCTTAGCTAAAAATGAACGAACGTACTATCAACCTATTGATCGTGTATCGTTAAATGTCAACACGTTGACATTACGTAATACATTAAAAATTCAATATCATAAAGGTTCGATTTTAATTCGTAATGGGCGTCTAGTAGAGCCGGAGGGGTTAATTTCATTAGGTTCAAATCAATCGCCAATTGCTACTACGGCATTTGTATTAACGGATGGTGCAACGAAAAGTGAGTATGCTCATGTTGTAAACATTTCAAATGATGCATTTATTGCTCCAAACTTATCAAAATATGACCTATACTTTGGTCGTATTGATGTAGCTGATGTAGGTGCTTATCAGGTGGAATTATCAAATTTAGAACACTTTAATAATCATTTCTGGAATTCGAATAGCACAATTACACCGTTTGCATTTAGTAATTCAACTATTGCTTCAGAAATCGACCGTTCTTCAAAATTCAAAGTAATTCCTGAGCTTGATTTAGATTTATATGATAGCTATTCAAACTCACCAAATCCGTATTACGGGTATTTTTATGTAAATGATGGTCATATTCAAGGGATTCACTTTGTTCCTGGTGAAAAACTTGCAACATTAACGTTAACAGGACGCGTTGACTCGGTGAACTATAGTACACAAAAAATATCGATAAAAGATAGTAGCCAATGGAATAGAGATGGTAGCTGGAGCTCACGCTATGGTGCGTTATCGATTGATGTATCGAAAGCGATGATTGTGAAAAACGGTAAAGTTATCACTATTAATGACGTGAAAGCAACAGATCATATTACTGCAATAGCTAGTTCAACATCAAACGTATATGTATTAATGGTAAATGAATAAAGTATCTGGCATGAAGGTATACACCCTTCATGCCAATCATTATTTCATGAGTAGCAATAATCTATGTATTTATATGAAATGAGGGAAGTATGCGTGAACAAGAAGTTTAAGCTTTTGTTTCTGTTAAGCAGTTCGTTTGTGTTGATGCTGTTACTAGCAGTACCACTTAAAGGTTCAGCTCAATCGATTGATTTTTCAGGTGGCATAAAAAATGAGTATGAATATGAAGAATACTTTTTCTTGACAGGCCAACCGGTTAAATTCACTGGAACGAATAAGGCAGTTACTGTAACCACGAAGGAAAGTAAAGGCAAGCTTACAGAAACCTATAAATTAACGCTGACAGGTCCTAATGGTGAAAAATTATCGCGAAATTTTGCCTATACATATGATGTAACAAATTATGAACAAATTGGGCAAAGCACAGCAACGGGAACAGTTACAAAATTCACAGAAAAAGTAACGATTGGTTCACAGACGTTTACGCTGTTAGATTATCAGCTTTCAGATAGTACTGTTACAGACAAACGTCCAGCTTCTGACTATTATGCAGGCAATGCGATTGCACGAAAAACGTATTCAGTTGTATCAGCTGAAGGCGGTAGAGGGAAATCATCGACAACGCAAACAATTACCGTGCATATTGATAGTCGTGACGAAGGTTATGAAAACTTCTGGGGTGCTACGGAAACCCAAACAAACGAAATCGAAATTCATTTTGCTAATGGAACGGTAGGCATTGTTAAAAATAAAGTTTCTACGGCTAAATCACGCACATTAGAGTACAACGAAAGCGAAGCGAGTTTATCGAGTTTTGATGGGAACTATAAAACAATTAGCTCAGCCGATACATTGTCAGAGTATGAATTTGATTTACCGAATGCTAGTGGGAAAGTAGCGATTGATATTGCGTATATGCCATTAATCGAAATGCTAAAAATCCCGAAATTCCGTGACCTTTCATCAAGTTGGGCACGTGAGGAAATTGAAAAGTTATATTCTTTAGGTATTTTAGATGACGAATCGAATTTCTTCTCTCCGAATACGCCAGCTGAGCGCTATGATTTTGCAATTGCAATTGGTAAAGCAATTGACATTCGTGTATTAGAGAATACGAAGAAAAAAACACCAACAAAGACGATTTTTAAAGATGTAAAACGTACAGTCAAAGATCACAATTATCTGGTAGCAGCTGTGAATAAAGGCGTTATTAAAGGAATTACCCTTGAAACGTTTGAACCAGATAGCTTTTTAACACGTGAGCAAGCTGCAACAATTATGGTGCGTGCATTGGGTCTTGAACAAAAAGCACCAGATCCAAATTTTGCTACCCATTATAAGGATGACAAGAAAATTTCAGACTACGCACGTGATTCAGTGTATGTTGCAACAGAAATCGGTCTCTTAGAAGGAAAAGACAATAACACATTCGATCCAAGAGGGAAGTTAACACGTGCAGAATCAGCTGCAATTATTGAACGCTTCTTACGCTATTTAGAAGCAGACTTAAAAGAAAACTATCGTGACAATATTCTGTTCTTCAACTAGGGAGGTACTTTTATGAAAAAACTAAAGCGTTATATGGCGCTTGTTTTATCAAGCGTTCTCATTCTTTCGTTAATGTTGCCATTTAGTGCTTCACCAGTTGAAGCGGCTAATACAAAAATTGCGGATATTCCGACAACAAATGCGAAATATACTGCAATCAAATGGGTTATCGATAACAACTATTTAGAAATTAAGCCAGGTAATAAATTTCAACCAAGTGATGCTGTTTCGGAATTAGAATTAATAAAGGCATTTTCTAAACTAGATCAAAACTTCCAATTTGATCTTTCAACAATGGATACAAACCAAAATGATTTTTACTATAATTACTACGGCAATTTAAATATCCCACTGTACGGTGTAACAAACAAAAGTAAACGTTCAGCTACATTATCACGTGGTCAGTTTGCACGTATTTATGCAGCAGCAAGCGGTTTAGACTTATCGGAAATTCAAGCTGTACGTTATTTGTACATGAATGATATTACAGTTGGGACAACGGGCAAGAAAACATATGAAGATTATGTGCCGAATAATACATTAAAACGTGGAGACTTTGCGATTTTTATGTATCGTATTCATAACCAAGGTAAGCTTGAAATTGAAGGCTTAGCAACTACTGCTGCAGGAAAAGACAATAACAAAATTACGTTACCAACAAATTTTGTTACATCTAAAAATAGCACAGTAAATATTCCAACAACACCTGGGCAAAGTACAAATGATAAACAAACACGACCAGATATCTATAAAGCTGTAAAAAGTATTTCTGTAGCAAATGAAGAGTTGATTGCCAATGGAGTCGATTCAACACTCATTTCGATTGATTTACGAGATAGCTATGGGAATGATATTTCGTATGAGGAGTCATTAGCGTTTAAAGTGACATCGGTGGCAGGTGCAAAAGTTTCGGATACAAATACAAGTACAGGTAAAGAAGCAACAACTGTGTATACGGATGGTCCGCACTTAAATGTATTTGTCACAGCACCAGCATCATCTAAATCGTTAGTAGATACGATTCGCTTTGAAATGGTGAACCCGACGGAAAAATATCACACCTATAAAAATCAAGTGATTGAAGCCTCTGTTCGTTACATACCAAAAGCAGAGCTACGTGTGACGTATGAAGTATATGATCCAGAGCAAACCGAATGGAACAGTGGTAACGTTGACCCGGGTATTAAGCCATTACCCGCATTACCTAGTGGTCTGGTAAATACAGTAACAGTTCCATTTACGCCAAATGGTACAATTGATATAGAAAGTTTCGATGTCGATGAGAAATTAATGACAGGTACAAAATGGGAAATGTATACAAATCAACAAGGGACGTTAACTCAAGGTGACGTCACTTCTGATGAAATTCAATACGGCAATGCTGAGTTGAAATTACACGGACAAATCATTTCTGTACAATTATTCGAACAAATTTTAACTTACATGATTGAGGGCCCTGAAAATGATTCATCATGGGGGGGCTTAGGTTCAGCAAAGGTGACCTATACAATCAATAGTGAGGGGCGTGCTTCTTACGATTTACAAGGCGTCATTAGTGATGAATATACAGCAAAATATGATTCTATGATTCATGCAGTTATTATTTATCTATTAGATAATAATGAGTTTGTCCCGAATTCAGATGGCATTACATTAGCACATGAAGATACAATTAGAGTCATTCAAGCAATGTATGATCGATTAAGTTTAATGGATAAAAACATTTTACAAAAAGAGCGTCCTGAATTAATTGGTAAATTACAAGGGGCCATTTCAAAAATTGAAGTATTACTAAAAGGGAAAGAATTGCAAGAGCGTCCAGAAGGTATGGACCGTTATACAAAGATTATTGTCAATCTAGTAGCGCCAAGTGGTTATATTATTACTGATTACCGCGGTACAGTAGAAGTAACATATAACGGTAAAACTCGTGTCGTATCATTTAATACGAATACAAAGGACTACAATAAAGGAACAGGTAGCCCAGGCTCAGCAGTTGTTTACTTTGATGATATTGTTTATGGTAAATCGGATGTAAAGGTTCGTTTAGTGGATCTAGATGCTCGTTACGATAAAGTAATTGGATCATTAAAAGGGCAAACAATTACGAAAAAGATTTTTGCGAATCAACGTTTTGAGAACAATTTATGTTCAGTAGAATCAGAGGTTATGTTTGTAGTTGACCATTCAGGTTCGATGAATGGTCGTGATCCAGTAAACTTTACAAAAGATAAGGTGAAGCAAACAGCCGCACAATTACAAGCAGACCCAACACATGTATATCGATTTAACACAAAAGCAATCCATGAGGTGACGGATAAGGCAGAAGAAATTGCTCAAATGGATAGCTTGTTAAATCAAAAACGTGGGGGCGGAACAAACATTGTAACATCGTTAAAAACTGCGCTAAATAACTTTACAACGAACGAATATACGAACAAAGCGATTATCTTAATTACAGATGGTTATTCTAATACGAGTGGTTTAGATGATGTGTTACGTACAGCGAAGCAACGCGGCATTGTGATTCATACCGTTTCTGTAGGCTCGTATAAGCAAGTCAATGAAAAGTTGTTAAAAGATATTGCCTCTGAAACGAAAGGCACGTATCAAAATATTTTAGAAATCGAAAATTTACACGGTGCGTTACAATCGATTATTAATTCGATTTTATGTAAAACACCAGTAAGTAATAATAGTTGCTTAGTTGGGGATACACTGTTTAATAATACAGATGTACGAATTGAGACAGAAAAAGTGACGATTATTGCAGATGTGAATACAAGCTGTACAGAAGTAAAAGGTGTTCGTGTTATTTTCTACACAACAAGTGGTAATACGCAATACGATTTACCGGCACGTGGTTCATCGCGTTATATGCATCGACCGAACTTGTATGAGTTCCCAGAATTCGATCTATTTACAGAGGTTGAATTCCAAGCATTAAACGCGGACGGAAATGTCATTGCAATGAAAATTCATAATATGTAAAAAAAATGAGGTTCCGCCAGTAATAATTATGTTGGCGGAACCTTTTTCTAAGCCAAACGCATTGAATTGTTAACGGAACTTTGTTAAACTTACTTTAGAATAATTCTAATTTAGGTCGTCATATTTATTTCATAGCATGTTCACAATATCGAAGTGAAACATGCTGTAATTATGTTACAATAAAATTTGTCAATTTGAACGTGTGAGGTGTGGGGGATTCATGCATACATTGGTAGTAGGCTTGAATTATAAAACAGCGCCAGTCGAAATCCGTGAGAAATTATCATTTATCGAATCTGATATTCCGAATGCGATGGAAGCGCTACAAAATCAAAAAAGCATATTAGAAAATGTAATTATTTCTACATGTAACCGTACAGAAATTTATGCGGTCGTGGATCAATTGCATACAGGTCGTTATTATATTAAACAGTTTTTAGCAAACTGGTTTAACATCCCGATGGAACAATTTGAGGATCATTTATTCATTCGAGAAGAGGATGCATCATTAGATCATTTATTCCGTGTAACAGCAGGAATTGACTCGATGGTGTTAGGTGAGACGCAAATTTTAGGTCAAGTGAAAAAAAGCTTTTTACAAGGACAAGAGTTAGGGACAACGGGCACCGTCTATAATCATTTATTTAAACAAGCTGTGACGTTTGCAAAGCGCGCTCATAGTGAAACGGCGATTGGGGAAAACGCTGTATCGGTTTCATATGCAGCGGTTGAATTAGCAAAAAAGATTTTCGGTTCATTAAAAAACAAGCATGTCGCGATTTTAGGTGCTGGTAAAATGGGTGAACTCGCGATTCAAAATCTTCATGGGAACGGTGTTGGAAAAGTAACGGTAATTAACCGTACATTTGAAAAAGCTCAAAACTTAGCATCAAAGTTTGATGGCGATGCAAAGGGTATGACAGAATTACAATGTACGTTACTTGAAGCCGATATTTTAATTAGTTCTACAGGTGCGACAGAGTACGTGATTGATTATGAGCTAATGAAGGACGTTGCAAAGTTCCGTAAAGGTGACCCGCTATTTATGGTCGATATTGCGGTCCCACGTGATTTAGATCCGAAAATTAGCGATGTACCAAATATTTTCCTTTATGATATCGATGACCTGCAAGGAATTGTACAAGCCAACTTAGCAGAGCGTGAACGTGCTGCGAATGACATTGTGGCGATGATTCAAGATGAAATTGTGGAATTTAAAGAATGGTTTAAAACATTAGGTGTTGTTCCGGTCATTTCCGCATTACGTAAAAAAGCGGCATCGATCCAAGAGGAAACAATGCTAAGTATTGAAAATAAAATGCCAGAGTTAACAGAACGCGAACGTAAAATTTTAAATAAGCATACGAAGTCGATTATTAATCAGCTGTTGAAAAATCCGATTTTACAGGCGAAAGAATTAGCTAATTCGAATGATGCTGCGGCACAACTTCAATTGTTCCAACAAATCTTCGGAATCGAAGAAGATGTTGAGCGTGAAGTAAATCAAATGCAACAAAAAGCGCAGCAAGATGAACAGCCTCAAAATGCAAATTTAGAGCCACGTTTATCTTATTGATTGGTCGCTTCGCCAATAGAAACTAGGCCTTATTGACAGACTTTCTTCAAATAAAACATAAGCGTTTTCGTATCTATATGGTAAACTTATAGATAGCGAAAGCGCTTTTTTCATTTAGTGTTATAGGCGAATAAACGCGAGGTTTGCTTAATGTTTGCCGTATCAATAAATGATGATTAGAGCAAATTTTATATAGGGGATAGTGCATAATATGACCGAAGTTGTGATGGCAAGATTATATGAGCTCATGATTATTCTTTATGCGCTCAGTATCGTGCTATATTTTATTGATTACTTATATAAAAATGTGAAATGTAGACGCGTGGCATTTTGGATTGTTTCAATTGTATGGGTTTTACAAACGGTATTTTTAATGCTCTTTATATTGGAAACAAAACGCTTCCCGATATTGTCTCTGTATGAAGGCGTCTTTATATATGCGTGGCTTCTCACGATGTTGTCGATTGTTTTACATTGCATCGTTCGTGTTGATTTGCCGGTGTTTTTTATCAATGTATTGAGCTTTATTTTTGTGACGATTCATTTATTTTCACCGCAATCGGCACAACAAATTGTCGGGGAATCACTCATTTCAGAAATGCTAATGATTCATATAAGTTTTGCGATTTTATCGTATGCTGCGTTTTCTGTCGCATTTATTTTTGCGCTCTTATATTTAATCTTGTACCGCTTGTTGAAGCAAAAGAAATTGAATAATTTATGGTCAAGGTTACCAAATTTACAGCAAACATTAAGCTGGATTAATTATTCAACGATTGTTGGGGTACCACTACTATTAATTAGTTTAATTTTAGGGCTAGAGTGGGCATTTTTAACAATAGAAGAAGTATCAATTTTTGATGTGAAGATTATGGGTTCATTTATTGTGTCGGTTGTGTATTTAATCATTTTCTTATTACACCGTAAAGGCACATTACTTGGTACGACGTATGCGCGCGTACATATTTATTTATTTTTACTCGTTGTCGTGAATTTCTTTCTCGGCAGCAAGCTATCGAATTTCCATCTATGGGTATAACTTCTTTCAGCGGATTGTCCTGAATTTGCACATGCCGAATTCATACACAATTTTGCTGAGGTATAACAGAAAGGTCGGAGTAACTTGAGAAAAATTATTGTAGGTTCACGTAAAAGTAAATTAGCATTAACACAAACGAATTGGTTTATTAATGAATTAAAAGCAGCGGGTGTACCGTTTGAATTTGAAATTAAAGAAATCGTCACAAAAGGTGACCGTATTTTAGACGTGCAGCTTTCTAAAGTTGGGGGTAAAGGCTTATTCGTAAAAGAAATCGAGCAAGCACTTTTCGATAAAGAAATCGACTTTGCTGTGCATTCAATGAAGGATATGCCAGCTGTACTGCCAGAAGGTTTAGTGATTGGCTGTATCCCACCTCGTGAAGATGCGCGTGATGCGTTTATTTCAAAAGGCAATGTGAAATTTGCTGAATTGCCACAAGGTGCAGTCGTAGGCACTAGTTCTTTACGCCGTTCTGCTCAGTTACTTGCTGTACGTCCTGACCTTGAGATTAAGTGGATTCGTGGAAATGTAGATACACGTTTAAATAAGCTTGAAACAGAAGATTATGATGCGATAATTTTAGCGGCAGCAGGCTTAAAGCGCCTTGGTTGGAGTGACGATGTCGTAACAGAATATTTAGATACAGATATTTGCTTACCAGCTGTAGCACAAGGTTCACTAGGAATTGAGTGTCGCGCGAATGATGCGGAGTTACTATCGGAGTTAGCGAAATTAACCGATGCTACTACGTGGCAAACGGCGCATGCAGAGCGTTCGTTCTTAGCAGCAATGGATGGCGGTTGTCAGGTGCCAATCGCAGGCTATGCGACGGTTGATGGGGAAACCATTACACTAACAGGCTTAGTGGCTGCACCAGATGCATCTGTGAGCTACAAAGAAACACTAACGGGTACAGATGCGGACGCGTTAGGGAAACAAGTTGCAGCAAAATTAACAGAGCAGGGTGCCTTTGATTTGATTCAAAAAGTAAAGGCTGAGCTAGATGCTGAGTAGACTGGCTACAAAATCGATTATTTTAACGGGTTCACGTGTAGTCATGTCTGTTAAAGAACTAATCACACAGCATGGTGGCAAAGTTTTTTGCTATCCGTTAATCGAAACAGTTGAAAAAGTGACAAAAGAAGAGCAAACTTACTTACGTAATCTTAAGACGTATGCTTGGCTGATTTTCACAAGTCAAAATGCAGTGAAGTTTTTTGTGAATAAGCTCGAACGCTCTGAAGGAACTTTACCAAACCATATAAAAATTGCGGCTGTCGGTGAAAAGACAGCCGCTTTACTGAATCAACACGGAATTTCGATTGATTTTATGCCGACGATTTATAGCGCAGATGTGTTTATACAGGAATTTGAGCTTGAAGCAAATGAGCGTGCGTTATTTATACGTGGCTCGCTGGCGAAAAGCACCATTCATGATGGTACAGGCGCTGATGAATGGACGGTATATGAAACAAAGCCGTGTGAGCAATATGTAGAGGATTTAAAAGCATGCGTTCTAAATGAACCAAACCCAATCGTCATTTTCGCAAGTCCCTCGGCGGTAGAGTTGTACGCACAAAAGATCGTACCTGATGCCGCGTGGGAACAGGCGAAATATGCATCGATTGGTCATATTACAACAGCCGCATTACAGAAATACGGTGTTATACCGATTGTGCAACCGAAAATCTATACGATGCAAGCTGTCATCGAGCAGCTTATCATGGAGGAATCATCATGACAGAACTTTATTTCCAACGTCATCGTCGCCTACGTCAAACGTCCGCGATGCGTGCATTAGTAAAAGAAACCTACTTACACAAAGAAGATTTAATTTACCCGTTATTCATCATTGAAGGTGAAAATATTAAAAATGAAGTAAGCTCAATGCCGGGTGTGTTCCAATTATCATTAGATAATTTAGGTGCTGAAGTGGATGAAATCGCCGACTTAGGCATTCGCGCGGTCCTTTTATTCGGGATTCCGGCTGAGAAGGATGCAGTTGGAACGGGTGCTTACAACAATCACGGTATTGTTCAACAGGCAACGCGTCTGATTAAAGAACGCCACCCAGAGCTATTAGTTATTGCTGATACATGTTTATGTGAATTTACAGACCATGGTCACTGTGGCGTTGTTGAAAATGAGCAAATTTTAAATGACCCATCTTTAAATTTATTAGCACAAACAGCGATTTCTCAAGCTGAGGCGGGCGCTGATATTATTGCACCATCAAATATGATGGACGGCTTTGTAACAGCGATTCGTGCTGGTTTAGATGCTGCTGGTTTTGAGCATATTCCAGTCATGTCTTATGCGGTAAAATACGCGTCTAGCTACTATGGTCCATTCCGTGAAGCGGCAGAGGGTGCACCGAAATTCGGGGACCGTAAAACATATCAAATGGATCCATCAAACCGTATGGAAGCAATCCGAGAAGCAACTTCTGATGTAGAAGAGGGCGCAGATTTCTTAATCGTAAAACCAGCTTTAGCATATATGGATATTATCCGTGATGTGAAAAACAACTTCACATTACCAGTTGTTGCGTATAACGTTTCAGGTGAATATTCAATGGTAAAAGCGGCTGCACAAAATGGATGGATTGATGAAAAATCAGTCGTAATGGAAACATTACTAGGTATGAAGCGTGCAGGTTCAGACTTAATTATTACTTATCATGCAAAAGACGTATGTCGTTGGTTGGGGGAAAAATAAGATGCGTAGTTACGAAAAATCAAAAGCAGCATTCACTGAAGCAATTGACTTAATGCCAGGTGGTGTAAACTCACCAGTTCGTGCATTCAAATCAGTCAACTTAGATCCAATTTTCATGGATTCAGGTAAAGGGGCAATCATTACCGATATCGATGGCAACGAGTATATCGATTATGTATTATCTTGGGGGCCGCTTATTTTAGGTCACTCAGAGCCAAAAGTAGTACAAGCGATTCAAGAGCAAGCGGCAAAAGCAACTTCATTTGGTGCGCCGTCTCTTTCTGAAAATGAATTAGCCAAATTAGTAATGGACCGCGTACCTGGTATTGAAATGATCCGTTTCGTTTCTTCTGGTACAGAGGCAACAATGTCAGCTTTACGTTTAGCGCGCGGGTATACAGGTCGCGATAAAATTTTGAAATTCGAAGGTTCTTATCATGGACACGGCGATTCATTATTAATTAAAGCAGGTTCTGGTGTCGCTACACTAGGCTTACCAGATTCTCCAGGGGTTCCAGCAGATATCGCGAAAAACACGTTAACCGTTGCTTATAACGATTTAGAAGCAACGAAAATCGTATTCGAAAAATTTGGTTCAGAATTAGCGGCTGTTATTGTAGAGCCGGTAGCTGGGAACATGGGCGTTGTCCCACCAAAGCCAGAGTTTTTAACAGGCTTACGCGCGTTAACGGAACAATATGGTACAGTATTAATTTTCGACGAAGTAATGACGGGCTTCCGTGTAGACTACGGCTGTGCACAAGGTTATTACGGTGTAACACCGGACTTAACAACGCTAGGTAAAGTAATCGGTGGTGGTTTACCAGTTGGTGCATTTGCAGGTAAACGTGAAATTATGGAGCAAATCGCGCCAGCTGGTCCGATTTATCAAGCAGGTACACTGTCAGGAAACCCACTTGCAATGACGGCAGGCCGCGCGACATTAGAGCAATTAACACCGGCTTCTTATGAATATTTCCAAAAACTTGGTGATCAATTAGAAGAAGGTTTCCGCGCAGCTGCAACGAAATTCAATATTCCGCATACAGTCAACCGTGCAGGCTCGATGATTGGCTTCTTCTTCACAAATGAAGACGTAGTAGACTTCGAATCAGCGAAAACATCTGATTTAGTATTATTCGCTGAATACTTTAAATTAATGGCTGAGGAAGGTGTCTTCTTACCACCATCACAATTTGAAGGTTTGTTTATCTCAACTGCTCATACGGAAGAGCATATTGCAAAAACAGTAGCAGCCTTCCATAACGTATTTGAGAAGTTAGCACGCTAAAATGTTCATAAATTCCCTTTCTACGCATATCGTAAAGCGTAGGGAGGGGATTTTTTTATGCAAAATTGGCAAATGCAAGAAGTATTATGTTTCCCAGCTCATTTCGGTACCGTCCAACAGGGCTCTGTTATTAAGGTTGAACCGAATTGGCACAGTGAAAATAAAGAGGATTCCATCGTCATAAAAGGCGTATACGTGTTAAAGGGTAATATGCAATTTGATTTTAAGGAACGTGACGCATCTGCTCAAGAAGGCACGTTCATTGAGCATGTAGACATTGAAAAGGATGAGGCTTATTTTGAGTACGCTATGCCGTTTTCAATTGATTTACCGAATGACGATATAGAAAATGTCGCTGTAAACGTATTGAAATCCTCGGTTGAAATTAATGAAGCGGGGCAATGCGTATGTAGTTGGGATGTACGCTGTGATGTAGAGAAAAAAACGCTCGTTCAAGAAGTGGAACCGGTTCAAGAAGAGAAGAAATCAGAAGTAATCATCGAAGAGGTGCCGGTTACAGAGGCAATAAAGGAAGAATCACCAGCAAAAGAGCCACTAGAATATGTGAAAACACTCATCGAAGAAACGCCGCAGCTTTCAAGTGAAGAGGTTGATTTTTTAGAGCAGCTAGCAGAAGCATATAGTGTTGTACAAGTACACCTTAATACAGCGCGTAAATAATGAAAGGGCAATAAAGATGAAGTCGAATCTTTATTGCCTTTTTAACGTTTTATTAGAGAAAAGTTCAAATGAAATCTGTTAATAATAGATAACTAAATAAAATGAGGATAAACAACAAAATAATATCACCGGTTGTCGGGAGAAAAATTGTTCGGATTGCCTGGAAAATCGTTAACGGGAGAATACACTGCCGCATTAAAAAGCGAAATTTCCGAAGCCATGGGGGTAATAGGTAGGGATTATAATTTCTTCGCAACAAAAAAACTCCTTTTGTACAGTATATGTTCGGTCAAATGAACATGTGTAAACACAGCACTTGATATTTCATGTAAAACATCATAAAATAAAGACCAACTATATATTTGAAGCGTTGAATAGGAAGAGTATGTAATCCTGCGATGTACTAGAGAGGAAACGGTAGCTGAAAAGTTTCTACATAGCATTTACAGAAGGTAGCCTAGGAGCTGACTTAGTGAACCATGAGTAGCTAAGTTCCGGTTAAACACCGTTATCGAATGAAGTGCCGATTGGGCATAGGAACGCACGCATATGCGAGCGCTTATTTAAATGATTTGGATTTAAAGAAAGCGCTTGTCAGACGAGGAACGTAGCTGAGCGAAGACACGAGTTGAACATGTAGTTCACGAGTGGACGAGTGAAGCAAGTGACGACGTATGCGAGCGCTTTACTAAATCCAAACGGAATTAAAGGTGGTACCGCGACTTAACTCCCTCGTCCTTTTTTTAGACGACGGGAGTTTTTTGTGTTTTAGCGCATATTTACAAACGCGCTAAAACAAGCCTCTGGCAGATGTCACAGTTTTTTAAAGGAACTTTTCGAGTTACCTCGAAAAAACTGGAGGCAAATACGCCAAGGCGAATTTGATTTAAGTTGAATTCATTTTAAAGGAGAGAGACACATGACTGAATTAACAATGCCAACAAAGTATGATCCACAGTCAACAGAAGCCGGCCGCTATGAATGGTGGTTAAACGGTAAATTTTTTGAAGCAGACCCAACAAGCGATAAAGAGCCTTATTCTATCGTAATTCCACCACCAAACGTAACAGGTAAATTACACCTTGGTCACGCTTGGGATACAACATTACAAGATATGTTAATCCGTATGAAACGCATGCAAGGCTATGATGCATTATGGTTACCAGGTATGGACCATGCAGGGATTGCCACACAAGCAAAGGTAGAAGAAAAATTACGCAGTGAAGGCGTTTCTCGCTATGATTTAGGCCGTGAAAAATTCTTAGAAAAAACATGGGAATGGAAAGAAGAATACGCTTCTCACATTCGTGCACAATGGTCGAAATTAGGCTTAGCCTTAGACTACTCAAAAGAGCGCTTCACATTAGATGAAGGCTTAAACAAAGCTGTAAATGAAGTATTCGTAACATTATACGAAAAAGGCTTAATTTACCGTGGTGAGCGCATTATTAACTGGGATCCAGCTGCAAAAACAGCTCTTTCTGACATTGAAGTTATTCACAAAGAAGTAGAAGGCGCATTCTACCATATGGAATACCCACTTGCAGATGGTTCGGGCGTATTACGCGTAGCGACAACACGTCCAGAAACAATGCTGGGTGACTCTGGTGTAGCTGTACACCCTGAAGATGAGCGCTATGCACACTTAGTAGGTAAAACGGTTATTTTACCAATCGTAGGCCGCGAAATTCCAATCGTAGCAGATGACTATGTAGATAAAGACTTCGGTACAGGTGTTGTAAAAATGACACCAGCACATGACCCGAACGACTTTGAAGTAGGTAATCGCCATAACTTAGAGCGTATTTTAGTAATGAACGAAGATGGTTCAATGAATGATTTAGCTGGTAAATATGCTGGCATGGATCGTTTCGAATGCCGTAAACAAATTGTTGTGGATTTACAAGAAGCCGGCGTGCTTGTTGAAATCGAACCACACGTACACCAAGTAGGTCACTCTGAGCGTACGAACGCAGTAGTAGAGCCTTACTTGTCAAAACAATGGTTCGTAAAAATGGGACCACTTGCTGAACAAGCATTAGAAATGCAAAAAGATGAAGCGGAAAAAGTAAACTTCGTACCAAACCGTTTCGAAAACACATACAACCGCTGGATGGAAAACATTCATGACTGGTGTATTTCTCGTCAATTATGGTGGGGTCACCAAATTCCAGCTTGGTACCACAATGAAACTGGTGAATTATACGTAGGGAAAGATGCACCTGCAGATAAAGAAAACTGGACACAAGACGAAGACGTACTTGATACGTGGTTCTCTTCTGCATTATGGCCGTTTTCAACAATGGATTGGCCAAACGAGGAAGCAGAGCTATTCAAGCGTTATTATCCAACAAGTACACTTGTAACGGGTTATGACATCATCTTCTTCTGGGTAAGCCGTATGATTTTCCAAGGGAAAGAATTCACAGGCAAGCGTCCATTTGAAGACGTATTAATCCATGGTTTAGTACGTGATGCAGAAGGCCGTAAAATGTCGAAGTCATTAGGTAACGGTGTTGACCCAATGGAAGTAATCGCAGAGTATGGTGCCGATTCATTACGTTACTTCTTAGCGACAGGTTCTTCTCCAGGTCAAGACTTACGTTACTCAACAGAAAAAGTTGAATCGACTTGGAACTTTGTAAACAAAATTTGGAACGCATCTCGTTTCGCATTAATGAACATGGAAGGCTTAACATTCGAGCAAATCGATTTAACAGGCGACCTTTCTACTGCGGACAAATGGATTTTAACACGCTTAAACGAAACAATTGAGCGCGTAACAGCCTTATCTGATAAATACGAATTCGGTGAAGTTGGCCGTGAATTATACAACTTCATTTGGGATGATTTCTGTTCTTGGTACATCGAAATGGCGAAATTACCATTATACGGTGAAGACGAAGCAGCGAAATTAACAACGCGTTCAGTATTAGCATACGTATTAGATAACACAATGCGTTTATTACACCCATTAATGCCATTCGTAACAGAAGAAATTTGGCAGCATTTACCGCATGAAGGCGAATCAATTACAGTAGCGGCTTGGCCAACTGTAAACCCTGCATTTAACTTCAAAGCAGAAGCTGGCGACATGCAATTATTAATGGACTTAATCCGTTCGGTTCGTAATATCCGTGCAGAAGTAAATACGCCAATGAGTAAAAAAGTAGCGATGACGATTTCAGCAAAAGACGCTGCAACAGCATCAGTACTTGAAGCGAACAAAGGCTATATCGAGAAATTCTGTAACCCAGACGGCTTAACGATTGGTGCGGCAATTGAAGCACCAGCACAAGCGATGTCAGCAGTTATTTCAGGCGCGGAAATCTTCATGCCACTTGCTGGTTTAATCAATATTAATGAAGAAATTGTCCGTCTTGAAAAAGAGCTTGAAAAATGGGCAAAAGAAGTAAAATTAGTTTCTGGTAAATTATCAAACGAGCGTTTCGTTTCAAAAGCACCGGAAGCGTTAGTAGCGGTAGAGCGTGAAAAGCTTGCAGACTACGAAGCAAAATATTCAACTGTTGAAAAACGTATTGCAGAATTAAAAGCAATGTAAACTTCATTAAGTGGAGGTACCGAATTTTCGGTGCCTCTTTTTTGCATAGTCCGTTATAATAGGAGCTATTACATAGTTATCGTTAGGGAGAGAGAATATGTTTCAATCAATGGAAGAATGCACAGACTTTATTTTTCGCTTAAAGGCGAGTCAGTATAAAGGGGAACCATTAGAGTCAGCGAAGATCATTTTAGCAGCACTTGGCAATCCACAGCAGAAAACAAAGTTCATTCATTTTGCCGGTTCAAATGGTAAGGGTTCTACATTAAATGCAACACGTGAAATTTTAATGGCACATGGTTTAACGGTAGGCGCATTTATTTCACCGCATTTAGAACGTGCCAATGAGCGTGTGACGATTAATAAACAGCAAATTTCGGATGAGGATTTTTTACGCATTGCAAACAAGTTAGCCGAAGTAGTTGTTAATAAACTTGATGGTAAATTCCCGAGCTTTTTTGAATTTATGACATTACTCGCACTTATTTATTTTTCTGAAAAAGCATTGGATGTGGCGTTACTTGAAACAGGTATTGGTGGGCGGTTAGATTCAACGAACGTGATTGTGCCGGAAGTGTCCGTCATTACGACAATTTCTCTTGAGCATACCGATATGCTAGGAGATACGTATGCTCAAATTGCAGCTGAAAAAGCCGGGATTATTAAAACGGGAAAACCAGTCGTGATTGGTGTGAAAAATGAGAAAGCCCTTAGCGTTATTAAAGAAACAGCGCAAAAGTTAACAGCGCCAATTTACGCATTAAATGAGCAGTTTTTCGTAAATTCACATACGACGCAATTTGATTATACAGGGGAAATAAGGCTAGCGAATGTCGAGCTTGCCATGTTTGGCGAGCATCAAATTGCCAACGCAGCCCTTGCTATTACGACAACACAGCTATTTTTAGGTGCGCTAGATGAAGTGAAGCTGCGTGATGCGCTAAAACATGCCAAATGGGAAGGGCGCTTTGAATGGGTGCGTGACAACATCGTATTAGACGGTGCGCATAATTCAGAAGGGACTACAGCATTAATTGAAACGTTGCAGCAAGTTGTACCTGATAAAAATTATGTCTTTGTTTACGCGGCATTACAAGATAAGGACCATGGTGTGAGCATTGGGCTAATGGATCAAGTCGCTTCAGAAATACATTTCACACAAATTGCATTACCACGAGCGGCAACCGCACAGCAGTTATTGGAACAAAGCACACATGGAAACAAATCTGCACATGCGGATTGGACGACTCTAGTGGAGCAAAAAATGTCCGAGTTATCCGATCGAGACGTGCTTGTCATTACCGGTTCTCTGTATTTTATCGCAGAAGTGCGTGGCTATTTTGTGCATAAAGGGTGGTTGTAAATGATTCCGTTATTAGATGTATATAAAGAACGCTGGCAGGTTGTGAGTGATACGGCGATTAAACCCGGCCTTGCTTCCATCGAACACGCACTGGATGTTCTCGGTAATCCACAACGCGAGCTTAAGGTGGTGCACTTTGCTGGGACGAATGGTAAAGGCTCTACCTTAACCTTTGTGGAGGCGATGGCACGTGCGTATGATCTATCCGTAGGGAAATTTATGTCGCCGTGCGTTGTTGATGTTCACGACCAAATTCAAATCAACGGGCTTGCGATGGAACCACAGCAACTGGATATAATTTTTAAACAGCTTCGTGATGCAGGCTTAAGTGGCAAACTTACTGATTTTGAGCTATTAACGGTAGTGGCGCTGTTATTTTTCAAGCAGCAGCAAGTGGATTTAGTGTTACTTGAAGCGGGCATGGGGGGACGTATGGATAGCACAAATGTGGTACAACCAATCGTTTCGATTATTACAAGCATCGCACTTGAGCATACGAATTTTTTAGGTACGACGTTAGAAAGTATTGCTGCGCATAAAGCCGGGATTATTAAAAAGGAACGTCCTGTTGTATTAGGTGAAATGCCAGAGCAAGTGCAGCCGGTTTTTGAACAAGAGGCGAAGCACAAGCAAGCACATCTTGAAACGTACGGTGAGACGTTTTTTATCATAGAAGAGCAGCATGGTGAAACGTATACTAATCTCGAACGTCATGTGAAACTTGAACAGTTAACACGTCAATTTAAAGGACCGCATCAAGGGAAAAATATGGCGTTAGCAATTACGGCATTTTTACATGTACTGGAATTTTTCGACCAACCTTTGCATCCTGAAAAAATTCAACAAGCTGTTATGCAAGCACAGTTAGCAGGGCGTTTTGAAGAGGTGTTACCAAATGTTTATTTCGACGGCGCACATAATCCAGCAAGCATCGACATGCTCGTCCAAACCATTCAGCAGCAGTTTCCTGATCAAACAATCGAATTTGTCATTGGCTTATTGGCAGACAAAGATGTAGGAACGATTTTACAGCAACTTGAGCAAGTGAGCGATGTCTTTTATTTTGTGGATATTCATAACCCACGTGCAATGCCTGCACAGCTATTAATGAAAAAAAGTCATGCACAACATAAGGTGATGTTAGCAAATGTAGGTGCTTTTTTACGTCAGCCGGTTGAATTAGGGAAAATTCGAATTGTAACAGGGTCCCTTTATTTACTGAGTGAGATTAGACAAAAGCTTCAACTTTAACGGGGGACTAAGATGACAGGTATTTCCTTTTTTGATACTATGGTATTAGTTTGAGGGATTCTAATGGGGGAAAATATGTTTAGCAATCTAGAAAAAAGTAGGCGAAATATTATATATCTGCTTGCTGGTGTAGTTACTCTTGTATTTGTGATGAATATAACATCAGTAAGTAACATGGATATATTAACGATTTTAGATTTTACGTTTGTAACAATGATAGCCGCCTGTTATCCAATAAAGATAAATAATGTTAAGCGAATGCATGTTTATTGGCTTGTCATTCCATTGCTTTACTTGTATGGACCTATGGCGATGCTACTATTTTATCAATTAGCAATTATGATTTTTTTATTTTTTAGTCGGACAAAAGAAGGGAATTACACCCATTATCCAGTATATGCTTTTGTGTTTTTTGTTGGCCCATTTTTGTCTTATTATGTAATGGTGATGTTAGGTTTTGAATTTGTAGAACAGTCTTTTTTACAGATGATATTTGTGAATGGCTTATTTTATAGCATCTTTTTAGTGTTTAGTGGCTTGATTTTTATGTTAATTCAAAAAAAGTCGGCCGTTTCTCTGGCAAAAAAAGAACTTGCTCTTACGGAATTACTATATGGAGTAGTGTTTATTTTATTAGGGACGGTGCTATATGCCTCTATTGAAATGTACGGACAAATTTCTTTGATTGGTGCGTTACTTTGCTATTTAATGGTCGCGAGTATTTCGCGTAATTATGATGAAACAAAGCAAAAGTCCAAAACCCTTGAAAATATTGTAGATTTGCAGTTGAAATATAACGAATACGAAACTCAGCAACAGCTGACAAAGGAATTTTTGCGAAAAGTTCAAGTTGTGACAGGAGCAAAACAGATCTCAATTGTTCGCGAAGTAGAAATGGGTTTTATATTTAAAAACGATCAATTACAAAGGAACTATGTTAAACGTTGTCAGTATGAAATGTTGCAGCATATATTTGCAGAAAATCGTATTCGTTATGTCGAAAAACGTGCGTATTCCCAAATAAAAGCGACCTTTGACGATGATGAAAAAATTGAATCATTGTTAGCACTACCTATTAGTGATACGGATCAACCTAGTATGCTTGTATTAGAAAGTGAAAAGTGTTTTGCGTTTGAAAAAGGGCAAATTGAGTTATGCAAATTACTCGTAACTGCTTATCAAAATGCCCTACAACAAATGAATGATATGGATGCAATAATGTATAAAAGTGAGCGCTGTGCACTTACGGGTTTATACAATTATGGCTATTTAACAGAACGTTTACAAGACATGGAGTTGCAACTACAACAAGGAAAATTGGCTTGTATTTCGACAATTATTTTGGATATTGATCATTTTAAGCGATTAAATGATATTTATGGTCATGAAAATGGTAATCTCATACTGAAAGAATTCGCGACGGGCTTACGAACACTTGTAGATGAGCGCTATGTATTAGCACGCTACGGTGGAGAAGAATTTGTTGTATTGCTACCAAATATCTCGTCTAATGAAGCGGTGAAAATTGCCGAGCACTATCGACAAAGGATTGAGCAATTATCATTCCAAGTATTTGTGTTGGAGCAGCAAATGAAAAAGCAAGAAACCGTTCAGATTACGGTTTCAATAGGTGTGGCTAGTATTCCAGAACATACAGACAATAGTTTGGATTTGATTAGCTTTGCGGATAAAGCGTTATACGTAGGGGCAAAACAGGCAGGTAGGAACCGCGTAGCCGTGTTTAAAGAGTCCTTGTCATATTAACGCAAAAAATGCGATAAATTTTTTCGACGAGACGACAGTAGTCTCGTCTTTTTTTATGAGTTTTTTGATAGTGTTGAGCAAAAAGAGTTGGAGCGATTCAATGAAAAAACTTAAAAATAATGCGGTCATTCAAGCAATGTTTGTCGGTAGCTTAACAGGAATTATTGGGGTTCTCTTATTAATTGTTTTCTTAAAAATACCTGTACAACAACAACTGCAACCAAAGCAAGGTGAGGAAGTAATTGCAGTACAAACCGAAGAGCAACAGGAAGTTGTGCAAGTGTTTTATGCATTGCAACACGGTGTTTTCTCGTCGCTTGAGAGTGCGGCCGAGTTTATGGGGAGTTCCCCGACGTTAAATAAAGCAGCAATCGTAAATGTAGAATCACAATACTTCGTATGGTCTAGACTGGATATAGAAAAAGTAGAAAGCGCACTTACGGTTGTGCCAAGTGCTTTTTATAAAAAAATGACCCTTCATAGTAGCTGTCCCACTCCTGCACAACTGCAATTGCCGAAAACGCTCAAGGATACGAAATGGCTTACATTACAAGCCGGCACGACAGCGGACACTGCGTTGATTCCGGAAGACTGGATTGAACGAGCAGAAGAGGTATTAAAGTTATCAACAAATCCAAATGTCATTCGGCTCCATCTTACAAAAAATTATTTTGAACAGGTGGAATGCCTTAAAATCACTTTTTGATGGGAAAATTGCAAGTAAATCGTTGGAATGGGGCTTTTTTTTGAGCAAGCCGATTTTTCAAAAACAGCATTGTCGTTTACTATAGTAGTAGGAGGATTGGATTATGAATTTTACTACAAATGAACAGCTCGTTTTAGCATCAGCTTCTCCGAGACGTAAAGAATTATTAGCCATGTTAGGTGTGCCTTTTCAAATTGTCACAAGTGATGTGGAAGAAACAAGTGTACAAGCAAACTCAGCAGAAGACTATGTAAAAGGAGTCGCACTATTAAAAACGCGTGATGTGGCAAATAAATGCCAAAATCAATGTGTCATTGGTGCGGATACAATTGTTGTTTTTAACGATCAACTTTTACATAAACCGAAATCACATGAAGAGGCAGTGGCACATTTAAAACAGCTCCGCGGCAATCGTCATGCAGTGATGACAGCGGTCGCCATCATCTTAGCAGACGGCACGGAGCATGCGTTTGTCGAAAAGACGCACGTGTTTTTCAAAGACGTCTCGGACGAAATGATTGAAGCGTATGTAAAAACGAAAGATCCTTTTGATAAAGCTGGCGGTTACGGGATTCAAACGAGTGGCGCCTTACTCGTTGATCGTATTGAAGGAGACTACAATAACGTTGTCGGCTTACCAATTGCGTCATTAGTTCAAAAATTGCTTACTTTACATCTACTCAAACTAAACGTTTAGGAGCGATGTAAATGACTGGAACTTCTATGATAAATTTAAAAATTCATGATGTACATGAAGCGGATCGTCCGCGTGAACGGTTTCTGCGTCAAGGTGCGAAAAGTTTATCAAATCAAGAACTTATTGCGATTTTACTTGGTACAGGAACGAAGCAGGAATCGGTGCTCACGGTAGCAAATCGGGTTTTGTTAACCTTTGAAAAACTGCATAATTTGAAATTTGCAACACTTGAAGAAATGACCGAAATTAAAGGAATTGGAGAAGCGAAGGCGGTGCTTTTACTGGCGTCTATCGAACTTGGGCGACGTCTTGCTTCCAAAGAGGATGAGCAACGCTATACGATTCGTTCACCAGAAGATGCAGCCAATTTCTTGATGCAGGACATGACTTCACTACAGCAGGAGCACTTTGTCTGTCTGTTTTTAAATGTCAAAAATCAAATTTTACACAAGAAAACCATTTTTGTAGGTAGCCTCAATGCAAGTATCGTACACCCACGCGAAATTTTCCGCGAAGCTGTGAAACGTTCTGCGGCTTCCATCATTTGTGCACACAATCATCCGAGTGGCGTGCCAACACCGAGCCCTGAAGATATTGACGTGACAACGCGTCTTTACGAAGCAGGAAAAATTGTCGGCGTAGATTTACTCGATCATGTCATCATTGGAGATCATCAATTTATCAGTATGAAGGAAAAGGGTTATTTCTAATGCATGAGGCAAACGTATATTACGTTTGTCTTTTTTAGTGGATTCAGGTAAATCCACATAAGAAAAGACATCTCGCGCAATTTGGCACGAAATGTGTTTTTCTACTCATTTACTTGTTACACTAATATAATAATTGTCATATAAAACGACTTTAAAAAAATATGTTTAAAGAAAGCAACTTTTATGTGTTATATTCGTCATGTGCATGTTGTGGTTTTGTTAAATCTTACATATTAATTTTATTTGTTTCAAAACGAAATTAGAAATACAATAGAAAAGTAGTGTTCTATGAAAAAACATTCGACAAAAGTCGTGATAAGTAACTTGTGACACTATAATTTTTTGATGTAATTCGTTATAATAGAGCGTATGATTTTACTAACATCATAAATAAAGAATTTGTTTTTATAAGAAAGGGAGTACTTAATTTGTTTGGATTAGGGAATAAAGATGTCGGGATTGATCTTGGCACAGCGAATACACTAGTATTTATTAAAGGAAAAGGCATCGTTTTACGCGAGCCTTCAGTAGTTGCTAAAAACACGAAAACTGGTGATATTGTTGCAGTAGGTAACGATGCTAAAAACATGATCGGCCGTACACCAGGTTCAATCGTAGCCATTCGTCCCATGAAAGATGGCGTTATTGCAGACTTCGAAATTACAACAGCAATGATTCAGTATTATTTACGTGAATCGATGAAAGTTTCAGGTTCAAACTGGAAAAAACCAAACGTGATGATTTGTGTTCCTTATGGCATTACGTCAGTTGAGCAACGTGCAGTAATCGATGCATCTCGTCAAGCTGGTGCAAAAGAAGCCTTCACAATTGAAGAACCATTTGCAGCGGCGATCGGTGCGAACTTACCAGTTTGGGAGCCAACAGGTTCAATGGTCGTTGATATCGGTGGCGGTACGACTGAAGTAGCGGTTATTTCTTTAGGCGGTATCGTAACAAGTGAATCGGTACGCGTTGGTGGGGATGCAATGGATCACGCAATTATTGCTTACATCCGCAAAACGTATAACCTAACAATTGGTGAACGTACAGCTGAGCAAGTAAAAGTAGAAATTGGTACAGCACGTGCAGAAGGTCCAGCGGAAAAAATGGACATCCGTGGTCGTGACCTAGTAACAGGCTTGCCAAAAACAATCGAAATTACATCAGATGAAATTTCAAAATCATTACATGAAGCGATTGCAGCAATTTTAGATGGCGTGAAAAAAACATTAGAACAAACGCCTCCAGAATTATCTGCTGACGTAATGGAGCGCGGAATCGTATTAACAGGTGGCGGTGCATTATTACGTAACCTAGATAAAGTGATTAGCGACGAAACAAAAATGCCAGTATTTATTGCAGAAAATCCATTAGACTGTGTCGCAATCGGTACTGGTAAAGCGCTAGATAACATCGATCTTATTCGCGCACAACAATTATAAGAAGGAGGACTTTTCTCGTGCCACATTTAGCAAATAAAAAATTAATCATACTTTTAGTAAGTGTAATTTTTCTAGTGGCACTGATTGGTTTCTCTTTGCGTGATCGTCATAACGCAACACTACCCGAAAAAATTATTAAAGATACCGTTGGCTTTGCACAATCCCTTGTTGCGAAGCCAACGAACTACATAACGGGTATTTTTAGCAATATTGATTCTCTGTTAAACACGTACGATGAAAACCAGCGCTTAAAAATGCGCTTAGAGGATTTTGCCGTATTACAGGCGGAAGTAAGTACGTTAAAGGCCGAAAATGCTTCATTACGTGACCTTGCTCAAGTTGAGGAAAGTCTACGTGATTTCGACCCGATTCAGGCGACGGTCATTGCAAGAAACCCGGATCAGTGGGAAGAAAAAATTATTTTAAACAAAGGTACAGCGCATGGTGTTGAAAAGAATATGGCAGTCATGACATCGCGCGGTTTAATTGGTAAAATTGTAATTGCAACACCATATACTTCAGAAGTAGAGCTTCTTTATACAAACAATGAAAATTACCGTGTTTCAGCGCTTGTCGTTGGTGAAAACAATGAAGAAATTCATGGTTTAGTAGAAGGTTATGACGAAGAGCGTAACGAATTATTATTAAAACGCATCGATTCAAAAATTAAAGTAGAAGTCGGTGGAAAGGTCGTTTCATCAGGTTTAGGTGGTATTTTCCCTAAAGGTGTTCTCATCGGTGAAATTACCGAGGTGACAACAGATGACTTCGGCTTAACGAAAATGGCTTATGTGAAACCAGCCGCAGACTTTTCAATGTTAGAGAATGTGGTAATTGCCAAACGTACAACAACTTCGGTTGATGGTTCAGATGGTGGTGCTACGAACGCGGATTTAACAAATGAAGTGGACGAAGCACAAGTTGAGGGGGATGAATAATGCTCACTCGATTAGGAATCGTAGTAGTTGGGGTAGTATTATTTTTACTAGAGTCTGAATTTGCGATGTTTTCACCACTTGCGCTAAACGGTGAAACGTATTTTTTAATTCCACGCTTTTTAATTTTATATTTAATTTTTTTAGCCATTTATTATAGTCGTAAAAAAGCCATGATTTATGGCTTGATTTTTGGCCTTTGCTTCGATGTATTTTATCTTAACATCATTGGACTGTATAGCGTTTTATATCCAGCGATTTGCTTTATAGCAGCTTGGTTTGTAAAACGGGTAGAGGCGCATTTACTTTTTACTATGTTTTTATCACTAGGGCTATTAGCAGTATTTGAATTTATCTTATATGAATTTTTCTATATGATTCAATTTACAACGATGGCATTACAACCATTCTTAGTCCATCGATTAGCTCCAACTTTAATTGCAAATTTTTTATTTTTACTAATGCTTGCATGGGCGTTTAAATATTTAATTAAAGCGCGCGTATTTCAACGTGCTTGACGAGTATTAAAAAAGTAATGGAAAAGAAACAATTCATGTTTAGTCTGGATTGTTTCTTTTCATAATAATTTGGCGCGAGGTGACGTAATTTGTTATGAAAAAGCAATTTGTCCATATTAAAGGTACGAAGGATGGTCTGGTACTTCGTTTAGATGATCAATGCTCGTATGCTGAATTGATTGAAGAACTCAGAAAAAAAGTTACAGATGGACATCTTGATGGTAAAATAGATGTACAATTGCACTTAGGAAAACGTTACTGTACAAAAGAACAAAAGGCACAGCTGATGGATGTTGTTGAAAAACAGCAAAAGTACCGCGTGAAAAAAATTCAAAGCGATGTTTTAACGATTGAAGAAAGTAAAGCACAAGTTGAAACGGGGCGATTTGAAACCTTTGTTGGTATTGTTCGTTCAGGACAAGTATTACGTGCAACTGGGGATATTTTTATTTTAGGCGATGTCAATCCAAATGGACGTGTCGAAGCAGGTGGCAATATTCATATTGCGGGTAAACTTAAAGGAATCGTTCATGCGGGTGTGAGTGGCAATGAGGAAGCGATTGTTTCAGCTTCGCATTTTGAACCGACGCATGTATTAATTGCGAATCTTGTCGAAGTGATGACAAATGAAAGTAATTATATTTTAGAACATATGGATCAAATCTTTGCCTACATCAATGAAAATGGTACGATTTCCTATGATCGAATCCAAGAGGTAAGAAATATTCGACCGAATTTATCAACATTTAAAGGAGGAAGCTAAATGAGTAAAGAAGAGTTATTATTCGATAAGAATATTGATGAAGCAATTGCTCAAGATGCTACCTTACATAAGGAAGGGGCCGCTAATGTGGGAGAAGCAATCGTAATAACTTCAGGAAAGGGTGGCGTAGGAAAAACTACGACAACGGCCAACCTAGGGACTGCATTAGCACTTCAAGGCAAGAAGGTATGTTTAATTGATACTGATATTGGACTACGTAATTTAGATGTGATTTTAGGACTGGAAAATCGCATAATTTATGATTTAGTCGATGTCTTAGAGGGACGATGTAAAACACATCAAGCACTTGTAAAAGATAAACGTGTAGATGAACGACTCTACTTATTACCAGCTGCTCAAAATACTGATAAAAATGCAGTAACGCCTGAGCAAATGAAAGTACTGGTTGATGAATTGAAGCGAGAGTTTGATTATGTGTTAATCGATTGTCCAGCTGGAATCGAGCAAGGCTACCGAAATGCCGTAGCAGGGGCAGACCGCGCAATCGTTGTCACTACACCTGAAATTTCAGCTGTACGTGATGCAGATCGTATTATTGGCTTACTTGAACAAGAGCCGATTGAAGCGCCAAAGCTTATTATTAACCGTATTCGTAAGCACTTAATGAACAGTGGCGATGCGATGGATATTACCGAAGTAACAACGCACTTATCGATTGATTTATTAGGGATTATTGTCGATAGCGAAGAGGTCATCACATCATCGAATAAAGGTGAGCCAATCGTGATGGACCCAAATAACAAAGCATCACTTGGTTACCGCAATATTGCACGCCGTATTTTAGGAGATTCTGTGCCACTAATGACATTAGAGGACGAGCAACCTAAAGGTGTATTTGCGAAATTTAAATCATTATTTAAATAATGAATGAAAGGGTACGTTAAAAGGAAAAACTTTTAACGTACCCTTTTTGTATACACATTTTTACTGGCGCATATAGTAGAGAAAAAGATAGGATGGTGAGCTTTGAAAAAATGGCAATGGCTCATCGCAATCGCCCTTTTTCTCTCCGTAGCAAGTACAAATTATTTCGGTGATCTCACAATAAAAAGAACGATCAACAAAATTGTTTATAGCTCAGATGATTTAGCCTACATGAGAAAAATGGTTGTTGCTTTCACAAAGGATAAAGACGAGCAATTAGCTGTAAGTGCACATACGTCCATTGAACAGCTACAATTATTTGAAACAATTGAACGGTTTAATGAAGGTGTCTTATTGACATATAAAGAACCTTTTGTATTAAATGCCCTGTATGATGGACTCATTGTTTTTACAGGTCATACGAGATACAACGGAAAATCGATGTCCGTTGTGTATGATAACGGGGTTACGGTAACGGTTGGTTTTGTTGATGAGTTTTTTGTTTTGCCGTATACAACTGTAAGTAAAGGGACGATTTTAGCGACCAAAAAAAATGGGGAGCTTTATCTTCAAATTGAAAAAGAGGGCGTAATTTTAAATATGGAGCAAACAATAAAATGGCTTAAAGAACGCGAAATATAAATGAAGTTTTCAGTTCATCCGGCTTTTTTACTGTTGCTCCTGACAATTGTACTTTATGGCAATATCGCTTTATATAGTGCCATCCTGATTTCCTTATTCGTTCATGAGCTCGGTCACTTTGTAGCAGCAAAGCTCGTCGGGGTCAAGGTAGAGACGTGTAGAATCCTTCCGTATGGCGGCGAGATGACATTACGGAACGAAATGCAGCTATCGTACCAAAAATTAATTCTAGTCGCATTAGGCGGTCCGGTAGCAACATTTCTCGGCATTTTGTTTAGTTTCTTCTTACCAACGTTATTACAGGAATTATTTATTGAGGTGCAGCTCTTCATTTTGTTGATGAACTTACTACCAATTTGGCCGTTAGATGGTGGGAGAATTGTGTGTTTTGCCTTGTTAAATACGTATTCACACGCTAAATTATTTGAATATTATGTATCTGCCTCTTTCTATTTACTTACCGTCATAATTATCGTACTATTATATTTACTACCACAATCTCTTATCCTAGCTATTGTAAGTCTCTTTTTATGGAGCAAAGTAATAGGAGATTGGAGAATTCGGAAATACCGTTCAGCATTTGAAAAACATGTAATGAATAGGTTGACTTAAGAATTTTGGTATGGTAGTATTTTAATGTTATTGTTTGTAGCACCCGTGCTACTGCAACCGCGCTGAACAGGTTTAAGCACCTTTATGGTCACCTGCAATTCCGGGCGAGTCTGAGTCTAAGAGGAGGTGCATTTTAATGTACGCAATTATCGAAACTGGTGGTAAACAAATCAAAGTTGAAGTAGGTCAAGAAATCTATGTTGAAAAACTAGGTGTGGCTGCTGACGAAATCGTTACTTTTGACAAAGTTTTATTCGTAGGTGGAGAAACAGTTCAAGTTGGAGCTCCAACTGTTGCTGGCGCTACTGTAACAGCTAAAGCTGTTAAAGAAGGCAAGCAAAAGAAAATTACTGTTTTCAAACTTAAAGCGAAGAAAAACTACCGTCGTAAACAAGGTCACCGTCAACCATACACTAAATTAGTAGTTGAAGCTATCAACGCTTAATTTGAGGTGATGTTATGATTACGGTAACAATTTACAGTGATGCAAATCGCAAATCATACGGCTTTGAAATCTCAGGTCACGCATTGTCGGACGTTTATGGTCGAGATTTAGTTTGTGCTGGCGCTTCTGCTGTTGCTTTTGGCGCAGTAAATGCAATCCCACAAATTACAGGTATTACACCTGAAATCGAGCAAGGCGCGCAAGGTGGTTACTTAAAAGTAACGATTCCACAAGCGGAACTGAATGATGAAACAGACGCTAAATTACAAGTTATTCTGAACACGATGGTAACACAGTTCTATACAATGACTGCTAGCTATTCAGAATATATCGAATTGAAATATAAAATGATCTAGGAGGTGGAACATAATGTTATTATTAACTTTAGATCTACAATTCTTCGCATCTAAAAAAGGTGTAGGTTCTACTAAAAACGGACGTGACTCTGAGTCTAAACGTTTAGGCGCTAAACGTGCTGATGGTCAATTCGTTACTGGTGGTTCAATTCTTTACCGTCAACGCGGTACAAAAATTTACCCAGGTACAAACGTAGGCCGCGGTGGAGACGATACTTTATACGCAAAGGCTGACGGCGTTGTTAAATTCGAACGCATGGGTCGCGACAAGAAAAAAGTATCTGTATACCCAGTTGCACAAGAAGCATAATTTTTGCAATTAAAGGACTGCATTTATTGCAGTCCTTTTTTTTGGATAAAATGGTTGTCTAGAGAATTGATGCACGTAAAAACACTTTTCTATGGATAATTGAAGTTTTCTTAAGTATTGAGTGCGTTATTTGTGTGAGGTATGGAAGGAAAAATGAGTGAAAACTTGTTATACTAATAACGAATCTGTAAAACGGAGAGTGCAAAATGGTCGTTGCCAAACTAACTGTTAGTGAAGCGTTACGTTACGCCAATCACGATTATTTAAATCAGCTTCATTTAATTCAAATGAATTTGGATTTAGGACGAGTAGATGATGCAAAAAATGTCATTTTACAACAATCTGAACATTGTAAAACGTTATCAAACATCAATCAACTAGATTTGAAAAACACCGTAGAGTGGCTTCATACCGTGCAATGGCGCTATCCAGCTTTACAATTGCAGTTATCAAGTCACGTACAAGCTCCTATAAATAGCAAGTATGATGAAGCAATTGTGCAATACTTGGAAAAGACAATTATTCATGTTTATGAGGTGCTCGACCCTTATACTGAGCATCAGTTAACGTTGAGTATTGAAACAGATGACAAGGGATGGTCAATTACATTCCATTTAAGTGGAAAGTGGCAGATGATGCCAATTTCAATAGAGAATACAATTTTTGAAGTAAAAACGTATGAACAAACAGATACTACATGGAAATATGTTGTTCATCATTATGAGGAGTGAATTTATGTTTGTCGATCACGTAAAGGTTTATGTTAGAGGTGGAGACGGTGGAGATGGTATGGTAGCCTTCCGTCGTGAAAAGTATGTACCAAATGGTGGTCCAGCAGGTGGAGATGGTGCACGTGGTGGTAACGTTGTTTTTGAAGTAGAAGAAGGTTTACGTACGTTAATGGATTTCCGTTACAAACGTCACTTTAAAGCGGAACGCGGAGAGCACGGAATGAGTAAAGGGATGCACGGTCGTCGTGCGGAAGATTTAATCGTAAAAGTGCCACCAGGAACAGTTGTGATGAATGCAGAAACAAAAACTGTTATCGCAGATTTAGTAGAGCATGGTCAACAAGCCGTTATTGCAAAAGCGGGTCGTGGTGGACGTGGTAACTGTCGTTTTGCGACACCATCAAACCCAGCTCCAGAGCTTGCGGAAAAAGGTGAACCAGGCGAAGAGTTAGAAGTTATTTTAGAATTAAAAGTATTAGCTGACGTTGGTTTAGTAGGTTTCCCTTCAGTAGGAAAATCAACATTACTATCTGTTGTATCATCAGCGAAGCCAAAAATTGGTGCTTATCACTTCACAACAATCGTACCGAACTTAGGTATGGTTGAAACAGAAGATAACCGTTCATTCGCTATGGCCGATTTACCAGGCTTAATCGAAGGCGCACACCAAGGTGTTGGTTTAGGGATGCAGTTCTTACGCCATATCGAGCGTACACGTGTAATCGTGCACGTAATTGATATGAGTGGTATTGAAGGACGCGAGCCTTACGATGACTATGTAACAATTAACAACGAGCTTGAACAATATAATTTACGCCTTCTGGAGCGTCCGCAAATCATTGTTGCAAACAAGATGGATATGCCGGATGCAGAAGAAAACTTAGAAGTCTTCAAAAAGAAAGTGGGAGACAAAGTGAAAATCTTCCCAGTTTCAGCAGTTTCTCGTCAAGGGTTAAAACCAGTAGTATTCGAAATTGCAGACTTACTAGAAGTAACACCAGAATTCTTATTACATGATGTAATCGATGAAGAGTCAGATGCAGTTGTACTTTACAAGCACGAATCAAAAGGCGGGGACTTCGAAGTGACTCGTGATGATGATGGTGCATACGTACTTTCTGGTTACACAATTGAACGTCTATTCAAAATGACAGACTTCAGCCGTGAAGACGGTATTCGCCGCTTTGCTCGTCAATTACGTGCAATGGGTGTAGATGAAGCACTTCGTAAACGTGGCGCTGAAAACGGCGACACAGTTCGTTTAATGGAATTCGAATTTGACTTTGTTGACTAAGTGAGGGATCTTGATGAAAAACGTAGCGAATCAACGATATTATTTAGTGCGTGAAGACGTTTTAACCGATGCGATGCAAAAAACATTAGAAGCGAAACAGCTCCTCCAAAATGGAACCGTCGCTTCGATATGGGATGCGGTAAAGCAAGTTGACCTGTCACGCAGTGCATTTTATAAATATCGTGATGCAGTTTTTCCTTTCCATTCAATTGTGCAAGAGCGCATTTTAACGGTGTTTATTCAATTACAAGACCGTAAAGGCACTTTAGCAAAATTACTTGAAACGGTATCCGATGCACATTGTAATGTGTTGACGATTCACCAAACGATTCCGATTCAAGGCCGTGCAAACGTTACACTCTCTTTAGATGTAACGAGCATGGTTAATGAGTTAGATGAGCTCATTCGCAGCTTAAATCAGCTAGACTTTGTCGAATCAGCTGAAGTCATTAGCTCAGGTGCGTTATAATTTTTTGAAACTGGGTCGTCCAATTCGTTCTCGGACCTATTGGACGCCCTTTTTTTATCAAAAATAATTTACTGAAAATTTAGAACTCAAAAAGAGGTGCAAGCATATGTCACAACAACAATGGGAAAAACGAATTGCTTATTTAGGTCCGGAGGCGTCATTTACATACTTAGCTACAAAGGGACTGTTTCCACACGATTGGCATATCCCGTATAAATCGATTCCAGAATGTATAGAAGCGGTAGCAGAGGGTAAAGTCGAGTTAGCAGTAGTTCCAGTCGAAAATGCGCTGGAAGGCTCGGTGCCATTAACGGTTGATTATTTATACCATGAGGCAGACCTTTTCGTCACAGCAGAAGTGATGTCAAAGATTCAGCAGCATTTACTGGTGAATAAAAAGTTTGCGGGTAAATTAGATGAAATAGAAGAAGTGTATTCGCATCCACATGCGTTAGCGCAATGTCATAAATATTTGTTTTATCATTTGGCGAATGTAAAGCAAACACCGTATTCTTCAACAGCAGCAGCTGCAGAAATGGTTTCACAAACAGAGGATCGTTGTATTGCGGCAGTTGCGAATGCTTCGGCAGCAGAAAAATACGGCTTACATATTGCAGAAACGAATATTCATGATTTCCATTTTAACCACACACGATTTTTCGTGCTGTCAAAGAAAAACACGCGTCACGGCTTAGTGCCACTGCAAGCACAGCCGAAGACAACGTTCATGCTAACGCTACCAACGGACGTATCGGGGGCGTTACATCAAGTATTATCGGTATTTGCGTGGCGTAAAATTAACTTAAGTAAAATTGAATCACGTCCACTGAAAACAGGACTCGGGAATTATTTCTTCATTATTGATATACTTGCAGATGAGAACGAAGCGATGATGAAAGGTGCGGTAGAGGAGCTAGAAGCGCTCGGCTGCACGGTTAAGTCGCTCGGCACGTATTTTACGTATGTAACACCAGAATGAGGTGAAAAGCGTGAGACGCATTGTATTGTTTGACGGAGAATGTAATTTTTGTGATGCTAGTGTGCAGTTTATTATCAAACGAGATAAGAAGGCTATATTTCAATTTGCATCGCTTCAAAGTGAAGTAGGGCAAGCGTTGATAGAAAAGCTTGCTGTACCCTATACTCTTGACAGCATCGTGCTCATTGAAGGGGAACGCTATTATATGAAGTCTACAGCGGCGTTAAAAATTGCACGCTGGCTTGATGGTTTGTGGAAGCTAGGCTATGCGGCCATTGTGCTGCCAAAACCATTGCGTGATGCAGTATACAACTATATCGCGAAAAACCGTTACAAGTGGTTTGGCAAAAAAGAGGCATGTATGTTGCCGACAGCAGAACAGCGTAATCGATTCTTATAAGGTCAGGTGTGCTCCTAGTTGGGGGCGCACTTTTTGTTTTGAAAAAAAATCAAACTTTGAAGTAGTAGCACTCGTCTAATGTAGTGAAGGGAGGAAATAAAATGGATAGCTATTCAATTGAACAAACCAATCATTCCTATGAAGCACTCATCGATGAACTCATGACCGATTACGGCCAACAAATTTTACAGCTTGTTATGCAATATGTACATAACTCGGCGGTTGCAGAAGATTTAACGCAAGAAATTTTTGTGAAGTGTTATCAGGCACTGCCAACCTTCCATTTTAATTCCTCAGTAAAGACTTGGCTATGGCGCATTGCGATTAATCATACAAAGGATTATTTAAAAAGTTGGTACGCAAAAAATGTGGAAACGGCCCAAGGTGCGCTTTTTGCACAGGTGAAGAGTGAAGCAAGTGTCGAACAAGCGGTCATTCAGCTCGAACAAGACAACGAGTTAGCGCGCGCGGTATTTGCATTACCTGTGAAGTACCGAGAAGTGATTTATTTATGTTATTACGAGGAACAATCGATGAAGGAAATGGCCGAGGTGTTGCAGTTAAATGAAAGTACGGTAAAAACGAGGTTGCGAACAGCAAAGCAATTATTAAAGAAACGATTGGAGCGTGTGTAAGATGGAAGAGTGCTTAAAAAACTTAAAAAAAGCAATGGATCAAACGGCGTTTAAAAAGTTAGCGTTTACAACAGAGCATGAACAAAACATTCGAAAACAATTACAGCCATTACCATTGAAACAGCTACTATTATCGATGTTGATCGAAGCCAAGTCTGGTATAGAATTAACGCAATTGCTTCATGTGCGTGGTATTGAGCAAATTGTAGATAACGAAGGCAGCGTTTACGCCCTATTACACGAGGCGGAACAACAGGGCTGGCTTAAGGTGAGCTGGGTTCAAGGCATGAAATATTATCAATTAACGAAGCTCGGGAAAAATCAATTACAACAAGACAGTGTACATGTAAAGCAATCCATCAAAGACCGCATTTTGGGGGTACGTATGCATGTCGAGTAAACAATATTTGAAGCAAGTTACGAGTTATATGCGCTCAAAAGAAGCGCGTGGTTATGTTGAGACGGAACTGCAACAACATATTACGCATTCGAAAGAGGCGTGGGTGAACAAGGGCTATTCCGCAGAAGAAGCAGAGCAAAAAGCGATTGCAGAAATGGGTTCCGCATCACAATTAGGGAAATCAATGGACAAAATTCACCGTCCCAAATGGGATTTTTGGTTAATTGGCGCAGTTCTACTACTTGTTGCAGCAAGTTTTGTGCCGATTTTGACAGTGGATGTAAGTATGAAATATGGGGATGGGATGACAAACTACTTTATTAAGCGTAAAATTGTGCATATTTTAGTAGCGATTGCATTGATTGCTTTTTTGATGCTAATTGATTATCGGAAAATTCAACGTTTTATTGTGCCGATTTATGGGATTGCAATCGCATTATTATTGATTTTAGTATTAATGCCAAACGCGTCGATTAACGGGATGGCAATGTATATTATTGGACCAATTCGCATTCAAGCGTGGGTAACTTTACCGCTATTCCTTGTTGCATTTGCAGGGTTCTTTATGGAACGTAAGTGGAAATTTTGGCAGTTTATAGGTTTATTCATAATACCTTTACTCCTGTTTATGATGTTGCCAAATCTTGCAGTAGCCATTTTTTATAGTGCTGTTGTGAGTGTGCTATTTGCCTTTAGTACTTTTTCTAATCAGCAAAAGCGTAACGTATTTTTAACAATAGCTGGATTGACAAGCGTAGGAATTGTTTATATGGTTTATGCGTACAAGTCTATATTAGCACCATACCAAATAGAACGTATTCGAGCTTTTTTACATCCTGAAATGTATGCTGATACGTCAGGTTATTTGATGCTGCAATTGAAAACGGCACTAGCTGAAGCAGGCTGGTTTGGCGCAGAAACAGCGACGTATCTCCCTGAAGCCCACACAGATTATGCCTTAGTCCAGCTTATTCAAGCGTATGGTTTTTTAGCGGGTATTCTCGTAATCATTGTGTTACTAGCCATTGCGCTACGCATCTTATGGCTGATTCAAACAATGCCACAATCTTTTGGGAAATTACTTGTATTAGCAGCGGTTACATTATATAGCTGTCAAAGTGTCTATTCGATTTTGATGATATTTGGCTTATTACCACTAGCAGGCATACCGTTACCGTTTATTAGTTATGGGGTAACGCCATTCCTATTAAATGCCTTTTTAATCGGCTTAGTGTTAAGTGTCTATCGTCGAAAATCTTATATGGGACAACGAACTTTTTCAGCATAAAAAACAGCTTAGCGGTTTGTGAATCCACACCGCTAAGCTGTTTTTAAAAGATAAGCAAGTATAAAATTTTAGCGTTGTAACAGTGTCTAGGCTAAAGCGCCAGCCCCTCGGCCATTTCGAACCCTCTTGCAAAAAGTGGTGAAACGTTTACTTTTGCGTCGGGTCCTCCAATGTCTGTCGGGGCTTAAAGGCGCTTTAGCTCTTTTCTTATTTAATGTTCGACTAAAAATCCGCGCTCGCGTAATTTCGACTCGGCTAAATCTAAGTTTTCTGTAGAAGTAGCGCTAATCACATGTAAATGTGTACCGTCCGTTAAGGCTGATAAATACAGCGCATTGGATTCTTCAACACGCTTTACAAAATGCTCCACCTCTAAACGGTTAGAAACCATAATAGAAGCGATAATTTCCCCGTATACAGGATGCTCAACGATGACGCTCTCTACAGTAACACCACAATCAACTAAAATAAATAATTCTTCTTTAGCCTCAGTAGGTGCATGACTACATACAATTTTACGTGTGATTTTTTGCTGTTGTACATGATGCATATACAAGTAGCCTTGGCTTGTTGCCAGTAGAGGTTCATTACGTGCCTTTAATAAATTGATGTCGTTTACAATCACTTGGCGCGATACATTTGTGTGTTTTGCTAAATCAGTTCCAGTTAATGGCTGCTTCGCATTTTTTAAAAGGGAGAGTAACTCTGTACGTCGTTCTTCTCCTAATAATTTTTTCATTTTTTCCACCTCTATCAAACGTGCTGTTGCTTTTAAGTGTACCACAACTTTCAGACGCTTGAGGTGAACATTGTGGCAACTAGGCAATTTATGCATATGCTATTACGAGAAAAGGAGGAAAGATGTGCGCGTTCATATTGTTCAAAAGGGAGATACTTTGTGGAAAATCGCCAAGCAATATGCGATTGGCTTCGAAGAACTAAAGCGTTTAAACGCACATTTAGCGAATCCGGATTATATCGTGCCGGGTATGGAAATTTATTTACCAAATGCTGCGAATAAAAAAGAGGTAAAGCCCGTTGTTAAAGAGCAACCGAAACCGGTAAAGGAAATGCCTGTGTCAGTAAAACCAACCCCTGCACCAGTACCAACGCCATTACCGGCTCCTGTACAACCTGCACAAAAACCTTTGTGGCAAGGGAATCTTTATTTCCAACAACCTATGCCAGCCCCACAGCCAGTTCCGATGCCGATGCCAATGCCGAACTGGCAAACGCATGTGCATGTCCAGCCGACAATGGAACAAAATATGACAGCACCCCCGCAGCAAATGATGCCACAGATGCAACCACAACCGATTTATATTCAACAACCTCAGCAACAGCCGATTTTTATCGAGCAACCGATGATGCCGCAGTTTATGCCACAAATGCCAATGCCACAAATGCAACAAATGCCAATGCAACAAATGCCACAAATGATGCCGGTACAGCCATGTCCGCATTGCCACAAGATGCCCGTAGAAGAGCCGATGCGTATGCTACCAGCGATGCAAGAAGAATCTCCTGGTAAAGAAATGATGTGCGATGATAATGATCAGCAAGTGCGCCAATATTATGAAGAAATCCATCAGATGATGTGTATGCCCCAACCGTGCTGTCACCCACAAATGATGCCGTACAATACATTTCCAATGTCACAAATGATGCCTCACAACCAAAGATCATGGCACATGTAATTAAAGAAAATTGCTGGAAGTGGGATGCAAAAGACGGCGCCTATTTTATGAAATACTACGATGATTACTTTCTTGCCCAAAAAGTAACGTTTGTACATGAGCAACTGGAAAAACAGCAATTTAAGTACCATATTCCACTTGAATGGAACGAAGATGCTCATATATTAAAACAGCGTTGGTTTGAAGGGAAAAGTGCAGATTACCGGAAAGTGAATGATCAAAAGAAGGTATTAAAGGCACTGCAAGCTCTGCATGAAACAAAAAACCAAATCAACTGGCAACAACACGATGTTTTGCCAATTTATGATTTGCATCAAAAATGGCAACGACGATTTGAACGATTTGTTGAAAATGAAGTGTTATTAAAAGAGTTACTTAGTCATCATTACAATGAAGTTGTCCGTGAGGCGGCACATACATTGAATCAACTGGCACTGTTCAATGCTCATGAATCCATGACAATCTTACATGGGGACGTTGTGCATCATAATAGTATGATATCTAATAGAGATGTAGTGCTTGTTGATTTTGATTTGGCAGCTCTAGGGGAAGCGTCAGACGAGTTGATTTTGTGGATGCACCGGGTGTTGTCACAAACGAATTATGATTTAGTTAAATTAATGAAGGATCATCCGTATTTACAAACAGCGCGGCATAAACTGGTCTATTTAAATTTCCCAAATGAGATTATGCGCGAGAGCCTGTTTTATTTAAAATTAAACGAGCGTCAAAAGCTTGCATGCTATCCGTTTATTCAATCGATTGTCGCGGAATGGCTTCACTATAAAGAAACACTAAAAAACACGATTCAAACCATGACACATTAGAATATGGTACACTAGAAAAGACTGTCGATTAGACAGTCTTTTGTTGTGAACAATGCAACATATGTTCGGTGAAATCCGTCTGTTTATGCTATACTAAAGCAAGAAATGTGAGGGATGAACGATGTATGATTATTTAAAAGGACAAGTGACACGCATTACGCCAGAGTATATCGTGTTAGAGCAGCAGGGAGTTGGCTGGTTGTTATATACGCCAAACCCGTATGCCTTCAGAACATCAGCAAGCGAGCAGCAAATTTTCGTATCGATGCAAGTGCGTGAAGACGCGCAAAATTTATACGGTTTCCATAGTTTAGAGCAGCGTGAATTATTCAAAAAGTTAATTCAAGTTTCAGGCATTGGGCCAAAAGGGGCACTTGCGATTTTAGCGAGTGGTAATCCTACGTCCGTCATTCAAGCGATTGAAATGGAAGACGAAGCGTTTTTAATTCGTTTCCCAGGTGTGGGTAAGAAAACGGCGCGTCAAATGATTTTAGATTTAAAAGGCAAGCTCGATGTGCTACTTGATACCGTATTGTTACCGAGCGCGGAAGATGAGTTACCGTTATTTGGGGTCAATCCGAATAAGCATGAGCTTGAAGAGGCAATGTTAGCGCTAGTTGCACTTGGTTACTCAGAAAAAGAGCTGGATAAAATTAAACCACAGCTTGATGAGGATGATCAGCTTCAGACAACGGATGCTTACATTAAACAAGCATTAAAACTATTATTAAAATTGAAATAAAGTGAGGTGAGAACTTTGTCAGACCGCGTACTTTCAGGACAGGCGACGGATGCTGAAGAGCAATTCGAGTTATCACTGAGACCACAACGCTTGGCACAGTACATAGGCCAAGATAAAGTAAAGGACAACTTAAAAATCTTTATTGAAGCCGCAAAGATACGCCAAGAAAGTCTTGACCACGTTCTCCTTTATGGTCCACCAGGTTTAGGGAAAACAACATTGGCGGTCGTTATTGCCAATGAGATGGAAGTTAGTGTGAAAATGACGAGTGGTCCTGCGATCGAACGTCCAGGCGATTTAGCCGCCATTTTAAGCTCACTTGAAGCAGGCGATGTATTATTTATCGATGAGATTCATCGTCTGCCTCGAGCAATTGAAGAAGTGTTGTATTCGGCAATGGAAGACTTTTGCTTAGATATTGTTGTTGGTAAAGGTCCCGAGGCACGTTCCATTCGTCTGGAGTTACCGCCGTTTACATTAGTAGGTGCAACGACGCGAGCGGGTGCGCTATCTGCCCCGTTACGTGACCGCTTTGGCGTGTTAGCACGCTTAGAATATTATGATGAAGAGTCATTAGCACAGATTGTGATCCGTTCGGGTGAGCTATTCGGTGTTGAGTTAAATGAGCAAGCGGCATACGAAATTGCGCGCCGTTCTCGTGGGACCCCGCGTATTGCCAATCGGTTATTAAAGCGCGTACGTGATTTTGCGCAAGTATTAGCCGATGGAACCGTTTCAGAAGGTCTTGCACAGCAGGCACTTGAATTACTACAGGTCGATCCGCGTGGGTTAGATCACATTGACCATAAACTTATGCAGTCAATGATTGAACGCTTCAGCGGCGGTCCGGTTGGTTTAGATGCACTTGCTGCATCAATCGGTGAAGAGCGTATTACGATTGAAGATGTGTACGAGCCATATTTACTACAAATTGGCTTTATTCAGCGCACACCTAGAGGCCGAGTTGCCACAAACCTTTGCTATGACCATTTTGGCTACGAACAAGTATAAAAGAAAAAGGAAGTTTTGAACGTGAGAGTAGAAGATTTTGATTTTCATTTACCAGAGGAATTAATTGCCCAAACCCCATTATTAGACCGTACTGCGAGCCGATTAATGGTTGTGAATCCAAATTCACTTGAGCTTGAACATCACAAGTTCGGGCATATTTTAGATGAGTTCAACGAAGGGGACTGCCTTGTCTTAAATGATACACGTGTATTACCCGCTCGTTTAATGGGCGAAAAAGAAGGCACTGGTGCTCATATTGAGCTACTATTATTAAAGCAAATCAATGACGATGAGTGGGAAACATTAGTGAAGCCTGCAAAACGCGTGAAAGTCGGCACGGTTGTTACATTTGGCGAAGGTCTTTTAAAAGCAACATGTACAGGCGAGTTAGATCATGGTGGCCGTACATTTAAATTTGAATATGACGGCATTTTCTATGAAATTTTAGATCAATTAGGTGAGATGCCACTCCCACCATATATCCGTGAAAAATTAGATGATCAAGACCGCTATCAAACGGTATTCGCCAAAGAGCGCGGTTCAGCAGCTGCACCAACAGCAGGTCTTCACTTCACAGAAGACTTACTTGAAGCGATTAAGGCAAAAGGTGTTAAAGTCGTGTTCATCACATTACACGTCGGTTTAGGTACATTCCGTCCTGTAAGTGTCGATTCAATCGAAGACCATGACATGCACTCAGAGTTTTACAGCGTATCGGAAGAAGCGGCTAGCGTAATTCAAGGCGTGAAAGATGCAGGTGGTAAAGTGATTTCGGTTGGTACAACGTCAACACGTACACTTGAAACCGTAGCACGTGACAATGGCGGAAAAATCGTAGCTTCACAAGGCTGGACAAATATTTTCATTTTCCCAGGCTTTGAATACAAAGCGATTGATGGACTGATTACAAACTTCCACTTGCCAAAATCAACACTTGTGATGTTAGTAAGTGCATTAGCTTCAAAAGAGACGATTATGAATGCCTACGAAAAAGCAGTAGAAGAACAGTATCGTTTCTTTAGCTTTGGTGATGCGATGTTTATTCGTCCAAAGCAGTAATTTGCATTTAAGCTAGAATCTCTATACAATTGATATTTGTATGCACCTACTACAGCGCGTAGTAGGTGCTTATCATTATTCTCGGGTGTTTTCAAATACCTGAAAATAACCTCTGGCAAATGTCCCAGATTTTTTAAAGGTAACTTTTGGAGTATACTCAAAAAACCTGGACGCAATACGCCGAGGCAAATTGATTCGAAGTACTGTTTTTACTTTAGAAAAGCGCTCACCCTTGTTGGTGTGGCGCTTTTTCTGTGGTGTTAAATGCCCATGTACCCCAAAAAGTACCTCAAATCACACGTTTTTTGAATTTTCGTCATCAGGATTTATTATTTTATCGAATATATTTACGGCAATGACTTCTTGTTCTTTGATGGAATGTGCGTAGGTGGAAATAACGGTTTCTGGTGAGTCACCAATTAATTGAGCAACCGTTGTTATTGGCACTTTTTCCGAAATTAAAATAGAAGCATAGGTGTGACGGAAAATATGAGCAGTTAAATTTTCAATGTTGTTTTTCTTACTGAAACTACTTACTACATAACTTCCGTATGTTGGGTGAGCTGGCTTACGTTGATTAGAATAGAAAAAGAAAGTATCATCCGCTATTTTCGTTCTTTCTTCGGCAAGCATGCTAAAGAGCCAGCTTCGATATTCTAATAATACATCATACAGTGTATCTGAGATATTAATTATACGTACGCTATTTTTTGTTTTTGTATTACCACCATCAATTTTAAGGTAGTTTCGCGTTTCGTTAATAGTCATTGTACGATTATTAAAGTCGACATCTTTATAACGGACACTTGATAGTTCCCCAGCTCGTATTCCTGTAGTAAGCAATGTCATTAAAGCAACTTTACGTGTAATGTGTTCGCTTTCGATATGACCTAGCACAATGTTTAGATCGTCTAGCTGCAACGACTCACGTTTCGGTTTTTCTTTCACCTTGGAATAATCTAATTTCGAAAAGGGCACTTGCTTAATGATATTTTCGCGAACAGCATCATTCAAAGCGTACTTTAAAACATTCACTACTTTTTTTATGGTCGTGAGGACAAGGTTTTTTTTGACCATTGTGTCAACTAGTTGCTGAGCGGTTAAGCTAGTGAGCTTCGTTAATTGGTAATCACCAAGTATCGGCTTCAAATGCGTGTCGATGGCACTCTTTTTACTGGCAGCCGTAGTCACTTCCCAACGTGTATGTTTTTTCTCATACCAATAATCTAGCCAGTTACCAAGCTTTAAATTTTGATTTAATACCAATTCTTCAAGCCCGTCTAAAATGGCAGCCTTTACCTCAATTAAAGCGCGTTCCGCTTCTTCTATGGTATTAAAACCTTGTTTTGACTTTTCCCTTCTAATTTTATATTTATCGTAATATTTATAGCGATAAGCAAACTTCTTTTTACCATCTTGTTTATACCAGTAGATACTATCTAATTTAGTTTTTGTCATATCAAATCGAGCCATAATAACATCCTTTCGAACGTATGTTCTTTTGAAGGGTAAAAAATTACTCTATACATAATCGTTTAAGCTGTACAATTTCAACTGGAACGTTATGTAAAGAGGCAATATCATAAATCGATTCACATTGGTAAAAAGATTCATCAGGTATTAATAGTTCTGCAGCAAAGCGATTAGCTTCGCGTTCAACTTTACTTACAGATAAAAACGTGTTGGAGCGCATGAAAGGGGTATTTACATGCTTATGCATTAAAGCATGGCCAAGCTCATGCGCACATACTACTTTTTGTTGCTGGTCAGTTAGATTTTGGTTAATTACAATATACTGATTTCGTCGGTCGTACTTGTAATAGCCATTAATGTCGTGATGCAGATCATGTTTAAAAATTAAAATATTACATGAGTCTGCAATTTCGTAAGGACAGAAAGTATTATACTTTTTGGTCAACTGTCTTACGATTTCTTTAATTCGCATGCAATCACATCGTTTCACCAGTATTTAGTTATTCATCTTCACGAAATTTCTTAGGTGTAAATTTTTTGTTGATTCGCTGAGTTTGTCTAAATAGTAATTCCATTGATTCAAGTAACGATTCTTTTGCTTCGTCGGACATCGGTTCGCCGTCAAAAGCTAGACCATCGCTGTTTTCTAGTTCGGCTTCGAATTGTTTCAGGCGTTTGGCGATATCGCGTTCTTCTTTGTCTTGTGGTTGACCACTAGTAACTCCTAAAAGATAGTCAGTTGAAACATCAAAGAAATTAGCTATGATTTCTAGCGTTGCAAAGTCTGGCTCGCGAGTTCCTTGTTCATAATTAGCTAGTTTTCCCCTTGAAAACCCCAACCTATCGGCTAACTCGTATTGACTTAGTTTTTTAGCTTTCCTTAGATTTTTTAAACGTTCAGAAAACATAACTTCACCTCTTTCATATAGATTATATAAGTAGAAACTCTACGTTTCCATATAAAAACAATAAAAGAAACGAAAAGTTTCTTAAAACTGTTGACAGAAACAAAACGTTTCTGATAAGATGGATTTAAGTTAGAAACAAAACGTTTCTTTTGGGAGGTGACATCATGAATAATACTACTAAATTTCGTACACGTTTAATTGAATTACGCGGTATTAAAGGACGTACAGATGTAGCTGCGGATTTAGGTATAACACCTCAAATGCTTGGCGCAATCGAACGAGGTGACCGAACTCCATCTTTAGCGCTAGCGAAAAAAATTGCGGATTACTACGCAACGACAGTAGATTTGATTTTTTTTGATGAAAAAGGACACGTTATGTGTCTTAAAAAATTAGCATAGGAGGAATCGGAATGAATCAATTAGTTTTCATAGAAAATCAACAAGTTGTAACGGATAGCTTAACTATCTCAGATGTATTCGGGAAAGAACATCGCAATGTTATTCGCGACATCGAAACTCAAATCGAGAAATTAAATGAAGCAGGCGAGCAAGAATGGGGGGTGCTCAACTTTGAGCAGACCCAATATCAACACCCACAAAACAAACAATGGTACACAAAATTCAATATGACTGAAGATGCCTTCACCTTGGTTGCTATGTCTTACGTAACACCTGAAGCGATGAAGATGAAAGTAAAGTTCATTCAAGAGTTCAAACGTATGCGTGAATTTATTGAAAAGCAAGAGCAACAAGCGCAAGATCCAGTCGAACTAGCTCTACAAACATCATTAAAAAATTACCAAGAAATTAAAGGCATTAAAGAAGATGTGACTTTATTAAAAGATTCAATGAGGATTGACGGTAGACAAGAGTTCGCTATCAAGTCCCAAGGAAAAGCGAAGGTCATGGAAGTGTTAGGCGGCTATAATTCACCGGCATATAACGGGCTTAGTAAGAAAGTATTCTCTCGTATGTGGCGAGATTTTAAGAACCATTTCGTATTACCGCGTTCGCCAGACTTACCGAAAGCACGATTTGATGAAGCGGTTAAATTCATCGCAATGTGGCGTCCTGATACATCTACCGCGATGGAAATTGATTCTTATAACAATCAAACGCATTTGAAGTTAGTTCAATAGGAGAAAGCGCTACACCAGCGCCTTTAGATTGGAGGGATAGTCCATGATGCAACAGCAAGAGAGTGTGTTGGTTACAACGCTATTTCAAATGTCGGGCATAACACCTGAAAAAATTCACCAACAGTTAGATGCGATCGTCCAAAATGCTGCTCAACCTTTAATCCTCTTTTGGGATGTAAAGGACATCATGAAAGCTACTACGTTTAGTAGGAAGTTTTTAGAGGACCACATTTTAAACGATCCGCGTATACAGCGATACGAGCGTCAACGTGAAAAAGGTGGTAAGCGTGTCTGGCTTAAGGAGCCGACAGCGAAAGCCTTACAAGAAATTATTATGAATGAATGGTTTTAATGAAAGCAGTCCATGGGCAATGGACTGCTAATAGCCGAGGGCAATCAGCATTTCAGAAGAGCCAGGGCAATGGCTCAAAAGCAAGTTAACCTTGCTTAATAAGATAATACCCCAAAATAAGACGGGTGTGTGTTCTAAGTAAGAACATGTTCGAAAATAGAAGATGTTCGAAAATCGAACAATGAAGGGTGGTGGACGCCATGCTCGGAAAAGAGCTCCGCAAGTGGCGTAAGCAAGCGAACCTATCTCAGGAGGAAATGGCTGACGAGTTAAGCATTGCTCGTTCAGCTATCTCCAAAATCGAAAACGATATGCAGAAAATAGACATATTGCTTTTTAAGGATTGGGTACGACTTACAAACAGCGAAGTACAAGCAGCAATCATACTTTTCGGCACAGACATCTTTGCACAAGCAACTCAGGCAATCACGTTATTACCGGCATTTGCACAACCAATTACACAGTTTTTTATGTAGGAGAAGGAGAGCGAAAGGATGAGAATCAAACCGAGAATATGGAGACTGATGACAGTCAAACAACGCTTGCAAGTGCTGTACTTTATGGCACAAAAAAACCGCTAATCGGTAGGACGATTAACGGCTGAATCAAATTTAACTTATTTCTATTATATCAAATTTCGACAGACAGTGCGAGTATTCTTTACTCGCTCTCGTCAAGCAACTTAAAAGAGCGTATGCCATTCGCTTCTCCTAAACTTTTAAGTTGCTTGATGGGATTATCCATCACTATTCGGACTGATAGCTTATACAGCGGTAGCAACGCTAATACAAAACAGGAGATGATTTTATGTCAGTAGCAGAAAAGACAGTGCAGGCGCTAAATGTTATTAAGCGCTTAGATTTAAACAATATAGTTTCGGTTACTACGGATCAAATTGGGCCACCGAAAATCCAAGTGAATAATTTATCTGATTTAAAAGGGTTAGAACTATCGGAAGAAGTTTTTCAAGATGGTTGCAAGCGCATTTCAACGGTAGTAGATGGGGTTTTAGTTTTCGGAGTAATGCTTAGCGAGCGATACCTTGCTAGCGCGCCTTTTTAAAAGGAAAAACCACTGCTGAGAACAGTGGCTTAGAAAAACTTAATTTACAAAATTATATCACAGGAGGATTCATTTTATGAAGAAAATCGAAGCAATTCTAATTAGATTACGCAACTTCAAAGGCGTCGAGCAACTATTAGTCGAGCTGAATGGTGGTAACGCACGCATTTATGGTGACAACGCTACTGGAAAAACAACAGTATTTGACGCGTTCCTTTGGTTACTGTTCGACAAGGACAGCAACAACGATTCAAAGTTCGCACTACAAACTTTAACCGGCGCTGGTCACAAGGTACACAATTTGGAGCACACGGTCGAAGCTAAGTTGCTTGTAGACGGTACGCAGATGGAGCTTAAGAAAGTGTATCACGAGGTGTATAAAAAGCCTCGCGGTAGTGCGAATAAGGTATTTGATGGTTATACAACAGATTATTTTATCGATGGCGTACCTTTAAATAAAAAAGAGTATGTGAAGAAAATTGAAGGAATCGTGCAAGAGGACGTATTCAAACTTCTTACTTCACCTACTTACTTTAATGAAAATGTTAAATGGCAGGACCGCCGTAACATTTTACTAGCAGTATGCGGTGACATTTCAGACGAGGATGTAATCGCATCTGAAGCTTCACTAGCGAAATTAAATGATGTCCTGAGTGGTAAGTCAATTGAGGATATGAAGAAGATCATCGCCAGTCGTAAAAAGCACATCAATGACGAGCTAGAAAAAATCCCGGTGCGCATCGATGAAATTCACAAAATGATTCCAGAAGTACAAGTAGATGCCGCTTCATTAAAAGCTCAGGTAGAAAAGCTAGAAACTGAAATCAACGAGCTAAAAGACCAGCGCTACGCAGTGACAAATGGCGGTGCTTTACTAGATAAACAGCACCAACTAAAAGAGCTTGAAATGCAGTTATCCGACTTCAAGCGCACATTTGAAGCCGACAGCAAGCAAGAGATATACAAGCTCCAAACGCGCATTCAGGAGCTTCAAGGCAATGTACAAATCATCAAGTCAGACATTCGTATGAACGACATAGAAAAAAACGATGCCGAGCGTGACATTAAATCATTCACGGACTGCATCTCGAACAACGAACAGTTTATGCAGCGTTTACGCGAAGAGTTCGCAGTGTTGAAAGCGCAGGAATTTGAGTACAGCGATGAATGCGAATGCCCAACATGTAAACAAGCTTTACCAGCAGAACAAGTCGAGTCGGTTCGTGCTGAAGCATTAGCGCAATTTAACGAGCGTATCTCAAAACGTCAGGGTGAAATTAAAGCAGAAGGCCCGGTATACTCTGAGCAAAACAAAGGTTATCAAGCGGAAATTCAGACGATTAACGACAAATTGACTTCTGCAATTATTCCGAAGTCAGAAGAGCTACAAGGTAAATTGGCTTCTGCTGAAAAAGAGCTTGGCAAATTTAACGAACGTTTAAAGCAAGCACAAACTACAGTGCCAGATGTTACAACATCGGAAAATTACCAAGAAATTTTAAGTGAAATTAACCTAACACAAGCCGTTATAGCGGAAATGAAAGCAAACGCAAGCGAGGTTGTGGCAGATATCGACGCAAATATTCGCCAGTTTGAGCAAGATAAGCAAGGTATTAACGCCGAGCTGGACCAACTAGCCAATGCACAAAATCAACGCATTCGTATCGCTGAATTAGAAGCGCAACAACAACGCCTAGCCGCTGAATATGAAGCGCTAGAAGGTAACTTATTCCTAATCGAGTCATTCACTCGTAAAAAGGTTGAAATGCTTACAGAGCGCATTAACAGCAAGTTTAAATATGCTCGCTTCAAACTTTTTGAAGAGCAAGTTAACGGTGGCTTAAATGAAGTATGCGAGACGTTATACGAGGGCGTACCATACGGCAGCGGCCTAAATAACGCCGCGAAAATCAATGTCGGCTTAGACATCATTAACACGTTATCGGCTCATTACGGCACCTTAGCTCCAATCTTTGTTGATAATGCCGAAGCGGTTACGAAATTCATCGACGTAGAATCACAGCTTATTAGCTTAGTAGTTTCAGAGCATGATAAGCAATTACGCATCGAAACGGATCCAGTTGAATTGAAGGAGGCTATCTAATATGTCAGAAAAGACATTCGACACATATCAAAGCAGCGTAGCTCAAGCGGAATATTGCGCTAAAACTGGAGCACCTCATTTCGCTCCTAGAAGTGGTGTTTGCTGGAACTGTAACAAAAACATTTATCAAGAACTTCCTCACAGACATCACACTACTATTATGTGCGGTATTTCTGTTGAACAAGCAAAAAATCAATTAGTAACGGGTTGCCCACATTGCAACCGTAGTTACTGCGATTAGGAGGAATTTAATATGTCAAACGCAGTAGTAAACCAACCACCAAAACAACAATATGAAGTTTCATTCGAAGTAAACGGGGAGCAACTTCATTTAGATGAAATGACAGTCGTAAATTACTTGCTTAACGGGGATATCGACAAAGTGACTCCACCTGAAGTAGTTATGTTCCTTAATTTATGTAAATACCAAAAGTTAAATCCATTTTTAAAAGAGGCCTATCTAATCAAGTACGGTACAAAGCCAGCACAAATTATCGTTTCAAAAGAAGCTTTTATGAAGCGTGCTGAAAATCATCCGAAATATCTTGGTTTCGAAGCTGGCGTCATCGTAGAACGCGATGGACAGTTAGTTGAAATCGAAGGTGCAGTAAAGCTTAAAAACGACATCTTAATCGGTGGTTGGTGCAAGGTTTACCGCGAGGACCGCAAAATGCCGATTACTTCAAAAATCAGCTTAAGCGAATTTTCAAAAGGACAATCAACATGGAACTCAATGCCCTTAACTATGATTCGTAAATCTGCAATTGTTAACGGTTTACGTGAAGCGTTCCCGGATACGCTGGGTGCTATGTATACAGAAGATGATGCGGATATTAATCAGATGCAAGGAAATGCCGTTCAAAACGAGATTGACCAAAATGCCAACATGGAAGAATTAGATATTAAACCTACCAAGAAAAAAATAGAGCCAGTTACGCACGTTCAGGATGCTCAGGTAATCGAGGGATATGAACAACAAGAGCTTATTTCAGATAAAGAAGAGCTGGGCTTTTAATGATTGAAATCAAGACAATTGCAACAGGTTCAAAGGGCAACTGCTATCGCGTGAGTGATGGCAGTACAGCCTTACTTTTAGAAGCTGGCATCTCCTTCAAAGCAATTCAACAGGGACTAGAATTTAAAACTGCTGAAATCGCTGGTGTGCTTATATCACATGAACACCAAGACCACTGTAAAGGCGTTGAGGGTTGTTTAAAACGTGGCATGACAATTTATATGTCGCAAGGCACAAAAGATGGTATGGGCTTACAGAACGCACAAATTCGCATCATTAAAAGTAAAGAGCAGTTCCGTATTGGTACATGGACCGTATTACCGTTTGATGTGCAGCACGACGTAAATGAGCCGTTGGGGTTTCTACTCCAATCAGACAACGGTGACAAGCTCTTATTTGCGACAGATACCTATTACATCAAGTACAAATTCACTGGATTAACGCACTTAATGATTGAGTGCAATTATGACCAGCAGACGCTGGACGAAAACGTCGCAAGTGGCAAGATTCATCCGGCTATGAAAAAGCGTGTTATGCGCTCACATTTCAGCTTAGAGAACCTATTAAATTTTTTTGCTGCTAACGATTTATCGAAGGTTGAAGAAATCCATTTGCTTCACTTATCGGACAACAACAGCAACGTAGAACGTATTTTTAAAGCAGTCGCAAGGGCAACGGGCAAATTAATTTACATTCCATAGGAGGGCTAGGGCAATGGCTGAACAACACAACAGGGCCTTTAAAGGTGTGTGGATCTCCAAGGAAATATGGTTAGCCAAGGACTTAGGGTGGTCTGAAAAACTTTTATTAGTAGAAATTGATTCATTGGACGGTGAGCAAGGTTGTTTCGCCTCTAATGAATACCTAGCAAACTTTTTCGGGCTATCAAAAGACCGCATTTCTAAAATGGTATCTTCACTGAAAAACAAGGGCTACATTAGCGTACAAGTATTTTACAAAGAGGGCACAAAGCAGATTGAAAAACGGGTGATTCGGGTGAATAGGCAACCATACCCTATAGGCGAAAACGCCGATACCCTAGCGGTGAAAACAACTAGGGGTATCGGTGAAAACAACTATACCCCTATAGGCGAAAACGCCGAGGATAATAATACAGTTATTAATAATACAACTAATAATACAAATAAAGACAAAGACAGACAGTCGTCGGTCAGTCCACTTACTGATACAAATTTTGTAGAAATCAAAGAAGCATTCGAGGCAAATGTACGTACAGCAACCTTCAAAGATGTACAAGAAATCGATGACGCCATGAACGTCTACGAACCAGCGCTTATTTTAGAAGCAATCAAAGCTGGTGCATCTAACGCACGCTCATTCAAATACATTGTCGGCATCTTAGATAATTGGCGACTCGAATTTAAAGTAAAAACCTACGCAGATTGGCAGCAGAAAATACAGTCGAAAGGTGGTTCATCGAATGGAGGCAATCAACGAGGTAACGGACAGCAACCTTCTTTCAAAGATACGTTCGGGCATGACGTGGGATTCTAGCTATTGCTTTAACCACATTCCCACTATGTACACACAGGAAAATACGTCACCTGAGGAATGGATTGTCTTTCGTGACAAGTTCAAGGTACAGATGATCGTGATGGATGGTCAAACGACTTGCCCACGATGCGAGCTAGACAAGCAAGATGCCATCTTTGCTAGACAGGTCAATAAAGAGCTATACGAGCAACAGGCATCGAAAAAACTTAACACGCTTGCTAAATGCAGCATCTTACAAGACGAAACGATTAAGCTAGCACGCTTTGACAACTACAAGGAAGCGCTAGGCCCAGAAGAGGCTACGAACAAAGCAAAAGCTTGGGAGTACGTTAAGCGCTTTATCGCTGGTGAGCAATTTAATTTATGGATTCAGTCGGAAATTACGGGTGTTGGCAAGTCACATCTAGCCATGAGCATCTTAAAGGCACTCAATTCACTTGAGCGTAGCTGCTTATATTTGGACATTGACGAAATGCTACGCAAAATTCGAGGGAGCTTTGACAACAAAGACAGCAAGTACACTGAGCAGTATTTCATTGATTTAGCAACCGAGGTGGATTTCCTAGTGCTGGATGACTTAGGAGCAGAGACAGGTGACATCGACACGAAAAAGCGTGCGTCGGATTACACCAGCAAGATTTTACGAGCGATTGCGAATGGTCGTCAGCATAAATCGACTATCGTCACAACCAACTTAAAAAGCACACAGTTAAACGGGATCTATGACCGCAAAGTGATTAGCCGATTGATGGCGAACATTGAAATCATCAAATTCACACAGGCGACGGATAAGCGCATTGCTAATTTGAATTTTTAATACACGGGCCATTTTGTTGAAACCAGCAGAATGGTCGGATTGGAGGGTTATATGACAGAGTTTGATAAAAACCGCGAAGAACTACTTGCAACATATCACGCAATCGGCACAGACGTTATGACGGTACCAATCGCAGAGTACAACAAATTGGTAGATGCGTTAGATCGCACAGAACTAGCCGAGGTAAAAGCGCGTATGGAGAACGAACGATTACGTAAGAATCTGACCCACCTGAGAGAATTATGGCGCTACGGTACACCAGAAGAGGTTTATGACAATCTTCCTCGTATCGCTCAAATGATTTTAGATGACGAGGAAGGGGTGTGGATTGGATGAGTGAACAAGAACTACAAGCAATTAAAGAACAATTAGCCAACATTCCAGAAGGCTGGATGATTAGCGAAGGAGCTCGTATTATTAAAGGCTTAAAAGTTAGTGGTGACTATTTAGCAGCAGAAGTCGAGTTTCTGCACGTACAACGGGATTCGCAATCAAAAATCATCGAGGAAGTACGGGCAGAAAATGAACGATTACGTAAAGCACTTGAAAAGATTGCTTATACTTCGGCAATTAAAGAATTATACGAAGCTGAAGCTTTTGCAGACCGTGTATTGCGAGGTGAATCTACATGAAGCCAACACTAATCGGTTACAACGGTCCACCGCCACTAGCCATCATCTTCTGGTACGAGGCAGGAGAGGACGAGCCATCATACAAAACAGTTTGCTACGACGAGCAAGACGTAGAGCAAATGTACAAGCTTCACACTGCACCAGTTGGTCTTTACAGCACATTACGTCCGAGCGTGCATTTAGTGGACAGCGGTAATACAGCAGAACAAGCAGCATAAAGGGGGAAGGGCAATGAAATTAGTATTTTTAAAAATCGACCGCATTGTCGAAACAGCCGACACCAAGTTTATCGAAATTCCAGCAGGTGGCATCCAGTTTGAAATGCGAGGGCAAGCGATTCAGTCAATGGAGCCAGTAGCAATCGAAATGGCCCATGATGGCATGTTTAAAAATATCATTCGCAACATTAATTTCGCGGTGTATACGGATCAATCATTAAATGCATCAGGACAAGTAATGCACGAGTCAATGTTTAGTGTAGTAGCGCATGAGGACGTACAGCGAGCGATACACAAGGAGCTGGCTAAGCGTTGCAAGGTAGTACCGATGTTCAGACCAATTGATACTAATGAGCTGTTTTGTCGGGAGTTTGAGCGCGCTTATGAAGATTTAGTGGGGGTGTAAGAATGCAACAATGCGCACGCTGCAACCGCCAGTTGAAAAGCGAGAAAAGCATGGAACTGGGTTATGGCCCAACATGCTACCGCAAACACCTGAAAGAACAGGCAGACGCTGAATTTTTACGCAACCAGATGACGATTGACGAGGTGATACAGCATGAAGAACGTAGGAAGTCGGCTTAAGCAGTTACGTTTAGCTTATGACCTCTCGGGAGCACTTGTGGCAGACGAAATCGGACTTAGCGCCAATCAGTTATGGAATGTCGAGCGAGGTGACAGTGTAGCCAGTAGCGTGGTTGTCGCTAAGCTCTCGAAGGTTTACAAAATATCACTAGATTTATTGTTTTTCGGAGACGAACAAACATTTATGGCATTAGTCAATAAAATCTATACAGGTGAGGTGCAACATGATCATTACACTTTACAAGGTTATGGACGGGCAAGAGCTTAAAGCAGTTGGGCATTTCACGGAAGAGGAAGCACATGCTTTGTTGGCAGAGGGTTTCAGTAAACGCAGTCGCCAGCAAGTAAACAAGCATGGGATTCCAATAGTTTAGGAGGTTTAGGGCAATGATTCAATTTACAATTCCAGGAGCAGTACAAGCACAGGAAAGACCGAGGTTTAGTCGAGCAGGAAAGGGTGTCAAAACACATGATGCACCAAAGTCACGCTCATATAAGGAAGTGGTGAAGCTCGTAGCATGGCAGAATAAGCCACAGGAGCCGATTTTAGAACCAATACGACTTGAAGTGAATATTTATCTCATGCCACCAAAGAACTTGCATACAAAGCCAAAACAAGCGCTTATCGCAAGTGGTGAGTTACGACCAACAAAGAAGCCTGATCTTGATAACTTGGTTAAGGGCATTAAGGATGGTTGCACTCAAATCATTTGGCATGATGATGCGCAAATCGTGGAGATGGTGGTTCGTAAATATTACAGCATGCAGCCACGTGCTGAAGTAAAAGTGGGTGTCATTTGATGAAAAAGAAGATTCGTGGATTGATAGATTGGGTTGCTTATTTGGTTGATCGAGTTATTACGTAATTGAACAATTTTGTGAAGGAACGAGGTGAAATATATGCAATTAAAACTCTTATCATTGTTCGGTGGTATAGGTGCAGATATTAAAGCAGCGAAACGTTTAGGTGTGAAGGTGAAAACTATTGATTATGTAGAGTGGAAAGAGAATCGAGTAAAAGCCTATAACGCTATGAATCCATTCCGTTATGAAACACAAGATGTTAGAGCGTGGGACTTGAAGCCGGATATTTTAGTGCATGGAAGTCCATGTCAAGATAATTCAGCAGCCAATCATAATGATGACCAAGGCCGCTCGGAATTATTACTGGAAACTATTCGAATCATTAAAGAAATGGGTGAGTGGCGTCCGAAGTTTGTCATTTGGGAGAATGTTCGAGGCGCATTGTTTAAAGCCAAACGTCCAATTTTTGATGAATACTTACGGGAAATGGCAGCCTTAGGATATACCAATAATTTCAACATTGAAAATGCAATGGATTATGGACTACCTCAGACGAGAGAACGCGTCTTTTGTGTCTCGGTGCTAGGTAATGAAAAATTTGATTTCAACAAATTAAGAAAGCGTCCGTTGCGTCCGATGAGCGAGTTTCAACAGCCAGAGCATGAGATTGAAGACATTGAAAAATATGTGGTCAATATTCCGTCTATGCTGAATCGTTTAGAGGATTTAGCGAGCTTAGAAGAAATAGAAGCTAATAAATCAAAGTTTCGATATATCAAAACTATTACCGATACGTGCAATACAATTACTGAACGGCCTGATCGTTGTCCAGCTGCAGGTGTATTTAAAATGACGGATGGTCGTTATCGTTACCCAACTGAACGTGAATGGTGGAGGTTGATGGATTTTGACGATGAGGACTTTGATTTAATGCTTAATGTATTTCCGATTAAGCCACATCAACGAAGCGCTACGTTATACGCATTGGGTGGAAATAGTATTGCGGTATGTGTACTTGAAGCAATATTTGAAGTTATTCTATCGGGTGATTATGCAATGGAATTTGATGAGCAGTTGCAATTAATTTGCTAAGCATGCTGAACATTTTACGCAGTAACAGGCATAAAAAAAGACTCAAGCCAAAGCTCAAGTCAGCAAAATTATACAAGCTCATTATAGCATCCGTGAGCTGGTGTAAACAAACAAAAACCGCGGTGTTTGGCAGCACCACGGTTCCCCTTATTGCTTAAGTTTATGTCAAAACAATTATAGCACATGAGGGGGCAATCTTATGTATTTTCCAGATTTAATAGAGCAGTATAAGCAGTTGTTAAAGCAGATGAAGTCAGAGGGCGTTACAAGTGGCGAGCTTTATCGTGAGGTTAAGCAGGCGGTTGAATGGATGGAAACAGGATATGACCCAGCGGAGTTCCGGGCAAGTACTCGCGTTGATGCTTATCCAGTGGATCCGTACCATATGCAAACGTATATGGCTTACGCTAATGATGATCATGACATGCTAGAGTGCATGCTGAACCTTCAAAATTACATTGAATCACATAAAGACGAGCAACGATTTAAAGCAGACTGGCGCAAAGCTGAGGACAACAAAAAGAAAGTGAATAGTGCCATGAAGGGATTAACGGCAGATGAAAAAGCCGTGTTTGTAGCTATTGAAGCCGAGCGCTTACCGTTTAGCAAGGTTGCTAGAATGCTAGGTGTCAGTAAAAGTACAGTGCAGAGCTATTATGAACGAGCACGGAAAAAGATTTCGGAGAACCTAAATAAAGGTAGTCAATTGGATATGTTTGAGATGATTTCATAGTTTGTGAATTACAAGAGTTATATTGCGAAATAGCAAAAGCTTTATTGCTGAACGTAAAAATATACCGAGAATATATGTTCTCGGTATATTTCAGTCAGTGCATTTTTATTGCCTTCTGTTATCAACGGTATAGATTTTTTTCTGTCCATCTACTTCTGTATAAATGACAAAAACTTTAACCATATCTTTGACATAATTAACTACTGTGTCCAATGATCGATAGTCTACGCCTTCTGTTGGCCTTGTAAGTTGAGCAAATGATTCTAAAACGGTTTTATCATCTCCCCAGTGGGTATAGGTAGCTGTTACACGATTTCGTAAACCAACACAACAATTAAGGAAAAAATCAGCTATAGCTTGTGTATTGATTTCATCAATGACTATAGGAACAAAAGGCATAGGGCGAACGAGTTCGCGCGCGTCTATGTATGATTTTACAAACTTTGAATTAATTACAGATGGAAGCCCTATATCTAAGTCATCTCGACTCTTAAAATACCAAGTTTCTCCATCTGCCGGACCTAGTCTTTTTTTTAGTATAGCCATAAGGAGAAGACCATTCATCTCCTTATCATTTCCGATTACCAGAATGTTTTCTTCCCCTAACGCTAAATTTTCTAAGAGATGTTTATCCTCATACGATAGTAATCCATCTTCGTTCAATTTATCTAACGTAACCATATGCTTGTCACCATCCGTTTTTTTATTTGTAATATCCATTATATGAAATAAGTATATCTTATAATGGAGTTATTTTCATTTTATCTACCAAATAATTCAATATTTTTTTGTTGATCGAGGCCATATATGGAGGAATAGCGTGTTAAATATGGATATTAACAAGGAATTGAAAGTATTTCAGCACCTGCCTCTGTTATTAAAAAGGGAATGACTTAAATGCTAAACTATATTGTTTGCCGTACGATTACCCTATATATAAGAGCACTTATTTTTACCACAAAATAAAAATGAGAGGCAGTATATTTCGAGAAGGGAGCGCATTCGACAGCGCTCCTTTTTGTGTGCAATGAAAGGAGCGAGGGCAATGATGACTGTTTTGAAATGTGAGGATTGCGATAGACCAGCAGAGCAGGAAAAGCGTTTGGTCGATTGGAAGGAAGGGCAACCATATGTGAGAATTATCATGAAAAAGGAATGTGATTGTGGGGGCAGGATTGTACCTAAATTAGATTAGTGAGTAAAATCCGAAAGCAATTAGCATAACGAGGTGATGGGCGGTGAAACATAATGGCTAGGGCAAGAGATCCAGCACGAGATAAAGCGAAAGAAATGTACTTACATTCAGAGGGCAAAATGCTATTGAAGGATATAGCTGCTGAATTAGGTAAGTCCGATAGTCAGATTCGGAAATGGAAGAACCAAGATGGCTGGGACGATGAATTGAATGGTAACGTTACTAATGGAGCGAATGGTAACGTTACTAATAAAAAACCGCCTAATAAGCAAATAAAGAAAGTCGTTATTGAGGAAGAACCTGAGCAAAATAAAGCTGATGGATTGACCGATAAACAGCGTCAGTTCTGTATTAATTACGTTCGTACCCACAACGCTACACAAGCAGCTATCATGGCAGGGTATGCAAAACCTAGCGCTTATTCAATGGGGAGTCAGTTATTGAGAAACATTAAGGTTGTGAATGAAATCAAACGCCTAAAAACGCCGATGATTGAAGCAACTTTTGTAGAGGCTAACGACTTCATTCAATTGCTGGTGAAGATAGCTTTTGCTGATATTGGCGACTTTGTAGAAGGTGGCGGTTACGACGTTAGTTTACGTCCAGTGGATGAAATAGATACGTCTGTACTAAGTGAGTTATCTAACACAGAAAATGGCATCAAAATTAAGATGGAAAATAAAATGAAAGCTATTGAGCTACTTGCTAAGTATTCCAATATCTTGCAACCGAACGAGCGTGAACAGTTGGCTATCGAACAGGCACGTGTGAATATCGACAAAGCGAAAGCAGAGCTTGCCAAAATCGAAAATCCCGAAACGAATACGCAGGAGTCTGAAATCGCTAAAATGCTACGTCGAATGGCTGGTGATGAAGAATGACCGAACTAACGAAAAAGCAATTAGAGGTCATGGATTCGTTTATCAAAGAAAAACCGAAAATCGTAGTAGCTAGTGGCGCCAAGCGTGCAGGGAAAACATTCGTGTTTATTCTGCTTTTTTTAATGCACATCGCTAAGTACGAGGGGCAAGGGCTTTCATTCATTATCGGCGGCGCTACACAAGCGAGTATACGTCGTAACATCTTAGATGATATGGAAGCGATATTAGGTAAGGAGCTTAAGCTTAATAAATCCAATGCTGTTACGATTTTCGGCAACAAAGTGTACTGCTTTGACGGAGCGCAATCGGACAGTTGGAAGAAAGCACGTGGATTTACAGCAGCAGGCGCGTTGATGAACGAGGGGACAGCCTTACACGACACATTCGTCAAAGAGGTTATTTCTCGTTGTTCATATCAAGGTGCGAGGGTGCTAATTGATACCAATCCCGAAAATCCAGCTCATAGCGTAAAAAAGGATTACATCGATAAAGATGGGCAAATGCTAAAAAGCGGCCGTTTAAATATCCGTGCATTTAATTTCACACTTTTCGATAATGATAAGTTAGATCCAGAATATGTTGAATCGATTGTAGCCAGTACACCGTCAGGCATGTTTACAGACCGTGATATACACGGCTTGTGGGTTGCAGCCGAGGGTGTTATTTATCGTGACTTCAATAAAGATGTTCATTACATTTCGTCCGAAGAGTTCGCAAAGAAAAACATTGTAAAACATTTTGCCGGTGTTGACTGGGGCTATGACCACTACGGTTCGATTGTAGTATTAGCTGAGGACGATAAAGGTGACGTCTTTGTATGTGAGGAGCACGCTCATCGACATAAAGAAATTGATGATTGGGTAAAAATTGCTAAGGACGTTAAAGCACGCTACGGCAACATTAATTTTTATTGTGATACGGCGCGCCCAGAACACACCGAACGTTTTCGTCGCGAGAAGTTGCGAGCGATTAACGGTAAAAAGAATGTCGTGCCAGGTATTGAGTCGGTAGCGCGTCACTTTAAAACAGAGCGCTTGTACATTGTGCGCGATAAGGTGAAACGTTTCGACGACGAGATTTATATGTATGTATGGGGTGATAATGGTGAGCCGGTAAAGCTATGGGACGATGTGCTCGACGCATTACGTTATGCCATTTACACGCATTATTACAAAGAAATTATGACAGGTAAGAGGTGAACCAATTGAACACACAAAAATACGTCCGTCAGTTCCGCGATAAAGGAGCAGACGCTACATTAATTGCACAGGTCATTGACGAGCACCAGAAGGACAAAGCGCGTCGTTTACTCATGTATAAACGTTACCGCGCTGAAACCGATGCGGTGCCGATTTTGACACGTGAAGCTGCTAAGTATGAAGACTTTGAAACGGGTGCCGTTAAGCGAATTGACGATAAGGTTAACAATCGCTTGAATAACAGCTTTGACGTGGAAATTGTCGATACAAAGGTTGGTTATATGTTTGGCCATCCAATTAGTTATGAAGTTGATAAAAACGTATTAGATAAATTAACTGGGCTAAAAGCCGAGATTGATATATTCAAGCTACGTAATAACGTCGAGGACAAGGACAGCGAATGGGGCAAGAAAGCCGCTATTTGTGGCTACGGCGCACGCTTGGCATACATCGACAAGGAAGGTAAGGAACGAATCATTAACATTGATCCATGGGAAACCATCATCATTTCCAGTACCGATTACACGGAGCCAGAGTTCGCTATCCGCTATTTTAATATTGATGAAAACAAGCAGCGGGTCGAATTTTACGATGACGCTTTTTATTATGTCTTTGAGTCGGGTGCAAATGGATTGCAGTTGATTGATAAGCCGCAGTTGCACACGTTCGAGCATTGCCCGTTGTTTGGATTGCCCAATAATGAGGAGCTTATGGCTGATGCTGAGCGCGTATTTACATTGATTGACGCGTATAACCGCACGTTATCCGATGCCAGCAATGAAATTGAGCAGTACCGTCTAGCTTATTTAATTCTTAAAGGACTCGGTGCAGACGACGAGGATATTGACCGCATTAAAAAGTCAGGAATCTTTGAATTGCTTGGTGAAAATGACGATGTGCGCTATCTCACTAAGGACATTAACGACAGTTTGATTGAGCATCATTTAGATCGCTTAGAGCAAAACATCATGCGCCTAGCTAAGTCCGTTAATTTCAGTGATGAGGCTTTTGGTGGTAATGTGACGGGTGTTGCGCTTGAATTTAAGCTGATGTCACTCGAAAACAAGTGCATTACGATGGAACGTAAGATGACAGCCGCGTTACGTTATCAATTTAAGGTTCTATGCAGCGCCTGGGCGAAGAAAGGTCTTTGCGCAGACGAGGACTACTTAAAAATTTGGTTCGAGTTCAAGCGCAATATCCCAGTGAATATGAAGGAACGTGTAGAAACAGCAGTTGCGATGATGGCGATTGCGTCACACAAGACCGCACTGAGCACATTACCGAACATCGATGATGCTGAGTACGAAATGGAACAACGTCAGCTAGAGCTTGATGCGATTAAGCCGATGATGGCCGATGATGACGAGGACGGTGATGATGATGGATCTGGAGAAGTACAGTAAGCAACTAGCCAAATGGCAAGACAAGCAGCTGAACATCGTTGAAAACTCTATCCGCCTCTTTTATCGTAAGTTGGTGCGAACAGTACTAGGTGAGGTTGCTACGCTCTACGAAAAGTACGAGAAGGACGGACAGTTAACGTACGCCGAGATGATGAAGTATGACCGCTACAAGAGTTTTATGCAGTCATTAGAGCTACACGTTAACTCGATGTCTAAAACGACTCAGAAAAGCATTTCGGAGCTTTTGAGCAATAGCTATGTGTATTCATATGCGTGGATGGGGTGGGCGATACAGTCGTCATCTCGTAAAAGGCTACAATACACCGCTCTTAAGATGGACCAAATCAGACTGGCAGTCGAGAATCCAATCACAGGCTTAACGCTTAAGCAGACACTTGAAAAAAACCGCCGTGACATTATCTATCGGATCAATCAAACGGTAACGCAAAATTTAGTCAAGGGTACGACTTACAAGGATATGGCCGTTTCCCTTACTGAAACTTTTGAGGGTGATTATAGCAAGTCAATTCGTGTAGCACGTACTGAAACGCATCGTGTACGTGAACAGGCGATGTTAGACAGTGCTCAACATGCTAATAAGCGTGGTGTCGTCATGGTGAAGAAATGGCGCAACATGAAGGACAGCCGTGTCCGTAAGACTAGTAAAGCCAATCATCAGAAGATGGATGGCGTGACAGTGCCGGTCGATGACTTGTTTGACCTTGGTAGAGGTGAACGAGGTATTGCACCAGGTAATATAGGACACGCACATCATGATATTAATTGTAGGTGCTTGCTGGTGTATGAGATTGAGCGCATAGAGGGACAGACGAATGATGATTTAGCGCGTCAGACGTTTGAAGATTTTCAAAGAACATTGGAGGGATAGGTAATGAAATACGAAGTGGAATTAAAATGCAGCAGAAGTGTTTATGTTGAAAATGCAACAGGTGTAACTATTGTGGATGGGATTTATGGCATAACTGATGCAAAAAATAATTTGTTGTTTTCAGCACCGAAAGAAGAAGTTAAATACATTGTAAAAATAGATGATGCAATTAAGTCGTAGCGATACGGCTTTTTATTTTTGCCATACGGTTGCCTATATATAAAAGGGGATGATTTTGTGAGTCCATTTATGTTTTTCTTGTTCATTTGCACAGTGATTGTTGTTTCGTACATTTTAGGGAACCGTATCGGCTATTTGCAAGGCAAAGCAGAAGTTTCACAAATTCCGCGTGGCGAATCAGGAAAGGTTTAGGTGATCCACTTATCTAGTCGAAAGCTCAAACAGACTATAAAAGCTAATGGAGCTCATTTCCTTGCACTTGTTGGCTCGTACAGTGAGGGCGCGAAAGGTTGATAGCATGGCAACAAAAATTACAGTCACAACCAATCCAGACGGCTATTTAAAAATTGAGGCAGAGGGACATACGGACAGCAAAATTTGCGCCGTCATCTCCACGCTTTTGCAGTCGTCGGTGAGATATTTACAGGAGCTTGAAGAGCAGTTCCCAAATGATTTATCCGTACACATTAAAGACGAGTAGGCCTGAACTATTCGGCTAGGAGGACAATATGAAAACATTCAAAAAACGTTTAACAATCAATGTCGGTCAGTTTGATGATGCACTTACATTTGACCAAGTGAAAGCCTTTTTAGAGGCGAATAAGGACAATGCTGAGGTGCAAGCGTATTACAAAACGGACGTAGTGACAGGCGAGGCGGTTAAAACGTATCTCGCTACATCAGATGGCAAAAAGGTGCTACAACCATTACTGGATAGCAACTTTACAAAGGGCCTTGATACATGGAAAACGAACAACCTTGACGCATTGGTTGAGGACGAGCTGAAAAAGCGCAATCCCGACAAATCACCGGCTGAAATCGAAGTCGAAAAGCTACGTCAAGAAATCGAAAAAGAACGTACAGAGCGTGCGCGTTCGGAATTATCGACAAAGGCGCTTAAATTAGCACAGGAAAAGGGGTTGCCGACAGAGGTAATCGACTTCCTTATTGGGGCTGATGAAGAAGCGACAACAGCGAATTTAACTAAGTATGAGGAAGCTCACACAAAAGCGATTCAAGCAGCGGTTGACGCGAAATTTAAAGGTGCCGGGCGTGATATTGACCACCAACAAGGCGGCGACACAGGCGGCATCGACATTAGTGCTATTGCTGGTGAAGTATCTTTACGAAAATAACATTAACTAATTGGAGGCTACAAACTTATGAAAACAGCAAAAAAATATTTATCGGTAAACATTGGTCAATTTGATTTTGACCCAGCTAACGTGTTATTACAAGACGCAGTGACAGGTGCAGTACCAAAAGAAGAAGGGACGCTTGTTGTGAAGCAGTTCTTGCAGCAGTCGGTGCTTACTCGTTTAGCGAAGTACGAGCAAATGAACAAGCAAGAGAAAAAATTCACGTACTTAGCGTCAGGACCAGGGGCTTACTGGGTAGGTGAAGGTGAGCGCATTCAAACGGATAAAGCTGAATGGTTAACAGCTACACTTAAAGCCTACAAGCTTGGTGTAATTATTCCAGTTTCAAAAGAGTTCTTAAAATACACAGTAAAAGACTTCTTTAATCAAATGAAACCAGCAATTGCAGAAGCTTTTGCTATTAAATTTGACCAAGCCGGCTTATTCGGTGTTGGTTCGCCATTTGAAGCTGGTACTTCTGTATTCGAACGTATTCAAGCAGCAGGTAATACGGTTGCGTTAAATTCGTTAGGTAACTTATACGACGAGTTAAATGGTGTAATGGCATTTATCGAAGATGCAGACAAAGATCCAGATGGCTTTACAACTACGCGTAAATTCAAACAGAAATTACGTGGTGCGAAGGATGAAAATAAACAGCCTATTTTCACGGATGCGACAGCTGGTGCAACGTCTACAGCATTAGGCTTGCCAATCGGCTATGCTGATTCGAAATCATGGGATTACGCTAAAGCTCTTTTAATTGCTGGTAATTGGGATATGACGCGCTACGGTATGCCTGCTGGAATGGAGTACTCGATTTCGACAGATGCGACATTAACGACAATCAAAGATGCGGACGGCAATCCAATTAACCTTTTCGAGCGTGATATGTTTGCATTACGTGTGACGCAAGAGGTAGCGTTCACGACGTTGTCTGAAGATGCGTTTGCAGCGATTACACCAGCAGTTGTTACAGGTGGATGATGATTTATTGAGAGTGGGCCTTGTGCCTACTCTTTTTATTTAAAGTGAAAGGGTGAAACTTATGGAAATCGTATCAATTACAAACGGTAAGCGAACAATTGAAGTCACACAAAAGGCTTTCAATGTGGTATTTAAAGACCGCGGCTATAAGTTGACGAAGGATACCGAACCGATTGAAATCGAGCTTTACGGTAAAACAGCCGCAGAATTAGAAGAAATTCCGGTGAAGTTATTAAAAGCATTCTTGGATCAGGAAGAAATCGACTATCGCGCACGTGCTACGAAAGATGAGCTCATTGCGTTGGTGATTGGAGACGGTGTAGATGGAATTACAGGAATTGAAAACACGTCTACAGATGGAACAGACGGAAACGGCGAATGATGCGTACTTGCAGTTACAACTTAATGATGCCATCGAGTGGGTGCAACGTGTCTGTAATCAATCGTTTATTGTAGATTATGCACTAACACTACCCAACACAGCAAAAAGCGTTGTAGCGCAATATGTGGCGTTTGAGATGCAAGGTAATGCCGGTATTAAATCAGAGTCAATCGGTGGCATGTCACAGACGTTTGACAGCGCGACAGAACGTAATCAGTCGCTCATTAGCAAGTTGAGTGCCGCTGGATTGCGAAAAGTACGTTTTGTACCGTTTGGAGGTCGATGATATGGCTCGTATACGCGTGACGATACGCGATAACAACCGCATACCTGAGATTATTGCTGATTTACGCAAGCTTAATAGCAAAAAGGCAAAGGTTGGTTATGCAGCAGGTTCAGAGCAAGAAATGATTGCGGCAGTGCATGAGTACGGCGCTCGCATTCGTGTGACCGATAAAATGCGTGGTTATTTAGCATCTCAAGGCATGCACTTGAAAGCTGAAACATCACACATCGTTATTCCGGAGCGTTCTTTTTTGCGCACGGGCTCAGAAAAAGCAGTTGCCGATGTGCAACGTAAAGCCGATGAGCTCATTGGTGATGTAATAGCAGGCAACGTATCGCCTGATTTATTTTTTGAAATGCTTGGTCTTGAAATGCGAGGGAAAATACAAGAGTTTGCAATTGATTTAAACGATCCGCGTAATCATCCGTTTACAGTCGAACGAAAAGGCTCAAATAATCCACTCGTTGATAGTGGTGGTCTTATCGGTGCAATGGAGGTCGAAGTCGAGTGAACATGTACAATTTTAGTCGCTTGGTTAAAAAGTACAGTCGGCCAACCATCTTACACGGCGAGGCTACTGAGGGTGATTGGATTAATGGTAAATGGGTGGAGGGGCAGCCGTCACAAGAAACGATTGACCTTGCACTTATCCCGTTTGACGTTAAAACAATCGCACAGCTCGGTGGTCTTGTGACAAATGCCGATGTTCAGATTTATAGCCTCACAGCGCTTAAGCACGGCGATAAAATCGAACAAAATGGCAGTAAGTACACTGTCGATACAAGCGCGAATTTCACGGCATTTGGTGACTTTCATCGCTACATTGCGAAAGGGGTGAGCTCGTTTGATTAAGTATGACGATTGGTTTATGCCGTTGCAGCAGTATTTGAGCAGTTACACAGGCGCTATCACAATACAAGCTGAGACAACAGGTAAACAACCGCCTTATCCGTTTATTGCAGTCAAACAGACAAGCCCAGCGATTGGCGTGGGACAGCCAGCTATTAAGAATGTTGGTACGACTCAATCCATTGAACAGGATTATGAAATGGTCCTTTCTTTTACGGCACACGGAGCAGCGATTGAGAGTGCGACCGATACGGCCCAGAAAGCACACTTATATTTCCTGGGTAAAGGTGCAATTGAATTATCTGATCATAACATTGCGATTGTCGACGTATTGCCGTCTACTAACCGCGATGTTTTTTTGAATATTGATTACGAACGTCGTGTTGGCTTTGATGTACGTTTGAGGTTACGCGTTCAAGAATCATACGAAATTGATGTGATTGAAAAAGTCACACCAAATGAAATGGAGGGAGAATAATGCCGTTAAAAGATGTGAACGTCATTATAAATATTAAAAAACCAGCTTCACTTGAGGGGTTAGGTACACCGTTAATTTTAGCGCAAAAAACAGGACCATCTACTTTTAAAGTTTATGGCGATACAGACGGTGTAAAAGCAGATTTCCCTGAAGATACGGATGCGTATAAAGCAGCGTATGTTGCCTTAAAACAAGGCGATACGAGCACTAGCAAAGTGGCTATCGCTACTTATGACGGAACAGACGTAACCGTGAAACAAGTGCTGGAACAGCATTTCGATAAAGATTGGTATTTTGTATCGTTAGCTACTGGTACAGTCGACGATATGATTGCGGTATCTGATGTCGTCGAGGGTGAAGGATTTAAAGCCGCTTTGCACGTTGTCGACAATTTAGAAGATTTAGGTGTACTGAATGCTAAGCGTTATGACCGCACTTTTGCCATGATGCACGACAAATTAGAGCAATACCCACACATTGCATTAGTTGGTGGTCATGGCTCGAAAACAGTTGGTTCGATTACGTACAAATTCAAAAAATTAATCGGTGTAGATCCAGCGCCATATGATGCGACAACTTTATTAGCTATTCACGAGTTAAAAGGCTTTGCTTATGTATCGAAAGGAAATCAATATCAAACATCCGAGGGAACGATGCTATCAGGTGAATATATTGACGTTATTCACGGTAAGGATTGGGTGAAAGTGAACATGGAAAATGCAATCGCTCAGTTATTTGTTAATAACGACAAAATTTCATTCGACGATGTGGGTATTCCTCGAATCGAAGGAGAGGCGCGAACGATTCTTGAAATCGCCGGACAGCAAGGCATCATTGCGTTAAATGAAGCTGGACAGCCTTTATATACGATTACTGCAAAAAATCGCGCACAAACAAACGCAACGGATCGTGTGGACCGACACTACAAAGGATTATCATTTAGCCTTGAACTAGCTGGAGCAATCCATGAAGCTACTGTTAATGGCGAAATGGTCGTTTAAGGAGGGGTATAGATGACAGGACATATTGGCGTATATGATGCGCGTAAAGTAGTTACAACGGTGGGGGGCATTTTTATTACCGGGTTTGCAGACGGCACAATGGTGAAAGCGTCTAAAGATAACGACAACTTTGAAGCCTCTTCAAGCGCTCAGGGTGATGCAGTGGTATCAATTAACGGCGATGGCATGGGTACGATTGAAATTACACTCAACCAAACATCACCATCAATCGCAGTGCTAGATGGCTTTGCGAATTCACGCGCTATGGTACCAGTTTGGGTTAACTCGAACAACGAAGTGAAGGAAGTCGTAGGCGGAACGAAAGCGATGGTTACAAAGCCGTCTGACAAAGAGTTTGGTAAGTCTGCATCAAACCGTGTATTCACAATGAAAGTGTTCGATTATGCAGTTAAATAGCGAAGGGGAGGACGGGCTTGAGCTCGTCCTTTTTGGTGCTTTATGAAACGGAATCACATTACAAATTATCTAAAAAAACGCGAATGGGAGCGATATAAAATGAGTTTAAAAGGCAAACAAGAATCAGAAACAATCGGTGGAGTAAAATTCACATTCCAACATCCAGGCATTGAGGAAGTGCTTGATTTAAAAGATCGCGCACGCAATGAGGCTGGGCAAGTATCGGATAAGGAAATTGCGAAAGAGCTTTTCGAGCATGTAATTTTCGCAGAAATTGACGGCACTATGCAAAAAGTAAACTTTGCATTTTTCGAAGATCGTTTCGGAAGCATGAAAGAGTATAAAGAAGTAATCAAAGCCGCATCAAAATTCCTTTTTCGTTAAATATGACGAGGATTTTTACGAGGCGCGTGCCACTGAGCGATGGCTTATGTGGCGTCTGGTAGTCGAGGGTATTGTCAGTTACACCGAAGTGAAAAAAATGACAATGCCCGAGATTTTCGAAGCAAATGCCGTACTGAAAATCCAAGCCAGAAAACTTAAAGAGGCAAGGGAGGCTGCTAAGAATGGCAATACGTGATTTAGGTGTTGAAATCGGCGTCGACATTGACGAGAGCCCCTTTGCTGATTTGAACCGTGAGATTGATGAGATAGCCGACATGATGCGTTCACTCGATATTGGTGTCTTTGATGATATGGAACGAGAGGCACGTGCGCTAACAGGTGATTTCGAATTGATGGACGGTGCTGTAAGCGAGTTTGATCGTTCGTTATCGGGCATCGATGACGGTAGCATAAGCGCAGTATCAACGGAAACTGGTATAGCAACAAAAGCGATGAGTGCATTGAAAGTGGGCGTATTAGCAGTAGGTGCTGCAATAGGTGGTCTAGCAATATCTTTCGGGGCATTTGCTATGGATGCTGACGGCGCATTTGGACGTTTGGAGGCACAGACAGGCGCTAGCGTTGAGCAACTAGAGGTATTGAAAAGTAGTGCCAACGAAACATTCGCACGTGGTTACGGAGAGAGCATGCAAGAAGTTACAGACGCCATATCGCGCGTAAAACAAAATATGCATGACTTAGAAGATGAAGATCTTTCCGACGCTACAGCAAACGCGATGTTGTTAGCTAATGTGTTTGATAGTGAAATTAACGAGGTTACGCGTGGGGCGCAAGGACTTATGGACGCCTTTGGTATTAGTTCGGATAAAGCGTTTGACCTGTTTACTAAAGGCGGTCAAAACGGCATTAATATGTCCGACGACATGTTTGACCAAATGGGTGAATTCTCGGCTGTAGCGGCTCAAGCTGGTTATAGTGCTGAAGAGCTTTTCGGTGTGATGTCGAGGGGCGCTCAAAATGGTGTCTACAATATGGACCGCGTAAATAACGCAATACTTGAATTTGGTCTAAGGTCAACCGACGGCTCAAAAGGAACAGCCGCCGCGATGAAAGATTTATCGAAAGATACACAAAACCTTTGGAAAGACATGCTAGCCGGTAAAGTTACTTCAAAAGATTTAAGCACAACCGTCATTAACGAATTAAAAGCTATGGATGACCAGACGCTCGCTAACGAGGTTGGGATTGCGCTCTGGGGTACAACTTGGGAAGATAACACCAAAGATGTAATGTACTCAATGTTTGAGACTACAGAGGCAATGAAAGGATTTGAAGGAGCTACAGCGGCAGCGGCAGATGCAGTTGAAGGAACATTTAAAAACCGTATGCTCGGCGCATGGCGTGAGCTACAAATCGGTATTACTGGTGTTGTCGACAATCCAGCAGCTCAAGAATTTTTTGATGAAATAGCTACAAAGGCGGAAGAATTAATACCGCACATACTTGCAGGAACTGCCAGCATTTTTGAATTCGGCAATAGCATTTTAAACGGAACAAGTGCAATTCATGAGTTCGTCGACACGTACGGCTTTATGATTGCTGGTGTGGCTGGCGGAGCGGCCACCTATTATCTAATTACCGGAGCAGTCAGTGCGTATAATGCCATGCTATTATTTGCCGCAGGTACAGGACCGATTTATACAGCGGTTACGGCAGGTATGACGACAGTTACTGGAGCGTTTGGTGCAGCTGTTGCTTTTGCTACATCACCAATCTTTTTAATTGCAGCCGCGATTGGCGCCGCGATTGCGATTGGTGTCCTTCTTTATAAGAACTGGGACACTGTAATTTTAAAGGCTGGGCAATTAAAAGATGGGCTTGGTGAAAAGTTTACTGAAATTAAATCAGATATTACAGGGGCACTAAGCCCGGTATTAAGTTTATTTGATAGCTTGATGAGTAAGTGGAATAACTTTAAAAGTACTGTATCGAATTTCAGTATCAGTGGTGCAGTTGACTGGGTTGCAAGTAAGGTACCTGGCTTTAGTTCGGGGATTGGTCGTGTACCTAATGACATGGTCGCTGAAATCCATAAAGACGAAGCAATCATACCAGCAGAGGACGCACAAATGTTGCGTGACACAGGTGTAATTGATGGTGACGGACGTTATCCAAACATCAATATGGATAATTTAAGCGACGCAGAGGGCACCTATCAGACAACAAAAATGACAAATAATGCATCAACGTCTGTACAAGCGCCAGTTAACATTATTGTACAAGGCGGCAATACAAACGCCGAAACAGGGCAGAGCATCCGTGAAGCATTAGAAGATTTCTTTGCAGACCTAGGAACAATCATGCCACAAGTGAGGGAGGGATAAACATGGCAGAACTAGTAGGTACATCAAAACTTGGAGGATATTTAATCCACGTTGAAAATGAAGATGCTGATATTGACGTGGATATTCCCACTCACAAGGTGGAGAAAGGCATTGATCTATCTGACCATGTAGAGCGTAAACCGATTGTTGTTAAATTGTCAGGCTTATTAATACGACCAACATATGACCGTTTAGAAACATTGGTAAAAGCCATTGAAAGTATGGAGAAAACGGGTAAATTGCTCACGTATGAAGGTCGCCGTATTTATAAGAATATGATGGCTAGTGGGTTGTCTATAAAAGCATCGAGTAAGGTAATGAATGGCTATAAGTTTAGCCTTACATTAACGGAGGTAAGGGTTGGACAATCATCGTATGTAGCACCAAAAACAAAGGCTACAACAGCACCAGTTGCACAAGCTGGACGAAAACAAACAGAAAACAATAAAGCTGTTAAAAATGCAGCAGCTACACACATCGTAAAAAAAGGTGATACATATTCGACTATTGCCAAAAAATACGGTGTAACGATTTCTTCATTACAAAAATTGAATAAATACGATCCACGTAAAATCCCTATTGGTGTCAAATTGAGAGTGAGGTGAGCGGATTGATTGAAAAGGAATATATTAACGTCGAGAGAGAGCTCATTCCTTACTCTTTTGAGATTGAGCTAGGGGTTGAGTTGTTTGAAATATCGTTTGAATATAACGAGGTTAGTGATTTTTTTACCGCGAGTTTATCAAAAGATGGTGAAACATTGGTGGCTAATGAGAAAATCACATATGGCGAGCCATTATTTAGCGAAATTTACGATGAACGTTATCCAGCGCCAACAATTGTACCAATCGATGAATCGGGCAATGAATCGCGTGTAGGATGGGATAACTTTAATAAAACCGTATTCTTGGTGGTGATGAACGATTGAGCACACCATTATTTGGTCGAGTAGTAGAAATTACTACTGGAGCCGTTAAAATGAATAATACAAGTTTGGATATTGAATTTGAGGTCCCGTTCGATGATGATTTAGCACCGAACTTAAGTACAATTAGCGTTTACAACTTATCTAAAAACACCATCAGTCAGCTTAATAAAGGGCAAAAGTTTTCTTTAGTTGCAGGTTATCTAGCCGACAAAGGTTTGATTTTAGAGGGTGAAATCGCATCCCACTCAACTAAACGTGTCGGTACAGATAAACTGACAACAATTAAAGTGTTGGATTCTGTGCCATTTAAAGCGAACAAGACGTTACAAAAAGCTTATAAAAAAGCTATTAAGGCAGATGCATTGATTAAAGATTTAGCGAAAGCACTTGGGTTGAAAATCGCTGTACTTAAACTACCGTTAAACAAGGTTTATAAAAAGGGTTACTCGATTAACGGTGAAATCATCAAAGAAATACAAAAGATTGCTAAAGATTGCGGTGTGTCGTGTTATATCAATAAAGGTCAAACGTACATTAGACCACTTAGAGATGGCGACAACCACAATTTTATTTTGAACTCGAATACAGGATTAATTGGATCTCCTGAGTATTTTGAAAAAGAAATCAATAAGGCACAAGCGAAAGGTTATAAAGTTAAATCTTTATTACAATACCGCATGAACACAGCGTCAATCATCAAAATTGATGCAGTAGAAGTTAAAGCAAGTGTTCGGGTACAAAAAGGAAAACACACTTTCAAGGGTGATACATTTTACACGGAAGTGGAGGCGATTCTTTGAGTAATACATCAGCTTTTTTTGAAGGGTATCGAAGTGAAATATTAACAAGCATTAATACAGCGATGCCATGTAAGGTTTTATCATTTGATGAAGCTACATGTACCGCTAAAATTCAGCCGCTTTTTAAAACGAAAGAGTTCAATAAAGAACCTTTAGCGCTTGCCCCAATCGAAGATGTGCCAGTATTGTATCAACGTTTTAAAATGCATAATACGAGCGAAATCATTGAGTTTTATCCGCACTTACAAGCAGGGGACGTTGTACAAGTGGTATTTAACCAACGCGCTATTGATGATGCTCAAAATGGTTCGATTGTTTACCCTGGCGCACGAATGTTTAGCGTACATGACGCTGTTATCGTGGGGGTGTTTATGCAATGAAAACAATAGATTTAATCAACGGTGATTTGCATTTTGAAAATGGCGATTTTGTGTTAATTGATGGACCAGAAGAAGTTGCACAATGCGTTGAAATATCAATCGGCACTAATCTTGGTGGATGGTTTTTAGATGAATCAGCAGGTACAGAACACATGCTGTTGTTAGAAAAAACTACGGATGACGAAGCTCGTTCTGAAGTTTTGCGTGTTTTAGCACAAGAGGAACGTATCGATATGATTGAAAGTGTGACGGTTATCAGTGATAAAAAAGCGCGAAAACGCACAATAAACTATGTAGTTACTTTGGCTAGCGGTGTCGTCTTGGAAAGAGATGTGATTTTAAATGCTTGATAAAAACGGTTTTAAACGCAAGACATACGACGAACTTGTAAACGAAATGTCAGCGAAAGCAAAAGAACATTTCGGCTCGGATGCCAATGTAAGTAGCCGAGCTGCACTAGGTATTTTTATTCGCGTTATGGCTTGGTTTTTATCGCTGTTATGGCAAGACTTAGAAGATGTGTATTACAGTGCTTATCGTAAATCCGCTGAAGGTGTGCAGCTTGATAAGTTACTACCGTACGCTGGAATTACACGAAACTTAGCTGAATATGCATATGGTCAAGTCACTTTAAACGGTACAGCAGGACATACCGTAGAGAGTGGCTTTTTAGTTGGTACAGCAACGGATATTAACTTTGAAACGTTGTACGATGTAACACTTGATGCAAACGGTACAGCAGTATCGGAGATTGTTTGTACAACAATCGGATCAACAGGAAACGTTAATGCTAATACGATTACCATTATTGTCAATCCAGATGCAAATGTAACAAGTGTAAATAATACCGAACCAACAACGGGTGGCCGTGAAAAAGAGAGCGATGCAGAAGCTAGAGCTCGTTCAGAAGTTACAGTTGATGGATTGGGAAGTGCAACAGGTAACGCAATTCGTGCCCATTTATTAAGCATTTCCGACGTTCGCGCTGCACGTGTAATAGATAACGATACAGATACAGTAGATGAGTTCGGCACGCCGTCAAGGGCATTACAAACGTTTGTATTAGGCGGTGATGACGAGGATATCGCTTACTCTATTTTTAATAAAAAATCAGGTGGTATTCGCGCATATGGAACAACAGTAGTCGACGTAATCGATGATAGTTCACGTGTGCATCAAGTTGGCTTTACACGAGCTACCGAGGTGTCAGTGCACGTTAACGTACAAGTACGCACCAACACACTATTTAAAGAGCAAGACATAGCACAAATTAAAGACTTGCTTGTTAAATATGTTGGTGGTGTTGATACAACCGGCATAATTCATGCCGGTTTAAACATGGGAGACAGCGTTGTAGTTTCTCGCATGGTGTCACGCCTTTTTATTGATAGCGTTGAAGATGTAACCGTCACTGTATCTACGGACGGTGTAACTTATGATGATTTAAACATTGACGTGGCCGTTAACGAAGTGGCTCAATTAAATGCTTCAAACATCGAGGTGGTAGAGGTTGTATAGCGTAAAAAATATTATTAGTCGATTTTCAGACCATTTTGTTAAAAATCCTGATAGCAATATTTATAAGTTTATCTCTATATTTTCAGTGCAATTCGAAGAGGTAAAAGAAACGCTAAATAGAATGCGGTTATGGCGTGAAATTGATCGTGCAGAAGGTGCGACTTTAGATTTAATTGGGGAAAACGTCAATCAAAAACGTGGGTATGCAAGCGATGAAATTTATCGCGTGTTACTTAAATCAAAAATAGCGAGAAATCTTTCTGACGGATCTATTAATCATATGATTAACGTTATTGCTGGTGCACTTAATGTTGACCGGATTGATGTAGGAATTAGTGAATTGTGGGTTTTGAGCGATGAACCTGCAGCTATAAAAATCGACCAATTGCCATATAGTGCAATTGCTAGTACTGGTATCGATGGTCATAACTTAATTCGTTTGATTAAACAAACAGCGGCAGCTGGTGTAAAAGTAGATTCGGTCAATTTAGAAGGTACATTTGAATTCGGCGATGAAAGCTTAGAAGTTGATGCGAGTAAAGGCTTTGGTGATATACCACAAACAACGGGTGGGCATCTCGGCTTTGTGATTACTGATGAAAATATTAAAGATTTACCTATTTAAAGGGGGCAATGTAGGATGGCATTCAATAAACCATTACCAGTATGGAATGAACCTGGCGTAGAAGTTCCAAGTGCAATTAAAAATAGCGGATGGGGTGCAGGTATTAAACCACCAGCACCTTATTTTAATAATTTGCACCACAAAACTTACGAGGCGTTGAAAGAGCTGCAAGAAAAAGCAGCAGAAACTGCGGAAGTGCAAGAAATTAGTGAAAATTTGACCGAAGTGGATGAACGGTTTACTCAGCAATTGGCACAAACTGAATTAAAAATACCAACAATATCTAATTCAAAAGACATTATCCGTTTACAAAATCCGTATGGTAACTATCAAAATATACATCCGAAAGTGTTATTTTTCAAAGATAGTCTTTTTGGACATAAATACTGGATGGCATACACACCATATCCGGGAGGCAATACTACCCAAGAAAATCCATGTTTAGCGTGGTCGGATAACGGAATTGATTTCTTTGACTATTTTGGTTACGCAATAGAAGAGTGGAGTGGTGTTACAGGTGACTACAATAACGATACTCATTTAATCTACAATACAATTACAGGGCAGTTAGAAATCATGTGGCGTACAGCACTATTATCTCAAAGTAAATCGCAACTTAAAGTTGCAACATACGATGGGACTATATTAAACGCACCACGAATAGTTCGCGAGGGAACACTTAATACGGGTGATTTTTTATCTCCATCTGTGATTTACGAAGATGCGAAACATAAGATGTTAAGTGTCGCGTTATCTAGTAGTAGATGGCGTGTTTTTTATAGTGAAAGCAGCGATAATATGCAAACATGGACGGAACCAGTACAAGTTTTCGTTGAAGGTTTAGATAATACATGGTGGTTATGGCATATTGACTTTATTAAGACTGATCTGGGGTATGAAATGGTCGTACAAGCATATCGTACTGGACAATCTAACAACGATGCGGATTTGTATTACATGCAATCCAATGATTTATTAAATTGGACGAAACCTAAGGTGATTTTACAAAAATCAAAAAGCCCACGAGCATTTGATAATCGTGGGATATACCGCAGCAGTATTTTAAAAGTCGAGGGTGTTTATCAAATTTATTACAGCGCGCTCAACAGCAATGGCGTTCGAGCGATGGCATTAACTAGTGGTGAAAATATTTTTGCGTTACAAGGCTACGTTAATGATGAATACGTCTTAAATCCTACGATGATACAGTTTGGTAATCCAACTGCAATACCTAACAACCGTATTAATCGGGCAGGTTTAACTCGTTACGTTGAATCTACAAACGAGCTTCAAATTTGGAATGGTGCGCGATTTGTGCCAGCTGCATACAACGGCATGTCTCCGATTTTATTAAATAAATCCACTGACCAAACAATAACAGCTAACATGGAAACCGTTATACCTTTTGATACAAACGTTGAAAACACAGACAAATATTACATCAACGATACATTTACATCGCCTTACGACGGCAAATATCGCATTAATGCATCTTTACAATTTATTAATTTATCGCCAGGGGATTATATCGAGGTTATGGTACAAGTAGGCACAGCTAAACATTATCTATCGCGAGAGTATGTTAATGGTGCAACATATACAGCGTCACTTACACGCATTTTTGTAATGGCTAAAAATACGCAAGCTAAAATTATTGTTAAATCATCGAAAGATACATCTATAACACGTTACAACACAATCACAACATTACAAATCGAAAGAGTTTGATTTTTTTGTTAAAATTCACCCAACTCTCGGATATTTTGGTAATATAGTATAGAAATTAATTCTGAGAGTGGAGTGGTAGTTCTGTTTTACGTTTATTTGATTTTAGTATTTTTAATGAGCTCGTTGTATTTAACTGGTACATTTAACAGCATAGGAAGCATTGCGATTTCAGGTATGATTTTGTTGATATTTCCTATGTTGCTATTAAGAAAAAATAATAATTTTAAATTTCCTATATTTACAACATTATTAATGTATTTGTTTTTATTTGTGGCGGGTATTTCAGCTTTAAAAAACGGAGATATTAATTTAATGCTTAATGGTATAGTCATTTTTTCTTTGTTTTTAGCAGCAGTTGTAATACTACCATCAATAAATTTTACTAATAAAGTTGTATATAACGCTTTATTTTGGAGTCATGTACCTTTAACGGTAATCCCTTTACTTTTATATGGCATTAATACTAACCCGTATCGTGGAATTTTTTATAATCCTAATGCATTCGGCTCTATTGCAGCTACAATGTCGATAGCATTATCAGCAGTGTTTTTATTTAAATTAGAACAATATTTTTTAAAAACAGATAAGAAACAATCATTCAAAAATATAGCTTTCGATTTTTCATTATTATTGGTTTTACTGTTTTTAGTGGTTTTATCAGGGAGTAGAACCAGCTTATTAGCTGTAATATTCTGTTTGATTTTTGGTTTAATGATTGTTTCGTTACGATTAATAAAGTATCACCGATTCGGCTCTTTATTAAAAACAGTTATTTCTACGGCATTATTAGGAGTTATAACATTTTTAATTATAAAACTTACACCATTTTATGATTATTTATATTTTAATATCATTTATAAATTTGAAAGAAAACTTACAAACGGAGACGTCTTAGATACACGAGGTTCGGTTTGGGAACAAACTTTAAATCAATCTACTTTATTTGGTAACGGTAGTAACTATTTCTTAACTGCCACCGAGGTAGGAGCACATAACACTTTTGTTGGTCTGTTAGGTGAGTTCGGATGGGTACCTACACTTTTATTTGTTTTAGTCTTAATTATTTTTACGTTTAAAGGTATTAAATATGCAATATCAGATATTAATGATATGTATAGATATTTACCATTAATATCTTTAACAGGTTTTGTTTTACTTTCGATGGGCGAAGGTATGATGTTCAAGTTAATCATGCTTATCGCTTTCTTTAGTGCAGGAACGATATTTCAAAAGCATAAACAAGAACAAATAATTGAAAAACATGTCTTTAATCCAGTAATTAAAAGAAAAAGAAAACGTTTAGTTTGGCGTTAATAAGTAGTTCCAAATTGCGCAGTAACTTTTATTAGTAAACAGAGCAAAAACTTATTAAAGGTTGATTCTTCCATTTTGTCGAATTGAGTAGATAAAAGGAGGGGATTTGAATGAGAGAAAAAGTTTTTGTAGAGGAAAAAGAGCACTATAATTCACGTTTAGATTTTTATAAAAAAGAAGTAGAAACAGAAACAAAGAATGTTGAATCTGCTAGATTAAGGGTTACAATTTTAACTGAAATTGCCAGCTCGCTAACTTCTGGACCCGGAAAGTTTATATTAGATAACGATATCGATTCAGCAAGAAACGTGCTGGTAGAAGCTCAAAAAAATTTAACTCATGCTAGAGGAAATGTTAAAGCGTTTGAAAGTATAGTGGAAGCATTCGAAAGTTAATTTTTAAGCACTCTCAACCGAGGGTGCTTTTTATATTGCTTTTCAAACGATTCGAGATGGGCAACTACCCATAAAGTAGTATTTCGATTCGTCTGAGTGAGAGTGATTTTCATGTAAAAAAGGAGAGTGGGGCAATGGATGTAGTAGCAATCGTTTCAGCAGCAAGTCAAATCGCAAACTCACAAGTTGTGTGGTCAATTTTGTGTATCGGTCTTGCGGTGTACGTGTTGAAGCATTCTAGTAAGCGCGAGGAGCGCCTGCTTAATAACTTAGATAAATTAACAGCAGCTCAAACAGAGCAAGCCAAAACTATGGAAAAAATCAGCGAGAGTTTAGAAACAGTTGAAGGTCGTATGGATCGCATGGAAAAACACATTTATAAGGAGAGTGCATAAGCATGGATTTAACAGGATTAATTTTAGTAGCGTTAACTTTAGTAGCAATTGTTACGGCAGTAGTTGAGGTAGTCAAAAAAACATTTACAATTAAAGCGCAATTCTTACCGATTACATCGATTGTAGTCGGTATTTTTATTGCTTTAATTGTCTGGCCGTTAAGTGAGTATGAGCTTTATTACATGCTTATCGTTGGCTTAATTGCTGGACTTGCAGCTAGCGGCACATTTGATGCACTTAAAGCTGTCGGGAAAAAGGAAGGTGAGTCAAAATGACCTATGCAGTAGCTGAACTAAAAACAGGTGATAAAATCGGGAAAGCAACAGTTGTTATCGACATCATCAAGAAAGGCAATCCAGAAATTCGACCATGCACATCCATGAAACCGCAGTATGTGACGATTCACAACACGGGCAACCGTGGTAAAGGCGCTAATGCAAAAGCTCACAACCATTTAATACACAACTTAGCCGGTAAGCCTATACGCGAGACCTCACACGTTTCTTGGCATGTTGCGATTGATGAAGATTATATTTACATTCACATTCCGTTTAACGAAACGGCTTGGCATTGTGGTGACGGGGCGAAAGGAAACGGCAACAGCAAATCGATCGGCCTTGAAATTTGTATGCACAGTGACCAGAAAAGTTATGATCAAGCGGAAGAAAACGCAATCGCTCTTACGGTCCATTTGATGCGCTATTACAATTTGTCAGCTAAAGACGTACGACCGCACCAAGATTGGAGCGGTAAGTATTGTCCAGAGCTGATTTTGCGCCGAGATGGTACATTTGCAAAGTATCGCGCTCGAGTAGATGCAGCCCATCAAATCGCAGTCTCAGCCAATAAAAATACTGGGAAAAAAGGAGATGCAAACATTATGCAATTTACTTCATCAACAACTAAGTCAGCAGTTCGCGACGAGCTGGTACAATTCGTAGGTAAAGGTCTTATTGATAAATCATGGTTAGATAAATTCGATAAGGGTGATATGACAAACGGTGATTACGATGGCCTTAAAGTGATTGTTAATCAGCGTTTAGCTACTACAAAATAATTCAAAGCCTGGTACCATAATGGTGCTGGGCTTTTTTTGTAGCAAAACAGGAACATTTGTTCTATAATTAAATCTAAAAAGGATGGTTTTGAATGCTTGCGGATTTAATGAAACTAGCAACACCAATACACAATTACATCATTTTGGACATGACATTAAAAACACTTGAGCGTGACCGCCAATACATCGGTCAACTCAAAATGGCCTCAGTATTTGACCAATGGTATGACCTGCAAAATAAGAAGGTTTTTGAAGAGATGAAAGCCAACCGCGACCTGCTCTACAAAGCCGGGTGTAAAGTCGAAAAAACAGGAGCCGATGATCTAGTAACCGAATACACAATTTTGTTTCGTGGGCACTCAGAAGTTCGCCGTTACTCAAATATCGCTATTCGAAATGGGGTAATGGAAGAAACTAAGCGATTACTAGGCATGGAGTACCGCAAGCCTGAACAGTAAAAACCTCGAAATCGACAGTTTCGCGTATTTCATTTACTTTACCTAGCAAATATTGTAAATTTGCTAAAAGGGTGGTGAATAGATGCACGAATATAAAATAACCGTAAGAAATAATCAGAAATTAGAATTTGAAAGCTCGAAGCACATAACAAAAATGCACGCAGTTGATTTTGGTGGTGTGCCATTCGTGATATTCGAGGACGCGAGAATGGCCGTTAATTTATTAAACGTAAAGGAATTAGTCATCGATGGGATTTCATTCAAACTTAGAGGATATGCAGTGCATTAAAAAATAAAACCTTCCAGCGATGTGCGGAAGGTTTTTGTTATTATAAATTATCGACAGCGTATTGAGCTTCTTCTTTAGTGAATTGTTCACCGTATTCCGAAATCAATTGGTCATAAATAGCTGAGTCTGACATATCCATCGTATCAGCATATGATTGAGCTTTCTTTAAAGCATTTTCTTTCCAATCAAACTTAATATTATCGATGGCATATTTTGCTGCTTCCACCGGGAAACTTTCTCCATACTCCGAAGTTAATTGATCGTAGATAGCTGCTTTTGACATATTCATAGTTTCTGCATATGATTCTGCTTTTCTTAATGCAGACTTATATTCTCTCGGAATACTTTCTTCTTTAGCTTTCTTTTCAGCTGCCGCCTTCGCTTCCGCTTCCTCTTTAGCCTTAGCCTCGGCTGCTGCAATAGCTTTTTGTTCAGCTTTAACTTTTTCCTCCGCTTCTTTTTGTTCACGTGCCGCTTTTTCTTCTGGTGTTTCTTCTTTTTCGGCTTCAACTTCTTTGGTTTCTGTTGCTACGGCCTTTTCTGGCTCATTAGTAGGTTCTGTGTCATCAACAATAGCAAACAAAAAGAATGATGCAACTGCAGTTAGAGCTGAAATCTTAGTGTATTTGAAAAACTTTTTACTTTTTTCAGGATTCTTCTTTTTGTTAATAATAGCAATGGGGATCAATACGAATAAAGCGAAAAAAGTAAATGCAAATAATAGTGCGAATAGTGTAGACATGAAATCTCTCCTTAATGTGTTATGGTTATATTTTACTACAATTACAAAATTATTGCAGTGATAAAAATATAAGGTTTATAAAACGTTCCTTCTATATAAAATGGATAATCTTAATTCATAGGGGCTTGTACCCCAAAAGTACCCCAAATCGTTACATCTAAATATACAAAATTACAAATCAACAAAATTCTAGTAGTCGGAAAAATGCTTTAATACTGCATGTAAATGTTTTTGTGATACAATAATACAGGTCCAATCGAAGTACTGTTTTTACTTTAGAAAAGCGAGGAATAAAAATGTCAGAAAAACAATTACCAATTCGTTATGAATTAATTAAAACATGTGCGCAAACAGGAGCGCGTTTAGGGATTGTGCATACGCCGCACGGTTCTTTTGAAACACCAACGTTTATGCCAGTAGGGACACAGGCAACTGTAAAAGCAATGAGCCCGGAAGAATTAAAAGAAATGAATGCTGGAATCATCCTATCAAACACATATCATTTATGGTTACGTCCAGGGAATGACATCGTGAAAGAAGCAGGCGGATTACACAAATTCATGAACTGGGATCGTCCGATTTTAACCGATTCAGGCGGCTTCCAAGTGTTCTCTTTATCAAAATTCCGTAAAATCGAAGAAGAGGGCGTTCATTTCCGTAACCACTTAAACGGCGATAAATTATTCTTATCTCCAGAAAAAGCAATGGAAATCCAAAATGATTTAGGCTCAGATATTATGATGGCTTTCGATGAGTGTCCACCATTCCCAGCAACATACGAATACATGGAAGCATCAGTAGACCGTACAACACGTTGGGCAAAACGCTGTAAAGATGCACATCAGCGTCCAGACGAGCAAGGGCTATTCGGGATTATTCAAGGTGGGGAATACGAGGAATTACGTCGTAAATCAGCAGAAGCACTAGTTGCATTAGATTTCCCAGGTTATGCAATCGGTGGGTTATCAGTTGGTGAACCAAAAGATATTATGAACAAAGTATTAGATTTCACCGCACCGATGATGCCAGCAGACAAGCCTCGTTACTTAATGGGTGTTGGTTCTCCTGACTCACTTATTGACGGAGCTATCCGAGGAATCGATATGTTCGACTGTGTATTACCAACACGTATTGCACGTAACGGTACATTAATGACAAGCGAAGGTCGTATGGTCATTAAAAATGCAAAATACGCAAAAGATTTCACACCAATCGATGCAACATGTGATTGCTACACTTGTAAAAACTACACACGTGCTTATGTACGTCACTTAATGCGTACAGAAGAAACATTTGGTTTACGTTTAACGTCTTATCACAACTTACGCTTTTTAATTAAAACAATGGAGCAAGTGCGTGAAGCAATTCGCGAGGATCGCTTAGGTGATTTCAAAGAGGAATTCTTTGAAAAGTATGGTTATAATAAGCCAAATGCAAAAAACTTCTAATAATTTGAAGGTATTTTAGCAGAAATTAGCGGTTTCTTAACTTTTTAAGAAAGTTTAGAGTTTTTTTACGCAAAAAGATGCAATTGTATACTATACTATGAAAGTGAAATATAGAAAGGGGGCAATTTGAGAATGGATTCTTTATATCAATTTTTACCGATTATCGTAATGTTTGTTGCGATGTGGTTCATTTTAATTCGTCCAGCACAAAAACGTCAAAAGGCGACATCACAAATGCAAAATGACTTAAAACGCGGCGATAAGGTCGTTACTGTTGGTGGATTACATGGTGAAGTCGACGCAATTGAAGATGCAACTGTATACTTACTAGTTGACGGCAACACACGTTTAAAATTCGAACGCCAAGCAATTGGACGCGTAGAATCAGTGTAACAAAAAAGAAGCTTGTGGAATTAATTTTCCACAAGCTTTTTTGTATGCTTTCATAAGAATTTGTTTAAGCTAAGTATGAGGTGAAATCGATGAATGATTACTTACTCATTCTTATGCGTACTATCCTTTTATATATTATTTTACTTGTTGTATTTCGTCTAATGGGCAAGCGTGAAGTCGGTGAGCTGAGCATTGTGGATTTAGCGATTTTTGTGTTAATGGCAGAAGTGGCTGCACTTGCGCTAGACGATGTACATAATGATTTAGGAAAGGCAATTTTACCAATTGGCATTTTGTTTTTTATTCAATATGTGAATTCATGGTTTATCCTAAAAAATAAGCGCTTACGTGACTTTATCGAAGGAGACCCGTCGCTGATTATACGGGACGGTTGGCTTTGTGAAAAGGAAATGAATAAGCAACGCTATAACTTAGATGATTTACTCCAGCAACTCCGTGAGCAAGGAGTAGGTTCCGTACAAGACGTTGCCTACGCATTTTTAGAGCAATCGGGGAAGCTATCGATTTATTTAAAGGAGCAGGAAGGTGCTCCGGCACTCATTTTGCCACTTGTTCTAGATGGCTATGTGGATAAGCGCCATTTGAAAATTATTGATAAAGATCGTGCTTGGCTTGAACACGAACTCATGTTGCAGGGCTATACGAATCTACGAGATATTTTTTATTGTAGCTATGAAAATGGGAAATGGTTTGTTCAACTACGAGCGCGTAAAAATCGAACGTAGATAGATGAAGTCTTGTAGGCGAATCTGTTTAGTGAGAATGAGTAAAGCGACTGTGACAATGAGTGTGATGGCTAATTGAAGCGCAATTGGAAACTGTGCTGTATAGATAGGCAAAATCGCAACTGTCGCAACAAATATACTATAAGGCATGACAAAAAATCGAAAGCCAACACGAACATTCCGCTGTTGCTTAATCGATGCGATGTGTAAAAAGGACGTAATGAGTACGCCAAAACCAATCGCTAAGATTGCCCCGTATTCTTGAATGGCAGGTTGAGATGCTAGGAAAAATAATAAAAACAGCTTTCCAACACCACCATAAATGGAGTTCATCATGGCTGCTTGTGCCTCGTCCATCGCCTGCAAAATCGCATGAAGTGGACTTTGAATATAATAAAAATAAAAGATTGGTGCTAAAATTTTCATATAGCCTCGATTTTCTTCTAAGTGAAACAAAATCATCACAAGTTCGTCTCCATGTATGAAGAATACGGTCGCTGCAATACAACCAACTAATGAACTAAGCCGTAACGAATGCGTTATACGTTTATTTAATAAAGGCAAATCGTTGCGCGCAATCGCATTACTAACAGCAGGCACGAGAATAATTGAGAGTGCACTTGGAATAAATGCTGGAAATAATAATAGTGGAATATGTACGCCAGAAATGACGCCGTACATAGTGGTTGCGGCCCCGGCCGTCAATCCAGCCACTGTTAACGCCTTTAAAAAAACGATGGGCTCCAAAAACCATGTAAATGTACCAAAGAGCTTACTTCCTGCAGAAGGTAGCGCAATTTGCATGATTGGCTTTACATGAGAGGTTGTTTTACTCGTTGTAATAGCCTTACGTTTCGAGCGGATGTAAAAATAACTTAAAAAGACAAGTGAAAATATTTCTCCAATGGCTGTAATACCCATCGCTGCAGCGGCGGTCTTAGCAGGAGAATCAGAAATAAAGAATGGCAATGCAACAATAATGAGTCCCATGCGGACAACTTGTTCAAGAAGTTGTGCCCAAGCAGTAGGCGCTATTTTTGTTAATCCTTGTAAGTAGGCTTTGAATAGGCTCGCGAACACAACAACCGGAATAGTAAAGACACTAATATAAAGCGTATAAATTAAATTTTCATTATGTAATAGTGTTTTTGCAATCAATGGGGTACTTAACAATACTAATGGAGTAAATATAATAATTGAAATGAGAGAAAGTTTAGAAGCGCTTTTCATAACAGCAGCGATTTGTTCGTTTTTTCGCGTGGCATCATATTGTGCAATGAGCTTAGATACAGCGATTGGGATGCCGAGCTGAATGAGCGAGATAAAAAAGATGAATGTTGGGTAGGCCGTCATATAGAGCCCGACAACTTCTTCACCTGCAATACGCATAAATTGCATGCGGTAAACAAAGCCAAAGCATTTTGAAATGAAAATTACCAGCATTAAAAATAACGTTCCCTTTAAAAATGAGCCCAATTACCTTCTGCTCTCCCCCTTCTTGTTCGTATACAATTAACGTATGCTCCAATAATTTAAGTTAAAACCGGTAGAAGGAGTGATTGATGTGCAAATTCCATATTCAGCACTATATGAGAAAGTACAAGAGATTTTGAAGAACAAAGTCGAAGAATTTCATTATTACGGGTATCATTCGATTACCACACAAGATTTGTGGCGTTACTGCATTGATAAATTATGGCGCAAACAAGATGTTCAAAATTTAAGGTTGCACGAGCTTACTTCAGGGATCTTCCGAGTGAGTGCCTCTCAGGTGCTCAATTATTTGCAGATAAGTGATTTGAAGAAACCAGGCGTTCAAGTGATGTTATCTAAGGAAGAAATTAACGAATTATTTCAACGGAAATAAATGTTTTTTCGGAAAATAGCGAAAATGATTCAAAATATCTAGTAATAATTTGACAGTTTCCGCAAGCTGTTTCATAATGAGAGTGTTGTGCTTTTCAATGCGGAGATTTATTATATTTGAAAAGCAAAAAAGTATGTAACTCATAGGTACATAATTTGTAAAAGGCAGTATGCTGTTTTTTATCGCATGCGTTTTGTGCGACATTGAGGAGGATTTTTAAATGAAATTAGTCAACCGTATAATTACGTTTGTTCTTGTCGTAGCGCTGCTATTTACAGGGATGGGCACAACGGTAGAGAAGGTTTTAAACGATGTGAAGCTCGGCTTAGACCTTCAAGGTGGATTCGAAGTTCTTTATGAAGTTGAATCATTAGTTGATGGACAGAAAATAACACCACAAGTGCTTACAGATACAACCACAGCACTGAATGGCCGTATTAATGAGTTTGGTGTTAGTGAGCCAAGCATTCAAGTTGAAGGGGAAGACCGTATTCGTGTCCAGTTAGCTGGTTTAGATGATCAGTCATCAGCACGTGAATTATTATCAAGTACGGCCAATCTTACGTTCCGCGACGTGAACGATAACATTTTACTTGATGGTACGGATTTAAAAGAAGGTGGTGCGAATGCATCATTTGACCAACAAAACCTTCCAATCGTTACGTTAACATTAAAAGATGCAGCGAAATTTGCTGAGGTTACACAAAAAGTTATGAGCATGGGTGCGCCAAATAACTTATTAGTCGTTTGGTTAGACTTTGAAGAAGGCGTCGATTCATACGCTGCAGAAAGTCAAAAGCCACCAGCAGATCAGAAATTCCAATCGGCAGCTTCTGTAACACAAGTGTTAAATACTACAGATGTTATGATTTCTGGTAACTTCACAGTTGATGAAACAAAGCAGTTTGCTTCTGTGTTAAACGCAGGTTCATTACCAGTTAAATTAACAGAAATTTTCTCGACATCAGTAGGAGCACAGTTTGGTGCAGATGCATTGAAAGATACAGTATTTGCTGGCATTGTCGGCGTACTATTAATCTTCATATTCATGTTACTGTACTACCGCTTACCAGGTTTTATTTCGATTATTACATTAAGCGTCTTCACGTACTTAGTGTTAATCGTGTTTAACGGGATTAATGCGGTATTAACATTACCAGGTATTGCGGCGATCGTATTAGGTATCGGGATGGCAGTAGACGCCAACATCTTAACGGCAGAGCGTATTCGTGAGGAATTACGTGTCGGCCATACAGTAAAAGATGCCTTTAAATTAGGTTCAAAATCATCGTTAACAGCGATTATCGATGCGCAGTTAACAACGTTACTTGCAGCGGTAGTATTATTCTACTTTGGGACAAGTTCGGTTAAAGGTTTCGCAACGACATTAATCATTTCGATTCTATTATCATTCGTAACAGCGGTTTGGGGTTCACGTATGCTACAAGGTTTACTTGTAAATAGTGGTTACTTCAACAACCCAGCGTGGTTTGGTATTAGTAAATCGAAACAACATAATCTTGAAGAGGGTATTACTTCATTAGATTTAACAACAAAATTTGATAAAATGAACTTTGTTGAAAACCGCAAAAAGTTCTATGCACTATCAACAATTATCCTTGTTGCAGGGATCATTGTACTTGGCGTGTTTAAGCTAAATCTTGGAATCGATTTTTCACAAGGTACACGTGTAGAAATCGGGGCAGAACAAGCGTTAACGAAGCAAGAAGTAGTGGATTATTTAGATGAAATCGGCTTTGCAAATGAAGATGTTGTCATTTCAGGCGATGACCAAAAAACAGCCGTAACACGCTACAAAGATGACTTCTCTCAACAAGAAGTATTAGACTTTAAAGCTGCTATTTCTGAAAAGTATGGTCAGGAACCAAGCTTAAGTACGGTATCAGCGACAGTTGGTAAAGAGCTAGCTGCCAATGCGATTAAAGCGTTAGCGTTTGCGGCACTTGGTATTATTATTTATGTAGCTATTCGCTTCGAATGGCGAATGGGTTTAGGTGCGATTATTTCGTTACTTCATGACGTATTCTTCATTGTTGTTATTTTCAGTATGTTACGTTTAGAAGTCGATATTACTTTCATCGCAGCGGTGTTAACAATCGTTGGTTACTCAATTAACGATACGATTGTAACGTTTGACCGTATCCGTGAAAATATTGACCGCGCAGGTGTCATTACGTCAAAACAAGACCTTGCCTTAATCGTCAATAAGTCGCTTCGTCAAACGATGGGACGCTCAGTAAACACTGTATTAACAGTAATCGTTGTTGTAGTTGCTTTAATTTTCTTAGGCGCTCCTTCGATTCAAAACTTCTCAATTGCCTTATTAATTGGTTTAGTAACAGGTATGTATTCATCAATTTGTATCGCAGCACAAGTTTGGTACTCATTAAAGGTTCGTGAAATGAACAAAAAAGGTACTACAGTTGTGAAAAAAGAGAAAAAACAATGGGGTTCAGACGAGCCACAAGTATAAGTCAAATCAAAAAGCATTCGATAAGTTTTCGCTTATCGAATGTTTTTTGTTTTATAATTTCAAAAAGACGGGAATAGAATTTAGAGTTAGCTAATTTAAAAAAGAGTAGGTGAAAAAGATAATGAAAATACAATGGACATTAGTAATTGGACTTATTTTTGCGATAATTATCGCGATTTTCGCAACCGTAAACGTTGACAAGGTTCCGGTAGATTATGTATTTGGAGAAGCGTATTGGCCATTAATTCTTGTAATTTTAGGGTCGATGTTAGTTGGCTTTATCATTAGCTTTTGCTTCTCGGCGTTCCGTATGCTGAGCAGTCAAAATCAAACGAAAGCTGTCCGTAAAGAGCTAGAAAGTGCGCGTACATTAGTTAATGAAAAGGATAATGAAATTCTTCGTTTAAAAGGAGAATTACGTGAACGAGGAGCTTCTGCGTTTGTTGTAGAAGAGCTTCCAGATACAGAATCCAATGTAGACCTGCACAAATAATGCGTAACAGATGTTTTGCTGAAAATTTAGCAAAGCATCTTTTTATTTCGCGATTGGAAAAGAATCTTTGTGAAAGAACCTTTATTTTTTGTATAATGTACTGCATGAGGAAGTGAATTTTACATGATACAATCACAAAAACTTTGGACAATTGATGAGCCAGAACAACAACTAATCGAACAACTAACTTCACAATTAGGTGTATCCACGATTGCAGCGAAAATTTTAATTGCACGTGGCTGCAAAACGGCAGAACAAGCCGCTCCGTTATTAAAAATTGATGCAAGCCAGTATCATGACCCATTTTTAATGGCAGGAATGGATGAGGCAGTTGCACGAATTGAACAGGCCCTAGAGACCGGCGAGAAGATATTAGTATACGGAGATTATGATGCCGATGGAATAACTAGCACAACGGTCATGCTAAACGTCTTACTCGATTTAGGGGCAGATGTAGACTTCGTCATTCCAAATCGTTTTAAGCATGGCTACGGCCCGAATGCGGAGCTGTTTCGCGAGGCACATGCAAATGGTTTTGGACTCATTATTACCGTAGATAACGGCATTAGTGGAATTGAACCGGTAAAGCTTGCCCGTGAACTTGGTATGGACGTCATTATTACCGATCACCATGAAGCGGGAGAAATCTTACCGGATGCGAATATTATCGTGCACCCGCGTATACCAGCAGGGCATTATCCGTTTGGTGAGCTTGCAGGTGTTGGGGTAGCGTTTAAATTAGCACACGCACTTTACGGTGAATTACCTGACCATTTATTTGAATATGTGGCGATTGGCACGATTGCCGATTTAGTCCCATTAGTCGGAGAAAATCGCTATCTTGTACAGCGCGGATTAAAGGCATTGCAAGAATCGTATAACCCGTGGGTACCGGCACTATGTGAAGCATCGGGTGCCAATCAACAGGACATTACTGAAGAAACGGTTGGCTTTTATTTTGGACCTCGTTTAAATGCGATTGGGCGTCTTGGAGATGCGCAACCAGGTGTGGAATTTTTAATGAGCGAAAGCCAGCCGGATGCCAACAGATTAGCCAAGCAACTAAATGATAAAAATACGGAACGTAAAAAAATTGTAGAAGACATTGCGGATGAAGCAATTGCCCTGATTGAAAGTACACCGGCTTTAAAAGAATCCCTTGTTTTAGTCGTAGCTGGTGAAGGTTGGAATCCGGGGGTTGTGGGGATTGTAGCCTCGCGTTTAGTTGAAAAATACTATCGCCCAACGATTGTGCTGTCAATAGACCGAGAAAAGGGAATGGCAAAAGGCTCTGCGCGTAGTATTGAAGGCTTCCATTTATTTAACGAATTAGCGAAAAATCGTGATATCCTCCCGCACTTTGGTGGACATCCGATGGCAGCGGGCATGACGTTAGCAATCGAGCATGTCGATGAATTACGTATCCGTTTACATCAGCAAGCAAGTGCCTGCTTAACAGAAGACCAGTTAATTCAAAAGCTACATATTGATGTGCCGATTGAATTAAACGAAATTAGCGTGGAAGCGATCGAAGAAATCCGTGGGTTAGCCCCGTTTGGTACAGAATTCCCGAAACCAAATTTTGCAATTCAATACGTCAAAGTCAAATCGATGCGAAAAATTGGCTCTGCAGAAAACCATTTGAAAATGGAGCTTGAAGATGCGTACGGTTCGCTGGACGCGATCGGCTTTGGTAAAGGGTATTTATTCGATGAAATTTCGTACGGCATTGAGCTATCCCTTGTAGGAGACCTACAAATTAATGAATGGCAAGGCAATAAAAAGCCGCAGTTTATGATTCAAGATATTGGTGTTAAGGATTGGCAGCTTTACGATTACCGTGGAAAGAGTCAAACGGCGAATTGGTTAGCAAAAATTCCAGTTGAACAGACGGACTTTATAGCCTTTTCTGGGCAAACAAAACATGAGTATGCGCAAGCAATGCCCAAGGAAATTGTCCATGTGACAGCGCAAACGGATTTAACGAAACTTGAGCGAAATATTGTGCTGTTAGATTTACCAGAAAACGTCGTACTTTTAGAAAACTTGTTACAAGTAGTGAAAATCGAACGCATTTACGCACATTTTTACACAAAGAATTCAGTCTATATGAACGGCATGCCATCGCGTGATCATTTCAAATGGTACTACGGATTCTTGAAAAAACGTCCGACCTTTAACCTGAATCAACATATTCAACAATTATCGCAACATATTGGACTAAATAGTGAAGTAATTAAGTTTATGACAAAAGTGTTTTTTGAGCTAGGATTTGTTACAATAGAGAATGGTTTGACGACTGTAAACGAAAATGCACCAAAAACCGCATTATCGGAAGCACCGTCATATAAAATGCGTTCGCAACAAATTGAGCTGGAGCAAAAACTTTTATATGCCACATATAGCGAGTTAAAACAATGGTTTGATGAACGATTGAGTTCTTGAGGAGGAAAAAGGAACGATGGATTTAAAACAATACGTAACAACAGTAGAAAACTGGCCTAAAGAAGGGATCAGCTTTAAGGATATTACAACAATTATGGATAACGGACCTGCATACAAATATGCAACAGACCAAATTGTCGAGTATGCGAAAGAAGTTGGTGCTGAAATTATCGTAGGACCAGAAGCACGCGGATTCATTATCGGGTGCCCAGTAGCATACGCACTTGAAATCGGTTTCGCCCCAGTGCGTAAGCCAGGTAAATTACCACGTGAAGTAATCTCAGCTGATTACGGCTTAGAATATGGTACAGATACATTAACAATGCACAAAGATGCAATTAAACCAGGTCAAAAAGTATTAATCTGTGACGATTTACTTGCAACTGGCGGTACAGTAGAAGCAACTGTACGTTTAATCGAAGAATTAGGCGGCGAAGTTGTCGGTGCTGCATTCATCATTGAGTTAATGGAGTTAAATGGCCGCGAGAAAATCAAAAACATTCCAATTAAAACATTAATTCAATATTAATTTAATTGAGGTTCAATCCCAGCTGAATTAAATTATTGATTTTAAGAGACTACTCTGTATATTTGTGCAGGGTAGTTTTTTAATTTGCCTCCAAATTTCCGTTCATTATTTCTACAAATTTCGCAATTCTGCAAAACTATATGCCCACGTGTCTTTACATTTACTAGACATTTTTTATACAATTGAATTTATACTTAACGTGAAAATAAGAAACAAGGTGGACAAACTATGGCGAAAGAACAAATAATGGCGCCCGAAGATGTTTTCGAGCTCGTTAAATCGTATATGAATGAAGAACATGTTGCCTTTGTCGAAAAAGCGTACGAGCTTGCAAAGGAATCACATAAAGAGCAGTTCCGTAGCTCTGGAGAACCGTACATTATTCATCCGGTACAGGTTGCAGGCATCTTAGCTGAACTGCAAATGGATCCAGCAACAGTTGCAGCAGGCTTTTTACACGATGTCGTGGAAGACACAGAAGTGACACGAGAAGACTTAGTCAATGAATTCAGTGAAGAAGTCGCGAAATTAGTTGATGGTGTAACGAAGCTCGGAAAAATTAAATACATGTCTAAAGAAGAACAACAAGCGGAAAATCACCGTAAAATGTTCGTCGCAATGGCACAGGACATTCGTGTCATTTTGATTAAATTAGCGGACCGTCTACACAATATGCGTACCTTAAAGCACCTGCCGGCAGAAAAGCAACGACGTATTTCTCAAGAAACATTAGAAATTTTTGCGCCACTTGCTCATCGTCTAGGAATTTCAAAGGTGAAGTGGGAGCTAGAAGATACCGCGCTACGCTATTTAAACCCACAGCAATATTACCGCATCGTGAGTTTAATGAAGAAAAAGCGTGACGAACGTGAAGCGTACCTAGATAATGTGATGGACGAAATTCATTCACAATTAGAAGAAGTTGAAATCGACGCCGATGTTTACGGTCGTCCGAAGCATTTATATAGTATTTACCGTAAGATGGTACTGCAAAAGAAACAGTTCAACGAAATTTATGACCTGCTTGCCGTACGTATTTTAGTCGACAGTATTAAGGATTGCTACGCGGTAATCGGGATTATCCATACATTGTGGAAACCGATGCCAGGTCGCTTTAAAGATTATATCGCCATGCCGAAGCAAAACTTATATCAATCACTGCATACAACTGTCATTGGGCCATACGGAGATCCACTTGAAGTACAAATTCGCACAAAAGAAATGCATAAAATTGCTGAATTTGGTATCGCCGCGCACTGGGCTTATAAAGAAGGAAAAACCGTTGAGCACAATACCGAAAACATCGATCAAAAATTAACTTGGTTCCGTGAAATTTTAGAGTTCCAAAATGAATCATCAAACGCTGCGGAATTTATGGAGTCACTGAAATTCGATTTATTCTCAGACATGGTGTATGTGTTCTCTCCAAAAGGGGACGTCATCGAATTACCAGCAGGCTCAGTACCAATTGACTTTGCGTACCGTGTCCACTCAGAAGTCGGCAACAAAACAATTGGTGCCAAAGTAAATGGGAAGATGGTGCCACTGGATACGCCGTTAAAAACGGGTGATATCATTGAAGTGCTTACATCGAAACAGTCGTTTGGGCCAAGCCGTGATTGGATTAAAATTGCCCAAAGTAGCCAGGCCAAAAATAAAATTAAACAGTTCTTTAAAAAGCATGTACGCGAAGACAGTGTCGTGAAAGGTAAAGAGCTTGTTGAAAAAGAAATTAAGGCACAAGAGTTTGATCTAAAAGAAGTCTTAACGACTGAAAATATTAAACGTGTTATTGAGAAATTCAACTATACACATGAAGACGATCTTTATGCAGCAGTAGGTGTCGGTGGCATTACCGCACAACAAATCGTCAACCGCCTTGCTGAAAAAATGCGTAAAGAGCGCGAGCAAGAAGAGGCATTTGAAAAAATCGTCAAAAATATGAACAATAATTCGCCGAAAAAACGTACGGAATCAGGAGTTGTCGTAAAGGGTATTGATAACTTATTAATTCGTTTATCACGCTGTTGTACACCCGTACCAGGAGATGAAATTGTTGGCTTCATTACAAAAGGGCGAGGCGTATCAGTCCACCGCGCAGATTGTCCAAACATTCAAGAAGACGAAAATGTAGAGCGCTTAATTGAAGTTGAGTGGGAAAATGCTGGAACGCAAATTCGTAAAGAGTACCCAGTTGATATTGAAATTTCAGCGTATGACCGCCCAGGTGTATTAAATGATGTCATGCATGCGGTAAGTGAAGCAAAAACGAATATTTTAGCTGTAACAGGCCGTGCAGACCGCGATAAGATTGCAACGATTCATTTAACGATTGCGATTTCAAATATTTCTGGACTGCATAAAGTCGTAGAAAAAATAAAGCAACTACCGGATATCTATTCGGTACAGCGCGTAATTAATTAAGAGATAGAAGGGGACCCCTATGCGAGTCGTATTACAACGTTCAAAAAATGCATCGGTAACGGTTGATGACCAAATTACCGGTGCTATTGATAAAGGCTATGTCTTATTAGTAGGTATTACACATAGCGATACAATCGAAGACATTCAATATGTCGCAAAAAAAATTGCCGATTTACGTATTTGGGAAGACGAAGAAGGTAAGATGAACCGTGCCATCCATGAAGTTGGTGGGTCAATTTTATCGGTTTCACAATTTACGTTATATGCGGATACAAAAAAAGGGAAGCGTCCGAGCTTTATCGAAGCCGCGCGACCTGAGCAAGCAGAGCCCCTGTGGCACGCCTTTAACAAAGAGCTGACAACACATGGTTTACATGTGGAAACCGGTATTTTTGGGGCTATGATGGATGTTGCTTTAGTTAATGATGGTCCTGTAACGATCATTGTTGAGTCAAAACCAAAATAATAGACGAACGAATCACTCCTTTTGTGCATATTGTAGGGTATGCAAGTAAAGGAGTGATTTTTTGGTACAAATGAATAATTTTTCAAATGCCTATTGGCTCGATGCCATTCAGCATTATTTAGGGCAAATGGTCGCTGTCCAACAAACAGGGAATCATGTACAGCATGGTATTTTAGCAGCTGTCTGTCCGGATTATATTTTGCTCGATGTATGCCGCACTCCCTTCTACATTCGTACCGATCAAATTGTGTGGGTTACACCGTTTGCAAATCGTAAAGACTAAGGTATAGCACAGCTTCTACTGGCATATGCTTTTGTGAGTAGGAGGGGTGCAAGTTTGTTTCAACGAGTTAATCGCTTGTTAATTGATTTGCCACAAGTAGAATACGGGGACGCGAATGCGGCGAGCGCAGTTCAGGAACTACTTGGTGGTAAATTTGGTGAAATGTCGACGCTTAATAATTATATGTACCAATCTTTTAACTTCCGTGGGAAAAAGAAGCTCAAACCATTTTATGATCTTGTGGCAAGCATTACGGCAGAGGAATTTGGGCATGTTGAGTTAGTTGCCAATACGATTAATTTACTTAGTAAGAACAGTTCGTTTCCGGGTGTGCCGAATATTGCACCTATGCAAAATGCGAAAAATATGCGGAATACCCAAAGTTTTATTGCTGCAGCGCAAACGGCACTTCCTGTCGATTCAATGGGCAAACCGTGGAACGGCGAATATGTGTTTTCAAGTGGCAATTTAGTGCTCGACCTGCTGCATAATTTCTTCTTGGAATGTGGAGCGCGTACGCATAAAATGAGGGTGTTTGAAATGACGGATCATCCAACCGCACGTGAAATGATTGGTTATTTGCTCGTACGTGGTGGGGTGCATATCATTGCCTATGCCAAAGCGCTTGAAATGGCAACGGGACTCGATGTCACAAGGATGCTACCGATTCCAAGTCTTGATAATCATGTATTCGATCAAGCAAGAAAATATGAGGAGCGCGGCTACGGCAATGTGCTGTTTACATGGAATTATGTTGGGGACTATCAAGATATCGATAAAATTTGGAAAGGTCCACATCCAATGACGAACGCGCCTCTTATTGTAAAAGAGGGCACACCAAAGGGCGCGAAAATTCCAGATTTAAACGAGTTACCAGAAGAATTTGCGCCGGGAATTGGTCCTGAGGAATATCAAATGATAGCGAAACGATTAATGGCAAACTTATAAAAAGACGACGAGCACCGAGCTGAACTGCACCCCAATTGTTAGACACATCTAACAATTGGAGGTGCAGTTTTTATATGGCGAAATTTACCGCAGAAGAAAAATTACAGGCAGCTTTACGCTATTTGGAAGGGAAAGAAAGTTATTGTGAAATCACTCGATCAATAGGAGTAGATCATAACGCGCTTCCAAAATGGGTGAAACAGTACGAGCTTCAAGGCATAAATGCATTTATAAAACAATATACAAATTATTCAGCACAGTTTAAACTAGACGTACTAAACTTCATGATTGAAAACGGTACGTCCTCACTTGAAACAGCGGCTATCTTCGGCATAGCTGCACCATCAACCATACGTCAATGGCGAAAACAGTTTGAAACAAAAGGATTCGATGCCCTTCAATCAAAGAAAAAGGGGCGTCCATCCATGAAAAAAGAAACAAAGAAACAACCAAAACAAGCACCAGTAGAAGGCTCACCAGAAGCGCTTCAAGCTGAAATCGACCGTCTACGTATGGAAAACGAGTATTTAAAAAAGTTGAACGCCTTAGTTCAAGCCAAGGAAACATCACCAAAGAAGACAAAGTAAAGGTCATCTATGAATTAAGGCATAAATACTCGGTGAAGGCGCTTGTGGCATTCGCAGAAATTCCACGTAGCACGTACTACGATTTAGTGAAGAAGATAAATCGACCGGATCCAGACGCCGAGCTAAAAGTAGAAATTCAAGCGATTTATAACGAACACGAAGGTCGGTATGGCTATCGTCGTATTCGTGATGAGCTAGCGAATCGTGGGCAAAAAGTGAATCATAAGAAAGTACAGCGACTCATGAAAGCGCTCGGTTTAAAATGCATCGTGCGTATGAAAAAATATAAGTCGTATAAAGGGACAGTAGGTAAAATTGCGCCAAACATTTTAGAACGTAACTTTATAGCTGAAGCGCCAAATGAAAAGTGGGTAACAGACATTACAGAGTTTAAATTGTTTGGCGAAAAGCTTTATTTATCGCCTGTATTAGACTTATTTAATGGCGAAATCATCACGTATACAATTGGCTCAAGACCAACGTATACTTTGGTTTCGGAGATGTTGGAGAGGGCGTTAGAACACTTGCCAGAGGAACACCAGCTCCTGATGCATTCTGACCAAGGTTGGCATTATCAAATGAAACAGTATCGTCATACGCTTCAAGCACGAGGAATTGTGCAGAGTATGTCTCGTAAAGGGAATTGTCACGATAATTCCGTAATGGAAAACTTCTTTGGCATTATGAAATCAGAATTTCTTTACTTGAAGGAATTTGAAAATGTCGAACAGTTTAAAGAAGAGCTAGAAAAATACATGAGTTACAATACAAAACGAATCAAGGCAAAATTAAAACTGAGTCCGGTAGAATACCGAACTCAGTTTACTCAAGCTGCCTAGATGAAATAACCGTGTCTAACTTTTAGGGGTCACTTCAAGCTCGTCGTCTTTTTATTATTTGCAATACGCTACAACTGTATGATAATCTAAATCCCCACCAAAAATGGATAACGCACTGCCGATTGTGACATGTAATTTTCCATCAGCAATCAGCTCGAATTTTTTCAAATCGTCAAGTGAACGCACACCGCCTGCATACGTTGTCGGAATTGACGTCCACGCGGCTAAATCACGCACCAATTCTTCTTGCATACCACTACGTTTACCTTCTACGTCAACTGCGTGAATCAATAATTCATCGCAGTAGTTTTCGATTTGTTTAATCGATTCGGCGTTTACTTCAAAATCACTAAATTTCGTCCACTTATCGGTTACGACAAACCATTTGTCGTCGCGCTTACGACAGCTCAAATCGATGACTAATTTTTCTTTGCCTACTACCGCCACTAATTTTTCAAGGCGAGCTTGGTCTAGCATGCCATCATGGAAAATATAAGAAGTGACAATAACATGGGACGCACCGGCTTCTATGTATTTATTTGCGTTGTCGGCCGTAATGCCACCGCCAACTTGTAAGCCATTTGGATACGCCTGTAATGCGCGGATGGCTGCTTGTTCATTACCAGGTCCAAGCATAATAACGTGGCCACCTGTTAACTTGTTTTGCTGGAACAACGATGCGTAATACGATGCATCATGCTCTGACGTGAAATTTTCTACCACTTCTTTGTCCTTGTAGCCAAGAGTACTACCGACAATTTGTTTTACTTTTCCATCATGTAAATCAATACACGGTCTAAATTGCATAACGTCACTACCTTTACATAAATAATAGTCCTATCATAACATTTTAACGCACTGAATTAATAGAAAAATCAGACGTGCAGATCCGAAAGACAGTATAGGTGCCATATGGTAAAATGGCGTTACGAAGAAAAAAGAAAGTGTGGCATGAAAATGGCGGAAAATCTCAATTTATTCGAGCTAAATAAAAACTTTATTTTAGGTCGCCCCATCGTAACAATATTTCATAATGCAACGAATATGTACTCCATTGTTCGTGTCAAAATTCAAGAAACGAATATCCAGCATGAGGAAAAGGAAATTATCGTTGTTGGCTATTTTCCAAAATTAACGGAAGACGAGCTATACCGCTTTACCGGGCAAGTAAAAACCCATCCAAAATACGGACTGCAGTTTCAAATTGAAACATTTGAAAAGGAAGTACCGACAACCGAGCAGGGCATTGTCCATTATTTATCCAGTGACTTATTCACAGGGGTCGGTCGAAAAACAGCCGAAATAATTGTCGAAAAGCTCGGACTCAATGCACTCACAATTATTTTAGAGGACGCGTCTGCGCTTGATGCCGTTCCGCGTTTGTCAGCTGAAAAGAAGTTACACATTCGCCAAACGATTGAAGAAAACTTAGGGCTTGAGCGTGTGATGGTTCGCCTGAATGAATGGGGCTTTGGTCCACAACTGGGAATGAAGATTTATCAGGCGTATCGCGAGGAAACGATCACGCTATTAACTGAAAATCCGTACCGTTTAATTGAAGAGGTTGAAGGGGTCGGCTTTATTCGTGCAGATGAACTAGGCTCCAAGCTAGGTATTACCGGTAATCACCCAGATCGTATTAAGGCGGCGATTTTTCATGTGCTAACACAGGCGGCGCTGTCAGAAGGTCATGTTTACTTAGATGCCGAAATGGTGTTACCGCAAGTGAAATCGATGCTTGAGCAAAGTCAACGTATTGAAATACCATATGAAGCGATTTCACAAGCTGCAATCGACATGCGTGAGCAATCGAAAATTTGCGGCGAAGAAACGCGTATGTATTTGCCTTCCCTGTATTTTAGTGAGGTTGGCATTGCGAGTAAAATTAATGAACTGAAAGAAAAAAATAAATTAGCGCAAAATTTCTCGAGTGACGAAATTCGTAAAGCGATTGGCGATATTGAAGAACAATATGAAGTAACCTATGCACCAACGCAAGCCCAAGCGATTGAAACCGCGCTCAACTCAGCGGTTATGATTTTAACAGGTGGCCCAGGTACGGGGAAAACTACGGTTGTGCGCGGATTAGTTGAAGTGTATGCAGAGCTACACGGCTTATCGCTAGATCCGAAAACGTATGCGGAAAAAGAAGAGCCGTTTCCCATTGTGTTAGCGGCACCTACAGGACGCGCCGCGAAACGGTTAGCAGAATCAACGGGCTTACCCGCAATGACAATTCACCGTTTACTTGGATTTAACGGTCATGAAAAGGATGAGGAGACTGAGCGTGAGGTAGTGGGACGTCTTATTATTATCGATGAGATGTCAATGGTCGATACATGGCTTGCCCATCAGTTACTAAAAGCATTACATGAAGATGTACAAGTTGTGTTTGTTGGCGACCAGGATCAGCTACCGCCTGTAGGTCCAGGGCAAGTATTAAAGGACTTACTCGGTTCACAACAAATTCCTATCGTCGAATTAACGGACGTCTATCGTCAAGCGGAAGGCTCAACGATAATCGAAATGGCGCACCAAATTAAAAAAGGGATTGTCCCAGATACATTAACGGCAAAAACGTCAGATCGTTCGTTTATTCAAGCGGCGGGTGCCCAGGTGACGAGTGTAGTCACGCAAGTTGTCAAAGGGGCATTAGCAAAGGGTCAGGCCATTCGTGATATTCAAGTGCTTGCACCGATGTACCGAGGTCCGGCTGGGATTGATAATTTAAATAAAGAAATTCAACAGCTCGTGAATCCAAATGATGGGACGCGAAAAGAGCTTGTGTTCGGAGATACGATTTACCGGATTGGTGATAAAGTATTACAGCTTGTCAATCAGCCAGAAAACAATGTATTTAATGGGGATATGGGGGAAGTCATCGCTATTATCCGTGCAAAAGAAACTGTAGAAAAGCAAGACCTCCTTGTTGTGTCATATGATGGTATTGAAGTGACGTATCAACGACCAGACCTAAATCAAATTACACTTGCCTATTGCTGTTCGATTCATAAATCACAAGGCTCAGAGTTCCAAACGGTGATTATGCCAGTTGTGCGCGGTTATTCGAAAATGCTACGACGTAACTTACTTTATACAGGTATTACGCGTGCTAAAAACTTTTTAATTTTATGTGGGGAACCAGACGTCTTGGCAAAAGGACTCGCAACGACCGATGATTTAATGCGTCTAACGACATTAAAGGCACGATTAAATCCGGCATTAGTAACAGAAGTCACTGTAAATTCTGTCGCAGCAGCTCCGCCTGTAACACAACAAAAAGAACCTTCAGAAACAAAGCCACAGCCAGCCCCAAAAGAGCCAGCTTCAGAACAGCTCGGCTTATTGAATACTGTAGATTCTCATAAAATTGGTGAAGCACTGCCGACGCAACTAACGACGGAAACAGCACCATACATTCATCCACTAATTGGCATAGATGGTATTTCGCCATATGATTTTAATGAGTAAATACTTGAAATTAAATCCAGTAAATTCTTCGCGTGCACTCGAAGAATTTACTGGATTTTTTATACTTTTTAAAGTTGTAACACATCGTTGTAGTAAATAAAACGCATAAAAGTAATCTTTGTAAACAAGTAAAAAGTGAAATGAGTTAGATAAATTCGACTTCGTTCGACAAAAAAGTTTGAATCTTAGTTTATTTGGGGTAGAAATTTAAGATGAAACCGTCGAATTATGTCGTAAAAATCAGAAATTTTATAAAAAACTATTAATTAATGTTATAGAAATGGGTATGTTAGTATGAAAAAAACTAATATGACGTCCGAAATCGGATGTCAGTAAATGTAAATGAAAAGGTTTTCAAAACTAAAAAAGAGGTGCACATACAGTGGATTACATTTGGGGTATCATTGGTATTCTTGTCGTGATCGGTATTGCGATCACGTTGTCAAGCAATCGTAAAGCGATTCAGTGGAGAATCATTTTATCAGGTTTAGTCGTACAACTTATTTTTGCTTTTATCGTACTGAAATGGTCAGCAGGCCGTGAAGCATTGATGAAGCTTTCAGAAGGTGTACAAAAATTAATTAGCTATGCGAACGAAGGGGTAACTTTCGTATTCGGCGGCTTAGCAAATCCAGATAACGTAGGATTCGTATTTGCGATGAGCGTATTAACAATTATTATTTTCTTCTCATCTTTAATCGCAGTTCTTTATTACTTAGGAATTATGCAATTTATTATTAAAATTATTGGTGGTTTCTTATCAAAAGTATTAGGAACTACAAAAGCAGAATCAGTAAACGCTGCGGCTAACATTTTCGTTGGTCAAACGGAAGCGCCACTTGTAATTCGTCCATTCTTAAATAAAATGACGAAATCGCAAATGTTCGCAGTAATGACAGGTGGTCTTGCATCTGTATCGGGTTCTGTATTAATTGGTTATTCATTATTAGGTGTTCCTTTAGAATATTTATTAGCAGCAAGCTTCATGGCTGCACCAGCCGGTTTAATCATGGCGAAATTAATGATTCCAGAAACAGAAGAAGTGAATGAGGACGACTTCAAATTAGAGCGTAACTCAGAAGCGACAAACGTAATTGATGCAGCGGCTCAAGGTGCATCAGATGGTATGAAATTAGCAGTTAACGTTGGAGCAATGTTATTATGCTTCATCGCATTAATCGCCTTATTAAATGGTATTTTAGGCGGCGTATTTGGTATCTTCGGTTTAGATAACGTAACATTAGAAGGTATTTTAGGTTATGTCTTTGCTCCACTTGCGTTTGCAATCGGTGTTCCTTGGGAAGAGGCAGTTCGCGCGGGTTCATTTATCGGTCAAAAATTAATCTTAAATGAATTTGTTGCATATTCTAACTTCGGTCCAGTGATTGGTGAATTATCTGATAAAACAGGTATCATCATTTCATTCGCACTTTGCGGTTTCGCAAACTTAAGCTCTATGGGTATTTTAATCGGTGGACTTGGTGGAATGGCACCAGACAAACGTAGCTTGATCGCTAAACTTGCTGTAAAAGCAGTAGTAGCGGGTACGTTAGCATCATTATTATCTGCTGCAATCGCAGGTATGTTCTTATAATTAGTAAAGGCTATTTGAAGGTGCAACTTCAAATAGCCTTTTTTTTAATACTGAATTTCCGAGGCTAATTGTTCCAGTGTTGTGCGATTTGATAAAAGGTAACCACGATTTTGTTTTGTTAAATAGCCAGCTTCGGTAAACTGCGCTAGAACAAAAAGTAAGTGGCGGTAAGATACGCCTAAGTATTCACATACCTCGGTATGCTTTTCTTTGTAAAAATCATGGTCAGATGACAGTAATATAAATGAAGCGAGCCGGTTTTCAAGTGGATACGCTTGGTTTTGTGTATATTTGGCGGTCATATTTGTCGTTTTTGAACTTAGAAACAGACAGAGCATTTTTAAAAACACGGGATCAGTTAATAGTTTATCTTTCACATCACGGAACGGGATCACAAGGCAAATCGTTTTTGTGACGGTTTGAATCCCTTTTGAATAGCGTGCTTCGTTTAATAATTCAATTTCACCCATAATGGTAGGGGACGTTAAAAATTCGATTAACGAGATTTTGCCATTTTTATGCGTAATGTAAAGTTTCGCTTTGCCTTCTACCATGTAATAAAGCGCTTCAGGATAGGACTGCTCGTAAAATATATATTCGCCTTTCTCAAATTCATATACCTGAATAAATGGTGAAATATCAAATGAAAAAAAGTGAGAAATCGGGTAGTTCTGTATATAATGAATCGCTTCATCATGTGCTAACTTTCTCAAAGTATAATGCAACTCCTAATTAAAAAATATGAGATATCTCACATTATTGTAAAATGTATCGTGCTAAAATTCAATGTATTAGAATTTGTAAAAAAGGAAGGTTTTGTATGAACGAACAACGCTGGTTAGCGAAGAACTTTTTTATGTTTTTTGCGACTTGGGGTATTTTTATTGCTTACTGGACAGGTTGGCTGATCAATGATAAAGAGCTTTCAGTTTCAGACGCAAGTATTATTATGGGTTTCGGACTCGTTGCACGAGCGATTTCGACGATGTTTATTTTCCCGTATGTCTCAAAAATTATGAGTAATAAACATGTGTTAATATTTTTTACGCTTACATCATTAATTGTCACGATTTTATATATTCCGGTGAATTCATTTGCAGGTCTATTTATTATTACGATGTTATTTAGTGTGTTTTATCCAGCGCTTTTACCAGCTGTAGAAAGCAGTGCCTCTACATTAATGCAGCATGGTAAAGTACATTATGGTAAAGCACGTTCACTGGGTTCATTTGGCTATGTGGTTGCGGTGTTAATTATTAGTATGTTAACTGGCGTTTACGGTGAGCAAACGATTTTATGGCTGATGATTTTAGGGTTAACAGCATTACTCATCATTCAATTAATGCCAGCACCACCAATGTTAAGTGTTTTACCGAAGCAGGAAAAATCAAACTCCATTTCGATGAAAGACTTGTTTAAAATGAAAAGTTTTGTCGTTGTTTTAATTGTAGTGATCTTACTGCAAGGGGCACACGCATCGTATTACAACTATGGTTATATTTATTTACAAGAATTAAATGTCAGTGCCTTTTATATTGGCATGATTTTAAATGTCGCGGTCATCTTTGAAATTTTATATTTCTTAAAAGCAGACACATTTTTAACAAAGTGGAAGCCATCTTCATTACTTCTATTAGCAGCAGTTGGTTCGACATTACGCTGGATTTTAGTTTACGCGTTCCCGAATATGCCAGTATTCGTTGTATCGCAAGCACTACATGCACTGTCGTTTGCAATGGCGCACTATGCATTTATTCAGTACATTACAAAAGCATTACCGAAAGAACAAATTCCTAACGCACAGGGCATGTATTCCGCTTTAGCGATGAGCTTAAGTGCGGCGCTTTTGACGTTATTAGGTGGAGCGTTATACGAAATTGAACCGGGCTTAGCCTTCTTAGGAATGATCATCTTTACAGTACCGGCCATCTTCCTAATTATTTTTACGAAAAAACGTTTCGATTATTAACAAGTGGCGATTGACAGTAGGTTTTCATTTTTCTATAATAAACAAAGAATATAAATGAAAACGATGATGGAACAAGTACGTAATCGTAACCATGTATAGAAAGAGATTTCTTGGCTGAAAAAATCTCCATGACACATTACCGAAAGCTACTCCAGAGTGCAGCTAATTCCTGCCGTGTGCTTACGTTACAAGCATCTGAGATATAACGACTTATCGTTATAAATTAGGGTGGTACCACGAGCTAACAGTCTTCGTCCCTTTGTATGGGATGGAGGCTTTTTTTATTGGTATTTCCATCATCTTCAACATTACTAGGAGGAAAAACACATGACTAAAACATTGACAGCATCAGAAATTCGTCGTCTTTACCTTGACTTCTTTAAAGAAAAGGGCCACCACGTTGAGCCTTCAGCACCACTAGTACCTATTAATGACCCATCATTATTATGGATTAACTCAGGGGTAGCGACATTAAAGCCTTACTTCGATGGCCGTATTATTCCGGATAACCCACGTATTACGAATGCCCAAAAATCAATTCGTACAAACGATATCGAAAACGTAGGAAAAACAGCACGTCACCATACATTCTTTGAAATGTTAGGGAACTTCTCAATCGGTGATTACTTCAAAAAAGAATCCATCCACTATGCTTGGGAATTTTTAACGGATCCAAAGTGGATGGGCTTTGAACCAGAAAAATTATCAATTACGGTTCACCCTGAAGATGAAGAAGCGTATAACGTATGGCACGAAGAAATTGGTATTCCAAAAGAGCGTTTAATCCGCTTGGAAGGTAACTTCTGGGATATCGGTGAGGGTCCATCTGGTCCAAACTCTGAAATTTTCTATGACCGCGGCGAAGATTACGCATTCGGTGCACCAGAAGAAGAGTTATACACAGGTGGGGAAAACGAGCGTTACTTAGAAATTTGGAACCTTGTATTTTCTCAGTTCAACCACAACCCAGATAACACATACACACCACTACCAAAGCAAAACATTGATACAGGTATGGGCTTAGAGCGTATCGTTTCAGTTGTACAAAATGTACCAACAAACTTTGATACGGATCTATTCATGCCAATTATCGAAAAAACAGAAGAATTCGCTAATCGTAAATACAAACGTCCAGGCGAAGTGGATTTAAAAGAAATTTTCGGTTCAGCTGAAGATATTAACACACCATTTAAAGTTATCGCGGACCACATCCGTACAGTCGCATTCGCGATCGGTGACGGTGCCTTACCATCAAACGAAGGTCGTGGCTATGTATTACGCCGTCTGTTACGTCGTGCGGTACGTTACGCAAAACAAATCGGCATCGACAAGCCATTCATGTATAAATTAGTACCAACTGTTGGCGCAATCATGCAAGATTTCTATCCAGAAGTAACAGAAAAACAAGAATTTATCGAGCGTGTAATTAAAAATGAAGAAGATCGTTTCCACGAAACATTAGACGGTGGTTTAGCGATTCTATCTGAAGTAATGGACGCACAAAAAGCGAAAAATGAATTAGTTATCCCAGGTGCAATTGCTTTCAAATTATATGACACATACGGTTTCCCAGTGGAATTAACAGAAGAGTACGCTGAGGAAGCGGGCATGACAGTTGACCACGCTGGCTTTGAAACATCAATGGAAGCGCAACGTAACCGTGCACGTAACGCACGTGCAGACGTTGACTCAATGCAAGTACAAGACGGCGTGTTAGCCAACTTAAAACAACAATCGACATTCATCTATAATGCGGTTGCAGCACAAGCAACTGTTGCAGCAATCGTTGTAAATGGTCAAGAAACAAACACAGCTTCTGAAGGTGAGGAAGCATTAGTTATCCTATCTGAAACACCATTCTACGCAGAAATGGGTGGTCAAATCGCAGATACAGGTGTGATTGAATCAGATACATTCAAAGCAATCGTTAAAGATGTACAAAAAGCGCCAAATGGTCAACCATTACACACAGTTGTTGTGGAATCAGGTGAAATGAACGTAGGCGACGTGGCAACTGCAAAAGTTGACGAAGCAAAACGTAAATTAATCCTTAAAAACCATACAGCGACGCACCTTATGCACCGTGCATTAAAAGATGTATTAGGCGATCACGTAGCACAAGCAGGTTCTTATGTAGGTCCTGACCGTCTACGTTTTGACTTCTCTCACTTCGGTGGCGCAACAAAAGAAGAGCTTGCTCAAGTAGAACGCGCAGTAAATGAAAAAATCTGGGAAGATATTGAAGTAGTTATTCAAGAAATGGATATCGATTCAGCAAAAGCAATGGGTGCTATGGCATTATTCGGCGAAAAATACGGAGATGTTGTACGCGTAGTTGCGGTTTCAGATTACTCAATCGAGCTTTGCGGTGGCTTACACGTATCTCGTTCATCAGAAATCGGTATTTTCAAAATCGTTTCTGAAGGTGGTATCGGTGCCGGAACGCGTCGTATTGAAGCGGTAACGGGTAAAGCGGCATACGAAGCAATCAAAGAAGAAGAAGCAGTTCTTAACGAAGCTGCTGCATTATTAAAAGCAAACGCGAAAGACGTTGCAACTCGCGTTGCAACTTTACAAGCAGATTACAAAGAATTACAACGTGAAAATGATTCATTATCACAAAAAATTGCTAATGCTCAAGCAGGCGCGGTACTAGATGCAGCACAACAAATCGGTGATGTAACAGTACTTGCAACACGCGTTGACGCAAAAGACAATAACCAATTACGTCAAATGATGGATGATTTGAAAGAAAAAATGTCGAAAGCTGTTATCGTTTTAGGTGCAGTTGATGGCGAAAAAGTCATGCTTGTTGCAGGCGTAACAAAAGATATCGTAGGCGGTAATTACCACGCTGGTAACATTGTGAAAATGGTTGCAGAAGCAACAGGTGGTAAAGGTGGCGGTCGTCCAGATATGGCGATGGCTGGTGCGAAAGATGCTTCGAAGTTAGATGAAGCGTTAGCAAACGTATATGAGCATGTGAAATCTTTATAATATTGAAAAATTAGTTGAAGCATATTTGATGTGCTTGCGCGAATAAGTTATAATAGTAAAAACGGAGATGGGGTCTGACTCCATCTCTTTATTGCTGAAAGCGAGGTGCTGGTCTTGAGTTCTTTCGATCAAACAATGAAATTCAGTTTCTCTGAAGAGTCTATGGAACAAGAAGTAAAGCAAGTGATGTTGAAGGTGTATACGTCTCTAGAAGAAAAAGGTTACAATCCAACAAATCAAATTGTAGGGTATCTCTTATCTGGTGACCCGGCATACATCCCTCGCCACCAGGACGCGCGTAATTTAATCCGCAAGCTCGAGCGTGATGAAATATTAGAAGAGCTCGTGAAATTTTATATTAGAAAGAATACTGAGGCGGAAAAATGAAAATTATGGGTTTAGACGTTGGCTCAAAAACAATCGGAATCGCAATTAGTGATGCATTCGGTTGGACAGCGCAAGGGATCGAAACGGTAAAAATTAATGAAGCGATCGGCGAATTCGGCATTGAACGAATTAAAGCGCTTGTAAAAGAGCATAATGTCACTGAATTCGTTGTGGGCTTTCCAAAAAACATGAATAATACAGTGGGTCCTCGTGGGGAAGCTTCGCAGAACTATAAAACGCTACTAGAAGAGACGTTTGGTTTCCCTGTCAAGTTGTGGGATGAGCGTTTAACAACGATGGCTGCAGAGCGCGTGCTAATCGAAGCAGATGTAAGCCGCAAAAAACGTAAACAAGTCATTGATAAAATGGCTGCTGTTATGATTTTACAAGGTTATTTAGATAGCCGAAACTAATGATTTCATGCTTTAAGAGGCAATACTATTAAGTTGAAAATAAATATTGCTTAAAATAAGGCTTTTTTGTACTGAAATACAAAAGCTTTATGTATAATAAGGTGAACCTTCAATCAGTGGTGCTTTTGTGCCACTGATTGTTAGCTTTCACCAAGCGGGCCCACGGGTACTATTTGTAAACAGAAGCTTTAAATTTATTTAAATCTTACTGCCGCTTAGATGGGTGAATGAAGCAATACTAGGCAATGCCTAAATATTATGAAGAGGTGACGATTATGTCAGAACAACAACAAAACAACATTACAGTAGTAGATGAAAACGGTAACGAACAACTTTGCGAAATTTTACACACATTTGAATCAGAAGAATTCGGTAAATCATACGTTCTTTATTCTTTAGTAGGTGCTGAAGAAGATGAAGATGGTGCTGTAGAAATCTTTGCATCGGCTTTCGTACCAGCTGAAAACGGTGAAGATGGTGAGTTATCTCCAATCGAAACTGAAGCAGAATGGGATTTAATCGAAGAAGTATTAAATCAAATCGAAGACGAATTAGGCGAAGAAGAATAATTCATTCGACAAAGGGCCTGTCCGAAATTTATTTTCGGTACAGGCCTTTCGTTATTTAGGAGGAACAACAATGGAAGAAAATACATTTATTTTACAAACAGAAGATGGCGGAGAGCAAGCGTGCCGCGTTGTCTTTACATTTGATTCAGACGAGCATTCGTATGTATTGTTTTCACTTGTAGGTGATGACGATGCGGGTATTTCTGCACTACGTTATGAGCTTGATGAAAACGGTGAAATGGCTGGCTTCTCTGATATTGAAACAGATGAAGAGTGGGCTATGGTCGAAGAAGTAATGAACACAGTCGTTTCTGAGTTCGGTGAAGATCAAGCGAATTATTTCACGATTACAAACGAAGCTGATGAAGAAGTGATGTGTCAAATTTTACACCGTTTTGAAAATGTAGGCAAAAGCTATTTATTCTACGCAATCGTAGAAGACGATGAGCCGCAGCTTGATGAAGTGTTCGCATCGGCGTATATCGCAGGTGACAACGGTGAAGTAGCTGACCTATTACCGATCGAAACAGATGCGGAATGGGCAATGGTTGAAGAAGTTCTTAATTCTTTAGCACAAAACTAATTAAAAGCGTCTTAGGAGTTCTTTTTCCTAAGATGCTTTTTTTTATTCCGTTTATTCAGTTTGGTACTTGTTGATTTTATCCGTTCTGCTACGCTACGGGGGACGCTTTCCTGGGGGCGTGGCTCCAACTAAATGTACTGCGCCTCTTACGGCGGCACAGTACATTGGATTTTCCGCGCACGCTTAATCCCCTGGGAGTCGCCCCCTTCGCTTCGCGTCACTCTACTTTTTACACAGTAAGCTTTATAACGAAAAAATACAGCGAATAAATGGAAAAGTTATACCTTAGAATAAGGGTACTTTTAATCAAAGAAAATGTAGAAAAAGAAAACTCCGATTGAATTCTAATATATAGTAGCCAATTGGTTTAAAGTATACTTAATTAATATGGAAAAATTTTTTCACCACCGGCCGCCTCGCGGTAGCGCAAGCGGCTTGATTTTAAGCTCTCTTACTTTATAACAAGGGAAAAATGAAGAATTGGTGGGCCTCGCAAACGGCAATAAAGGCAGAGATTAAGTCACGTATCACGAGGCTTTAGCGCTGTCTTGCCGCAGCCCACCAATTAATCAAGTGAAATTCTATTAGAAAAAGCAACACCGATATATGGTGATGAGCCAAAAAATGTCTAAAAATACGGGTTAAATTACTGGCAATAATTCCTTCTAGAGGAAAGCTGTGATTGTTTTATTGTATCAACACGCTTTTTTTTGTATCATTATGAAAGAGAATAAGGGGGGACTCCCGTGCTAGATGAAAATTCAAAGCAAGAAATGTTCAATAAAATGAAAGAGCGTAAAGGAGAGGTGAAAACCGTGCGTAGAATTGTTGGGGTCATCGCGCTTGTCGTTCTTATCATACTCGCTATTGCAGGTTATTCAGGCTATAACTATGTAACGTCGGCATTAGAGCCAGTGGATCCAGAATCAAACAAAAAAGTGGAAGTAGAAATTCCAATGGGTTCGGGTATTACACTAATTTCGAGTATTTTAGAGGAAAAAGGCATTATTCAAGACGCACGAATTTTTAAATATTATACGAAATTTAAAAATGAATCGGCGTTCCAAGCTGGTAATTATTCGTTAACACAGTCCATGACGCTCGATGAAATTATCGAAAGCTTAAAAACAGGTCGTGTGTATCGTGAGCCGGTATTTACGGTGACGGTACCTGAGGGGTTAACGTTAGATCAAATTGCTGATGTAGTTGAAAAGAAAACGTCACATAGTGCAGAAAAGTTCATGGCACGCGTGACAGACAAAACGTTCATCGAGCAGCTGATAATAGAATTCCCAGAGTTACTGACAGAAGACATTTTAAATGAAAACATTCGTTATGCGTTAGAAGGGTATTTATATCCTGCAACGTATCCTTTCTTTGAGGAAGACCCATCACTTGATGAAGTCATTAAAACGATGTTAACGTCTATGAATACGATTGTGTCAGAGTACGCGGCTATTTTAGAAGAAAAACAACTGTCAGTGCATGAATTGCTAACATTTGCGTCACTTTTAGAAGAAGAGGCAACGGCAAAAACTGACCGTGAAACGATTGCAAGTGTCTTCTATAACCGTATGGATATTGGCATGCCATTACAAACAGACCCGACTGTACTTTATGCAATTGGTTCGCATAAAGACCGTGTGCTGTACGAGGATTTAGAAGTTCAAAATCCATATAATACGTACGTGAATACGGGCTTACCACCAGGACCGATTGCTGGGGCTGGTAAAACGTCAATCGATGCGTCGTTAAATCCATCGGAAACGGATTATTTATACTTCTTAGCAGACAAAGAAGGAACCAACCATTTTGCTAAATCTTATGATGAGCATTTAGCAAATATTGAAAAATATTTACGTTAATGATTGAGAAGGAATCGATGATCTTTAATTTTTCGTCACAAGGCGAATTATTAGTAAAGATTATTCGCATTCCTTTTCTTTTCGTGCTATCATAAGTTGTGATTTTTTGTCCTTATATAAAAAAACTTGTAGGCGCAAACATCTTTCGTTTCGTCTTTTTTTGGTGGATAGAGGGGGGATTACCTTTTCTAGAAAATCCATTAAGATGAGCACGTAATTTCGCGCCACTACACGTAAAGGGAGTTTGACGAATGGAATTATCAGATGCTTATATTGCTTCCTTCATTCCTGAACGTGATGAATTATTATTAGAAATGGAACGCTTCGCTGAAGAAAACCATGTACCGATTATGCAACTTGCTGGCATTGAATCATTAAACCAGCTCCTGCGCATCCAAAATCCGAAATCGATTTTAGAAATTGGGACAGCCATTGGTTATTCAGCAATGCGTATGGCACAAGCCTTACCAGATTGTCAAATCGTTACAATTGAGCGTGATTCGTCACGCGTACAATATGCGAAACAATTCATTGCAAGATCACAGGTAAAAGACCGTATACAAGTAATCGAGGGCGATGCGTTAGAAGTAGAGGTGGAATCCATTCAACCTACTTTTGATGCTGTTTTTATTGATGCGGCAAAGGGGCAATACATGAAGTTTTTCGAAAAGTATGCACCGCTCGTACCTAAGGGTGGCGTCCTATACATCGATAATATGTATATGCACGGGCTTTCAGATTTAGACATTAAAGAAGTACCGAGAAGAAAAAGAACGATGATTCGAAACTTAAAAACATTTTCTGATTGGATAATGGCGCACCCAGATTATCAAAGTGCGTTCTTCCCAGTTGGCGATGGTTTGTTAATTTGTTTGAAGAGGTGATTAGTGTGAAGAAACCAGAATTATTAGTAACACCACAATCGGTGGAACATGTAGCCGCATTACTTGAAGCGGGTGCAGATGCCTTTGTAATTGGTGAACAAAAATTTGGCTTACGTTTGGCTGGAGAATTTACAGTAGCACAAGTGGAAGAAGCAACAAAGCTGATTCACGCTGCCGGTAAAAAAGTATATGTAGCTGTAAACGTTTTATTCCATAACGATCGTTTAGATGCGTTAGATGGCTATTTAAAAGAAATGCAGCGTATTGGCGTAGATGCACTAATTTTCGGTGATCCTGCTGTGATTGTAGCGGTTCGTGAATTAGGCATTACAATTCCATTACACTGGAACCCAGAAACAACGGCAACGAACTGGTTCCAAGTAAATTATTGGGGCGAGCGCGGTAGTAAGCGCGGCGTATTAGCTCGTGAGCTTTCTGTTGATGAAGTTCTTGAAATTAAAGAAAACACGAAACATGAAATTGAAGTGCAAGTGCACGGCATGACATGTATGTTCCAATCAAAACGTTCACTTTTAGGGAACTATTTCTTATACCGCGATGAAGCGATGGAAATAGAAAACCGTAAAGACAACCAAAACATGTTCTTACATGACAAAGAACGTAAAAACAAATACCCAATTTATGAAGACATGAACGGTACGCATATTTATTCACCAAATGATATGTGTATCATTGAAGAGCTGAATGAATTATTCGAAGCAGGCATTGATTCACTGAAAATCGATGGCATCTTACATTCATTTGACTATGTCGTAAAAGTTACTTCACTTTACCGTACAGCAATCGATACGTACTTCGAGCAAGGCGAAGATGCGTATGAAGATATTAAGTCTGAATTATTCGAGCAAGTAGAGGCAATTCAGCCAGCGTTACGTCCACTGGATACTGGCTTCATCTACAAAGAAACAGTTTACTAGGAAGGGGAACGAAGGCAGCATGCTACAGTTAATTCAAAACGAAAAAATCCGTGAAACAATTAACGGAAAAACAGTTATTACGAAAAAACCTGAGCTTTTAGCACCAGCAGGAAGCTTAGAAAAATTAAAAGTTGCCGTTCACTACGGTGCAGACGCTGTATTCATCGGCGGTCAAGAATTTGGTCTACGTTCAAACGCAGGAAACTTCACAATTGAAGAAATGAAAGAGGGCGTAGAATTCGCAGCTAAATACGGCGCGGTAATCTACGTAACGACAAATATTTTCGCGCATAACGAAAATATGGACGGCCTTGAAGAGTATTTACAAGCTATTGAAGGTGCGGGCGTTAAAGGGATTATCGTAGCGGACCCACTAATTATTGAAACATGTAAAAAGGCTGCACCGTCTCTAGAAATTCACCTTTCAACACAACAATCTCTTTCAAACTGGAAAGCGGTTAAGTACTGGAAAGATGAAGGTCTAGAACGCGTTGTTTTAGCACGTGAAGTTGGCGGCGAAGAAATGCGCAAAATGAAAGAGGAAGTGGACATTGAAATCGAAGCATTCGTGCACGGTGCCATGTGTATCGCTTACTCTGGTCGTTGTACATTATCAAACCATATGACGGCACGTGACTCAAACCGTGGTGGCTGCTGCCAATCTTGTCGTTGGGACTATGACCTATACGAAAATAAAGATGGTGAAGAAGTAGCGTTATTTGACGAAGGTGCAGCACCATTCGCAATGAGCCCGAAAGACTTAAAATTAATCGAATCGATACCTCACATGATTGAGTTAGGAATTGACTCATTAAAAGTTGAAGGCCGTATGAAATCAATTCACTACGTAGCGACTGTTATTTCTGTTTACCGTAAAGTTATTGATGCATACTGTGCAGACCCAGAAAACTTCTCATTCGAAAAAGAATGGTTAGAAGAATTAGCGCGCTGTGCAAACCGTGCGACCGCTTCTTCATACTTCGAAGGTGAGCCAAGTTACAAACAGCAAATGTTCGGCTTCCACTCACACAAAATGAAGTGGGATTTCGCTGGCTTTGTTATGGATTATGATGCTGAAACACAAATGGTGACATTAGAGCAACGTAACTATTTCAAACCTGGAGATACAATTGAATTTTTCGGTCCAAACATCGAAACATTCAAAATGACGGTAGGCCAAATTTGGGATGAAGATGGCAACGAGTTAGATGTTGCACGTCACCCATTACAAATCGTGAAGTTCAAAGTGGATCAACCGATTTCACACTTTGACATGATGCGAAAGGAGAATAACTAAATGACAAAGCGTCCAGTCGTAATCGGGATCGCTGGTGGTTCATGCTCAGGTAAAACGAGTGTAACACGTGCCATTTATGATGTTTTCCGTGATCATTCGGTAGTCGTGATCGAGCAAGACTACTACTACAAAGACCAAAGCCATATGACTTTTGATGAGCGTTTACTAACGAACTACGATCATCCATTAGCATTCGATACAGACCTGTTAATCGAGCATGTGCACAACCTAATCGATTATAATGCGATTGAAAAGCCTGTATATGATTATGTACAACATACACGTTCGGAAGAAGTGATTCACGTTGAACCAAAAGACGTGATTATCGTTGAAGGTATTTTAGTATTAGAAGACGAGCGTTTACGCAACCTAATGGATATTAAATTATTCGTTGATACTGACTCAGATTTACGTATTATTCGTCGTATTCAGCGCGACATTAAAGAGCGTGGTCGTACAGCGGATTCAGTAATTGACCAGTATTTAACAGCGGTTCGTCCGATGCACAATATGTTTATCGAACCAACAAAACGTTATGCCGATGTAATTATCCCAGAAGGTGGCGGTAATAACGTCGCAATCGACTTAATGGTAACGAAAATAAAAACAATTCTTGAAACTGATACGAACTTGTAATATGATGGTCTAGTATTTACAAATTTTTTCATTTCAATAATGATTTCTGAACATAAATAAGCAATGAAGAAATTCGGCTGCTAGTAAACGCTGTGTATCGATTCTAATTGAGTCCTGATGCACATACCGTAAACTAGTAGTCGGGTTTTCTGTTATTTATGAACAAAAAATATGATTCAAATACTTTGTTAGAATATATTGCAAAGTGAACAACAAGAAAGCGTGTCGTGTATACGTTTTCAGGTATAATGAAGGAGTGGGAAACATGTCAAACGAAAAACAATATCCTATGACACTTGAAGGTAAAACGAAGTTAGAAAACGAATTAAACGAATTAAAAACAGTAAGACGTCCCGAAATTGTAGACCGTATTAAAGTAGCACGTTCTTTTGGTGACTTATCAGAGAACTCTGAGTACGATTCAGCAAAAGAAGAGCAAGGTTTCGTTGAAGGACGTATTTCTTTAATCGAGCAAATGCTACGCAACGCATTAATGATCACAGAAGATGAAAATTCAAACGCTGTTTCTTTAGGGAAGACAATTACGTTTGATGAGTTAATCGGTGGTAAGCGTGCGAACTTCGAAGAATCATACACAATCGTAGGTTCTGCAGAAGCAGACCCAATCGAAGGTAAAATTTCAAATGACTCACCAATCGCAAAAGCACTTATGGGCAAACACGTGGATGATGTTGTTAAATTAACAACACCAGGTGGCGACATGGAAGTTATTATTTTAGAAATTAAATAATTTCATGTATTTAAACTGAGCAGTTAGCATGTAGTCGCTAACTGCTTTTGATTTTGTTACAATAAATCCATGCATAGGGGGGGATTTTGAATGGAACGTAAACGACGCTTTCAAACACGACAACAGTATGCGGAAGAAAAAGCAGCAGATACACTATTTGATAAGCTCAATAAGCATTTATTTAAGTTAATTGGGGTTGTTGCCATAGCGATCATAGCAACGTTAGCAATTCTTATCTCAGGCGATCCAAAGCCAACAGAGAAGGCTGAGGCACCAACAAAATCCGAACAGCCGGCGAATGAGGATGAGAAGGCGATTACACAAGATGCAGAGGATACTGTTAAAGACGATGAGCCAGAAGCAAATTCAGAAGCAGAAGACACAAATGAAACTACTGAAAATACAGTGCTTCCATCTGCGGATCCATTAGTTGATGAAGTGCAAGTAAATAACGCATGGACAGCCTATCCAACCGAGCAAACAGGTCCGCATGAATCAACATACGAAAAAGGGCACATCGATTATGAAGAAAAGCTTAAAGCTATTTTCAGTGTATTAGACATCCCACAAGATAACAGTATTGTATTAAGCGTAAAAAACAACGGTAGTACTACAACGGCTATTGCGGTTGTGACATCTATGGATAAACAGCAAAAATATCGTGTCAGCATCGAGTGGATTGACGGTGAAGGCTGGAAACCAACGCGCTTAGAAGTGTTAAATGCGGTAGAAGGTGCGTATTAGGCACGATTTTGCTTGACGAATCATACAAGGATTGAGTACTTTAAGAAGAGTGCTTTAGCAGGGGTTCAAACCTCGGCATTAGTAGAATTTAGGCCAAGAACGTCGAGGCGTAATTGATTATTGGAGGAATACACATGAAAATTGCAGTAATTGGTGCAATGGAGCAAGAAGTAGAATTATTACGTGCAACACTAGAAAACACACAAACAGAAAAAATCGCCAACAGCGAATACACAACAGGCACATACGAAGGCAAAGATGTAATTCTTGTGAAAAGTGGTATCGGTAAAGTAAATGCAGCGATGACGACTACGATTTTATTAGAAAAATATCAGCCAGATGTAGTTATTAATACAGGTTCAGCAGGTGGCTTTGACCGCGCGTTAAAAGTAGGAGATATCGTTATTTCTGATGAAGTACGTCACCACGATGTAGACGTAACGGCATTTGGATATTTAAAAGGTCAAATGGCGGGTATGCCAGCAGCTTACAATTCAGATGAAAAGCTAATGGACATTGCGAAACAAGCAGTAGCTGAAGTAGGCGAGCATAACGCAGCTGTTGGGTTAATTTGTTCAGGTGATGTATTTATGGCAGATCCTGCACGTGTTGAAGCAGTGCGTCAAGACTTCCCAACGATGAAAGCTTGTGAAATGGAAGCAGCAGGTGTTGCACAAGTTTGTTACCAATTTGGTACACCGTTTGTGGTCATCCGCGCATTATCGGATATCGCAGGTGAAGAATCAAACAATGTGAGCTTTGATGAATTTTTACCACTAGCAGCAAAACACTCAACAGAAGTGGTATTAAAAGCGATTACAAAACTATAAAATTTCTAGCGTTTCCGTTGATTGTTAAACAGGTATGGGTTAGTAGTATCTAAAACGAGAGGGGAATCGCAATGGGCATTTTACTTGGCATGGCAATTGCTATTCCAGCAATTATTGGTATCATGCTAATTTTTGAAACGAATGAATATGAAGCTTGAAAAAAGGTACTTTGCATCTGCAAAGTACCTTTTTCAATGGTTGTTTTCGTTATGTTTAAATTGCTGGTACAGTTTAATAAGCGCCCGCTTTTCAATACGGGACACATAGCTACGTGAAATATTTAAGCGTTTTGCGATTTCTTTTTGCGTATGAGGGTCGTAGTTTTGAAGACCGTAGCGATAGGAAATAATTTCGAGCTCGCGCGGTTCGAGTGTATTTAAATAATTGTAGAGCTTGGCAAAATCCTCTTTTTTTTCGATTTTTTCAATGGCTGAAGGTTCGTCAAATTGCAGTAAATCACGTATTTGTAAAGATTGGCCGTCTTTATCGAACCCAATTGGCTCAAATAGCGAGACATCTTTTTGGACCTTTTTTTGTGTACGTAAATACATTAAGATTTCATTTTCGATACAGCGTGCGGCATACGTAGCGAGCCGTGTCTTTTTTTCGGGCGTAAAACTACTGACGGCCTTCATCAATCCAATGGTACCGATGGAAATATAATCATCGAGCAGCTCGTGTGGGGGGTGGAATTTCTTGACGACGTGTGCAACAAGCCGCATATTATGTTCGATGAGTTCAATGCGTGCTTGTTCATCACCTTCCATAAAGCGTTCGATTACTAGCTGCTCTTTTTCACGACTTAACGGTTTTGAGAACGTTTGCCCCTTGAGATAGCCGACAAGTGCAGGGAACTCAAGCCAAAGCTGAATGAATGCTGTCAAAAATCCGCTCAAAGCAATCTCCTTTCGTATTTTCGACAGTATATGATAAATTTCGTCTTAGCATGAAAAAAAGTGCAGGCAATTTTCGCCTACACTTTCTTTAATGTGAATGTACTTACCATCAGTAGGGCAAGAACGGGGAATAAAATCATGTAAAATTGAGTTGATAGTACATGAGAGAAAAAATATGAAAACGTTAATAACGTTCCGGCTGCTGTGATCGGTAACCCAACAAAATAGCCAGTTGAGTCCATTACATTAAAGCGTGCTAAACGAATCGCGCCTGCAGCGATAAATAATACAGGCATCATCATACCTGTAACGCCAGCGTCGATTAAAGTCATTTCATACATTAACAGTGCTGGTGCAACACCGAATGAAATAATATCCGCCATTGAATCGAGTTGTTTCCCTAATTCTGACTCTTGATTAAATTTACGTGCAACTTTCCCATCGTATCGATCTAAAAATGCTGCGATAAAAATTAAAAGGACGCTATAGCTATACGCATCATTTAGCGTAGCCATAATTGCAGCCCCACCAAATGACATGTTGGTAATTGTTATAATATTTGCAGCATTTGCTTTTATCTTTTTCATAGTGGAATCCACCTTTTGAAATAGAAACATCGGAAACACTCCTTTGCTCATTCGCTATTCTTTATTATACTTATTAATTGAAAAAAAGGTAGTAGTTTATTCATAATAAGACCTTTCTTTGTGTGCGTTTACATTATATAATTTACTTTTATCCCGCATTAACGAGCAGTAGAAGAACTGCTCGTAAAAGCCCGATTGGTGAAACTAACAACCGCAAGAGCGTGTTGAGTTTCACTTTATCCCGCATTAATAACGAAAATCTATTTTATATAAAAATAAATAAATTGACCTCGGAGGCCAAAAGATGAAAGAAAAATTGTATCAAAGTTTGATTGAACTTTCCAATGGGAAGCTTTCTTCAAAGGTGCTTAAAACCGTTGCGCAGTCTCGACTAAGTAAATCTTTCATTAAAAGCTATACTACCATATACGGAATTAATCTAACGGAAGTTTCAAAAAAGCCTCAACAATTTACGAGCTTGCATGATTTTTTTGTACGTGAGTTAAAACAAGAACTACGCCCGGTAGATGGACGTGTTAATGTGTTCACAAGTCCAGTAGATGCGAAAATTGAAGCGTACGGCGATGTCATCGATGGGATGACGTTTACGGTGAAAAATAAACCATATTCACTCGCGGCGCTTTTAGGTTCAACCAAGGAAGCAAAACGTTACGAAGATGGACAGTATATTGTATTTTATTTAAGCCCAGCTGATTATCATCGTATACATAGTCCGATTGATGGACAGATTTCCCGCCAATATGTGCTTGGACAAAAATCGTATCCAGTAAATCAAATCGGGCTTGAATATGGCAAGAAACCAATTAGTCATAATTACCGTATGATTAGTGAAATTAATTATGACGATATACACCAAACTGCATTTATTAAAGTCGGTGCGACATTTGTCAATTCGATTAAATTAACGAATACAACGACTGAGTGGACAAAGGGAGAAGAGATTGGCTACTTTGCTTTTGGTTCAACGGTTGTCATGCTATTTGAAAAAGATGCCATTGCGTTTTGTGACAATGTAACACATGGTGCGAAGATAAAGATGGGAGAAGCATTTGCTACTATGTTATAATAAAAATATCAATTTGAGTAAGGGGTAACGAATTTGTATAGCTTTTTATTACCAAATGAATTTGTCACGAGTATTTTCGAAGTAACGCCCGAAAAATTAACCAACTTAGGCATTAAAGGCATTATTACTGATTTAGATAATACGCTAGTTGAATGGGATCGTGCGGATGCAACGGAAGAGCTGGTTGCGTGGTTTGATATGATGCGAGATGCAGGTATTAAAATTATCATTGCGTCAAACAACAATGAACAGCGTGTCCGAGCTTTTGCAGAGCCACACGGAATTCCATTTATTTATCGTGCAAAAAAACCTCTAGGCAAGGCATATTATGATGCAATGGTGCAATTGCGCTTACGCCGTGATGAGGTTGCCATGATGGGAGATCAACTATTAACGGATGTAATGGGTGCAAAACGCCAAAAAATTTACACGTTTTTAGTGCGCCCTGTCGCAGATTCAGACGGCCTTGTGACAAAGTTTAATCGCTTTGTAGAGCGTCGTGTATACAATGATTTAAAACGAAAAGGGCAATATCCTTGGCAAGACTAACAAGGTGCCATAGATTTTAGGAGGAAATAATTAATGAACGAAATGCCACAATGTATTGGCTGTGGAACACTGATTCAAACAGAAGATAAGAACGGATTAGGCTACGCGCCACAATCTTCACTAGAAAAGGAAACGATTATTTGTCAACGTTGTTTCCGTTTAAAAAACTACAATGAAATCCAACCAGTAAGCTTAACAGATGACGACTTTTTACGTATTTTAAATGGTCTTGGCGAGCAGGAAGGCCTAATCGTAAAAATCGTTGATATTTTTGATTTCAACGGCAGCTGGTTACCAGGTTTACACCGCTTTGTCGGGAATAACCCGGTACTATTAGTAGCAAACAAAGCGGACCTTTTACCGAAATCTGTAAAAGACCAAAAAGTTGTAAACTGGCTAAAACGCGAAGCAAAAGCGTTAGGTTTAAAACCAATCGATGTCAAACTTGTCTCTGCGCATAAAGGTATGGGGATGCAAGAGGTTGTCGAAGCGATTGAAGAATACCGTAATGGACAAGATGTGTATGTAGTAGGTTGTACAAACGTAGGGAAATCAACGTTCATCAACCGTATTATTAAGCAAGCAACAGGTGAAGGTGAAGTTATTACAACATCACACTTCCCAGGAACAACGCTTGATATGATTGGCATTCCACTAGATGACGGTTCTGCGTTATTTGATACACCAGGGATTATCAATCACCATCAAATGGCACACCACATTGATTCAAGTGAATTGAAATACATTATGCCAAAAAAAGAAATTAAACCAAAAGTGTACCAACAAAATGAAGGCCAAACGTTATTTATTGGCGCATTAGCACGTTTTGATTTCATTAAAGGTGAGCGTTCAGCATTTACTGTACACATTGCAAATGACTTACCAATTCACCGCACGAAGCTAGAAAAAGCAGATACATTATACGCTGAGCACAAAGGTGAGCTTTTAGCACCACCGACAGCTGCGCATATTGATAAGCTGCCAGAATTAGTACGCCATGAGTTTTCAATTAAAGAAGCAAAAACAGACGTAGTAATTTCAGGCCTAGGTTGGGTTACGGTTCAGCATGCAGGCGTTGTTGTTGCAGCATATGCACCTCGAGGGGTAGAAGTATTCGTTCGCCCTTCATTAATCTAATCGTACGTTTAATATAAATGTAACTGAATTTAATGATTTGGAAAGAAGGACTTGTCGATGAAAAAGTGGTTTGCGGTTATTGGAGATCCGATTGCTCAATCAAAATCTCCTGAAATGCACAATGCGTGGTATGAACAGGGGAACGTGGATGCAACCTATATTCCAATACACGTAAAGCCTGAAGAGTTACAGCAGGCGGTTGCGTCGTTTAAGCTGCTAGGTGCTAGTGGTTGGAACGTCACAATTCCACATAAACAAACGATACTCCCTTTTTTAGATGAGTTAGATGAATTAGCAAAAAAAATGGGTGCCGTCAACACAGTCGTACGTACAGCACAGGGGAAGTTGAAGGGCTATAACACAGATGGTCCAGGCTTTGTAAAGTCACTTGAAGCAGCAATTGGTCATGAAAAGCGTACTGAACCCGTATTATTAATTGGGGCAGGTGGCGCAGCACGTGGTATTGCTTTCGCGCTCCAAATGGCAGGCTATGAAAACATTACCATTGCCAATCGTACAGTAGAAAAGGCACAGCAAATTGTTGATGAACTAAATTCTGGTACAGCGATTACGATGCAACAAGCGGAACAAAACTTAGCTTCGTACCAAATTTTTATTCAAACAACCCCTGCAGGAATGTCAACAGGCGACTTTGCATTACCATTTTCGCTTGAAAAGTTCCCAACAGGCGCAATTGCGGCCGATATTGTGTATAATCCATTAATGACGCCTTTTTTGCAAGCGGCTGAGCAAAAAGGTGCAACAATTGTCAACGGCTTAGGCATGTTCGTCCATCAAGGTGCGATTGCTTATGAGCATTGGTTAGGCAATTATCCAAATACAAATGCAATGATTGCTCGTTTAACAGAGCAATTAGGAGGAAAATAGAAGTATGTTAACAGGTAAACAAAAACGTTTTTTACGTGCTGAGGCACATCATTTAGATCCAATTTTTCAAGTAGGTAAAGGCGGCGTGAACGATGCGATGCTTACACAATTACGTGACGTATTAGAAGCACGTGAATTAATTAAAGTACGTATTTTAGACAACTGCGAAGATGACAAACACGATGTAGCACAAACATTGGCTGCTGGTACACGCGCAGAGCTAGTACAATTAATCGGTTTAACAGTTGTTTTATATAAAGAATCTCGTAACAACAAAAAAATCGCATTACCAAAAGTACAAGCGAAATAAGGTGAATACGGATGAAGAAGATTGGTCTTTTGGGAGGTACATTTAATCCACCACATATCGGGCATTTAATTATGGCAAATGAGGTGTATGCAGCGCTTGATTTAACGGAAGTGCGCTTTATGCCGAATGCGAAAGCACCGCATAAGGAAGCCACCACATCTGCCACGAATGCGCAACGCCTGAAAATGGTTGAACTGGCGATTCAAGATGTACCTTACTTCTCTGCCTCTACGTTCGAACTAGAGCGCGGAGGTGTATCCTATACGTATGATACGATGAAGGCGATGTGTGAACAGGAGCCTGATGTGGAATTTTATTTCATTATCGGTGGCGACATGATCGACTCGCTTCATACATGGTATCGCATTGATGAGCTGGTAGAACTTGTTCAGTTTGTCGGTGTGAAGCGTCCGGGTTCTGAAGCAAAAACCGATTACAATGTACGGATGGTGGAAGTGCCGGAGATTAATCTTTCTTCAACATTTATTCGCAATCGATTACAACAGCAAGGTCCTCTGCAGTTTTTATTACCAGAGGAGGTAGAACGTTATATTCGGGAGGAAGGTCTTTATGGAGCGTCAAGCAATGTTAGCGATTATTAAAGATCGCATGCCAGAAAAACGTTACATTCATACAATTGGAGTAATGGAAACGGCAATTCATTTAGCAAAACGATATGGACAAGATGAAAAAAAAGCCGAAATTGCGGCGATTTTCCATGATATCGCCAAATATGCCGATGTAGAATGGATGAAAAAGATCGTTTACGAGGAGCATTTAGACCCTCGACTACTTGATTGGAACAGTGAAATTTTACACGGACCAGTTGGCGCATGGATTGTTCAAAATGAGTACGCGATAGAAGATGAAGACATTTTAAACGCAATTCGCTTCCATACAACAGGCCGAGCGAATATGACCCTATTAGATAAAATAATTTATGTTGCAGATATGATCGAACCAAATCGCAAATTCCCGGGTGTAAAAGCGTTACGAGAAGTTGCAAAATTAAGCTTAGAAGATGCCTTCCGAGCTTGTGTGACCCATTCCTTAACGTTTTTGATCGAGGCACAAATTGCGATTTATCCGGTATCAATCGAATGCTACAACAGCTTAATGAGAGAGGAATAACCATACATGAATGATACATTATTAAATATTACCTATAAAGCAATCGACGACAAGCGAGGCGAGGATATCGTTGCACTTAACATGCAAGGTATTTCGTTATTAGCAGATTACTTCATCATCGCTGAAGGTAGCTCAGAGCGTCAAGTACAAGCGATTGCACGCGAAATTAAAGCTCAAGCTGAAGAAGCTGGCTTTGAAGTGAAAAAACTTGAAGGTCTTGACACAGCACGTTGGATTTTAGTAGACATGGGCGATGTTGTGGCACATATCTTCCACAAAGACGAGCGCGCATATTACAACCTAGAGCGTTTATGGGGAGATGCTCCACAGCTAGACGCAATTCAATCAGAAGATGAATAGTTACGAGCGCTTTGCTGAAGTGTACGACGAGCTTATGACAGACATTCCGTACGCACAGTACGTTGAATGGATTTCACGTTTTGCACCAGCGACGCAGTACAAAAACTTGCTTGATATTGGTTGCGGTACAGGTACGTTAGCATGTCTGTTACACGAAGCAGGCTACAACGTGACAGGTATTGATTTATCTGAGGACATGCTTTCAGTAGCAAGTGCACGTATGAACGCAAACGGCATTTCAATGCCATTATACGCGATGAGTATGGATGAATTAGATGGTTTTGACAACTTAGATGTTGCGATTATCCCGATTGATTCGATTAATTACGTAAAAGAAGAAGCGAACGTCTTTGAAACATTGAAGCGTATTTACGAAAGTTTACGCGATGGCGGGCAGTTATTCTTTGATGTGCACTCATTATTTAAAATGGATTCGATCTTTTTAGATGGCCCATTTACGTATGATGACGGTGAAATTACGTATGTTTGGCATACAGAGCCAGGAGACTTCGAGCATTCGGTGTATCATCAAATGACGTTTTTTGTGCAAACAGAGAATGGCTTATTTGAACGCTTTGATGAAGAACATTTCCAGCGAACATTTGCTATAAAACAATACGAAGCATGGTTAACAGAGCTTGGCTTTACATCGGTTGAAGTAACATCAGATTGGTCTGATGAAGCACCTCACGATGAAAGTGAACGTATTTTTATTCGCGCGGTAAAATAAATAAACAAGCGAAATTGACAGTTTCGGCGAGTTTTGAAAAACATCTTTTCTTAATGAATGAAACTTTGTATAGTGGGGATAGCTCCATATATAAAGCCTTCTTTAAGAAAGGGTGTTTTTTTATGCCTTCATTTTTAGAGAAGTACAAAAAGGTGCTTGTGATTGCTGGAAGTGTAATCGGAGCATTGCTACTCTATTTTTTCACCATGTACGAAGCTACAGAACAATCCTCCATTCAAACGATAGAACCCATCACACCACTTGCCGCTCTTGAAACGACGGAAACTGAAATAATTGATAATACGGCACCAGAAGTCTTTATGATTGATGTGAAGGGGGCAGTTCGCTATCCAGGTGTTTATACGCTAGAAGAAGGTATGAGAATTGTTGATGCCATTGAAGCTGCTGGTGGATATACAGAGCATGCCAATCCAACGCCTATTAACCACGCACAGAAGCTTCAAGACGAAATGGTACTCTATATCCCTAAAATAGGTGAGGAGCTGTCAGAGGAGCTAGGAACGCTTGTAGCGAGTGCTTCGACAAGTTCTGCGTCAAGTGCTGGCGGTGGCATCAGTAAAACTGGCAAAATCAATTTAAATAAAGCAGGTGAAAGCGAGCTTACGCAATTACCAGGTGTTGGACCATCGAAGGCGAATGCCATTATTGGCCACCGCACCGAGCATGGAAATTTCCAAACAATCGAGGATTTAAAAAAGGTAACCGGTATCGGTGAAAAAACGTTTGATCAGTTAAAAGACTTAATTGATGTAAAGTAGGTTAAAAGTTCGGAATAATCACTTATTGCACCTCGCTGGGTTTGCATATAAACTGATAAGTGACATAATTTTTGGAGGTTAACATATGGAGCGTATTACTTGGGATCAATTTTTTATGGCACAAAGTCATTTACTTGCACTGCGCAGTACATGTACACGTTTAGCGGTAGGAGCAACAATTGTTCGTGAAAAACGCATTATTGCAGGTGGCTATAATGGTTCGATTTCAGGGGACGAGCACTGCACGGAGCAGGGCTGCTACGTCATTGATAATCATTGTGTACGTACTGTGCACGCTGAAACGAATGCACTTTTGCAATGTGCCAAATACGGAACACCGGCGAACGGTGCCGACCTGTATGTCACGCATTTCCCGTGTTTACCATGTACAAAAACGATTATCCAAGCAGGGATCAAAAATGTTTATTATGCAAAGAGCTATAAAAATAGTCCGTATGCATTAGAGTTATTTGCAAAAGCCAACGTGAATGTTGTACATATTCCGTTTGATGAGGCAAAAATTGATTTTCTAAAGGACGAAAAATTCGCCTTAACTTTTGAGATGCTTGAAAAGATGCGTGTGCTTGGTGCAAATCGTGAGGAATTGCTCCCGTTTGAGGAGAAGATGCATGCTTTATTTGGTCAACTTATGGAAGCATAATTGGATTTACTATGCCTTATCGGTTTGTATTAGTGCAATCGCTAGTTTTCAATCGGTAAGGCTTTTAATGTTAATTGGGTTGCTTTTGTTAGTTTGCTATGTGAAAAAGATTTGGCGATGGCATTTAGTCGGCATTGCGGCGCTTGGTATTGTAACGTACGTTTATTTTAGCCACGAAGTCAGTAAATTAGCGCAGCCTGTTGTGTTGCCAGCAGAGTTAACGTGGACCGACGAATATAAAATAAACGGTGTGATGCTACGCGGCTTTATGAAGGAAGCCAATGGAGAAAAACTATACGTGACATACCAAATTCAAAGTGAGCAGCAAAAAATTTTGCTACAGTCTGAACAATTAGCGGGTCAAACTTATTTGGTAAGTGGTGAACAAGTGGCGCCTTCGATCCCGGCACATCGCTATGGGTTTTTAATGCGGCGTTATTTAGAAAGTAAAAATGCGCGTGGTATTGTGGAAATTGAGAGTATGACTTTTGTTGTCGCAGAAAAATCACTGTTACAGCCAATCTATAACTGGCGTTTTCATTTGAAACAGCATATTGAACAAACCTTTCCCAAATCACTTGCACCAGAGGCTCAGGCGCTACTTATCGGCTTACAGGAAAATGTCGATGAAGAATTAAGCCGCGCGTATCAAAAGCTTGGCATTACCCATTTATTTGCGATTTCAGGGCTACATGTAGCGTTGCTGTCGATGTTATTTTTTCAGCTACTGTTGCGACTTGGTGTGCGACGTGAAATAGCGAGTATGTTACTGCTTATTTTATTACCCATTTATGCAGTACTAGCAGGCGGTGCTCCGTCGATTTGGCGCGCGGTAAGTGTTGTAGAATTTGTCATGCTTGCACAGTATTTTCGTTGGAGAATCCCAATGGATGATGCATTAGCGCTTAGTTTAATTGTTTTTTTACTGCTTGAACCGGGTGCGATTTATCAGGTAGGCTTTCAATTATCTTATTTAGCAACATATAGCCTGGTTTATTCGAGTCGTATTTTAGCGCGCTATGATAATTTTTGGGTACAATCCTTTTTTATTACGTTTGTTTGTCAAATCCTCGTATATCCATTGTTATTACATCATTTTTTTGAAATTAGTTTATCTTCGTTCATTGCCAATATCTTTTTTGTTCCGTTATTTTCCTTCATCATTTTACCGATTAATCTACTCCTCTTTGTACTTTCCTTTATGCCACTCCCTATTAACCAATTGATTTTTACCGTTTATGAGCCACTGCGCACGTGGTTAACAGACATCATTCTTGTCATTCAGCAGCCCGTCATCCAAATGTGGAATCCCGGAAAACCGACACTGTTTTGGTTGGTTGTGCTGTACGGCTCTGTATTTGTTACGTTTTACCTACTAGATCAACGTGCAAAAACCATCAAAATTGCCATGATGTTACTGATTCCTGCGATTGCATTTCATTTCCAAACGTCTATGCATCAAGATGTAAAAATTGCCTTTGTCAATGTGGGGCAAGGCGACTGTATTGTCATTGAATTACCGTATCGAAAATCGGTTATTTTGATTGATGCAGGCGGCTTATTGCGGTTTGGACAAGAACAGTGGAAAGAGCGAGATACACCCTATGAAGTAGGACGGCAGGTAGTTGTTCCTTATTTAAAGGGGCGTGGGATTCAAAAAATTGATACGTTTGTGTTAACACATGCGGATGCTGATCATGTAGAGGGGGCAGAAGAGGTGCTACGGGAAGTTCGCGCATCAGAAGTCCATGTCACGCCAAATTCTCTCGAAAATGCGGTTATGGCTGATTTTTTACAAGAAGCAGCGAAGACAAATACAATCATTGTAGAAAAAATGGCGGGTGATGGCTGGCAAATCGGTGATGTCCGCTTTGATTATATATGGCCACACGAAACGCATTATGAAGGTAATAATGACTCGCTTGTGCTGCTGGTTCGTCAAGGGGCATTTAAAGCGCTTTTTACGGGTGATTTAGAAAAAGAAGGAGAGGCGGATATTGTCCGTTTATACGGGGAGTCAATTGCCAATGTCGACTTATTAAAAGCTGGTCACCATGGGAGTAAAACATCGAGTATTGAGGAATTTGTTGAAAAAACGTATCCGAAGTTTGTTGTTTTTATGGCGGGTGAAAATAATCGGTATCAGCATCCGAATAGTGATGTCGTCAATCGTTTTGAACAGCGTAACATTCCCTATTTGACGACGGGGTATGATGGAACGATTGAATTTACTATAAAGAAGGGTATCATGCAATTTGAAAAATCCAATAATTTATTTCCTTAACATACAAAAAGAGCACCTTTGAACATGTCAAAGGTGCTCTTTTTACTGAATTATAAACGAACAGCTGCTTCTATAACAATCGCAATGATGAACATTGTGATGAAGAAACCGCCACCAAATAAAAAGCCGTAACCTGCATCTGGGAAGTCGTTACCTTTCATTGCACGGCCGCGACCCTCGAATGGGTTTTCAGTTACGTAGTTTGGATCTTGATGTCCTGCCATAAGTATCCCTCCTAATCTGCCATAATTATAAAATAATACCATTAAAAATGCTACATCAAATCCTAATTATTCCTTATATTAGGATTTGGGGTGTTCGACTTTTCAAAAAAAATCCACAATATTACGGGGGAATTTCTAAATTAAGATTGCATTTTACGAGACCTCATGCTTTTTAAACTCTACATTCTCAATTTAGGCAAAAATGTGTATACTAATGGGTACGACAACTTAGGGAGGTTCCCAGATGATAACAAAAGCATGGCAACAGATAAAAAAAGGGAATTTCGCCCCGGTATATTTAGTAGTAGGGGAAGAATCCTACTTTGTTGATGAAACGATAAAGCGCTTAAAAGCTGCACTGAGTACTCAGGAAGAAGCAGAAGTGATGACGTTTGATTTAAATGAGCAACCAATCGATTATGTGATTGATGAAGCCGATACAATTCCGTTCTTTACTGAACGTAAATTAATTATAGCGAAAAATGCCTCGTTTTTAAAAGCGACAGAAAAAGGTAAGGAAAAAATAGAGCATGATGTGAAGCGTTTAGAAAATTGGCTGCAAAATCCGACAGATACGGCCATTACGGTTTTTATTGCGCCTTATGAGAAGCTCGATGAACGAAAAAAAGTAACGAAGCTGATGAAAGAAAAATGTGAAGTGCTGCTTGCCCAAACACCGCAAAATAATGACTTAAACGTTTGGGTGCAAAATGAAGCGAATCAGCATGGCAAAGTTATTGAAAATGATGCAATTGGCAAGTTACTTGAGATGGTTGGACCGAACATGCTTCAACTGCAAATGGAAATTGAAAAGATGGCACTGTATTTAGGGGAAGAATCCGAAATTACGGTTGATTTAGTGGAAGATCTGGTGGCGAAAACACTAGAGCATGATGCTTTTAAAATGTTAAACGCCTACTTAGAGCACAATCAAGAAGAGGCATTGCGAATATATCATGACTTACTGCGCCAAAAAGAAGAGCCGATTAAGCTAGTGGGCCTCCTTGCAAACAATATTCGTACGATGAATCATATCTTTTACTTACAAAAGAAGGGCTACCATCAGCAACAAATCGCCAAACAGCTCAAAATTCATCCATACCGTGTTCAAATCATTTCAGGTCAAAGAAATCGACCGAGTGAAGAGCGGCTCTTACAGGCACTCTACAGCCTTGCAGAAGTAGATTTACAGCTAAAGACGACAGGTGGAAACCGTGAACGTCATTTAGAGTTATTTTTAATGAAAAAGCTATAAAAAGAGGATGTGATGAAAGTGAAAACTTTTACCACATCCTTTTTGAATACGAAAAAAGCCAACTACCCTTGGGTAGTTGGCTTTATAAGTCGCTAATTAAGCTTTTTTCACTAAACGAGACTTCTTACGAGAAGCAGCGTTTTTGTGGATAAGACCTTTAGAAGCAGCTTTATCTAATGCTTTAGAAGCAGCAACTACTAATTCTTGTGCGTTTTCAGCACCAGAAGCGATCGCTAATTCAGCTTTTTTAACTGTAGTACGCATAGCTGATTTAGCTTGTACGTTTGCAGCGTTTGCTTTTTCGTTAGTTTTTACACGTTTGATAGCAGATTTAATGTTTGGCATTTATTTCACCTCCTAGTATTTAGGTACGAGATGAGTATTTACTCACTTAATTCATGTGTCAATACAACAAAAATCATTCTACCAAAGGATTGAGGGAATTGCAATACATAATTGCAAAGAATATTTACTTGACAGTTTGAACAGACTGCAAGTGGAGGTGTTAAAATGCAAGAAATTACGTGGAATCGTACAGATTTAATTGATGAAACAGCAGAAGTTGTTTTCCAATCAAATGATCGGTTAAAGGAAAATTTAAGTGATGAGCGCGGTATTAAGATAGAAGAATGGCAACAAAACCGCGTAAAAATCACAAAAGTGGAAGTAAATGCTATTGGTGAAGAGAAGGTGCATAAAAAACAAGGAACGTATGTCACACTCTCCATTCCAACACTTACTTCTGAAGATCGTCATGGCTTTTCACAAATGCAAGAATCACTTACACATTATTTGCAGGAATTGCATAAGGACATTAACATTACGGCACAATCAAAAATATTAGTGATTGGACTAGGAAATAAAACGATTACACCAGATGCAATTGGTCCATATGTCATTGATGCGATGCATAAAAAGCAGTCAGAGCAGGAAACACCCGATTTTATTTTGTATGCACCGGGTGTGACCGCACAAACGGGCTTTGAAACGAGTGATTATGTCCAAGCCTTGACCGAAAAAATCCAACCCGAGCTTGTCATTATTGTTGATGCGCTTGCAACAAGTGGCAGTGCAAGGCTGTGTCGTACGATTCAATTAACGAATACCGGCATTCAACCCGGTGGCGGTGTTGGCAATCACCGCAAAGAAATTTCAAAGGAAGTATTAAATGTACCAGTAAGTGCGATTGGGATTCCAACGGTTGTCGAAGCGCCTATTTTAATGGCTGATGCAGTCGAAGCAGTATTTCAATCAATCGCTGCAAAAATTAGTGAAAAGGATAAGCCTTCGCATAAATTATCAGTAACGAATTGGACGCCAACGTCAGAAGCGCTCGATTTATCCACGCTAGAACCGATTTTTGGACAATGGGTAAATTGGCCAAAGGAAGACCGGCGCCAATTGTTTGAAGAGGTGTTTAGCTCACATCCAGAGCGGTTAATCGTGACGCCGAAAGAGGTCGATTTTTGGTTAAATCAATTTGCATTTTTAATTAGTGAAAGTTTGTTTGACTGGATAAAAAACGCTCGGAAAACGTTCTAATTTTCATCTGATCTCCATATCGTAGTGGGGAAAGGGTGATGTGTTTGCAAAAACTAAAACGCTTTACGATCTTGCTATGCCTTTTATTTTCACTGCCTATACTGATTGGGCAACTCCCTTTTCCAAACAATAAAATGGCAACCGAAAAAAAAGAGCAGCCACATTTTGTGTATGCTGCAACAGATGTCCCAGCACCAGCGCCGGTAATGGAACAAATAGAACCGTTTCATGTATTGATGCTTTTTACACATTCACATGAATCCTATAAGCCGATTGTTGAGCAAACGACGGGGCAAAAAGCTGTATATGATGAAAACACCAATATTTACTCAATGCAGCAAATGATGGCGCACTATTTAGAGCTGAATGATATTACCCCGCATTTTGTAGATTTTGATGTGATGACCGAAATCAACTTAACGAATGCCAAGTTCCATCAAGCGTATAAAATTGCAAGACCGGTATTAGCGAATTATTTGCAAGAAAGCGATTATCAGTTAGTAATTGATTTCCATCGCGATTCTGCATCAAAAAAAGTAACGACGCTTAAACATAAAGATGAAACCTATGCGAAAATTGCCTTTGTCGTTGGCGCTGATTATGCTGGATTTGAATCGAATTTAGGGCATGCAAATGCACTAAGTGAACAATTAAACAGCATTGTACCAGGCATTTCACGCGGAATTATGAAAAAACAAGGTACGGGTGTGAATGGTGTTTACAATCAGGACTTATCGCCAAATATGTTGCTCATTGAGTTTGGCGGCATAGATAATACCGAACAAGAGCTGCAACGAACGATGGCGGTATTAGCGCAAGCGATTCGTTTGGCGTTTGTCGAAACGATTGTGTAGCATTTTTTGGTCTAGTAAAGCACATTTTTTATCCGTATTAGAAAAAATGCATTCAGTTAACACGCGTTCGCTGTTGTCGTAACGCGCACTTTCATAGTATAATTAAAGATACGAAAGGCCTCTATTGCGCGTGCGTACGTAAAACATGCGAGCATAGAGGCTGTATTTTAGTAGAAAAGTAAGTGAGGTATTTTTTACATACGTCATAACACCAGGCTTTGAACGACAATAAAGCGGTGTTTTTTCTAATTAGGAGAGGGATTAACTATGAACCGAGAACAACGCTTAAAACGCCAAGAAAATATCCGAAATTTCTCGATTATCGCACATATCGACCACGGGAAATCAACGTTAGCGGACCGTATTTTAGAAACAACACAAACAGTGACACAACGCGAAATGAAATCTCAGCTTTTAGATTCAATGGATTTAGAGCGTGAGCGTGGGATTACGATTAAATTAAATGCTGTACAGCTAAAATATATAGCAAAAAATGGCGAAACGTATACGTTACATTTAATCGACACACCAGGACACGTCGATTTCACATACGAAGTGTCACGTTCATTAGCTGCATGTGAAGGGGCTATTTTAGTAGTCGATGCAGCTCAAGGGATCGAAGCACAAACGTTAGCAAACGTTTACTTAGCATTAGATAACGACCTTGAAATTTTACCAGTTATTAATAAAATCGATTTACCGGCAGCAGATCCTGAACGTGTGCGTGCTGAAGTAGAAGATGTTATTGGTTTAGATGCATCAGAAGCAGTACTGGCATCTGCTAAAGCGGGTATTGGTATTGTCGATATTTTAGAGCAAATTGTTGAAAAAGTTCCAGCACCAACTGGAGACCCAGCAGCGCCATTAAAAGCCCTTATTTTCGACTCTGTCTATGATGCCTATAAAGGTGTAATCATTTCGATTCGTATTATCGATGGTACAGTGAAGCCTGGTGATACGATTCGTATGATGGCAACGGGCGCGGAATTTGAAGTAATCGAAGTAGGGATTCATACACCGAAATCTGTACCACAAGCCGAATTAACAGTAGGTGACGTAGGTTACTTAACAGCATCAATTAAAAACGTGCAAGATACGCGTGTAGGTGACACAGTAACACATGCAGGTCCACATGGTGCAACAGTGCCGTTAGAAGGTTACCGTAAGTTAAACCCAATGGTATACTGCGGTCTTTACCCAATCGACACAGCGAGATACAACGATTTACGTGAAGCGTTAGAAAAATTAGAGTTAAATGACTCAGCGTTACAATATGAGCCAGAAACGTCTCAAGCGTTAGGCTTTGGTTTCCGTTGTGGTTTCTTAGGACTATTACACATGGAAATTATCCAAGAGCGTATCGAGCGTGAGTTCAACATTGACTTAATTACAACAGCGCCTTCTGTAATTTATGAAGTAACAAAAACAGATGGTTCGATTTTAAAAGTGGATAACCCATCAATGATGCCGGATCCACAAAAAATCGATAAAATCGAAGAGCCTTACGTAAAAGCAACAATCATGGTACCAAACGAATACGTTGGGGCTGTTATGGAGCTTTGTCAAAAGAAACGCGGTAACTTCTCAGGTATGGATTACATGGATGAGACACGCGTAAAAATCGTCTACGAAATGCCATTAGCAGAAATCGTTTATGACTTCTTTGACTTCTTAAAATCAAATACAAAAGGCTACGCATCATTTGACTATGAGTTAATTGGTTACCAGCCTTCGAAGTTAAACAAAATGGATATCCTATTAAACGGCGAGCAAGTCGATGCATTAAGCTTCATCGTGCACAAAGACTTTGCCTATGAACGCGGAAAAATCATCGTTGAGAAGCTAAAAGAATTAATTCCTCGTCAACAATTCGAGGTACCAGTTCAAGCAGCAATCGGCCAAAAAGTGGTTGCCCGTTCGACGATTAAATCAATGGGTAAAAACGTTCTTGCAAAATGTTACGGTGGTGACATTTCTCGTAAGCGTAAATTACTTGATAAGCAAAAAGCCGGTAAAAAACGTATGAAACAAGTAGGTTCAGTAGAAGTACCACAAGAAGCATTCATGGCGGTACTGAAGATGGATGATACGAAGTAAAATAAACAAGTTGAAGGCGGAAAGATTAAATTCTTTCCGTCTTTTTATTTTTCAGTTCTATAACGTCGGGGCCGCTTTGCAAGGTTACGGGAACTGTACGCTGATATTGATGAATGTCTTACCTTTAGTCCGTTGTACTGCGTTCCGGGACAGGCTTTCCGGGCGGCGTGGCTCCAAAGCTTTTGCCAAAAAGCTTTGCGACGAAAGCGACAGCGACAGGAGCAACCTTCTTTCCGCGCACGCTTAATCGCCAAGGAGTCCGCCCCTACACTCTTTTCGTTGAAGCAAATGATTCTTATGCTCACCCCTTCACTTCGCGACACTCTGTCATAACCAGTGAGTTCATTTATTAAGAGAATATTATTGTATTAAGTTAAATTATCAAGAATTGGATTAATACTAGCGGTTAGAATTACTAATTCTTTGTGATTTTGGGATATTTATTTCGATATTAAATAATATACTGGTAGGTGCAACGGCATTGAAGAATACTCCTGCCGCTACGCTTTCGTCGCAAATCCAACCTCAAATTACAAAGTATTTGAGGTTGAATTGCCCGCCAATTTAAATAGTAAACTATATACGAACCACCACTTTTCTAATGAGAATCTCCGCAACTTCTGCTAAAGTTAATAAGGAAATCATGAATTTTTGCGTGGGAGGTGGAGCATGACGGACATTTTGAATTTTTTACAATACAAAAATGACAAGCTGGAGCAAAGGCTTGAACTGTTACTGGCGCGTGCAAATTCACCCAGTAATCGCATGCACGCACTGCTTGAAAGTAAAGAACTGGTGCTCGAGGACCACAAATTATTTTTGGCCTTCTTAGCATATTTACATGAACAACAGCTCGATGCAAAACAGCTGTTTCAAGATGCCTTAAAGCTACCAAAGCATCAGTTTGAAGCAAAGTATGCAATGAATTGGTCGCAGGTAATGAAATTAAGTGTCACATTTCTTACAATTTTGCGGACAAATGACATAAATAGTTATAAACAATTACTCGACTAGCTTGTAACTACTAGGAACTGTTCGCTATAATGTTGAAATGAGTGACTGTAATAAATGATAGGGGGGCAAGTAGTCGATGAACGAAGAACAACGACTAGCTAGTCAGCAGATTAAACAACCAAAAGAAGAAAAAGACTATAGTAAATATTTTGAGAAAGTATTTACAGCTCCTTCACTAAAAGATGCGAAAAAACGCGGTAAAGAAGAAGTGAAATATCATAAGGATTTTGATATTGAAGACAAGTTTTTAGGAATGGGACAAGATCGTAAGTTTTATATTCGTACTTATGGCTGTCAAATGAATGAGCATGATACCGAAGTAATGGCTGGTATTTTCATGCAGCTTGGCTATACATCGACTGAAAACATTGAAGAAGCAGATGTGGTGTTACTGAACACATGTGCGATTCGTGAAAACGCAGAAAATAAAGTATTCGGTGAGCTAGGCTTCTTGTTAAAATATAAACGTAAAAATCCAGAAATGCTAATTGGCGTTTGTGGCTGTATGTCGCAAGAAGAATCAGTGGTAAACAAAATTTTAAAGCAGTATCAACATGTTGACATGGTATTCGGTACGCATAATATTCACCGCTTACCAAACATCCTACACGATGCGTATATGGCAAAAGAAATGGTTGTAGAAGTTTGGTCAAAAGAGGGCGACGTTATTGAGAACTTGCCGAAAAAACGTCTAGGCTCGATTAAAGCATGGGTGAATATCATGTACGGTTGCGATAAATTCTGTACATATTGCATCGTGCCATATACGCGCGGCAAAGAACGTTCACGTCGACCGGATGAAATTATTCAGGAAGTGCGTGAATTAGCAGCACAAGGCTACAAGGAAATTATGCTGCTTGGTCAAAACGTTAACGCCTATGGTAAAGACTTTGACGATATCGAATACCGTTTAGGGGATTTAATGGACGAATTACGCAAGATCGATATTCCGCGCATTCGTTTCACAACAAGTCACCCGCGCGATTTTGACGATCAGTTAATCGAAGTATTGGCTAAAGGTGGTAACTTAGTCGACCACATTCACTTACCAGTCCAATCTGGTTCGAATGACATTTTAAAAATTATGGCGCGTAAATATACACGCGAGCATTTCCTACAATTAGTTGATAAAATTAAAGCAGCGATTCCAAATGTGACATTAACTACGGACATTATTGTCGGTTATCCGAATGAAACAGAGGAACAATTCCAGGAAACGCTTGATTTATATCGCCAAGTAGGATTTGCGATGGCCTTTACGTATATTTACTCACCACGTGAAGGTACGCCGGCTGCGAAAATGGTCGATAACGTATCAGAGGAAGAAAAGAAAGACCGCCTGCACCGCTTAAATGCAGTCGTGGGTGAATTTTCTGCCAAAGCATTAAAAGATTTAGAAGGTCAAGTAGTAGAAGTATTGGTTGAAGGTAGCAGTAAAAGACGAGACGATGTTTTAGCTGGCTATACGCGAAAAAACCGTCTTGTGAACTTTAAGGCAGACCCCAAATATATTGGGAAGCTTGTGCATGTAAAAATTACAGAGGCTAAAAGCTACTCATTAATGGGTGAGTTTTTAGAAGAAGTGAAAGAAGAGGTGCGGTAGCATGACAACAAAATTGTATACGAAAGACGAAATCGTAGAAAAGGCGAAAGAAATTGCCCACATGATTGCGAACACAGAAGAAGTGGAGTTTTTCAAAAAAGCAGAAGAGCAAATTAACGAAAACCAATTTGTTCGCGAAAAAATTGCTTCATTAAAAACATTACAAAAGCAAGCTGTGAACTTCCAGCACTTAGGGAAAGAGCGCGCGCTAAAAACAATGGAAACAAAGATTGAAGGCATTGAACAGGAAATCGATGAATTACCAGTTGTTCAACAATTCAAGCAGTCTCAAGTAGAGGTTAACGATTTATTGCAACTTGTATCAAGTGCGATTGCCAATACCGTAACAAACGAAGTCATCGCTTCAACTGACGGCGACTTACTAAAAGGAGAAACAGGTTCAAAAGTACGCAACAGTGTACCTGGTTCATGTTCATAATTGAAATAGAAAAGACTAGCGAAACAGGTAAGTTACTTCGCTAGTCTTTTTTTAGTTAAACCGACTATTTATAAAGTAAAATTATACCTTAAAAAGAAAATATATTAATAATTAATACTTTATTGTATGTAGTGTGAGTCGTAATTACTTGAGTCTTTTGTTATACTACTTAGTTAGTGTGAACAATTAGAAGGGACGCGAAATATGAGCGAATTCGATAATCGAAGTTTAAGTGACGCAGAGATGTATTTTTGGCTCTGTCAAATGGCCAGGCAATTAGATGTTGCAGCTGTAATTGTCAATATCAAAAAGGGTTGTACGATTGATTTTGTGAACCATGTGTTTTCACAAATGACCGAGTACAGTGAATATGACATGAATGGCGCAACTTTAGCCAAATTACATGGGCCATCATCAGATTTATTAAATGAAGAAGCTATTCAAGAGAGTATTGAAAATGGTTTGACGTTTAAAACTTCTTCGTTACATTACCGCAAGGATGGTTCAATATTTTGGAATGAAGTAAACAATTTACCAATGCGGAATCAGCTAGGGGAATTACAATATAGTTTGATCCTGATGAAGGATGCAACCGAAGCAATGAATGTTGAATCGCTGATTGAATTAGAGCGGGATGTGTTCTTTAGCCTAGAGAATGGCACGGCAGTCGAACAAGTATTAAATAATATTTGTAGTACAGTGGGCGCAACTTTTGGGAAGAAGTGTGTATGTTCGATTGCGTTAGTCGATGAACACAATCGGCTGAAAAGGGTCTACGGTGATCTAGCTAGTGAGCGAAATACTTTCCCAGAAGAGTTCTTCTTAATCGGGTTAACCTATCGTGAACAGCAACTTATCAAAAAGCCCGTAATACTAAATAATTTACATGAATCGGATTATCAACAGATTTTTGCACCTCTCCTTGAAAAATATCCGTTTTTTTCTATGTGGAGCCAGCCGATTTTAAATACAGAAGGTACAGTTATTGGTTTATTCACAATCTATTTTGAGCAAGCGATTGAACCAAAGGCAGCTGACTTTAAATTTTTAAATCGTATTGCACCGATCATTACACTTGCGGTCAAATACTTTGACCAAAAAAATGCGATTCACCAATTAGCGTATCAAGACGTGGCAACCGGTTTAAAAAATTTCGAACACTTCAAAAGTAGTATGATGGCGTTAATCGCACATGGCTGCGAAGGCTATCTTTATATTATTGAACCAGGTGAATATCAAAATATTGTCGATTTACATGGACGACAGGGCGGCGATGAAATTTTAAGGCAACTCGCATGTCGCTTGCAAAACTTATCAACGTATGATGATTCGGTCATTGCCCGTTATACAAATTCTTCAATTATTGTAGCGAGTCGTCAATCGTTTAAGGAAATAAATATTCCACAACAGGAAAAGGATGAACTGCTGTTTGAGCCGTATTATATTCATGAAAAAGAAACTTATGTCACGCTGAAAGTCGGTAAATCTGCGTTTAATAAATATGAACCGTTTATGGAAGCAATCCGCCAAGCAGACACAGCACTATCGAATGCATTAAAAGCTACAGGCACCGTCGTTAAAAAGTTTGAACAAAGCCATCTTGAATCGGTAGAAGAAGAAATGAATATACTTGTACATATTGCAAAAGGGTTGAAAAATGATGAATTTTTCCCGATGTTACAGCCAAAAGTAAATATCGCTACTGGGGAGATCGAAAGCTTCGAAGCATTGGCTCGTTGGATTTCTGCAGAGATTGGCTTTGTATCGCCTGCATTATTTATTCCGATTGCCGAAAATACAGGGAATATCTATAAAATCGACCGTGAAATACTACGTAAAGTATTACAATGGCAGCAAAACCGTATGGAGCTTGGACGAAAGCTTTATCAAGTTTCGGTCAATATATCGCCAACGCACTTTTATCATCCGGGCTTTGTTGAAAGCGCCGTTGCCTTAATTGAAAGCTATCAGGTAAATCCGAAGTATATTAAGTTCGAAATTACCGAAAGTGTTGAATTAGACAATGTGAAGCGTGCGAAAAAAATAATTAATGAATTAAAAACATATGGAATTGACACATCGATTGACGATTTCGGTGTAGGCTATTCGTCGTTAAGCTATTTACAGGAGCTACCATTTGAAGAAATTAAAATTGATAAAAGCTTTGTCGATTATTTAGCAGATTCACGCATGAATGCTGTTGTAAAAACGATTATTCAGCTATCAAAAAATTTAAATATGGTTTCTGTCGCAGAAGGCATTGAAACCGAAGAACAGCATGAGGAATTAAAACGACTCGGCTGTCAAACTGGCCAAGGCTATTATTATTATCGACCAATGCCACTTGATGATATTGATAAATTACTCGAGGATACCGTACATGTAATGGGGGAATGTTAAAGGTTTTTTTAACTTTTAACATTCCTTTTTTCGTGGAGAAATCAGGTTGTGATAAGGTTATTCTCGATTTTATGTAGCCATTCATACCATTTCACCCTTTAGGCAACTGCCGCATACATTAGCAGTAGTTGAAGAAAGGAGAGAAGTTTTTGTGAAGCGTTTGCGTCAAATTGTAACAAGAGCGGTCATTGCAAAAGGGAAAAAGCGAACCGAGTGTAAGGAGCTTCTTTGTCCGCCCAATGCACCGACAAGTATATTAGGGTGCTGGGTTATTAATCATCAATACCAGGCAAAGCGTAACGGGAAATTTGTAGATATAACAGGGAAATTTGATGTGAATGTTTGGTATGCGTATAGTAACCATTCCAAAACAGCAGTGCATACGGAAACAATTGCTTATAAAGATCGCGTCAAATTATCGTTTCGTGATGGGGAAGAAGTGGATTCAAATGATGTAAAGGTACGCGTCTTGCAGCAACCAAACTGTATTGAAGCGGTCATTACAAAATCAGGTGAAAAGTTCCAAGTAACAATCGAACGTGAATTTTTAGTTGAGATTATTGGTGAGACAACAGTTGTTATTAATGTCCATCCGTCTGATTTTGAAGAGGATTGGTCATTCGATGAAAGTTCTCATGATTCAACGAGTACATCAAGCTCATCCTCATCGTCTTCATCATCTTCAAGTTCATCTGGCGAAGCGTTCGATTCCTCATCATTTTCATAAGTCTTTTGCTCAAGTACATGAGGTGCTTGAGCTTTTTTCAATGTATAGGTTAAATCGTCAGCTCCTCGTTCATTTCGGGGCTTAAAGGGTGCTTTAGCACTTTTCTTATGCCTGACTTAAGGAAAATTGCTGTGCAAGTGGTATAATAGCTAGTACAAGTTTAGCAAATGAGGGAAACAAAAAATGACTACATATACACCGATGATGCAGCAATATTTGCTCGTAAAACAAGACTATCAAGATGCGTTTTTATTTTATCGTTTAGGCGATTTTTATGAACTGTTTTTTAACGACGCAGTGAAAGCATCACAACTACTAGAAATTACATTAACAGCGCGCGCGGGGAATACCGATAACCCGATTCCAATGTGCGGTGTGCCACATCATGCAGCGAAGGGCTATATTGAAACACTTGTCGCAAAAGGCTTTAAAGTAGCGGTATGTGAGCAAACAGAGGATCCAAAACATGCAAAAGGTGTCGTGAAACGTGAAGTGGTACAAGTGATTACACCAGGGACAATCATGGAAGGTAAGACACTTGATGGGAAAACCAATCACTTTATCGCAGCAGCAGAAGCGCTGTCACAAAACGAAATTGCCTTTGCCTATTTAGATGTGTCGACTGGGGAAGCCAATACATCGATTATTGAAGGAAGCGCAAAGGAACTTACGCAGCAGCTCCAAGCCTACGCGATTAAAGAGGTAATTGTTACAGAGCAGTTGCAGTTGTTAATGGCCGACTATGCCGAAACAAGCGGCATCGTGTTATCACTTGAACAACAGGAAATGGATGATGTGCGTGCTGCGCAGTATGTCTCACAATTACCAATGCCATTACAGGCAGTCGCAAAACGTTTATTACAATACGTAGAACGTACACAAATGCGTTCACTATCACATATTCAAGCGTTTACGTTCACAGAAGCAGATAGCTATTTACGTATTGATACAAACTCTAAACGTAATTTAGAGCTGATCCAATCCATCCGTGGTGGCGATGCAAAAGGCACGTTACTTTGGTTATTAGATGAAACAGTTACCGCAATGGGTGGCCGTAAATTAAAGCAATGGATGCACCAGCCACTTGCGAGTAAGAATGCCATTGAAGCGCGTCAATCTGTTGTGACGGAGCTACTTGAAGAGTTTTTCTTACGTCAGGAATTAAACGAACTGCTAAAAAACGTCTATGATTTAGAACGTTTAGCAGGACGTGTAGCATTTGGTTCGGTAGGTGGCCGTGATTTAGCACAGCTTCGTGAGTCATTACGCCAAGTGCCGCTAATTCAACAAAAACTAATCGAGAGTGGCCGTGAAAAACTAGCTGCACTTGGGCAACAGCTTGATGTCTGCGCGGATATAGAAGTACTTCTTGCCGAGGCAATTACTGACCATCCACCGATTTCGATTAAAGAAGGCGATGTCATTCGTGATGGCTACAATGCACAGCTTGATGCATACCGTGACGCCTCACGTAATGGGAAGGACTGGATTGCACAGCTCGAGCAAAAAGAACGTGAATTAACAGGCATTAAAAACTTAAAAATTGGCTATAACCGTGTGTTTGGTTATTATATTGAAATTACGAAGTCGCATTTAGGTAATACCGATTTAGCGCGCTTTGAACGTAAGCAAACGCTAGCAAATGCCGAGCGTTTTATTACCGAAGAACTAAAAGAAAAAGAAGCATTAATTTTAAATGCCGAAGAGCAAAGTCTAGCGCTTGAGTATAACTTATTTGTCGCTCTACGTGATGAATTAAAAACGTATATCCCGCGCGTTCAAAAGCTCGCAGCAAACATTAGTGAGTTAGACGTGTTAATGAGTTTTGCAACCGTAACGGATAAATACCGTTTTACAAAGCCGGTATTTCATGAAGGACGCGCATTAAAAATAATCGAAGGTCGTCACCCCGTTGTGGAAAAAATGCTGAACAAACAAAGCTACGTGCCAAATGACTGCGTATTAACCGATGAGAAAAATATGATGCTGATTACCGGACCGAATATGTCGGGTAAAAGTACGTATATGCGTCAAGTAGCGTTAATTGTCGTGCTTGCGCAAATGGGCTGCTATGTACCTGCAGCAGAAGCAAGCTTGCCAATTACGGATCAAATTTTCACACGTATTGGTGCGGCGGACGATTTAGCAGCGGGTCAATCGACGTTCATGGTCGAGATGCTTGAATCACAGCACGCGATAACGCATGCAACGAAAAATAGCTTAATGCTGTTTGATGAAATTGGGCGCGGAACATCAACGTATGACGGCATGAGTTTAGCACAGGCAATGATGGAGTATATCCATACCGAAATCGGTGCCAATACATTATTTTCAACCCATTATCATGAGTTAACGGATTTAGAAAACGAGCTAGCACGTCTACAAAATGTGCATGTGAGTGCGACCGAGCAAGATGGACGAGTTGTATTCTTGCACAAAGTAAAAAAAGGTGCAGCCGACAAAAGCTACGGTGTCCATGTAGCAGAACTAGCTGCTATGCCGCAAGCAATCCTGCAGCGCGCGCGTGTGTTACTTGCACAGTTTGAAGCAGAAGGTGCAGAAAAACCAGTACTGGCTGTACAAGCACCAGTAGAGCAAGCTGAAGTGGTTCAACCAGCACCAGCAAAAGTAGCAGAAGATGAATTACAATTATCATTGTTTAACATCAGTGACGAACCCGCGCTTTCACCGGAACAAAAACAAGTGTTAGACACATTAGCGAAGTTAAATGTCATGGGAACAACACCAATGCAAGCGATGACATTACTGTACGAGCTACAGCAAAAATTAGTAGGCAATAACTAAGGAGGGGAAACGCATGGGAAAAATTCAAATTATGGATGAATGGCTGTCGAATAAAATCGCAGCGGGTGAGGTAGTAGAACGACCGTCATCGGTTGTGAAAGAACTCGTTGAAAATGCGATTGACGCTGGCAGTACATCGATTGAAATTTTTCTTGAAGAAGCGGGTCTGAGTTCGATTCAAGTTGTGGATAACGGCAGTGGAATGGACGAAGAAGATGCGCTGAAATCCTTTTCTCGCCATGCGACATCGAAAATTGAAAAAGAGCAGGATCTGTTTCGTATTCGTACACTTGGCTTCCGCGGGGAGGCTTTAGCATCGATTGCGTCCGTTTCGAAATTGACACTCCGTACATCAGACGGTGACGGTGGTGTGCACCTGTATTTAGAGGGCGGTCATGTAAAAGAGCATAAGCCAACTGCACTACGCCGCGGTACGGATATTACAATTGCCCAGCTATTTTTTAATACACCCGCACGTTTAAAATATTTAAAAACGATTCAAACCGAGCTAGGGCATACGATTGATTTTGTGAACCGTATTGCGCTTGGTTACTCAGAAGTCGCGATGAAGCTTGTGCATAATGGGCAAACCTTACTTCAAACAAATGGGCGCGGGCACGTACAGCAAGTGTTAGCTGCGATTTATGGGGTACACAATGCGAAAAAAATGCTCGCGTTTGAAGGTAGTAACAATGACTATAAAATTCATGGCTATGCGAGCTTACCGGAAGTGACACGTGCTTCGAAAAACTATATGTCCCTGTTTGTAAACGGTCGCTGGGTCAAGCATTTTGTTATTCAAAAGGCGATTACCGATGCGTACCATACGTATTTGCCAATCGAGCGTTTTCCAATTGTGCTCTTGTATGTAGAAGGTGACCCGCAGTTAACCGATGTCAACGTGCACCCGGCGAAGCATCAGGTTCGGTTAAGTAAAGAGCCCGAATTATTAAAGTTAATAGAAGAAACTATTCGCGCGGCCATTCGCAATGTCATTCGGATTCCGTTAGCGGAGAAAAAAGACAAGCCGGTACGTGTACCGAGTGAACAGCTGGATATTTGGAATCCACAAAAAACACCAGAACCAACCTTTGATGCGACGAAATTAAATACGATTGTTGAGCGCTTAGCAGCTGAGCCGAGTGTTGTAAAAGAGCCGTATGCACCGCTACCCGTTCAGCAGCACTTGGTGGAACAAGCGCAACCGATAAGTACCGAATCACCCGTGTCAGAAATGATTCTACCGTATGATGAGCCTGTTTACACAGAGCAAGTGGAACCTACCGAACAATCGTCAGAACAAAAACGCCATTTCCCTCAGGTGGAAATCGTCGGGCAAATCCATGGTACCTATATCGTGGCACAAATGGAGGACGGTTTTTATTTAATCGATCAGCATGCCGCGCAAGAGCGTATTAAATACGAGTTTTTCCGTGATAAAGTTGGGGACGTCAATGCCAATGAACGTCAGACATTACTCATGCCATTAACGTTCCATTATGCAGCAGATGAAGCGCTGCGCTTAAAAGAATCGATATCGGCACTCGAAGAAGTAGGCGTCTATTTAGAGGAATTTGGCCATGCATCATTTGTTGTACGTGAATATCCAACGTGGTTCCCAAAAGGGGAAGAGCAGGAGCTCATTGAAGAACTTATTGAACAAGTGTTAAGTGCGCGTAAAACGGATATAAAGAAACTACGGGAAGATGCTGCGATTATGATGAGCTGTAAAAAGTCGATTAAAGCGAATCATTATTTAGACAAGCAACAAATGGAGCGACTCATTGCCGATTTGCGCAATGCTGACAATCCATTTACATGTCCGCATGGGCGCCCAGTATTGATTCATTTTACGTCGTATGAAGTAGAAAAAATGTTTAAACGTGTGATGTAAAGAAGGGAATATCATTTTAGTTGATGGGGTGGAATTATGGAGAAAAATACGTTTTATCTAACAATGACAGATGGCTACGATATTTTTGTACGAACATTTAAACCGCAAAATCCGAAACAACATATTCATCTATTACATGGGATGGCTGAGCATAGTGCACGCTATGAGGCATTTGCCGAAGCACTGTGTGAGCAGGGCTATTTCGTCACAACACATGATCATCGAGGTCATGGCTACACTACAGCAAACAACGGCATTTTAGGCTACTTTGACTTAGAAAACGGATTTGAACGAGTCGTTGATGATGTTCGTGAAATTTTAAATGAAGTGAAGCAGGCTGCGTATGGGCGTCCGATTCTCTTTGGACATAGTATGGGCTCATTTGTCGCACGTCGCTTTGCACAAAAATATAGCGAAGAAATCGAACGCTTGATTTTGAGTGGGACAGGCTCGCCATCACTTATGCATAAAGCTGGGCATGTACTCGCCAATCAGCTTGTGAACCTAAGTGGACCAGCAGAGCCGAGTAAGCTCATGGACAAATTGAGCTTTGGTAGCTTTAATTCCTTCATTAAAAATCCAAAAACAGCCTATGATTGGCTCTCGTCTGATGCTGCACAAGTACAGAAATATATCAATGACCCGTATTGTGGCTTTATCTCGACGAATCAGTTTTATGTGGATTTAACAGGAGCAATGGCGCAGCATATGAGTAACCCAACTGATAATGCTGGCATACGTAGTGATTTGAAAATTTTACTTGTCAGTGGGACACAGGATCCTGTCGGTGAAAAAGAGGCGACCGGCGTCATAAAAGCGGGGCAGCAGCTCGCCGATGCAGGGGTACAGCATGTGAAGGTGCAGCTTTTTGAAGGGATGCGCCATGAAATCTTAAATGAAGTGAAAAAAGAAAAAGTTTATGAAAGTATAATACGGTGGTTAAAACATGAATAAAAAGATTGACGTCGTGGCTATCATTGGCCCGACCGCATCAGGAAAAACAGCATTAAGCATCCGTCTAGCAAAAGAAATTGACGGGGAAATTATTAACGGCGATTCGATGCAAATTTATCGCGGGATGGATATCGGTACAGCGAAAATTACACCAGAGGAAATGGACGGTGTACCGCATCACCTAATCGATATTAAAGATCCAACAGAGGGCTTTTCGGTAGCAGAATATCAAACGCTTGTGCGCGAGAAAATCGCAGAAATTCAGTCGCGCGGAAAAATGCCGATATTAGTCGGGGGTACCGGACTGTATGTGCAATCGGTGCTCTATGATTTCCAGTTTACGAAGCAGGAAGTGAATGAGGAAGCGCGCGATGCCTACTATAAAGAGCTTGAACAGCTTGGCCCAGAAGCGATGCATGCGAAATTAGTGGACATTGATCCCGCGGCAGCTTCAGAAATACATCCAAATAATACACGCCGCGTCATCCGCGCACTCGAAATGGCGGAGCTTGCAGGCGTATCACGTGCAGAAGAGCAATTTAATCGTGGGGATGTAGCGCTGTACAATCATTTAATTATTGGCATGGATATGGAGCGCGAAAAATTATATGAGCGCATTAACTTACGTGTTGATTTAATGATGGAAGCAGGTCTGCTTGAGGAAGTGCGCGCATTGTATGATGCCGGCATCCGTGATGTACAAGCAATTAAAGCGATTGGCTATAAAGAGTTTTATCTGTATTTTGACGGACTTGTGACGTTAGAAGAAGCGATTGAGCAAGTAAAACAAAATTCGCGACGCTATGCAAAACGCCAATTAACGTATTTCCGCAATAAAATGGAAATTGAATGGATTGGGAAAGAATGGGATAAAATAAAAACTTTCTTCTAAAAAGTTCTAATTTTTGAAGGGATAATTTGTACAAATAACGAATAGGTAAGTATTGCATGTATTTTATGGATGAGGGAGACGAAAAACGATGACAAAATCGATTAACTTGCAAGATACATTTTTAAACAATATGCGCAAAAATAATATTTTCGTAACAGTGTTTTTATTAAACGGATTCCAATTAAAAGGTTTAGTGAAATCATACGATAATTTTACCGTGTTATTAGAAACAGATGGCAAACAGCAATTGATTTATAAGCATGCCATTTCAACATTTGTGCCTTCAAAAAACATTGCTTTATCTGATGAGGAACAAATTTAATAGCACTTTGCGGTTGGATTGATTATAATGACTAAGATACAAGCAGTATTGGAGGATTTATGATGAAAACAATGACACAAGATGAGCTATTAAACTTATTAGATGCAAACGAGGATTTAAACGTAATCGACGTGCGCGAAGATTTTGAAGTAGAGCATGGGATGATTCCAGGCGCTGTACATATGCCACTTGGTTCAATTCCAGAGCGTACTAATGAATTAGACGCTTCTAAACCATACATTTTAGTATGTAAAGGTGGCGTGCGTAGTGCCAATGCATGTGAATACTTAGCGGATCAAGGATTTGATGTAACAAACCTTGAAGGCGGTATGATGGCGTACGACGGCGAATTAGAGTTTAAATAGTCGTAAAAACGTAAGAGCTTGTTCAGAGAGTGATTTCTGAACAAGCCCTTTTTGCGTTAATGAGTTGAGGCATTTTTATATGACCCAAATGAAGTGTTAACCGTTTCGACTTGTTCTGTTTAACTATATTGGCTATGCACCAGACCGCTATATCTCTATGCAAAATAAAAAGAGCTACATGAAGACAGATAAAACTGTCCACCATGTAGCCCAAATTTCTGCTTATTTCGTATACTGTAATTTACGCATCGGTAAACGCCAATCTCGCGTATAGGAAAAGATGCGTAAAACGGTAATGACAATAAACAAGCCATATAAGAAAAAATCGCCGCTTAGTAGTTCTAAACCGATTAATAGACCTGCACAAGCTGCCCAAACGCCGTAAATTTCATGACGCAGAACAATCGGGCGTCTACCGGCAAGTAAATCGCGTACAATTCCGCCACCAGCACCAGTTAAAACAGCTGCGACAATAACAGCCGCAAGCGGTAATTGTAAATGAACCGCATGCATCGCCCCTTGAATTGCAAATGCCGATAAGCCAATTGCATCAGTAAAGTTCCCCCAACGATTCCAATGCTTAATTAAATGATGTGGCATTAAAAAGAAAATCGTAATCGCAGCAAGCGCGATTTGAAACATCATTTCCTGACTCCACAGTGTTGAGACCGGTAAGCCAATCAGTAAGTTTCGAATGGCCCCACCACCGAAAGCGGTTACAATTCCTAATATATAAACGCCGAATAAATCATATTCTTCTTCCATCGCGACAATCGCACCGGAAATAGCAAAGGCAATCGTGCCAATCACACTAAACACATCCCAAGCCATTACACAGCCCCCTTAAAGTTACTAGACAATGAGAATAGCAGTTTTTCAATCATTCGTCAAAAAGAAAAATTTTCATGTATAATAGGGGGAGTTTGAATAAAAGAATGGAGTTAGAAACATGGCATTTCAATCAAATTTAACGAACGATACAATTGAGTTAGCAACACGCATCGAAGAGAAAGTTCGTCCTTATCATAATGCGGTAGATGGCCGCGCATTTTTAAACCAACAAAAAGTATTAGCAGCATTCCGTACTCATCAAGTAAGTGATTTTCACCTGCATCCATCAACGGGTTACGGCTATGATGACGAAGGTCGTGATAATTTAGAGCGCGTGTATGCCCAAGTTTTCGGTGCAGAAGCGGCAATAGTACGTCCGCAAATTATTTCAGGTACGCATGCCATTACGTTAAGCCTTTTTGGCGTGCTTCGTCCAGGCGATGAGCTTTTATATATTACAGGCAAACCGTACGATACGTTACAATCTATTGTGGATGGTGGCGAGAAGGACACAGGTTCTTTAAAGGATTATAAAATTGGCTACAGTCATGTCGATTTAATCGATAACAAAGACATTGACTGGGACGGTGTAAAAACACAAGTAACAGAAAACACAAAAATGATTGCCATTCAGCGTTCAAAGGGGTACGCAACACGTCCTTCGTTTACGATTGAAGCAATCCGTGAAATGATCAAAAATATTCGAGCAATCGCACCTGAGGCAGTGATTTTTGTCGATAACTGTTACGGTGAGTTTGTCGAAGAGTTAGAACCAACAGAAATTGGTGCGGATTTAATGGCCGGCTCACTCATTAAAAATCCAGGTGGTGGCTTGGCGAAAATCGGTGGTTACATTGCCGGTCGCGCCGATTTAGTAGAAAAATGTGCCTACCGTATGACGTCGCCAGGTATCGGTGCAGAGGCGGGCGCTTCACTAAATACATTAGCAGACTTTTACCAAGGCTTCTTTTTGGCACCACATGTTGTCGCACAAAGCTTAAAGGGCGCGATTTTCACATCGGCAATGCTAGAAGAAATCGGCATGACAACGTCGCCACATTACACTGATACACGTACGGATTTAATTCAGTCGGTGTCATTCCAAACGGCAGAGCAAATGATCGCATTTTGTCGTGAAATTCAGGCTGCCTCGCCAATTAACGCCCATTTCGCACCGGAGCCAGCATATATGCCGGGTTACGAGGATGATGTGATTATGGCAGCGGGTACATTTGTACAAGGTTCAAGTATTGAATTAACAGCAGACGGCCCAATCCGTCCGCCGTATACCGCGTTCGTACAAGGTGGTTTAACGTATGAGCACGTGAAATACGCGATTTGTGCAGCCGTACAAAAATTAAAGTAACAAGTAAGTCGTTCGAGTAATCGGACGACTTTTTTTAATATGTAGGTAAAAAATCGAAATAATTGGATGAAAACCGAATGATTAACAGATAATTCGCTACTTTCAGAATGAAAAATGCTAGCTTTTACACCTTGTGTTAGTTTTTCTGACATTGGATTGACAACGGATGTGACGAAGGCGTATTATGTATGCAAGGGAGGTGGATTAAATGAGTAGCGAAATTCGACGTTCAATGCCACTATTATCTATTAGTATCGTGATGCAGTTAACTGATTTGACTGCGCGCCAAATTCGTTATTACGAAGAACATGATTTAATTCAGCCACACCGTACAGAGGGCAACCGACGTATGTTCTCACTTAACGATGTCGACAAATTATTAGAAATTAAAGATATGCTTGAGCAAGGCGTAAACATGGCGGGCATTAAAAAAGTGTTCGAAATGAAGGACAATCCAGCATTACAACAAGCGAACAAAGAAATCTCAGATACAGAGTTGCGTAAAATTTTACGAGAAGAAATGCGCCAAGCACAGCGTATGCAAAAGTCATCTATCCGACAAGGGGATTTATCACGTTTCTACCAATAACGTGTGAATTATAAATAAAAAGATCGATTCGATCGGTACTGAACAATTTTAGGAGTGTGGAATTTAGTGGGTAAATACACAAAAGACGATATTAAACGTCTTGTACAAGAAGAAGAAGTTAAATTTATTCGTTTACAGTTTACAGACATTTTAGGCACAATCAAAAACGTTGAAATTCCAGTAAGCCAGCTAGATAAAGCACTAGACAACAAAATGATGTTTGATGGTTCTTCAATTGAAGGCTTCGTACGTATCGAAGAATCAGATATGTACTTATACCCTGACTACGATTCGTTTATGGTATTCCCATGGACAGCTGAAAAAGGAAAAGTAGCACGTTTCATCTGTGATATTTATAATCCAAAAGGTGAGCCATTTGCTGGTGACCCACGTAACAACTTAAAGCGTGTGTTAAAGGAAATGGAAGAATTAGGATTCACAGACTTCAACTTAGGGCCTGAGCCAGAGTTCTTCTTATTCAAATTAGACGCAAAAGGTGAGCCAACGTTAGAAGTAAATGACAACGGTGGTTACTTCGACTTAGCACCAACGGACTTAGGTGAAAACTGCCGTCGTGATATCGTTCTTGAACTTGAAGAAATGGGCTTTGAAATCGAAGCTTCTCACCATGAGGTAGCACCAGGTCAACATGAAATCGACTTTAAATATGCAGATGCCATCACAGCTTGTGACAACATCCAAACATTTAAATTAGTAGTAAAAACAATCGCTCGTAAACACGGCTTACACGCAACGTTCATGCCAAAACCATTATTCGGTGAAGCTGGATCGGGTATGCACTTTAACGTGTCATTATTCAAAGGCAAAGAAAATGCATTCTACGATGAGTCAACAGAACTTGGTTTATCTGAAACAGCGATGCAATTCATGGCGGGTGTGTTAAAGCACGTTCAAGGCTTTACAGCGATTACAAACCCAACTGTCAACTCATATAAACGTTTAGTACCGGGTTATGAAGCGCCATGTTACGTAGCATGGTCTGCACAAAACCGTTCTCCACTAATCCGTATCCCATCTTCACGCGGTGTATCAACACGTGTAGAAGTACGTTCGGTGGATCCATCTGCAAACCCTTACTTAGCAATGGCTGTTATTTTAGAGGCTGGTTTAGAAGGTATTCGTAAAGCGATGACACCACCTCCAGCAATTAACCGCAACATCTATGTAATGAGCGAAGAAGAGCGCCAAGCAAATGGTATCGACAACTTACCAGCTGCATTAGACGACGCCCTTGCGTTACTTGCAAAAGATGAAGTTGTTCAATCTGCATTAGGTGGTCACATCTATGCAAACTTTAAAGAAGCAAAAGAAATCGAGTTCGACATGTACCGTTCAACAGTACACCAATGGGAACGCGATCAATACTTAAAAATGTATTAATAGATGAAGCGTTGGGGCTCTATGCTCCAACGCTTTTTTCTTTTTTCTTGCCCACAAGCCATTTTTGGTTTGCCCACAAATTGCCCACAAACTTTTTATTGCCCCAATTTCTCCATGTATTTTTCGAAACTATCCATACTTTTTTCTGCAACTTTATTCGAAATATGTGCATAAGTATTCAACGTTGTTACAGGGGAGCTATGGCCTAAACGATCTGCGATAGATTTCAAATCCCAGTTCGCTTCAATAAGTATTGCAACGTGTGTATGCCTTGTTGAGTGAATGGGCAGGGGTTCATGTTTAATATATAAAGCTTTATTATGATTTAATCAAACGAGGTGAACGTTCAATCGCGCAAATGCCATCAAAGTGGCGCACCAATAATATAAGACCTTTGAATGAAGTGAATATTCCCTTATATTGGTATTATGAATGTAATATTCATGATAGAGGTGTTACTATGATAAAAGGTTTATATGAAGCGCATTTACCAGTCAGTAACCTAGAAAACTCAATTTCATTTTATCGGAATTTGGGATTAGAAATGGCCTATAAGCAGGATAAATTAGCTTTTTTCTGGATTGTAAAAGGAGAAAGTTGGCTTGGGTTATGGGAAAGCGATAAAGTTGAGCTACCTTATCATCCTTCTATACGGCATATCGCATTTCGAGTTGAACAGGAAGATATCATCTCGTCTAAGAAGTGGTTGAATGATAAAGGAATAGCTATTCGCACTTCATTTGGCTTTGATGAACATCATCAACCTCTTGTATTACCTAATAATCCTCATGCACATGCCGCAATATACTTTGATGATCCAGATGGTAACTCAATTGAATTGATTACTCCCATTCGATTAGATTTCCAGGAAGATTTTAAAATGATGACATTAGAAGATTGGTTGAAAAGAGAAGAATAATAACAGAAAATCGCTAACATTGGAAATTATATTAAAGCTGTTAATTTTGAATTATGGATTACAAGGGCGTTTAAGTAATGTTGGCAGTACTCCTTACCCTTGAGAAAAGTCACGAGATATACGGTTTTTTTAATTGAAGTCTAAGGGGAATTAAACATTATGTATGCATAAATAAAACCTTACAAAATTAATTTGCAGAGGTCTTATCTTTATTTAATATGGGAACGCAATCAATACTTAAAAATGTATTAATAGATGAAGAGGAAACTGGGATATCATTCTCAGATTCTTCTTTTTACTATATAAAACACAAAAAAGCAGCACCTCAAAAGAGATGCTGCGGTAGAATTCTTTGTTCCTGAAGAACTCTAATGGGTTTGGCACCCAATCATTCTGACGTAAAGTCTTTATATCAGTATGATTCGATGTCAAATGCTCTTGCTCGTTTACTACTTTCTTAATATAACATACAAAATGTGCAAAAGAGGAAAGACTAATTATTCTGTGTATAATTTCTTATCAATTAGAAATTTGTTAAACTATAAAGAGCGAATGCGAAAGAGAAGGGACGTATGCAAATTGGAATTTGAGACAGTCATGCAAGAGCTTGAGGCTTTGGGTAAAGAGCGTACGAAAAAAATCTACATGTCAAACGGTGCAATAGAGCCAGTGTTTGGCGTGACAACGGGATCAATGAAGCCATTAAAAAAAGAAATTAAAATCAATCAGCAATTAGCTGAACAACTATATGCAACAGGCAATTATGATGCGATGTATTTTGCTGGCGTCATTGCCGACCCAAAGGCGATGACAGAAGCCGACTATGACCGCTGGATTGACGGGGCTTACTTTTATATGCTTTCCGATTATGTGGTGGCGGTCACATTAGCTGAATCAGATATCGCGCAGCAGGTGAGCGATAAATGGATTACAAGTGGCGAGGAGCTAAAAATGTCAGCCGGGTGGAGCTGTTATTGCTGGTTACTTGGCAATCGTAAAGACGAAGAGTTTGATTCGAAAAAAATTCAAGCGATGCTAGAGCAGGTGAAAGTAGAAATCCATAACGCGCCACCACGTACTCAAGCGTCAATGAATAATTTTGTAATGACGGTAGGGGTGTCCTATAAACCGTTACATGACGAAGCATTAAGAATTGCCCATGAAATTGGACCAGTTGAAATGCAACGAGAAGGTAAGGTACCTGGAGTTTTGCATGCAGCACTCGACATTGAAAAGCAAATTGAAAAGGGGCGCATCGGCTTTAAGCGTAAATATGTACGTTGCTAGAGCAAAAGCTTGTTTTTTATACAGTGCATTGTATAAACTGAAATAAGGAAATCATTAGGGAGGCAACATACATGAAACCAAGTATTGCGATTGATATGGACCAAGTGTTAGCGGATTTTTACTCTAAAATGTGCATCACATATAACGAAAATTTTGGAACAAATTTCACACAAGAGGAATTTTTACTAACTACACAGCGTGATTTACCACGTGAGGATGCAAAGAAGTTATTTGCTCTCCTAAATGAACCGGAGTATTTCCGCGATTTAGCAGTCTTAGATCCAGATTGCATTGAGGTTATTAAAGAATTACAAGAACATTTTGATATTTATATCGCGACAGCGGCAATGGATGTACCAGGTTCATTTAATGCAAAGTACGACTGGTTAATGGAGCATCTTCCATTTTTAAAAACGCAAAATATTGTATTTTGTGGCAATAAGGCCGTTATACATACGGATTATTTAATCGACGATAGCCCACGTCAATTGGCGTCGTTTAAAGGAACTGGTATTTTATATTCAATGCCTTACAATGCTGCAGAAGAAGGTTATAAACGCGTGCATAACTGGAAAGAGATCAAGGCGTACTTTGTCGAACAACTACAAAAATAAGTTCTAGGATGAATCCGGTTGTATGGATTCATCTTTTTAGTGGATAGGAAAGTATAACTTTTTCAAGGAAATCCACATAAGAAAAGACATAATTTCGCGCTATTTGGCGCGAAATGTGTTTTTCTAATTTTAAGTCGTGTCATCTCCTGTTATAATTTGAATAGTTTGAATAATTATCATTTTCTGTAAAGGGAGATAGAGAGATGAAACCGGTAATTGGCTTAACGATGTATGACATTGATAAAAAATTAGATATCAACAATGCCTATTTAGATTCAATTGAAATTGCAGGTGGGATTCCGATCTGTTTACCTAATGCGACGGAAGAAAACGTGGATGCTTTATTAGACCGAGTGGACGGTATCGTTTTAATTGGTGGCGAGGATATTGATCCAGAGCTATTTGGCGAGGAGCCACATCCAAATATCGGTCGTGTTGTACGTAAGCGTGACGACAGTGACTTATTGTTGATGAAGCGTGCATTTGAGCGTGATCTACCAATCTTAGGTGTGTGCCGCGGGATGCAAATTATGAATGTCTTTTTTGGGGGTACAATACTGCAAGATATCCCGTCGCAAGTTGAAGGGGCAATTGGTCATAAGCAAGCGTCAAAGCGTGGTGCACTCGCACATAGTGTAGAAGTATTAACACCAAAAATGAAGGTGATTTTTGAAGATGAGGTGTTTCGTGTTAACACGTTCCATCATCAATCAGTAGGGGAGCTCGGTGAAGGGCTTATCTTATCTGCTGTAGCAAAAGATGGGGTCATTGAAGCGATGGAACATGAGGATCATCCATATTGTATTTCCGTACAATGGCACCCAGAAGAACTTGCGCCAATAGGCAATATTCATGCGCAGCGCCTATTTTCAAGCTTTGTAGAGGCATGCCAAACGTCATTAGTAGGAGGAAAACCATGAAACCACTTATTGGTTTAACAATGCACCCAGTTGAAGGCAAAATGGAAATTAATAATACGTATATTAATGTGATTAAACGCGCGGGTGGGATTCCTCTTTGCATTCCGTATTTAGATGAAGAAACGGTAGATTCTGTAATAGATAGTTTGAATGGTGTGTTATTAATTGGGGGCTATGATGTCAACCCACTTATCTATGGCCAAGAGCCACATCCAAAGCTTGGTATGGTCATTGATGAGCGTGATCAAAGCGAGATCTTAATGGCGAAAAAAGCATTTGAACGCAAGATGCCACTACTCGGGATCTGTCGCGGGGAACAAGTAATGAATGTAGCTTTTGGCGGTACATTATATCAAGATATTGATACACAAGTAGAGCATGTGTTGAAGCATACACAGGCTTCAATGCGTCATGAATTAACGCATACAGTCGAACTGTTCCCATCAAAATTACAGCAAATTATTGGCCAAGATTCGATTTTAACGAACTCTTTCCATCATCAAGCGGTTGATGCCATTGCGCCAGGATTTTTATTGAATGCACGTGCAAAAGACGGTGTAGTAGAAGGGATCGAACATCCCGAGCATCCATATTGTATCGGTGTTCAGTGGCATCCGGAAGGGTTACAAAATGATATACCGTCTGATAAATTATTTAAAAGCTTTATAGAAGCAGCGATTCACTATAAAAGCTAAAAAAAATCCACTATCATAATTTGCTGATAGTGGATTTTTATGGATTAGTGAACGTTTCGATATAAACCTACTACTTTACCTAAAATTGATACTTGATTTACAAGAATAGGATCCATTGAGCTGTTCTCAGGTTGTAGACGGAAATGTGTTTTTTCTTTATAGAAACGTTTTACCGTTGCTTCGTCTTCCTCTGTCATCGCGACAACAATTTCTCCGTTATCTGCAGTAGATGTTTTCTTCACGATTACATAGTCACCATCTAAAATGCCAGCTTCAATCATCGATTCACCCATAATTTCAAGCATGAATAATTCATCTTCTGCTGCACCGTACTTATCTGGTAAAGGGAAGTATTCTTGAATATCCTCAATTGCTGAAATCGGTAAACCTGCTGTGACTTTCCCGATTAATGGCACATGAATGACACTTGATTTAGAGACAATTAAATCGTCCTGATCTAATACTTCGATTGCGCGTGGTTTGGTAGGGTCGCGACGAATAAGCCCTTTACTTTCTAAACGAGCTAAATGCCCGTGGACAGTTGAACTAGAAGCTAAACCTACAGCCTCACCGATTTCACGCACTGAAGGGGGATAGCCTTTTGAACGAACTTCCTCTTTTATAAAAGCTAGAATTGCTTGTTGCCTTTTAGAAATTTTTTGTGTCAACGAACTCACCTCTTTATATTGCTATTTTCTTAGATACAGTATAGCAGTATGCGAACAGAAATGCAAACATAGGTTCGAGAAAACAGTTGACAAAAACATATGTTCGTATTATTATGAGAACAAACATTCCGAACATACATTCTTAAAGGGGTTTATACGATGAAAAAATTTAAATTAAACAGCTTCACATCAACGTTATTCGCATTTTCTGCATTACTGTTCGTATTTTTACTGTTAGATGATGAAAAAATTGAAACATACGAACACGTAATGATTGAACAAGGTGATACTTTATGGTCGTTAGCTGAAACATATCGTGGTAAAATGGCTAAGCACGATTGGATCAACTTTGTAAAAAAAGAAAATGGCTTACGCGATGAAAAAGTTGTCTTTGGACAAATTTTAGTCGTACCGGTAGAGAAGGAATCTTACTATATTGCCAATCTAAATCAAGTTGAATCATCGGAAGACAAGACAGTTAAGGTAGCGAGAAATAATGAATCAAACTAAAGCAGTACTCTATTGCCGTGTTAGTACAGAAAAAGACACGCAAGAAACCTCTCTTGTTCGTCAAGAGGAGGAATTAAAACGCTATGCGAAATCGTTAGGTTATTCAGAGCTTAGCGTCTATAAGGATCAGCATAGTGGCTATGAGGTAGACCGTGATGGCTTACTTGATATGCTTGATTTTATGAAAGAAGAAAATATAAAGGCCATATTCGTACAAGATGAAACACGTTTAGGACGTGGCAATGCACGAATGGCGGTTCTGCATTTGATTCAAAAATACGAAGCAACCGTTTATACGCTAAACGATGCAGGACCAATAGCATTAAATGAGATGGATACGATGCTACTCGAAATTTTAGCCATCGTAGAAGAATATCAACGCCGTATGCACAATGCGAAAATTCGCCGTGGTATGCGACGCGCGGTAGAAAACGGTTATATGCCGCAAAACAATTTAAAAAACCGCGGTAATATCGAAGGACGCGAGCGAAAAGATGTACCGGTCGAGGAAATTGTGCAGCTGCGCCAAAAGGGGTTAACGTTCGCAGAAATCGCGATGACGTTAAAAGGCCTCGGTATCCCAATAAGTAAAGCGACTGTTCATCGCCGTTATATTGAATATATGGAACGACTTGAAGAGTAGATACTTGCTCTTCAAGTCTTTTCTCTTTTATAGAAGTGTTGGTACTAAAATAGCTAAAGCAGCGGCAACGTTAGCAAGGCCATCACCTAACTTAGTTACAAACCATTGCTATGACCTCCAAAATATAGATCCGGTACGGCTAGCTATGAACCTTGCTCAATAATTACATAAAAATAAACGCGTATATATGCCCAAAAGTATTTGGAAGTGAAAATTGAGAAACTCCAGGTGTAAAATATGCAACAAAAGAACAGGGGAAGGAACTTGGGGAATTCGTAAGTATTAAGAAGGTACTAATCCAGCACACACCACTCCATATTGACGTAAGTAATCCATTCCCTTAATACGATGTGGATGCATATTAAAAGTTGAACAATTGGCATATACGGGCTGTGTGCTACATATTGTGTTTTTAAATATAAGCGAGGTGATCTAAACGAAGAAACGTACACACAAGCGAATTAAGGCTAGTAAAGCCATTTATAAAAAGTACGCTGAACGTTATCGCGCAAATGATTACCTAGAGCATCGAGCTCGGCGGATGTTGGCTTATACAGCACATTTAAATAAAGCGATTGCTGCTAATTTCAAACGGAAATTAATCGGAACTAACGTTAAGAACTAAGTACAGCAGGTTTACAAAAATATACCTACGCGCATTTATCGTATTTGGAACTAATAGAAGTGCCTAATATGCGTTTCAATAGTGCGTAGCTAATTAAATCATAGAGGGGGATTGGGGCATGTTTATCACAGTTAAAGAATGGCGTGCTTTATCGTTACGTAATCGTATGTTGTTACTTGAAGCCGCGGCTAATAAACGTAAGGGCTAGCCTAAAAAATTGGTGAGTTTTATTGAAACAGTGCATTGATGATATTAAACACAAAGGTTGGAAAGGCGGAGCAGGCCACTCTTTTTTAGAGGGCCTGTTTTTCATCTGATCAACCGTGCTGCCAAGCGATTTTTTTACCCAATCTAGCCCCAAAAATATTCATCACTATCAATGTCATTAAACTAACATTCTTAGTAAAGGCTATAAAACACCATACGATATGCAATTATTGTTTAAATGCAAAGCGGTTTTACTTGCTCTTCAAGTCGTTTTTTTATACCTTTGTAGTATTGGATATAAGAAAGGTGAGAACAACATGTTATCAAAAGAGAAATTAGCTCGTATTAATGAGTTATCGAAATTAGCAAAAGAAGGAAAATTAACAGAGGAATTAGCAAAAGAACGCACAGCACTACGTAAAGAATATTTAGATGTATTCCGTACAACAATGCGTGATACAATCGAGCACGTAAAAGTTGTGGATGAAGAAGGAAACGATGTTACACCAGAAAAATTAAAACAAGTAAAAGCACAAAAAGGCTTAATAAACTAGTTTTCCCTAAATAATATGACACATTTATCGTTGAGTATGACATAATTTCGAAAACGTTGCGATTAAGCATTGTTTTCTATCGTAAATTTGTCTAAACTATACAGTGTATAAATACAGTACGAGAAAGGATGTCACATAATGACACAACAAATGGATCAGTTAGCAATTAACGCAATCCGTACATTATCAATCGATGCAATCGAGAAAGCAAATTCTGGTCACCCAGGTTTACCAATGGGTGCAGCACCAATGGCTTACACATTATGGACAAAGCAATTACGTCATAACCCACAAAACCCAAACTGGTATAACCGCGACCGTTTCGTTTTATCAGCAGGCCATGGCTCTATGCTGTTATACAGCTTACTTCACTTAGGTGGCTACGGTTTAGAAATGGATGAGATTAAAGCATTCCGTCAATGGGGCTCTAAAACTCCAGGTCACCCAGAGTATGGTCATACAGTAGGTGTTGAAGCGACGACAGGTCCACTTGGTCAAGGGATTGCGATGTCAGTAGGTATGGCAATGGCTGAACGTCATTTAGCTGCTACATATAACAAACCAGGCTATGATGTAGTAGACCACTATACATTTGCTTTATGTGGTGATGGGGACTTAATGGAAGGGGTTGCAGCAGAAGCAATTTCTCTTGCAGGTCACTTACAATTAGATAAGTTAATTGTGTTATACGATTCAAATGATATTTCACTTGACGGTGATTTAGAAAAGTCATTCTCAGAAAACATCCAAAAACGTTTCGAATCTTACAATTGGAACTACTTAAAAGTACAAGATGGTACAGATATTGCTGAGATTAATACAGCAATCGAAACAGCAAAACAAAATACAGGCGGCCCAACGATTATTGAAGTAAAAACTGTAATCGGTTTTGGCTCTCCAAATAAATCAGGTAAATCGGATTCGCACGGTTCACCACTTGGTACAGACGAAGTTGTGTTAACAAAAGCGTCTTACGCTTGGGAGCACGAACCATTCCATGTACCAACTGAAGTGTATGACACATTCAAAGCAGCAGCAGACGTACAAGGTGTGCAAGCTGAAAATGCTTGGAACGGCGTATTTGAAGGTTATAAAAACGAATACCCAGAACTTGCAGTACAGTTTGTTAATGCAATGGACAACAAATTACCAGAAAACTTTGCGTCAGAATTACCAGTTTATGAAGTAGGTCAATCTGTAGCAACACGTTCTTCTTCAGGTGATGCAATTAACGCGCTAGCAAAAACAACACCATCATTCTTCGGTGGTTCTGCTGACTTAGCAGGTTCAAACAAAACAACAATCAAAGGTGCTGGTGACTTCTTCGCAGAAACTCCAGAAGGCCGTAATATTTGGTTTGGTGTACGTGAATTTGCAATGGGTGCAGCAATGAACGGTATGGCGTTACACGGTGGTGTGAACGTATTCGGCGGTACATTCTTCGTATTCTCTGACTATGTACGTCCAGCAGTGCGTTTATCAGCTTTAATGGGATTACCAGTAACGTATGTGTTCACACATGATTCAATCGCAGTAGGTGAAGATGGCCCAACACATGAGCCAGTCGAGCACTTAGCGTCATTACGTGCAATGCCAAACCTATCAGTAATTCGTCCAGCAGATGCGAACGAATCAGTAGCAGCTTGGAAATTAGCCGTATCAAGCCAATCAACACCAACTGTTTTAGTGTTATCACGTCAAAACTTACCAGTATTAAACGCTTCAACTGAAACTGTGTATACAGGTGTTGAAAAAGGTGCTTATGTAGTTGCGCCATCGACGAAAGAAACACCAGATGCGATTTTAATTGCAACAGGTTCAGAAGTTTCGTTAGCAGTAGAAGCACAAAAAGCTTTATTAGTAGACGGAATCGATGCATCGGTTGTATCGATGCCATCAATGGATCGTTTCGAGCAGCAATCAAAAGAATACAAAGAGTCTGTATTACCGAAATCTGTAACAAAACGTTTAGCAATCGAAATGGGTGCATCATTCGGTTGGCATAAATACGTTGGCTTCGAAGGCGACGTACTAGCAATCGACCAATTCGGTGCTTCTGCGCCTGAGAAAGTTGTATTAAAAGAATACGGCTTCACAGTAGAAAACGTAGTAGCTAAAGTAAAAGCGCTATAATTTAACTTAATTTATTGTTGCCACCCGCTACGTATGCGGGTGGCATTTTTGATTTCACTAAACGTTATCAGCTATTCCAAAATACGTGCGTTATGAACGAAGGAATGGTACGATAGACAGTGGTATAGAAAGCAAATTTAACAAGGAAGTGGACGGTTTATGACAACAAAACAATTACAAAAAGACATAACAACATTTATCGAAAAAGTACTTTTTTTATTAACAAAAGATGTAGATGTAAATAAGTTTCAGCAAATTCTTCAAGACAATGTCAATCAAAAAAGAGAATCTGCCACGTCAACTGTTGAGTTTTATGATCGTTTAATGTTAAATATGGCGTACTTCGTTGAAAATCAAATGGCATGGGAAACGATTGTTCGTGATACATACGGCAAGGGACAAGTGCCGAAGATGAGCTTTCTAGAGCAGGAATTAATGGCGCAGCAAATGCGTGTTCGAAACAATGTCGCTGAAAATATGGACGCTTACACAGCAGATTTCCATAAACGTTACGAGGAGTTACAAGTAACAGATGAAGACGTGATTTACGATTACGCCTACGCATCGGTTGGGCACGGCTTACGCGTAGACTTCATCACATTAGTGACGAAAAAAAATGCAGAAATTTTAACAAAAGGAAATATTGAAGAAACGTTAAAAATAGTAGATGGTTATATCGCGTATCACTGCGACCAAATCGTCAACAAGCTAACGCTTTCTTAAAAAGGAGTTCTTAATTATGAATACACCATTTACTTACTTACACAAAGCACCCGCTGTACAAGGGGAAAAGCAACCGGCAATTTTCCTATTACATGGTTTAGGTAGTGACGAAAAGGATTTACTACAATTAGTGGATTCGTTTTCATCACAATGCCATATCTTCAGCTTACAAGGACCGATTAAACATCGTCCTGGCTACGCATTCTATACATTTGCTGAAGAAGAAGGGAAGCCAGAGCGCCGTATCTTTGATAAGGTACTAAAAGGTGTAGAAATCTTTATTGCCGAGGCAGTAAAGGAGTTTGACTTAGACGAAACACAACTTTATGTAGTTGGTTTCAACCAAGGAGCGGCAATGGCACAATCTCTTGCGATGGTCATGGGCAACAAAATTCGTGGTACAGCTGCGCTTAGCGGTTATTTACCAGAGTTTGCAGCACTTGAATATAGCAAGAAAACAATGGATGGTACGAAGATTTTCATCTCACATGGTGAGTATGATTATGATTATCCGTTAGAATGGGCAGAGCATGCGGTGCGCTTCTTCAATGATTACGGTACAAAGGTAACGTTCAAAACCTATCCGGTAGGGCACGGGGTAAGTCCTGAAAACCTACAAGATTTAATTGCCTTTATAGCAGCAGATTTACCAACAACATTAAACTAAACAGCAGGGGCGTCTGGTAATTAATTACCGGACGCCTCCTTTTTGTTAAACTGTCATTTTAGAATTGGCTAATGCTTTGTTAACTTTGCAATCTAGCGCTGCTAAATAGCCGAATGTCATACCTGGGCCAAGTGTTGCACCAGGGCCAGGATAAGATGCACCCATCACTGAAGCCGAGCAGTTACCACATGCATATACGCCGTCAATCGGAGAGCCATCAGTGCGTAATACACGACCATCACGGTCAATCACCACGCCACCCTTTGTTCCGATATCACCAGGATATACCTTTAGTGCATAGAAGGGTGCACTGTTAATTTCAAGTAAGTTCGGATTTTTTAATGTTGGGTCCCCGTAATATTTGTCGTGTGGCGTTTCACCACGATGGAAATCTAAATCAACTCCAGTACGTGCAAAGCCGTTAAAGCGTTCCACCGTTTTTTGTAAATTGCCAAATGGAATGTTCAGCTTCTGCTCTAAGTCAGCAATGTTATCCGCTTTATACACGATGTCGTGCTCGTAATAGTCTTTCGGGAAATCCTGCATCGGGAATAATCCAGCAAATAAGTAACGGCTCTTCGCGCGACCATCTAAAATAATCCATGATGTAATTGCTTTGCCACCTGTAGCCTCATTATGCTCATACATTTTATCCACAAACTCATGATACGGCGTTGGTTCATTGATGTAGCGTTGTCCGTCTTGGTCGACAATGATCATATTAGGAATCCCACGGTCCGCCACTAAGAAGAATGGTCTTCCAGTATGGTCAATAATCGAAGGCGCTCCCCAAACTTTGTCCATTAAGCCAAATTTGGCATCAAGTTTTTCAAATGGCCCGATAAGATCGCCTGTTTGTCCTACTGGTGAGCTCGTCCAGTCAATTTGCTGTGGTGCTGGTAAAAAGCGCTCTCGGTACTCTTGATTACGTGAGAAACCACCTGAAGCAAAAATCACACCATGTGCGGCTTTAATGAAAATGGTTTCGCCTTCTTTTAATGCTTCAATTCCAATGATTTTGTCGTCCTCATAAACGAAATCAACAAATGCCGTGGACAAAAAGATTTCGCCTTCTAATTCTTTATAAGTAAGTGCCATGCGTCCAACGAGTGCTTGTCCAAGTGCTGAAAGATTCTTTTTCATCACGAGATGTTGCATTAAGCGCCAACCTAAGCGAAGCGAACGTACTTTACCCGCTGTAGTACGCGCAATCATATTGACCTTTACAAAATCTTGTCCAGTCATGACAAAGCCCTTTGTATCAATGGTTGGTGGGAGAAGTTTATCCTTCCAATCACCAAGCTCATTTAAATCAAATAATAACGGCTCAATTGAACGACCCGTTCCTTTGCCACCTGGGTGGGTAGGGTAGTAGTCTGAGTAATTTTTTGCATAAGAAAAGCGCATATGTGGACTTAATTCGTGTAGATAATCGAGCATTTCAATCCCACGATTTAAATAGGCTTCTTTAATATCATCGGAAACAGCATCTCCGACAGTTGCATCTAAATAGGTTTTTGCTTCTTCGAACGAATCGCCGACACCTGCTGCATTTAAATAGCGATTATTCGGAATCCATACACCGCCACCTGAAAGTGCTGAAGCCCCGCCGAAATAGGGCTGTTTTTCAATTAATAATGTGTTTAACCCTTCGTTTTTAGCGGTGATTGCTGCAGAAAAACCAGAAGCTCCTGCCCCAATTACCACAACATCATATTCTAAATTCCAATTCATTAAAAATCCCCCAATCTAAAAATAGGTAGTAGCGTTTATTCTCTTAAAATCGCTCATTAGTAAACGAACGTTCAAACGACAATAAAAAAGCGTTATTAGTTAATTTTCGTGAAAATCGTAAAAAGTCCTTCTTTAATTGAAATAAAAAACAGCTAACGCGTTGTTAGCTGTTGGATTGATCTAATAATTTTTCGGCGTCCTCAATGGTCATCGGTTTATAGAAGTAATAACCTTGGCCAGCAGGGCAGCCGAGTTTTTGAAGCATAGCAAGCTGTTCTTTTGTTTCAACGCCTTCTGCAATCGGGCGCATATCGATATTATGGGCTAATTGAATAATCGTTTGAACAATGGCGTACATCCCAGGTTCATCCATTGAGTTTACAAAGCTACGGTCAATTTTAATTTCCGAAAACGGAAGCTTAGGTAAGTAGCTTAATGAAGAGAAGCCAACGCCAAAATCGTCAATCGAGCTTTCAATACCAATTTCATTTAATTTTTCTAAAATCGATTTTGCCTTTGTAAAATCAACAAGCTCAATGCTTTCTGTGACTTCGAGCTTAATGTACTTGGCTGGCACATGAAATTGGTTGAAAATACGAATAATATTATCTAAAAATTTAGGTTCGTAAAAATGATCGGGCGAAATATTTAAGGAAACAGGCACAATCTTTTTGCCTCCATCCAGACGCCCCTGAAGCCATTGTAAAATTTTGTATAAATTCAATAAATCAATATCTTTAATTCTGCCAGATTGTTCGGCAATTGGAATGTAGTTGATTGGCGAAACGAAACCTAGTTTGCTTGAATTCCAACGAGATAACCCTTCAAAGCCTTCTACTTGAATTGTTTCGAAATTGATTTTTGGCTGTAAATATACCTCAAATTCATCATTCTGAATGCCAAAAGTGAGCTGATTGAAAATATCCATTTCTTTCGTCAATTGATTTATGCTATTTTCTTCATACTTAGCAAAACTGGTCCCGTTCAATTTACGAGCATTCGTTAATGCAATATCTGTTTGATGAATACACTGTTCTACCGTCAAATCCGGGGAAAATGTTGAATAGCCTATTTTAAGCGTAATATAGTTTTCTTCTCCGTCGATATCGAAAGGCACTAACGTGAGAGGTTCTACATGTTTGTGATGTGTATGGAATGTCCCGAGATTGGCCTTTATTGCCATTATAAGAGAATTTGAAAAACGTGAAATTAATTCATCTCCATGCGGTAAATATTTCCGCATACGTTCCGCCATTTGACCAAGTAAATCAGCGCCTGCTTGACGTCCATATAAGTCCACGATTTTGTTGAATTCAGTTGGGTGCATAATCGCAACATATCCCATTTCACCTTTTTCGAGCCATTTAGTAAGTTCTACTTTAAAGTGCTGTAAATTCGGTAAATTTGTATCGACATCGTAATAAGCTAAGCGACTTAACTCAATTTTTTGCTCTGCATATTTAATGGCCAATTGAATTAGTAAGGCTAAACGATTTAAATAATTGATGTCACTTTGTTTAAGTTCGATTGAGTCCTGTAAAAACAATGTTAAGATACCAATTACCTTGTTTTGCGACGTTAAAATAGGCTTTGTCCAAGAGCCAGTTAACTGATTGAAGTGATAGTTATTCGCTAGGTAAGACGTCACTTCTTGGTTTGTGAAACTTTTAATATAAATCGCTAATGGGCTATAATTCATCGTTGGCGTCACTGCGAGTAAATCTAGTTTATCTATGAAATCAAGTGGCAAAGTATGTGTGCCAAGGTATTTAATATCATAATTTTCATCATATATATGGATCGCGCAGTAACTATTATGGATGTAAAATTTCTCGATTTTTCTAGCGATTAACGATAAAATCGACTGCAAATTATCCTCGTGGTCAATCGCCGCATAAACTTCATGCTCGAGTTTATACACCATTTTATTTAGTTCTTCATCCGTTGTATCTTCACAAGTCAATAACACATATTGAAGAGCTTGCTCGTCGTCACGGATTGGATGAACCATAATGCTATTCCAAAAGGCAGATGATTGCTGTGTGTAGTGTAAGATCGTCAACTTGCGAGACTCACCAGATTTTATACAAGCGGCTAAATCGAATGCGGTATCGTAATGCGTACGTATCCCGTTAAGAATTGAAAATCCTTGTCCAATTAACTGTTCCTCTTCATATTGTGTTAATTGTAGAATACGGTTGTTTGCGTGTAAAATCGTTAATTCACTCGCATGGACATCAATAATCAGAGTTCCTTTCGAAAGCTGGTTACTTAAGGTTTTTAGCCAATTAAATAATCGGTCTTTTGATAGGGGTGGTAATTGATTTAGGTGCATATAGATTTCCCCCTTTAAATAATTGTAAGAATATTTAAAGTATACCAAAATTCCTATAAATATAAAGAGTGGAAATTTAAAGATGAAAAAAATTCACTTTTACTAGGTAAAATAACCCTTATAAATGATAGGTTTTAAATTTTGATAGTTGAAATGTATGTATTTTAATAAGAATGCGAGATGGAAACAATACAATCGATTGTTTCAAATAAAAAAAGCACCCAAAAATTAGGGCGCTTTTAAGCTAATTTACTTATCGTTATTGTATGACCTCCCTAAAATATGGGGGAAACACTTTATTGTTTGAAAACTTCATAAAAATGCTGGAATAATGGTTCTCCTTGCGCATCAACGATAACGTCTGTATGTAATTTCATATGGGCTTGTGTACGATCGAGATGTAATCCCCCATTGCTAAATGAAAGTACGATTGTAACTTTCCCGTTTTCGACTAAATCGGCACTTAGATGTTCTGGGGATAGCTGCTCACTAAATAGTCCATTATCCTTCCAAGTGCCAGAGATTTTTAATTGTTCATTAACTTCGTCATATTGCCATTGCACATCACGTAAAATAGCTTTAAATAAGTCGTTAATTGTATGTTGCTCGTTGTCGAATGTCAGTTCAGTTGCCCGAATTGAATGAACATCAATAGAAATGGCAGAAGCAGCCTCATTTGCTTTTGAATTAATACCAGCAGCAGCCTCCTTGATATCGCTCATCGTATCGCCGCACCCTGTACATAAAATAACTACAACTAGTAGTGGAATTAACTTTCTCATTTCAATCCTCCCTAATTATCCATATTTCCATCATACTAAAATGCCGGCGTTTAGAGTGACATATTTCTGGGCATAATGTGAAAAATTTGTAACGAAACAAAATAGAAGAAAATAATGAAAATTTATCATTGACTTCATAAAGTGAATAATAAATTAAATTGTGGGGTATGAATTAAGTATTACTGTATCGTGTTGAAATGGGAAAAAACATCATCGTTAAAATCAGTCAAGGGAGTTGGTACAATGAAGATTAATGATGAATTATTAGATAAACTGGGCATTTATTTCGTTTATCATGAGGTGTACAATAAATACGGTATTACGTTCGAAAGTTTTGTAGATCGTTGGTCGAGAGGAATTTTAGAAATTTAATTTATGATGATGTTAATACTAGAAAACACACCATTTCACGATACTTGAGGGGATTTGTCTGATAGATTTGAGACAAATTCCTTTTTTATTGCTATTCAAAAGCTTCATTATTTATTACGATAGAGGTGGAATTCATTTACATTTTGGAGGGCGAACGATGAAAATTCAACAATACGGCATTCGAATTGGTAAATTACCTACAGGTGCCAAAAATTGCATTACTGATGTTGCAGATGTCAAAGTAGGGCATGTGACATTAGATTATCCAATAAATGATAAGGGAGACATGGCCTGTACTGGGGTGACAGCAATTTTACCGCACGCGGGCAACGTATTTCGTGAAAAATTAACCGCTGCAAGCTATGTATTAAACGGCTTTGGGAAAACGACAGGGCTTGTTCAAATTGATGAGCTAGGCGTATTAGAATCGCCAATTATGTTAACGAATACATTTGGTGTTCCAGCTGTTACACAAGGCACACTAGATTATTTATTAGCCCAAAACGAAGAAATAGGCTTGTTAACTGGAACTGTAAACATTGTCGTTGGGGAGTGCAATGACAGTCATTTAAATTCGATTCGTCATTGTCCAGTCAAGCCTGAACATGCTGTAGAGGCCATTGAAAAAGCAACATCGGATCTCGTAGAGGAAGGTGCAGTAGGAGCCGGGAAAGGCATGATTTGCTTTGGCTATAAAGGCGGGATTGGTAGTGCATCGAGAATCGTTGAAGTAAAAGGCGCACGGTATACACTTGGCTGCCTTGTTTTAACTAACTTTGGAACGACTCAAGAATTTATGAAGGAACGCTATGAGGTTAAGACGAATGCCGAAAATTCTATAATTGCACCGACAGATGGCTCGATTATGATTGTGTGCGCAACAGATGCCCCGCTTAGTAGTCGCCAATTAAAGCGTATCATTAAACGTTGTGGGATTGGGTTAGGTCGTACAGGAAGTCATTTTTCAAATGGCAGCGGCGATATTGTCATTGGCTTTACAACCGCTCATAAAATGAATCATCATAGCGATACGTTCATTGAAACACGCACACAATTACGAGAAGATCACCCCATCATGAATGAATTATTTACCGCAGCGGCGGAGGCGACAGAGGAGGCTATTTTAAATTCATTAGCCCAGGCACAAACAACAATAGGAAGAAATGGGCATTGTGTGATAAATTATCCATTCCATTAAAGGTATTTATAAATCATTAGTGTCACTTAACTTGACACTGGAACTATTTAATATCGAATAAAATACTTATTTCTCAATATACCAATAAATTTTCGAGAAAAAACTTCCATATTCGAAATAAATGTGGTAATTTATATAAAAAAGACTGAAAACTCCAAATATTTTATTAATTATAATGTTATATAAAGTCACATAATTTTAAGTGTAAAGTAATTCTAGAAAAATAATTATGCCGAATCAAATATGAGCTTTGGCAGGTGAACAACCAGTACTACTTGAATATAGTGAACTATTAGAATAGAACCAATAAAAATAGAGCAGCATGAGCTAAAGGAGTATCGATTATGAAAGTATATATTAGCGCAGATATCGAAGGCATTACAGGGACAACCGTTTGGAGTGAAACGGAGCTAAACACCCCGGATTATGACCAATTCCAACAACAAATGACAAAGGAAGTGCTCGCTGCAATTGAAGGTGCCACTCTTGGTGGGGCTACAGAAATTTTGTTGAAAGATGCGCATGATTCCGCGCGAAACATATTAATAGAACAACTACCAGAAAACGTGAAAATTATTCGAGGGTGGACACAGGAGCCGATGTGTATGGTTGCCGGGCTTGATGAAAGCTTTGACCGCGCAATTTTCATAGGCTACCACAGTGAAGGGGGCAGCGAAAAAAATCCACTTGCGCACACATTAAGCTTAATGGCAGATATCAAAATTAATGGTGAATATGCAAGTGAATTTATAATTAACGCATATGCTGCGGCGCTTCATCAAGTACCAGTCGCCTTTGTCAGTGGCGATCAAGCATTAACCGAGCATATCGCGCGCTTTAATAAAAACATCGTCACGTTTGCAACAAAAGAAGGCATCGGACATGCAACGATTAATGTGAGCCCACAAAAGACCTTAAAGGAAACGAAGAAATTAGTTGAACAGGCGATGACAGTGGAACGCGAACAGTTGTTACTTGAATTACCAAAGCATTTTAAAGTAGAGCTAATTTATAAAGATCATATTAAGGCATACCGCAATTCCTTCTACCCAGGTGCGACATTTAAAGCACATAATACAGTGGAATTTGAAACGGAAGATTATTTCGAAGTGCTACGCCTTTTACAATTCTTAACGTAAGTAGGGGACAATATGAAAATTACAGATGTGAAAGTTAGTTTAGTAGAAGCGCCACTTATTACACCATTTAAAACCGCATTACGTACCGTACATAGTATTCAAAATGTAATGGTCATTCTCACCACGGATGATGGTCAAATAGGTATTGGTGAAGCAGCCCCGACGCATGTTATTACGGGAGAAACACTTGGTTCACTAAAATATGCAATTGAAGAGGTCATTGCACCCGTCATTAAAGGAATCGATATCGCAGAAATAGCCGTTTTGTGTGAACGTGTCGATCGTTGCCTTTATCAAAATACTAGCGCCAAGGCTGCGGTAGAAATGGCACTATATGATTTATGGGCAAAAAAATATCAAGCGCCACTGTATCAATTACTAGGTGGCTATCGTAATACCCTTAAGACAGATATTACGATCAGTGTGAATGATAGCGTAGAAATGGTAAATGATAGTTTAGCTGCAGTAAAACGTGGCTTTTCGATATTGAAAGTAAAGGTCGGCAAAGATCCAATAGGTGACGTAGAGCGTGTTGTAAATATACGCGAAGCAGTCGGCCCTGATGTTGTGTTACGTGTTGATGCCAATCAGGGGTGGACACCGAAGCAGGCTGTTTCCATTATTGGACAACTAGAGGATAAAGGCGTTCAGATTGAGTTAATAGAGCAGCCTGTTCACTATAGTGATCTTGTAGGTATGCAATATGTGACGCAGCGTACACAAACGCCAATTTTAGCAGATGAAAGTGTGTTTTCTCCGAAGCAAGCCATCGAAGTAATCGAAAAGGGTGCTGCGGATTTAATTAATATTAAATTAATGAAAACAGGAGGGATTTCTAAGGCACAGCAAATCGCAAACATCGCACAGGCAAATGGTGTGCAGTGTATGATTGGCTGTATGTTAGAAACAAAAATTAGTGTTAGCGCAGCCGCACATTTTGCCGCAGCTAACCAAATTGTCACAATGGTCGATTTAGATGGGCCGAGTCTTTGTGTTAAAGATCCGATAGAAGGTGGGCCAATTTTTGAAGGCGAATGTATTCAAATGGTTGAGCGCGCGGGCTTAGGGTTTTTAATATAGGTAGTTAGATCAGAAAAAAGTAAAAAGGGTGGGGGAATAGCGTATGAAAAAGTATTTATTAGTTTTGGCATGTATGTTTGCACTAGTTTTAGCGGCATGTAGTGATGATTCTGCAGATTCAGGCACAGCTGGTGATTCAGGCAAGCCACAAGAGTACCGTACTGTGTATTCGGGTGAAATTAAAACGTTAAATTACTTAAAAACTTCAGAAACAAATGAATTTGCAGTAGCTGCAAATTTAGTAGACGGACTAATCGAGTACGATGAGTACGGCATTGTAAAACCAGGTTTAGCAACTGAATGGGAACATAACGATGATGCATCGGTATGGACATTCAAAATTCGTGAAGGCGCAAAATGGGTTGACCACGAAGGTAAAGAAGTAGCTGATGTTGTCGCACAAGATTTCGTAGACGGTTTAAACTACGTACTTGATGCAAAAAATGAATCGTCAACAGCTTGGATTGCCACGGTAGTAAAAAACGGTGATGCCTTCTATAACGGTGAAGTAACAGATTTTCAGCAAGTTGGTGTGAAAGCACTGGATGATTACACATTAGAATACACATTAGAAGGTTCTACACCGTACTTCTTATCGATGCTGAACTATGTATGTTTCTTCCCTGTAAACGGTGCGTTTTTAGCGGAAACAGGGGAAGCATTTGGTACAACGCGTGAGAACTTCTTATACAACGGTTCATACATCTTGGATAAATTCGAGCCACAAAATGAGCGTGTACTTGTAAAAAATAAAACGTACTGGGATAAAGACAATGTAAAAATTGATCGTATTCGCTACAAGTACAACAAAGAGGCAGCTACTGTTGCCCCTGAGCTATTCTTACGTGGTGAAATTGATGGTGCAAGTATTCCAACCTCAATTCTAGATGAATGGTTAAAAGCAGAAGATAAAAAAGACGTAGTACGTCAAAATACAAATAACTTCTACACATACTTCTACGCATTAAACTTTGATCCACAATTTGATGCTGAATTTGCACCGGAGAATTGGAAAGTAGCTGTAAATAATAAAGATTTCCGTAAATCATTATTCCATGGATTAGATCGTATTTCAGCGATGTTAACAATGGAACCATATAACCCAGAAAACTTAATTTCGAATACCATTACACCAAAAAACTTCGTTGATGTAGCAGGTGTCGATTACACATTATTAGCACCGCTTAAAGCAATCTCGGAAAATGATTCATTTAATAAAGAGTTAGCTGCTCAACATAAAGAAGCAGCAATGAAAGCTTTAGAAGGTAAAGTAACCTTCCCAGTAAAAGTGGTATTACCGTACAATTCAGGTTCACCAGAATGGGCAAACCGTTCTCAAGTAGTAGAACAACAGCTTGAAAACTTATTAGGAAAAGACTATATCGATGTAGAATTATATGCAGGTCCAGCGACAGGTTTCTTAGGTGAAGTTCGTCGTCCAGGTAAATTCTCAATGATCGAAGCAAACTGGGGTCCAGACTTTGCTGACCCATCAACGTACACAGATCCATTCACTGTAGGTGGTACTTACAACAAGCCTGAATTAGCTGAAGGCTACAATGCAGAGTACGACAAATTAGTAGAAGCGGCGAAAGTAGAAGTTGAGCCAGCAAAACGCTATGAACTATTTGCAAAAGCAGAAGCATTTCTAATTGAAGAAGCATTCGTTATTCCTTACGCTGTAGGCGGAGGCGGTTATGTTGCTTCAAAATTAAATCCATTTGAATCACAATATTCACCATTTGGTGTTACATCAGAGAAATTTAAAGGTCAGTCTATCCTAGAAAAGCCAATGAGCAATGAAGAGTATGAATCAGCTAAAGAAGCATGGGAAAAAGAACGTGCGGAAGCTTTAGCGAACGCTTCAAAGTAATTTTTATAGGCGCTTTTATTGTAGTAAGTCAGGAGATGACAGGAATTATTTCTGCATCTCCTTTCGTATTTTAAAGGGTGGGGAGGGAATCGTGTGTTAAAGTATCTTGCTAAACGTATGGCGCAATCGATTTTAACGTTATTTATTATTATTACGATTGTGTTCTCACTGCTTCGCTTAATGCCGGATGAAGGCTATTTAGGGGCAGCGGCTGAAAAAATGTCTACAGAGCAACAAGAAGTGTATTTAACAAACCTAGGTTTACGTGATCCATTGCTTGTACAATTGAAAAATTTTTACGTGAACTTATTCCAAGGTGATTTAGGCGAATCGATTACATATCGTACAGATGTACCGGTAGTAGATATTATTGCAGATAAAATGATTTATTCGATTTTATTTGGATTAGGTGCAGTTGTCCTATCTCTTTTAGTCGGTGTGCCACTCGGTATTTTAATGGCGCAGTTTAAAGGGCGCTGGCTAGATCGTTTAGGTACAGGATATATCGTTATTATCGTAGCTGTTCCTGCGATGGTCTATTTCTTAATGATTCAAATGTATATTTCAAGCTGGATTGGATTGCCAATGCTATTTGATGAATACAATCCGAAAAGCTTTATTTTACCACTTATTTGTATGGCGCTCGGTCCGATTGCTTCGTATGCCATGTGGATGCGTCGTTACATGGTGGATGAGTTAAATAAAGATTATATTAAGCTAGCACGTGCAAAAGGTGTAACGGAGCGCACGATCATGTTCCGTCATGTGATGCGTAATGCGTTCATTCCAATGGCACAGTACTTACCAGCTACGATTTTATTTACAATTACAGGCTCCATTTATATTGAATCGTTATTCTCGATTCCAGGTATGGGTGGTTTATTAGTAGATGCCATTCAACGTCAGGACAATAACGTGGTACAAGGTCTTGTTCTTGTATTTTCTTCGTTAGGAATTATAGGGCTAATTTTAGGGGACTTACTCATGGCGATTGTCGACCCTCGAATTAAGCTAGGGAAAGGAGACAGTGTACGCTAATGGGTTTATTTTCAAAAGAAATTCAAAATATTTCAGATAAATCGAATGAGCAACTATTTGAATTTGCTGGCGTTGACGATGCAAAAGCAGAAGAAACAGCCTATTCAAATTACTCGTATTGGCGTTCGACGTTCCGCTCTTTCTCAAAAAATAAAATTGCTGTCATTTTATTAGTATTTGTTATCATACTGATTGTGTTTACATTTATTCAACCTTATCTACCAGATCAAAAATCAGCGACACAAATTTATATCAATCCCGAAACAGGTATGCAAGACCGAAATGTTACACCGAATGAGGAGTACCTTTTCGGGACGAACTCCATCGGACAAGATTTGTGGTCACGTATATGGCAAGGGACGCGTACCTCGTTATTCATTGGATTTAGTGTAGCGATTATTGAAGTAATAATTGGCTTTACGGTTGGTGCATTATGGGGCTACTCACGCAAATTAGAATTACCGATTACACAGCTCTATAACATTGTTGATAATATTCCAACGACGATTGTGTTAATTTTAATGGCCTATATTTTACGTCCAGGCATTTCGACGATTATTATCGCGATGTGTATTACCGGGTGGGTAGAGATGGCACGGTTCTTGCGAAATCAAATTGTTATTTTACGAGATCGTGAGTACAATTTAGCGTCGAAAACATTAGGAACACCTGGTTATAAAATTATTTTGAAAAACTTATTACCTTATTTAATTTCAGTAATTATGTTGCGTATGAGCTTAGCGGTACCTGCTGCTATTGGTGCAGAAGTATTTTTAACGTATATTGGGCTAGGATTGCCGGTAAGTGAGCCATCACTTGGAAACTTAATTAACGAAGGGCGTGTCTTGATGATGTCACCAGACCTACGCTATCAATTAATTTTCCCGAGTATCGTGTTAAGTGTTATTACAATTGCCTTTTATATTATCGGAAACGCGTTTGCTGATGCAGCAGATCCGAAAAACCACGTGTAGAAAGGATGGCGTTATATGGAACGAGAAAAGATTCTATCGATTGAAAATTTAGTCATTAAATTTAAATTGCGCGGTCAAACATTAACGGCCATTCGTGATATTTCACTCGATTTATATAAAGGAGAAAGCCTAGCGATTGTTGGAGAATCGGGTTCTGGGAAGTCCGTTTTAGTGAAATCGATTATGGGTTTACTTGATAAAAACGGCTACATTGATTCAGGGAAGATTGTTTATGATGGCCATGATTTAACGCAGTTTAAAACGGAAGCCGATTGGTTAAAAATCCGGGGTAAAAAAGTGGCCATGGTTACACAAGATCCGATGACTTCATTAAATCCATTAAAAACAGTAGGGAAGCAAATTGAAGAAAGTGTTGTACTGCACCAAGGCTTAAAGGGCAAGGATGCGTATGAAACAACTTTACAGCTACTGCGCGATGTAGGCATTCATGATGTGGAGCGTCGCTATAAGCAATTTCCACATGAATTTTCAGGAGGCATGCGTCAAAGGATTGTGATTGCGATTGCAGTTGCCTGTAACCCGCAAGTATTAATTTGTGATGAACCAACGACTGCTCTTGACGTAACGATTCAAGCACAAATTTTACAGCTATTAACGACACTACAAGAAAAATATTTATTAACGACCATTTACATTACGCATGATTTAGGGGTAGTTGCGAAAGTAGCGGACCGCGTTGCAGTTATGTATGCAGGGGATATTATCGAAGTCGGGCAAACAAATGAAATCTTCTTTGGGGCAAAACATCCGTATACATGGGCGTTAATATCTTCCTTACCACAGCTTGGTGTAAAGGGGCATGAGTTGTATTCCATTAAAGGAACACCTCCGAACCTATTTAAAGAAATTAAAGGTGATGCATTTGCTCCACGTAATCAATATGCTTTGAAAATTGATTTTGTTGAGCGTCCACCGTTTTTCCAAGTGACAGATACACATTTTGCACGCACGTGGTTACTCGATCCAAAGGCACCGAAAGTCGAGCCTCCAGAAGTGTTACAGGCATTTTTCGAGGAAGGGAGACGGTATATGCATGAGTAATGAACGTGAAAAATTAATTGAAGTAAAAAATATCGATATTATTTTTGGCAGTGGGAAAAAGGAATTTAAAGCGGTTGATGATGTAAGTTTTGATATTTATAAAGGCGAAACATTTGGTCTAGTAGGGGAATCCGGCTCAGGGAAAACGACGATTGGCCGTGCGATTATGCGCATTAATCCGGTGACAAACGGTGAAATCCTATTCCATGGTCAAAAAATCAATGGCCGTATTACGAATGCATGGGATAAAGAAATTACGCAAAAGATTCAAATGATTTTTCAAGATCCAGGCGCGTCATTAAATGAACGTGCGAAGGTTGATTATATTATTTCAGAGGGCCTCATTAATAATAAAAAGTACGCCAATGACCAAGAGCGGATTGACAAGGTAAAAAAAGCGCTACTCGAAGTCGGCTTACTGCCAGAATTCGCATCACGTTTCCCGCATGAGTTCTCAGGTGGTCAACGTCAACGAATTGGCATTGCACGCGCGCTTGTCATGGAACCGGAGTTTGTAGTTGCCGATGAGCCGATTTCAGCATTAGATGTATCTATTCGTGCACAGGTGTTGAACTTATTAGCGAACTTGCAGCAAGAGCGTCATTTAACGTATTTGTTTATTGCACATGATTTATCGATTGTGCGTTTTATTACAGACCGCACAGCGGTTATTTATAAAGGGCGCATTGTCGAGCTTGGTGAGACAGAAAAGCTGTTTAATAATCCACTGCATCCCTATACACAGGCTTTACTTGCGGCAGTGCCTGAGCCGAATCCGATTAAAGAGCGCCAAAAAAAGCTACACGTCTACGATCCTACCGTACATCAATACGACGTGGATGCGCCGGAGTTTGTTGAAATCGAACCAGGCCATTTCGTTTTAGCGAACAAAGAAGAGCAAGCACAGTACCGGAAGCTAGTCGAACGTCAGGAGGCGAATGCATGAGTTTAGTAATTCCGAAAGCATTGAAAAAAGGTGATACCGTTGCGTTAATTAGTGCTTCTGGTGCAACAGCGCCGGAACGCTTACAACCCGCGATTGAAGCGGTAGAAAAGCTTGGTTTTCATGTCGTTGTCGGTGAAACGTGCCGCACCCGTCATGGCTACTTAGCAGGCAGTGATGAACTGCGCGCAAAAGAAGTAAACGAAATGTTTGCCAATCCAGACATTGACGGTATCTTTTGTATTCGCGGAGGGTACGGTGCGACACGTATTTTACCCATGCTCGACTTAGAAATGATCAAAAACAACCCGAAAGTATTTACCGGTTATAGTGATGTGACCGCACTGCATATTGTATTGAACCAGCACTGCAACTTTGTCACGTACCATACGCCGATGCCAGCAACAGAGTTTATCAAGCCTGAAATGGATGACTACACGTGGGATTATTTTATTACTAGTGTCACAAACACAGAATGGAATGGTTATTTCCTGGAAAATAAATTAGGCGAAATGAGGACGACGATTACACCAGGTAGTGCAACCGGTCAGCTAACGGGTGGTAATTTAACATTAGTTGCGGCGTCACTTGGTACACCGTATGAAATCGATGTAGCGGGGAAAATATTATTTTTAGAAGATATTGATGAAAATGTACAGCGTGTGGACCGTATGCTGACGCAACTAAAGCTAGCTGGAAAGCTTGATCAATGCGCGGGAATGATTCTTGGCGCATGGACGGATTGTGGCCTACTGGATCGCAATCATCCTGAAAATAATTTAACATTAGCGGAAGTATTTGATGAAATTTTAGCACCACTTGGGATTCCTGTGTTAGGGGATGTGACGTGCGGTCATATGTTGCCGACCTTATCGCTACCACTTGGAAAAACGGTGAAACTTGATGCAACTAAGCAAACAATTGAAGTGGTTGGGTGAGCGTGATGAAACCATTACAAGCGCTTCTTAATACAATCCCGTTTAAAGTCCATGTCGCGGTGCAACACTATCATACGAATGAAACGTTTGAACAGTTAGCGGATGATGTATTTAGTAGTGCGAGCGTTATAAAAGTGCCGATTTTACTTGCGATTTTAAAGCGCTTGCAGACGACGAATGGTAATTTGCGGCAGGTGCTAACGATTGCCGATGAAAACTTAGTAGAATTTAGTGTGTTAACGGAGCAACAGCAAAAACAGGCAACGCTTCATGAGCTCCTACTGTGGATGACGATTACAAGCGATAATAGCGCAACGAATGCCTGCATTGATTTTTTAGGAATGGATGCTTTCAATACGTACTTTGCCGAAATAGGGATGCAGCATACAAAGCTTCAGCGTAAGATGATGGATTTTGAACGTCAGCAGCAAGGCTTTGATAACGAAACGACCGCAAATGATATGAAACGATTATTTCAAGCCCTCTATGAAGGGCAGCTGTTAGATGAAGCATGGACGGCAATAGCCTTTGATATTTTATGTCGACAGCGTAGCCATGAATCACTGAGACGCTATCTTGTGGATGATGTGAAAGTTGCACATAAAACAGGTGGCCTTGATACAGTTGATCATGATTGTGGCATTGTGTTTCATAAAAATGGTGCTTATTTTATCGGTGTGTTCCTAACAGGGGTGACAGATAACGAGAAGGCGAAGAGTTTGATCGGTCAAATTTCGAAAATCGTATATGAAGAAAAAAGTAGAGTGAGGTGAAGGAAATGAACGCAATTGTGAAAGTGATGATTGCTAATTTATATGAAACAACAGATCTAAAGTCAGAGCTTGTCGATGAAGCTTTGTACGGTATGCCAGTTGAGGTGCTAGAGGAACTCGATGAAACGTGGGTGAAGATTCGTACCTTTTATCGTTATGAGGGCTATATGCTAAAGGCTGATTTAGAAATCGGTAGTGATATTCTAGCGCTTTGGATGAATAATGCAAACCATGTTATTAGGCAAAGCTTTGCCGATGTATTAACGTGTCCAAAAATTCAAAGCGATAAACTCATCACCTTAACGCGTGGGGCCTTTATTCATGTTGTGGAGGAAGTAGGGCTCGAGCCAACATGGACGAAGGTGCAGCTTGTGACAGGGCAGCTTGGCTATGTGCGAACAGACTGGGTACAACAGAGAATTAAAGTTTATACAGCAAATGAAGAGCTATTTCGTGAGCAAGTTGTACAAAGTGCATTTCACTATTTAGGTACGCCATATCGTTGGGGAGGAAAAACACCAGCTGGTATTGATTGCTCAGGGCTTTGCTCGATGGCTTATATGTTAAATGGTTCCTATATTTATCGTGATGCAAAAATACTCGAGGGCTTTCCATTAAAGGAAATTACGCGCGAAAAGCTGAAGCGTGGCGATTTAATTTTCTTCCCGGGGCATGTGGCAATGTATATTGGTGATGAGCAATACATTCATTCGTCATTAGGTGGTAATGAAGTAACTATTAATAGTTTGAATCCGTTAGACGATCACTACCGCGAAGACTTAGCGACGACAATTACTGGCTATGGTAGTTTGTTTGGATAAATCGAAAAAAGGGTGTGTCGAAAGCAAAAGCTTTTAACACACCCTTTAATAGTGTCTAGGCTAAAGCGCGCTTTAGCACTGTTCTTATTAGAAGTTTTTACGAATCCATTCATTGGCCTGTTGCCAGTTGGCTACACGAATCACATTGTTTGGTACAGCTAATCGGTTGTACGGTGTATCAAATAAGACAACCGGAATGTTTAGTTCCTCTGCAATTTCCACCGCGTTATCATGCTTGTCCTCGAAAAAGGCTTCCACTTGATGTTTTTTCGCAATTTCAATTTTTTTATGGCTTCCAATACATTCGATATGGTCATACGGCACTTGATAGGTGTCGAACCAATTTTTTGTAATATCAAACACATTTTCCCCGCGTGCTGAAATGTAAAATAGCTCGTACTGCTGTTGCCAATCGGTTAATATCTTCTTAGCATCAGCGGCAAGCTCGCTTACCTCATACATGCGCGGCTCGTTTTCTTTAAACCAAGCTTGGAATTCGTTACGATCTATTGGGTATGGAAAGCCACTTAAAAAATCATATTCTGTGACATCATCTAGCTTCATATTAATATTGTACTGCTTATTAATATGTGGAATTAATGTCGCAGGACATGTAACCGTTCCGTCGATATCAATGCCGAATCGATGCTTTAAGTTTGTCATTTCCAGTGCTCCTTTTTATGCGTTAGCGCTTGCTTCCGCATCACGTTTTTCAGCCATTTCTGCAGCTAATTTATCGATTTCTTTTTTCAGTTCTTCCACCATTGTTTCTTCTGGTACTTTACGAACGGTTTTACCCTTCATAAATAACAGACCTTCACCACGTGCACCGGCGATACCGATATCCGCTTCACGTGCTTCACCAGGACCATTTACCGCACAGCCAAGAACGGCTACTTTTAACGGCACACTTAATTTAGAAATGTATTCTTCTACTTCGTTTGCGATTGAAATTAAGTCAATTTCAATACGGCCACATGTAGGGCAAGAAATTAATGTTGCCATGTTTGATGCTAAGCCGAATGATTTTAGTAGTTCACGCGCTACTTTGATTTCCTCTACTGGGTCAGCAGAAAGTGAGATACGTAATGTGTTCCCAATTCCCTTAGAAAGGATCGCACCAAGACCTGCAGCTGATTTAACTGTACCAGCGAATAATGTACCTGATTCTGTGATTCCTAAGTGTAATGGATAATCAAAAGCTTTTGCCGCTTTTTCATATGCTTCGATTGCTAAGTTAACATCTGATGCTTTCATCGATACGATAATATCGTGGAAGTCTAGGTCTTCTAAAATTTTAATGTGATGTAAGGCAGATTCAACCATTCCGTCTGCAGTCGGGTAGCCGTATTTCTCAAGGATGTGACGCTCTAACGAACCAGCGTTTACCCCGATACGAATCGGAATCCCTTTTGCTTTTGCTGCATTGACAACTGCCTCTACTTTTTCACGGCGCCCAATGTTACCTGGGTTAATACGAACTTTATCGATCCCGCCCTCGATGGCTTTAAGTGCTAATTTGTAGTCAAAGTGAATATCTGCTACTAATGGAATGTTAATTTGTTTTTTAATTTCTGGAATAGCTAATGCTGCGCGCTCATCAGGAACGGCAACACGCACGATTTGGCAACCTGCTTCTTCTAAACGTAAAATTTCTGCAACAGTTGCTTCGACATCATGTGTTTTTGTCGTACACATACTTTGGATTACGACTTCGTTATTGCCACCAATTGTTAAATTACCGACACGTACTGGACGCGTTTTTGTGCGGTGAACGATTTCACTCATGAAAAATTCTCTCCTTCTCGGGCTGATTAATGTAGTTTTATCTCTCACAAGATATAACGATATGTAAGCCGTCATTGTTCCTTATTTTATCAGTGTCTGATTAGAAGAACAAGGAAGAAACGCTAGGAAATCATTTTGGGCATAAATTTGTCGTGTTTGTTAGGAGTGGGATGAGGACCGTATTTCCAGGAATCAGTGTTTGTAATTGCAAATGTGGATTAAGCTCATAAAATTGTGAGAGTCGTTCAGGAAAAGTTGTTTTAATAGGAGAGGGCGTTGCGGCGAATAAACTATAGATTGTATCATCGGGTTGTACTTGAACGGCGACATATTGTAATTCTTGCTCTACACAAGGCACTTCTGTTTTATAAAAGGAAGCCATAGGGATGGTCCCTTCCTGTAAATCAACCTTTATGACAAAGATGAGTACGAGTACGATGATCGATGTAATCAAAAAGCGCAAAAAAATCCCTCCACGATATGATTGTTTAACGTAATCATATGCGAGAGGGCGTGGTTTTATTATTTGGCTAATGGGTATTTTGTTAACGCAAGAATAATAAAGAGCATCGTAATAAAAATACTAATCATTGTGAGAATTGTTGAAGAAATCGGGATTAGATGACCAAGCATTGTTAAAATGGTAGCCCATGTACAAGCAAATACAGAAGTACGCCACACCTGACGATATTCCCCGCGGCGCTTCATCGGTCCTACGAAAAACAGGCCAGCAAGCGCGTAAAGGCTCACTTTAATAAAGTAAATACTTGTATTTAAAACGAATAAAAACACAACGCCAATTGGATACACAATCCACGAAATGTCATTGGCATACGTTTCAATTTCAGAATAGCCAAAAATGGCATCGGTACCACTAGTAACAAATTGGCCGAATGAAAAGGCTGTAAGTAAGGCAATCATTAAAAAGGCATATTGCATCACCTTTCCGATTGAAAGAATGCGATATGCACCTAATTTTTTAGGGCTGATTAAGCTATCGATAAATAGCTGCATGTGTGTAATATTTTTCATATGTATAGGACTCCTCCTGCAAAAATAGTGTAACATGAAAATTTCTCCAATTAAACTCTTGAAGCGGAATTTTGAATCTTTTTGTAGTCAATTTCGTATAGTTAGTGAAATCTTTTAGATAAGGAAGTGGCAACATGGATATTGTGGCATGGGGTTTGATCATTGTGTTGTTTATCATCGCATTTGTTGGATTAGTGTATCCGATTATTCCGTCAGTAGTGTTTTTACTTGGTGGGTTTATTGTATATGGCTTATTTTACGGTTTTAGTGAATTACCGTGGTGGTTCTGGGTAATTGAAATCTTATTTGTGGCACTATTGTTTGCAGCCGATACGGTGGCGAATTTAGTCGGTGTGAAAAAATTTGGTGGCTCAAAAGCAGGAATGTGGGGCTCAACGATTGGGTTGCTAGTTGGCCCGTTTGTAATTCCATTTGCCGGGATTATTGCTGGTCCTTTTTTAGGGGCGATTATTGGTGAATTAATCGTGGACCGCACGGATTTTAACAAAGCAGTAAAAGTTGGTGTTGGTTCTGTTATCGGCTTTTTAACATCGGTCGCAACAAAAGGTATTATTCAAGCAATAATGATTGCGATTTTCTTTTTTGCCATTTAACTTCTTTGAATACGCAAAGCCGAATCTTGACGCAATTATATCAAGGTATAATTTATGCGAGCCTATCAGTTGAAAAGTAAGTACCCAGTAGCTTACACTGAGTATGGAAATGATTACTATCGGGTGAAGGATAAGTAAAAATACTTTTTCCGTCAAAAGGCTGAAATGTTCATTTTTTCATTGAATGCCAGCTCAGTTTTTGATAACCTAGTACTGTAATCAACATTAAACTTATTGTTCCAGGGAGGAATAAATTATGTCATTCAAATTACCAGAATTAACTTACGCATACGATGCTTTAGAGCCACACATCGATGCAACAACAATGGAAATCCACCACTCTAAACACCACGCTACTTACGTGGCTAACGTAAACGCAGCTTTAGAAGGTACTGAATTCGCTGACAAAGACATTAACGAATTAATCGCTAACTTAGACGCATTACCAGCTGACAAGCAAGGCGCTGTACGTAACAACGGTGGCGGTCATGCTAACCACACATTATTCTGGGAAGTAATCGCTCCAGGCGGTTCTAACACACCAGTAGGAAACGTTAAAGCTGCAATCGAAGCTAAATTCGGTTCTTTTGACGCTTTCAAAGAAGAGTTCGCTAAAGCTGCAACGACTCGTTTCGGTTCAGGCTGGGCTTGGTTAATCGTTGATGGTGACGGCGTTGCTGTAACTTCAACTCCAAACCAAGACTCTCCAGTAATGGAAGGTAAAACTCCAGTTTTAGGCTTAGACGTTTGGGAGCATGCTTACTACTTAAAATGCCAAAACCGTCGTCCAGAGTACATTGGTAACTTCTGGAATGTAGTGAACTGGGATGTTGTTGAAGCTAAATTCAACGCTGCTAAATAATTAAATTTTCCGTATAAGAGTTAATTATTTCTGCACCCGAAAGCGAAGCGACAGGTGCAAAATAGTTACTAGCAAAAACGCATGGGACAACTTGTTCTCATGCGTTTTTTTCTTTTCATAAAGCAATGGTTTTGCTAAGATTTCTAGAAAAGGGGGTTAAATGTATGTTTGACGAATTTATTGCACAAATTGATGAGAAGTGGCATGAGGCTTTTGTAAAATTGATGGTAACCATTGAAGAAAATTTGCCAGAAGGCTTTGAAAAATCATTAGACCGCAATATGCTTGCGTATAGCATACCGCTAGCAACCTATTCTAAAGGCTATCATGTGACGCCAAACACACCGCTACCTTTTATGGCGATTGCAGCCCAAAAACGGCATTTAGCTTTGTACCATATGGGTATTTACAGTGATCCAGAGCTTTTAACGTGGTTTCAACAAGCGTATGCAAAAGCTGTACCAACGAAATTAAATATGGGGAAAAGTTGTATTCGTTGGACATCCACCAAGCACATTCCTTATGATTTAATCGGGCAGCTTTGCCAAAAGATGACACCAAAGCAGTGGATACAGCTTTATGAAAATCAAATTCAACGCTAAGCTTCATTTTTTATCAAATGCTTATGCAGATTACTACATTCTAACCTTCAAGCAGCTTTGGCATATGTCTACAAAGCTGTTTTTTTATAAACGTTTTATGTTGAAATGAACAAGGGTATTTATACATAATAATAAGAAAAGGGGGCATTTTCATGAGTATGACGTATCAAAATATTTTGGTGGCAGTGGATGGCTCAAACGAATCGATGCTAGCGTTTAAGCGAGCTATTCAAGTAGCCATAAATAATGTGAATTCAACACTCTATGTAGTACATGTCATTGATACACGGTCGTTCGCATTTTATGAATCGTATAATTTAAACATGGCAGATAAAGCAAGTGGTCTTGCGACAGAAATGCTGAATTCGCATAGGTCGATGGCAAAGGATGCGGGTGTTGAAAACGTAGAAACGTTCATAGAATATGGTGCCCCACGTCAAATTATCGCGCGAGATCTTCCACAGGCAAAGCAAATTGATTTAATTGTTTGTGGTGTAACCGGTAAGGGGGAGGTCGAGCGTTTTCTAATGGGGTCGGTTTCTGAAGCAATTGTGCGTATCGCAAAATGCGATGTCTTAGTAGTACGAAATTTATAAAATTGAAGGAAGTGCTCGTTTCTAACGGCACTTCCTTTTTAAAACGTGTAGCCAACAAATGCAAAAATGATACTGATTGCAGCTGAACTACCTGCATAAATGAGCGCAGTGTTTACGCGGCGCTGTTCGAATAATTGAACAACCTCAAACGAAAAAGTAGAGAAGGTCGTAAAGGCACCTAAAAAGCCTACCGCAATGAGCTGTGTTGTAAAACTCCCATAAGAATTCCCCAAAAATAATCCGAGTAAGAGCGAGCCGATGCTATTGACGAACAAGGTCGCAATAAATTTTTCCCTTTTCCATTTTGTATGGATCCACTGACTGAATTGAAAGCGTAAAATGGCACCGAAAAATCCACCAATTGCAACGCCAATCATTAATGGGTCACCACCTTTTTAACAAAGTGATAAGCAAAATAACAGCACAGAACCGAGCCAATTAGACTAGCACTACTATACAAAATGGCTTGCCCATATTGTTGTCGTTCGAATAATTGAATCGTTTCGATACTAAATGTAGAAAAGGTCGTAAAGCCCCCTAAAAAGCCAGTTGTAGCCCCGAGTTTAAGCCAAGCTCGCTTTGTAGGTAACTTCAAAAATAAAAGTGCAAAAAACAAGCTCCCACTCCAATTAATCAGCATAGTTAAATAAGGAAAGCCATTGCTTGAAGGGAAAAACTCACTAAGAAAGTAGCGCGTCATTGCACCAAGCGCGCCACCAATTCCGACGACCAAACTATTCAACAAGATCACCTCTCTCGTTATTTTCACTCAAGTTCAAACAAAATGGAAACTTTTCTTGTTTTGACCCGTCTAAAAGGTGACGATTTACGAACTCTTCTCTTTTTTCAAGTCGTTTCCGGTGTTATACTAAAAGCTATGATTATGTATCAACTAACCACTACATAAGTAAGAAAGGGGTGCTTATTTTGCGTAAAATACCGCAAAATCGTAAGCCGAATCCAAAGGCACAGCAACGTGCGAGCTTAACATTTCGGATGAACGTCCTTTTCTTTTCAATATTTGTCCTATTTTCTGCATTAATTTTCCGTTTAGGATATTTACAAATTGTTAAGGGTGAGGACTATGTACGAGCATTAGAACGTACAGAAGAGGTTCGTGTTAACACAAGTGTACCACGTGGTCGGATTTTTGATCGCTACGGGCGTGTGCTAGTAGATAATCAACCTGAAAATGCGATTACCTACACGAAAATGCAAACGACAAAATCAGCAGAAATGCTTGAAATTGCTGAAAAGCTGGCCCGTTTAATTGACCAGCCCACAAAGAAAGTCACGCTGCGTGATAAGCTAGATTTCTGGATATTACGTAATCCAGAAGATGCAAAAGCAAAAGTGACGCAAGAGGAAATGACGAAGTACCGCAATCAGTTCGAGGAAATCGAAACAAAAGAAGTGAACCAAGAATATGATCGTCGTATCCGTGAACGAATTACAGAACAGGAGTTAGCGCAGTTATCTGACTTCGATTTAGAAGTATTAGCAATTTACCGAGAAATGATGACTGGTTATAATTTATCACCACAAATTATTAAAGGTGAAGATGTAACAGCAGATGAGTTTGCCCGTGTTTCTGAGCAATTATCAGAATTACCAGGTGTCAATACAACAACGGACTGGAAGCGTGTTCGTTTGTCACCATTAGCGATTTTAGGTCGTACAACGGTACCGAGTAAAGGTGTTCCGAAATCACAGTTAAATCACTATTTAGCGCGTGATTACTCACGAAATGACCGTGTCGGGGAATCGTATTTCGAAGCCCAATACGAAGAAATCTTACAAGGTGAAAAATCAGTCGTTAAAAACTTAACAAATAAAAAAGGGCAAGTTGTCGAAACGGTGACTACTTTTGATGGAGAACCTGGTAAAGATTTATTAACGACGATTGATAGTGAATTACAAAAGAAAGCAGAAGAAATCGTAGAGCGTCATTTACTAGAGTTAAAATCGAGAGGCGGTTCTGATTTATTAGATCGGGCGTTTATGGTTGCTATGAATCCACAAACGGGCGAACTTCTTTCAGTAGTGGGTAAGAAAATCGAAAAAGATGAAGAGACAGGCAAGCCTTATATAGTTGATTATTCTTATGGTACTTTTACAACCGCATATGAAGCAGGTTCTTCTATAAAAGCGGCAACTGTATTAATGGGCTATAACGAAGATGTCATTAAGCCAGGTACAGTCATGCTTGATGCTCCGATGCGTATCGGGAATATTACATTAAACTCTTTATTTAATAAGGGTGGCAGTGTGATGTTAGACGATTTAACGGCTCTTGAGCGTTCTTCAAACGTGTATATGTTTAAGATTGCAATGGGCGTCGGTGGACGTTCGTATTCAGCAGGTTCTCGTTTTAGTTTAGATAATGGAACACTACAAACAATGCGAAATGAATACGCACAATTTGGATTAGGTGTGCCAACAGGAATTGATTTACCGGGTGAAACAGTCGGTTATCAAGCCGATCCTGATACAGATGTAAAATTACTAAACTTAGCAATTGGACAGTTCGATACTTACACAACAATGCAATTAGCACAGTACATCTCGACAATTTCAAATGGCGGCTATCGAATTCAACCACGCATGCTAAAAGAAATTAGAAAACCTTCTCCAGATGGTGAAAATTTAGGGCAAATAGTAGATGAAGTAACACCTACTATTTTAAATCGTATTGAAAACAGTGAAGCTGAAATTAAACAAGTTCAAGAAGGCTTACGACGAGTTTTCTTTGGCTCAAATGGCTCTTCTCGTAGACAATTTGAAACGGCAAAATATACAGCAGCAGGTAAAACCGGTACAGCCCAGGTAGTCTATTATGGACCGCAAAAAGAGAAGTATGGGACAGATACAATTAATATTGTAAATGTAGGTTATGCGCCGTTTGAAAATCCGGAAATTGCCTATGCGATTATTTATCCGTGGGCAACGACGAATTTTAGTGATAGTAACTACTTACCACATGCCAATTTAACAGCGAGAGAATATTTAGATGCCTATTTTGAATTAAAAAACAAATATGTAGAAGAAGGCATTTCGGCTAGCAAGGTTGAAAAACCAATTATTAAAGATTCAGATGAAAAATTATCTGAGGACGAAGCCGTACAAACCGTAAACGAATAAAATGTAACTCCTGTAGTACATGTGCTACAGGAGTTTTTTAAAGGAGAATAACTATGCGAAAAAAAGTAATGCATACAGTCGTCATTTTAGGTGCATTGAGTAATGCGATTATTTTAGCAGTGATGAAAACACCGGCTTGGTTAATTATTTTACTGTCTATCTTTTATGTAGTAACCTTCCAAGGTCTACTCTACATATTAGAACCACGCCTCGTACGTGCAGAACGTGAACGTAATGTTAAAGCGTATCCGTTTTTACGAGATTTCGTTGATGCTAAAAAAGCTACGGTTACTCTACGAGATGGTACCGTGTTCTATAATGCAACATTTGAAGGCTACGCAAAAGCGCGTGACGCAAAAACGATTCTGTTACACGTACATACGATTAAAACAAAAAAAGCACCCTCGACAACAACAGAGCATGAAGTAAAGCTGATCGATATTAAAGAAGTGAAAAAGATACAGTAATAGAGAATATGCTATTACAAAATTTACAATAAATATCTAATAACTATCAAATTAAGACAATTTGCTAAAGAAATTTGCAAATTGTCTTTTTTATTTACAATGCTTAACGTTCACTTAACGCTATAAATATAGTAACTCAACAAATTCACTTTATAGTTTGAATTGTAAGAAAAAACAATTCTTTTAACAAGCGGAGGCAAATCAAATGAAAAAGTGGAAGTACTTAACATCAACAGCTATTCTAGGTTCGGCATTATTTTTAGCGGCGTGTGGTGACGGAGAAGAAACATTAACATCAGCAGAAAATAACACAGAGCAAGCTGAATCAGGGAGCGCTGAATTAACAGGCAATGTAGTAGGAGATGGTTCATCAACAGTGGCCCCAATTACAGAAGCATTAGTTGAAGAATACGCAGCAGTGCAAAAGGATGTACGTGTTGCAGTTGGTGTATCGGGTACAGGTGGCGGCTTTGAAAAATTCATCAATGGTGAAACAGATTTCTCAAATGCATCACGTCCAATTAAAGATACAGAAGTAGAAAAATTAAAAGCAGCAGGCATCGAATACACAGAGTTTGAATTAGCCTATGACGGCTTATCGGTAGTCGTTCACCCAGACAATACATGGGCGAAAGATTTAACAGTTGAGCAATTACAAAAAATTTGGATTGAAGACGGTACAAAGAAAAAATGGTCGGATATCGACGCATCTTGGCCAGCTGAAGAAATCGTATTCTACTCACCAGGCTCAGATTCAGGTACGTATGACTACTTTGATGAGGTCATTTTAGATGGGGAAGACATTGTAAAGGATGCAATGCTTTCTGAAGATGATAACGTGCTTGTTCAAGGGGTTACAGGTGATGTAAACGCAATAGGCTACTTCGGTTATGCGTATTACTTAGAAAATAAAGATAAATTACAAGTGGTAACGGTAAATGGTGTCGAGCCAACAAATGACACGATTGAATCAGGTGACTATTCACCATTATCACGTCCACTATTCATTTATGTGAAAAATAGCGCGGTGAAAGACAGTGAAGCAACGTATGATTTCATTAAGTTCACATTAGCAAACGCGGGTGAAATGGCAGAGGTTGTAGGCTATGTTAGCTTACCAGCTGATAAATATGAGGCAAGTTTAAAGCAGTTAGAAGGCTTGAAGTAGTCGTAAAGACAATAATGAAATCGTGTGTGGGCCTCGCACCATACACGATTTTTTAGTGGATAAAAAAGGATAATCCTTTTAAGGAAATCCACAAAGATGCGACATCGTTTCACGCTATTTGGTGAGAAATGTGTTTTTCTAAAATTTTTTGGAAGGGGTTTTCCTCATGACGCTCAAACAACAGGAGCGACCAAGTGTTCAGCAATTGATCGAGACCGCACGTAAACGAAAAGGGAAAAAGCTGCTTGAAAAATGTGTTCCCGTATTGCTATTTTTAGCAGCGACAATTTCCGTATTAACTACATTCGGTATTGTCTTTACACTTATTTTTGAAACGATTGAATTTTTCTCACGTGTATCGATTACAGACTACTTATTTGGGACAGAATGGCTGCCGTTCTCAGGGAAAGAGCCTCTTTATGGAATCTTGCCATTAATTATTGGAACATTAAAGGTGACAGCAATTGCGATTTTAGTTGCGGTGCCGTTTGGTTTAGGGGCGGCGATTTACTTAAGTGAATATGCCTCGGAGCGTATTCGTAAAATCGTAAAGCCGATTTTAGAGGTGCTTGCAGGGGTGCCAACAATTGTTTATGGGTTTTTCGCATTATCATTCATAACGCCAATTTTACAAGTACTTATTCCAAATTTAAAAATTTTCAATGCGATTAGTCCGGGGATTGTTGTCGGGGTTATGATTTTACCGATGATTACGTCAATGTCAGAAGATGCGATGAGTTCAGTACCAAGTTCGATTCGCGAGGGGGCTCTTGGCTTAGGAGCAACAAAGTTTGAAGTGGCAGTGAAAGTTGTGTTACCAGCAGCATTATCAGGAATTGTAGCATCTGTTGTACTTGGTGTGTCTCGTGCCATTGGTGAAACGATGATCGTATCACTGGCAGGTGGTTCAACGCCGAAATTTGATTTTGGTTTCACCGACTCCATTCAAACAATGACGGCCTATATTGTACAAGTCACAACGGGTGACGCAGGCTACGGGACGACGATTTACTACTCAATTTACGCAGTCGGCTTTACATTATTTATCTTTACATTACTGATGAATTTACTGGCAACTTATATTTCAAAACGCTTCCGAGAGGAGTATTAATATGCGCTATATGCAAGAAGATATCGTCATGAAACGAATGACGAAACGACTTTCTGCTAATAAGATATGGAAAACCATATTCATTTTAGCAACAAGCTTTGCCCTTATTTCACTAACGATGCTTATCGGTCGAATCTTATCGCAAGGTGTCGGTCACTTTGACTGGCAATTTTTAACGAACTTTGCATCACGTATTCCAGCAAATGCAGGGATTAAAGCAGCGTTGATTGGTTCACTATGGCTCATGAGTGTGGTTGCACCGGTTTCGATTATTTTAGGTGTGAGCACGGCCATTTACTTAGAAGAATACGCCAAGCAAAACAAGCTCAATGACTTTATTCGCATGAATATCTCGAATTTAGCAGGGGTGCCATCCATTGTCTTTGGTTTACTTGGGTTAACGATCTTTGTTAGATTATTTGGCTTTGATAAAAGTATTTTAGCAGCGGGATTGACGATGAGTTTACTTATTTTGCCGGTGATTATTGTGGCCTCACAAGAAGCGATTCGTGCGGTACCAAAGGAACAACGAGAAGCCTCGTTTGGGATGGGCGCAACAAAGTGGCAAACGATTGTACGTGTCGTATTACCAGCAGCAATTCCCGGGATTCTAACAGGTAGTATTTTAGCGCTCTCACGTGCCATTGGGGAAACAGCCCCGCTAGTAGTAATCGGAATTCCGGTAATTTTACAATTCTTACCGACAGGCTATTTAGATACATTTACCGCATTGCCAATGCAAATTTTTGACTGGGCAAAACGTCCGCAAGAAGAATTCCAATTGGTCGCATCGGCCGGCATTATGGTGCTGATGATTGTGCTACTGACGATGAACTCGATTGCGATCTTCATTCGTAATAAGTTCCAAAAACGATACTAGGAGTGAACAACATGGTCCAAGTTTTATCGAAGACAATTGAGAAGAAACCTCAAATCATTACCCCTGAAAAGAAAGCCATTGTGATGGGATCTAGTAACTTTAACTTATGGTACGGTGAGCACCATGCGTTAAAGGACATTAATTTAGACATGAAGGAAAATGAGGTTACAGCCATTATCGGTCCTTCAGGATGTGGGAAATCCACGTATATTAAGGCGTTAAATCGGATGGTAGAGCTTGTACCAATCGTGAAAACAACAGGTGAAATCAACTACCGTGGACGCAATATATTCAGCTCAGGCTATGAAGTAGAGGAGCTACGTACAAAGGTAGGGATGGTGTTCCAAAAGCCAAATCCATTCCCAAAATCAATTTACGATAACATCGCGTATGGACCACGTATTCATGGCATTAAAAATAAGAAAACCTTAGATGAAATCGTAGAAAAATCACTACGCGGTGCCGCAATTTGGGATGAGGTAAAGGATCGTTTAAACCAAAATGCGTACGGTTTATCAGGCGGCCAACAACAGCGTATTTGTATCGCACGCTGCCTAGCGATTGAACCGGATGTGATTTTAATGGATGAGCCGACGAGTGCGCTTGACCCAATTTCAACGTTAAAGGTGGAAGAGCTTGTGCAGGAATTAAAAGAACAATACTCAATTGTTATTGTTACGCATAATATGCAACAAGCAGCGCGTATCAGTGATCAAACAGCCTTTTTCTTAAACGGCGAAGTCATTGAGTATGACAAAACCGACGTGATTTTCTCAAACCCAACAGATCAGCGTACGGAAGACTATATTTCAGGAAGATTTGGATAAGGAGGGCCCTATGACAGCGATGATAAGGGAACGATTTGAGCATGATTTAATAAGTGTCCAACAGGAATTAATGGAGCTTTGTGATACAAGTATTGGCGCCTTGCAGCTATCGTTTGATGCGCTAATGAATAAAGATATTGATTTAGCCTTACAAGTCATTGAACAGGATTTCAAAATTAATCGGCTAGAAGAAACGATTAATGACCGTGTGATTTTGTTAATCGCCAAGCAGCAGCCAGTTGCGACGGATTTACGCCGCCTGATTGTTGTCATTAAAGCAGCAGCCGATATGGAGCGCATTGGAGATTATGCGGTCAATATCGCGAAGGAAACGATTCGCATCGGGAAAGAGCCGTTTATTACGAGCGTGGAGCCGATTGAAGAAATGTTCCATAAAACGGTGTCCATGCTACGTCAAATTGTCGAAGCTTTTATCGAAGAAAACACAGCGAAGGCAAAAGAAATTGCAGCACTTGATGATGAGGTCGATGAGTTAACAGGCAATACCATTAGCAATTTAATGAAGCTCTCGATTTCAAGTGAGCATGTGGCACAAGTAACAAACCTGTCGTTTATTTGCCGCTGCATCGAACGCTCGGCAGACCACGCGACAAATATCGCTGAGCACCTGTTTTACCTTGTCAAAGGCAAGCACTATGAACTGAATAACTAATTTATAGCTACGTGAGAAATTCGCGTAGCTTTTTTATGTATTTTGAAACGTATTCAATTTGGCAATCGTTTACAATGTAAGGGAAGGGGGGCGAAGCAGATGAATGAACAGCTAGAGCACATTGTCGACGAGTATAGCACCCATTTACTACGGATTGCCTACTTTTACACGAAAAATCGCCATGCCGCTGAAGATATTGTGCAGGATGTTTTTATCAAATATATGCAGTCAAATTACGAAGAGCGCGGGCAGCTTAAAAGCTATTTGTCGATGCTGACGATTAATAAATCAAAAGACTACTTAAAAAGTTGGGCCTATAAAAAACTAAAATTCGAATCAAAATGGTGGATGAAAACAACGGACAAGGACCACCTCATTCAGAAAGAAGAACGTTCAAAAATTGGCGCGGCGATTCTGACCCTACCACTGAAATACCGTGAGCCGATTATTTTATACTATTTTGAGGAAATGCCCATTACTAAGATAGCGGACGTACTCGGAACGAATGAAAATACGGTGAAGACAAGGTTAAGGCGTGCACGGGAACAGCTACGCCCAGTATTAGAAGGCGATTGGGAGGTGCTCAACCATGAATGATTTCAAAAAAGCATTAATCGATGTAGCGGGTGATTTGTCTGACAGTGAGCGCAGTGTAAAGCGAGCACTCGAAGGGAAACATAAGCGTCCATCGAAACGTAATTTTCTAGTTGTACCCGTATTTATCATGGCGGTTTGTTTAATCGGTTTTACGCTGTGGCTGTTGCCAAATAAGGTGGAGCAGCAAGCTTCTGACATGTTTAAAAATGATGATTTATTTGATTATTACATGGCGACAGAGAAAATGTTTACAAGTTTCGATCACGAAAGCTCTGAAGGAAAGCAATGGACGATTAATTACGCATTTCGGGATTATCAAACGGCCATCGCGATTCAAGCATACGCAAAAGCGCAAGGCCTGACGTATACCAATGAGCAGTATAATAAAAGAGAGCAACAACTGAATGCCTTAAATCATGAGACTGAAAATCCCTTTTTTGAACAGCTAAAGGAATTATCGGGTATGACACTCGAACACTATCAAACACATGTGCAGCCAATTTTAATCGAAAACGTGCTCTATTCAACACAGCTAGATGAAAAGTGGCTCGCTGAAAATCCAAAATTACTTGAGGATTTTGCAAGGGAGTATACAGAGAAAATTGTGAATGATTATTTAGAGGAGAATTTCGAACGGGAACTATTAGCAACAAAGGAATACTATAACGTGACGAGTGATCCAAATTACGGTGTGTCGGTCCCGAAATCAGGCACCATTGCCGCAGTTGAAGGCAAGATGATTTATTTTATTCAAAATACAACCTATCACGAAATTCAGCAAATGACAGAAGAAGAACGGCACGCTCTACAAGAAGAACGGTTAAAGGCGTGGCTTATTAATTACGACGCGGTCGACGTACAAGTCGGGGATTTTGTTCGTGTGTCGGTAAATAGGACGAACACATCTTATAATGAGCGAATTACGAATGGGATAGCTGAAAATTTAGAAGTCTACATCCCGGTAAGTAAACTGGCAATTCCAAAAATCGTTGTAACGGATGCGCAAGTTGAGGCATGGCATCAACTCACAAATGAACTAGCATGGCAAGCACAAGAGATGGTGACGAATTATTTAACACCACGCTATACAGTACAACTACCAGAGCAAACGTACACCGTGTTCGAAAATGATTATAACAATTATTACTTAGTGCCGTATGGGCAAGCAACAATTGGCAAATTAACAGAGAAACAAACAAAAGCACTGGACAGCTGGCTACAAACATTTGTGACAAAATAATTTATGCAAGCGTTGTATACATGGTACAATGGAGATAACTCGAATGAGCTTCGTTGCTTATTCATTTGTAAAGGGGTTTTATCATGTTAAAAACAGTTGTATTTGATCAATTAAAGCAAGCAATGAAAAATAAAGACGTGTTAGCTAAAGGTGTGTTAACGCTTGTGAAAGCAGCACTAGATGCAGCAGAAAAAGAAAAAGGTGCAGAATTAACACCATTAGAAGAAACGGCAGTTATTAACCGTGAAGTGAAGCAAACAAATCAATCATTAGACGGTGCAAAGCAAGCGGGCCGGGATGATTTAATCGAAAAAGAAGAAGCGAAATTAGTTATTTTAAAAAGCTTCTTACCAAAGCAATTATCAGAAGAAGAAATCGTGGTAGCACTTCAAGAGGCTGGCGTTACTTCAGGTATGAACATGGGTGATGCAATGAAAATTGCCAAGCCATTATTAGATGGTAAGGCAGACGGCGCGACAATGTCAAAAGTCGTGAAATCGTTAATTTCTTAACTTTAAACTAAGCAGGCTTTACGAAATTTATGATTTTGTAAAGCCTTTTTTTCTATATTTTTCTAAGTGAATGCAGTACAATCTAGTTATCACTGGCTACATAGGGAGGATTTTTCGATGACGTTACATGAGCAAATCGAGTTATATGTACCATTTAATGAGCAAGAAACAAAAGACCGAGATTTAATCTTGCGTGCAATGGCAACCTTATCAGATGTGTTAACACGTAATAACGAAATTTTGCATTTTACATCATCTGCATTTGCGGTAAATCCGGACCGTACAAAAGTATTAATGGTCTACCATAATATTTATAATTCATGGAGTTGGACAGGCGGACATGCGGACGGAGACCCGAATTTACTACATGTAGCGAAGAAGGAACTGATGGAAGAAGCGGGACTTAACGAAGTGAAAGCTGTACAAAAGCAAATGATTTCATTAGATATTTTACCGGTCGTTGGTCATGTGAAGAACGGAAAATATGTAGCACCGCATTTACATTTTAATGCAACCTATGTCTTTGAAGTGCAAGAAGATGCAGCCATTACGGCCAAGCTAGATGAAAATAGCGCTGTTGGCTGGATCAACATCGATGAAATTGCACAAAAATGTAGCGAGCCGCATATGATTCCGGTTTACGAAAAAATCTTAACGAAAATAAAAGAACTGCAGTTATAAATGAAAAGGTGTGTTAAAAGTTCAAAACTTTTAACACACCTTCTTATATTTGAATCGGTTGTGGGGCATCTTCAAAACTAACAGGACGTGTACGCATATTTTCATGGAAGCGACGCACTTCACGGTATGGAAGTAGACGTTGCTGTGAACGAGGATCTTCAACATCCCATTGGAAATGTTCAACGCGACCTCGTTGTAAATAAACAAGTCGTTGGAATGGATTAATCGCAATCGCCTTTGAATATTTACCAAATAAGGTTAGGTTATGACCCAGATTAAAATACAAGTCCAATAAAGCGCGATTATGGGCAATTGCGTGGGGACTATCACAGGTATACCAAATATCTTTAAACGTTATTCCGAGAAGTATAGCATATTCAACAGCCTCTAAAATAGGTACCTCAACATAGTCTTTTGTATTATGGCATAATTCATAAACTTTTAATTCAGGGTCAAATGCAGATAATTCATAATAGATTAGTGGAATTGATGGTGATTTGTGTCGATCTTTAATCATTAAATTAGACGGAGGACGTTTCGCGCAGATGAACATATTATTTTTTGTGAAATAGGATAAATCTTTTCCGATAATTTGCTGATGTTGTGAATTTTCATAAACTATGGCATAAAATTGTTGATTGAATTGAACAATACGGTATAGTTCATCGTCATAATTTGTAGAGTGAATAAATTCTGTACATTGATTAAACGTTTCAAAGCCTTCATAAAAATGATAGCTCTCATAAATGGATAGTAACCATTCACGACATAAGCTATCTTCGGTTTCAAAGCCTAGCGTCTCGTCCGAAATGGAACGTGATGTCACGAGTTTTCCATTCGATGTACGTAAAAAGCGATTCGATAGTAGGTGTTGCACCAAACGAATTTCATAAGCATCTTGAGATATAATTGGTTGCAAGGATATCTTCCTTTCAAAAATATAGTAAAGGTGTAGTTCTTTTTTATTTTTTAAATAGGTATAAGTAATTATACCATAGATTGGTACTTGAAAAGTGTTTTTTATTATGGTAGCCTCATCTCGAATGAACGCCTATTGATGTAATCAGATGAGTTGATGCAGAAATTGATTTCTAATGAAATAAATGCACGCATTTGAGGTTATTTTTGCTTAAAAGCCGTGATGAATTTGAAATATCTTCACAAAATTGTCGCGCCTTGTGCTAAAATAACGTTGTATAAACTAAAGGGAGGCCCTAACAATGGCTAAAAAAAAGAGAGTAGTAACAATCGCTCCTGAGCGTGTAGAAGAAGCATTATTAATTCAAAACCGTATGCTTATTGAATTATTTGTCCAAGTATTAGATGAGCAATTAGTAATTGAGCGTCCAATTTTACACGAGCGTTTAGAAAACTTAATCGAGCTTTCAAACCATGACCGTGAATTAAAAGATACATTACACGGCTTAACTGAAAAACTTTAATTACATACAGTTGTATGGCGCGGCATTCCGAATTGGGGTGCCGCTTTTTTGTTTGTTGAAAAACGCAAATTTAAGCTGCTAGAACATAATCCTATTGATAGGTAGAGGGGAGATAGGCAGAAATATTATTGCCCTCGAACATGTCAAATCGAGTTACTACTTTTCTACACAAAATTTCGCTATACTAGCGTTATTGATTTTAAAAATGATGGAGGGGTTTCACATGGCAAACGATCAGAAGACATTATTAAACGATGAAATTCTTCATTTTTTATATAAAAATGCTTCATTTCAAACGTTAGAGGAATCAGCACAACAGCAGTTTATCGCGAAATTTAAAGAGGATGAAAATTTTGTGGAAATCCTCGAAATTTCGATGTCACTACAGGAAATGATTCAAGAAGTAGAGGCAACCATGCCGAAAATGCAAGATAAGGATTTTTTATTAACTCAACAGCTCCAAAAGCAATATGTAAAGGAGCATACCGTTGTAGAAGGTAATGTCTATTTTGTGCCTTTTCAAGAAGTGGAAGATCTATTTTCACCCATGGTCGTTGCGCTACAACAGTCGGAATCTATGATGGAGTTCGAGGCATTTTGTAAAGGGACAATTTTACCGTTGTTTCATTTATGTGCATCACAAAAGCGTGATTTACTTATTGTGCCATTTTCAAAAATGGTACAACAACCAATTGCATTTAAAAATGGTGTGATAACGCTTCCTATGTTTGAGCGGTTTATAAATGCTGGGGGTACATCGGATGCGGAACTAGTTCCAGCGATAGAGCAAGCACTCGCAATTTTCGAAGCGGATTCGATTGGAAATGGTCGTGATTTAATGATCATTACTGACAATCAATATACGGATTTTCAAGCGTTAATGCAAGCTGATTTTGAAGGAAAATTAAATGAATTAGACATTGATGTATCTGTCATTGCAATGAGTGAAGTCGATTTTGAAGTTCAACCAATCCCGTTTGCTCACAAAGTATTTTTTGCAAATGAATAATAGTGTTCTATAACGAATCCAACGTGGGTTCGTTTTTTTGTTTTAAGAAAATTATAGATGATCTACGTCCAGGCTAAAGCGCCAGCACCTCGGACATTTCAACCCCTCCTGCAAAAGGTGAAGCGTTTATTTTTGCAGGAGGGCTCTCCAATGTCTAAGGCTCACACGATGTGAGTCCTAAACGGTCATGCCATATGGATGTGGCGCTTTGACCGATCGGGGCTAGACGGGCACTTTAGTACTTTTGTTCTTTTTAAAAGGAATTTTTCATTTTTGGGAGAATATTGTAATAATGCGCAATTAAAATAGAGAGAAATGGAGTGTTACCATGTACACAGCATACTGTCGAACATTTCAAGGAACGATGCGTTTAGGCATGAAGGTCCTAAATTGGAGAGTACCACAGTTAGTAGAAGGTGAAAATAGTTTACTAAATCTTCCTGAAATAATTCGGAGCTTGAATTTGAAACGTGTCTTGATTGTTACAGATGAGGGCATTAAAAAAACGAAATTAATGGAGCCCTTATTAGAAGGATTAACGGAACTTGATATTTCGAATATTATTTACGACAAAACCGTACCTAATCCTACATTTACTAATGTAGAAGAAGCGCTTGAACTGTATACGAACTACAACTGTGAGGGCATTATCGCATTTGGTGGCGGTTCACCGATGGATTGTGCGAAAGCGGTTGCCGCACGACTAGCGCGTCCAGATAAATCCCTCGAACAAATGAAGGGTTTATTTAAAGTGCGTAAAGAAATGCCACCATTCTTTGCTGTACCGACAACAGCGGGTACGGGAAGCGAGGGAACGATTGCCGCAGTCGTGTCAAATAGTGAAACACACGAAAAATTCGCCATTATGGACCCGTCACTTGTGCCACACTATGCTGTATTAGATCCGTTATTAACCGTCAATTTACCAATGCATATCACGTCAACGACAGGTATGGATGCGTTAACGCATGCCGTCGAAGCGTATATCGGGAAAAGTAATACTGAGGAAACAAGAAAGTATTCAAGAGAAGCGGTCATTTTGATTTTTAACTATTTAACACGGGCCTACGAAAACGGAACAGACATTGAAGCGCGTGAACAAATGCAGCGTGCGTCTTATTTAGCAGGTCTTGCGTTTACGAGAGCCTATGTTGGCTATGTACATGCGATAGCACATACACTAGGTGGGTTTTATCAAATTCCGCACGGCTATGCCAATGCTGTGATTTTACCGCATGTGTTGAAATTTTACGGGTCGAGTGCAGCAAAGCCATTAGCGGAGCTCGCTAATTTGGTGGGGATTGGAAAAATATCGGATAGTGATGAAAAAAAAGCGGCATTATTCATCGAGGCCATCGAGCATTTAAATAAAAAAATGGGTATTCCAACTAAAATTGACGGGATAAAAAACCAAGATATCCCGCTTATGGTAGAGCGCGCGCTACAGGAGGCAAATCCGCTGTACCCAGTTCCAAAAGTGATGGATAAAGATGAAATGTTTTATATGTATCAGGTAATCAAACAATAAATCAAATGCGTAATGTTGCAATTTTGCTGACATTACGCTTTTTATGTTGCAGAATTTTCTGAAATCGATAATAATAACGTTCATCTAAAGAATGGAGTGAAGAGCATGCAACAAATTGCACAGAAGCAGAAGGTCGATCCAGGAACGACAAAAATTGAAGGTCATTTATTAGTAAAATGTGTGGATCAATCCGGAATTGTTTCCAAATTATCGACATTTTTGTATACGCACGGAGCAAATATCGTAGAATCGAGCCAATATTCAAATGATCCAGAGGGTGGCATGTTTTTTATTCGTTTAGCGTACCATATCAATCACCAAGAAGCAGTTATGTCAAACATGGAGAAGGAATTTGAACAACTTGCAGAGGGTTATCAAATGTCCTATCAATTTTATTATCCGACCATCAAAAAACGAGCAGCGATATTTGTCTCAAAAGATTTAAACTGTTTGATGGAACTATTATGGGAATGGAAAAATGGAGATTTATTAATGGATATCCCGCTAATCATTAGTAATAACGAGGCAGCTAGTCACATTGCTGAGATACATAATATTCCGTTTTACTATATTCCAGCGAATCGAGAAATTCGCGCGCAAGTAGAGCAACAGCAAATCAAACTGCTTGAAAAATACGATATCGATTTCATCATTTTAGCGCGTTATATGCAAATTTTAACTCCGCAGTTTGTTGCACGTTTTGAACATCGAATCATCAATATTCACCATTCATTTTTACCAGCATTTATAGGCGCAGACCCATATAGTCGTGCATATAAGCGCGGGGTGAAATTAATCGGTGCAACGAGTCATTATGTAACGAATGATTTGGATGAGGGGCCAATTATTGAACAAGATGTCGAGCGTGTAGATCATCGAGATGATGTGGCATCGCTGAAGAAGATTGGTGGGAAAATTGAACGTCGTGTATTAGCACGCGCGGTTCGCTGGCATTTAGAAAATCGTATTATTGTAGAGGGAAACAAAACGATTGTATTTCATTAGAAAAGGAGGCGTCCTGAAAGTAATTTTCGGGACGCCTTTTTTGCGATGAGGATGGAGGCAAGTACGAAGCATTCATCCCTCTTGCTTATGTTATTTAGTTAATTGTGCATCAAAGTAATTCAGTAAACCTTGGTAAATACCAAGTGTTGCTTGTTCACGATAATAATCGGTTGTAATGGCACGTTCTTCAGTAGGATTACTTAAGTAACCAAGCTCGAGAAGTACAGATGGCTGGCGATTTTCACGTAATACTAAATAGTCGCCGTAACGTGCACCGCGGTCTTTTAGCGAAACTTTTTTAGCAATGCCTGCATGAATCGTCTCTGCTAATTCTTTTTGGTAGCGATTCGTATAATACGTTGTGAAGCCGTGCACCGAATTATCTTCTATTGCATCATAGTGAATACTTAGAAATGCATCTGCGCTTACTTGATGTGATACAGCTACGCGCTTTCGAAGGTCTACAAAGACATCTGATTCTCGCGTCATCAAGACGTTTGCACCAGCAGCCTGTAATTTTGAACGCAATAATTCAGCTGTTAATATATTGATGTCTTTTTCATCAGTACCACGTGCACCAGTTGTGCCACGGTCATTACCACCATGACCTGGGTCAATGACGATTGTTAACCCCTTTAATGTCCCTTTTTTGCGGTCCGCTTTATTGGCTGTAGTCGTTGTACTCAATGCTTGATTGTTTGTGACAACCCAATTGGCCACATAAGCAGTAGCACCATCGTTTAATGCGATTTTATACCAATCATCCTCGGTCGCGACGATTTTGTATGTAGCGCCTGCATCGACACGTGCTGCAACATTGGATGAAGTTGAAGGCTGCTCTCGTAAATTTGTCCCATTATAAATAATTGTCACGGTTTCGTTATTAGTAGTGGGCTCTTGGTTGTTTTTTGGTGCAGTCCCTTGCTTCGTGAATGTACCATAAAAGCTATAAATCCAGCCTTTTTCACCTTTTTCATATTCAATTTGAACCCAGTTGTGGTCGCGACTTAAAACTGTATATTGCTCGTCCTTTTTAGCAAGGCCTAACTTTTTGGCGGTTAAATCTGGTTTTTTTCGAATATTAATGGCGTTAACGTTTACAGTAAATGTGTTCGGATCATTTTCAGAAGTCTGAGTTTTTTTGGATTCCTTTTGTTCTTCGGAATCTTTTGAAGGGGTTTGTAAAACCGTTTCTTCTTTCACCGTAACATAATTGCTAAATACCCAGCCTGTTGTGTTCGAAAATTGAATTTGAATCCAATCCCCTTGTTGCTGTAAAAATGTACTTTCTGTGCCGGAAGAAATTTTTGTTAGAACCGTAGCAGAGAGTGAAGGTTCGGCACGTAAATTCAGTGTATCTACTTGAGCGACCACTGTTTTCTGGCTAGTTGCTGCTGCTAAGGGCTTTGATGATTTGACAAGCCACGCTGCAACAAAACCTTCCTTGTCATGAATTCGAACTTTGTGCCAGTCCCCATCTTTCCCTAATGAAGTAAGGGCGGTTCCATCTTTCAAGGTATCGAGTATTGGATACGAAAGACCTGGGCCTTCACGTAAATATAAAATTTCTGCATTCACATAAAGCTGCTCACCTTCAGCATAAGTGGCTTTTTCACTATTTGTTAGTGGGAATAGTAGTGTGAATACTAAAAGTAGCGATATAAGAATCGCCAAACGCTTTTTATTCATAGGCGTCTCCTTTTTAGTAAGATTTTGAGGTGTTGTGATAGAAATTGTATACACTACTATTATAAAAGTAAGTACATTGAAAAATATAGCGTTTTTTTGGTGAAAAGGTAAATTCATGCGATTCCATGTAATCTAAACAAGAAAATAGTTGACAACTTCGAGTCACATCATTAACATTAGTGTTAATTTAACAAGTAACATTGCCAATGACCAAATAAGTAGCGGTTGCCACTATTGACAAGAGAGGGAAAGACACCGGCTGAAATCTTTCCTACAGTATGTAACATGTGAATAACACTTGAGAGGCGTTTCCTCGAACGATTTTTTTAGTAGGGGAAAACGGAATCGGCCGTTATCCGAGTACGAGAGGATGTAGTCATACATCAATTAGGGTGGAACCGCGGAAGTATACATAAGCTTTCGTCCCTTGCAATTTTTTTGCAGGGGACGGGAGCTTTTTTTATTTTCCTTAAAAACACATTATTGGTCGAAACAGTTATGGGAGGAGTGCTTTTTATGAATTTTAAAGTACCTAAAGGAACACAAGACATTTTACCGGGACAATCCGAAAAATGGCAAAAAGTAGAACAAACAATTCGTGAACTATGTCATGTTTATCGTTATAAAGAAATTCGTACACCGATGTTCGAGTCAACAGAATTATTCCAACGTGGTGTGGGGGATACAACGGATATCGTACAAAAAGAAATGTACACATTTACCGACAAAGGAAATCGTTCATTAACATTACGTCCAGAAGGTACAGCATCAGCGGTACGTGCGTATGTAGAACACAAAATGTTTGGTAACCCAGACCAACCTGTAAAGCTCTATTACACAGGGCCAATGTTCCGTTATGAGCGTCAACAAGCGGGGCGTTACCGTCAATTCGTACAATTTGGTGTTGAAGCGATTGGTTCTGCGGATCCAGCGATTGATGCGGAAGTAATGGCACTTGCAATGGATGTGTATACATCACTTGGTTTAAAAGATTTAAAATTAGTTATCAACTCACTAGGTGATAAAGAAACGCGTGATGCACACCGTACCGCGTTAATTAATCACTTCACACCAGTAGTTGGCGAACTTTGTGGCGATTGCCAAAGCCGTTTAGAAAAGAATCCATTACGTATTTTAGACTGTAAAGTAGACGCGAAGCATGAAGCGATGGCAACAGCTCCTGCGTTAACAAATTATTTGACAGATGCTTCTTCAGACTACTTCTCAAAAGTAAAAGGCTACTTAGATGTTCTGGGGATTTCTTACGAAGTAGATCCGAATTTAGTGCGTGGTTTAGATTATTACAATCACACAGCATTTGAAATTATGATTACAGGCGATGGCTTTGGATCGATTACAACACTTTGCGGTGGCGGTCGTTACAACGGCTTAGTAGAAGATATTGGTGGTCCAGAATCACCTGGTATCGGCTTTGCAATGTCAATTGAACGCTTACTTTTAGCGCTTGAAGCAAAGGGCATTGAGCTAGAAACAGAGGATACATTAGATTTATACGTAGTCACAATGGGTGATGCAGCGAAGCTAAAAGCAGTGGAATTAGTAAGTTCATTCCGTGCGAAGGGCATTTCTGCTGAAATCGATTATGCAGACCGTAAAATGAAAGCCCAAATGAAAGCGGCTGACCGTGCAAATGCAAAATTTGCCATTGTATTAGGTGAGACAGAGCTAGAAGAGCAAGTAGTAAACGTAAAAACAATGGAAACAGGCGACCAAGCAAAAGTAGATTTCGGTCACTTAGTTCAGTACGTTTTAGAAAACAAATAGTTGGAGGAATAGACAATGGCACAAAGAACTCATGCATGTGGCTTAGTAACAGCTGCACAAGCAGAACAAGAAGTAGTATTAAAAGGTTGGGTACAAAAACGTCGTGATTTAGGCGGACTGATTTTCGTAGATATGCGTGACCGTGAAGGTATCGTACAAGTTGTATTTGGAGATCAAGCAAAAGACGCACTAGCAACAGCTGAAAAAATTCGTAACGAATACGTGATTGAAGTAAAAGGTACAGTTGTCTTACGTGACGCTTCTCAAATTAACAAAAACATGAAAACAGGCGAAATCGAAGTAGTAGCTTCTGAGTTGACAATCATTAATGAAGCAAAAAACCCTCCATTCGCAATTGATAATAGCGTTGAAGTTTCAGAAGAATTACGTTTAAAATACCGTTATTTAGACTTACGTCGCCCAGTGATGTACGACACATTTAAATTACGTTCTGATGTAACACGTACAATCCGTAACTTCTTACAAACAGAAGGCTTCTTAGAAGTGGAAACACCAATTTTAACAAAATCAACTCCAGAAGGCGCACGTGACTATTTAGTCCCATCACGCGTACATGATGGCGAATTTTATGCATTACCACAATCACCACAATTATTTAAACAGCTATTAATGGTAGGTGGATTTGAGAAGTACTTCCAGATTGCACGCTGCTTCCGTGATGAGGATTTACGTGCTGACCGTCAGCCGGAATTCACACAAGTCGATATTGAAACATCATTCTTATCAATGGATGAAATTATCGCAATGAACGAACGCCTACTTACACAAGTGATGAAAGATGTTAAAGGCATCGATGTGGTAACGCCATTCCCACGTATGGGCTATAAAGAAGCAATGGACCGCTTTGGTTCAGACAAGCCAGACGTACGTTTCGGCTTAGAGTTAAAGCAACTTTCTGACATCGTAAAAGATTCTGCATTCGGAGTATTCGCAAATGCAGTAGCAAATGGTGGCGAAGTAAAAGCGATTAACGTAAAAGGTTCTGCAGCCAACTACTCTCGTAAAGATATCGATGCGTTAGGTGAATTTGCTGGCCGTTACGGTGCAAAAGGGTTAGCTTGGTTAAAAGTAACAGAAGAAGGCTTAAACGGCCCAATCGCGAAGTTCTTCGAAGGGGAAGCAGCAAACGGCATTATCACTGCAACAGAAGCAGAAGCGGGCGACCTATTATTATTCGTAGCAGATAAATCATCTGTTGTTGCAGATGCATTAGGCGCTTTACGTTTAAAACTTGGAAAAGAATTAGGTTTAATCAATGAATCTGAGTTTGCATTCTTATGGATTGTTGACTGGCCATTATTCGAATACGACGAAGCAGAAGGCCGCTATTATGCAGCGCATCACCCATTCACTCGTCCATTCGATGAAGATTTAGAATTAATGAACACAAACCCGAAAGAAGTGCGTGCACAAGCATACGATATCGTGTTAAACGGTTACGAGCTTGGCGGCGGTTCATTACGTATTTACGAGCCAGACTTACAAGCAAAAATGTTTGAATTACTTGGCTTCTCTGAAGAAGAAGCGCGTGCACAATTCGGTTTCTTATTAGAAGCATTTGACTACGGCGTTCCTCCACACGGTGGATTAGCAATGGGTCTTGACAGATTAATCATGCTACTTGCGGGTCGTACAAACTTACGTGATACGATTGCGTTCCCGAAAACTGCAACAGCAAGCTGCTTACTAACAAATGCACCATCTCCAGTTTCAGATGCGCAACTTGAAGATTTAAGCTTAAAAGTAGCCATTAATAAATAATAATTACTATACAAAAGCACTAAACAATTCCCTGTTTAGTGCTTTATTTTTAATATTTTGTATGAAATCTAGTACATTAATAATATTTTTTAGTATTATGAAGTTTTCGTTTGAATTATCTGAATTCAGATGATAATATAACGGTAATACGAATCCTGAGATGTTCGTCATGTAATTTGTTAGTTAACACTTTTGACCGAACATTAAATCGTTGGGAGCTACTTATTAACGTAGAAGCAAACAGGCCCCAGGTTTTTTAGAGCGGGAAGTTTAACGCTACGATTAGTGCACCCCCCTTTTGGTAATACGGGATCAAAACGATGTTGTTAGCAAGACGGCATATTTGGGATTCGTCAATTCCTTCATACTCTTCTACTTTTCTAGTAGAGGGGTATTTTTGTTTGGTGATTTTCGATTGTCACTTGCATGTACAAGGTGGAGTCGTTATAATTCCTAGTAGAATGATAAAGATTGAGGGGTACAAATAGATGTTACATCAATTTTCTCGTAATGAGCTAGCTATCGGTACAGAGGGGCTAGAAAAATTAAGAAATACTACTGTTGCCATTTTAGGTGTAGGTGGAGTCGGTTCATTTGCAGCGGAAGCATGTGCACGTAGTGGAGTTGGCCGTATTATTTTAGTCGATAAAGATAATGTTGACATTACGAATGTAAACCGTCAATTAGTGGCCTACTTGTCAACAGTTGGCAAGTCAAAATCAGGTGTTATGAAAGAACGTATCGCTGATATTAACCCAGAATGTGAAGTTATTGATATGCACATGTTCTATACAGAAGAAACATATGAACAATTTTTCGCACAGGGCATTGATTATGTCATTGATGCTTCTGATACGGTAATTTACAAAATTCATATTATGAAGGAATGCTTAAAACGTAAGATTCCAATGATTTCAAGTATGGGTGCGGCCAATAAAATGGACCCAACACGTTTCCAAATTGCGGATATTTCAAAAACACATACGGACCCACTTGCAAAAGTAATTCGCACTAAGCTTCGTAAAGAAGGCATTAAAAAGGGTGTAACTGTGGTGTTCTCAGATGAATCTCCGATAGTCGTACGCCCAGAGGTTGCAGAATACGTTGGGAAGCCTGAAGCTGAAATTCGTAAAGCACAGCTACCACCATCATCAAATGCATTTGTACCTTCAGTTGCTGGTTTAATCGCCGCAAGCTGGGTTATTAATACGATTTTAAAAGATATAACAATTAAGCGCGTTCAAGGGTAAAAAACAGCTGTTCTCAAATGACGAGAGCAGCTGATTTTTTTAATGCTAGCCTATGATTTTAACGGCTTGTTGGTAGGTATCTTCAATATTTTTTGTGACGTGACGTTGTTCTTCATTAATGTTTTCGAGCATGTTGTAGAGCTGATCAATTGAATTAGTGCTTTGCTCAATAATCGCGGCGAATTCACTTGTCGCAACTTCAATCGAAGCCGCATTATTTTCGATCGAGTGCACGCTTGTCGAAAACTGATGTAAATTATGCTGCAATGTTTTCATTGCACCAAATAGGTTATTGAATGTGTCACTAGATTGTTCGACCGTGCTTTCTTGCTTCGTTACATGGGAAATGCCGTCTTCTAAGCGGCTGAGCGCTAGTTTATTGAAGTTATTGACTTCAGCTAAATTTTGATCGATTTTAAGTACCATTCCATCCGTAATTCCTGCGAGCTTTCGGATTTCATCGGCAACAACCGCAAAGCCTTTGCCATGTTCTCCTGCACGCGCGGCCTCAATCGAAGCGTTCAGTGCCAATAAATTGGTTTGATCGGTAATTTGATGAATGGCTGTTGCGAACTGATTCGTTTCGGTAATTTTTTCAGAAAGCGAAAGGAATGTTGTATTTAGTTCGTTAAAGAATGCTGTAAATGTATTAATTTCTTGTTTTAATGTTGTCATGGAATTCGCGCCATCTACTGCGCGAATACTTGCCTGTTCGGCACGCTCGACGATATTTGTTAATTCAGAGACAATCGAATGAAGCTCTTCGTTTGTATGCTCCGTACTTTGTACAATATTATGAACAAAGCTCGATTGCTTGTGCGCCCCGATACTTACTTCTTTTAACGAAGTAAGCATTTGTTGGTGCGCTGTACTAGATTGGTTTGTGCTTTCGGTAATAAGCTCAAGCTTGGATGTAATCGTTTGTACCGAATTTTCCAAATGATGATGCAATTGACCTTCTGAAATGGCGCGGTCATTTGCATCAATCATTAAGTTTTCAACATTTTTCAGAAGGGTGCGATTTTGACGTACTTGAAGTAAAATCGCAACGAACATCAACGTTTGTGTAACAAATACGTTAGCAGGGTCAACCGCAAATCCTTCTTTATCAAGTGTAAAGTTAAAAATCAGCCCTAATGTGGAGCCAATATAGCCAGCAATCAGTACGTTCACACGGTTGTGAATACTTGCCAAAATCAAAACGAAAATACTCAAGATAAGCGTAGCTAGTGTTACTTTGTTTGTAAAAATTGTACCGAAAACCGTAATAACACCAGCGACTACTACGAAATAGGGGAAAAAGGGACGGAGTGCGACTACTTTTTGCTGTACGAGAAAAACGATAAATGTAAACGTAACAGGAATAATTAACGACAAAGCAACACCAATTGGTCGATCAATGAACAGTTGAGCAAAACTACCTAATACAGCTGCCATTCCGTAAACAATCATGAGGATCTTATTTTTTTCATATAAATCTCTTACTTTTAGTTGTTCGATCATCGAATCACCTTCCATATAAATGTCATAAAATGTTCAAAAATACAAACTTTAACTTATTTATACATTAATTCCTTAATGATGTCACGCTTTTTTGAATGAGCATTCATTTATTTTTAAGCGAGATATTATTGTGATAAAATAAATCTAAGGAAATGAGGAATGTCAAAATGACTATTCATCAACTAGAATATAAAGGTTTAAATATAATAGATGTTGTTGGTACGGTTGAACTAGCGATTGATATAGAAGCAAGTACCATTCACGTATTTGATATACAACAGATTGTAGAGCCAGAATACGATTTTGTTACAAAAGGCTTCCGGTTAAGTGAAGGTTTTTACAAGATGGCTGGTGTATTAAAAGAAAAGCCGTTATTTTTAGTAGGCAAAGAACTACCGTTAGAGCAATGGATTGAAGTGCAGTGTTGGATATTCTACTGTTCGAAACAAACCATTAAACATTATGAAAATGGAAAAATGATAAACTTTGTAAAACACCAATTTGCACAACTAGAAGAAACAAAAAAATATTATTCAAATTATATTTCTCGACTAAAATGAAGGAATAATCGAACAGCAAATTACATAATATTCTATTAAAAGGTTCAAAATGGTAAAAAAATACCTTAATTTTAATGTTTTTTTCCATTTCATAGAAACGTGTTTTTTTTTTGTTATAGTTAGGGTACGTATTTGTAATACGGTTGGTAATGTTAGGAGGAACTGTTCAAAATGAATATTGATCTGAAAAATGATTTATTAAATTTGCCTAAGTTACAGTTACAAGTCGATACAATTGTGTTTGATTCGATTGATTCGAAACCAAATTGGTCAAAAGCGTATGAACAACTAGATGGTTTGCTACAAAAGGTAGCGCAGAACTTCAATAGTTATATTGCGAGTAATGAGGGAGCAATGCCTAAAGCCTCAACATACTGGACGCTTTATATGGATATTGCAGCGAAGATTCTTTATTTTACAGGTCTTGCGCAATCTCATTTAATAGATGAACAAGATCCAGAAGCAAGAGCGCAAATTTTAGAACGCTATCAAATTAGTGTAAGTTGTTTACCGAACGCATCATTAGAAGAGAATGAAGAATTCATTTCAGAAGTGAAAAAGAGTATCGGGGAATTAACAGGTAAGACTAGCGAAATCAAGCTCTCTGAAAAGACAGCAACTTGCTTTGAAAAATTTTCTGGCTTCACAAAATCATATGAATAATAACTAAGTGTCTGAATGCAAATTTCAGGCGCTTTTTTTGATGTTTTTTAAACAACACGATGTGAGAAACAAGCACTCTTAAAAATATTTTTTATCCATCCAATAGCAATAATCTCGAAATGCGATAAAATCATTCTCACGCTATGTATATCAAGGGTTTCATTTTAAGTTATCTAAGGATAATAATTTTAAATGTTATATCAGAAAATCGTTATGGAAGTTTAGAACCTATAAAAGCTTGGCTGTAAGCGTTTTCGAGCGATTACACACATGTGTCCCTCATTGCTAATCGTTTGAATATTCCATAAAATTGGGGTTATGTCATACAGTTTTAACAAACAATGTTAGCATTCGTTACATACAGAGAAGGTGATGAGCATATGGGGGTTTTTGGTTGGCTATCGTTCAAGGAAGGCTTACCGCTTTGGTGGAGTTATCGATTAAATGAAAAAACGAAAAAGCGTAAGGAAGAAGTTTTTGAAAGTATCGCAAAAGCACGTGTCGATTTATTACAGGCTTGGACAATGGATCGTTGGGTGTCACTTGATTCGAGAGCTGCAGAAGTAATTCGTTATCAAGCGGATGAACTGAACATATTTTTAACACGTTCAAAAGAGCGCAGTACCTATTTTACAGAGTTGTTTTTAGTAAACCGTGATGCAACGATATTTGCATCAAGTTTTGAAAAGCATATTGGTGTCAGCTACGCAAAAGGGAATACACCGATTTATGAAAAGGCATTACACACGGTTTGGCAAACGGGGAAACCACTATTATATGGACCATTTATTGATCCAATTACCGTTGAAATTGGAGCACGTAGCTCAAAGTTTCACGATGAGGTAACCCTATTATTCTTACAGCCGATTTTTATCGAAGGAATTATGCAATACATTATGGTGGCGCGTATTCCAAATGATGTCATTTCTGATATGATTCAGCGCGAAGCAGGGCATATTTATCAAGATACAGGTGACAACTATATTTTTATGACCAAGTCGAATTTTGATCCATCAATCGAGCCTGGTATTGCATTATCACGTAGCCGTTTTGAAGATGAGCAATTTTCTTTTGGTGAAAATTTAAAGGCGGGTGTTCATACAAAATCTTGGGGCACGGTCAAAATTAACAACCATACCGAATTTGAAATTCGTTTTACAGACCCCGCAACAGGTAGTCTCCATCCGGGTGTGGCGAATACGATTAAAAACGGTTCGAACTTAATGGTGGAGTTTCCAGGCTATTCCGATTATCGCCATATCCCTGTAATCGGTAAAGGGGTGACGTTTCAATTACCACATAGCCCAGATGTTTGGGGGATGATGTGTGAAGCGGATGTAGAGGAAGTGTATCGGACGCGTTCTATTGGCTATAAATTAGGGTTAAATTTTACTGTGTTTATGCTAATGAATGTGTTACTATTTCAAATTTTAACGGCAATAAAGGTAATCCCTGCAATTGTTGTGTTTGCCATTAGTATCATCTATGCATTTGTGGCGACTGCCATATTTTTAAATAAATATTTAAAGCCGATTGTGAGCCGAGTCAATCACGTCTCGAATATGATTCAAAAAATTGCAGAAGGCGCAGGCGATTTAACGATGCGTATTGACCGCTCGGAACTAAGCAATGACGAAACAGGTGAGATGGCCCGTTGGATTAATAGCTTTGTCGATACCCAGTCCGATTTAATTACGAAAGTCCAAATTTCATCAGGTGACGTACAGCAAACAAATAACGCACTGCGTGAACGTACGGTCGATGTTGAACGCTATTCCATGCACGTACACGAGCAAATGGGTGATATGCAGCACGCGATTGCGCAGCAGCTAAAGGATGTACGTGAAGCGATGTCACAAATTGAAGAAATTCAAGATATTATGCAGCAAATGGAACAACAATCAAGCAGCCAATTACAAGCCGCACAGCAGCAAGTCATGGGTATTGATGAGCGAATGAGTGATGTGGTGACGCAAGTAAAAGCGACAAGTTCACTAACAGCAACGTTTACAGAATCATCGGCTAGTATTAGTAATGTTGTCGCATCGATCAATGCGGTCGCCGAGCAAACGAATCTACTCGCGTTAAATGCGTCCATTGAAGCGGCACGTGCGGGGGAGCATGGCAAAGGCTTTGCGGTCGTTGCCGAAGAAATTCGAAAGCTTGCCAATCAAACAAAAGGAGCTACCCACGAAATTCATGAAACCTTACGTTTAATTGAATCGAACTCGCAGTTAATAGAGCAAGCAATTGAGCAAAATGGGGAAGAAGTGGAAGAAGGGGCGAAGTATATTCGGGTTGTGAAAGATGTGCTGATGCAAATGGAGCAAGAAAGTGAATCAAGCCATCATGTGACCGATTCAATGCGTGATGTGGTACAAAATATTGCCGCGAGTAGTGAACAAAATGTACGTGTTGTGGAGCAGGTAGAAAAATCGGCTGAAGAGATGCGGAAATTAGTCGAGCAAACCCGCTTTGATACAGAGCGCAGTGCCTTACTCATTCGTACTTTAGCACAAGTTGTATCGAAGTTTTCAGTGAAATAATAACAGGGCTACACCAAATTTTTGGTGTAGCCCTGTTCATTTTTATTTAAACGATTTTAGTTTTTCGTAAATACCAGCCATGCGTTTTTCCTCACCCGCAATAACAGGTTTATAAAATTCAGTGCCAATTAGTTCATCTGGTAAGTATTGTTGCTTCACCCAGCCGCCGAATGTACCAACGGGTGAGTCATGTGGATATTTATAGCCAACGTGTCCGAGCTCGACCGCCCCTGCATAGTGTGCATCCTTTAAGTGATTTGGAATATTACCGGTTTTTCCTTCGTGAATTGCTTGAACGGCAGCATCAAGTGCCTTATAAGCAGAGTTTGATTTATCCGATAAACACATTTCAACGACTGCTGTTGCAAGTGGTATGCGCGCTTCTGGTAAACCGAGCTTAACAGCAGCTTCTGTAGCAGCCTGTACATGTGCCCCGACTGCTGGATTTGCTAAGCCCACATCTTCGTAGGCCATCACAAGCAGACGACGACACACGGCAATTAAATCTCCGCTTTCAAGTAAATGCGCTAAGTAATAAAGCGCAGCATTGACGTCAGAGCCACGCACGGATTTTTGCAGAGCAGATAAAAGGTTGTAAAAATTCGACCCACCCTTATCACCAAATACGCCAATTCGTTTGGCTAATGCATCAATGGCGTTATCGTTTAAAATCGTCACATTCTCTACTTCGTCGGACGCATAATAAACAGATTCGAGTAACGTAAGTGCTTTTCGAGCATCACCGTTTGCGGCGTTCGCTATCCGTTCGAGCTGATCGTCCGTCGCCTGTATTGCGAGTTTTCCTAAACCTCGAATTTCATCGGCTAAGGCTTTTTTTAACAGCTGTAACACGTCTTTTTCCGTTAAGCGCTCAAGCTGTAAAATCTCCCCACAACGAGAGCGAATCGCAGGATTGACATCGTGGAAAGGATTTTCTGTTGTCGCTCCAATTAGTATGATGGATCCGTTTTCCACATGTGGTAACAGCGTGTCTTGCTGGAGTTTATTAAAGCGGTGGATCTCGTCTAAAAACAAAATTACTTTCCCGCTCATACGTGCATCCATCACGACTTGCTCAATATCTTTTTTCCCAGCATGTGTGGCATTCAGTGCGAAAAACGGTAGCTTCGAACTACCAGCAATCGCATTGGCAATCGAGGTTTTGCCGACACCTGGTGGGCCGTACAAAAGCATCGAAGGCACATGTCCTTTTGTAATCATTTTATAAAGTGGTGTGTCAGAGCCGAGAATATGCTTTTGCCCGACAATTTCATCTATTTGTTTCGGTCGCATTTTGTATGCGAGCGGTTCATTTTGCAATGTAAACACTCCTTTATTTATAAAAGTATCAATTTTACCGTTATTACAGTGTCTAGGCTAAAGCACCAACTGCTCGAGGCGTTTTGAAAGTCTTTACGCGTGCAAGCCTAAGGGCGCTTTAGCTCTTTTCTTATAATGATAAAGGATTTCCGAGTGGAATAACAGGAGTTGTGCTATAATAAAGCTATTAATGGACTAGAAAATAGAGGTGTAACTTATGAAAATTTCAACTAAGGGACGTTACGGTCTGACGATTATGATTGAATTAGCAAAGCACTACGGTGAAGGGCCAATTCCATTACGCCAAATCGCAGCGGAAAAAGAGTTATCAGAAGCATATTTAGAGCAGCTTGTTTCACCACTTCGTAACGCAGGACTTGTAAAAAGTGTGCGCGGTGCTTATGGTGGTTATATGCTTGCATCAAAACCAGCGGACATTTCTGCAGCTGACGTAATTCGTGTGTTAGAGGGACCGATTCAGCCAGTAGAAGGAATTGAAAATGAAGAAGCACCTCAGCGTGAGTTATGGATGCGCATTCGTGACGCGGTGAAAAATGTATTAGACACAACATCAATCGAAGACTTAGCAAAATATACGAGCAATGAAGTAACAGACGGCTACATGTTCTACATTTAGTCGGTATTCAAAGGAGTTTGAACGGTTTGCAAAACACAATTTATCTTGATCATGCCGCAACGTCTCCTGTTGCACCAGAAGTGATTGAAGTCATGGCACGTGCAATGGCGGATGAAAGCGGTAACGCATCAAGCATTCATACAGTAGGGCGTCAGGCACGTAAAGCATTAGACGAAGCACGTGCAGCTTTAGCGAAAAAAATTAACGCGAAAGCAACAGAAATTATTTTCACAAGTGGCGGTACAGAAGCCGATAATACGGCGATTTTCGGTACAGCCTATGCGCGACAAAAAGAAGGCAAGCATATTATTACAACACAAATCGAGCATCATGCCGTACTTCACGCTTGTGAAAAATTACAGCGTGAAGGCTTTGACGTGACGTATTTACCCGTTGATGAAACAGGGCGCGTAGCTGTTTCTGACGTAGAAAAAGCATTGCGTGATGATACGATTTTAGTAACGATTATGTTCGGGAATAACGAGGTCGGGACGATTCAGCCGATTGCACAAATCGGAGAGCTGTTAAAAACCCACATAGCAACATTCCATACAGATGCGGTACAGGCATTTGGTTTAAAACAAATCGATGTAGAAGCAATGCACATCGATTTATTAAGCGTGTCAGCACATAAAATTAACGGCCCTAAAGGCATCGGTTTTTTATATGCGAAAACAGGCGTCAAATTAGCGAACTTTATGCATGGTGGCTCTCAGGAGAAAAAACGTCGTGCCGGAACGGAAAACGTACCAGCAGCCATTGCGTTTGCAAAAGCAGCAGAGCTTGCTGCAGAACATGCACAAGCGAAAACAGCCCAGTATAATGAATTTAAAATGATCTTAATCGAGGAATTCCAGCAAGCTGGTCTTGAATTTAAAATCAATGGCCATCAACAAGAAGTTTTAGCGCATGTGTTCAACGTTACATTTGCTGGGACGGATGTCGAATCATTTTTAATTAATTTAGATATGGCGGGCGTACTTGTATCAAGTGGCTCGGCATGTACTGCAGGCTCAATTGACCCATCTCATGTACTCGTTGCCATGTTTGGGGAGAATGCGCCAGAACTTCGTAGTTCCATTCGCTTCAGTTTTGGGTTAGGATTAACGAATGAGCAAATTCGTGAAGCAGGTAAGCGTACAGCGGTCATTGTGAAACGATTAACGTAACTTCCGGCGGATTTCAGACGCAAATATGCCGAGGCAATTAAATTAAAAGAAAGACTTCGCGCCTTTTACGCGATTTGTCTAAGAAAAGGTGAATAGTAAATGGTAGAAACAAGAGATCCATCACAAATTCGAGTAGTCGTTGGGATGAGTGGTGGCGTAGACTCATCAGTAGCCGCATATTTATTGAAAGAGCAAGGCTACGATGTTATCGGGATTTTTATGAAAAACTGGGATGATACAGATGAATTTGGCGTATGTACAGCAACAGAAGATTACGAAGATGTAATCGCGGTATGTAACCAAATCGGTATTCCTTACTATGCAGTGAACTTCGAAAAACAATATTGGGATAAAGTGTTTACGTACTTCCTAGAAGAATACAAAGCAGGCCGTACACCTAACCCAGATGTAATGTGTAACAAAGAAATTAAATTCAAGGCGTTTTTAGAGCATGCAATGGCACTTGGCGCGGATTATTTAGCGACAGGTCACTATGCACGTGTTGACCGCAATGAAGACGGTGTTCGTATGTTACGCGGCATCGATAACAATAAAGACCAAACGTATTTCTTAAATCAATTAACAGAACAACAATTAGAAAAAGTGATGTTCCCAATTGGGCATTTACCAAAGCCAGAAGTGCGTAAAATCGCAGAAGAAGCAGGTCTTGCTACAGCGAAGAAAAAAGATTCCACAGGGATTTGCTTCATCGGTGAGCGTAACTTCAAAGAATTCCTAAGCCAGTACTTACCGGCACAACCCGGGAATATGGAAACTTTCGAAGGCGAAGTGAAGGGTACGCATGACGGCTTAATGTATTATACATTAGGCCAACGTCACGGTTTAGGAATCGGTGGCGACGGCGAACCTTGGTTTGTTATCGGCAAAGACTTAGCGCGTAACGTTTTAATCGTTGGTCAAGGCTTCCATCACGATGCACTCTATTCGGAAGCATTATCAGCAGTAAAAATGAGCTTTACGAGTGAAGTGAAAACAGGCACATTTAGCTGCACAGCGAAATTCCGTTATCGTCAAGAGGATTCACCTGTTACGGTAACAATGCGTGAAGACGGGACAGCGTATATTGAATTTGCTGAGCCGGTACGCGCGATTACACCAGGTCAAGCAGTTGTGTTATACGACGGTGAAGTATGTCTAGGTGGCGGTACGATTGACGAAGTATTTAAAAACAACGAAAAACTAACTTACGTAGGTTAAAAAGATAGACGTTCATGTAAATGAGCGTCTATCAATCTGTATAGAGGTGAAATTATGGATACAAATTATAATGAAATCGGCATTAAAGCCTTCCAAGAAAAACGCTACGAGGATGCTGCACAAGCATTCACACAAGCAATTGAAGCAAATCCAGAAGAAGCTGTAGGCTATGTGAACTTTGGGACATTACTTGCTGCGATGAATGATATCGAGCGTGCAGAGCGTTTCTTCCAAAAAGCAATTGTTGTTGATGAAACAGCGGCAACAGCATACTATGGCCTAGCGAATCTTTACTACGAGGCAGAGCGTTACACAGAAGCGGCGAAACTTTATCAAAAGTCTTTAGACCACGGCATTCAAGGGGCAGACGCTTACTACATGCTAGCAAAATGCTTCGAGCGCGGTGAACAGTACAAATTAGCGTTACCGTACATGCAGCGTGCGGCAGAGATTGCACCAAAAGATATTCAAATTCGTTTAGCGTATGGGATTTTATTATGTACGTTAGAAATGTTTGAATTTGCAAAGCCAGAGCTTGAGTATGTCATCGAAGAAGATTGGAACAATGCTGATGCACATTACAATTTAGGGGTATTATATGCTGTATCAACAACAGATACCGATAAAGCAAAATATCACTTAAAGCAAGCGTACACATTGCAGCCTGAATTCGATCAAGCAAAATATATTTACGATATGATTTGTCAGCGCGATAACTAAACGTAGAAAACTCTCATTTTAGACGAAATGCTAAAATGAGAGTTTTTTTGTATTTATAGAACGAAAGGACGTATTTTTGGTGTTTGTTTATGTGATAAAATGTAAATTATACTAATGAATTGAACGGGAGGTATATTTAATGTATAAGAAAATTATGAAAGAAGATTGTCTTTTTTTAATATCGGATGAGAAATTTTCATCATTTCAACGTTTAATGGATCAATTAGATCTTTTTTCGCTTACCCTACCGTTTGTTAGTGATACCTATCAACGAACTGTTTCAATCCTGGATATTTGGTATTTAATTTCTACGAATCCAAAAGAGCGCATCGATCACCCTGAAAATAGAATGATTTATCCGTATCGTTTATATTTTTTGACAATGATTAACGACGTACAAATGAAGCGCTATGTTCAATTAGCTGTATATGATAATGAAAAATTAGCATTTATATGTGCCATCTATTTATATAAGGGGTTAAATGAATTCATTTCTGAGAAAATGTCACAAAATGAAGAAGTACATACAAGCTTTAAACTCTTTCAACAATATAATCAAAAAAGTATTCGCCCCTACTATGACGAAAAATATATAGAGTTAGAGGATTATCCAAAGCAGCTTGCTTTACTACAAGCGACACTCGAAACAGAGCTGCGTTTCATTCATCAGCAATATAAATCAGCATTAGATGACGTCTACACAAATGCTATTGAAGAGGCGACCGATGTGTATGAAGTTGTTTTTGGACTAATTAATGATTGGGGTGGCCTTGTTACATGATTATCTCAAATCAAGTCAAATACTTGGGCTATTTATACGAGCAATTAAAATACGATGAGGTCATAAAGCTAGGTACGGTTACGCTTCCAATGACATTAGAAGAGAAAAGATACCATGATGCACTTTACTGCTATGAGTATATGGCATCTTCTTATTTTGAAATTGGAAAATTCGATTCGTTTATTCTAATTATGGGAGATTATGAGAAGTTGTGTTTAACCTATGGTGAAGATCGCAATAAAATGGCGTTTTATTATTTATTAAGCTTGTTACATTTCATCTTAAAAAATTATGAGGAGTCCATTGAAGTTGCAAAACAATCGATAAAATATGCACATCACTTAAATAATGAAGAGCTGATAGTTGTTAATTTCATGAATATTTCCTCGCAGCTCTTAATTTTAAAGCAGCATGAAAAAGCTCAAATTGCGATGAACTTAGCACATTATTATAAAGGGAAGATAGTAAATCCGAAAAAGACGATTATTCGTTCCTATATGGGGATGCTATTTTATTATGCAACGATGAAACAAGAAGAATCTTTTTTAACTGCCAAACAGGAATTTGTAAACTTGATGAACGATTCAACGCATTATCGTGCGAACCTTGAACTTGTTGAGGCATTTTTAGGGCTATATCGTGGCAACCCAGAAGGTATCATGCTTTTAGAACGTGTTTATACCTATTACTACAAACAAGCATCGATTATCCATTTGAATATTGTGAAGTATTGTGTGGAGCGTTTTCAATTAGGCAGTCGTTTCTCTTATTATGAGGAATTGAATGCATTACTTGTAGAACATGAAGCCAAGCCCGTGCCGACGAAAAATTTGCGTAGTATTGGTTCGGAGTTCTTTTTTGTAGATGACTTACCGGTTGTATCTGTGAAATATCCGAATGTGATATCCCAATCGGTGATTGAGCAGCATGTGGAACAAGCGTTTCAAAATGATTTAGATATGTATTGTCTGCACTGGAGCTTAGGCATCGAACAATTAGAGGAATTATTTGGTCAGTTATTTTTAGATCAGTTGTTATTTACGTTGTTTGAAACGATTTATAAAAGCATATTTGACTATGAGTCGGAAGTGATTGTTCGTTCGAAAAATGAAGGAGAAGCGATTATCCAGCATATTTCGGAAGAGAAGTTTTTTCAACTATTAATGAAGCTAGAAGAACAATTGCAATCGGTCATAGTCCATTCTACTATTGGAAATATAGAAGTGCCGATTCATTTTGGGTTTATCCATTCTTCACAACTTCCGGATGAGGAACGACATTATGCAGGATTAACGGCCCATGCAGATGCAAGTTTGTACTATGCGAAATCACATGGTCAATTTTATATTTACAGTTAATTTAAAATAGTTTGAAAAAATAATACAAACAGTATACAATGAAACGTAATAGAAAAGCGATGATGAAAAAGAGTAATAGGGCATTGTTTTTAAGAGAGCTAACGGGTGGTGTAAGTTAGTAAACATGCGTTATGAATTGGACTTTCTAGCTGCGCGGAGGAAATGCCATGCCGTAGACTCACGTTACGAGTATGAAGTGGACTAATATAAAATTAATTAGTCAATAAAGGTGGCACCACGGCTCTTTCGTCCTTTACGTACGAGAGGGCCTTTTTGTGTCCACAAAAGGTTGAGATGAGGAGAGAAGAGCAATGACAGTAGAAACAAAAGATTATGTGTTAAAGCAAATCAACGGCGATACATTAACGCCGATTGCAATTTATGAAGCATTACAAGGACAGCAAAAAGTATTATTTGAATCGAATGCAAAATTTAAAGATAGCGGACGCTATTCCTTTATCGCACTTAATCCGATAGGTGAATTAAAGGGCGATGGTGAAACGAGCGTGTATCAGTTTCAGCGAGATGTGCAACAAACGGTACATAAGCCCGTATTAACGATGTTAAAGGAACTTCTACCAATTCGTAAAGAGCCTTATCCATTTGCCTTTTTTGGGGGCGCAATTGGTTATTTTGGTTATGAAACGGCTTTTCACTTTGAAAGCATTGGTGAAATTGTTGGTGATGTATATGACATGCCAGATGTACACGTATTTTTTTATGATCAGTTCATCATCATCGATCATTTACAGCAGCAAGTTTCCATTGTCGTGATTGATTTATTACAGCAAGGGCGTTCGGAACAAGAGATGCTGGAAGCTGTTGAAAAAATTGAAAAACAAATCACACAAAATGTGATCCATCTGGAAGTCGCGGTGGGGGATGTTCAATTCACACCAACAATCAAAAAAGAGCGTTTTATCGAAATGGTTGAAACGGCAAAGGAGCATATTCGCCGTGGTGATATTTTCCAAGTTGTGTTATCACAAACATTTGAAGCGAAGTTTAATGAAAATCCGTTTTCGCTATATCGCAAACTACGCACGACAAATCCTTCGCCGTATATGTTTTATATGGATTTCGGACCGTATACATTGTTAGGGACATCGCCTGAAAGCTTAGTAAAGGTTCAAAATGGTATTGTTACAACGAATCCAATTGCTGGCACTAAGCCGCGCGGGAAAACTGCGCAAGAAGACGAAGCGATTGCACAAATGCTCCTGCATGATGCAAAGGAAATCGCGGAGCACAAAATGCTCGTTGATCTTGGACGTAATGATGTAGGCCGCGTTTCAAAAATTGGCACGGTTGAAGTGACAAAATATATGCAAATCGAAAAATATAAATATGTGATGCATATCGTTTCAGAAGTCATTGGACAATTACGTGACGATGCGCATTTAGTGGATGTATTAGCAGCAAGTCTTCCAGCAGGCACGGTATCAGGTGCACCAAAGATTCGTGCAATGCAAATTATAAACACACTCGAACAACGTAAGCGTGGTATCTACGCTGGGGCAATTGGTTATGTATCGGTGTCAGGCAATATGGATTTAGCGCTGGCAATTCGTACGATGATTGTCAAAGACGGCAAGGCGTATGTGCAAGCGGGTGCAGGTATTGTCTACGATTCCGTGCCAGAGTCAGAATATGAGGAAACATTAAATAAAGCAAAAGCCTTACTGGAGGTGCGCAAATGATTTTACTTATCGATAACTACGATTCATTCACCTATAATTTGTATCATCAACTAGCTAAAGTGTATGAGGACATAAAGGTCGTGCGTAATGATGCACTAACGGTCGAAGAAATTCGCGCGTTAAATCCAAAAGCCATCGTCATTTCACCAGGACCAGGCGAACCAAAAGAGGCGGGCATTGTTGTTGACATGATTCAAACGTTATATAAAGAATTCCCGATTTTAGGTATTTGCTTAGGTCATCAAGCAATCGGCGAAGCATTTGGGGCAACGGTAAGCCGTGCCAAAAATATAATGCACGGCAAAATCAGTATGTTGGAGTACGAGAAGCGTGGTTTATTTGCACCATTCAATGAAGATATCGAAGTAATGCGTTATCACTCCTTGATTATTGAATCTCATACATTACCTGCGGAATTTGAAGTGATTGCAAAGAGTATGGATGATGGGGAAATCATGGCCATCCAACATAAAGCCTATCCACTTTACGGCTTACAATTCCATCCTGAATCCATTGGTACGGAAACGGGTGACCGAATGATTCAAACATTTTTACAGCAAGTTGAGGCACATGTATGATTCCTAAAGATAAATTTGATGTTGAAGCAGTAGAACGTCTAAAGACGCTACCAGCAAACGAACTTGTTCCATTATTACCGGAGCTCATGACGTGGATGCAAGATATGAACTGGCCGGTCGCAAAACCAGTTGTAGAGCTACTAGTAACTTATCCAAATGAAATGACACCGCTTATTGACGATGTACTAGCTGGCGATGATGATATGTGGGTGTATTGGTGCTTCGTCGAACTGATTCCGAAGTTACCATTTTATTTGAAGCTAGTGTTAGCAGAAAGTGTAGAACAAATCGCATCTGGTGAGCGAGGCTTTCATGAAGATGTTGTCGAACTTGCACAAGAAGCATTGCAAAATTTTGAGCCTTAACACATTACGCCTAATGAAATTCGTTAGGCGTAATATTTTTTTTGTTAATTTTGCGTCCATATTGAAATGTACGCCGTCTATACGGTTGAAAGGAGGTAGCCAAATGGATATTGAACAATTGATTGATACATATAGCGATTATTTATATCGCATTGCGTTTATATATACGAAGGACCGGCTTGCCGCTGAAGAAGTCGTACAAGATGTTTTTTTGAACTATTATCATCGTTCCAAGCAATTTAAAGGGGATGCCTCATTAAAAACGTATTTAGTGAAAATGACGATGAATCGTAGCTGTGATTATTTACGGAGCTGGAAAAACAAGAAGCATACCATGCTTGAGTTCTTTCAAGGCACAACATAAGGAACCGAACAGCTTTATGTAGAGCGGGAATTACGCGCTGATATTACCGCGGCAGTGTTAACGTTACCCTTAAAGGACCGCGAAGTTTTACTGCTCTATTATTATGAAGAAATGACCGTGTTTGAAATTGCGGACGTGTTAGAAGTCGCGGTTTCTACAGTGAAGTCGCGCTTGCAACGAGCCCGTAAAAAGTTAAAGCCAAAGCTACAAATGGAGGTGATGATGGATGAATAAATGGAAACAGGAGTTACAAGAGCTAAAATTGACAACGGAGAAAAAACAAAATCTAAAAAAGCAGATGGTACAACAGCCAAGTATCTCACCGAAAAAAGGATTTTATTGGCCCGTCATTATTGCACCTGCTTTTGTATTATTACTGGCATTTTGTGTGTTGTTACTCGTAACAGATTCACCAAATGGCACGATGCATCAGGCGTCACAGCCACCAAATGATCGAATAGAAACGGATCATTCCAATTATTTCAAACTCCATATGCGTCTAAGTTTAGCCATTAGCGTAGGAATCCTTGTAAATAGCTTTATGGCTATATTAATCGTGATGAAAACCAAGCGTTGGCAACAGCCGGTTATTCAAAAGCTACGTAACGTTTTTTATAAATTGCGTTATGTATTCACATTTTTAGCACCTCTTTTACTGTATAGTTTTGCGGTTATTTCCTTTGAGATTTTTACATCGGAACAGGCGAAAATTAATGTGATTTATTTATTTGTTCTACTTTTCGTGTTTTTATGTATGATATTTGCTGCGCGGAATAATATGGAAAAGGTGTGTTGTCCGCACTGTCAGCATGAATTTTCAGCTAAGGAAAAACGCAAGCTCATGATGCAATTTAAATTAGATCGAAACTGTCACAAGTGTGGTGGCAAGCTGTTTTATACGAAACGCACACGTCAAGCATCGGGCATTATTTCGGGTGTGATGAGTGCATTGCTTATTTTACCATCGAATTTTGGTGTGTCACTTTGGCTGGCTCTCACATGTGGCATTTCGATGAGTGTCACAATAATGGTGGTGTTACTTCCTCTATTTTTAGAGTTAGAAGGCGAAGAGAAACCGCTATTTTAAAAAAGCAGCTGAGGAAGTGTCCTCGGCTGCTTTCGTTGTTCGTATTATTGAGCTGTCATACCGCCATCAATAACAAATTCAGAGCCTGTTGAGTAGCTTGAATCATCAGATGCTAAGAATAATACCATGTTTGATACTTCTTCAGGCTGTGCAACGCGTTTTAATGGAATATGTTTTGAGAATGCTTCTACCGCCGCTTTTGTATCCTCTTGCATAACCATAGGTGTAGCGATCACACCTGGGTGTACAGAGTTTACGCGGATGCCCATTGGCGCTAAGTTAATCGCAGCGGCTTTCGTCATACCACGAACAGCGAATTTAGTATCTGTATAGCCAATTGCTCCAGCTACTAAACCGTTCATAGAAGAAATGTTCACGATTGAACCGCCGCCAGCTTTCATCATTGAACCTGCTACTGTTTTCATGCCGATAAATACTGAAACTTGGTTAATGTCAACGATGCGTTTGTATTCTTCAACCGTCACGTCTAACATATTTTTCGCCATTGTAATCCCAGCGTTGTTAACTAAAACATTTACAGGACCGAATTTTTCTTCAGCTGTAGCTAAAACAGTAGCCCAATCCTCTTCGCTAACCACGTTTTGTTTAACGAAAACTGCATTTTCACCTAATTCAGCTGCGAACGCATGCCCTTTTTCTTCGTTTAAATCTGTTAAAACGACTTTCGCACCTTCTGCTACGAAAAGTCGTGCATGTGCAGCACCCATACCTTGTGCGGCCCCTGTAATAATTGCTACTTTATTGTCTAAACGACCCATTCTAAACACTCCTAATTTTTGTATTTAACATACGAAGTTATCTATGTCAGTTATAGTATACGTGTAAACTATATTTCAGTCATCTAAAAAGTAGTTTATTTTACTGTTTATTTAAGAGCTTTGTGATATCCTGTTCAGCCTTTAATGGATTGTCTTGAGGTGCATAGCGTTTAACTACTTTTCCATCACGATCCACTAAAAATTTTGTGAAATTCCATTTAACGGATTGACCAAGTAAACCTTTCGCTTCAGAAGTTAAATGCTGGAATAGTGGGTGTGCTTCTGAGCCATTCACTTTTACCATGTCATGCATAGGGAAGGTTACACCATAATCGAGGCGACAAAATTCTGCAGCCTGCGCACCGTCTTCTAATTCTTGTTTAAATTGGTCTGAAGGGAAGCCTAATACAATGAAGCCATCTTCTTTATACTTCTCATAAAGTTCCTCTAATTGTGAAAATTGTTTCGTAAACCCACATTTGCTTGCCGTATTAACAATCATCATGACTTGACCTTTATATTCGTCGAGCTGATACGTATTGCCTTTTTCAGTTTTGACAGGAATGTCGTAAATATTCATAAAAAAGCCCCCTTAATTAAGATTTTGAATAAATAATTTATTATACGTAAGTATCGTACAATTAATAATATCGAATGTAAAATAATAGCTATCTCGTAAAATATGAAAAACTTAGTAATTTCGTGTCGAAATCTTGTCTATGAAATAACTATTTTATTTATAATGTGACATATGTCACTATGGTACTATAGTGAATCCGCTTACATTGTGTGGAGATAAAACTATTTTTTAAGGGGATTTTACATGACGAAGAAAATTGCATGGGTTACAGATACAGCGGCATTTTTAACGCCGGAATTTATTAAAGAGCATAACATTCACGTGTTAGCATTAAACATTGTTTTTGAAGAGGGACCATTACGCGAAACAGTGGATATGACGCACGACGAATTTTACGATAAATTACGCAACGCCAAAGCACATCCGAAAACATCGCAGCCGGCATTTGGCGAGCATGTGGCATTATATGAAAAATTAAAGCAAGAAGGTTATGATTGTGCGATTGCGATTCATACATCTGAACGTTTGTCAGGGACAGTAGCCACGTCACCAATGGCTGCTGAGCAAGCGGGTTTCAAAAACTATGCGATTGATTCATTAATTGGTTCATATCCAATGCAGGCAATGCTTGAAATGGGAATGAAATTAGAAAAACAAGGCCTTACACCTGAACAAATCGTGGCTGAAATTTTAGCAATGCGTGAAAAAGGCGAACTAGCATTTATTCCAGAAAGCTTAGAACAATTGCACAAAAGCGGTCGTGTATCGGGAACAGCGATGTTTATTAGTAACTTATTAAATATTAAATTAGTAATTCAGTACAACCCAGAAGGCGGTATTGAGGTTGCACAAAAGGTACGTGCAGAAAAACGTGCAAAAAAAGTGGTCATTGAAAAATTACAGCGTGCTATCGAAAAGTCTCCAGTCAAAGAAGTGGCAATTATTAACTGCAACAATGAGCGTGGGGCCATTGAGTGGAAACAGGAATTACAACAACAATTCCCGGATATTAACTTTACACCAACAGCTTTATCAGCATGTGTAGGTGTGCATGCGGGTGAAGGGACACTTGGCTTAACTTGGGTTCGTGAATAATTTAAAACATAAATGGGGTGCTAGGAATTTTCCTAGCACCCTCGTTTTATTCGAGCTTTTTACCTGTTAATATTTTCGCGATTTCTTCTATTGTCATATCAGAGCGTAAGTCAAAAGCGCCTTTTTGAATAGAACGTGCGTATTCTGGCTTAGCTAAAAAGAGTTCTAATTCCCGCCCATTTTCTACAATTCCTAAATCCTCGGTTTGTTGACCGATTGTGTAGATTGATACATTTTCATAAACGTAGATTGTTGCTTCAAGTACGTCTTTTGAAGATTCAGTCGATTTTTTAGAGTCTTTTCCCGATTCAGTATGTACAGCTGGTTCTTCTTTTTCATTCGTCTCAGTAGTTTCTGAAGATTCTTGATGAGCGAGTTGCTCGTTTAACGCTTCAATTTGCTGTTCGTATTGCTTAATTTGCTTTTCAAGCGCTCTCATATCGGCTGTTTGTTGGTCGGGGAAGAATTGATCATAACCTGCAATAACAGCTCCTGTTAGAAATATACCGATTCCAAATGCACGCATGGACTTTTTCATTGGCGACCTCCAGTTGCGATAATTGACTGAATTTGCGCAGGTGATAATGTCGAACGCTTGCTAATTTCATCAATGGATAATCCTTGACTGTTTAGTGCGAGTACTTGACTCACTAAAATACCGTTGATTGGTTTTGCGCTTGCTTGCGTATATTGTGTTTGTGCACCATAGTTTTGCGCTGCTTTTACTTGTGTGGCGACTTGCTGGAATGTTTCCATTACATCTTGCTGCTTTGTTTGATTTACTTTTGGTGATTTGATTTGGAAGTTTGGTTCAACAAGTAATTCTTCTTCTAATGTTTTAATGCGACGTTTTAATGCATTCGTTTCTTGGTAAATATTAATCGATAAATCGTCGAGCTCTTTTTCTACTCTACCTGATGTATCTTTGAAAAATAATGATATAAGGATAATTACAATACCTGTAATCATAATAATCGATGGAATTTCCATGAAATCGTCCCCCTGAAAAGCTCTTTTAAAACTAATTTTAACATATTAAAACTTAATAATAAATCCTACTAGATTTTTTGTAGAAGTGTGTTATAATGGTTAAGTCGTATAAATCATGCTCAAATAAATTTATATCCTTAATTTAGAGTGGGAGGGTTAATAATGCGCGTAAACATTACTTTAGCTTGCACAGACTGCGGCGAACGTAACTACATTTCTAAAAAGAACAAGCGTAACAATCCAGAGCGTCTTGAACTTAAAAAATATTGCTCTCGCGAGAAGAAGTACACTCTTCACCGTGAAACAAAGTAATAATTGCTCAATTAGCCAAAGCCACTTGTTGGTTTTGGCTTTTTACATGCGTTTTTGTTGAAAGTTGCTATGATTTTTTAAACAATTAAAAGATGATACGAACTTTTAACTTTTGATAAATGGGGGATTCGCTTGGATAAAAAACAGCTAAGAAACTCAGTGTTACAACAGTTGAACAACATGCCGTATCAAGCGTATCGCGATCGTTCGCGTACGCTCGCGAAACATTTATTACAACAAAAAAGCGTATTAGAGGCGAAAATAATTGCTATCACGTTGTCGAACAAACCAGAAGTCGACACAAGTTTTATTATTGAGCAACTGTGGAAAATGAAAAAAAGAGTTGTTGTCCCGAAGTGCGAGGCATCGCAGCGTACAATGCAATTTTATGAGATTGACACTTTTGCACAAACAGAGCGTGCTTATAAAAATATTTTAGAGCCGATTCCGGAGCTTTGTGAAGCTGTCGATAAAGCGCAAATTGACTGTATCGTTGTACCGGGCGTTGTATTTGATGTATTAGGTTATCGCATCGGTTTTGGAGGCGGTTATTATGACCGTTATTTGCAAGATTATCAAGGCACAACCATTGCGTTAGCATTTGAAGAACAATTATTAAATGAAGTACCGAGAGAATCACATGATTTGCCGGTACATATAATAGTAGGAGAACACAAAACGATACTTTGTGGACAGTGATTTGGGGGAACTTCGTATGCAATCAATGTTAGATATTATTTACTTATTAAAACAATATGGTATTTATATTTACACGAAAGACCGTATTGGTGATTTACATTTGATGGAAGATGAAATCAAAGAATTATTTAAATCAAAATTTATTGAGCCAAAAGATTTTCAAATGGCCTTATTAGTACTGCGTCAAGAAGAGCAAAGACTTAAATTGGAACAAAAATAAGTTTTTGTTGTATAATAGTAGAGATCGTTTGATTTGCTTGTTTTACAAGGGATAAAACGTATGAAGTATATATTCCTTTAAAACAGCGGCAAAGTGTCCGCTGTTTTACTATTTTAATGAAACTTTTTCACCGCTCATTCGTACTAATTACTAGCGTACAATTTTGCTGGAAGTAATAATGTTGCGCGTCGGTATAAAAAGGATTAAGATAGATTTTGTTTCAACTGGAATTATGTAATTACAATAAACTTAAGAACTACTGGAGAGGATGTATAGGATATGAGTAATTTTAAGTGGCCTAAACATTCGATATTAGCGATTGCTGTCATAGCAACATGGATAAAAACGGTTATTGTTTATCGAACGAGCTTTGATATGGACGTAGAAAATGCAATGCAGATGTTAATTTTAATTATTAACCCGCTAAGCTTTTTATTATTTTTCTACGGAATATCACTATTCTTCAAGTCACAAAAAGTAAGAAATCGTTATATCGTAGGCGGAAGTATATTATTAGCATTAGTGGTTTATGGTAATGTAGCGTTTTATCGATTTTATAATGATTTTGTAACATTGCCTGTATTATTTCAAACAAGTAATTTTGGTGAGTTAGGGACATCCGCAGCGGCAATTATTAGCTGGGTGGACTTATTATACTTTATGGATGTTTTCATTATTTTACTTGCAGTGAAATTTTTAGCAAAATCACAAGATCTGTCGCCAATTCGCAAAGATGCACGTAAAGCATACTTTGTACTAGCAGCAGCTATGCTATTTTTAAATTTAGGATTAGCAGAAACGGAGCGTCCACAGTTACTAACACGTGCATTTGACCGTGAGCTACTTGTGAAAAACATTGGTACGTATAACTATCATTTATATGATGTATATGTGCAATCAAAATCATCTGCGCAGCGTGCATTAGCAGATGGAAGTGAATTAGTCGAAGTGAACAACTACGTGCGTGCGAACCAAGCGGAACCGAACGCTGAAATGTTTGGGAAATACGCGGGGCGTAACGTCATTGTCGTGTCACTTGAATCGTTACAAACCTTCGTTATAAACAATGAGATGAATGGGGAAGTTGTCACACCATTTTTAAATGAATTAACGCAGGATAAGGATACGTATTATTTCAATGATTTTTATCATCAAACAGGGTTAGGAAAAACATCTGACTCGGAATTTATTTTTGAAAATTCATTATTTGGCTTAGGTCGCGGTGCGGTATTCTTCACACATGGTGAAAATACGTACAATTCATTTGCTGAAAAAGTGGGAGAAAATGGGTACTATTCAAACGTTATGCACGCCAACAATAAGTCATTTTGGAACCGTGATATGATTTACAACTCATTTAATTTAGACAACTTTTATGATATCGAATCATATGATGTAAACGATGAAAACTCTGTAAACTGGGGCTTAAAGGATATTCCATTCTTCGAGCAATCAGCGGCACTTATGAAAGACATGCCACAGCCGTTTTATAGTCGTTTAATCACATTAACAAACCATTATCCGTTCTATTTAGATCCAGAAGATATGATGATTAATGAATTTGATTCAAACTCAGCTACATTAAATCGTTATTTCCAAACGGTTCGCTACTTAGATGAATCGGTAAAAGAATTCTTCGATGATTTAAAAGAACAAGGGTTATATGATAATTCGATTATTGTCATGTATGGCGACCACTACGGGATTTCTGAAAACCATAATAAAGCAATGGCGCAATATTTAGGTAAAGAAGAAATTACGCCATATGACAGCGCGCTCTTACAAGCTGTGCCACTATATGTGCACATTCCGGGCTCAAATGATGGACAAGTGATGGACGATGTTTCAGGTCAATTAGATTTACGTCCAACATTATTACACTTACTGGGGATTGATACATCAAAGGATATGCAACTTGGAGCTGATCTTTTCTCTGAAGAGCATGAAGACTTCGTTATTTTCCGTGATGGTCGATTCATTACAGATAAGGTAGTCTATGCAGGCGAGGTATGCTATGACCGTGCAACAGGCGAAGAAACGGACCTAGTAAATTGTGAGCCGTATATCGAGCGTGCTACAGTTGAACTCGGTTATTCAGATCAAATTATTAATGGTGATTTACTACGTTTTTATGATGTGAAAACAGGTAATTTAATCGTTGATGAAAAATAACAAAAGCGTCTCCCATGTGGAGGCGCTTTTTGTGTTTTAGTTGTAGTGTTGTAAAACCACTGATAAAAGAAAAGACATCATTTCTCGCTTTGTGGCGTGAAATGATGTCTTTTCTAAAAATTAGTGAGCTACTGGTGGGTAGCCCTGATTAATAATCGTCATAATAACGAACCAACCAAATACACCTGCAGTCGCTGCGTTAAACACTACGGCTAAGATGTTTTTTTGTTTGATTGATTGGAATATGCCAACTACGCCAAAGATTGCGATTAAGCCAAAAATAACCATTAATAAGTTCATGAAAAAATTGACACTCCTCTCAACATTAGTTTCCAAATAATGTCGTAACAATATTCTTCTTAATTGTAAATGTTTCCTTTTCGTTTGTCGAGAACTAAAAATGACGTTTATATGAACGATTTAGTCATGGTACACTAGTAGCGGTATAAAAAATAATTTTTGAGGTGACGATCATGTATAGTGTACGCACATACTCGCTTGGCCCAGTCCAAACGAATTGTTATATTGTTAGCAATAAAAATAAAGATTGTTTAATTTTTGATCCAGGTGAAGAAGGGGCACGTTTAGTAAAAGAACTTCGTAGCAAGGGGTTAAAGCCGTTAGCGATTTTATTAACACATACCCATTTTGATCATATTGGGGCAGTTGATGCCTTGCGTGAGGTGTTTGACCTACCACTTTATGTGCATGAAAAAGAAGTGAGTTGGTTAGCAGACCCACTGAAAAATGGTTCAGGTAAATATGCAGAGCTGCCAAACTACACGGTGAACGCCCCAAGTGAGGAGCATATTCTTCGTAAAGAAGGAAGTCTGACAATAGGCGACTTTACGTTTAAAGTGGCACATACGCCAGGGCACTCTCCAGGAAGTGTCTCATTTATATTTGAAGAGGACGGTTTTGCAATTGTTGGGGATACATTATTTGAGCGTAGCGTAGGACGAACAGATTTAATCGGGGGCTCGATGGATGTGTTATTAAAATCAATTCATAACAAGTTATTAGCTTTACCTGAAGACACAATTATTTATCCAGGCCACGGTAACTATACAACACCAGCTGCCGAAATAAACCAAAATCCGTTTTTAAATGGATTTTAATGAAATAAAAAAACGACTGCAACTTGCGCAGTCGTTTTTTTATTAGTGTCCTCCACCGGGAGTGTGCATAAACGTAGTAAAATACGTGAATCCTGCGAAGAAAACAGTTAAGTAAGCTCCAAAAATGTATAGATACATGCGTTCAGACAGATTTAAGAAGCCTAATAATAAAAATAATCCTGTATTACCTATGAATAATAGCGAAACCTCGTTCATACCACCAAGGTAGAACATAACGGCGAAAATAGCTGTCCAAAATGCCATAACTTTATACATATTGCTCATGTAGAATTTCCCTCCTTTTACGTAAAATAGACTAATCTCTCATCTATTATAAGCCAATGTTCTGAACAATGTAAACTGGAACTTATGGAAGAGTTGTGACAATCGCATGTTTTTTCCATTAATTGTGAACTTCGATTGTATAGTTACAAAAATCACATTGGTGCTGCATGTTCTCAATTTGTGTAAATTCGTTGAGTTCAAACAATGCATCTACTTGTCCACGCAAATAAGATTCATGTAATTGACAAACAATCTCAGCATGATTCGTTAGTTGATCATGAAACGGGCAGTTATAAATAGAAAAATGTAATGATTTCGAATTACTGTTGCTACGCACTTCTGGGATATAGCCAATTAATTTGGCGCTGTTTGTTAATAGTGTTAGCTTGTCATCAAAAAGTAATGTGTGATGATTTTTATGACTTGCGACGAGTTTTTGCATCATTTGCCGCCCGTCTTCGTAGCTAATTATTTTTGCTTGTTCTAGCGCCTCATCTCCTAATTGGGAAATTAATTGCAAGGACCACTTTAAAAGGGAAGAAGCGTCTCGCCGTGGAAAGCTTAGATGAATGCCTTCTTGTTTAATACGATAAACGCGTCCGGGTCGCCCGCCTTTTCCTGTTTTTAAAAATTCAGCTGATATAGCACCGATTTCAGCGAGCTTTGTTAAGTGTAATCTAGCGACGTTTGAATGGATGCCAAATTCATCGGAAATTTCCTGAACGCTCACGTATTTTTTATGTTGTAACATAAACTCATAAATGGAAAAGCGTGTTTCATCTGCTAGTGTACTTGTAATTTTAATTGAATCTTGCATTTTTTCACCTCCAATCATTTCATTAAAAATGAAAGCTTGTTCTTATTTTACATGATGATCATTTGAAATTGTCAATTTACCATGAAATTTTCACATAAAAAGAAATTATTGGGATTATAATTCTCTTTTTATTGGTATTCTATTATACTTGCGTTAACTTTAAAAGAAGGGAGTGGGGGATATCGAGCAAGAATCTATACTTGAACAAAAGTGTATCAAGCTTTTACAACGAGCGATTGATTACCAGGCCTCAGATATTCATGTACTGCCAAGAAAAGACTATTATCAATTAATGTACAGGAAATACGGTTGCTTTCAAAAAGTCGAGCAAATTCCAACAGAGCTGGCGAATCGAATGATATCGTATTTTAAATTTTTATCCTCCCTAGATATTAGTGAAAAACGAAAACCTCAAAGTGGTGCCTTTCAACAAAATTTCTATGACTACGACTATTCCTTTCGAGTGTCAACCTTACCTTCAGCCTATCAAAAAGAGAGTTTAGCAATTCGTGTGCTCCGTCAAAACTATACATTGCCTATTGATGTATTATGTCACTTTTCTCAAAGTGCAGTTCAACTAAATGGTTTGTTACAACAGCAGAGTGGTCTTATTTTAGTGAGTGGTGCGACAGGGAGTGGTAAGACAACGACGTTATATTCTTTAGTCCATCATTGTGCGAGCGTGTTAAATCGCCATGTTATTTCCTTGGAAGACCCCGTTGAAAGTACGCAACCTGAAGTTTTGCAAATTCAAGTAAACGAAAAAGCTGGAATTACGTATGCTTCAGGATTAAAAGCCATCCTTCGTCACTCACCAGAGGTTATCATGATTGGGGAAATCCGTGATAAGGAAACGGCACAAATTGCGATGGAATCGGCTTTGACAGGTCATTTAGTCATTTCAACAATTCATGCAAAAGATACTGTGAACTGTTTATTTCGGTTGCATGATTTGTCCATTTCTTATGAAGAAATGCGCCAAACATTGCGTGCGGTCATTGCGCAAACATTAATCGATCATGAAGGCAGTTATAAAGCAGTATTCGAGTTGCTTCATCAAAATGAATTAACTACCGCACTTGAAGCCACGCGTAACAATTTGAATTATTCCATCCCAATTAAAGATACTCTAGCTGGGCAAATAAACAGTTTGCTGGGAGGTGCCTATGAACATACCACTATTTAAAGCTGTTGTTTGGAACAAGCCAATGTTTCAAAAGGCGGTGATTAAGGCGGCTGAATTACCTACCTTACTTGAACGGATGGCTATATTACTAAATGAAGGCTACACATTTGTCCACAGTATTGAAATGCTATTGCCCTATCACGTGAAAGACTATCTGCCCGTACAACAACAAGTGAAATCGATTTTGCATAATGGGGGCAATGTCACGCAGGTGTTTATGTATTTAGGGTTAGATAAACAATATTTAGTATCTGTTGAATTAGCCGAAGTATCGGGTCGATTAAACGAAACAATCCAATTAGTTGCAAAGCAGTTAATCTTTCAGCAAATGGCAAAATCAAAATTAATCAAAGTCTTATCGTATCCAGTGCTTTTATTCGGCTTTTTACTGTGTTTATTTCTAGCATTCCGTACGTATTTTTTGCCGAATATGTCCTCTGTATTAACCTCTCGCGTCAATGAAGCAACAACTACAAGTATTGAGTGGTCTACATTTTTTCTACACATCCCAGATATGATTGTTATTTTTTTATTCTCTGTTGCACTTTTCTTATTTTGCTTTGTGCTGTATGTGAAAAAGAAACGTGTGGATTTACAATTGACATTATTATTTCGAATCCCCTATGTAAGCTTAGTGTGGCAATTGCTACTAACACGCCAATTTTCGCGCAATCTTGGCAACTTATTGTTAGCGGGGTTATCGTTGCAGCAGGCATTTGAGCATTTAAAGCTACAACAGCATCAAAAGCAAATGGCTTATATCGCGCAGGTTTTGCAGCAACGCATCGTATTTGGCGATTCCCTTGCCCACGCTGTAAAAGCAGTCGGCTATTTTTATCCGAAATTTGAACACTTCATCGCGCACGGAGAAGCAAGTGGCCTATTAGGGAGAGAGTTAATTTTATATTGTGAATTACTAGATGAAAAGATGGAGAAGTGGATTGGGCAATTATTAGCCGTCATTCAACCGTTACTATTTATTGTCATTGCGGTATGTGTCATTGCCGCGTATTTAAGTATTTTATTACCGATGTATGACGTGATTGATTTTATTTAATGAGGTGAGCAAATGAAAAATGAAAAGGGTTTTACACTCGTAGAAATGTTAGTTGTGCTATTTATTATTTCGATTTTGATTTTAGTAACGATTCCAAACGTGTCAAAGCATTTTGCGACAATTGATGAAAAAGGCTGTGATGCCTATGTTCTGATGCTTCAAGGACAAGTTGAGGCGTACAAATTAAATAACCGAACATATCCGACCTCGGTCGATGTTTTGCTTAAAGATGGCTATATTAACGACAAAGAGCCGAAATGTCCAAATGATGAAAAGATTACAATTGTAGGTGGAGTCGTAAAAGGTCCAGTTAAAAAAGAGCCCGAGAAAACCGATGGAGAAACAACGCCTAGTGGTGAGTAAATTTGTAAGTAGCGAGCGCGGCTTTACACTGATTGAGATGCTTGTTGTCCTGGCGATATTTATGGTAATTAGCAGCTCACTGTTATATGTTACAACAGAAAAATTGACAAATTATACAAATGAACAAATTATTGACCAAACTGAAGTGCTTATTCGATTAGCGCAAGTAAAGTCAATTGAGTCAAAATCGAGATATGAAATTCAGGTAATTAATTGCCAGATGATCCGAGTAAAGCATTATGCAGATCAAGGCGAAATCTTATTTGAACAAACGTTACCAAAAGGGATGAGAATCTTCATTTCGACAAGTAATTATAGAATCTCATTTCGACCAAATGGTAACGTCAATAGTGCCGGAAGCATGTCCTATCATTTGAACGGGAAATATTATAGTTATTCGTTAAATATCGGGAAAGGGAGGTTGATTCCGAAAAATGTCGGGGAAATACCAGAAGGGACTAACACTTGTAGATACGCTGCTAGCACTCGTCATCCTATTTTTTCTAACGTCGACACTCATCCCGTTGACGGTTAATATGAAGCAGCAGGTAATAGTCAAGCAAAAACAAGCGCATGCCGCGGAAGTCGCATTTAATGGTGCCCTGAAATATAAGCGATACGGTGAAGTAAACGGACAGCAACAAATTGATGACATGTTTTATACGTGGTACTTCGCTGAGGGTACAATATGTGTTACGTATGAAATCGATGGGGTGAATAAGGAATTATGCGTTTAACAAGATCAATCAATGAGCAAGGGTTTACTTTGCTAGAAAGCTTGTTACAACTAATTGTCCTCGTTTTATTTTCCTCGATTAGCGTACTCATTATTATATGGATACGCGAAATACAGGATATCAATCAAATAAAACATGATGTCAATTGGGAGTTATTTGTCTATGACATGCAGCAATACAATCAAAATTCGCTTTCAGGAGCCGTTATAACGTCTGGAAGGCTGGCATTTAAACCAATAGGTGATGAGGAAAATCGAACGTTCTTTTTTGAACTTCCAACTGAACATATACGAAAGCGTTCAAATTTAGGAGGGAATGAAACAATGCTTCCTTTTGCAAAACAATTGCAATACGAGCAGCTAGGTAATGAAATTATCATGAAAGTAGTGACAGCGGATGGGAAACTACGTGAAAGAATTCTTGTATTGCCGTTACCTGAATAATGAACGGGGAATCCTGTTTTTAATGGCCATATTTTTATTATTTATTGTTACAGGAGCTGTTTTATATTATATAAATGCATATTTAAGCCAATTAAAAATCTATAATGGATTGGAATCTATTTACGTTCGTGCTACGATAAACATACTAAGTAGTGAGTAAAAGGTTTGAGCAGTTCGTAACTAGAAGAAGGTGATTGGCATGCGAAAAATATATTTAGTTGGATTTATGGGATGCGGAAAAAGTGCAATCGGTAGACGTTTAAGTTATTACTTAAAAATGCCGTACTATGATATGGACCATGAAATCGTTCGACAACAGGGAATGACGATTCCAGAAATCTTTGAAAAGTACGGGGAAACGCGTTTCCGTGAAATTGAAACAGAATTTTTACAAAGGTTTCGGAATGAAGCATGCATTATAGCCACGGGTGGCGGTGTAGCAATCAGCGAGAAAAATCGAAAAATCATGCGCCGTACAGGGCTTGTGTTTTTCTTGGATGCAAAGTTTGACGATATCTACATGCGTATCCGCAACGATAAAAATCGTCCAATTGTTCAAAATTCTACCGAACAAGAATTAGAGCAACTGTACAATAACAGACGTAAATTTTATCGTGAAGCAGGCCATATCCAAGTGTTAACAGCTGGCCGTACATTACGTCAAATTGTCGAATACATTGCATTCCAGGTAAATCGTCTTAAATGCGAATAAAATGCGCATAATATCGATAATTATTCGTGTTTGAAGTTAATTTAAAAAATGTTTGCGTTTTTATGGCATTCAATGTTAGGATATTGCTAAGAGTAATCTTACCAATTTAACAAATTAAAGCTAACGCGGATGATGGTGCGGGGAGAGAACGTGATGTCACGTCGCCGAAGGAGCAAATAGCAAGGGCTATGAATCTCTCAGGCAAAAAGACTCGTATTGGACGCAACTCTGGAGAGCGCTGTATTAGTACAAGACAGCCACCCACGGGGAAAGCCTATTATGTGATCGAATATCAATAATAGGTGTAACTTTCAGGTGCAAGGACAGAGAATCTCGGTAACGGGATTCGTCTGTCCTTTTTTGTGGGATTTAAAATCTGAATTGTTACAAAACTTACATATGAATAAGGAGGACTTGAACATGACAAACGAATTAAAACGAACACCCCTTTTTGATGAATACGCAAAATACGGTGGCAAAACAATTGATTTTGGTGGCTGGGAGTTACCGGTTCAATTTTCATCGATTAAAGATGAGCATGATGCTGTTCGTAATCGCGCAGGCCTTTTTGATGTATCGCATATGGGCGAAATTTTTGTAGAAGGTACAGATGCGCTTAATTACCTACAAAAAATGTTATCAAATGATATTTCAAAAATCGCTATTGGCGGTGCACAGTATAGTGCCCTGTGCTATGAAACTGGTGGAGTTGTAGACGATTTACTAACATATCGTTTAGAAGAAAACCGCTATTTACTTTGTGTCAACGCAGCGAATATCGAAAAAGATTTCGAGTGGCTACAAAAGCATGTAGAAGGCAATGTTACCTTAACAAATGCATCAGCTGACTATGCCCAAATCGCATTGCAGGGTCCTTTATCTGAAGAAGTACTACAAACGTTAACAGAAACAGATTTAACAACAATTAAATATTTCAAATTCCAAGATAACGTAGTCATTGGTGGTCATTCAGTGCTTGTATCTCGCTCTGGTTATACAGGTGAAGACGGCTTTGAGCTTTACGGTACACCGTCAGCAATTGCTGAACTTTGGAATCAAATTTTAGAAGCGGGTAAAGACAAAGGTGTTGTCGCAGCAGGTCTTGGTGCGCGTGATACACTTCGCTTTGAAGCATGCTTACCATTATATGGTCAAGAATTATCAAAAGATATTACACCACTTGAAGCTGGTATTGGCTTTGCGGTGAAATTAGCGAAAGATCCACAATTTATCGGGCAGCAAGCCTTAATCGAATTAAAAGAAAAGGGCTTACCACGTAAATCTGTTGGTATTGAAATGATTGACAAAGGGATTCCTCGTCATGACTATAAAGTGTTCAAAGACGGTACACAAATTGGACTCGTAACAACAGGTACACAATCACCAATGACGAAGCGTAACATCGGTTTAGCTTTAATTGACGCAACATTCGCGGAAGTCGGAATTGAAGTAGAAGTTGAAATTCGCGGAAAGCTCGCAAAAGCTGTAATCGTTGAAAAACCATTTTATAAACGTAGTTAGAAAACATTGAAAAGTTATATTTTCATATCCACCAAATAAAACTTTTGAAAAGAGGGTTATGTAATGAAACATCGTTATTTACCAATGACAGAACTTGATCAACAAGAAATGTTAGCAACGATTGGCGTTGCTACAATTGATGAGCTTTTCGCAGACATTCCTGAAAAAGTACGCTTTAAAGGCGAGTATAAGATTAAACCAGCAAAATCAGAAGCAGCTTTAATGAAAGAATTAGCACAATTAGCAGCAAAAAATAAAGATACAGCAACAAACGTATCATTTTTAGGTGCAGGAGTTTACAACCACTACAAGCCAGTAATTGTAGACCACGTGATTTCTCGTTCTGAGTTTTACACAGCGTATACACCATACCAACCTGAGATTTCTCAAGGAGAATTGCAGGCAATTTTCGAATTCCAAACAATGATTGCTGAGCTAACAGGCATGGATTTAGCAAACTCTTCTATGTATGATGGCGGTACATCACTTGCAGAAGCGGGAATGCTAGCAGCAGGTCATACGCGTCGTAAAAAGCTTCTTGTATCTGGTGCTGTACACCCAGAATATAAAGACGTAGTAACAACGTATGCATACGGTCAATCAATCGAAGTCATTACGATCCCAACAAAAGACGGTGTAACAGACATCGAAGCGTTAAAAGGCTTAGTTGACGATCAAACAGCGGGCGTTATCGTGCAATATCCAAACTTCTTTGGTCAAATTGAAAACTTACAGCCACTTGCGGATATTACACATGATGCAAAAGGGTTATTCATTGTATCGGCTAACCCATTAGCACTTGGTGTCTTAACACCTCCAGGTAAATTAGGTGCCGACATTACAGTTGGTGATGCACAAGTATTTGGTATCGCAGAGGCATTCGGTGGTCCTCACTGTGGTTTCTTCGCTGTAACAAACAAATTAATGCGTAAAGTACCAGGTCGTTTAGTTGGTGAAACAGTGGACCAAGATGGCCGTCGTGGGTACGTATTAACATTACAAGCACGTGAGCAACATATCCGTCGTGATAAAGCGACTTCTAACATCTGTTCAAACCAAGCGTTACTTGCATTAGCAGCTTCTGTTGCCATGACAGCACTTGGCAAACAAGGCATGCAAGAAATGGCAAAACAAAACATCGTAAAAACACGTTATGCGAAAAATGCATTTGAAGCAGCAGGTTTTGAAGTTGTTTACCAAGGTGCACACTTCAACGAAATCGTTGTGAAAACAAGTGCTAACGTTACTGAAATGAACAAAGCGTTAATCGAAAAAGAGATTATCGGTGGTTTTGATTTAGGTCGAGTGCACCCAGAATTAGCAAACCATGCGTTAATCGCAGTTACTGAAGTTCGTACAAAAGAAGAAATTGATGCACTAGTTGCGGAGATGGGGGCTTACAATGCTTAACGAAAACCAGACACTTATTTTTGAAATTACAAAACCAGGTCGCGTTGGCTATAATTTAGAACCGTTAGATGTACCTGATTTCGATCTTACAGAACTTTTACCTGCTGAATTAGTACGTTCGGAAGCAGCCGAACTACCAGAAGTATCAGAACTAGATATTATGCGTCACTATACAGCACTTTCTCGCCGTAACCACGGTGTAGACTCAGGCTTCTATCCACTTGGTTCTTGTACGATGAAGTACAATCCAAAAATCAATGAATCGGTTGCACGTTTCTCAGGCTTTGCTAATATCCACCCATTACAAGATGAGTCTACAGCTCAAGGTGCAATGGAATTACTATATGACCTACAAACATCTCTACAAGAAATTACAGGGATGGATGAAGTAACGCTACAACCCGCAGCAGGTGCACACGGTGAGTGGACAGCACTGATGATGATTCGTGCATTCCACGAAGCAAATGGCGAAGGCCACCGTAACAAAGTCATCGTTCCTGACTCAGCGCACGGTACAAACCCAGCTTCTGCTACAGTTGCAGGTTTTGAAACAATTACTATTAAATCAAATGAAGACGGCTTAGTAGACTTAGATGATTTACGCCGTGTTGTAGGTCCTGACACAGCAGCATTAATGTTAACAAACCCGAACACACTTGGTTTATTTGAAGAAAATATTTTAGAAATGGCTGAAATCGTTCACGGTGTCGGCGGTAAAGTTTATTATGATGGCGCTAACTTAAATGCCGTAATGAGTAAGGCACGTCCTGGCGATATGGGCTTTGACTGCGTACACTTAAACTTACACAAAACATTCACAGGTCCACACGGTGGCGGTGGCCCAGGTTCAGGTCCAGTAGGGGTGAAAGCAGATTTAATTCCATTCTTACCAAAACCAGTACTCGTGAAATTAGAAGACGGTACATTCCACTTTGATTACAACCGTCCACAAACAATTGGTCGCGTGAAGCCTTACTACGGCAACTTCGGTATCAACGTTCGTGCATACACATACATCCGTTCAATGGGTCCAGACGGATTAAAAGCGGTAACAGAATATGCGGTATTAAATGCCAACTACATGATGCGTCGTTTAGAAGAGCACTTTGATTTACCATACAACCGTCACTGTAAGCATGAATTCGTCTTATCAGGTCGTCGTCAGAAAAAACTTGGCGTACGTACGCTTGACATTGCAAAACGCCTGTTAGACTTTGGCTATCACCCACCAACAGTTTACTTCCCACTGAACGTGGAAGAAGGCATCATGATTGAGCCAACTGAAACAGAATCTAAAGAAACATTAGATGCATTCTGTGATGCAATGATTCAAATTGCACAAGAAACAATCGACAATCCAGCATTAGTACAAGAAGCACCTCATACAACTGTGGTAAATCGTTTAGATGAGACACGTGCGGCACGTACACCGATTTTACGTTATACAAAAGCTGAAACTGTACAAGTTTAATTGGAAATTAAAGAGTCAGAGTGTTTCTTCTGACTCTTTTTTCTTTGCGGAGGTTAGACTTCTAACAATTTGGATATATAATAGTAGAAACTCATAATTAGCCATAGAAAAAAGCTCTCTACATGCTAGAGAGCTTTTATAAATTAGTTTTTAGATTTTACTTTACCCGTCCAAGTTTTAAAGCCGCCTTGTAATTGGGAAATTTGTGTATAACCTTTTTTCTTTAATGTTAGCGCTGCACGTGCGCTACGACCAGAGTTTTGACAGTATAGGTATACTGGTAGGTCTGGACGGATTTCCTTATGACGTGTGTTTAACTGCGTCATTGGGATGTTACGCGCGCCTAGAATATGGCCCGCTTCGAATTCTTTTGGTTCACGTAAGTCGATTAATTGCGCTTTACGATAGCCTTCGATAAATTGCTCTTGTGTTAAATTGGTTACCGCTTTTTTTAAGCGCATTGAGTTGATCACGATATACGCGACGATTACTACTAGGATAACGAGAATTGTGTATAAAATTGTCACAGTGTTGTTGCCCCTTTCTTTCTGTACTTTCTATTATAAGAGAAGAACTAGAGTTAGTCGAGTCAGTTTGTTAAAATGAATAGTTGGAGGCGAGGAAATTTTGAAAGAACAATGGTATTTTATCAATTCAGGTCCAAAAACCGGAGCTTATAATATGGCATTAGATGAAGCGTTGTTAGATTGGCATAGTGCAGGGGAAATTCCGCCAGTTATTCGTTTTTATGAGTGGGATCCTGCAACATTATCAATCGGCTATTTCCAGCAAGTACATAAGGATATTAATTTAGAAAATGTGTTAAAAAATCAGTTAGGTTTTGTGCGTCGTCCTACCGGTGGACGCGCGGTTTTACACGATCAAGAGTTAACGTACTCGGTCATCGTAACGGAAAGCTACCCTGATATGCCTCAAACGGTGACAGAAGCATACCGCGTCATTAGTGAGGGGATTTTACTAGGATTCCAAAAGCTTGGCTTAGAGGCGTATTTTAGCGTGCCTGAGACAAAGCAGCAATTAGATGATTTGAAAAAACCCAAAAGCGCAGTTTGCTTTGATGCACCAAGCTGGTACGAGCTTGTTGTCGAAGGGAAGAAGGTGGCAGGCAGTGCACAAACGCGTCAAAAGGGTGTTATTTTACAACATGGTGCGATATTACTTGATTTAGATGAAGAGCTATTACTTTCAGTATTTAACTTTGAATCAGATGAAGCGAAAGAGCGTATGCGTAAGAAACTACCAGAAAAAGCGGTAGCAATGAATCAATTTGTGGACACACCCTTTTCAATGGAACAATGTGTCGAGGCCTTTTCAAATGGTTTTAAAGAAGCGCTTGCTATTGAACTCGTTCCATATGAATTAACTGAAAATCAAGAACAATATGTTGAACAATTAATGAAAACTAAATATGGGACAGACGAATGGAATTATAAAAAGTAAAACGAACGTGTGTTTTATTTTTTGTAAAAAAAAATTTGTGTCTCGAAACGTTGATATACGTGCGATTGCCGAAATTTAAAAAAAATCAAGCCCTTGTATGAAAATAAAATCTGTTGTAATCTTTTTTAAGTAAATAAAATCATCCCCACATATAGAATAGTTAAAAAGAATCAAACACAATATATAGTGTTTGATTCTCGTTTTTGTTGGGAACTTTAAAATTATTAAATCGTTCAAAAGGGGGCTTATCTGGTGGTAAGTGTTGTTAAACAATCTATCCCAGTCAATCAATTAAATCAAGATATCGAACAATTTCCGCAAGTGCATCCGATTACTTCGGATATGCACATTACGCATAAAGGTGTTTCTCGTCTTGTCATGATTGACCGTTATTCTTTTAAAGATACGGAAAAGAAAACATTAAAAGCAGGAGATTTTGTTGTCTTAACGGTCAAACAAGATCCGAAATTCCCAGCACGTGGTCTAGGAATTATTCAATCGATTAATCACGAAAAAAAATCAGCGAAGATTCTAATAGAAGAAGATTACCGCCATGTGTTAGATGGTGATGGGCAAACGACAGGGGTAATTGAACGTTCGTTAGATATTATCGAAAAGCCGCTTGAAATTTATTATGAGCAAATTGCTAAGCGTAACGCAACAGGCTTAGCGGCTGTTGAAAAAACAGAAGAAAAACGCCAAGAATGGTTTGAGAAGTTTTATGAGCAGTTAGTCGCGTTAAACTTCATTCCTGCAGGCCGTGTTATATACGGCGCGGGTTCGGAAACGGAAGTAACGTTCTTTAACTGTTACGTTATGCCATTTGTAGCAGATTCACGCGAAGGCATTAGTGATCACCGTAAGCAAGTTATGGAAATCATGAGTCGCGGTGGTGGTGTTGGTACGAACGGTTCAACGCTTCGTCCACGTAACACATTAGCGCGCGGTGTTAATGGTAAATCAAGTGGTTCAGTAAGCTGGCTTGATGATATTGCAAAGCTGACACATCTTGTGGAACAGGGCGGGAGTCGTCGCGGGGCACAAATGATTATGTTAGCTGACTGGCACCCAGATATCGTGGAATTCATTATTTCAAAAATGCAAAATCCACGTATTTTACGTTATTTAATTGAAAATACAAATGATGAATCAATCATTCGTTTAGCGAAAGAAAAATTAAAATTCAAGCCTTTATCGCAACAAGAAGACGCGATGTATCAAGGGATTGTTAACTTTAAAAATATTGAAGGCTTAGGTGGCTTTAGTGAAGCGATTATTCGCGACGCGGAAACAAAGCTTCGTGATGGTGGGACGTATTCAGTACACAACCCAGATTTCTTAACGGGCGCGAATATTTCAGTTACGCTGACAAAAGAATTTATGGATGCGATAGAGCAGGATGCAGACTTCCCGTTACGCTTCCCAGATGTAGCGAATTACACACCAGCTCAGATGATTGACTATAACGAAAAATGGCATGAAGTGGGCGATGTTCGTGAGTGGGAAAAGCTTGGCTACCCAGTTCGCACATACCGCACCATTAAAGCGAAAGAGTTATGGAACTTAATTAACGTCTGCGCAACCTATGCAGCAGAACCAGGAATTTTCTTCATTGATAACGCCAACGACATGACAAACGCCAAAGCTTATGGTCAACAAGTTGTTGCGACGAATCCATGTGGGGAACAACCCCTAGCACCATATTCAGTTTGTAACTTAGCTGCGGTAAACTTAGCGAAGTTTGCAAACAAAGAAACAAAAACAGTGGATTACGACGCATTACGTGAGACGGTGAAAGTCGGCGTGCGTATGCAAGATAACGTAATCGACGCAACACCTTACTTCTTAGAAGATAATAAAAAGCAAGCACTTGGCGAACGTCGTGTTGGTCTAGGTGTAATGGGCTTAGCCGATCTTTTAATCTATTGTGAAAAAGAGTATGGTTCGGATGAAGGTAATGAGCTAGTTGATGAGATTTTCAAAACGATTGCAACAGCAGCGTATGAACAATCTATTGAGCTTGCTGAAGAGCGCGGAAGTTTCCCATTCATTGAAGGTGAAACAGAGGCAGAAACAGCACGTTTACGTGAAGCGTTTATTAATACAGGCTTTATGAAAAAAATGCCACAGCACATTCGCGAGGGCGTTCTTGCAAATGGTATTCGTAACTCACACTTATTAACGGTTGCTCCCACGGGATCTACAGGTACGATGGTCGGAGTTGCAACAGGACTTGAGCCATACTTCAGCTTTACCTACTACCGTTCAGGTCGTTTAGGTAAGTTTATTGAAGTAAAGGCAGAGATCGTAAAAGAATATTTAGATGCAAACCCAGGCGTGGATGAGCAAAACTTACCAAGCTGGTTCAAATCATCAATGGAGCTTTCAGCAGAGGCACATGCCGATGTGCAATGCATCATCCAAAACTGGATCGATTCATCGATTTCAAAAACAGTAAACGCACCAAAAGGTTACGGTGTGGAGCAAGTGCAAAAAGTGTACGAGCGTCTTTACAATGGTGGCGCGAAAGGCGGAACGGTATACGTAGACGGCTCTCGTGATACACAAGTATTAACATTAAAAGCAGAAGAATCAAATTCTTCGGATGAGCAATTAGAATTTGAAGAATTAAAGCAAACTGAGGAACAAGTGAAGCGTCAAGTCGTGTTGGTAGATACAATTAAGCCGCTAACAGATACAGACGTAACAATTGGTTCAGAGGTCGGCAATACATGCCCAGTCTGTCGTCAAGGGACAGTAGAAGAAATGGGTGGCTGTAACACATGTACAAACTGTGGCGCACAGCTAAAATGTGGCCTGTAAGCTAGCAACTTGTCGTTGCTTATAAAATAGAAAAACCGAAATTTCCTATCTTTTAAAAGAAGGAAATTTCGGTTTTTGTCGTTTTCGTAGTTATCGGCGCTCACATATGAAAACGGTTCGTGGCATGATGAACTAAAGGCCAAGCGCGTATGTCGATCTTTTTGGCAAAGTGTAAGATTGGAACATCACTCTCAACCGTAATCCCTTGTTTAGCTAATATGGAATTGGTTGAAAACTCTGCTTCTGCCTCTTGCAAAACCCAAGGCTCATGCAAAATATCACAGCGTAGGGGAACGCCTGACGAATTTAACGTGTAGAAGCAGTATCGCTCGACCAACCATTCCTCAAAAGAGCCTTTCGCTGCTTGAAATGGCTGTGAAGTGGGGCGGTAGCTGCAGGCTAATTTTATCGTTCGATCTTGTCTTCTCTTACTTGTAAATTTAATGTTTTGCCCTTTGTTTTGAATCTCCATATCCGCATACCAATAGGGTAAGTGATAGCCAGTTTTCGCTCCTTTAACAGCTAGCCAATTCGCAGCTTCCAAGCTAAAAAAATACACGCCAGGCTTTCCATCGAGTGTTACGTAGGTCCTAACATTGAGTTCGGGAAATTCACTTGTTCCTGGGATAGGCGGCAATCCGCGCAGGCTAACCCCCGACATACGAAATGGCACAACGCCAACCCAACACACCCCATTATAGGAATCTAGAGGCAGTACATCAGGCACAAGTTTACGTAATACCTCATATTGAACTGGATAATGCGCAAATAACAGATCGCTCCAAGTTTGTTTCATCGTCCAAGGTAAATTCGGGACAGGCCAAGGACGATGACGATCATCCCACTTATTTTTTTCAGTGTTTCCCATAGTCAGTCACTTCCTTGGAGTAATTATACAACATTTGGAACGTGAAACAAAACTTGTCATGGCGAAAATTGCGACATTGTAAAGAATCCAAGGCTTTGTAAATCAAATGTAAACAAACTTTTCGGAAAATTTATACTAAAAATGAGAAATTCCCAATTCAATAAGAATTGCGCTATGTTTTGCTCAATATTTCATCATATTTATGAATCAACTTTCTGAAATATGACAAAATAAACATCAAATTTCGCGTCGTATTTACAAAAATACGCTAAATTTTAACAAAAAGACAATTTTTATTTAATTATTCCGAAAATAAAGTTCCTTTTTCTCTATTAATTTATTGGCATCTTCACAATTTACAGAAGGTTTACACGTTTCATACAGAGCATTAAAACTAGGGCGTTATTGTTAAGGCAGATAGAAAATGCTTGGAGGATGACTTCGTGTTGAAAAAGACAATTACTATGATTACATTCGCATTTACAATCATGCTACTTGCAGCGTGTGGTGGAGAATCAAACGGCTCAAGTGGCGGACAATTAGTTACAATATCAGGTTCTACATCTGTTGGACCTTTAGCAGAGAAATTAGCCATTAAATATGAAAAAACAGAAGATGTCAAAATTGAAATTAACCAAATCGGCTCATCAGCGGGTATTACGAACGCAATTAACGGCGTATCCCAAATCGGTATGAGTTCACGCGATTTAAAGCAAGAGGAAATCGATACGGGGATTGAACAGTTAGTCATTGCTTATGATGGGATTGTGGTTGTTACGCATCCATCGAACCCGGTAAAGGATATTACGATGGAGCAAGTGAAGCAGATTTTCACAGGTGACGTGACAAACTGGAAACAGCTTGGTGGAAAAGACATGGAGATCGTTGTCGTATCACGTGAGGATGGTTCAGGTTCTCGTGATGCATTCCAAGAAATTGTTGGCTACGAATCAGGTCAACTTATCCGCAATGCGATTGTTGCGAGTGGAAATGGGAATATTAAAACAACTGTTGCAACAAATAAACACGCAGTGGGCTTTATCTCATTTGAATATATCGATGAAACGGTCTCAGCATTAGCCATTAACGGTGTTGAGGCGAAAGCAGTAAATGTACTAGACGGGAACTATGAATTATCTCGACCATTCTTATTTGTACATGAGAAAGAAGTACCGGAAGCAGCAACGAAATTTATGGACTTTATTTTAAGCAGTGATGGACAAAAAATTGTGGAATCTGCAGGAGCAATTCCGGTAACGAAATAAATGTGGGCTTGGAGGAAATAACTGTGGCAACACAAAGAGATCAAGACGTACAAGAGCAAATAAGCAAGGGTAATAAACGTAAATATTTTTTAGAAAGCCTATCATCAAAAATTTTCTTAGCGTGTGCGTTGCTGTCAGTAGTTAGTTTATTGTTGATTGTCGGCTTCGTATTTTATAAAGGGGCCAATCCATTTGTAACAGGTGGCTATAGCTTCTACGATTTCATTTTCGGTAGCGACTGGGTACCATCAGAGGACAAATTCGGGATTTTCCCAATGATCGTGGCATCGATTTATGCAACAATCGGGGCACTTGTGATCGGGGTACCAATCGGATTATTAACAGCGATTTTCTTAGCTGAAATCGCACCAAAGTCGGTGGCGAAAATTGTATCACCTGCGATTCAGTTATTAGCCGGTATTCCTTCAGTATTATACGGGGTGTTCGGTTTAGCGATTATCGTACCGTTTTTACAAGACAACTTAGGCTTAGCACGAGGACAAAGTTTAATCGCCGTTATTTTAGTACTAGCGATTATGATGCTGCCAACGATTGTAACCGTAGCAGAGACAGCAATTCGCGCGGTGCCGAAAACGTATCGTGAAGGCTCATTAGCACTAGGGGTCTCACAAATTGGCACGATTTTTAAAGTTGTTGTACCAGCAGCAAAGTCCGGTATTATGGCGGCGATTGTGTTAGGCCTTGGTCGCGCGCTAGGGGAAACGATGGCCGTGATTTTAGTAGCCGGGAACTCCCTTATTTTACCGACAAGCTTAACCGATTCGGTGCGTCCTTTAACGACGAATATCGCGCTTGAAATGGGTTACGCGGCAGGTACGCATCAGGAAATGCTATTTGCCACAGGGATTGTGTTATTCTCATTCATCTTGTTATTAAACTTTGTGCTATCACGCATTACAGCGAAGGGAGCTAAATAATATGCGTCAAACGAAAGATAATATTATGCGCGGCTTATTATGGGCTTCAGCGTTTGTATCGGTTGCGGTATTAGTCGTTATTGTCGGTTATATCTTTTACAAAGGATTTTCATATATTAGCTTTGATTTTATTTTCGGAGATTATTCGCCATCAGGTGGCGGCGGAATTTTCCCGATGATCGTCACAACGATTTTAATGATTTTAATTTCACTGCTTATCGCAACACCAATCGGGATTTTAGCAGCTGTTTATTTGCATGAATACGCGAGGCAAGGGCGTTTAGTGAGTATTATCCGTTACGCAACGGAAAGCTTAACAGGAATTCCATCAATTATCTACGGATTATTCGGTGCGGTATTCTTCGTAGCCATTTTAAAGCTTGGGATGTCTATCATCGCAGCAAGCTTAACGTTAACAATTATCGTATTACCAGTAATTATCCGTACAACGGAAGAAGCATTAAAAACCGTGCCAGCGACTTACCGTGAAGGGTCACTTGCACTAGGCACAACGAAATTACAAACGTTATTAAAGGTGATTTTACCGAGCGCGATGCCGGGGATTTTATCGGGGATTATTTTATCGATTGGCCGTATTGTCGGGGAATCCGCAGCGATTTTCTTAACAGCAGGTACGGTAGCAGCGATGCCATCGAGTATTTTCTCATCTGCACGTACACTTACTGTACATTCGTATTTAGTGACGCAAGAGGCCGGGGATATTGGATTAGCAGCAGCAGTCGGGATTGTGTTAATTGTGATTATTTTAGTGCTGAACTTGTCAGCGACGTATATTTCCAAAAAATTAAACAAGGCAGATTATTAAGGAGCAAATACTAATGACTATGATTGTATCAGAAGCAGCGATTTTTAATACATCAACAACGGCTTTTGCGGAGGCACAGGAAACGAAAATTCAAGTAAATGATTTGAATTTATTTTACGGTGAAAAACAAGCATTATTTAATGTGAATATAGACATTAAAGAAAAGGAAGTGACAGCGTTAATCGGCCCTTCAGGCTGTGGTAAATCAACGTTTTTACGTACGTTAAACCGCATGAACGATCTGATTGATGGGGTGCGTGTGATTGGCAATATCCACATTGACAAGGAAAATATTTACGAATCAAATGATGTCATTAAGCTACGTACAAAAGTCGGCATGGTATTCCAAAAATCAAACCTGTTCCCAATGAGCATTTATGATAATGTTGCCTATGGTCCGCGTATGCAGGGGATAAAAAACAAAAAGACACTTGATGGCATTGTGGAAGAATCACTACGTGGTGCGGCAATTTGGGATGAAGTAAAGGATCGATTAAAATCATCAGCATTAGGCCTTTCTGGTGGTCAGCAACAGCGTATTTGTATCGCACGTGCCATTGCGATGAAGCCGGATGTGATTTTAATGGATGAGCCAACAAGTGCACTTGACCCAATTTCAACGTTAAAAGTAGAAGAATTAATTACACAAATGAAAAAGGATTACACAATCGTCATCGTAACGCATAACATGCAACAGGCTGCGCGTATTAGTGATAAAACAGCATTCTTCTTAAACGGGGAAGTGGTTGAGTTTGATGACACAAATATTATTTTCTCAACACCTAAAGACCAGCGTACAGAAGACTATGTAACAGGCCGTTTCGGATAAGAGGGGGAACTACTGATGATTCGCGAAAACTTTGAGAAAAACATGCTTGAACTGCAAAACAAGATGGTAGAGATGGTTGATTTGACGGTTGTTGCGATGGAAAAGTCGTTCACCGCACTTCAAAAGCAAGATATGTCGTTAGCGTTAGATATTATTGAAGAGGATACGTATATAGACGAGCTTGAAAACGAAATTAACCAAATGGCGATTTGGCTAATGGCAAAGGAACAGCCGGTTGCACGCGACTTGCGCCGTATTGTCAGTATGATTAAAATGTCTTCTGATATTGAACGTATTGCCGACTTTGCTGTTAATACCGCAAAGGCAACCGTAAAAATCAATAAAACGGAATCCATTATTCCGAAAACAAGTATTGTTGAAATGAAAGATATTTCAATGGATATGCTGAAGAAAGCGATGCAGGCGTTTATTGAAGAGGATATTGCGTTAGCAAAAGCAGTCGGTGAGTTAGATGATAAGGTGGATGAAAAAAATCACCAAAATTATGCGGTGCTGACAAGCTATATCGCAGAACATCCACATGACACAGAGCAGGCTGTACAGTTATTATTCATCAACCGCTTTGTTGAGCGTGCGGCCGATCATATTACAAATATGGCTGAATCTACAGCTTACTTTATTAAAGGACAGTTATTCGATTTAAACTAGAGAAGCGAGGAATCCTTAATGACGAAAAAACTATTAGTCGTTGAAGATGATGAGAATTTAGTGAACTTATTACAGCTGCATTTAATAAAGGACGGTTATGACGTACGCGTTGAAAAAACGGGACGTCACGTAATCGAAGCGCTCATGCAATTTCAACCAGATGCCATTTTGCTAGACGGTACGTTGCCGGATATTGAAAGCGAGGAGCTTTGTCGTCAGATTCGTTACCAATTTGATATCCCAATTGTGATGATGAGTACAAAAACAGATGAACTTGATGTTGTGCTCGCACTTGAAATGGGTGCTACCGAATACATTCGGAAACCGTTTGGCTTTCGCGAACTGTTGACGCGTCTCCGCATTCATTTAAAGCGCTATGAAAAAGAGCAGCTACACAAAACACGTGTGTCAGAGCTTGTCATGGGTCCATTTAAAGTGGATTTGGTCATGTTTAAAATTTACAAAGAAGACGTGGAGATTCCGTTAACGAAGCGTGAATTTAAATTACTGCTGCATTTACTCGAGCAGCCGGGGGATATTAAATCGCGTGAAGATATTATTGAAATGCTCGATTTTACAAAGGGCGATAAGCGTACGGTCGATGTACATATTCGTAGACTGCGAGAAAAAATAGAAGAGCAACCGAGCTCCCCAAAATGGATTAAAACAAAAAGTGGAATCGGCTATTATTTCAATGATAAAGCACAGGAAGTCTCTTACAATTTGTAGGAGGCTTTTGGTGTATAATGAGTGAAACATAGCGAGGAGGTCTTTCATGTTTTATTTATCACTTGAAACACAGCACCAATCAGATGTTGCACATATGGCGTATTTTCCGGAGGGCGATGTGGAACCAGATTTCATGAAGGAAATAATCCAGGAGCTAGCTCGTGAAAAGCAGTGGATTCCAGCGCGCTTTCACGAGGCGATTGATTTAGGTAACTTACATAGTGGAAATCAGTGGGGCGAGTATTTAAAGTGGTGTGAAGGGGTCATCGCCGCACACCAAACAAAACGCGAGTCGATTTATAAAAAGCGCGTACTGCTTTCAGCGAAGTTTGAACAACATGCAGGCGAGGTGTTTAATGATTCGTTACATGACGGGGAAATTGTTCAGGTCGTGCGTGCCGACGATGAAGTGACGCTATTTTTAGATATGAGTGGGGGCTTTACATCTAAGGCAATGATTCAACTGACGTTTAAAGGTGCGGTGGAAACAGGCGAATTAGCGCGGGATTACGTATATGATGAGCTAGTTGAGATAGGATCAGGTTATGCACTGCGTGTGTTATCAGGGCATCCCTATGAACAGTGGACGATTGTATTTCAAGAGGTAGAAGTTCGATTTGTATTTCGTCCAAAAGCGTATGCTGAGCGCGAGCGATATACGGATGTTAGGGAATATCTTCAAGATTTAACACCGACACTTAACTACTTTATTGTTGAAAATCATGAATTTGTGGCAGTCGATGTGCAAAATATTGAACAACGCGCGGATGGGTTTTATAGCGATACTAAGTGGCTTGGAAAGACGACTGAGCAGGTGATTGATCGTATTTACTCTGATACACGAAGACCCCTATGCTCACTTTAGTGAAATGGTGCCACTTGAGGAACTTGAAGAAGCCGCGTTAAGCACAGACCAGGCTTTACGTGTGCGCGCGTTTAATACAATGTTTGAAATCGATCAACAGGCTGCTCCGGTAGTGAACCGTGTGCTACGCGTCATTCAGCTAGAAGTACATGAAGAAATGTTTATGCAAGTCATCGCGGAGCATTTTGACAAGCTTGGATTACTTGACCAAGATGTAAAAATACGCTGGTTATCGTAATTTCTTTTACAAAACAAGCCAGAGTAGCTTATACTTAGAGAACATGCTAGTTAAAGGAGGTTTGTCTCATGTCTGAGCAAACAGAAAAGAAAAAATTAAGCTTACAAGAATTAGTTAAGCAACAATTAGAAGCAAAGAAAAATAAAGCGGGTGGCGGTAACAACAACCTTAAAGGTGATACGTCAACGAAACAAATGAAGAGTCAACAAACAAAGAAAACGAGTAACACGCGCCGCAAAATGGGTGTGTAATGAATTGCCTGAACATGTTACGTGTTCAGGTTTTCTTTTTGATTAAATTCGCAGAAAATTTAAAATCAACTGATTCCAAATGATGCTTCACTCGTCTATACAACTAAGAAGGAGGGATACTTTGCGAAAAAACGTGTTTGATACGCATTATGATGCGATTTATACATACATACTTTATTTAACGAACGACCGCCATCTAGCGCATGATTTACTACAGGAAACCTTTTACCGCTATTATCAAAAAAATTATGACACAAATGAGCGTCTCTATTTATTAAAAATTGCTCGCAATCTTGTATACGATCATTATCGTAGGAAAAAGTTAATCGGCTTTTTCACACTAAAAAAAGAACCGATTGCACATACGTTGCTTCCTGAAGAAGTGGTGCTACAAAACGCGGAAAACGAAGTGTTGTACACGGCATTACAGCAAATTAAAACGAACTACCGAGAAGCCGTCATTTTGCGCTACATTGAGCAATATTCTGTGAAGGAAACCGCACAAATTTTAAACACGACCGAGGCTAAGGTGAAAAATGATACAGCGCGCGGACTGAAGGCGTTGCGTGCATTATTAGGAGGTGAGCGTGATGATTGAAGACAAGCTACAAAAATTAAAGCCGATACGTGTAGACGAGGCCGAGAAGCAAAAAGACTTTGAACAAATCAATCAGCGGCTAAACAAAAAGCCGTTTTACTGGCAAGTACCGGCTGTGGCATTTTCAATGGTGCTGCTTGTACTGTTTTTAGTGGCAACGATGCCTGTCAGTGATCGCGAAACGAACCTTTCATCTGATCCTTATTTATATGAGGTGCTATTCAAAGATGGTGAGAGCGATCCCAAATCGATTTACTATATCGGGGTGAAACGGTCAACAGACGAGGAAGAGATGGACATGATGCAAGCTGCTATCGAGGCATTAGAACCGTTAACAGCGCCTTATGTGCCGCAAGATGCATATAAAACGTATCGCCTGAACTATAGTAACGGGGAACAACGTGTGTTAACTGAATATATAGAAGGGGGTACGATCTATTTAAAGGACTTGGATACAGAGGCGTATTATCGATTAGCCGAAGATAATATCGTTCTTTATTTAATGCACACAAAGCCAAGCGGTTGGCAGTACGTGCTATTTGGGGGAATCGTTTTTTTATTATTTGGTGGCAATTGGTATATTGATAAACAGATGCGCGTTCCAAGCGACCCAAAACGAAAGCTGCCGATGCATTCGGATTATAAGCAAAGCATTGCGTTGGTTTGCTATATGTTTGTCATCTTCTTTATGTTTATGGGCGGTATAAGTGGTACAGCAACTATTCATATCGGCTGGCTCTATGTCATCGGCTTCATTTTTGCAGCGATTAGTATTGCGATTGAGCAAAAGCATGACAATAATGGCTGGCGTAAATTACGATTTATCAATGTCGCACTACTAATACCATCGTATGTATTTTTATTTACCCAGGTATAAGATTAGCAGCTCAGTTACAGAGCTGTTTTTTTAGTTTTATAGTTCAGAATACTTTGACAATGGATGGATTTCCTCGTACGATTAAATGACCAACGAAAAAAGGGTGAGTCGATGATGACAATGGAAACCGCACAACAACTTGATAAAAAAGATGCACTAAAGCAGTACGCCGCAGAGTTTTACAAGCAGCCGGGCCAAATTTATTTAGATGGGAATTCACTCGGGCTCCTGTCAAAGCGCGCAGAAACGACTGTGTTAGCCTTACTCCATTCATGGAAAGAACATGGCATTGATGGCTGGACGGCTGGGGAACAACCGTGGTATTACTTCTCGGAAAATTTAGGGGAACTATGTGCACCACTAGTAGGCGCAAAAAAACAAGAAGTCGTATTAACGGGTTCTACAACAACAAACCTCCACCAGCTACTCGCAACGTTTTTTAAACCAACAGACACAAAAAATAAAATTTTAGCCGATGAATTAAATTTCCCGTCGGATTTATATGCAATTCAAAGTCAGTTAGCGCTACATAATCTATCAAAAGAACATATGAAATTAGTAGCTTCACAGGACGGGCAAACACTGACAACAGAGGACATCATCTCAGCCATGACAGAGGATGTGGCGGTCGCGGTGTTGCCAGCGGTTCTTTATCGTAGCGGGCAAGTGCTTGATTTACAGGCCATTACAAAAGCCGCGCATGAAAAGAATATTTTAGTGGGCTTTGATCTTTGTCACTCGATCGGCTCGATACCGCATCAGTTACACGACATTGGCGCGGACTTTGCGTTTTGGTGCAACTACAAGCATTTAAACGGAGGGCCTGGATCAGTTGCGGGACTTTTCGTGCATGAAAAGCATTTCGGTACTGCACCGGGCTTAGCAGGCTGGTTTGGTTCAGATAAAACAAAGCAATTTGATTTAGATATTACACTTACACAAGCGCGTGATGCCGGTGCGTATCAAATCGGAACACCCCATGTATTGAGCCTGGCCCCGATTGCGGGCTCACTTGAGTTGTTCAATGAAGTCGGTATTGAAGCCATTCGTGCGAAATCACTTCAGCTCACACAGTTTATGATGGATTGTATTACCCAGGAAATACCGAATACGTTTACGTTTGGTAACCCACAAGATGCAACACGCGGGGGGCATTTGTTTTTAGTGCACGAGGAAGCAGCGCGAGTTTGTAAAGCATTGAAAACTGCAGGGGTTGTCCCTGATTTTCGCGCACCAAATGGCATTCGTTTAGCACCTGTTGCCTTGTACAATTCGTTTACAGAAGTTTGGCAAGCCGTACAAATTTTAAAAACAATTATGACGGAAAAAATGTATGAAACGTATGAAAATAAACGAGATGTGATTGCCTAAGGGGGAGACTTGATGGACAAAAAATCAATTTCTGATTTAGAACAAAAGGTCCGTGCGGAAAAAGGGATTCATACCGATTTTAAAAACGACATGACGTACGGGGAATATTTAGGCTTAGAGGCGATTTTGTCGAGTCAAAACCGACTATCTGATCATCATGATGAAATGTTATTTTTAATCATTCATCAAGTAAGCGAATTATGGATGAAGCTTATTATTCATGAATTACAAGCGGCGATTCAAGCAATTCAGCAAGAAAATATGCAGCCGGCGTTTAAAATGCTGGCCAGGGTTTCAAAAATTCAACAGCAAATCATCCAAGCGTGGGATGTCCTCGCGACCATGACACCGGCTGAGTATTTACAGTTCCGCGATGCACTCGGTAAGGCATCTGGCTTTCAAAGCTATCAATACCGCCAAATTGAGTTTGCGCTCGGCTATAAAAGTAAGCATATTTTAAAAATTTATGAAAAAGACGAAGCCATTTTAAACGAGCTAAAAAACGCATATATGGCCCCAAGTATTTATGATGTGGCAATTGCAGCACTAGCGAAAGCGGGGTTAAAGGTAAATCCTGCATTGCTAAATCGTGATTTTTCGGTAGTATATAATGGTGACGACTCTGTTGCAGCTGCCTGGAAAACCGTCTATGAAAATATCGATACGTACTGGGATTTATATCAGTTAGCTGAAAAGCTTGTCGATATTGAAGATAGTTTGCAGCAATGGCGTTTCCGTCATATGAAAACGGTTGAGCGCATTATAGGCTTTAAAGTAGGCACTGGTGGCTCCTCTGGTGTGAACTATTTACGTCAAGTGCTTGATCATCGTTTCTTCCCAGAGCTCTGGGATTTAAGAACGACATTATAGTTTAGACTAGACAAGTTGAGTGGAGTGAGTTAGATGGAGAAGAGTAAAGGACAATGGTCAAGTAAATTAGGATTTGTATTAGCGTCAGCCGGTGCAGCGATTGGGCTCGGGGCAATTTGGAAAATGCCATACGTCGCGGGTCAAAGCGGAGGCGGCGCATTCTTCTTAATTTTCGTTGTACTAACGTTATTAATTGGTTTACCGATGCTGTTATCGGAGTATGTCATCGGACGTGCAGCACAAAAGGAAGCTGTAACGGCGTATAAGGTGCTGGCACCAAATACGAAAGTGTGGGCTTGGATTGGAAAATTAGGTATTATCGGCTGTTTTTTACTACTATCGTTTTACAGCGTCGTAGGGGGCTGGATTTTTGTCTATAGTGGCGTGTCAGTTGTTGGCAATGTCATTGATCCAAATACAGATCCCGGTGCATTTTTTGGCCAGGTAACAGGCACACCGTGGATTGCGTTACTAGGTCTTGCGTTATTTACGATTGCGAACGTAGTCGTGATTGCACTTGGTGTTCAAAATGGTATTGAAAAAGCGAACAAATTTATGATGCCGCTACTATTTGTGATGTTCTTTATTTTAGTCGTACGTGCGGTGACGTTAGATGGGGCAATGGAAGGCATTAAATTCTTCTTATACCCTGACTTCACGAACATTACAGGAGAATCGATTTTATATGCGCTAGGGCAATCTTTCTTTGCATTGGCGGTCGGGTTTTCATGTCTTGTTACATATAGCTCGTACTTGAAAAAGGATGTCAGCTTGCCGAATGCAGCAGGATCAGTAGTTGGCTTAAGTATTTTTGTATCGTTTTTAGCAGGGCTAGCAATCTTCCCTGTCGTGTTTGCATTTGATCTAGAAGTCGCAAGTGGTCCACCGTTACTATTTATGGTGCTACCGGCTGCATTTTCTCAAATGCCCTTTGGTGAGCTATTTTTAGCACTGTTCTTAATTTTATTTTTATTTGCAACGTTAACATCTGCATTTAGTATGTATGAAATTATCGTGGCTGCGGTTGTCGAGAAGTGGAAGATTTCGCGTGCCAAAATTACGGTAATCATTGGGGTTTTCGTGTTTATTGCGTCAATTCCATCAACTTTAACGTATAGCACATTGGGGGATGTATCCATTTTTGGTCGCAGCATTTTTGACTTTACGGACTTTGTGGTGTCGAATGTCATTTTACCAATCGGCAATTTACTCATTGCGATTTTCATTATGTATATTATGGATAAAAACATCGTGAAAAAAGAGTTGCTTGAAGGAAGTAAAATGGGTGAAGGTTTCTATAAAACATATCGCTTCCTTATGACATTTGTTGTACCGACAGTCATCGTGGTCGTACTTGGTTATTTAGTTTTTCAATACTAAGGAGTGAACATGCATGTGGATTGATATTACACAAACAATGAAAACTGGGATGCCAAATTGGCCAGGAGACACCGCGTTTTCATTTGGGCTAGCTTACACAAAACAGCAAACGGGTTCAGTGAACATCGGCAAAATCGAAACGTCACTGCACACCGGCACCCACGCTGATGCACCGTTTCACTTTAACAATAGTGCACCGACAATCGAGCAACTAGATGTCAATACGTTTATTGGCGATTGTGTGGTCATTGATTGTCGCGGGGTAGAGGTGATTACGGCAAGCTTTTTGCAGTCGTTTGATTTTCATGGTGTCGCCCGTGTGTTACTAAAAACAGTTGATGCGATAAGTGAGCAGTTCCCAGAAGTTATTCCGGTCATTGCTGCGGACGTTGCCTCGTTTTTAAAACACTGCGGCGTTGTGCTGCTCGGTGTAGACAATCCATCGGTAGACATGTTAACAAGTAAGGAGTTAGCCGCACACCATGCACTGTATGAGCACTATGTTCAAATAATAGAAGGATTAGATCTGAGTCAGATTGAGCCAGGCCTCTATGACCTCATTTGCTTGCCTTTAAAAATTGAAGGAGCTGACGGTGCACCGGTACGTGCGGTTATTCGGAAAAAATAAACTAGCTAAAGAGTTTCACATTTTTGTGAAACTCTTTTTTTTACAAATTGATGTCATTTTATTCTATTTTTAAAGCGTTAAAATCCAATTTACCTATTTGGACATAAAATTTATATAAAATAGTCCTATATTTTTTCAATGATTGTAATATTATTACTATAAAATAATTATAATAAACATAGGAGGGATTTACTTGAAAGAGCGCGATGAAAGAAGAATTTGGGTACACCAACTGAATTTATTGATAACGATTATTTTGGTGTTATTAATCGTTACCCCATTACTATTTAAAAATGGCTTAGCGGGTGCGTTAATCTATATAATTGCTGGCTGCAGTGTCATTGTATTATCAACTATCAATTATTTTCTGAAAATTCAAGATTATTTAAAAGGATTTATTTTTGCTATACTTCCAACATTAGTTGTAGTGGCCTTATTTTACTTAGATGGTTATGCTGTTAATAAGCATTACATCTTATTTATTTCGCTAGTGATGGCAGCGATGTATTTTAGCAGAAAGCTAATTATCGTGTATGGAGGTATTGTGAGTGTTTGTTATCTGACGCTATATGTGACAGCACCAACACAATTTCTAGGGGAGAACGCCAATTTCCCAGTTTTCTTAACGGTGTATGCTATTGTGACGGGTTGTCTGTATATGCTGTATCGTTTAGTAAAATGGGGTAGTGAGTTAATTACAGATGCTCAATTAAAAGAGCAACAAGCAAGTGAACTGTTAGCGAATTTAGCAGAAACGTTAGCGAAAATTGAACAGGGCTCAACGCAGCTTGCGGAAAATGTTACCCATGTGAATTACAACATCAATACGATGAATAAAGTAAGTGAGACGGTACTCGAATCATCTCAACAAATTGCATCAGCGATTCATAATGAAGCCGAAATGATTCATGAGATTACCAATCAAATGCTCCAGTCGAAAAATAATATGAATACCACGAAACATTCCAGTGAGGCAACGGTTGCTTCAGCAGATGAAGTGGTACAAGTGATGCAGGCAAGCAAGAATCATGTACATAAAGCAACAACGGATCTGCACACACTAAAAGATACGATTCAAACAACGACCGTAACGATTGATAATATGCATGAAAGCTTAACGAAAGTGAACGATTTGTTAGTGGGTATTAAGGCAATTGCTGACCAAACGAATCTACTTTCGCTGAATGCTTCGATTGAAGCCGCACGAGCAGGAGAGCATGGTAAAGGCTTTGCTGTCGTAGCAGATGAAGTGAAAAAGCTAGCAGAGCAAAGTGCAATGATTGCAACCGATATAACGGCTGTAACCGAGCAATTACTACAGCGTTCAACAGCTGCGCAGCGTCAGGCGCATGAAGGAAAATCGGCTGTAACTTCAGGTGTTACATCGTTAAATGCGATTAGCGGTGCTTTTGAAAGTATCGATTTATCCTTTAAAAATATTCAACAAAAGCTGCAAGAGGATATGACACTGATCCATCAAACAAATGATCTTGTGGAAACGGCAATGAATCAAATGGAAAATCTATCGGCTATTTCTGAAGAAAATGCAGCAGCAACAGAGGAAATTGCCGCATCGATCTATGAAGAACATGAAATGATGAAGTCGATTGCAAACGCAGCAGATGAAATGGAACAACTACAAATAGAGTTACGCGCATTCACTGTGAAAGCGTAATCTGAAAAAGCGAAGGAAGCATCTAAAGATCGATGCGCCTTCGCTTATTTTAATGCTTCATTTATTCCCGATGACTTCGATGGCAATCGTATCTGTTCGATCACCGTTTGAAAAGCGAGCTAGGCTAGAAATGATGTATGTACCTTTTTCGCTTGGCGCGGTAAAGCGAACCGTTGTAGCAATCTGTTCATAGTCAAAATTTTGAACCCATTGCTGAATCGATACGCTTGTTGGGCTTTGGCTATATTGAAATTCAATGGTTTCCCCTGGAGCGACTTTGACAAAAGGCTCGTTGCCCATCTCAATTATTTCATGAGGAGCGGCTTTATCGACACAAGTACTTTCTCCGTTAGAATGCCAGCAATAGCTTCCTTCATAAGAAGGGATTACAGCTGTTTGTGTCACAACTTGCACAGTAGGCATTTCGACAACTTCATTATTCATTAATACAAAGCGCCCGATAATGACTAAAATAATAATACCGATAATTACGAATAAACGATTCGCATTTTTTATATTCATGATGTCACCTCTATAATATTCTCCGTCTATCATATCAAAAAGACTACTCAATAAATAGAATATTATAATTATAATAAAATGCAGTAACTTCATAATAAGGAGTTATGATATACTAAAGTTTTCAACTAAAAGATATGGACGAATTACCTGTTTTTTTCGAGAGGAGACTTTGTATGCGATTTATGCAGAATTTATTAATTGTTTTTTTATGTATATTTTCGCAGATAGGACCACTGCAAGCATACGCCTCTAGTAATGGTCATATTATTGAATCTCTAAATGAAGATTGGTTGTTTTATGAGCAACAGTTACTAATTCACCCAGATGACCAAAAAGGAAGTAAATTAGTTGATTTACCAATTGAATTTGAAGCGATTACAGGTGAAATTTCAACGTATGGTACTTTCATTAAACAAATTACAATCCCGCAGCACTATGTAGGGGACGTGCTAGCACTCGAGCTCCCTTATGTATACGGGGCATTAAAAATATATGCAAATGGACAATTGTTAACAGAAATAGGTCAAGTCGGGACGAATGAACAAGCTCATGAGACCGATTTAAAGCCAGCACTACTCCCCGTAACATTTGATCAACAACAAGTAGAACTTACGATTCAATTATCGAGCTTTAACCATATTCGTGGGGGCTTTTCAGGTGGTATCAAGCTAGGTGAGTGGCATGAAATGAGTGATCATTATCATTTGGAACGGCTGATTGTGTCCTTTGTATCAAGTATTGTGCTTATTGTTGGTTTATTAGCGCTTGTTATTGGCATTTTAGGTAAAGGCGAAAAAATGCTTTTGACATTTGGCTTATTTAGTATAGGTGTAGCAGTTCGCGCTATATTTTCAGTTCCGTTTGTTTTTCATGAATTGCCATTTGATATTTCGTATGTTTGGGCGACGAAATTGGAGTATATCTCGACGAATGTCGTATTTTTACTCTATGTATGGTTTATTTACCTATTATTTAAAGAGCTAGCTTCAAAAATCATTATATACGGCAGTGTGGCAATTTTAGGTGTATTGGCGTTCATTTCACTTTTGACAGAGCCGGTTATCTTCCAGACGCTCTTTTTCCATACCTCTTATTTAATGATGGCATTTGTCATTTATAGTGTAGTCATTATTATCGTTGCGTTAAAACGAAAAATACAAATGGCCAAACCGCTCTTTTTAGGTGTGTTATTTGTTTTCACAGGGTTAATTTTTGATTTACTTAGTGGGATGGGCATTATCAATTTTCCGCCAATGTCGCTCTTTACAATTGCAGCGAACGTGGTCATTATTTTATTTTTCATCGGCAATCGATACGCAAATCAATTAGTTGAAGTAAGAAAGTTAAATAACGACTTATTGGAGATGAACAAAACACTAGACGTCAAGGTACAGCAACGTACAAAAGAGTTATCAGAAGCCAATAATCGCCTAGCCCAATTAGCGACTAGGGATGGGCTAACAGGAATATACAATCGCTTAACATTTAACGACTGGCTGACACAAGATTACAAACAGGCTGTTAGTGAAGGACATATGTTAAGTCTACTGATGATGGATGTTGATGAGTTTAAAAAATACAACGATCGTTACGGTCATGTGCAGGGCGATCAATTATTAAAAAGTATTACTGAACTTATTCAGAGAAACTTACCACAAGATGTGAAATTTGCTCGCTATGGTGGGGAAGAGTTTGTGTTTCTTTTACCGAACTATTCAAAAGAGCGTGCGTGGCAAATAGCGGAATCGCTTCGGTTATTAGTGAAAGGTGCAAACTTTGAACATTTAGGGCGTGCAGAAGGCATAGTGACGATTAGTATTGGCGGTGCGGAGTTAACGATGGATAAAGTGTATCAAAATGAGGTTGCTTTAGTAGAGTTGGCGGATGAACGTTTGTATATTTCGAAAACAAATGGACGAAATCGAGTGACGTTTGAATATGGTATATAGTCTTCAACGGAAACCTATAAGGTATGCGTTTAAATATTTAACGTGTCTAAAATGGCTATTCACTCCAAATAAAAGAAGGCGTGAATCGAAACGTGATTCATGCCTTCTTTTTAGGTGGATAGGAAAGTATAATTTTTTTCAAGGAAATCCACATCAGAAAAGAAATCATTTCGCGCCATTTGACGCGAAATATGTTTTTCTAATCTTCTAAGTCCTCTTTATATTCTACAATCGCTCCTGAAACTGCATCGATTTTAAAATCATACTCCATTTTCCCGTTACGGATTTCGATTTCGTAGATAAGTTCGTTATTGTCATCATCGAGCTCGACTTCGGTAACGGTACCTGCTGCTTTTGTTAAGGCAATGTCCATCGCTTGCTCTTGTGAAATCGTTGTAGTTTTAGTTACGGGTAAAACCGCTGAAGATGCTTGTGTCACGCTTTTTTGAATCATTTCACGTTCAGTTACTTTAACAGCACCACTCGCAGCATCTACCTTTAGCTCTACTTTTTCATTGTCTTTCACCACATCAATTTCATAGTGTGGCTGTAGGTCATCCCCATCAAATTCAAGACTAATGATATCCCCGTTTATTTCTTTTAATGCAAGCTCTTTTGCTTGGCCAGCAGTTACAGTTGGATTGGCTAGCGCGGCTTCAAAATAGTCGGTTTGTGCTAGTAGAGCACCACCACCGATTGCTACTAATAACGTTGGGATAATAATCAATTTTTTGTTCATGTTCATTCGCTCCTTTAAGTTGTTTGTATACTTAGTATAGAAAACGAATATGAGAAGCGTCTGAGAGAAACATTAGAATTTGATGAGAAAATTAATCCTCGTATTGAATCGATAACATTTTGCCAGTAATCGCATGAATTTGCACGATGATTTCGTTGTCACCTTGTTCAATTTCAACAAAATAATTTCCACCGTCCATCGTTTTTTCAAATTCTACAGAATCCAGTTCACCTGGCACTTCTTTTAACGCAATGTCGATGGCTTGTTGCTTGGTTAAAATAGGTGGATTTTCTTCAGGCTCTGTTTCTATGGTTTGTTCGATTGGTTGTTCTTCATTCTTTTTTTGCACGAGCGTTAAATGAGAGAACTGACCATTTTCACTGTCAATCGTCACTTCAAAAACCGAGCCCTCTTTCGTAAAGGACGCAATATAGTTCTTTTGTTTTTCAACAATTGAAAGAATTTCGCCTTGATAGCTTTTCTCGATTTGTGTAACGATTTCGTTTTTCGATAATACGTTCGGTATTGTGAGTTGCTTGACAGCGAAAAAGACAACCATCGTTAGGACAACAATCGCAACGATTATGCCCAGTTTATGCTTCATGCATGTCACCTCCATGAAGTGGCAGCGTAATATGAATCGTTGTTCCTTGACCGACTTCGCTTTCGACTTGGATGGTTGCATGAAGGCGGTTTGCGATTTCAGTTGCAATGGATAAACCAATTCCTACGCCACCAGTTTTACGGTTGCGGTCTTTATTAACCCGATAAAATCGGTTGAAAATATGAGGTAAATCTTCATTTGGAATTCCGATGCCATAGTCGCGAATTTGAATGTGTACATGTTGATTTACGGAAGCATCTAATTCAATAACATCCTCGCTATATTTGCGCGCATTATCAATAAAAATAAAGAGTAGCTGTTTCAGCATCGCTTCATCTATGACCAATGGAACAACTGGTGCCTCTACTGTAATTTCGCGGTGATAAGCGGTTTTGAAATTAACCGCGATGGCTTGTAAAAATGCAGAAAGCTCGATTTCACGGAAGTTCATTTTTACCGTTTCAGCTGATTTCGCAAGGGCGAGCATTTGCTCGATTAAGCCTTTCATATTGGCACTTTCGTTGATGATGGCTGATAGGGCTTCATCCGTTACTTCTTGATTCGCTGTCCCACGTCGATTGAGTAGCTTTGCATAGCTTTCAATGACCGTTAACGGTGTTTTTAGCTCATGAGAAGCATTGCCGATAAATTGCTGCTGCTTGTCGTGCAAATCTTCGAGCTGCGCCATCAATGAATTGTACGTTGCGGTCATCTGGATAATTTCATCATTGGAGCTTTTTTGAATGGGTAGCTGTTCAAAACTAGATTGTTGAATATTTTTCTCCATCGTTGTTGTTAATTTTGTTACCGGTTTCACAATTAAGCGTACGAGTAATTGACTGGCCAAATAAATCGGAATGAGTGCGAGCACCGTCATGACGACCAAAATAATCATTAAGCGCTGTAAGTTTTCCGTAATTGTTGGCAACGGCTGAATAAATTTCGCTTCCACAACTTGTTCGTCCGGCCAAATGAGTGGCGTAGCGAGTGCAATGTACGGAATCCCGTTCAATCTTTTTTCTGTGAAAAGCTCGTTTTCTTTTAGGTCAAATTCGATTTGCTCGGCCGTTGTTTGGAGACGAATTAGCGTTTTGTCATCAGCATCACGTACGATAATGGCGCCGTCTGTCGGAATATATGCGCGAAAAACCGCATCGATTCCGTCGGTTTGTTCAAGCGAGCTAATCGCGGTTGTCAATTCCATCGCACGGGCCTGCAGTTGCTCAGCTTCTGTTGTAATGGCGACATGCTCGTATAAAAAATAGATGCCCGTAAAACTACTGATTAAAATCAGCATTGTTAGTACAATGGAAACAACATTAATTTTTGTTTTAAGTTTCATGTAGCGCTTCCTTTAGAACATAGCCAACCCCGCGAACAGTGTGAATGAGTGACGGTAGCTTAAAGGGTTGATCGAGCTTTTGACGTAAATAGCGAATATAGACATCAACTACATTCGTATCGCCGAAATAATCATAGCCCCACACTGCATTTAATAGCTGTTCGCGCGATTGCACAAGTTTTGGATGCTTCATCAAATGAACGAGTAAATCAAATTCACGTGGTGTGAGTTCGACTAAGTTTCCGCCTCGCCAAACTTCACGGGTTTGTTCGTTTAATTGCAAATCTTCAAACGTCATTTGCTGTTCAGTTGTTTGTGGTGCTTTAGTTGAAAAGCGCAGTGCCACACGGATTCTTGCAAGCAGTTCATCAAATTCAAACGGCTTGGTAATATAATCATTGGCACCATAATCGAGGCCGGTTACTTTGTCTTGAATTTCACCTTTTGCTGTAAGTAAAATGACAGGAATCATTTCATTGTGCTTACGGATACGCTTTAAGACCTCTAAGCCATTCATTTCAGGAAGCATAACATCGAGTAAAATTAAATCGATCGGTTGTTCATGAAATGCAAGTAAGCCATCTGTTCCGGTATGTGTAACAACCGTTTCATAGCCTTCAAACGATAGTTCGAGCTCGAGTACACGTGCGATTTGTTGTTCATCTTCTACAATTAAAATAGTCGTCATGACATAACCTGCCTTTCGCTTACTTTAATGGTAGTGGAAATTATAAAATAATTCAAAGAAATACATAATATTGAACCGAAAAATAAGTTAGCTTTCGTCTAAGGAGTGAAAAGGGGGGATACGCGTGTTATCAAACGAAGAAATGCATCACTACATGGATCACTATAGCCCTTATTTACTTCAGCTTAGCTTTATGTACGTGAAAAATGAAAGCACCGCCGAAGATATTGTGCAGGACGTATTTATACAGTTTTTTAAAACATTTGAACAATTCGACAGGCGTGCGCATGTGAAAACCTACTTAACGAAAATGACCATTAATAAATGTTACGACTATTTACGTAGCTTTACGTCACGTAAAAATATATGGCTCAAGCTATTAGCGCAAAAAAGTGCGCAAAGCTATGAATTACATAGTGCGATTGAGCAAAGTGAACTGATGCAGCATGTGCTTGCATTACCGCTGAAATACCGTGAAATCATTGTGCTCTATTATTATGAGGATTTATCAACAGTAGAAATCGCAACGCTACTTAGCTTGTCGGATAATACCGTAAAAACGAGACTAAGACGCGCGCGTGAAAAATTAAGGGTACATCTATCAACTGAAGATTGGAGGGGATGGCTACATGAATGACTTTCAAAAAGAGCGTGATAAATTGCTTTCAAAAAGAGGGCTGAGTGATCAACAAAAAAGAGCGGTTATAGAAAAGGTGCGGACAAAAGAGCCCAAAAATAACAAGTGGGCGCCAGCAGTGGCGGTTGTTGGGGTACTAGCGGCAGGTTCGTTTTTATTACTAAGCGATCAAGAGTCCGAGCCATTTGTAACATCTGAAAAGGAGCAAGTACAACCGAGTGAAACGTATGCACAGAGCTTTCTGAACTACAATCATAAACAACAGGCGGAAGTGTTGCATGAAAAACGACATGTCCTCTTACAAAATGATAGCTTTATCATTGTAAAAGATAGTATAGACGGAGAAACACAGTACCATTTAGCATTTGGGCAGTATAATGAGCAACAAAAAACATGGGAACATCAGGATCATATCGTTTTAATCGAAAAATACTTGCCAACGCTTACAAAATTTTCGATTGGTCGAGGACAGTTAGTTGTAGGCGTCATTCGAAATGAACAAGTAGAGGCTATTTCAGTAGGTGATGAAGAAGCGACGATTGTGCAAACAAAAGCGGGGCAAAGACTGTGGTATAGTTTCGAGAATTCCTATTTTAAACCTGTGTATGAAGTGATCAATGGCAAAAAGCAGCGCCTAGCAGGGGAATTTCAAACACGTATTGATTCTGTTGTACCCATCATTGACCCCGTGAACAGCAGCTTACAAACGATTCACTACGAAAAAAATACGATGCATCGTGGCAATGAAGAATATACGCAGTTCCCGGTTATAATCGACCCGTATTATTATGCGCAGGGAAGCTATCAGGTGGGGGATGTCATTGCTTATGAGCAGAACGGGGAGCTACAAATTACCCGTATTTTAGGCACGAACAACAACGATATCCATTTAATAGAAGATACACTTGTTAATAGAGGTAATGTCCAGGAAATCGAAAATCGTTTTTATACGTGGCCAACGTACGATGGGGATACGGGCATTTATAAAGGGTTAGCCAAAGAGTTTGACAAACCAACGCGTGATGAACTACTCGTCATTCCAGACAATTGGGCAAGTGACGGTTATCAGGGAATTATCAAAAAAGAGCAAATTGTCGGCGCGGTGCGTGGCTATGATTTAAAGCAGCTTACACATACATTAACGGCTGACGAATTAATGCTCTTTAAGCAATTACAGCGTAACCGCACAACTATGGATGCGCTCGTAAAAGATGTATCCGTAAATACAGTTGTCAGACTCTATTTATATGCGAACTACGTGGATGACTATGAAGTGATGTATGCCTTACTTGACAAAACAGCCGATGTGCCAACATTTAAACAATGGCAACAGCAAGTGGAAAACACGAGTAAACATCATCTGCTGAAAGATATTTACCAAATGGGCTTAGCGCAACTAACAAAAGACGCGTCCAAATTACGGTTTACTGATCCTGTATCAGAACATATTTTAAGGCAATATAAAGTGTCGCGCACTGATATGGGCTGGAAAGTAATTCATTCATTGGTTAGTGGGAATTAATGTGTTTAACTGATGTCGACCTAACTGAAGACGCCGAAATCTATCAGATTATGAAAGTGTTGATTGCTGATTTTTTACACGGTTATTTAACAAAAAATATAACGAAAGCTATGCATAGTCGTACAGTTACTTTAATTAATGAAAAAAAGAACGAATGCGCTAAGATAATCTAGCGCATTCGCTTTTTTTATACATTTAACATTTGACCAAATACGCCTTGTTGTTCAATTAACTGCTTGCGCGGACCTTGTTCTACGATTTGTCCTTGATTTAAGACGATGACATAATCCACTTTCGCAACCGTGTTTAATCGGTGCGCAATGATGAAGCTTGTACGATTTTGCATCAGTTTTTCAAGCGCGGCTTGGATATGCAGCTCGGTAACCGTATCAATACTACTCGTTGCTTCATCTAGTAATAAAATTTTGGGGTTGGCAACAAACGCACGGGCAATAGACAATAGCTGCTTTTGCCCTTGAGAAATTTGACTGCCATCCCCTGAAAGGACCGTATCATAGCCATCTGGTAGCTTTTCAATAAAGCTATGGGCATTTGCCTTTTTGGCAGCATCGACTATTTCCTCATCTGTCGCATCAAGCTTCCCATAACGAATATTATCTCTAATGGTCATTTCAAATAGAAACGGATCTTGCAAGACAAATGCCATTTGTTCGCGTAAATGAGCCTTTGAAATTTCCTCAATCGGTACTCCATCAAATAAAATACGGCCTTCTGTTTTTTCATATAGCCCGGTTAACAATTGCATAATTGTTGTTTTCCCAGCACCCGTTTGTCCAATAAGGGCAACGGATTGGCCGGCTTCCACATTGAATGAAACCTTTGAAAGAGTAAGGTTTACAGCGTCTTTTTCATATTGGAACGAAACATTGTCAAAACGAACGTCTCCTGATAACATCACTTTGTTACCGTCTACTTTGTCAGTTTCTTCATCTAAAATTAAAAATACACGTTCAGCCCCAGCAAGTGCTGACAATACCGTATTAAATTGGTTCGCTAAGTCGTTTAGCGGACGTGTGAATTGACGCGCATATTCCGTGAAAATAATAATGGTCCCGATGGAAATCTGACCGTAATACGCGAAAATCCCCCCCACACAAGCGACAATCGCAAAGCTTAAACTGTTTAAGGTATTCATCACTTTTGGAATGAAGCCAGAGTAAGTTAAACTCCAAAAGCCAACTGTACGAATGCGGTTATTTTTTTCATCGAACTGACGTAGCATTTCCTGTTCCTGCGAAAAGGCCTTTACGACATGCTGACCTGTAATCGATTCCTCAATCAGGCCGTTCATTTCGCCAATCGCCGCCTGTTGCTGTTTAAATAACAGGCTTGTACGCTTTGTAATCCAGCGCATCCCGTAAAACATAAGGGGAATGATTAGCATCGTGACAAGTGTTAACAGCGGACTCAGCCAAAGCATAACCGCAACCGTACCAGTTAACGTTAAAATACTTGATACAACTTGAATGAAAGCACTATTTAGCGTGGAGCTAATCGTTTCTATATCATTTGTTGCACGGCTCATGAGTTCCCCGTGCTTTCGTTTATCAAAGAAACGTAGCGGTAGCTTAAAGAAATGTTCATAGAGCTGCGTACGAATTCGGTACACGGTTTGCTGAGCAATGCCAACCATCCAATAATTTTGGAAGTAACTCGCTAAGCCGTATAAAAAGTAAATCGCAGCAAGGCCGTACAGCCAATTATCGAGTGTGCTTAGTGAGCCACCATCAATAAACCGGTCAATTAATCGCCCAATAATAAATGGACCAATTAATGCTAACACCGAGCTTGCAACGACTAAGAGTAAAACTAAGATCAGTAAGGACCTTTGTTCTGCGACGAAATCTAATATCCGTTTAATCGTATACGTCCAGTTTTCAGCACGTGCTCCTTTTTTCTTTTTTCCACTCGCCTGTTTTATTTGTTCTTTTGTAATGACACGTTCATAGTTGAAAATTTTCATTATGCAAGCACCTCCTGCTGAGAAGCAACAATTTTTGCGTATAAGTCGTTAGCTTGTAAAAGCTCCTCATGGGTACCAAAGCCGCTTATTTTACCTTCATCGATAAGTAAAATACGATCTGCTGTTTGCGCGGTATGGATTTTTTGCGTCACGACAAGCGTGGTCATCGGTTCTTCGTCGAGCGTTTGCCAAAGTTTTTTCTCCGTATTCACATCAAGTGCGGATGTACTGTCATCTAAAATAAGTAAAGATGATGGCTTTAATAGGGCACGTGCAATGGCTAACCGTTGCTTTTGTCCGCCCGATAAGTTAATACCGCGCTGACCGATCACGGTTTCATATTGCTGCTCAAATGACTCAATGGAATGATGGATTTGCGCTTTTTTTGTAGCGTCCACGATTTCATCTAACGTTGCATCCTGACGCCCCCAGCGCAGATTGTCTAAGATCGACCCTGAAAATAGCAGTGATTGCTGCGGGACATAGGCAATGGATTGACGCAACTGTTGAAGTGGAATATCTTTACTATTTTTTTCGTTAATATAAATCGTTCCGGAAGTTGGCGCGTAAAATCGCTCTACTAGTTGTAAAATGGTCGACTTACCTGAGCCTGTTGCCCCCATAATCGCAATCTTTTCGCCACTTGCAATGTCAAATGACAGATTGTTTAGTGTGTTTTCTGCTGCATTTGGATAGTGGAACGACACATCTTCAAAACGAATTGCAAAGCCTTGTAGTAAAGGTGTCTTCGTTTCTTGAATTTCTTCGGTACCTTCTGAAATAAGTAACACTTCCTCGATACGTTCGGCAGAAGCTTTCGCGCGAGCGTAAGCAATAATAATAAATGAGAAAATCGAGAATGCAGACGTCATTCGGAATGCATAGTTAATAATGGCCGCTAAATCACCGGCTAAAATATCATTTGCACGAATCGCATCGGCCCCAACCCAAATGACAACAAGTAAGCTGACATTCATCACAAATTGTAAAATCGGAAGCGCAATTTCCATCACCCGTGTCGCTTTGATCGTATCGAACTTTAAGCCCTGTGCAACGGTTTGGAAACGACCGGCTTCAAAGTTGCCACGCATATACGCTTTAATTAAACGTACAGCTTGTAAGCCTTCTTGCAACTGGCGATTCACGCCATCTAAGCGATTCTGTACTTGTGCAAATAGCTTAATCCCAATCGAGATCATCCAGATTAAAAACACAACTAAAAACGGAAAGCTGATACATAAAATAAGTGCTAATTTGGCATTGATGATAAATGCCATAATAATTGAACCAATCGCCATCAGTGGTGCTTTCATCGCAATTCGCAGCATCATAAAGACGATGTTCATCGTTTGTGTCACGTCACTTGTGAGACGGGTAACGAGCCCAGAAGTAGGGTAAGTTAAATAAGTAGCCATCGTGAGTGATTGAATTTTACTATACAGTGCTTTACGTAAATCAAAGCCAAAGCTATGTGCAACATGTGAAGAGAAAAAGGAATTAAAAACACCGCTTAAAAATGAAAACAGCGCTAAGACAAACAAACTGCCTCCCCAAAAAGCAACATTATGTAAATTTTCTTCTAGTAAGCCTTTATTAATAATATTGGCCATAAAAAGTGGCTGGATTAAATCACTTGCAAGCTCTAACAACATTAACAAAAATGCAATGAGTGCAGGCCATTTGTAGCGCCGTAGAAATTGTAAAACGGTTTTCATGAAAAAACTCCTTACGTCTGAATAAACTGAATTTTAATTCTATTATGCCAAATCATGTTCGAGAACTCAATGAAAATAGTTCGAGTGCCTAAATAATTTGGTGCACAAAAAAGGGAATGTACAGTTCAGTACATTCCCTAAAACCTTAATCGTGTGCTAATGTTTTCGCGATTTCAGGATTTTTTTCAACTTCGTGTAGCTTGTTAAATGATGCGATGGCCACTTCAACCATTTCATCTTTTGGCTCTTTTGTTGTAAGAAGCTGTAACCATAAACCAGGGTAGCCTAAGAAGCGGAGACCTGGGATATCACGCACGGCGTTCGTTGCTTGTAATACTTCAAATGAAATCCCAATTACAACGGGAATTAATAAAATACGGCTGACTAAACGTACCCAAAGCGGATCGACCGGCACGAAGAAATACGTAAACATGCCGACAATGACTGTGAATAAAATAAAGCTTGAGCCACAGCGGTAATGTAAGCGCGATTGCTTTTGGACATTTTCAACGGTTAAATCTAAGCCTGCTTCATGACAGTTAATGACTTTATGCTCGGCACCGTGGTATTGGAATACGCGCTTAATGAGTGGTGTCATCGCAATAATTTGTAAATAACTTAGTAATAAAATTAATTTAAAGCCTGTTTCAATTAAAATTTGTACTGTTTTACCAGGGAACCATGGCTTTAGAAATTCTGCTAAAAACATCGGTACTAACGTGAACACGAATTTGCTAAATAAAAACGTTAACACACCAATTGCCGCAACGCCTAAAATCATCATTAATTTTGATGGTTCTTCGCCGCTGTTTTCTTCTTCCTCACCCGGATTTACGTCATAGCGGTCCGAAGCGAACTGGAGGTGGCGTGAACCAAAGCCGGCAGACTCAATTAATGCTACGACCCCACGTACAAACGGAATTTTCTTCAGCTTTTGATAGATAGGCTTCTTCTCTTTTTTTACATGGAAATAATCAATCGTATCATCATTTCGACGAATTGCGGTTACCATGTGATCTTGCCCTGTGAACATAACACCTTCTAAAAGCGCCTGTCCACCATATACTGGCGCGTTATTACTCACTTCATGTACACCACTCTCTTTATCTATTTTGTATGAATTGCCTAAGTAGTCTGTCATACAAGTTTCATTTTCATATTGTACTAAATTTTAGAGAAAAGCACTACGCATCGGCATAGGAATTTTTTTCGTTGCCCATACTAGTTGGATGAAAGGGGACGAATTATGCAAAGATTAATTACTGCTTTAGTAGCTGCGCTATTTGTAACACTTGGCTTAAAGGGGCTTCATGCCTTTCACTTCATCAAATGGAATCCAGTACACTTTTTACAAAAGTATGATCAGCTAGATTGGACAACGCTTGCTTGCTGGATGGTGCTGTTTTTCATATTATTTGCTGTGGCCTATTTACTGATGTATCTATTTCAGTTTGCCTTTTTTCAAGCGCCGTTTGTGGTGTCGCTCATTTTTGGAATTGCTGTTGCACTCTTAATCGAATGGCAAGTGCGAAATCTTCCTATTGAATGGCAGTCGATAAAAAAGTTGTCCGTGCCATTTATTGTATTATTACTGATTTCAATGCGCTTTTTATCGGAAACGGCCTATTCGATGCGCAAATGACTATTTCGAGCGCCGAAAGTATTGAAGTCTGAAAACTCTGTGTTAAAATAAAGGTCAGTTATGAAAAAAAGGAGCGCTCCAAAATGAAATTACTCGTTTTAAATGGTCCGAATTTAAATCGTTTAGGTAAGCGCGAACCAGCGATTTACGGTTCTGAAACGCTAGACGATGTTCAATATAAATGCGAAAAATTGGTAGCTGAATTTAATGCTACAGTAGATTTTCGTCAATCGAATCATGAAGGACAGTTAATCGACTGGATTCATGAGGCGGCTGACACACAAGTGAACGGCGTTGTGTTTAACCCTGGCGCGTTCACACATACGAGCATTGCGCTACGTGACGCAATCGCTTCTGTTGATGTGCCAGTAATCGAAGTACATATTTCAAATATTCATGCACGCGAAGCTTTCCGCCATGAATCAAAGCTAGCAGCAGAATGTATCGGTCAAATTTGTGGACTTGGTACATTTGGTTATGAACTTGCATTGCGCAAGTTTTTACAACAATAAAAAGGGGAATACTTATTATGAAATTAGCGAAATTACGTCAAGCATTAATTGACAACCATGTCGATGCAATCTTAATTACAAACGAATACAATCGCCGTTATATGACAGGCTTTACAGGAACTGCGGGCGTTGCCATCGTTTCACAAAACGACGCGGTATTTATTACAGACTTCCGTTATACAGAGCAAGCAGCAGAACAAGTAAAGGATTTCCGTATTGAACAACATAAAGGCACAATCTTTGAAGAAGTAGCAAAACAAGTGGCGTCAATGGGTGTGAAAACACTAGCTTTCGAAAAAGATGCGATGCATTACGGTACGTATGAAGTGTATAAATCGGCTGTAAAAGCTGATTTTGTTCCACTTTCAGGTCTAATTGAAAAAATTCGCTTGATTAAGAGTCAAGAAGAGATTAATATTATTAAGGTTGCATGTGAAATTGCAGACAATGCATTTACACATATTTTAAATTTCATTAAGCCAGGTATTACCGAGCTTGATGTATCGAATGAATTAGAATTTTTCATGCGTAAACAAGGTGCTACAAGCTCATCTTTTGATATTATCGTTGCCAGTGGTTTACGCTCAGCGTTACCTCATGGAGTAGCTACGAAAAAGATCATTGAAACAGGTGATTTTGTAACACTTGATTTTGGTGCTTACTATAATGGTTACATTTCGGATATTACACGTACAGTAGCTGTAGGAAAACCTTCAGAAAAGTTAGTGGAAATGTACAACGCTGTGCTAGAATCACAACTTTTAGCGCTAGAAAAAGTAGGTCCTGGCATGACGGGGGCGGAAGCCGATGCGGTGTCTCGCGATTATTTAAAGTCAAAGGGCTTAGGCGAAGCATTTGGTCACTCTTTAGGTCATGGTATTGGTTTAGAAGTGCATGAAGGTCCTGGACTGAATTTCCGTTCAGAAGTGGTGTTAGAGCCAAATATGACGGTAACAATTGAGCCAGGTGCTTACATTCCTGGCGTGGGCGGCGTTCGAATTGAGGACGATATTTTAATCACAGAAACAGGTAATGAAATCCTAAATCATTCGGATAAAAAATTAATTATTTTATAATTTTGGAGGAAATAACACATGATCTCAGTAAATGATTTCCGTACAGGTTTAACAATTATCGTAGAAGGTAACTTATTCCGCGTATTAGAATTCCAACACGTAAAACCAGGTAAAGGTGCAGCATTCGTACGTTCTAAATTACGTAACTTACGTAATGGTAACGTAACAGAAAAAACATTCCGCGCTGGTGAAAAAGTAGAAAAAGCGATGATCGATAACCGCAAAATGCAATATTTATATGCACAAGGTGACGAGCACGTATTCATGGACATGGAGTCTTATGACCAAACGACATTAAATGAAGTACAAATTAAAGATGAGTTATTATACTTATTAGAAAACATGGAGCTTCACATCCAATCTTACCTAGGTGAGTTAATCGGTATCGAATTACCAAACACAGTAGTTCTTGAAGTTGCTGAAACAGAACCAGGTATTAAAGGTGATACGGCTTCAGGCGGTACGAAACCTGCGAAAATGGAAACGGGCTTATATGTTAACGTACCTTTCTTCGTAAATGAAGGCGACAAATTAATCATCAACACAACTGAAGGTTCTTACGTTTCACGTGCTCAATAATATAAAAACAAAAAAACATGCTGAAGGCAATTGCTTCAGCATGTTTTTTTGTGCCCACAAACTCTCCTACCCGATTTTAAAAGGTTTATCACCGTAACGTCGGGTTGCTTTTTCTAATAAAATTTCACTTGATTGATTGCCGTTTGCGAGGCCCACCAATCATTCGTTTTACACTCGTCATAAAGTGAAGAGCGCGCAATCAAGCGCGAGGCGGCGTTTATTCTTTATCTTGTCATCCCCCACTTTATGGTGATTAACCAAATAAAAGAAGGAATATTTAAAGTAATGTCAAATATTAAGGTGAATATAACAGTGTTACAATAAATCCTTTAATTTATTTCAGAAAATTCAGAAATAGGGGTGTTCATATGGTTGATACGAAACAATCTGCAACATATGTACGAGATCGAAAGACAGTCATTGCATTGACACAAAAGCTGGTACAAATTGAAAGCGTTTTTCGAAATGATGGCAAAGGAAATGAACAGGAAGTAGCAAATTACGTTGCCGAGTATTTACGGAATTTAAATTTAGGCATTGAAGTGCATATGGAAGAGGTAGCGCCAGGTAGACCAAATGTCATTGGCATTATCGATTCAAAAAAGCCTGGTAAAACACTTTTGTTTGAAGGGCATACGGATGTTGTTACGGAAGGAAACCGCGATGCATGGACTTATGACCCGTTTGGCGCTGAAATCATTACGGGACGCATGTATGGTCGTGGGACAAATGATACAAAAGGCAACTTAGCATGCATGATTACAGCTGTACAATCGATATTGCTCGATCAAGAAGAATTTACAGGTAAAATTATTTTATGCATTCCATGTGATGAGGAAGGGCTTATGCTTGGTATTAAGCATTTTATCGCACAAGGCTGGGCAGATGGAGTAGATGGGGCGATTATTTGTGAGCCTGAAGAAAACCAAGTGTGCATTGCACAGCGTGGCGCCATCCGCTTGCGCGTCGATATTTATGGCAAAATGGCACACGGCGCGATTTCATGGAGCGGTATTAACCCGAACTGGCGTATGGCACGCTTTATTACAGAAATGGAGAAGCTAGAAAAGGAAGAGCAAGAGCGTTTAGGAGAGGACCCGTTTCTGAAATGGCCTTCGATTACTCCGACAATTTTACAGGCGCCTGTAATAGGTGATGCTCAAATTAATGTTATACCGGATCAATGTATGACGACGCTAGATATTCGAACTGTTCCGGCACAAAACCATGATGAGCTACTAGCTAAAATTGAAGCGATTATTGCCCGTATGAAAGAATCCGACCCTGACTTTAAAGTGGAACTAACGGTGCTCGATAATCGACCAGCTACATCTACAGAACGAACAAATCCAATCGTTGAAGTAGTGCATCATGCTGTAAAACAAGTGCTACAAAAGGAGCCAATTTATAATGGTGTACCAGGGGCGACAGATGGCACATTTTTACATGTGCACGGAATACCGATTGTAACGATTGGCGCAGGGGATCGTGACATACCACATCAAATAAATGAATATGTAGATATTGAAGAGTTGGCGGAAACAACTGCAATTTATCGAAAAGCGGCATTATTATTTTTGGCAGGTGACGACCAATGAAAATTGCTGTAATCCCAGGAGATGGCATTGGTCCAGAAGTAATGGAACAGGCGCTAACAGTATTGGATACATTGCAGACGCTTGATAAAACCCTTGAAGTGGAGACAATGACGTTTCATTGGGATTCCGTCTATTATTTACAAACAGGGCGTATGATGCCGAAAGATGGTCTGGAAACGCTTGCACAATATGATGCAATCTTATTTGGTGCAATTGGTGATGCACGCGTACCAGACGATGTAACCGTTTGGGAGCTTATTATGCCTATTCGTAAACAGTTTCAGCAATATGTCAACTTCCGACCAGTAAAATCGCTGCCAGGTATTGCTTCACCGCTTGCAACAAAGGAACCAATTGATTTCGTTATTTTCCGTGAAAATACGGAAGGTGAATATTCCAATAGCGGTGGCCGGTTATACGGTGGAACAGAGCGTGAACTAGCGATACAAAATACGGTGATGACGAAAGAAGGCATCGCTAATATTGTGAGTGCTGCATGTGATTATGCGCTGAAATATAAAAAGTCGACGGTAACAAGTGCAACAAAATCGAACGCGGTCACTCATACAATGAAATTTTGGGATGCTATTGTTCAAGAAACGATGAGCCGCTATCCGCAACTGCAACTAAAAAGTTATTATATCGATGCGCTCGTTGCTTACTTTGTAGAACGCCCAGAGGAATTTGAGGTCGTTGTCGCTTCCAATTTATTTGGTGATATTTTATCAGACTTAGGATCGGCCATTATCGGAGGGTTAGGACTTTCTCCGTCTGGTAACATTAATCCGACACGCACGTATCCCTCAATGTTCGAGCCTGTACATGGTTCAGCTCCTGATATTGCTGGGCGTGGCATCGCTAATCCAATTGCTCAAATTTGGTCACTTGCATTGCTGCTTGGGCATGTTGGGCGTCCTGATTTGGAGCAACTTGTTGTGCAAGCGATTGAGCAAGTGTTAGCGCAAAGCGAAGTGAAAACTGCAGATATTGGCGGTACAGCAACGACGCAACAAATGGGCGAAGCAATTTGCATGGCTTTAAAAGGCTGCTATGAAATGAGAGGTGTCTAATATGAAAACTGTAATAGTAACAGGTGCTGCTGGTGGCATGGGTCAAGTAATTGTTCAACAGCTATTAATGGAAAATTATGAAGTAGTCGGACTTGATTTAGCAACAGAGCAGCCACTCGAGCAGCCAAATTTTCATTATAAACAATGTGATGTAACCGATGAGGAAAAGATAACAACAATTGTCGAATCACTTTCGAATGTGTACGGACTTATTAATGTACATGGCTTAGCACAAGCCGCAACACCGATTGAAGAGGTATCAGCTGATTATTGGGATAAATTAATGAACGTCAATGTAAAGAGCTTATTTTTATTAGCAAAAGCAGTTGTTCCGAAAATGAAAGAAGCAAACGATGGTGTCATTATTAATATTGCTTCGATTTCAGCTGTACGCCCTCGACCAGGGCTTCAAGCATATATCGCGTCTAAAGGTGCGGCTGAAAGCTTTTCTAGAGCGATGGCAATTGAATTAGCTCCTTATAATGTGCGCGTCAACACAATTCATCCAGGGCCGGCAAACACGTCTATGCTTGGGCAATTTGCGGCAGTAGGTACTGATGTAGAGCAAGCGAAGGCACAAATTTTTGCTTCCTCGGTTCCGCTCGGTCGATTAATTGAACCGCAAGATATTGCTAATGCAGTGCGCTTTTTATTGCAAGAGCAATCAAACATTATTACGGGAACGACACTTCATGTCGATGGTGGACGCGGCTTATAGAAAGGGTGACAAACGATGGAACATATTCCGATGTGTATAAATGGTAAATGGGTCGAGGGAGAAGAGAAAATAACGGTTTATAACCCCTCCACTGGGAAGCCACTCGTAACAATTGCGAATGCAACGAATGAACAAATTGATGACGCGGTCCGTATAGCAAATGAGGCTTTTGAAAGTGAGGAATGGCGTAGTGTAAAGCCATTCGAGCGTGGCCAAATATTAGTGGAGCTTGCTCAATTTATTCGCCAAAACGCGGAACATTTTGCGCAGTTGGAAAGCTTAGATGTGGGGAAACCATTACAACAAGCACGTGGCGATATTGAAGCGGCAGCACGTTACTTTGAATTTTATGGTGGTGCGGCAGATAAAGTAATGGGTGACACAATTCCGATTGAAGACGGGATTTTCAATGCGGTCGTATTGGAACCCATTGGCGTGACAGTACATATTGTGCCGTGGAATTATCCAATCCAAATTACTTCACGCAGTGTAGCCGCGGCGATTGCGACAGGCAATGCAGTAATTGTTAAGAGCGCTGAAGATACGCCATTAACGACGCATGAGCTAGTGAAATGGTTAAATGCGCGACTACCGAAAGGCATTATTCAGCATGTGACAGGGTTTGGTAAAGATGTAGGGGCTTATTTATCGAGTCACTCAAGCATTCATCAAATAACGTTTACGGGCTCCGTACCTACAGGCATTGCTGTTATGCAAGCAGCAGCTAAAAACATTGTACCTGTAACGTTAGAACTTGGTGGCAAGTCACCGAACATTGTATTTGCAGATGTGAATGAGGAGCTTGCACTTGAGGGGGTTATGCGTGCGATTATTCAAAACGCAGGCCAAACATGTTCAGCAGGTGCACGCTTATTAATTGAAAAATCATACAAAGAAACATTTTGTGCGAAGCTTGTTGAACGCTTTCAGCAAATCCGCATTGGGGCAGGGGAGCAAAATTTAGATATGGGTCCGCTCTTAAATGCGAACCAATTCAAAAAAATTACGGCCTTGTTAGAGCTAGCGCAGCGCGATGGTGAAGTGTTAATTGGCGGCAAAGCTTTACGTGTAGAAAACTATGAGGATGGCTATTATGTGGAGCCCACAATTGTAGATGGACTTGATGTAACGCATCCACTTGCGGTCGAAGAAATTTTTGGTCCTGTATTAACTGTTTTTACATTTGAAACGGTAGAGGAAGCACTACAGCTTGCCAATAGTACAGATTACGGGTTAGTAGCTGGTGTTTGGACACGCGATATTGACGTCGCGCATTTCATGGCAAGTCGTATAAAGGCTGGGCAAGTGTTCATTAATAATTACGGTGCAGCGGGCGGTATTCAAATGCCGTTTGGAGGCTATAAAAAGAGCGGAATCGGACGAGAAAAGGGATTAGTTGCAATACGTAACTATACGCAAATGAAAAATATCGCGATTCGTTACAACGTTCATGGGAGGTAATCGCCGATGACCGAGCACAAAAAAGCTGTATTACAAGTCGCTAATTTATCGATATCGTTTGATTTGGCAAACGGTAAGCAAGCGAATGTTGTCGAAGCGGTTAGCTTTCAAGTATTTGAAGGGGAGACGTTGGCACTTGTAGGCGAATCAGGCAGTGGTAAAAGTGTGACATCGCTTGCCATTATGCGCCTTTTACAAATGCCGCCTGGTCGCATTACATCTGGGGAAATTTTGTTGAATGGCAAAGATTTATTACAAATGAAGCTAGATGATATGAGCAGTGTACGTGGCAATGAAATGTCGATGATATTTCAAGAACCGATGACGTCTCTTGATCCAGTCTTTAAAATTAGTAGTCAGCTAGTTGAAGGAATTCGCCGACATCAACAAGTGGATAAAAAGCAGGCTTTTGCCATCGCATTATTGATGTTAAAGGAAGTGGGCATAGCGAATGCCGAAAAAGTAATTCATGAATATCCGCACCAATTATCAGGGGGGATGAGGCAGCGCGTTATGATTGCGATGGCAATGGCTAACAATCCGAAACTATTATTAGCGGATGAACCTACGACTGCACTCGATGTAACGGTTCAAGCGCAAATTTTACGATTAATGCTGAAAATGAAAGAAGAACACGGTTCATCCATTTTGTTTATTACGCATGATATGGGCGTTGTAGCAGAAACAGCAGATCGGGTGATGATCATGTATGCGGGTCAAATTGTTGAGTCTGGCCCGGTAGAACGAATATTTACTGAACCGAAACATCCTTATACGACGGCACTGCTTCAAACGATGCCATCAATTGCAACGAACGAGCGACGATTGCCTACAATTCCAGGCACCGTACCGTCTCCTTTAAACTTCCCAGCTGGCTGTCGCTTTGCCCCTCGCTGTCAGTATGCGATGGATATTTGTGAGCGCATGATACCTTCTGAAAAAATTTTTGGAGATGGTCAGATGGTGCGTTGTCATTTATATAAAGAAAAGGAAGTGACTGCTTATGACGCGTGAAATATTAATTGAAGTGAAAAATTTGAAAACACATTTTCCTGTAAAACGAAAAAGTTTGAAGGAGGAGAAAAAGGTTGTCAAAGCAGTCGATAATATTTCACTCGTTATTTATAAAGGGGAGACACTCGGTGTAGTAGGAGAATCAGGCTCCGGTAAATCAACGCTTGGGCGTACAATTTTGAAGTTAACAGAGCCGACGAGCGGAGAAATTTATTATCGCAATACGCCTATTACGAAGCTAAAAGGAAGCAAGTTACAAAAATACCGAAACGCGATGCAGATGGTGTTCCAAGATCCGTTTTCATCCCTTAATCCACGCATGCGAGTCGGTGATATATTACAAGAGCCAATGAAGCTTCAATTATCAATGTCAAAAGAGGAGCGGCAAAAGCACGTCTTAACAATTCTTGAAAAAGTAGGTATGCGTGCAGATGCAGCCGATAAGTTTCCGCATGAATTTTCAGGTGGACAGCGGCAACGCATTGGGATTGCAAGAGCACTTGCGATTAATCCAGCGTTTATTATTGGTGATGAGCCTGTTTCGGCACTCGATGTATCGGTTCAATCACAAGTACTGAACTTAATGATGGATTTGCAGGAAGAATTTGATTTAACGTATTTATTTATTTCGCATGATTTAAGTGTCGTGAAGCATATTAGCGACCGAGTAGCAGTCATGTATTTAGGAAATATCGTTGAAATCGGTGAAAAGGAAAACATATTTGCTACACCAAAGCATCCTTACACGAAGGCGTTGCTTCAAGCCATTCCAGTAATAGATTTCACAAAAAAGCGAGAGACAATTCCTTTAAAAGGAGATTTACCTAATCTGATGAATCCGCCAATCGGTTGTGTATTTCATACGCGATGTCCTCATGTAATGCCGCAATGCCAGCAACAGAAGCCGGTTCTTCAAGGTTCAGATGCGCAGCAAGTCGCTTGTTTTTTATACGAGGAGGGAGTAACGGATGTATAACAACATAACCGATGTAGCAGGGATTACAGTCGGGCATGCCGTTGATGAACAGGGTGTGACAGGTTGTACAGTCATTGTAGCGAAGGATGGAGCTGTTTGCGGTGTGGATGTGCGTGGTTCTGCACCAGGTACGCGTGAAACTGATGCGCTTGATCCCATTAACGGAGTAGAAAAAGTACATGCGATTACATTAGCAGGTGGTAGTGCCTTCGGATTGGAAGCAGCTTCAGGTGTGATGAAATATTTGGCGGAACAGCAAATTGGCTTATTTGTTGAGGTGGCAACTATACCCATCGTACCAGGAGCAGTTATTTTTGACTTACTGATTGGTAGCTCGACCGCATTCGCGACAAAAGAAATGGGTTATGAAGCTGCACAAGGTGCCATGACTGGTCCTTTTGACAATGGCAATGTAGGCGTTGGCTATGGCGCGACTGTTGGGAAATTGGCTGGTATCGCACACTTTATGAAAGGGGGATTAGGCTCGAGCTCTATTCAAGGCGAGAATGACTTAGTTGTGGGTGCAATTGTTGCGGTCAATGCTGTTGGAGATGTAAAGGATCCTATAACAAATGAAACAATCGCAGGGAGTCGCAATCATGCGTCGGGGGAATGGCTGGATAGCTGCACTTTACTAAAGCAAAATGCAAACGTCCAAACAACGCCAGGTGCTAATACGACAATTGGTGCTGTTGCCATCAATGCAAAGTTGACAAAAGCAGAAGCGAAAAAGCTTGCACAGCTGACGCATAATGCACTTGCTCATACTATTTACCCAGTGCATACAATGTTTGATGGGGATACGATTTTTGTACTAGGAACAGGAGAAAAGCAATATCCACTTGATTATTTAGGGCAGTTTGCTATTGAAGCAATGGAGCAAGCAATCGTTTGTGCAGTGAAAGGTTCTAAGCGTTTAGCAAATGTTGAGAGTTATGAAAGTATCCGAAAATAGGAGGCATTTCAATGAAAAAATATGCTCTATTGTTTTTAATGGTGTTAGTTGCTGCTGTATTAGCAGCGTGTTCTGATAATACAAACAGTAGCTCTTCAGGGGATGATGCGCAAGAAATTATCGTGCGTGTAAATGATGATCCAGATTTTTTAGATCCACATAAAGCAACTGCGTCGATTTCATTCCAAATGATTTTAAATATGTTTGAAGGATTAATGGCTCCAAATACTGACGGCTCGTTGCGAGAAGCGTTAGCAGAAAAGTATGAAGTATCGGATGATGGGTTAGAGTACACATTTACGATTCGACAAGGTGTGAAATTCCATGATGGTTCAGATTTAACGGTGGATGATGTGAAATATACGTTTGATCGTTTAATGGGTACAAACGGTGGAGAGAAAATGAAAAATAATTTTGATAATGTCGTTTCAACAGAAGTTGTGGACGATAAGACATTTAAATTTACATTAAAAGAGCCGAATTCAAACTTCTTATATGCACTAACAGCATTAACATCAGGTATTGTACCTGCTACAAATGATGGCAAACATAATGAAAACCCAATCGGTACAGGGCCCTTCGCATATGAGAAATATGCTCCAGGTATGAATTTAGTGCTGAAGAAAAATGAAGACTACTGGCGTGACGGTTTACCGTATTTAAATAAAGTAACGTTTAACTTCCAATCAGATGATCAAGCGGCGATTATGGCGTTACTTGCAAATGAAGTTGATTTAACAGGTGTACCTTGGGCGCGTATGGATGAAGTAACGGATGAATTTAATACGACGAAACAGCAAAATAACTCATCGTTAGTTGTTACATTTAATGAAGAGAAAGAACCGTTTAATAATGTGAAAGTACGTCAAGCGATTGCAATGGCGATTAATAAAGACGATATTATAAGCTCTGTATTTAACGGGCAAGCGGTGAAACTTGGCTCAAATATGAGTCCAGCTATGGGTAAATACCATGATGAGAAGCTTGTAGACGTTTGGCAATTTGATGTTGAAAAGGCGAAATCGCTCCTAGCAGAAGCAGGTTATGCGGATGGCTTCTCAACAAAAATTACGGTATCATCTCACAACGCAATATATGGAAACATTGCACAAATTGTCGTTGAAAATTTAAAGGCAATCGGTATTAATGTTGAAATTGAAGTAGTCGAATGGGGTATTTGGTTAGAGCGTGTGTATTTCGGTCGTGACTATGAAATGACGGCTATCGATTTAACAGGTCGCCCATCTGCTTATGAAATTTTAAATGATTACATTTCAACGAACGATGGTGAAAACTTCTTCCGATTCAACAATGCAAACTTTGATAAAGCGATGAGTGAAGTATTACTTGAAACGGATCCAGATAAGCAAGTAGAGTACTTCAAGCAGGCACAAAGCATTTTAACAGAGGAAGCAGCGGCTGTTTATATTGCAGACTACCAAGTAATTTGGGGCACAGATAAAGCGGTATCAGGTTTAAAATCGTATCCATTCTGGTTCCATGATATGTCTGAAGTGAAAATGTCAAATTAAGAAAGGGTTGAAGCGTAATGTACTATTTACTACGCCGCTTCGTCCTCTTAATTGTTACTGTTATTTTTGTATCGTTTATTACATTTGGCGTGTTTCAAATTTTACCTGGAGACCCCGTGTTAACAATGCTTGGCACAGAGGCGGATCCTGCACAAATTGAAAACTTGCGGTCTGAGCTAGGCTTGGACCGCCCGCTATATGTGCAATATTTTGATTGGATGACAGGACTTTTTACAGGGGATTTAGGAAATTCGATTCGGTTTTCAATGCCAGTAATGGATTTAATGCTCGATCGACTACCAGTTACACTTTCATTAGCAACAATTACGCTTTTCATCGTATGTGTCGTGTCACTTCCACTTGGGATGTTTGCTGCACGTCGCCAAAATAAATTAAGTGATTTAACGCTATCAACTGCAACGCAAATTGGGATGGCTATTCCTTCATTTTGGCTAGGGATGATGCTTATTATTTATGTCGCTATGAATGTTGATTTTTTCAAAATTAGTGGCTACATACCTTGGTCCATAAGTATTACAGGGGCTTTAAGCACGTTGTTATTGCCTGCGATTACCATTGCGATTCCACAAATAGCGATTAATTTCCGCTACGTCCGTACGTCGATTTTAGAACAAATCCGCCTTGACTATGTTCGGACAATTCGCAGTAAAGGTATTGTAGAACGCACCGTTATGTACAAGCATGTATTAAAAAATGCAATGATACCGATTTTAACCGTTTTCGGATTAATTACAGCAGAGGTAATGGCAGGAACGATTATTGTTGAGCAGGTATTTTCAATTCCAGGTGTAGGGCAGCTATTAGTGACGGCGATTAATAACCGTGATTTTCCACTCGTACAAGGGATCGTCATGTATATTACGATTGCAGTTGTAACGATTAATTTTATCATTGATATTTTATATTCTGTTATCGATCCACGAATTCGAATTCGCTAAAGGTGGTGAGCAAGGTTGGTTACTAAACTATTGAAAAATTTCAATTTGCTCATCGGCTCGGTTATTGTTGGTGGGTTATTACTAATTATGATTATAAGCTTTTTTTACACGCCTCATGATGTGACGGCAATGAATATTGCACAAAAGTTACTAGCACCGAACGGCACATATTGGTTTGGTACAGATGAATTCGGTCGTGATATTTTTAGTCGGATTATGAAAGGGACACAAACAGCCTTTTTAGTAGGTGTGATAACAGTTTCTATCGGGGTAACATTTGGAGTGTTAATTGGTGGTATTGCCGGTTATTTTGGTGGTTGGACTGACGAAGTATTAAGTCGTATTTTAGATGCGCTTATGGCGTTTCCCGGCATCATTTTAGCATTAATGCTCGTAGCTATCTTTGGTCCTGGTATTGTGAATACGTCTATCGCACTCGGTGTCATTGCGATACCAAGCATCGCTCGTATCGTACGGAGTGGCTTCGTGCAACATCGTGAAGCGGAATATGTATTAGCGGCAAAGTTAATTGGCGCAAAAGCTCCACGCATTATGTTTCGTCATATTTTGCCGAATATTTCCTCTCAAATTATTGTAGCGGCGACGATTACATTTGCTACTGCGATGTTAGCGGAAGCTGCCCTTAGCTATTTAGGACTTGGTGTTCAGCCACCGGATCCTAGTTGGGGGCGAATGCTAAAAGATTCACAGTCTTATTTGACGAGTGCACCATGGTATGTATATGCGCCAGGGATTGCGATTACGTTTATGGTATTAGGGTTATACATGCTAAGTAATGCTGTGCGTGATTTATTAGATCCACGATCAAAACAGTAGTTGTATTATATTTGTAAATTCTCCAGACATTGCTATAATGAACGCATAATAATATTTACATATAGTAAAGGTGGAAATCAGATGACGACAGGTTATACGTTACAGCATAAAATTATTCAAGCCCCAATGGCCGGGATTACGACACCATCATTTGTCGCAGCATGCTGTGAAGCAGGTGCGTTAGGTTCTGTTGGTGCAGGGTATTTAAATGGTGCTGAAACTCAAAAATTTATTCAAGCGGTAAAAGCGCTTACCGATAAGCCTTTTAGCGTGAATTTATTTATACAAGAAGAGCCTCGAATTGACATAGGTGTGCTACAGGATGCGCGTGCAGCATTACAGCCGATTTATGAGGATTTAGGTATTCCTGATACGCAACGGGTTGTTTCAACAGAAGTATTTGAAGGCCAAATCCAAGCGATTTTAGACGAAGGTGTAAAAATTGTTTCCTTTACATTTGGTATCCCATCTGAGGAAGTAATGAATCGTTTAAAAAATGAAGGTGTATTTTTAATCGGCACGGCAACAACGATTGATGAAGCACTTGCCGTACAAGCGGCAGGTTTTGATGCAGTTGTTGTACAGGGAAGCGAAGCCGGGGGACATCGTGGCTCATTTACACAAGAGCTTGTGTTAGTTTCAACAGCTGAGCTTGTGAAAACAGCAAAAGAGCAATTAATAATTCCAATTATTGCAGCTGGTGGCATTATGAACAAAGAGCACGCAGATCATATGTTTACGTTAGGTGCAGATTTTGTCCAAATTGGCACAGCGTTAATGACAACATATGAATGCAAGGCGAGTCAAGTGCATAAAAATGCTATCTTAACATCAGAGCAGGAATCAACAACGCTTTCAAAAGCATTTACAGGTAAATTTGCGCGAGGCATCAAAAATAAATTTACCGAAGAATTAAAGGATGCAAAAGTTGCGCCTTATCCAATTCAACATTATTTAACGTTACATATACGCAAAGAAAGTGCGATTCAAAACAAGCCAGAATATTTATCATTATGGATGGGTGAGAACGGTTATTTAGCAAGAGAAGCATCTGTACAGGATATTATCGATAGTATGCTTTAATCCATTTCTAGAAGCTGTATGAAAAGACGAAACCTTTTCATACAGTTTTTTTGTGCTTAAAAAGCAGACTTTTGCATATAGTTTGTCGTAAAGGAGGCGCGCAAAAATGGAATTACAAGATGTGCTGCGCGTTGCAGGAGTCGGCATCGTCATCGCCCTGTTGCATCTATTTTTTGAACAGCTTGGTAAAAAGGAATTTTCCTATTTTTTATTTTTCGTTGCCTATTTGTACATGACGCTTGAGCTGCTACGTTTCTTAAAGCTATTTTTTCAAGAAATCGCGCTATTTTTCCAATGGTTAATGGCAATTAACTAATGGTCACGCTATTTGCCTCTGTTTTATTGCTCGTGCTGCTGCTATTTATACAGCAATTATTTGACAAGCTTCATCCGATAATTGTTATCATTTTCTTTTTTATTTTGCTGCAATTTATCGTGCGCACGCAATTATTTCCGCTCTGGCAACAGCTAGCGACATTATTTCAAAACGTTCCCTATAGTAAAGGGCTTTTGTATACGGCGCTGTTATTTTTATGTAAAGAAGTCTTTTGCGCATTACTCGAACAATTGGAATATGAAGCATATGCCGTGCTTGTTACACTCTCGGTGCGCTTAACCATTGTAGTGTATTGGGTGAATCAACTCGTTCTACCTTTTCAAACAATACTTCGATTATTGGAAAGGCTGTCGTGATGGAGACGTTTTTGCAACTTTTTGCAACACCACTTCAATCGATTTCGCACTTACTCCTAATGAGCATGGTTTATATCGGGCTCTATTTATTGTTTGTAGCGATCGTACCAAATGAAGCTGCATTAATTGAACAGTTGTTTGTTCTGCTATTTATTGTGAGTTTTGCACAGCCTGTTATTGAGGCGTTTGTTGTACTGTATGAACTCATTTCGCTCTTACAACACTTTTTCGTCGCCGTCATTCCGATTTTGTCACTCATGCTACTGACGATGCAGTCCGTCTTTACATTGCTTGCGTGGAATCCAATTGTGATATTGATTATCCAATTTTTATTATTTGTGGCAACGAAGCTACTTATTCCTTCATTAATTCTGGCGCTACTCCTTGATGTGGCGACAAAAATTTTCCCGGCCATTTCATTTGCCAAAGCTTCGGAGTTAATACGCAGCTCGATTCTTAGCTTTATCATTGCGTCTGTTGTCGCCCTGACTTCTATTCTAACCTTTTCCGGTGCTGCACTTATCCAAATTAACGATGCAGTTAAATCCCCTATAAAAAAGCTGATTGAACAAAATATCCCGCTGATTGGCAATCTAATTGTAGAAGGGCTCTCATTTTTTCAAAAATCACAATCGCTTGTTTCTACTTTTATTGGCGTCTCTTTTTTAGCAGTCGTATTTAGCGCAGCATTTGCACCAGCGGCAATTTTATTAGTACATGCACTTACCTTTAAATTCATTGGAGCCGTCATTGAACCCTTTACCAATGCGAGAATCAGTTCGCTTTTTGATGATGTAGGAAAAACGTTATTCGTAGCTTGTGCCATTAGTGGCTTATTAGGATTTGCGATTGTATTTATTGTCTTGCTGTGTATCTTTTTTACTCAGATGTCCATTGGAGGGAGCTCATAGCGCATGGTTGAATTGTTTTTATTTGTTTTGCTTGGGAGTAGCTTATTAATTTTTGTTGAAGAAAAGGAATGGCAAGCATATGTCAAGTTAGCGTTATATCTTCTTTTGACAACATCGATTGCTTCACTTTTAGCATAAAACAGTGAAGCGCTTCATACATTATGATGAATTAGCTGAAGTAAGGGGGCGTAGTTGCTTACAAATGTGGATAAACCAAAAGCAAGTCGTCCTTTATTTATAGGTGTCATGTTTCTTATTGGGATTGTGATTTTCTTCAGCATGAATTTTTCGCAGCAGACAGATCGGACAGACACGTCAGAACAGCAGCTCGCAAAAATACTAAGTGAAATGGAAGGAGTTGGACAAGTATTCGTCTATTTTCATTATGAACAGCAAAAACAGCAACAATTTTTAGCTGTTACACAACAACAATCAATTACGGGTGTCATGGTTGTGGCACAGGGAGCAAATGATGTGAAGGTGCAGCTGTTATTAAAGAAGACGGTAGGAAACGTACTGCAAATACCAATGCATCGTATTCAAGTCGTGGCGATGCAACCTAAGGAGGAAGCGAAATGAAAGTAAAAAAACGAACAGTCTGGTTCTTAACTTTAGCGAGTTTAGTGGCAGTAATTTCTGTCTATTTTATAGTTGAAGATAAAAATACACCGAATTTACTTGCTATTTTTACGAATAATACGCTGGATGAAGCGGAAATACTAGGAGTAAGTCAGGATGGGTCACAAACCGTAACGTCAGAAAGTGAAATGTTTCAGCAAGTACGTTTAGAGCAAGGTAATAAACGAAGTCAGCTACGCGAGCAATTAACGCAAAAAATCGCTTCTGCCCAGTTAACACCTGAGGAAAAAAATACTGCATTTAATGAAATGGAGGAATTGATTAAATTAGAATCATCAGAAGCAATGTTGGAGATGCTCATTCGATCACTCGGCTATCCGGATGCACTTGTCCGAATTGACGAACAAAAAATCGCGGTCACGGTCATGTCAGATGAAATCGTATCCAAACAGCAAGCAAATGATATTGTCTACATTGTACGCACTGAAATGGATGATAATGTAAATGTAACCGTTAACACCGAGCCTTTTAATTAAAAATTTTCTATAATTATACAATAATTTGTATGTGTTATATAGCAGTTTCGTTGAAAATTCATTGTTTTAACATAGAAATGTTGTGTTTTATACGAATTTTTCTATAAAATAAAAATAAGTATTTCAAAATAGTCGGAAAAATTATAAAATAGTTTTTGTATTCATTATTACTTTTTAAAAGGGAGAGTTAAGAATGTTCAAAGTTCAAGAAATCCGTGAAATTATCAAATTAGTAGACGCGTCTTCAATTGACGAGTTCGTGTACGAAGCAGATGGCGCAAAAGTTAAACTTAAAAAGAAAAATGGCGTTACGGAAGTTGTAGCTCCTAAAAAAGCAGTTGAAGCAGCACCAGCTCCAGTTCAAGCTCCAGTAGCAGCACCAGCAGCACCAAAAGCAGAAGTGGCACCAGCTCCAACAGCAACAGTAGGAGATACAACAGAACTACATAAAATCACATCTCCAATGGTTGGTACATTCTATCAGTCTCCAAACCCTGAATCACCAGCTTTCGTAGCAGTAGGCGATAAAGTAGGCGACGAGTCAATCGTTTGTATCGTAGAAGCAATGAAATTATTCAATGAAATCGAAGCTGAAATTAAAGGCGAAATCGTAGAAATTTTAGTAAAAGATGGCCAATTAGTAGAATATGGTCAACCTTTATTCTTAGTAAAAGCTGAATAATAAGGAGCGCACATACCAATGAAAAAAGTATTAATCGCAAACCGAGGCGAAATTGCAGTACGTATTATTCGTGCTTGTAAAGAGCTAGGTATTCAAACGGTAGCAGTATATTCTGAAGCTGACGCAGATGCGTTGCATGTGAAATTAGCTGACGAAGCGTATTGCATCGGTCCAAAATTATCAAAAGACTCTTATTTAAGCTTCCCAGCCGTTTTAGGCGTAGCGCAAAAAACAGGTGTGGATGGCATTCACCCTGGTTACGGTTTCTTAGCGGAAAACGCAGCATTTGCTGAAGCTTGTGAAAACGCAGGTATTAAATTCATCGGTCCTTCATCGGACGCGATTAAAATTATGGGGATTAAAGACGTTGCTCGTGACACAATGGAAGCGGCAAACGTACCTTTAGTTCCAGGTACTGGTATTGTGCCAGATATCGAAACAGGTAAAGAATGGGCAGCGAAAATCGGTTACCCAGTCATCATTAAAGCAACAGCTGGTGGTGGCGGTAAAGGGATCCGCGTGGCACGTTCAGAAGAAGAGCTTGTAAAAGGTATCGATATTACACAAAAAGAAGCAGCAGCGGCATTCGGTAACCCTGGTGTTTACTTAGAGAAATTTATCGAGTACTTCCGTCACTGTGAAATCCAAGTATTAGCAGATGGTCATGGCAATGTTGTGCACTTAGGTGAGCGTGACTGTACGGTACAACGCCGTATGCAAAAGCTTGTAGAAGAAGCACCATCTCCAGCATTATCTGAAGAGCGTCGTGCTGAGATGGGTGAAGCAGCAGTGAAAGCAGCGAAAGCTTGTAATTACGAAGGTGCTGGTACGATCGAGTTCATCTATGATTACCAAGAAGATAAATTCTACTTCATGGAAATGAACACACGTATCCAAGTAGAGCACCCTGTAACAGAAATGATTACGGGTGTTGACCTTGTACAACAACAATTAAAAATCGCTTCTGGTGCTGAATTACCATTCAAACAAGAAGATATTAAAATCAACGGTTGGGCAATCGAGTGCCGTATTAACGCTGAAAACGCATACAAGAACTTTATGCCTTCAGCTGGTACTGTAGACACTTACGTTGTTCCTGGTGGTTACGGTGTACGTGTTGACTCTGCAGTATATGCAGGTTATACAATCCCACCATACTACGATTCAATGGTCGCAAAATTAATCGTACACGCAGATACACGTGAAGAAGCTATCGCAAAAATGAACCGCGCATTATCTGAGTTCGAAGTAGCAGGTCCGGGAATTAACACAACAATTCCTTTCCACCAAGCACTGATGAACAACGATGTATTCCAATCAGCGAAATTCAACACGAAATTCCTAGAAGAGAATGATATTTTAGGTGTGAATGTAAAGGCGTAATTACTATACGTATTTCATAACCCCTAGCAGCCACAAGCTGTTAGGGGTTTATTGTGTATTCATTCATTGTTAAAGAGGTAGTTTATGACTATTGATAGTAAGTAAGGGTTACTAGGTACGATTCTATTTCCTCTTAATTAAAACGCTCTTTCTTATATTCTTGTTGGCCTATAGGTCCTATTATATGTGAATTTTTAGTTATTCTGTAAATGATAAAGGCAAACTTATTGAAAGGTAAGGACGCAAAGCTACGAGTCTAAGGTTGAATGAACTAAGATCGTCGAGTTACCAAGATAAAATGTTTTTTGGCTATCATTTTTTTCGGCAAGTAAAAAGTGCAACAAGAAAATTCAAATGACAAGTTGAGGGTATTTTATGCAAACAGAAACATTAGTGTATACATATGAGATTATTCGCCAGCAAGACACAGATTTAATTGAAAAGGCAACGGCATGCTTAGTGGACACATTTTTAGGTGTTCAAGTTGGGGATATGTGGATTCAAGAACCGATTATTGGTTATGCGCTACAGCTTCCTTATGATGATTTTTATGCGTTTACGAAGGGATACATTGAAGAAAATGTGATGCAAGGCTATTGTGCAATTGCGTTAGATGAAAATCGTAATGTAGTAGGGGCTTTGGTAGGCGATTCCAATGCATTTGTCATCGGAGAGTTCCCGGAATTTGAAGGCTCATTTTCGAATATGAATACGGTTGTGGAAGTACTGGAAGATATTGATGAGCGTTTTTTAATTGATTACAAAGCGCGTTTTGGTAAGGATTTAGAAGATGGGGAAGTATTGCATTTATTTTTACTTGGTATAGGTGCGCCTAATAATCGCCAAGAGGTTGTCCAACAATTAGGCAATCTGTTGCACGCACAGGCTAGAAAAAATGATATTAAAATGATTTTAGCAGAGGCAACGAATCCGAAGTCGATGCGCGTATTGGAAAAATATCATGGTTTAACGAAGTATATTACGGTTGATGGTGAGTATATTGTTCATACATATAAGGATAATGAAAATCTAGAAATGATACCTGAAAGTATGGCGGATGGCATTTATATTATTACGAAAGAGCTTGCTTAATACAAAATACTTTTTAATGAAATCTGTTATTTAGATAGTAGATTAGTTAAAATAGTTATTCAAAAGCGTTATCCAATTTCAAAACAGCCTCCTAGTGGTATACATTTTGTATTGCTACTAGCGTGGCTGTTTTGTGTTTTCGTGCAAAAAGAAGGTTTATAGAAACAGTCAAATAAGTAAAGTTTAACGCGAATTCCTAGAAGAGAAGGATATTTACGTATTAATGCAAAGGGGGAATCGCTATTATATAGTGAGATAGTGAATATATATAGAAAAATCTGATTAAAATAAAAATTATAACTTTTTATGATTCCTAATAAAATCATTGCATTTCGCTATAAAAACGAATATTATAATTAAGTTATTAAATAATGTTCGTGTTTTGAAAGAAGGAATGTACATGTTTCAATTAAAAGAAAACGGCACAACGGTAAAGCGTGAGTTATTTGCGGGTTTAACTACGTTTTTAACAATGGCATATGTCATCATCGTCAATCCAATTATATTAGCAGATGCGGGTGTGCCAATTGATCAAGTATTTATGGCCACAATTATTGCCGCAGTAATCGGTACCGGCTGGATGGCACTCTGTGCAAACTATCCAATCGCCGTAGCACCAGGAATGGGGTTAAATGCGTACTTCACGTATACAGTCGTATTAGCTTCAAATGGAGAAATTACTTACTTAACAGCCTTCTCAGCGGTGTTTGTAGCAGGTTTATTATTTATACTGATTAGTTTAACGCCGTTCCGTGAAAAATTAATTACGGCGATTCCAGAAAACTTAAAATTAGCCATTACAGCAGGTATTGGTTTATTCATTGCCTTTATTGGCTTGCGTATGTCAGGAATCGTTGTTGCCAATGATTCGAACTTAGTGGCATTTGGGAATATTACAGAACCAGCGACATTGCTTACATTTATCGGCTTATTTGTAACAGTTGGGCTAATGACACGAAAAATAAATGGGGCCATTTTTATTGGGATGATTGTCACAGCGATTATTGCCATGCTTACAGGTCAATTAACGATTGATAAAGTCGTTGCCTTACCCCATTTACCAGAAGGCGTATTAGTTTTCAATCCAATAGATGCTATTCGTGAAGTTATTGAATACGGCCTATACGGTGTGGTATTCTCGTTCATTTTAGTAACCTTATTCGATACAACTGGTACGATGATTGGTGTTGCCAAACAAGCAGGACTAATGAAGGACGGAAAATTACCACGTGCGCGTAAGGCGTTAATTTCGGATTCACTTGCGACTACATTTGGTGCAATGTTTGGTACGAGCCCATCAACAGCCTATTTAGAATCAGGTTCTGGTGTTGCAGTAGGTGGTCGTACAGGTTTAACATCATTAACAGTTGCGCTATTATTTATCATTGCTTCATTCTTTGGACCATTAGTTGGTTCATTATCAGGCGTTGCAGCGATTACAGCACCAGCGTTAATTATCGTAGGTAGTTTAATGATCGGTGTTGTAAAGAACATGAAATGGGATGATATTGAAGATGCCTTCCCGGCGTTCTTAGTTATTTTATCCATGCCATTAACATCAAGTATTTCAACGGGGATTGCACTTGGTTTTATCAGTTATCCATTGGTGATGATTTTTAAAGGCCGTGCGCGTGATGTGCACCCATTAGTATATATTTTCGCAGTTTTATTTGTTCTACAACTGGTTTATATGCCACATTAATCGATACCGCTCAGGGGAAGTTTCCTTGGGTGGTTTTTTCGTGTCAAAACGTGAAACTTTCATTTCCTTTCCCCCGTATAAGGATAAAGGGGTTGCGGAAATCCTCCTAATTTGGCAAATGTTAGAAAATGGTGAAGCGACTAATTTTGTTGCGATTTATGACGATGGACGCTTTAATTTCCAAAGTGAGGGCGATAAAACGGATTTATTATCGACTGAAACGTATCCTGAAAAGTTTGAACAACTGTCAAAAATATTGACAGCATACGAATAGCGGTGCGCAATTGGTAGTCAAAATGAATCGAACCATGATATGATTTTTTTCGTTATATTTAAAGAGAAGGTGAACAGCTTGTGGGATTCGATTAAGTGGCTCATTCCAACCGTTCAGCCGCCAACATGGACGGATGGATTTGCTGCTTTGGCAATTGTCATTGTAGGAATTGCGGTTATTCAATTTATAATTAAAAAAATAGTATTTAAACTGGCATCAATGCTAGAGAAACGTCAACACCCGGTGATGAGTGATATCGTAAAAAGTATATATCCATCACTACGCAATGCACTCCTATTTTCGGTGCTTATTATCGCGTGTACATTATTACTAGAAGTGCGATTATTTGAACTTAAACGAACGAGTGTTATCGTTGATTCCGTTTATGTCTACTTTGCATTTAAAGCATTGCATGACGTGCTCAGCTTTTATCTAGAAAACCCAGGGCGTTTTGAAACCGGGAAAGATCAGGATGTATTAACCCCATTTTTCCTACGGATGAGTAAAGTGATGGTGATGGTGATTGCGCTATTTACGATTGCTTCCCTGTGGAATTTTAATTTAAATGGCTTTTTTACAGCGATTGGTTTAACCGGAGTAGCGCTGGCATTTGGTATACGTGACACACTCGCGCATATATTTAGTGGTATGAGTGTCGCGCTTGATAAGCCGTTTCAAATTGGGGATTGGGTCATGACCGGAGATGAAAAGATCGATGGGACAATTGAAGATATTAACTTACGCAGCACGCTTATTCAAACGTCAGATAAGGGGCTCGTTTATGTGCCGAACTCGTACTTAGTTAATCGCCCTATTTATAACTTATCCAAGCGTACACAGCGGAAAGTCGAGCTTAATTTGTTTTTATCAACGGCCAATAGCGAAGAGAAAATTGTTCAGTTTGTGGAGACGTTACGCGAACAAATCGCCCTGCATCCAAAAACATTAAAAGAGATTATTCATGTAGCGGTTGATGAAATACGTCCGAGTGCTTGTCGAGTGCTCATTCGTTATTTTGTTAAGACCAACGATACCGAAGTCATGCTTCAAGTACGCCAAGATATTCTATTTGTTGCGAAACATATATGTGATGAGAATGGAATTGTGCAAGTCGATCCAGGGCAGGGACAATTTGTATGGAATGATTGATTGGGTACATGTTTTTTCAAAAAAGTGTTGTTCCCAACGACAAGCAGTGTTGAATTGTAGTATACTTGGCTTAGGTAACTGTAAGCCTTGAATGATTAGTTTACATAAGAGAGGATGTTTTGAACATGGCAGAAAAACAACCAGTAGCATTCGTGCAGCCAACACCCGTTGGTAAAGAAGAGTTAGGTAAAATTGAAGTAGCACCAGAAGTAATCGAAGTCATCGCTGGTATCGCGGCAACTGAGGTTGAGGGTGTTGCAGCAACGCGCGGGAACTTCACAACAGGTGTTGTGGAACGTTTTGGTAAAAAGGTACATTCTAAAGGCATTAAATCAGCGATGTCTGAAGAAGGCAATATCGTAATTGATGTATTTTGCACAGTGAAATACGGCTATGCGATTCCAAAAGTGGCAAAAGAAGTTCAAACAACAATTCGCCAAGCGCTTTTAAATATGACAGCAATTGAAACAAGTGAAGTAAATATTCACGTAACAGGCATTCAATTCGAAACAGCAACAGCTGAATAAAATCATTTATTTGAGAAATCCTATTTCGTTTTCATACGAAATAGGATTTTTTTTGATATAAACGTTTAGTTTCTATACATATGTTAGGGGTATAGAAATAATAGTCTTACTTGGTTAGGAGGAAAAAAGATGGTGATTTTTTCAGCAGCATCGCGCAAAGAAAGAAATAGTGCATTAAAAGAAGAGACGCTTGATTTATTTGTAATTGGTGGGGGTATTACAGGTGCAGGAATTGCACTTGATGCGGTGACACGCGGATTGAATGTGGGGCTTGCAGAGATGCAGGACTTTGCAGCGGGGACGAGTAGCAGGTCAACAAAATTAGTGCATGGTGGATTACGCTATTTGAAGCAGTTTGAAATTAAGGAAGTGGCAGAGCTTGGACGTGAGCGTGCCATTGTGTACGAAAATGGACCGCATGTGACCACACCTGTATGGATGCTTTTACCGTTCCATAAAGGTGGCACATTTGGATCGATTTCAACGTCAGTGGGGTTAAAGATTTATGACATTTTAGCAGGTGTTAAGCGCGATGAACGACGCTTTATGTTATCGGCTGAAGAGACGTCGGAACGTGAGCCACTTGTAAAGCAGGATGGGTTACTTGGTGGTGGCATTTATGTAGAATACCGTACGGATGATGCACGCTTAACAATTGAGGTCATTAAAGCAGCGGTTGCACGTGGGGCCATAGCTCAAAATTATTTGAAGGTAGTAGGCATAAAGGTAGGAAAATTAGCATTTATGGAAGTAACGGTGGAAGATCAACTAACGGGTGAAGTTTACGTGGTGATGGCAAAAAAGGTCGTCAATGCTACAGGTCCCTGGGTAGATGATGTTCGCAAATTGAACGGGGCATTAGGAGATAAGCATTTAATTTTATCTAAAGGTGTACACCTCGTATTTGATGCTGCGGATTTTCCATTAAAGCAAGCGATTTATTTTGATACAGAGGACGGGCGTATGATCTTTGCGATTCCGCGTGATGGAAAAACGTACGTCGGCACTACAGATACTTTTTATGAAGGGGACCCGAAGGATATAACAATCACAGCTAAGGACCGAACGTACTTACTGGATGCAATTCGCTTTATGTTCCCGAGTCTACATTTGACAGAGGCACATATCGAATCTGGTTGGGCGGGGGTACGCCCACTTATTCATGAGCAGGGAAAGGAACCTTCTGAGATTTCACGTAAGGATGAGATTTGGCGAACGGATGATGGATTAATTACAATTGCTGGCGGGAAATTAACAGGTTACCGAAAAATGGCGGAAAAAATCATAGATATAGTCGTTGAACAATTGAACAAAGAATTTGGTACACAGTTTGGTTCATCGATTACAAAGCGCCTACCGATTTCAGGTGGAGATATTAGTGGCTCAAAATTTTTCGGGGATTTTGTAGAGAAGCGTACCAAGCTTGGACAACAATACGGCTTAACAGCAGAGGAAAGCAAATTTGTTGCGAGATTTTATGGTACGAATGTAGATGAAATATTCGATTATGTTTCTAAGGCAAATGGTAGCTTGCCCCCAATTGTGTACGGGCAGTTATATTACGCAATGAACGAGGAAGCTGCAAGTACGCCACTTGACTTCTTTGTACGTAGAACCGGGGCATTATATTTTAACATCGATTTTGTTAAGCAGCATAAAAAGTTAGTTATCGATGAAATGGAGCAATATCTTAACTGGACAACGGAACAAAAGTTGAAGTACACAGAACAATTAGAGATGGAAATACGGCAAGTCACAACATAAAGGAAAGAGGAGGTTTTGGATGTCTGCCTTTTTAGCTGAATTAATTGGAACGATGATTTTGATTATTTTTGGTGGTGGAGTTGTCGCTGGGTCTTTGTTAAAATCTTCTAAAGCTGAAAATGGTGGTTGGGTTGTTATTACTATTGCGTGGGGCTTAGGGGTTGCAATGGCAGCTTATGCAGTGGGAGGTGTGAGCGGAGCACATTTAAATCCAGCTCTGACTATTGCAATGGCAACGATCGGTAATTTTGAATGGGCTCAGGTGCCGATGTATATACTGGCACAATTACTAGGAGCGATTTTAGGTGCAATCATTGTATACTTTGCGTATTTACCACACTGGGCGAAAACTGATAATGCAGATTTGAAGCTAGCTGTATTTTCAACAGCACCTGCAATTCGCCACCCATTATCTAATCTTATAACAGAGATGATAGGGACATTTGTGTTGTTACTTGGTATTTTAGCACTAGGCGGAAACGTGTTGGCTGACGGGATTAATCCAATACTTGTCGGTCTACTTATTATTGCTATCGGGATGAGTTTAGGTGGTCCAACGGGTTATGCTATTAACCCTGCACGCGATTTAGGCCCACGTATTGCACACTTTATATTGCCGATACCACGAAAACGTGATTCAGATTGGTCGTATGCATGGGTACCGATTGTTGGTCCAATTATCGGAGCGGTTTTTGGTGCTTTAGTGTATAAACAGTTTTTCTTACAGGAAAATAGTCTGGCGTTTTGGATTTGTGCAGTTGTAGTTGCTGCGATATTAATAGGAGGACAAATAACACAATCAAAAAAGGGGATAGCTTAATGGAAAAATTTATTATGGCATTAGATCAAGGAACAACGAGTTCACGCGCGATATTATTTAACAAAAAAGGTGATGTCGCGTATGTGGCACAGCAAGAATTCAAACAATACTTCCCGAAATCTGGATGGGTAGAGCACAATCCTAAGGAAATTTGGAGCTCGATTTTATCAGTTATTGCAAAAGTACTGTCAGAAAATAATTTAAAAGCAACGCAAATCGAAGGAATTGGCATTACGAATCAGCGTGAAACAACCGTTGTGTGGGATAAAAACACTGGTGAACCGGTTTACAACGCAATCGTTTGGCAGTCTCGTCAAACGATGGACATATGTAATGAATTAAAAGAAGCGGGACATAATGATTTATTCCGTGACAAAACAGGGCTCCTTATTGACGCTTACTTTTCTGGGACAAAGGTAAAGTGGATTTTAGATAATGTCGAAGGCGCACGTGAAAAAGCGGAAAACGGGGACTTATTATTTGGAACAATTGATACATGGATTATTTGGCAACTAACAGAAGGTGCCGTTCATGTAACCGATTATTCAAATGCGTCACGAACACTTATGTATAATATCCATGAATTAAAGTGGGATGAGGAATTACTGGAACTATTAACAGTCCCAGCTTCTATGCTACCAGAAGTGCGTCCATCATCGGAAATTTACGGTGAAATTGCGGGCAAGCATTTCTTTGGCCATCAAGTTCCGATTGCAGGCATTGCTGGCGATCAGCAAGCTGCCCTTTTCGGTCAGGCTTGCTATGAACAGGGCATGGTGAAAAATACGTACGGTACGGGCTGCTTTATGCTGATGAATACAGGTGAAGAGGCCGTTAAATCTGAACATGGGCTCCTCACAACGATTGCTTGGGGCTACGACGGGAAAGTCACGTATGCACTTGAAGGAAGTATTTTTGTCGCGGGTTCTGCGATTCAGTGGCTACGTGATGGTTTGCGAATGTTTAGAAAATCATCAGAAAGTGAAGCGTATGCAAGCCGTGTCGATGATGCAGATGGGGTCTATGTTGTGCCAGCCTTTGTCGGTCTGGGTACACCGTATTGGGATAGTGAAGTGCGCGGTGCAGTATTTGGTTTAACACGCGGTACATCAAAAGAGCATTTCATCCGTGCAACACTCGAATCACTCGCGTATCAAACGCGTGACGTGCTGACGGCAATGGAGTCTGATTCGAATATCGACCTAAAAACATTACGCGTGGATGGTGGCGCGGTCATGAATGATTTTTTAATGCAGTTCCAATCAGACATTTTACATGTGCCAGTGGAACGCCCAGCCGTTAACGAAACAACGGCACTTGGGGCAGCTTATTTAGCGGGGTTAGCAGTTGGTTTTTGGGAGAATCTTGAGGAAGTCCAAAAGCATTGGCAGTTGGATCGAAAGTTCGAACCGAAAATGGACGAAGAAAAGCGTGAGCAATTATTCGAAGGCTGGAAAAAAGCAGTTAAAGCAGCTCAGGTGTTTAAATAAATGCAAAGCACGTTAATGTCTAATCACTTTTATGCTATAATAAACGCAATCTAGTTGAGGAGTTTTGGACATTATGAGTAAAGATTTTATTCGCATTGCGAACGAGCAAGATATGCAGTTAATTAACACGTATTTCGAACAAGCGTTAGCTCATTACGAGGCAGCAGGAGAACTAATGGCGATGCAAGACATTAAATATTTCCTACACAATGTACGCCAATTTCAATTTGTTGTCTTAAAAGAAAAAGCAACTGAAATTACGTACCTATTCGAATTTCCTGAAACAACTGATGGGAAGCGCGAAACAGGTACGATTGTGATCCCGCTTCAAAATAATTAATTCATCGAGACAAAATAGGTTACATGAAAACGATCTCTTGTTTGAGAGGTCGTTTTTATGTGGGGAAATTTAAATACCAATCATTTGAGATGTGCGACAATTTCAAACATGACGCATTTTTATCGCAAATGACTGCTTTTTATAGCAGAAAAACCAATTCTTATTTAGTGGCTAAAATTTTTCGTGCAAACTGTGCTACGACAACGAAAATATGCTATGATAGGAACTAATGCTACTTACGAAGGAGAGCTTTAATAGTGATGAAACGATCTGAAGCGCGCCAAAAAGCGTTCCAAGCTTTGTTTCAGTTAGACAGCACAGAACTTTCGTTTGAAGAAGCGATTGGCCACGTTCTAGAGGAAGAACAAGAGTCAGATGCTTATTTAAACAAATTAGTTCGTGGGACAACTGAAAACCTAGTGGAAATTGACGCAGCGCTAGAACAAAATTTAGAAAACTGGACGCTTAGCCGTCTACCTAAAATTGAGAGAACGGTTTTACGTTTAGCAGTGTACGAATTACTGCATGAAGAAGACACACCAAACCGAGTTGTAATGAACGAGGCAATCGAGCTTTGCAAAACGTATGGTGATGAAAAATCAAGCAAATTCGTCAATGGTGTACTTTCGAAATTTACTGAGCAATAAAAATCAATGTATTACAGTCTATAAAGATTTACAATATATAAAGATTTAGTTGGAACGGTTGTCACCATCGCAAACTGCATACGTATCTGATTTTCAATGGATGACAGCCTTCCACATTGTCGTGATCACTGGAAGGAGTAACAACATGTCAAGTGTAATTATTAATGGTAAAGAAATCGGTCAAGAAATTCGAGGGGCAGTCGCAACTCGTGTAGCATCTTTAAAAGCAAATGGTGTAACACCAGGCTTAGCAGTTATTTTAGTGGGTGAAAACCCAGCTTCAAAAACATACGTAGCAAACAAGCAAAAGTCTTGTGAGCAAATCGGCATGTTCTCAGAGTTAATAAAATTACCAGAAGATATTTCAGAACAAGATTTACTACATCAAATTCGTGAATTAAACACGCGCAGTGATATTCACGGTATCCTTGTACAGCTCCCATTACCAAAACACATTAATGAAGATGAAGTGATCCAAGCAATTTCTCCGGAAAAAGACGTGGACGGTTTCTCACCAGTAAGTGTAGGGAAAATGATGCTAGGACAAGATACATACTTGCCATGTACACCTTATGGGGTCATGAAATTATTAGAACACTCAGGAATCGACGTTGCAGGAAAGCACGCTGTTATCGTTGGACGTAGCCACATTGTGGGTAAACCAATGGGACAACTGTTACTGCAAAAAGATGCAACCGTTACATATACACACTCAAAAACACCAGATTTACCATCATTCACAAAGCAAGCGGATATTTTAATCGCTGCTGTAGGTCGTCCAAACTTCATTACAAAAGAGCACGTGAAAGCAGGTGCCGTTGTCATTGATGTCGGGATTAACCGTGACGAAAACAACAAGCTTGTTGGCGATGTAAACTTTGGTGAAGTGAGTGAACTTGCTTCACATATTACACCAGTGCCAGGTGGCGTTGGGCCAATGACAATTACCATGTTATTAGAAAACACCGTACAAGCAGCTGAAAAAGAGTTAGAACGTAAAGCGAAATAATCTAACTTCAAAAATCACGATTTTGATGTAGATCAAAATCGTGATTTTTAGCTTATAAAAACATTAATTTACGACACGTAAGGAGTGATGCGCACATGTCTTCTAACTATTTATCAGTTAAAGCCTTAACGAAATATATAAAACGAAAATTTGACGCCGATCCGCATTTACGTGATGTTTATGTAACCGGGGAACTATCCAACGTAAAAATTCATAGCTCTGGCCATATTTATTTTACGTTAAAGGACGATAGCTCGCGCATTAACGCAACTATGTTTCGTAATCAAGCAACCAAATTAACGTTCAAACCCGAGGAAGGCATGAAAGTGTTTATTCGTGGGGATGTCAATGTGTATGAAGCGAGTGGCGCTTATCAATTGTACGCACAAACGATGGAGCCAGACGGAATTGGTGGGTTGTTTGTTGCCTTTAACCAATTAAAAGAGCGCTTACAAAAAGAAGGTTTATTTAATCCGAATCTAAAACAACCAATCCCGCAGTACCCAAAAACGATTGGTGTATTAACCGCGACAACAGGTGCGGCAATTCGTGATATATGTACGACAATTAACCGTCGTTACCCACAAGCGGAGATTTTAATCTATCCAACGCTTGTGCAAGGAGCAGGTGCGGCGGCGAATATTACAGAAAATATTTATTTAGCCAATCATCAGGCGCTTTGTGATGTATTAATCGTTGGGCGTGGTGGTGGTTCGATTGAGGATTTATGGGCATTTAATGAAGAAATTGTCGCACGGGCGATTTTTGAAAGCCGTATTCCGATTATTAGCGCGGTCGGGCATGAAACCGATACAACAATTGCCGATTTCGTTGCGGATTTACGCGCACCAACACCTACTGCAGCTGCAGAATTAGCGGTACCAAACCAGCAGGAGCTGATTGGTCAACTCCTGCAAAGGCAAACATTTATGCACCAAGTGATGACGTCCCGCTTGAATTTTGAGCGAACGCGTTTAACAAAATTACAAAATTCGTATCCACTTGCAACACCTGAGCGATTATATCGTCCTTTTATAGAAAGGCTCGCACAAGTTGACACAAGTTTGCAAAATGCAACGAAGCTTTTTATGTTAAATCAGCAAACGGCATTACAGAAAATCGATAGCAAACTGAAACAGTATTCGCCGAAGCATCAATTACATGCAGCGAAACAGCAACTAATGCACACAAATAATCAATTGCATCGCACAATGAAACAAACATTCGCGCAAAACCAATTAGCGTTTCAAAATCAATTGCGCATGCTAGAGGCGTTAAACCCACTAAACTTAATGAGTAAAGGGTTTAGCGTAGCATATAAAGATGAAAACGTAGTAAAATCAGTACATGAGTTGGAAAAAGGGGATGTTGTCAATATGACATTCCAAGATGGTTTTGCTGAAGCGAAAATTATCAAGACACATGTACAGAAGGAAGGGAAAGCAAAATGACAAAACCAACATTTGCAACAGCCATGACGGAACTAGAAGAAGTCGTGCGTAAGCTAGAGCAAGGCGATGTGCCATTAGAACAAGCCATCGATCTTTATAAAAAAGGGATGGAGCTGTCAAAGCTTTGCCATGACACACTACAAAATGCAGAACAACAGTTAATTTCAATCGTTGGAGAAGATGGGGAAAAGCAACCGTTCCAACAAGGAAATGGAGAATAGGGCATGGAAACGACATTAAAGCAATTTATTGAAGTACAATTACCTGAAATCGAAACGACACTGTATGATTTAGTCGAAAAAATTGAAGCACCTGCACATTTAAAGGAATCGATGCTGTATTCTTTAAAAGCAGGGGGCAAACGCATTCGTCCACTCTTTGTAGTCGCTGTTTGTGAAATGTATAAGAAGCCACTTGCAGCAAGTTTAGTTGTGGGTTCAGCTGTGGAAATGATCCATACGTATTCATTAATTCATGATGATCTTCCATGCATGGACGACGATGAACTTCGTCGTGGTAAGCCGACAAACCATGTCGTATATGGTGAGGCACTTGCAACACTAGCAGGAGATGCGTTAAACACATTAGCGTTTGGAGTTGTAGCGCGACTTGAGAACGTAACAGCCGAGCAAAAACTAGAGCTAATCAATCTATTAAGTGTCGGAGCAGGAGCTGAGGGCATGGTAGGTGGCCAAATTTTAGATATGGACGGCGAACAACGTCTACTGAATATACAAGAGCTTGAAACGGTGCATGTCAACAAAACAGGTGCACTGTTACGCTTTAGCATCGAGTCTGGTGCTGTACTTGCTGGGGCAAGCGAAGAAGACCGTAAAGCATTAGTCGCGTATGCACATCACATTGGGCTCGCATTCCAAATTCAAGATGATATTTTAGATATTGAGGGTACATCTGAAGAGTTAGGGAAAACAGCAGGTAAAGATGTCGCAGCAGAAAAAAGTACATACCCTGCACTACTTACATTAGATGGAGCGAAGCAAAAATTAAATGAGCATTACAATTTCGCAATCGAAGCATTACAAAAAGTGAGTATCGAAACAACATTATTACAACAATTTGCCCAATATATTGTGAGACGTAGTAACTAAAAGTGTGTTAAACTTTTGTCTTGTGTAAGAACATTGTTATAATAAACAAAAGTGCGAAAGGTATGTTACTTTTGTTGAAAGTGTTTGAAATCAAGAGATAACGTGAAAACACTAAGAGAAAAATCACAGCAGTGAATAAACTGATGAAAAGGTGCGTGTAGAGATGGATTTAACTAAAATTTCTAGTCCATCCTTTTTAAAAGACTTGAATAAAAAGCAACTTGAGGCACTAGCTGGGGATATCCGTGCCTTTCTAATCGAGAAATGCTCGAAAACAGGTGGTCATATTGGTCCAAACCTAGGTGTTGTCGAGCTAACGATTGCCTTGCATAAAGCTTTTAACAGTCCAAAGGATAAATTTTTATGGGATGTTGGACATCAAGCGTATGTCCATAAAATTTTAACAGGTCGTGCGGATCAATTTGATACGTTACGTCAATTTAAAGGGCTTTGTGGTTTCCCAAAACTTGTTGAAAGTGAACATGATATGTGGGAAACAGGACATAGTTCAACGTCTTTATCCGCTGCGATGGGTATGGCAGCAGCTCGCGATATTAAAGGCGACAAAAATTTTGTTGTGCCAGTTATTGGTGATGGTGCGTTAACAGGTGGTATGGCGCTTGAAGCAATCAATCATATTGGTCATGAAAAAACAAATATGATTGTCATTTTAAACGATAATGAAATGTCGATTGCACCAAATGTTGGCGCATTACATGACGTTTTAGGTCGTTTACGTACAGCGAAGGAATATTCACGTGCAAAAGAAGACTTAGAATCATTAATGCTTAAAATTCCAATGGTTGGCGACAAGTTAGCTGCAACCGCTGAACGTGTAAAAGATAGCTTAAAATATTTAGTTGTTTCAGGTGTATTTTTTGAGGAAATGGGTTTCAAATATTTAGGTCCTATCGATGGGCATGACTTTGAATCACTAGAAAAAACATTAGAATATGCAAAAAAAGTAAATGGTCCTGTACTTGTGCATGTCTTAACGAAAAAAGGTAAGGGATACAAGCCTGCAGAAGACGACACAGTCGGTACGTGGCATGGGACAGGTCCTTACAAAATGGAAACAGGTGCCTTTGTGAAATCAGCGGCAAAAGGTCCAGCTTGGAGTAGTTTAGTTGCTGAATCAGTACGCAAATGCATGGTAGAAGACGAGCGTATCGCAACAATCACACCGGCGATGCCTGTTGGTTCGAAGCTTGAAGGGATTAAAAAAGATTTCCCGAACCGTTTCTTTGATGTAGGGATTGCCGAACAGCACGCGACAACAATGGCAGCAGGTCTTGCAACACAAAACATGAAGCCATTTTTAGCGATCTATTCAACATTTCTACAACGTGCGTATGACCAAGTCTTACATGATATCGCACGTCCAAAGCTAAATGTTTTCATCGGGATTGACCGTGCAGGACTTGTTGGCGCGGATGGTGAAACGCATCAAGGGGTATTTGATATTTCATTCCTTCGTCACATTCCGAACTTGGTATTAATGATGCCAAAAGATGAAAACGAAGGCCAACATATGGTGAAAACAGCACTTGCATATGATGACGGTCCTATCGCAATGCGTTACCCACGAGGAAACGGGTTAGGCGTAGAGATGGATGCAGAAATGAAAGCTTTACCAATTGGCTCATGGGAAGTGTTACGTGAGGGGTCAGACGCGGTTATTTTAACGTTCGGTACAACGATTGGTATGGCGCTTGAAGCAGCTGAGAAGCTAGCGGAGCAAGGGGTTTCTGTACGCGTAGTAAATGCGCGTTTCATTAAACCGATGGACGAAGCAATGCTGCATGATATCATGAAAGCAGAGCTACCAATTTTAACGATTGAAGAATCAATGCTTCAAGGTGGTTTTGGTAGCGGAGTATTAGAGTTTGCGTTTGACAATGGTTACCGCAACATTCAATTAGACCGTATCGGCATTCCAGATGAGTTTATCGAGCACGGTGAAGTAGACCTATTACTTGCAGAAATACATGTAACAGCTGACGAAGCGGTAAAACGCATCACACAGCTTGTACCGAATAAACAGTCAGGTAGGGTTTAAATAAGTTATGACAACAAAACAACCAAAAGAACGTGTGGACGTATTACTTGTAGAGCGCGGCTTATGCGAAACGCGTGAAAAAGCGAAGCGCTCGATTATGGCAGGCTTAGTATTTTCAAACGAAATTCGCATCGATAAACCGGGCGAAAAAATTGCTGTTGATGCACCACTACAAGTAAAAGGTTCAGATATAAAATATGTTTCTCGTGGTGGCTTAAAGCTAGAAAAAGCACTACAAATTTTCGACATGTCTGTTGATGGCAAGCTTATGCTAGATATCGGTTCATCTACGGGCGGCTTTACAGACTGTGCCTTACAAAACGGCGCACGTCATTGCTACGCATTAGATGTTGGTTCTAATCAATTAGCTTGGAAAATTCGTTCAGACGAGCGTGTAACGGTAATGGAGAAAACCAATTTCCGTTATACAAAACCGGAAGACCTAGTCGAAGGTTTACCAGATTTCGCGACAATCGATGTGTCATTTATTTCGCTGTCATTAATTTTACCTGTACTTAAAACGGTATTAATGCCTGGTGGAGATGTCATGGCACTTGTGAAGCCTCAATTTGAAGCGGGTCGTGAAAACGTAGGGAAAAAAGGCATCGTACGCGAGCCGAAAGTCCATTTAGCAGTGTTAGAAGAAACGGCAAAAATGGCAACGCAAGTAGGCTTCGTAGTAAAAGACGCATCATTCTCACCAATTACAGGTGGCGAGGGGAATATTGAGTTTTTATTCCATCTCTACAACCCACATGCAGGAGAAGAAGTAGCGGCATTTACAGATTTCGATCGCCTTGTAAAAGAAGCGCATACTCAATTAAAATAATGAAAGACGCAAAATGAAGAGCACTCTTTGTTTTGCGTTTTTTATTTTTAAGGAAATTATTTGCCAAATAATTTATTCATAAATGCAATCATTTACATTAATGTAGAGATGAAATTTTTGTAAAATGAGTGGGGAAGTGAATTTCATCATAGTTGTCATGATGGTATTTTTGAACATATGTACGGGTTTTTCTTGAATTTTTTTTATGCAAATGGTAGTGTAAATATACATAGATTCTCAAAAAAATTTAACGAGGTGACTTTTGTGAACAAAGGACAACGCCATATTCGCATTCGCGATATTATCACAAATAATGAAATCGAAACGCAAGACGAATTAGTCGAACAGCTTAAAAATGCGGGCTACAACGTTACGCAAGCAACAGTATCACGTGATATTAAAGAGTTACATTTAGTGAAGGTACCTCTTCAAGACGGCCGCTATAAATACAGTCTACCAGCCGATCAACGCTTTAACCCGATTCAAAAATTACACCGTTTACTTGCAGACGCATTTGTGTCAATGGACGGTGCATCACACTTTTTAGTGATGAAAACGTTACCTGGTAATGCCAATGCAATCGGTTCATTATTAGACCATTTAGATTGGACAGAGGTACTAGGGACAATTTGTGGAGACGATACGATTTTAATCTTGTGTCGTACAGAAAATGATCGTGAAGAAATTAAAAATCGCTTATTAGATATGCTATAAACCGAGGTGGAAACGTTTGTTAAAAGAACTTAGCATTCGAAACTTTGCAATTATTGATGATTTAACCGTAAGTTTTTCAGAAGGCTTAACCGTGCTAACAGGGGAAACTGGTGCGGGTAAATCGATTATTATTGATGCTGTAAATATTTTAGCCGGTGGGCGTGGCTCGACAGAGTTTATTCGTCATGGTGAAAAAAAGGCAGAGCTTGGTGGCCTTTTTGAAGTGACGAGTGATCATCACCCAATCTATTTAAAATTAGAACAGCATGGAATTGAAGCAGAAGAAGGCACCATTATTTTACGCCGGGACTTAAATGATTCTGGAAAAAGTATTTGTCGTGTAAACGGTAAACTTGTACCACTTTCTGTATTGCGCGAAATCGGTGGTAGTTTGATTGATATTCACGGGCAACATGAGAACCAAGAATTAATGGATGAAAAGTTTCATATTCACTTACTCGATCACTTTGCGCAGCACGATTTAAAGGATTTAAAGGCGGAATATGACGAAGCTTATGAAACCTACCGTCAATTAAAACGAGAATTCGCTGAAATAAGTATTGATGAGCAGCGTGCGGCGCAGCGAATTGATTTGTACCAATTTCAAATTCAAGAGCTTGAACAGGCAGCACTGAGTGTTGATGAAGAAGAAGCATTATCTGAAGAACGTATTCGCTTAATGAATTTCCATAAAATTTTCGAACGTGCCAATATGGCATACGAAGCGATTTCAGGCGAGGGCAATGGCTTAGATTACATAGGGAATGCCATGAATGCCCTTGAAGATATTGTCCGATTAGACACAATGTTTAAAGAGTCATCAGAATCGGTCACATCAAGCTTTTATGCACTTCAAGATGCGGCGTACCAAGTGAAAAATGCGCTTGATGATTTAGAATATGATGCGGAGCGTCTCAATGAAGTAGAGCAGCGTCTCGCATTATACCAAAATATGAAACGTAAATACGGCACGACCGTTGAAGAAATTTTAGCCTACTATGAAAAAATCGAAGAAGAGCTAAGCCAGTTGCTAAATCGCGATGAGGCGATGCAACAAAATGAGCAATTATTAGCACGAATGGAAACTGACCTCAATAAACTAGCGGTAGAGTTAACAAAAATTCGTAAACAAAACGCTTTACAGTTAAGTGAAGCGATTATGAATGAATTGCGCATGTTACATATGGAAAAAGCGCAATTTATTGTGAATTTTGAAGAGCTTAGACATTTTGATGCACACGGTAAAGATTACGTGGCCTTCTATATTTCAACAAATGTAGGAGAACCACCTAAGTCGCTGCCAAAAGTTGCCTCGGGTGGTGAGCTTTCTCGTATGATGCTTGCTCTTAAAACCATTTTCTCTTCAGCAAATGGCATTACGTCAATTATTTTTGATGAAGTTGATACAGGTGTGAGTGGCCGCGTCGCTCAGGCGATTGCTGAAAAAATTGCAGCCATTTCGATTAATTCACAAGTGTTATGTATTTCGCATTTACCACAAGTAGCGGCAATGGCTGATCATCAATACTACATTAAAAAGCAAGTAGAGCATGACCGGACATTTACAACGATTACTGAAATGGAGCGAGATGAACGTATTGAAGAAATAAGCCGTATGATGAGTGGGGCAGAAATTACTGATTTAACATTGCAGCATGCTTCAGAATTATTACAAATGGCAAATGAACGTAAAGATGGAATGAAATAACCAAGGCGAGGAGTTTGATTGGCGAACTGCCTCGCTTTTCATTTTTTTATTACTATTCGAACAAAATTTTTCCGTTCATAACTCTTCGAAAGCTCCACATAGTAACGGTATGAGGAGGTGAGTTATGAGGGCGAAATGGTGCGTTGTTGTGCTACTTTTTTTGGTTTGTATTCCGTTACAAGTAAGCGCGAAACAGCTTATTCCAATGGGGCATTCTATTGGTGTTCAACTCGAAATGCCTTATGTGTATGTATCGCACGATCTGTTACTGGAATCAGGTGACTGGTTGAAGCAGGGAGAACGAATTATCAAAATAAACGGGAAACCTGTAACAAATTTGAATCAATTATTTAATGAAGACCAAGCTAAAGTGACGATTGAAAATAAAAACTCCGAGCGTGAAATTAGCGTGAGCAGTCGTCAATTACAGCGTTTAAAACCATTTGTAAAAGATGCAACAGATGGTGTCGGGACTTTGACCTATATCGATCCGGAAACACTCGAATACGGTGCGTTAGGGCACCAAATAATTGATTCTGTATTAAAGCGACCACCTGCATTCCAGAGCGGTGCTATTTTTGAAGCATCAATTTCGCAAGTGAAAAAAAGTACACCAGGTCAGCCAGGCTACAAGGTATCCATTGTTGATAAAGAAACAATGCCATTGGGAAATGTTAGCAGCAATGAACTTTATGGGATTTTTGGCGATTGGGAGCAGACTTTACTAGACAGTTTGCATCAGCCGCTAGAAATTATGCATAAAGGGCAATTAAAGAAGGGCAAAGCGCAAATATTAACAGCAATCGATGGGGAGAAGATTGAAACGTTTGATATCGAAATTGATGAGATTTCAGATACGACGTTTACGTTTCATGTGTCAGATAAACGACTAATCCAGGAAACCGGTGGGATCGTTCAGGGAATGAGTGGGAGTCCGATTATCCAAAATAATCAATTTGTCGGAGCCATCACCCATATGTTTGTCGAACAACCGACAAAAGGTGCTGGGATTCTTATTATCGAAATGCTGAAAAAAAGCCCTAATTAAGAACTATTTGACTATACTTTGTAGAAAAGTATAGTCTTTTTCTGTTTTTATGAATAAAATAGTACATAATGAAAATTCGACAAATGTAGAGGTATATAATTCCATGTCGAATTTAATAGAAAAGATAATACTTGGTACTCATTTTTGGAAATCTTAAAGGAATTATAATAATTATGTCGAAACTTCTTTAAATGTCAAAACATAAATAAAACGTAAAAAACACGCGGACAAATGTTTAGGCACTTAATATGAAATGAATAGTCAGTCGTTCTATTATGTCAAAAGAGTGAAGCATGTGTGAGTATAACAAATTTAAAGGGGGATTTTGTTTGACAAAGGTGAAAATTGCGATTGTTGATGATAATCGTGAATTGGTGAAAATGATGGAAATGTATTTTACAAATCATCCGCAAATTGAAGTGGTTGCTACGGCATCTAACGGAAAAATGTGCATTAAAATGTTAGAAGAGCATACGGTTGATGTCTTGTTATTAGATATCATTATGCCACATTTAGATGGTCTTGCTGTACTTGAGGCAATGTACAATAATGAACGTCATCAGCAGACACAGGTAATTATGCTAACGGCCTTTGGACAAGAAGATGTCATGAAGCAAGCTGTTAATTTCGGTGCATCGTACTTCATGTTAAAGCCATTTGAATTTGATCAGCTTGTGCAAAAGATATTGCATTGTGCGAACAAAAAATTTGATTTGGACAAGCGCCCACAAACAATGACAACAAATACTGGGGCAAAAATTGATCAGCGCCAGCTCGATTCGACGATTACTTCGATTATCAAAGAAATTGGTGTCCCTGCACATATAAAAGGATATGCGTATTTACGTGAAGCCATTCAAATGGTTTATCATGATATTGAATTATTAAGTTCTGTAACAAAAATTCTTTATCCAGAAATCGCAAAAAAATTTAACACAACGGCATCTCGTGTAGAACGTGCCATTAGACATGCCATTGAAGTGGCGTGGAACCGCGGTAGCTATGAAAACATTTCAGAGTTGTTCGGTTACACCGTTCACCATATGAAATCAAAACCAACGAATTCAGAATTCATTGCAATGATCGCTGACAAGATTCGCATTGAGATGGTCGCGAGTTAACGACAAATTTTTGGGAAAAACGTTTAACTTTCTATCTTAAGGGTATTATGACTTTAGTAAGACATTTCTTATTTTTAGTTTTTACCTCCTTTCTTAGAATGATATGATTAGAGCCATATTATTCTCTTTCGTGCCTAGTAAATACTAGGCACTCTTTTTTTTTGCAGAAAACGTCATGGAAATGTCAAAATGTCATCTATTTTTAACCCATTAGAAAACCAAATTTTAAATGAGTCAATTGAATTGGACATTATTAATAAAAAAGACTTTAACTGCATTAGAGACGAAAGATGAGAGTTATTTATATGGATATATCGGAGATTTATTATAATTTAGTAAAATACCATGATTTATTAAATGTGTAAATTGAGATTGATTTTCCATAAATTAATGCTACTTTTGAAGTATTTTTAAAATTTAGACAAAAATCAATATATTCCTGCAATATTTAACTAAACAAAATTCTAAAATTTGTATATACTAGAGATATTGTATGGGAGGGGATTTGCGTGGTTATTTTTGAGAATCAATTTTTCGAAGTATCAGAAAAAGATGGTAAGGTATATGTAAAGACCGTTCAAATCGGCTTTATGTTAAAAGATTTTGATACGATTGTGCGCCTTAATCCTCGCATTAAACTTACGAATTTTGCAGTACTGAAACAAGTTTTGAATGAAATTACACCAAAACCAGTTGAAATTGGAATCTGGTTACCTCCAGTTACCGTAGAAGTTTCACGCGATAAAATGTCTGCCTCATTGTTTGTTTATGAAACATTAGACGATATTCGCTCAAATTCGCAAAAATTCCAACAAAATGTATTGGCATTGCTAAAACAGCATAAAATTGTTCATGGAATTCAGGACATTAAGCTTGAAACAGTTGTCAGTGGCAAGGCGATTTTAATCGCGCAAGGAACACCACCTGTTAAAGGCGATGATGCAAAAATATCCTACTTAGAAGTTCCGGAACGTAAGCCAGTTATTCGCGAAGATGGAAAAGCAGACTATTATGATATGAATTTTATCTATGAAATTGATGAGGGTGCATGGCTTGGTGAGAAAATTCACGCTCAGGCAGGAACACCAGGTACAAATGTTCATGGTGAAGTAGTAGTTGCTCAACGTGGCCGTGATATTCCACTGAAATATGATCGCAAGTCTGCTTATGAAATTGAAGAAGATGGAAAAACCGTAATTCGTTCAAAAATAAGTGGTGTACTAGAAGATTACAAAGGGATGGTTGGTGTAAATCATCATTTACCGGTTAACGGTGATGTTGGGGTTGAAACCGGTAACATTGACTTTAATGGTTCGATTTCAATTCGTGGGACAGTACAAGCTGGCTTTTCAGTTATTGCAAAAGGAGATATATCGATTGAAGGCCCAGAAGGTGTTTCTGGTGCAAAATTAATTAAATCAATCGATGGCGATGTCTTCATTAGAGGCGGTATTTTCGGTTTAGGTGAAACGCGAGTGGAAGCAGGCGGAAGTATTTTCGTAAAGCACGTGAATGAAGCTAATTTAGTTGCAGGTGGCGACGTAAATATTGGGTTTTATTCATTAGGCTCCAATATTCGTGCGCACTCTATTTTAGTAGATAAACGAAAAGGTAAAATTATAGGAGGTACTGCGATTGCCAAAAGTGCAATTGTATCTGCCATTACAGGGAACCGCCTTGAGCGCCGTACCGAATTGATTATTAATAGCGTAAATAAAGCGGATGGTCTCGAATTAATTCAGTCAAAGGCTGCGCTCTTAAAATCAATGCAAGAAGATATTTTGCAGTTAGAAGCACAAGTAAATCGTATTTTACCAATTGTCCATAATTTAACGAAGCCTCAAATTGCTGCATTCGAACAAACGAAGCAGAAGCTCGCATCAAATAAAGAATCTGCAGCAAGTTTGGACCGTGAAATTAAACAATTGATGAGTGATTTACGTAGTGTAGGTAAAGAGGAAATCAATGTTACAATTGAAGCTTATCCAGGTACATATCTGCAAATAGGTAAAAAGTCGACAATTCTATCGCGTACGACAAATGGTCGGTTCTTGCTAGAGTTTGGAGAGTTAAACGTTTAATGAAAACGATTCCAATCTTTGCACATCGTGGCGTTTCTAAGTCTTGTGTTGAAAATACAATGCTTGCGTTTAAAAAAGCGAAAGCTATAGGGGTAGACGGTATTGAATTAGACGTCCAGTTTTCGAAAGATGGTGTACTTGTTGTCTTTCATGATTTGGATTTAACCAGGCTGGTAGGAAAAAGACGTAATGTAGCGGATTGCTCGCTTGAAGAGCTTAAAAGTTTTAAATTAGGTTCGCGTTTACAGCGCATTTTCTACCGCCACCAGATTGTAACGCTTCAAGAAGTATTAGATTGGGCGATTGAAGAACAAATACCGCTGAATATTGAGTTAAAAGAGTCTTTGTTATTTAATGAGCAGTCGTTTCGCCAATTTTTAAAGACAATCCGCGTTCCAAATAACAGTCATTTTTCATCATTTTTTGATCGATTACTGATGATTGTAAAGGAAGAACGCCCGGAATTCGAAACGGCTTATATTGTGACGAAAAAATTTAACTGGGCAGCTATTAATGAGTATCATTATTTTGATGTGATTCACGCCCATAAGAAATATTATAAGCGTCAATATTTGAAGTACTGTGATGAGGCGCAAGTAGGAATACGCTTTTATGGTGTGACAGGAAGCGAAGGCTTTATTAAAAACCCGCATCCAACTGTTTTGGGGTGGATTACAGATTATCCTGATAAAGTGTCAAAAGCACAACAAATCAATTAAAAAAGACGTCTATGGAAATTTCATAGACGTCTTTTTATATGTGTCGAACGAAAGGCTATGTAATTAACTACTTTTGCCAACGTTCTGCAACTTTGCCACGCTTGCGATCGCGATGGAGAAGGAACCCTGCAAAAAATAAAAAGGCTACAGCAAAGAAAATTACCCCAACAACAAATTGCAACCAAATCCACGGGAAAGGTGCAATCAAAATTCCAAAAAGTGTATCACGCATAAATTTAATACCTGCAGCCATCATAATTCCAGGAATTACAAGTATGATAAAAGCGGCCATTCGTGCCATTTAAAATCCCTCCACTACCATTACCGTTAATTTTACAATATCAATAATTACTGTCAATTGTATACAAAAAAAGATGGTAATTGAATACGACAATATGACGAATCTGCGACACTTCATTTTATTAGAATAATAAATACGGTGTGTATTCGTTAAATTAGCCACAGCTAGCAATAGAATGGGTGATTTATTTTTCTGAATTTTCGAACTTAAATCAAATTGGCGAGAAATAGTTGCAACATTATGACTTTGAAAGTATTGTAAATTTATAGACAAAAAATATTCACAAACTAGTTTTTTGTAAACGCAAAGCAGAATAAAATTTAATAGTCGAGAAAGTAAGCGCTTTCTCGGATTGGAGGAGTAGGGTGTTATGGAAATTTTCAAGTATATGCAAAAATATGATTACGAGCAATTAGTTTTTTGCCAAGATGAGGCGTCAGGATTAAAAGCAGTTATCGCGATACATGATACAACATTAGGGCCAGCACTAGGCGGATCACGTATGTGGACGTATGCTTCTGAGGAAGACGCAATTGAAGATGCACTTCGACTAGCTCGAGGCATGACTTATAAAAATGCAGCAGCCGGCTTAAACTTAGGTGGCGGGAAAACGGTAATTATCGGGGACCCATTCAACGATAAAAACGAAGAAATGTTCCGTGCGTTAGGGCGCTTTATTCAAGGTTTAAATGGGCGCTACATTACAGCAGAAGATGTAGGAACAACAGTAGCGGATATGGATTTAATTCATGAAGAGACGAACTATGTAACAGGGATTTCGCCAGCATTCGGTAGCTCAGGCAATCCATCACCTGTAACAGCATATGGTGTATTTCTAGGGATGAAAGCAGCCGCTAAAGAAGCGTTTGGCGATGATAACTTAGGTGGGCGTACAATCGCGGTACAAGGACTTGGAAATGTAGCCTATACGTTATGTGAGTACTTACATAAAGAAGGGGCACGCCTAATTGTGACAGACATTAACCAAGCCGCAATTGACCGTGTTGTGAATGATTTTGGTGCAGAGGCTGTATTACCAGACGAAATTTATGAACAAGATGTCGACATTTTCGCACCGTGTGCATTAGGTGCAATTATCAATGATACGACGATTCCAAAACTAAAAGCGAAAGTAATCGCAGGATCTGCTAATAACCAATTAGCGGAATCGAAACATGGTAAAGTTTTACATGAAATGGGTATCGTATATGCACCAGATTATGTAATTAATGCGGGTGGCGTTATTAACGTGGCAGACGAATTATATGGCTACAACCGTGACCGTGCGATGAAGCGTGTTGGAACAATTTACACAAGCTTAGAAAAGATTTTCGCTATTTCAAAAGAACAAGATATTCCGACATACTTAGCTGCCAATCATTTAGCAGAAGAGCGTATCGCACGTGTAGCAAAATCACGTAGTACATTCATTCAAAACGAAAAAAGTATTTTAAACGGTCGCTAAAAGGGCTTAATTCAAAAAAGGGGTGTCGCACATGGCAAAGGAATATGATGTAGTGATTTTAGGTGGGGGAACAGGTGGCTATGTGGCCGCAATTCGCGCATCACAGCTGGGCTTAAAAACAGCAATTGTTGAAAAGAATAAGCTCGGTGGTACGTGTCTACATGCAGGCTGTATTCCGACAAAAGCCTTGCTGCGTAGTGCAGAAGTATACGCCCAAACGAAAAAGGCATTGGATTTTGGCATTGAGGTAGAAGGGATAACATTTGACTTTAGTCGTGTGCAAGAGCGAAAAGCACTTGTTGTCGATCAGCTTTATAAAGGTGTTCAGCATTTAATGAAAAAGGGCAAAATTGATGTGTATGAAGGATTTGGTCGCATTTTAGGACCTTCAATATTTTCACCGATGCCTGGAACGATATCTGTCGAGATGCAGGATGGTTCGGAAAATGAAATGCTCATTCCGAAAAATGTCATCCTTGCAACAGGTTCAAGACCGCGCCATCTGCCAGGGTTAAAAGTAGACGGTGAGAAAGTGTTTACATCGGATGAATTTTTAACAATCGAAGAGCTTCCCAAATCCGTAGTAATTATTGGCGGTGGGGTAATCGGTGTCGAATGGGCATCCATGCTAACTGATTTTGATGTCGAGGTAACTATTTTAGAATTGGGTGATCTTTTATTACCTACAGAGGACGTGGCGATTTCTGAGGAAATGTATAAACAATTAACAAAGCGCGGTGTGAAGGTGCATTTTAACATCGAGCTAGACCCTGCAGCGATCGAAGTGTCAGAACAAGTCACGATTCCGCTGAAAGATTCAACGGTTGAAGCACAAGCACTCCTGTTATCTGTAGGCCGTGTAGCGAATACGGAAAATATAGGCATTGAAAATACAGAAATTGAGCTCGAAAAAGGTGCGGTTTTAGTAAACGAATGCTACCAAACGAAAGAAAGTCATATTTATGCGATTGGTGATGTCATTGGTGGCATGCAGCTTGCACATGTTGCGTCGCATGAAGGCATTCAAGCGGTGGAACACATTGCAGGTGAGCTTTCGATACCGATGCATTATGCCAATATTGCACGCGGTGTCTATAGTCATCCAGAAGTAGCGAGCGTGGGCTTAACAGAAGCAGAGGCACGAAGCCATGGCTATCAGGTGAAAACAGCAACCTTCCCATTTAAAGCAATAGGGAAAGCGATTGTATACGGAGAACCAGAGGGCTTTGTTAAAGTGATTGCTGACGAATTGTCGAATGACGTTGTCGGTGTCCATTTAATTGGACCGCATGCGACGGATTTAATTTCTGAAGCAGCACTCGGCATCTTTTTAAATGCCTCACCGTGGGAAGTTGGCCAAATGGTGCATTTGCATCCGAGTTTAAGTGAGATTATGGGGGAAGTGGCATTAGCGATTGATGGCAAGGCCATCCATTTTTAACTTCTTTCAGCAGGTGTTTGCACACCGGCTGAATGGAGGGACTTAGGCTAAGAACGCCGCATCGTGCGGCAACACCTAAGTGACCAACTTCATGTTGGTCCAATGCCTCCGGCGGATGTCACGGATTCGTAAGGGAGTTCTTTGCGCGAGCGCAAAGCCGAATCCGGACGCAATTATGCCGGGGCATAATTGATATTACTATTCTTTAAGGCGATTGGGGGTTTGTTTCATGACAGAAAATCAATTAACACATGAGCAACTAGGATTAACCGATGAAGATGTTATGAAGATGTATGAAACGATGCTACTAGCGCGTCGTATCGATGAGCGTATGTGGTTACTAAACCGGGCGGGCAAAATTCCGTTTGTTATTTCGTGTCAAGGACAAGAGGCCGCACAAGTAGGCGCGGCATTTGCACTGGATCATACAAAGGATTATATTGCACCGTATTACCGTGATATGGGGGTTGTGCTCCATTTTGGCATGACAACAAAGGATTTAATGTTATCTGCATTTGCGAAGGCAGAAGACCCGAACTCAGGTGGCCGCCAAATGCCAGGACACTTTGGTCAGAAGAAAAACCGAATTATCACAGGTTCTTCGCCTGTTACAACGCAAGTGCCACATGCAGTCGGTGTTGCACTTGCTGGAAAAATGCAAAACAAGGATTTCATCACGTTTGTAACGCTTGGTGAAGGTTCGTCTAATCAGGGAGATTTTCATGAAGGTGCAAACTTTGCTGGGGTACACAAGCTACCAGTCATAATTATGGTGGAAAATAACCAATATGCGATTTCTGTACCGGTTGATCGTCAGTTAGGCTGTGCAAAGGTGTCAGACCGTGCAATTGGTTATGGGATGCCGGGTGTCACAGTAGACGGTAAAAATCCATTAGAAGTGTATAAAGTCGTAAAAGAAGCAGCGGACCGTGCGCGTAGTGGCGGCGGACCATCATTAATTGAAACTGTTACGTTTCGTTTAACAGCGCATTCTTCTGATGACGATGATCGACAATACCGTACAGCAGAGGATATTGCGGAAGGAAAAGCGAAAGATCCAATTCTATTATTCGAAAGCTATTTAAAAGAGCGCGGTGTCGCAGATGACAGTTTGCTAGAACAAGTGAATGCAAAAATCATGGAAATGGTGAATGAAGCGACGGATTATGCAGAACAAGCACCGTACGCAGCGCCAGAGCATGCACTGCGCTATGTATATTCGGAAGGAGAAGATGCGTAATGCCGGTAATTTCTTATATTGATGCAATTAATCTTGCGATGAAAGAAGAAATGGAACGTGATGACCGCGTCTTCGTACTTGGTGAGGATGTTGGCTTAAAGGGTGGTGTGTTTAAAGCAACTACCGGCCTCTACGATCAATTTGGTGAACAGCGCGTTTTAGATACGCCACTTGCGGAAAGTGCCATTGCTGGTGTAGCAATTGGTGCGGCGATGTATGGCATGCGTCCAATCGCTGAAATGCAGTTTGCTGATTTTATTATGCCTGCTGTCAATCAAATTGTTTCTGAAGCGGCGAAAATTCGTTACCGTACGAATAATGATTGGAGCTGTCCGTTAGTTGTCCGTGCTCCGTTTGGTGGAGGGATTCACGGGGCGCTGTATCACTCGCAATCTGTAGAAGCACTTTTTGCGGGAACGCCAGGTCTTAAAATCGTTATTCCGTCAACACCGTATGATGCAAAAGGCTTGTTAAAAGCTGCCATTCGCGATCCAGACCCTGTGTTATTTTTCGAGCATAAACGTGCGTATCGTTTAATTAAAGGTGAGGTGCCAACCGAAGACTACACAGTACCGATTGGCAAAGCGGATGTGAAGCGTGAAGGTGGCGATGTGACCGTTATTACATATGGTCTAGCGGTTCATTTTGCCTTACAAGCAGCAGATCGTTTAGCGAAGGATGGTATCGAAACGCATATTTTAGATTTGCGTACAGTGTATCCGCTAGATCAAGGAGCCATTATTGAAGCAGCAAAAAAGACAGGGAAAGTTTTACTAATTACTGAAGATAATAAAGAAGGTAGCATCATGAGTGAGGTTGCTGCAATTATTGCAGAGCATTGTTTATTTGACTTAGATGCACCGATTCAGCGTTTAGCTGGGCCAGATGTACCGGCGATGCCATACGCACCAACAATGGAAAAGTTCTTTATGATAAATCCCGATAAAGTAGAACGCGCAATTCGAGAGCTAGCTGCGTTTTAAAAAGCTATCTAATAAGGGGGATCTGACATGACAAGTCAAAATATCGTAATGCCACAGCTTGGCGAAAGTGTAACAGAAGGAAAAATTGAGCGTTGGCTTGTACAAGTTGGCGATACTGTAAATAAATATGACCCATTAGCGGAAGTGACAACAGATAAAGTAAATGCAGAAATTCCGTCATCGTTTACAGGGGTCATTAAAGAATTAATTGCAACAGAAGGCGAAACATTACCAGTTGGCGCGGTTGTTTGTGTGATTGAAGTAGAGGGTGATGAATTACCACCTGCACCCTCGCCAAAAAGCTCGAATGTCAGCTCAGCCATTTTAAATGCAGGTGTTCAGCGTAAGGAGCCGCCTGTGTCAACAACAGCCGCAAAGCCAGAAAAACCAGCGCGTACAGGTGGCCGTTATTCACCTGCAGTTATGGTACTGGCGTCAGATAATAACGTTGACTTAACGCAAGTGACAGGTACAGGTGCAGATGGCCGTATTACACGTAAAGACGTTGAAGCGTATGTCGCTGCAGGCAAACCGACAACCGCACAAGAAGTTTCTCAGCCAGTTCAGCAAGCTCCAAGTGCAAGTACTGAAACACCAAAACAACAAGAACCAATGGCCACGGCAAGTGGTGACATCGAAATTCCAGTCACACAAGTACGTAAAGCGATTGCAAAAAATATGCTTCGTAGCACACACGAAATCCCACATGCATGGATGATGATGGAAGTGGATGTGACAGAGCTTGTGGAATACCGTGATTCGATTAAAAATGAATTTAAGAAAAAAGAAGGCTTTAATTTAACGTACTTTGCCTTCTTCTTAAAGGCTGTGGCACAAGCATTAAAAGAATTCCCAATGATTAATTCTGTGTGGGCAGATGATAAAATTATTCAAAAGAAAGCGATTAATTTATCGATTGCAGTTGCGACAGACGATGCCTTGTTCGTTCCGGTTATAAAAAATGTTGATGAAAAATCGATTAAAGGCATTGCAAAGGAAATTCATGAATATGCGCATCTTGTACGTAATGGCAATTTGAAATTAGAGCATATGCAAGGCGGTACATTTACGGTAAACAACACAGGTTCATTTGGTTCAATTCAATCAATGGGTATTATCAATTATCCACAAGCTGCAATTTTACAGGTGGAAAGTATTGTAAAAAGACCTGTAATAGTACAGGGTAATATGATAGCTCCGAGGTCGATTGTGAATTTATGTTTATCATTAGATCATAGAATTTTAGATGGGATGATTTGTGGTAAATTCTTATCTCGCGTAAAGGAAATTCTCGAAAATGTCGATAAAGACAAGATGTCAGTCTACTAAAAACGTTCCGAAAGCTTATTAAATCAAGCTTTCGGAAATTTTTTTGCTTTATTGTCAGAACATTCTCGTGTAGAATATAGTACAGAAATATAACAAGGGGGGAAGCTAGTAAGCGTCCACATGTCAACTAATATGAAACACATTGAATTTCAATCAGCTAGCTATGATCAGTGGCAAGAAGAAGCGGTAAAAGCTCTTAAAGGAAAACCGTTCGAATCACTGTTTACAAAAACAATTGAAAACATTACGCTTGAACCGCTTTACACGAAAGAAAGCTTAATCGAAAAGTTAGGTGAGCAATTAGAAAAGCAAGTTTCAACAATTCGTACGTTATCACAATCGGCAACATTTGCGGTTGCACAGCAAATTATTGGTGATACCGAAGAGAGCTTCTTTGCAAACTTAGATGAAAGCTTAACACGCGGTAACGAAGTGATTACAATCTCTAGCCCACAAGCTTTTGAATGGACTGAAGCAGCAATTGCCCAATTAGCTACATATTTATCAGAAAATTCATTTAAAATCGTCGTTCCATCAACTGACGACGCAGTGTTAGCTGTATTCGATAAAATCGACGAAGCTAAACGAGAAATCGTAAACGGTTACATTGTTGCGCCTGAAGCATTTGAACTAACTAGCTTCCCGAACGTACGCACAGTTTGTGCTAATACAATTTCTTACCACAACAACGGCGCAAATGCGGTACAAGAATTAGCAATCGCGTTAGCGTTAGCATCTAAACAAGCGCAAACAGCAGAAAACTTTAAAGCATTTGAACAAAAATTCTTCGTTCAATTCGCGGCGGATACACAATTCTTTGCAGAAGTTGCAAAAATTCGTGCCTTTAAAGTGTTATGGAAAGCGTTTGCTTCAGCATTCGGCAATGAAGCAAGCGCTGTCCCAGTTGTAGTAGAAACATCTGTACGTAGCTTCTCGAAGTACGATGTGTATGTAAACTTACTACGCGCAGGCAACGAAGCATTCTCAGCAGCAATCGGCGGTGCGGACGTAATTACCGTTCACCCACATGACTGCTTAACACAAATTACAGAGCAATCTGTACGTATTGCACGAAACGTATCACTTGTGACAAAAGAAGAATCTCTTGTTACAAAAGTACTTGATCCAGCAGGGGGTTCTTACTTCATCGAGTCATTAACGGCAGATTACGTAAAAGCGGCATGGGCGATGTTCCTTGAAATCGAACAAGCTGGTGGCTTAGACGCTTACGGCATCGATGCAAAAATCGAAGACGTATACAAAGCACGTATCAAAGAAGTAGAAACACGCAAGCATTCATTAATCGGAACAAATATTTATGCAAATCCAGTAGACGAGATTCCGACAACTGAAAATGCACAATTTGCAGATGTGAAACGTATTGCGGCGTCATTTGAAAACTTACGTACTAGCTTCGCACAAGCAGAGCTAAAAGCAGTGATCCTAACATTTGGTCAACTTAAAAACTACAAGCCGCGTGCAGATTTCGTACAAGGTTTCTTCGCAACAGCGGGGATTGTAGCAGACCAAACAGAAGGCTTCCAAACAATTGAAGAGGCAAAAGCTTGGATTGCGACTGCAGACTATGATTACGTAGTTGTGGCAGCAACTGATGATGACACAAAACAATTAATCCCAGCGTTACTTGAAGGTAAAAAACAAGGTCTAGTAATAGACGCAGCTGGTAAATATAAAGAAGAAGCAGAAGCTTGGACTGCAAATGGCTTAAACGGCTTTATTTTTGCAGGTCAAAACATCGTTGAAAAATTAAACGATGTCGTAACGACTGTGAAAGGGGCACAATCATGAGTAAAGCAAATTTCGGGTCAGTTGTTATTGAAGACGTATTAGCACAATCACAACTTTCTTCTACAGGCACATTTATGACAAATGAAGGCATCGAAGTGAACTCTGTATACAATGCAGAGGACATTCAAGATGCAAAACATATTAATGACGTAGCAGGTATTGCACCAAATACACGTGGCCCATACCCAACGATGTATGTTGCGCGCCCTTGGACAGTACGTCAATATGCAGGTTTCTCAACTGCAGAAGAATCAAACGCATTCTACCGTCGCAACCTTGCGATGGGTCAAAAAGGGTTATCGGTTGCATTCGACTTAGCGACGCACCGTGGTTATGACTCGGATCACCCTCGTGTAACAGGTGATGTTGGTAAAGCGGGTGTAGCAATCGATTCAGTAGAAGATGCAAAAATTCTATTTGACGGCATTCCGTTAGATCAAATGTCAGTTTCGATGACGATGAACGGTGCGGTATTACCAATCTTAGCGTTCTACATCGTTGCAGCAGAAGAGCAAGGGGTATCACCAGACAAATTAGCTGGTACAATCCAAAACGACATTTTAAAAGAGTACATGGTGCGTAACACATACATTTATCCACCAGCCATGTCGATGAAAATTATTGCAGATATTTTCGAATACACAGCGAAATTTATGCCAAAATTCAACTCGATTTCAATCTCTGGCTACCACATCCAAGAAGCTGGGGCAACAAATGATATTGAGTTAGCTTACACATTAGCAGATGGCTTAGAGTACGTTCGTACAGGCTTAAAAGCAGGAATCGATATCGATGCATTCGCACCGCGTTTATCATTCTTCTGGGCAATCGGCATGAACTACTACATGGAAGTGGCAAAAATGCGTGCAGCACGCCGTATTTGGGCGCAAATGATGAGCACGTTCAATCCGAAAAACACAAAAACATTAGCTTTACGTACACACTCGCAAACATCAGGCTGGAGCTTAACAGAGCAAGATCCATTCAACAACGTAACGCGTACATTAATCGAAGCAAACGCTGCGGCAATGGGTCATACACAATCACTTCATACAAACGCATTAGACGAAGCGATCGCTCTACCAACTGACTTCTCAGCACGTATTGCACGTAATACGCAGTTATTCTTACAAGAAGAAACGGGTATGACGAAAGTAATCGATCCATGGGGTGGCTCATACTATGTAGAAAAATTAACAGATGAGTTAACTGAAAAAGCATGGGCATTAATTGAAGAAATCGAAGAGCTTGGCGGTATGGCAAAAGCAATCGAAACAGGTCTACCAAAAATGAAAGTTGAAGAGGCAGCGGCAAAACGCCAAGCAAAAATCGACTCAAAAACAGAAACAATTGTTGGGGTAAACAAATACCGCTTAGCGGAAGAAGACCCAATCGACATTTTAGATATCGACAATGCGATCGTACGCGTTTCTCAAATTGCTCGTTTAGAAAAAATGAAAGCAGAGCGCAACGAAGAAGAAGTTCAAAAGCATTTAGCGCGCTTAACAAAAGCAGCTGAAGACGGCTCAGAAAACTTACTAGCAATTGCAGTTGACGCAGCGCGTGCGCGTGCATCTTTAGGAGAAATTTCAGATGCAATCGAGGCGGTATCAGGTCGTCATAAAGCAGTGATTCGCTCAATTTCTGGTGTATACTCTGCAAACTATTCAGATAAAGAAGCGATTGAAGAAGTGAAGCAAATGATTGAGGCGTTTTTAGAGCAAGAAGGTCGTCGTCCACGTATTTTAATCGCGAAAATGGGTCAAGATGGTCATGACCGCGGTGCAAAAGTAGTGGCAACGGGTTATGCAGACTTAGGCTTTGACGTAGATATCTCACCATTATTCATGACGCCGGAAGAAACAGCGCAAATGGCAAATGAAAATGACGTACACTGTGTCGGTGTATCTTCACTTGCAGCAGGTCATAAAACATTAGTGCCGGAGCTAATTGCTGAGCTGAAAAAATTAGGTCGTGAAGACATCATCGTAATTTGTGGTGGGGTTATCCCAGCACAAGACTATGACTTCTTATACGAAGCAGGTGCGAAGGCAATCTTTGGACCAGGTACAGTTATTCCAGTGGCAGCTGTGAAAATGCTTGAAGAAGTATATAAAGCTTTAGGCTACGAGGAAGACTAGCATGAACGAAAAAAATCAGGAACCAAGCGCTTTATTTGTCATGGATGGTGTAACAGGCGGGCATGATGGAATGAATTATGTACAGCCAAAGAAATTCCGTAAAAAAAAGCAGGAACCTCTTGATATTTCAAAATTAGCTTTAGAAGTGCGTTCGGGTGACCGAACAGCACTTGCTAGGGCCATCACGCTCATTGAAAGCTCTAATGCGCTACACAAGGTAGACGGACAAGCTTTACTTCAGGAGTTGTTGCCCTATACAGGGAATGCTATTCGTATCGGCATTACCGGTGTACCGGGAGCAGGAAAGAGTTCATTTATAGAGGCGTTCGGTACGATGCTTTGCAAAATGGACAAGCGTGTAGCCGTGCTTGCGATTGATCCAAGCTCATCGCTATCTGGTGGGAGTATTTTAGGTGATAAAACGCGAATGGAAGAGCTGGTTCGTCAACAAAATTCCTTCGTTCGTCCATCTCCTAGCGCAGGTACTTTAGGTGGCGTACACAAAAAATCGCGTGAAACGATGTTACTATGCGAAGCGGCTGGCTACGATGTGTTATTAATCGAAACAGTTGGTGTAGGGCAAAGTGAAACGTATGTGCGCGGTATGGTCGATTTCTTCTTATTACTTGTGTTAACAGGTGCAGGAGACGAATTGCAAGGGATGAAAAAGGGTATTATGGAGCTTGCGGACGGCATTATTGTGCATAAGGCAGATGGTGACAATGTGCGCCCTGCTAAACGTACAATGCAAGAATACAAGCAGATCCTTCATTTCCTTCAACCATCAACACCAGGCTGGATGAGTACGGCACTTGCTGTTTCATCGATGGAAAAGACCGGCTTAGACAAAGTTTGGGACATGTTAATGGAATTTGAGAACACGGTGAAAAAAACGAATTACTGGAATATTCGCCGTCATGAGCAAACACGTGACTGGTTCCATTCGATGATTACCGATCATTTAATTGATTCATTTTATGGTAGCCCTGAACGCAAAACACAGGTGCGTTCATTAGAAGATGAAATATTACACGGACGTTTGACAGTAACACAAGGTGTCAACGCGTTATTTGATAAATAAGACATGCATGAATTGTCATCAACAGTCTTTGCACATCGTTCATAACCTTGCTATGATAAGAAGGAATATCGAAAGGGGCTAAAAAGCTAATGAACATGGATTATGATTTATTTATGCAACAAATTACAACAACTGCACGTGCAGAAATGGAAGCAGCAGGCTACGAGCAATTACGTACACCTGAAGAGGTAGAAGCTGCTTTTGAACGTAAAGGCACGACACTTGTAATGGTGAACTCAGTATGTGGTTGTGCAGGCGGCATCGCTCGTCCAGCAGCAACACACGCGGTACACTATGACAAACGTCCAGACCACTTAGTAACCGTGTTTGCAGGTCAAGACAAAGAAGCAGCTGCAGCAGCACGTTACCTATTCGGTGAAGATCACATTCCTTCATCTCCATCATTTGTGTTATTAAAAGATGGTCAAGCAGTAGCAGAAGTAGGTCGTTACGAAATTGAAGGACATGATCCGATGAGTGTTGTTACAAACCTACAAGGACATTTCGAAGAATTCTGCGAAGAAGTATAAGTGATTAGTTACGAGTACCCGGCGTGAAAGCGCCTGGTACATTGCTAAATTGAGGAGAGTTTTCCCAATATGAAAAAGTTTTCAATCGGCTATCGTACACTAAAGACAGCATTGGGGGCTTCTGTTGCGATAGCCATCGCGCAGTATTTAGAGTTAAACTTCTATACAGCAGCAGGGATTTTAACGATTCTCTGTATTCAGCCAACGAAGCGAAAATCGGTACATGCGGTGTATACGCGTATTGTTTCTTCGCTCGTAGGGATGACCTATGCATTTATATTTTTCGAAATATTCGGTTATCATGCATTCGTTTTAGGTCTCGTGTTCATACTCTTTATCCCGACGATTGTTTCGCTTGGGGTGGCAGAGGGCTTTGTTTCGAGTGCGGTCATTATGATGCACATATTTTTCACAGCGAATTTCACGCTGGATTTGTTTATTAATGAGTTACTATTAATGGCGATTGGCTTTGGTATGGGGCTCATTGTCAATATGTATATGCCAGATATAAAAAAAGATATTTTAGCGTATCAAGGAAAAACAGAACAACTATTTGCCAAGATATTAGCTGAAATTGCAGGCTATTTACGTAATGGCGATACACTTTGGGATGGTAAGGAACTGATTGAGGCAACGAAAGTACTCAACTCGGCAAAGACACTAGCTTATCAAGATGTACAAAATCACTTGTCGCGTAAAGACAATATTTATTATGTCTATTTTGATATGCGCGAGCGTCAGCTAGAAATTATTGAGCGTGTACTGCCGAAAATTACGACTTTGCCGATTATACCAGAGCAAGCACCACTCATTGCGACGTTTTTAGAAGATTTAAGTGAACATGTTCACGGGGGCAATACCGCAAGTCATTTTTTAGAGAAGTTGGATAAGGTGAAAGAGGAGTTTGCAAAAATGCCATTACCAAAAGATCATGAAACATTTCTTGCGATGGCAGCGATGTATCAGTTTATTGAGGAAATGGATGAGTATTTAGTCATTAAGCAATCATTTAAAGGCTTAACATAAAAAAAATGGATGTCGAAACATCCATTTACATAATTGCTGCGACACCCATTGCAATTGTTGAGACTAGCATAATTACAACCATTGAATAAACAACGATTTTTTGGAATTTTTTGTTACTCATCGATTTCGCTCCTTCGTGTTGAACTAGTATTAGTTTAACAAATCTCAAGGAATTCTCAAGTACATTTGGTTTTCATTCATTAAATAAATAATTTTTTTATAGGGGAGCTATCATCGTGGAAAAAGTAGATCATATTGGTATTGCAGTGCGTGATATCGAAAAAAGTATTACATACTACACAGAAACGTTAGGCTTAAAATTATTAAAAGTAGAAGAAGTTGAATCTCAGCAAGTAAAAGTTGCCTTCATCGATGCGGGTAATGTGAAAATCGAATTATTAGAACCAATGAGCGAAAAAAGTGCAATTCATGGCTTTTTAGAAAAACGCGGAGAAGGGATTCACCATGTAGCATTTGGCGTAACGGGGATTCGTGAGCGCATGGCTGAACTTCGCGAAAAAGGTGTACGTTTACTATCTGATGAGCCTGGCCCTGGTGCTGGCGGTGCAGAAGTAGCATTCTTACATCCGAAAGACTCATTTGGTGTACTTTATGAATTATGTGATAAAAGCGGAAAAGGGGACAACTAATCATGACAATTACATTAGATATGTTTGACAAAATTAATGAGCTTTATGACCGTAAAGAGGCAATTAAACTTGGTGGCGGTGACGCACGTATTGAGAAACAGCACGAGAAAGGGAAAATGACTGCTCGTGAGCGTATCGAAATGCTGTTAGATGATGGCTCATTCGTAGAGATCAACCCATTCATTACACATCGCACTGTTGACTTCGGTATGGACAAGTTAGAAGGACCTGGTGATGGAGTTGTTACTGGTTTCGGTAAAATCAACGGCCGTAACATCTACTTATTCGCACAAGATTTCACTGTATTTGGTGGAGCACTTGGTGAAATGCACGCAAAAAAAATCGCAGCTGTAATGGATTTAGCAGCGAAGAACGGGACACCATTTATCGGCATTAACGATTCAGGCGGTGCGCGTATTCAAGAGGGCGTACTATCACTTGATGGTTACGGTCACATTTTCTACCGTAACTCAATTTATTCTGGTGTTATTCCACAAATTTCAGTAATCATGGGGCCTTGTGCTGGTGGTGCGGTTTACTCTCCAGCAATCACGGACTTCATTTTAATGGTAGATAAAACATCTCAAATGTTTATCACAGGTCCAAAGGTAATCGAAACAGTTACAGGTGAAAAGATTACTGCTGAAGGCTTAGGTGGTTCAAAAGTACACAACGCGATTGCTGGTAATGCTCACTTCCGCGCTGAAAACGAGGAAGCAGCCATTGCACAGATTCAGCAATTACTGTCTTACTTACCACAAAACAACAAAGAAAAGGCTCCAAAGCAAGCTTACACGCCTGGCGATGAGTTCCGTTCAGAGCTAGTAGACGTTGTGCCAATTGACCAAACGAAATCATACGATGTGCGTAAAGTGGTTGAGCAAGTTGTGGATGAAGGTTCGTTCATGGAAGTTCAAAAAGAATTCGCGAAGAATATCGTTGTTGGTTTCGCTCGTATTGCGGGTGAGTCAGTAGGTTTAGTATGTAACCAACCGAAGTTCTTAGCAGGTGGTTTAGATATCGATTCATCTGATAAATTAGCGCGTTTCGTTCGTACTTGTGACGCTTACAACGTGCCTGTTATCACATTTGAAGATGTATCAGGCTTCTTCCCAGGTGTTAAACAAGAGCACGGCGGGATTATCCGTCACGGCGCGAAAATCCTTTATGCTTACTCAGAAGCAACTGTACCAAAAATTACAGTAATTCTTCGTAAAGCATACGGTGGTGCGTACGTAGCATTAAACTCTAAAGCAATTGGCGCGGATTTAGTATTTGCTTGGCCAAACGCTGAAATCGCGGTAATGGGTGCTGCTGGTGCGGCAAACATCATCCATGCGGGTGAAATCGCAAAATCAGCTGATCCAGAAGCGACACGTGCAGCAAAAATCGAAGAATACAAAGAAAAATTCGCGAATCCATACGTAGCGGCATCTCGCGGTATGGTTGACGATGTAATCGATCCTCGTGAAACTCGTATTAAGTTAATTCAAGCACTTGATATGCTTTCTACAAAACACGAAGACCGTCCATACAAGAAACACGGAAATATTCCGCTATAAGAAATTTAGCACCTGCTGGTAATTTACAGCAGGTGTTTTAAATATAAAAAAGGCGATACTTCACTTGTATCACCTTTAATTCACAATATTAGTTGTCTTCCATGCAGCATGTGCTTTCGTTAATTGTTTTTCTACTGGAAATTCATGCTCGGCCAGTAAAAAGTAAGCCCCACGCTCGATTCCATGACCATAATGCGCGCGTTCTTCTTTCGAAAAATCAAAATTACGTAGGCATACCTCATACAAGTTATCGCGTGAAAAGAAGCACCATAATTGATCTGTAAGACATCCAGCTTGGTGAACATGTAGGTCGGTATACATTTTTAATGAGTGCAAAGGTTTAATGTCTTTCGCAAAAACATGGATTTCGAATTCGGAAAAGCCGTGTTCCCTCATGCTATTTAACTTTTGTAATGCTTCCTCTAAAGAATACACTAAAGCCACCTCACGTCGATACTCCATGTTATTCCCCTCCTTTTCTTTATTTTATTGCATTTTTACCTAGGATGGTAGTTTTTTAATAAAGGATTATAAAAGGGGATTCCGGTGTTTCTTTATTTTACACTGACCGCTTGGACAATTTTATTTTCTTGTACACCTAAATCAATAACGCCATCTTCGCTCTTAATTTCTAAACGCATGACATCACCAGGCTGTAAATAGCCATTATCTTTTTGTGAATTGTAGAAGGCTTCTACTTTTTCTTCATAAGGGATAGAGTTATTGTAAATGATGCCTAAAATTTGAGCATTTAGGCGAAGACTCACACCAGCAGGGGTTCCTGTTAATATAAGATCACCAATTTTTAAATCATAAATACTGGACATTTCAGTCAATGTTTCAGTAGGCTTGAATAATAACTGATTAGTTTGTACATGTTGACGTGTTTCGCCATTTACGGATAAGCGGAGTTCTAATTTTTCTAAGTATTCGATTTCTCCCTCTTCTAATAAATAGATGTATGGGCCAGTTGGGCAGAAGCCACGGTAGCTTTTCCCCTTAAACCATTGCTGTTCTACGATTTGTACATCACGTGCAGAAATGTCATTAGTAATAACCAAACCTGCTATATAATCTTTTAAATTACCGTTTGTGACTTCGCTCGCTTCTGTTACATCTTGCTTCATAATAATGCCTAGTTCAATTTCATAGTCCAATAACCGAACATGTGCTGGGCATACAATATCTGCAGTTGCAGAAGTTAACGTACTGGATGCTTTTGTGAATAATAGATTGTATGGTGGCTTTTGCTTTGAAAATCCGGCTTCAACACGGTGTGCGCTGTAGTTTGTACCCTGGCAATAAATGTTTGCATCATTTGTTACAGGCGAAAGAATCGAAATAGTGGCTTGATCAATAATATGACCTGTTTGTTTTGCGTTCGCAATGGCCTCCATCCCCGATGTTAAAATATCGCGTAATGTAAGATAAAATCCATTTACCAAATAAAGTGCATCATCTAACACACCCCATTGAATCGAATCACCTTGCTGAAAACGTACTAACTTAATTCCCATTTATATCCTCCTAAATAGTAAAGTCTACTGTTATTTTATTTGAAACGGTTGTAAATAGTTAGTTGTTTATTAATGAATTTACGAGAGGAAAATCAATAAAAATTAATGGAAGTATGTAAGAAAAGAAATTGAAAGGCTGTTCAACTAAGGGGGAACCCCAAAGTGAACAGCCTTTTTATTGTTTGTTATAATTTAGGCAACTTCAGTTTGACCTTCACTATCATTAATTGTTAGAGGTGATTTTCTAGCGGCTATAATCCCCCAAACAATGGCCAAAATAAATAGACCAATAGAAGCCATAAATAATGTAGAACGTCCGCCTTCTAAGCCAAAAACGCTCAAAATGGCTGCAAACATATAAGGGCTCACAATGCCACCTAAACCTTGACCGGCAGCAGCGATCCCTACAAAAGAAATACCTTTTGCTATATTTGATAACTCTGATACTCGTGCTAATACGCCAGGAAGCACGATTCCTAAGCCCATACCGCCAAGTACACTGGCTACAAAAATCATTGTTAAACTACCTACTGTTGAACACCATAAAATACCAGTAGCTGTTAAAAGTACACCTAGTGGTACGATAAGGTTCGGCAAGATGGAACGCAGTTTACCAAAGAAGAAACCTGTCAATAATGTACCTGTTGTAAATAGTGAAATGGCCAAACCGGCTTCCGTCGCATTCCCTAAACCTTCAGTTTGAATAATGATTGAGATATTTGTTACATAGCCAAATACGAAAGCGGAGAAAATAATTTGTCCAACTGTGAATCCATATACTGTTTTTGGTGCTTTAAATAAAACATCTTTGATTGAAGCATTGGGTACTTCCTGTTTCTTCGGCTCTGGTAAAAACAGGAATGTGATAGCTAAAATCCAAATCGGGAATAAGTACACTAAGAATCCATAGTTCCAGCCATATGCATCTGCTAACATACCACCAACTACTTGGAAGAAAATCGCCCCGACACATGCGATTGTTGAAGTACCGAATCCGATTAAGAAATCGCGTTCACGGCCTTCAAAGAAACCAGTGATAATATCAATGGATAAAGGCAAAGTAATACCAACACCAAGACCTAAAATACCGCGGAAAACAATAATTGCGAATAGATTGCTTAGGAAGAATGGCATGATACCACCAATTAAGAATAAGATTAACCCGGTCATTAATAATCCGCGTTTTGAGAATTTATTCGCTAGCTTCCCATAGAAAAGGGAAGGGAAAATTTGGAGCAAACCAGGCATTGTCGCAATTAACATAACAGTAGTAGGGCTAAATTCTGGAAAGGCGACAATCAGGTCCGCCATAATCGATCCCGCTACACCAGCAGCTACATCTTGGAAGGCAATCAGTACAATTAAAAACTTTAAAAAACCACTTCTGGATGTTGGAAACATAAAATACCCCCTAGTATTTATTTTCGTATGAAACTTAGTGATACTACATGTTGAGCTTAAACTCCCCCTTAATCGTTTGAATATTCAGATATTATCATGTAAGCCCTTTCATATACACGATAATTATTTATGGAAAAGTAATTTAAAATTAAGCAAAAATTGTTAAAAAACATGAGGAATATTCCTTTTGGATTTTTGAATTTATACAAAAAAAGAAAACTGAAAAAAAAAGTACAAAACTACGGATTTTCCGTAATTTTGTACTTGGAATTCAGTTATTCTATTTCAATTTTTCCTAAAACAATTAAAGACTCAATTAAAAGTATTAATTCAAAGAGATTCTTAGAACTGCGTAGGTTTCGCTCAAGCAATTCTTCAATTTTTTGAATGCGGTAAACAAGACCGCTCATGGATAAATTCAAATCCACCATTGTAAGGTTAAGATTTCCGTTATGATTTAAAAATGTGTATAAAGTTTTTAAAAATTCATCTCTTTTATTTGGTTTTAACGATAAAATCGGTTCTAGCTCACGAAGTGCTATTTTCACAATCACATCGCTGTTTTGATGATTAATAAGCGAGCCGAGTATATTTGTATTCTCGAAGTATACAATTGTATCACGCTTATTAATATTTAATGAAGTAATCGCCTGGCGATGTGCTTCTACAATATCATCAATATCATTGATTACCCGGCTTAATCCGATACGGAAATCCAAACTTTTAAATTTCCGCTGCAAGTGCTTTAATATATTCTGAAAAATATCGTACGTATCATCTTTTTTAGGGAACAAGAAAACAATTTCATCTTGGAATTCGGTAATAAAGATGGACGTTTGATGCATTTCCAAATAAATAATGACAGACTGAATGATTTTTTGAATAGTGGAAGTTTCATTGACGGGTATTCCTTTTTTTGTGACGCCAAGACTTCCTATATAAAAGTCATCATTTAAATCAATTTGGAGAAGGTAACTGCGGCTGATCATACTTTTCTTTGATGTGTATTGCTGTTGCAGCAACTGTTCAAAAAAGAATGCTTTAATATTTTCAGTCGCTTCCAGGCTTGATTTTTCATTTAAATAACAGAGTGAAATGGAAACAGCCGAACGTTGTACATAGTGCATTTCTTCTTTAAAATTAGTGTCCTTCGAAAAATAAATGAATGAGATATATCCAATAATCTGCTTCTGTACGGTAATAGGGCTAATAAGTCGGGTATGGGTGGGGCAATCAACTTGACTGGGATGCATAGGGTCTATAGGCTGTATTAATATTTTTCCGGATTTCGTTTGTGGCATTTGTCGAATAAAGTCTTCTGCAATAAATTCAAGCTGTTCCTGTGTCATGCCAATCGAATGGTGAGTGTTAAAGCTTAAATCCTGCACAATGGCCGCGACGTTTAGGGTTGAATATATGGTTTCTAAAATTTGATCGATGTTCATCCCTTGCGATATGCTTAGTGTTAAATTGTTATGGAAAGATGAAACTCTTTCTGTATGTTTTTTCTCCTCGTATAATTCCTTATATGTTTTATTCAAATCATCAATCATCCTTGACTGACTAATTTTCTTTAGGTCAGATTGAGTCTCAGAATCCCAATGCTCCAGCATGCGCATTTCAAAGGCGCAATGTTCATCCCCTTTAGCACGACAAGTCATTTCTACTATATACACTTCTTTTTTTGTTAAATAAGAGGTAAATCCACTTGAATATCCGGCCAGTGTATGGCAAATACAAGAATCGCTTTCACCGAAATGTTTGATATGTTCGCCAACTTCATAAGAGTTCACCCAAATGCCTTTGGCGTACATATATTTCACCGTATCATCGGGATTTAACTGCAGGACTCTTTCTGATAGGAGATCCGTAATTTGGCCGGAAGCTAGGTGATACCCCACCGCACTATTCAATTTTTCGGTTAACGTGAGCGGTAAATAATCGACTTCTTTGGCGTGAGTAACTCCGATATTCCATCCATAACGCTGTAAAAAGAATTTTGCGTATTCTATGCCTAAGCTTTCAATCAATTCTTTCCGTAAGATTCCAAAAGTATTAGTAGTAGTATACAACTCTTTATCCACATAAGATGAGCCTGGCATCTTCAACCCCCTGAATATTCTGAATTTTATATACATTTAATTGAAAGATACCACACTTTACATGAAAATGAGAAGTTTTTTCTCTAAAAATTTGTGGAAAAACGGTAAATCGCTAAATTTTGCTTAAAGCATTTTCTACGTGTAGGGCTTTATATTTTCAATAGAATTGGACCTTCCATATAGGCGGCATATAAAGAAGTGCATTATTATTTACAATCTTTTTTTATAAGGGACAGCGTTTGCAATAGGATCATAATTCGTTAAATTTTGTTTATATTTGTTTCAAAATTCCATAGATATTCACCATATTATTAGATATTTAAAAACGTAATATTATAGTCAACAAATAAAAGGAGTTGAAATGATGACATTAGCACTTACAGAAAGACAAATTGAAATAATGAATAAAATGCAGAATATTGCAGTGAATGTACGTAAGCGTGTAAAGGAAACAGAGGAGATTAGAAGAATTCCAGAAACAACGATGCAGGAATTGAAGGATTCTGGCTTAATGTATATTTTACGTCCGGAACGTTACGGTGGTTTACAAGCCAATGTTCAAACGTACAGCCAAGTCATTATTGAACTATCGAAAGCATGTGCTTCTACTGGATGGATTACATCACTTTGTGCAATTCGCGATATTATGGTGGCGGAATCATTCAACGAAAAGGCCCACTTGGAGATTTTCTCCAATAACCCTCAAAATGTATTATTTGCGGGTGTATACGAACCGAGATCTTGTACGGTCCGTAAAGTAGAAGGCGGTTACCTTGTAGAGGAAGGGCACTGGATGTTCTGTTCAGGTTCACTGCATGCGACTTGGGGTTATTTCGGGATGTACACAAAAGATGAGAACGACAACATTCTAGAGCAGCTGTTAATGACTGTACCATTTGACGTAATGGAAATTGAAGATGACTGGCACACATTAGGTCTTCGAGGTACAGGCAGTAATGCAGTAAAAATGAAAAATGTCTTCGTGCCGGAACACCGTGTAACGTCATTTGTAAAAATCCTGGACGGAGATTTCCAGTCGCCGCATTTACGTGATATTCCATTATATAATTCTGCGTTATTTCCATGCTTAATATTATCTTTAGGCTTACCGGGTCTAGGTGTTGTAAAAGAAATGCTCGATAATTTCAAACAATCACTGCCATACCGTACGGCTCAGCATATGGGCGTAAAAATGATCAAAGATGCAGGGAGTACGCATTATTTATTGGCAACAGCTGAATTAAAAGTAGAGACGGCTGAACTTTACTTTATGAATTTGGCAAAATCAATTGATGAGTGGGCGGCAAAAGGTGAAATCATGCCGAAAGATTTACGATTAAAGGCTTTGGCCGATATTGGTTATGCAAATGAATTGTTAAGTGAAGCCGTGCAAGTAATTTTAAAGGCAAGCGGCTCTGGTTTTGTTTATGATGCAAGTCCAATGCAGCGTTTAATCCGTGATTTCTTAACATTAAACTCCCACCGCTCATTGTCTCCAATTATTACGCGAGAAAACTATGGCAGACAATTATCTGGTTTAGATCCAAATCAAATACGTTATTAAACAAAAATTAACTAAAATTTTAGCAAAAACAAAAAAGTTTTTCCGTAGTTTGAGGTTGTTAAGTAAAGTACAGTTAATTTTAAGTAAGGGGGTTAAATAAATGAGACCAGCAATTGCAAAGTTAGGCTATGTAGCTTTACAGTCTTCGAACATGGAAGCATCTTTACATTTCTTCCAAGATGTCATTGGCCTTGAGCTGACAGAACAAATCGGTGACACGTATTACTTGCGGGCATGGGGAGATTTCCAGCACCACACGCTATCTATTGCGCCGGGTGAAACAGGGCGAGTAACCCATATCGGATTCCGTACAAAGCGTGCAGAGGATGTAGCATTATTTGCAGATCAATTAGGTAGCAAAGGCTTAGAAATTGAACATGTCGAGGCATGGACAACACCGGGTATAGGTGAAGCGATTCGTTTTACTGCCCCATCCGGACATCGTTTAGAGCTCTACTATGAAATTGAAAGACCGGTAGTGGAAGAAAGCCGTCGCTCTGTACTGAAAAATCAAACGTATAAATCATACAATAAGGGCGCTTCTCCCAGACGTCTGGATCATGTCAATCTTCACACGGATGCGGATTCAAGCATCACATATAAATTCTTTACGGAAGAACTTGGATTCCGTATCAATGAGTGTATCGAAACAGAAGAAGGCAATATTTTAGCCGGTTGGATGAGTGTTACGCCATTAGTACATGATGTCGCTTTAGTGTCACATGAAAAACTGGAAACAACAGCGCGATTCCATCACATTTCCTATTGGCAGGACAATTCAGGTGATTTACTGCGTGCTGCAGATATTTGTAAGGAGCATGGCCTGCAGTTTATCGGACCGGGCAAACATAGTGTGTCACAAGCAATTTACTTATATGTGATGGATCCTGGAAGCGGTTGCAGAGTGGAATTATTTACAGGCGGTTATTTAATTTTCGAACCGGACTGGGAAACAGTTGTATGGCGTCCGGAAGAACGTGCATTTGGGAACACATATTGGGGAGACAGCATTACGGGAAATCCGCTAATTGTGCCAACGATTGATGCGACAGGTGTCAAAAAGACGAAAGCAGTTCCAGCATTAGAAGTATAGGAGGATGGAAAATGACAGTAGCAAATGAAGTGACAATTAAATCAGGTCATGTGAAAACTGGAAAATATACATCGTTTGTCAATGAAGCAGGTTCAAGAACAAACGAGACGATTTTATTTTTACATGGTTCAGGTCCTGGCGTAACGTCAATAGCCAATTGGAGTTATGCATTAAATGACTGTGGAAATGATTTTCACTGTTTAGCACCTGACCTGTATGGCTTTGCGGATAGTGATCACCCGGATGTGCCACTGAAAAATCGTCAAATGTGGATGGATTGCTGGATTGAGCAAGTAATTGAGCTGCTGGATCACTATGAAATCGAAAAAGCACATGTAGTAGGGAATTCATTGGGTTGTTCGATTGCACAAGAATTGCTGCTGGAATATCCTGAACGCTTCGATCGTGTTGTATTGATGGGTCCGGGCGGAACACCTAATACAAAGCTAAGCCTGGAGCTGGCTCGTGCAAAATCGTTTTACGACAATCCTTCTAAAAAACGTCTTCAACAAATTATGGGCTGGTTCGTTTACGACCAAGGGGCGATGCAACCGATTATTGACGGGTTAACAGATGCACGTTATGCAAATGCCATGCGTGAAGAAGTAAAACGCTCGAACAACTCTATTTTTTCAACAGTTGCTGTGCCGATTCCGGTCGTGGCATTAAATCGAATTAAACATCCTATTTTATTGGTCCATGGTCAAAACGATAAAGTGTGCTCGATTGACTCAAGCTATTATCTTGCTGAACATCTACACAATGCCCAACTGCATGTGTTCCCTCAATGTGGCCACTGGACACAAATTGAGAAGAAAGATTCATTCAATTATTTGATTCAGCAATTCTTCAGCAATAAATTTTAGTTCACTATAACGATCAATTTCGCCTTGGCGTAATTGCTGTGACAACCGCCGGGGCTTATCTTCATTCGGCACGTGTTTTCCGCTGAATGAAGATAAAGCGCTTACAAATGAAAGGGGGAGTGATTGGGACATGTTGAACGAACAAGCAGATGTCGTTGTAGTAGGTGCTGGAAATGCCGCATTATGTGCGGCAATTTCAGCAGCCGAAAATGGCGCAAAGGTAACTGTACTGGAAATCTCCTCCGAAGAAGAAAAAGGAGGCAATACGACTTATACACATGGTTCCATTCGTTTTGCTTTCAAAAATGGAGAAGAGGTTCGGCAGTTACTTCCGGATATGACGGATGAAGAATTTGCGGTGACGGATTTCGGAAGTTACCCAAGTGAGCAATTTTTTGACGACGTATGCAGTATGTCAAACTATCGCACAGATTACGAATTGACATCTGTCATGACCGATAAAAGTTTCGAAACGATGCAGTGGTTGCTGGACCACAACATTAAATTTATTCCTATCTATGGCCGTCAAGCATATAAAATAGATGGAATATTCAAATTTTGGGGCAATATGGTCATTGAATCAGTAGGTGGCGGAAAAGGCTTAGTTGATGCATTACATAATGAAGCCAAAAGGTTAGGCGTAACAATCCATTACAAAACAGCGGCTGTTGATTTAGTGACAGAGGAACGCAAAATAAAGGGCATCATAGTACGTCATGCTGGTAAAGAACGCCAGATTGACTGTCAGGCGGTCGTGTTGGCAAGTGGCGGTTTTCACGCAAATGTGGAAATGAGGACTAAATATTTAGGAGCAGGCTGGGATACAGTCCATACCCGCGGCTGTAAATATAACGTAGGGGACGGCTTGCGAATGGCCATGCAGCTTGGTGCACGTACGACAGGTAACTGGTCAGGTGCACATGCAGTCGGAGGCGATCGTTATTTACCGGATTATAAGGAAGGCTTCCAAAAGTTAAGCTATCCTTTTGGCATCATTGTAAATAATGACGGCAAACGCTTTATAGATGAAGGCTTTGATTTCCGGAATTATACGTACGCAAAATTGGGACGAGAAATATTGAAGCAGCCTGGCCAATGTGCATGGCAAATATTCGATGCAAAAACAAAACCATTCCTGCGAGAGGAATATGAAGGCCGTCACGTGTCGAAAGTGTCCGCGCCTACGCTTGAACAACTGGCGGAAAAGATGGACGGCATCAATATAAACGGGTTTTTACAGGAAGTGCACGCGTTTAATGCAGCAATCAACCGGGATGCAGCATTCAATCCGAATATATTGGACGGTAAAGCAACAAATGGTTTGGACGTTCCAAAATCCAACTGGGCGAACCCGATTGAAGAAGGTCCTTTTGAGGCGTATGCCATAGGGTGCGGTATTACATTTACGTATGGTGGATTGAAAATCTCGAAAAAGGCGGAAGTCATCCATAATGATTTCACCAATATAGATGGCTTATATGCAGCGGGAGAAATTGTCGGCGGACTTTATTACGACAATTATCCAGGTGGTGCCGGTCTAACTTCCGGCGCGGTGTTAGGCCGTATTGCAGGGGAACAGGCAGCAAAATACAGCCGACAACAAATTACGATTTAAAGGAGGAGATTTAGATGGCAATCATTGAACGCAAAGTAAAAACAGGCGATTATGAAACATTTATTTTAGAAGGTGGAGTAGAGCATAAGGATGCGGTCATTTTAATCCACGGTTCTGGTCCGGGAGCAAATGGTAAAGCTAACTGGCAATTTGTCATGGATGATTATGCAGAAGATTTCCATGTAATCGCCCTTGATTTATTTGGCTTCGGTAACACAGACCACCCTGAAGAATACCCGGAAAACGGTGTGCAATGGATGTCGGTCCGCGTGAAGCAAGTACTGGATTTAATGGATGCGCTAAACATTAAAAAAGCGAATCTTATCGGGAACTCTTTAGGCGGAGTAGTAGCTACGTATTTGAATATGACTGCTCCAGAGCGCTTCAATAAAATCGTGTTAATGGGTGCAGGTGTATCATTAGGTCAGCCAACACCAGAGTTAGCGAAACTTGCGAACTTCCATTTAGACCCGACAAAAGAAAACTTACGAAACTTGCTGAGCTGGTTCGTCTATGACCTGGACCGTATGCAAGGCTTTGTAGATCAAGTGGTGGAAGCACGCTTTGAGGCGTTTCAACGTCCAGAAATCCAACGTTCTTACCGTGAAAACTTTACACGTTCAACAATGATCGAATTTCAAATTCCACCAACAGCACTAGAGCGTATGCAAAATGAATTTTTATTGATCCATGGCCACTACGATCGTTTTGTGCCAATACAAAGCAGTCTTTATGCTTTGGATCACCTACCGAATGCAGAGCTGCGCATATTCAAAAAATGCGGTCATTGGGCAATGATTGAACAACGCGAAGAATTTTTACATGCCACGAAGCATTTTTTCACAAAGGATAAAAAAGAAGTACATTCTTAATCATAAGAGGGGGCTATACCATGGGAGAAACTGTAGTAAGCACATTGTCTGTAAGCGAAATGCTAGTTGAAAACGCTCGCCAGCTCGTACCGAAATTACGTGAAGCAACACTGGAAATCGATAAAAATAGCAACATTCCGATTGAAATCATAGAAGAGATGCGTGAAAAAGGTTTATTGAAAATATTACGTCCAAAAATTTTCGGCGGCCATGAAACAAGTATGCAGAATTATTTTGACGTCGTGACTGAAATCAGTCGCGGAAATCCTTCTGCTGGGTGGTTCACAGCTTTAAGTAATATTCGTGATTACATGATCTCTTATGTATACGGTGAAAAAGCATTAGCTGAAATTTTCGGCCCAAACCGTGATAATGACGTTATTTTAGCAGGGAACTTTAAACCGATTCGTATTGATATCGAGAAGGTTGAAGGCGGTTACTTCATTAAAGATGCACAGTGGCCTTTCGTATCAGGTGCTCCTTATGCAGACTGGTTGTACTGTGGTGCACCGGTCGATGATGGCAATGGCGGAGTAGAAATGGCAATCTTAATCGTACCTCGCGAAGATGTCACGGTTTTGGATGACTGGGATGTAGTCGGATTAAGAGGATCCGGCAGTAACAGTATTGTCATTAAGGATGTATTCGTGCCAGACCACCGTATCTCATTGGACCGTTTAGCACAGCAACGCCATTATATGATTGATGAATTAAAAGATAAGCCGTTATACCGGACACCTTTTGTACCATCCCTGACATTGTCAATTGCAGCTCCAGTATTAGGTACGGCTATTGGCGGGTTTGAAGTCCACATGGAGCGTGTGAATAAGGCCGGAATCGGTAATACATTCTACAACAAAATGTCGGATGCGGCGCTGACACATTTACAAATAGCTGAAATTGATATGAAACTGGAGTGCGCAAGATCCTTATTTGAAAATGCCATTAAAATTTTGGACGATTATTCGACGAGCGGAAAAGAATTCACGCAAAAAGTAAGTATTCGCATTAAGGCCCAATACGGCTATGCCAACCAATTATGTAAGGAAGCATACGATCTAATGCTTGCGGGTTCAGGTTCTGTATTTGCTTACAATAACAACGTATTCCAAGCATTTTACCGCGACTTCATTACGATGCATTTACATGGATTCATTACACCGTCCAGCTTACTTGAAACACATGGACGTTTAATGGTGGATCTTGAGCCAAACACATATTTCGCATAAACAAACATTATAAAAGGGGAAATGGAACATGACAAATCCTGAAATTTCAAAACTTGGTCACTTTGGATTAATAAGTACAGATTTAGAAAAATCGCTATGGTTTTTTAAAGAAGTAATTGGTCTTGAAGAAACAGAAGCGGTAGACGGTGTACACTATTTGCGTGCATGGGGTGATTTCGAGCATCATACATTAACAATTCGTGCAGGTGAAGAATCTCGATTAGATCATATTGCATGGCGTACAAAACGTCCGGAAGATGTGGATGCTTTTGCTGAAAATTTACAAAAAGTAGGTATCGAAATCCATTGGGTAGAGGAAGGCACTGAAAAAGGGCAAGGAAAAGCATTCCGCTTCCAGTTGCCTAGTAAACACACATTTGAAATCTATTTTGATATGGAAAAAACATTGGCTTCCCCAGAAACACGCTCTGTATTAAAAAATCAGACGCACAAATCATGGAATAGAGGCGTCTCACCACGTCGTATTGACCATGTAAATCTATTAAGCTCTGTACCAGCCAATGAGTTATCTAGTTTCATGCAAGAACACTTAGGCTTTAATTTACGCGAATATGTGGAAGCGCCGGACGGAAGTTATTTAGGTGCTTGGCTGAGCGTTACACCGCTTGTACATGACATTGCGTTCAGCTTTGATCCGCATGCTGCTTCTACACACGAAGTACACCATATTTCTTATTGGCTGGATAATGCCCAAGATCTATTACGTGCAGCGGATATTTTAAAAGAAAACGGCATTCACTTCAAAGGTCCAGGTAAACATGGTATTTCACAGGCAATGTACATTTATGCAATTGACCCTGGTAGTGGCGTACGTCTGGAAATTTTCACGAATGGTTATTTAATTTTTGAGCCGGATTGGGAGCCAATTCGCTGGACTTTAGATGAAATGAGTTTAGGTTTCACTTATTGGGGAGACCAAATGGACAATAACCCTGAAAATAACCCGACAATCAAAGCGTAAAAAAATTTCGCCGGATGAGGTAATGCCTTGCGAAGCGAACTTAGACTATGCACATAGAGGAGGCTTCATATAATGGATGATCGTTTATTTCGAAATGCACTGGGCAAATTTGCGACAGGTGTAACAGTCATTACTACAGAGCACGACAAACAGGAGCACGGGATGACAGCTAATGCTTTCATGTCTGTTTCTTTAGAACCGAAGTTAGTAGTAATTTCAATCGGTGAAAAAGCACGATGCCTATCAAAAATTAAAGAGAGTGGCATTTTCGGTGTCAATATTTTAGCTGAAGATCAACAGGATTATTCGATGATATTTGCTGGTCAAAAGAAAGATGAGGTAGAGGTCACTTTTGAACGCTTAGCAGGAGTACCAGTACTACAAGGTGCCATCGCGCAAATTAGTTGTGATGTTGTATCGGAGTATGTCGAAGGAGATCACACATTATTTATCGGCAAAGTTCGTGACATTAAGTTGGAAGACTCAAAAGAACCGCTATTATTTTACGCGGGCAAATACCGTTCATTAGAAACAATTACTGTATAACAGGGGGATTCAAATTGGATATTCAACAAGCAGCGCAAGCCTTATTAACAGCTGAACGTTCGAAACAGCCAATTGAACCATTCACGTCGTCAACTGATATTTCAGTTGACGACGCTTATCATATTCAGCTATTACAAATTAACGAAAAGTTAAAAGAAGCTGAATTGGTAGGCATGAAGGTTGGGCTGACAAGCGAAGTGATGCAAAAAATGTTTAATGTGGACACGCCTGATTTTGGGCATATTTTAAACACAATGGTATATGAAAATAACAGTACAATTTCGAAATCACAATTTATTCAGCCAAAAGTAGAATTCGAAATTGCTTTTTTATTAAAGGAAGATTTAAAAGGGCCGAAAGTGACAGAAGAAGATGTATTACGCGCAACAAAAGCGATTGCCCCGGCCATTGAAATAATCGATAGCCGCATAACAAATTGGAAGTTCAAATTTGAGGATACGGTTGCGGATAACGGTTCGTCTGCGGGGGCCATCGTCGGGACACCAACGGATTTACCATCTTTAGAGGAGCTTGCAAATATTTCAGTTGTAGCGAAGAAAAATGGTGAAGTATTTGATCAAGGTGTGAGCAGTGCGGTAATGGGTAACCCGGCGACAGCCATTGCTTGGCTGGCTAATATGCTGAGTGAATATGATATTTCACTGAAAGCAGGTCAATTCGTTTTAGCTGGTGCCATTACAGCAGCCGTATTTTTCGATGCAAATGATCAGTTTGAAATTGATTTCGGGAAGTACGGTCAATTAAAAGTTACATTTACAGATTGAGGTGATCAAATTGAAGAAATTAAAAGTGGGCATCATCGGTTCAGGTAATATCGGTACCGATTTAATGTATAAAATTGAGCGTTGTGATGCGCTGGAAATGGCGGTTATGGTCGGTATTGATCCGCAATCGGAAGGTTTGGCTCGCGCACGTGATCGCGGCTATATCACAGTTGAAAATGGAATTGAAGGCTTTAAATTACGGTTAGACCAAGTGGATATCGTTTTTGATGCGACGAGTGCTTATGCCCACAGGGAAAACTACGAGGTAGTAAAAGCAGCCGGTAAAAAAATGATCGATTTAACACCAGCAGCAATAGGCCCGTTCACTGTGCCGCCTGTAAATTTAAGTGAACATTTTGATAAAGACAATGTAAACATGGTCACTTGTGGCGGTCAGGCAACGATTCCGATTGTCGCGGCTATTTCCCGTGTAGTACCGGTCGATTACGCAGAAATTGTGGCAACGGTCGCAAGTAAAAGCGCGGGCCCAGGTACACGTGCGAATATTGATGAGTTTACACGTACTACTTCAAACGCAATTGAAGTAGTGGGCGGTGCAAAAAAAGGTAAAGCCATCATTATTTTAAACCCAGCCGAGCCACCAATAATGATGAGGGATACAGTCCATGCGCTCGTAGCTGAAACAGGTAAAGAAGACGAAATTCGCGCTTCTATAAAAGAGATGATTGAGGAAGTAAAAACATATGTCCCAGGTTACCGTTTATGCGGCGAACCAATTTTTGAAGACAATAAAGTATCGGTTCTTCTTGAAGTGGAAGGGATTGGCGATTTCTTCCCGCCTTATTCTGGAAACCTGGATATTATGACTGCAGCAGCCGCACGTGTGGCAAATGAATTAGCCAAAAATCTAATAGCGCAAGGAGCGGTTGTGCGATGAGAGACATTCATATTTTAGATGTATCGTTACGAGATGGCAGTCACTCAATGAAACATCAATATTCCGAGCAACAAGTACGTGAAATTGCCAGGGGATTAAACGAAGCGGGTGTTGAATATTTTGAAGTCGCACATGGTGATGGCTTAGGCGGATCCAGCTTGCAGTATGGTTTATCTGCAGTGGACGAACTGAAGTTGATTGAAGTTGCCGCCAATGAATGTACCGATTCAAAAGTAGCTGTATTACTTATTCCTGGTATTGGGATTAAGGATGATTTAAAAAATGCAGTGAATGCAGGGGCGAAAATGGCACGGATCGCGACACATGTCACAGAGGCAGATATTGCAGCACAGCATATTTCCTATAGTCGCGAATTAGGTCTAAAAACAGCTGGATTTCTAATGATGGCACATATGGCACCAACAAGCATCATTGTCGAACAGGCCAAATTGTTTGAAAGCTACGGTGCAGAAATCGTCTATGTTACAGATTCGGCAGGGTTTCTTTTACCTAATCAAGTAACAGAACGAATTCAAGCATTAAAAGAAAATATAGGCTGTGAAATCGGCTTCCATGCCCATAATAATATGTCATTGGCGATGGCGAATTCATTAGCGGCAATCGAAGCGGGCGCTACTTATATTGACGGTTCGCTGCGTGCATTAGGGGCAGGCAGCGGAAATACGCAGACTGAAGTGCTGGTTGCAGTATTACAACGGATGGGCATTCAGACAGGTGTGGATTTGTACAATATTATCGATGTAGCCAACGAAATCGTCGCACCAATTTTACCGCGCCCACAGGAAATTTCAGGTTCAAGTTTAATTATGGGTTATGCAGGGGTGTATTCAAGCTTTTTACTTCACACTGAAAAAGCATCCAAGCAATTCGGTGTAGATGAGCGCGATATTTTAGTTGAGCTAGGTCGCCGTAAAACAGTCGGTGGGCAAGAGGACTTAATTTATGAAGTGGCACAAAGTTTAAAAAAAATAAAAGCTATGTAGGAGAAGCAGTTACAAAATACAGAAATAATCGAAACAAGCCGATAATTTTGAATGCTACCTTAATAAAAAGTGGGGTAGCTTTTTATTCATCTGAAATTTTTTCACACATAAAACATGAGAAATACTGAACGTATCGGCAGGACTTCAAAATTTCAAATACTTATAGACAGAGAAGGTGAATGGGTGGATATTTGTGGGAATTACCGCGCGAAATTTGCAGATGGACCAATCTGGCATCAAGCATACGGTGTGATTTGGCTGGATATTGCAAATAAAAAAATTATTACATTCAATCCAGAAACACAAAATGAAGACGTATATGATGCGATGGGTTGGATTAAATCCATCATTCCGACAAAGGATGGTCAATTTATTGGCATTTATAAAGATGGCTTATATTTAATTAATTTTAAATTAGGTCTGAAAAAACCGTTTGTGTTGCCACCAGATCTGTCTGAGCTACATTTTTTAAATGATTCGAAATGTGGACCGGATGGACGTTTATGGGTTGGATCGTCAGATGGTTTTTTTAAAAAATTTAAAGAAACTCCGCAAACGGCATACTCGAACTATCCATTTGAAAATGCGAAACTGATAGCCGTCAATGCAGAAGGTGAGATTCAAACACATTTATCGAAAGTAGCGATATCCAATGGGCTAGAGTGGGATCGTCAAACCAATAAATTTTATCATATAGATTCTTCAAAGTATGCGATATTTCAGTACGAATTAACAGATAGTGGGGAGCTGCTTTTTGAAAAGATTGTTTACACTTTCAAAATGGATGAAGGTTACCCAGACGGTATGTCGATCGACAGTGAAGGTAATTTATATGTGACCTTGTTTAAAGGCGGTCTAATGGCAAAAACAAGTAAGGAACAAACGCGCGTTGTCTGTATTAATCCGCAGCAGCAGCAAATTAAAGAAGAATTCATCATTCCGGTTTCCCAAGTCACTTCCTGTACAATTGGCGGGAAAAATTTAGACATCTTATTTGTTACAACAGCTTATGAAGCATTGCCGGAAGCACGTATTAAAGAAGAGCCTTTAGCAGGTTATTTATTGCAATTCCCGATTAAAACAAAAGGTGTAATGCCATTTGAATTTACGTTGGCAAATAGTAAAAGTAGTTTTTGAAATTCCAATAATTTTTTACTAAAAGTTTGATTTTTCTGAATAAAAGTTTCCTAGATATCAAAAAGTGGATTTTGTAACATTAAACTGTATAACAACCTTAGCTATGTTATTCAGTTTACAATTTAGAGGGGGAATTACAAGTGACACCAGAAATCGCTAAATTAGGCCATGTTGCTTTAGTGTCAACAGATTTGGAAAAATCATTAGTTTTCTTTAAAGATATTATTGGTTTAGAAGAAACAACGGAAATTGATGGTGTTCACTATTTACGTGCTTACAGTGATTTTCAGCATCATACATTGAGCATCGAAGCGGGAGAAAGCGCTCATGTAAAGCACATTGGCTGGCGTACAAAAACAGCTGAGAGTGTTCAAGGCTTTAAGGAGCTTTTAGAACAGCACAATGTAGATGTTAAGGATTATCCAAAAGGTACGACTCCAGGTATTGGAGATTCAATTCGCTTCCAAATACCAAGTGGGCATACATTCGAGCTTTATTATGACGTAGAAAAGCCGAAAGCTGCAGCAGACGTAGCTTCTGTACTGAAAAATCAAGTATATAAATCTTGGAAAAAGGGCATTTCACCTCGCAGATTTGACCATGTAAATATCCATACAACGACGGATGTAGCCGCTTCTTATGATTTTTTAACAGAAGTACTAGGCTTCAATATGCGCGAATACTTACGTGGCGATGATGGTATTTTAGCAGGCTGGATGAGTGTGACACCTCTTGTGCATGATGTCGCAATGATAAAAAAGGAAACGCTTCCAACACCTGCGCGTCTTCATCACATCTCGTACTGGTTAGATGATACACAGGATATTTTACGCGCCGCTGATATTTTAAAAGAAAACAATCTGCCATTTATCGGACCAGGCAAACATGGTGTATCTCAAGCTATTTACTTATATGTAATGGATCCTGGAAGCGGCTGCCGTGTGGAACTGTTCTCAGGCGGTTACTTGATTTTCGAACCGGATTGGGAACCGGTGGAGTGGACATTGGAAGAACGTGCCCTGAGTAATACTTATTGGGGCGACAGTGTGCAGGATAAAGAATTGAACAATATTACAATTGAAGCGAAGTAAAAACATTCAAACCTAAATTCCCTAAAAAACTTACTCCGTTAGAAAGGTTGTGAAGCAGCATGAAAACAATTATCTTAAATGAAAAAAATTTATCGATTGTACAACAAAATAGTGAACCCGCAGTGATGGCATTAGGATTTTTTGATGGTGTTCATAAAGGGCATCAGCAAGTTATTTTAGCAGCTAGAAAAAAGGCACAGAAAAAAGGCTTAAAACTTGCTGTAATGAGCTTTTTCCCCCATCCGAAAACGGTCTTTTCTAATGAAGAAGTAGACTATTTAATGCCGATGGAAAAAAAGGGTGAGAGCTTTCGGTCACTAGGGGTCGATTTATTTTATATTGTGGATTTTACGAAATCGTTTGCTGCTCTACAGCCAAGGCAATTTGTACAGCAATATTTAGTCGGGCTTCAAGTACAGTATGCTGTAGCGGGCTTTGATTATACGTACGGTACTAAAGGAGCCGGCACAATCGACACAATCGAATCTGATAGCGAAGGCAAGATTAAAGTCGATGTTGTAAAACGTTTTGCCATATCAGGTGAAAAGGTGAGCTCGACATGCATTCGTAAAAAGTTGAAACAGGGGTATGTCGAGGAGGTAACAGCCTTATTAGGAAAGCCGTATAGCATACAGTACTCTATGAAACATGGTTTACACGTTTACTATACCCTTCCTGAACGCGGAGAATATTATGTCACAATTTTAGTTGGCAAACGCGCAATTTCACAAAAGATTTATGTGAAAAATGAGAGGTACATTACTTTCCATCATGACTTAAATATTGAAGATTGTTCGATATATTTCCATCAACGTGCTACGCAAAAATATCAGGAAATTAGTTGAGAGGCTGGTTGAACTTGAAAAAAACAGAGATGTTTCAACAATTATTAGCAGGTAAAGACACATTTATATTACCGGGTGCATTCGATGCAATGACGGCCCGGATTATTGAAGAGACAGGATTTAAAGCAATTTATGCAACAGGTGCCGGGATTTCAAATGCTCAGCTCGGATGGGCGGATGTCGGGCTGACGACCTTATCTGAAATCGCCCAAGTTGTATCGTGGATGAGTGAAGTGACATCCATTCCAATCGTTGTAGATGCAGACACAGGCTTTGGTAATGCAATCAACATGCAGAGAACAGTGAAAATATTGGAAAAATCCGGTGCATCTGCATTGCAAATTGAAGACCAGGTGATGCCGAAAAAATGTGGGCATTTCAGCGGTAAAGAAGTGATTTCACAGGATGAAATGGTCGGCAAAATTAAAGCGGCTTTAGATGCGCGTGTTGATGATCAATTGGCAATAATCGCACGTACAGACGCGTTAGCAGTCCTTGGCTTTGATAAGGCGATTGAACGTGCAAATGCTTATAAGGAAGCAGGTGCCCATGCAATTTTTGTAGAAGCGCCGACTACGTTTGAGCAGATGGAACGCATTACAAGAGAAGTACCGAATATTCCGCATATCATTAACCTTGTAGAAGGCGGAAAAACACCGCTTGTATCACGTCAGGAAGCGCGGGATTTAGGCTTCCAAATTATGCTGTGTGCAAACTCGGCGTTACGCGGTGCCATCAAAGGTGCGTCAGATGCATTGCAAATTTTAAAGCGTGATGAAAGCCAGGGAAATATTCATGGGGCAATCTGTACATGGGAAGAGCGCCAGGAGTTGTTTAAGTTAAAAGATATTCAAAAACTGGAAAAACAATATTCTTAATATTTAGAAAGATGGTGTATGAATGAGTGCAGTGGATTATGATCTAGTCATTGTAGGTTGCGGTGCAGCGGGAACGGCTTCTGCATTAGCCGCAGCTGAACGGGCAAAGGAACAAAACGAAAATTTAACTATCGCGATTCTGGAGCGTGCCCCTTTTGAACAACGCGGGGGAAATACACGCTGGACAGCTGCCTATATGCGTATGGAAAGTATCGACAAGCCAGCTGACGGCATCGTCGAGGATATGGTCTCATTTTCCGACTCATTTATGGACCGTGCATATGCGGAAACATTACGTGACGAAGCGGGAGAGACATTACGTTGGGTAGAGTCTAAAGGCGTTGATTTCGACTTTCTGCCAACGATGTTTTTAACAGCATCAAAGCCGCGATTATTACCAGTTGGCGGAGGGCGTGCCATTATTGATGCGCTAACTTTACGTGCGCGTGCTTTAGGTGTGGAAATCATCTACGAAACAACGGCATGGGACTTAACGCTGGGTGATGAAGGGGCAGTAAACGGCATTAAAGTGCGCACGGTTGATGGGGCATCGATCTTGCTGAAAACAAAAGCGGTTATTTTAGGTGCAGGTGGCTTCCAAGGAAATAAGGAAATGATGGCGCAATATATTGGCCGTGATGCATATAAAATTCCGCCGGTATCTGAAGGCGGCTTGTTTAACAAAGGTGAGGCAATCCGTATGGCAATGAATATCGGTGCTGCCGGTAAAGGGCAATTTGATGCTTTCCACGCAGAAACAGTAGATCCGCGAAGTAAACGTGAAGAAGCGGGCGTAATGTTGTTCCCATATGCGATTCTAGTGAATAAGCAAGGTAAACGCTTTACAGATGAAGGGGTTACAACAATCGATGAGCAGTATGAGGAAGTAGCACGTAAAATTTTTTACGAATGTGAAGACCATATAGCCTACATGATTACCGATCAAAAAATGTATGATATTCCGAATTACGAAGAGGCGCTGCAAACAGACATCCCGGCTATCGTAGGAGAAACGATAGAGGATATTGCTTCCCAAATAGGTGTAAACGTAGAAAACTTAAAACATACGGTAAATGAATTTAATGCAGCCTGTCCGACAGGTGAATTTATTTATAGCCGTGTTGATGGACTTGCAACAACAGGCTTAGCACTCAATAAATCGAACTGGTCCATTCCGATTAACAAAGGGCCTTTCATAGCGTATCCGATTATTTGCTGCAATGTATTTACAAATGGCGGTTTAGCTACAGATTTAAATGGCCGGGTCGTAACAGGTGATCAAGTAGCGATTCCAGGACTATATGCTGTTGGTGAAACTTCGGGCGTATATTACGGCAAATATCCGGGTGGTACATCGGTTCTGCGCTGCTTAGTATTCGGTCGCCGTGCAGGCTATGATGCTGTGCGTTACATCGCAGAAACGGAAAAGTCTTATCAATAGGGGGCTCTTATGGAATTACAAGGTAAAGTAGCGCTTGTCACAGGCGGAGGTCGAGGCATCGGCAGAGAATCGGCCTTATTATTAGCTTCAAAAGGTGCGAAAGTGGCTGTTTGTGCACGTAACGAACAGGAATGTGCGGAAGTACAGCGACTGATTCAAGAAACATATCATGTAGCCTCAATCGGTATTAAATGTGATGTTTCGGATTATGCACAAGTCAAGGAAGCTGTAGCGGTTGTCACAGCAGAGCTTGGACCTGTAGATATATTGATCAATAATGCAGGGGCGATGGCATTAAAGCCGTTTACAGAAACAGCACCGGAAGAATGGATTAAAATACATGATATTAACGTTCATGGACCTTATTACTTCTGCTATGAAACCGTTCCATCGATGATTGAAAGACGTACAGGGGCAATCATCAATATTTCTTCAATATGGGGGACTAAAGGTGGTCCAAACCGTAGCGCCTACATATCTTCCAAACATGCGGTAATTGGATTCTCCAAAGCATTAGGAGAAGAGTTAAAGCCATACGGTATACGAGTTAATGCTGTATGTCCGGGACCGGTTGATACACAAATGACAAATGAACTTGGAGCAAATTTAAATAAAGACGGCTGGTTAGATGCTATCGATATTGCCAATGTTATTGTCGATTTAGTATTACCGAAGAGCCGCGCAATAACGGCTACTTCAGTAGAAGCATTCGGTTTTGGAGCACCAGTAGGTTTAGCAAAATAATAATGAAATGGGGAAATTAAAATGACAGAATTAACGTATTCATTCCAACAAAACACAGTAACTTTGGACTTAGCAAAAAAAATGCTGGATAAGGCAGAGGAAAAAGGGAAAGAGCTGGGCATGAAGTTTGCGATTTCCATCGTAGACAAAGCGGGGAATTTAAAAGCGTTCTCGGCTATGGACGGTGCACCGGTATTAGCATTAGAAATCGCTCAAAACAAAGCGTTCTCGGCAGCAGCCTATAATCGTGCCACACATGAATGGTATGACCGTTTAAAAGACGATCCGCCACTATTGGCAGGGATTGTTCATACAAATCGTCTTGTTATTTTTGGAGGAGGCTACCCAATTCAATTAAATGGTGAGTGCATCGGAGGCATCGGTGTAAGTGGTGGTCACTACACACATGATATGCAAGTTTGCGAAGCGGCACTTGAAATATTAGCTGAAACAGTTAAGGAGGCGTAATACGGATGAACCGTGACCATCTTATAATTGTTGGTGCGGGTATGGCAGGGCTTTGCGCAGCGGTAGAGGCTTCTACTGCTGGTGCAAAGGTGATTGTATTGGAAAAACAAGCTGAAATTGGCGGTAGCTCTTTATTAAGCGGTTGTTTTATGGCCTTTGCCGAAACAGACTTTCAAAAAAAGCTCGGAATAGAAGATTCAATAGAAAGCTTAATGGAAGACTTTATGGCTGTTGGTCATTATAAAAATAAACGTACACTCATTGAAGCGTACGGTAAACATCAGCTCGCTACATACAACTGGCTTGTAAATCAAGGTGTACAATTTCAAACATGCCAAGCCGTAAGCGGACATTCCAATCCGCGTGGCCATACAATAATCCCTAGTCAGGCAATTGGCCAGTTACGCTCAAATGCTGAAGCAAATGGTGTAATCATTAAAACTAATGCGCCCGTTGTACGTTTAGTAAAAAAAAATGAGCAAGTAGTTGGGGTTGTGTATGAAGAAAACGGTGAGCAATTCGAGCTTTATACAGATTATGGCGTCCTGTTAACAGCAGGCGGCTTCTCTCAAAGTGAAGAGCTGCTGGCACAGTTTGCCCCGCAATTAGCCAATACCGTTCGCCTTGGTGGTGCCGGTAATAGTGGTGACGGTATTAAGCTTGCTGCATCGGCGGGTGCATGGCTGGAAGACTTTACGCACTTGAAAGGCACATACGGTTTCCATCCAACGTCTACCAATGATAAAAAAAGGCAAGCACATACGTTTTATAAAGGCGGCATTATCGTCAATGAACAAGGAAAGCGTTTCGTGAATGAATCGATTTCCTATAAGTTGCTTGGTGATGCAGCGCTACAACAAACGAATTGCCAAACGTATCAAGTTTGGGATCAAACCGTGATGGATAAAGGTGTCGCAAATGATGCACTATATGACTTTGATTTACTTTTCAGTGAAGGTTTAATTGAAAGTTTTGAAACAATTGAACAATTAGCAAAAAAAGTAGGTCTACCTGTAGATATGTTGCAACTAACGATTTCTACGTATAATACTGATGTGAAACAAAGGCAAGACACAGCATTTGGCCGTACGTCTCTCACACATAAATTCGGCACACCAACAGCGATTGAAACAGCTCCATTTTATGTAATGGAAACAGCGACTGCAATGTTGGCTACGTACGCGGGGGTCCAAGTGGATGAACATACGCATGTCATCAATCCTTTTGGCGAGCCGATTAGAGGCTTATATGCAGCTGGTGAAATGGTGGGAGGTTTCCATGGGGCAGGTTATATGACCGGCAGCTCACTAGGAAAAGCGGCCATTTTTGGTCGTATAGCGGCAAGAACGGCATTACAAGCTAACAAGCAGGAGGTACTGAAATGAAAATTTGGCACCAAAGCTTAACATCGATTGAAGGCATTCCGGAATACAGGGATGCTGTCATTCAGCATATTTTAAAAATTGCACGTCCAGATGTAGATGTCGTACTACATGGCATGACGAATGATACGTACCCAGAAAATTATCCGGGGCACTATATTACGTATAATTATTTGCAAAGCTTGCATAAGGAGCAGTTTATTCGGAATGCATTGATCGCAGAAAAAGCTGGCTATGATGCGGTATTCATTGGTACGATTCCGGACGTCGGCTTAATTGAGGCCCGTGCTCTAGTGGATATTCCCGTTATTGGTTATGGACACGCGTCGATGCATATGGCGTCCATGCTAGGTGCTAAAATCGGCATTGTCAATTTCCTGGCGCCATTAGCAGATCAGCTGCGTTTCAATGCACAGCAATACGGTTTAGCGCAAAAGCTTGGACCGATTGTACAGGCTGATATCGGCTTTTACGATATTATGGAAGGCTATAAAAACCCTCAGCCAATTATCGATAAATTTACGGAAGCCGCTGAAAAAGCAATTGCGCAGGGCGCGGATGTCATCATTCCAGGCGAGGGGCCGATGAATATTTTCCTAGCTACACATCATATTCACCATATCGGCAATGTACCGATTATCGATTCCTTTGGCACAGGTATTAAAATGTGTGAATCGCTTGTCGATTTACAACGAGTAAGCGGTATGACGATGACACGTGTAGGCTATTATAATGAAAAACCCCCGGCAGAAATTGTTGAAAAGTTAAGAGGCTATTATAACTTGAAACAAGCAAGTGCTGAGTTAGATTTTGGGCTATCTGTTCGCGCTACAGCATCAATTTAAATAGTAGAAAACAATCAAAATACCTAAGGTACTTCGAATGAAGGTTTAGGTATTTTTTTGTGTATTAAGCGTTTAATCATAGATAGCTCATTACGGAATACATGTGAAAATAATTCATTTGATTTGGCTAAATGAAATTGTTTTTTTCGGTAAACAGGTTTATAATCTAAAATACTTGTCAATGACAACTAAATTTGTGAGGTGGGCGTATGCGTGTACAAAAGCATTTGTTTTTTGATTTAGTATTAACCTTTCATCCGTTTGCACGGCAATTGAATACGTATTTAGAACAGCATGAGCTACGTAGACCGGAATGGGCACTCTTTTATTTGTTTATCAATGAACCGTCGTGGTCATTAACAGAAGTAGGTCAATTTTTAAATATGGATCAAGCAAATGTGACACGGGCACTCAAATCGTTAGTGAAACTCGAATTTATCGAATTACATGTTTCGCCAATGGATCGACGCAAAAAGGATATTGTCATTACAACGACAGGCCGAGCCGTGTATGAGGCATTACAAGTGCAGATTACACAATTTGAGCTAGCACTGGTGGATGGGTTTTCTGACGAGGAGCTCGCCACGGCACAGCGCGTACTTGAAACGGTTCGTGCACGTTTATTAGAAAAAGAGTAGGTGGAAAGATGAGTTCGAAAAAAGAACCATTATGGACGAGAAATTTTGTGACGATTGCGATTGTCAATTTTATTATTATTATGATTTTCTATTTGTTAATCGTCACAATTGCACCGTATGCAGTAAAAGAATTACATGCTTCGACTGCGCAGGCTGGATTGATTTCAGGGATTTACATTGTTGGGGCACTCATTGGGCGCTTACTAACAGGTAGAGTAATTCAAAGTGTAGGTTCGAAAAAAATCTTACTGATTGGGCTCGCGTTATTTGCTTGTACGCTGCTCTTATATGTAATCCCAGCAGGTATTGGGGCGCTATTAGTTATTCGCTTAGTGAATGGGATTGCGGTCGGGATTGCCTCAACAGCGACAGGTACCATTATTGCACAAATTTTACCGGCAACACGTAAAGGGGAGGGCATTGGCTATTATAGTATGAGCACGACCTTAGCGACGGCGATTGGCCCATTTTTAGGTTTAATGCTAGCACAACATATTTCGTATTTTGTGATTTTCATGATTTGTTGTGGGTTAGGGCTATTTGCTTTCGTCGCTGCCTTTACAACAAAAATTGCGATGCCGACAAGAACTACAAGTGTGTCAGCGAATAAAGGCTTTCATATTGGGGACTTTATTGATTTAAAGGCGTTACCAATTGGGATTTTAATTATGCTATTTGCGTTTGGCTATGCAGGGATTTTATCGTTTATTAACTTCTTTGCTGAGGAACGTGACGTTGTGGCAGCATCAAGTTTGTTCTTCTTTGTCTATGCGGTGGCAGTACTCGTAACACGTCCATTTACAGGGCGTTTAATGGATTTAAAAGGTGCAAACATGATTATGTATCCAGGGATAGTGCTATTTGCAGTAGGTTTACTATTATTAAGTACAGCACATTCATCGTTTACATTACTACTTGCAGGAGCGATTATTGGGATTGGTTACGGGAATGTAGCCTCAACTTTCCAAGCGCTTGCAATTAAAGTAACCACACCGGAAAAAATGGGGCTTGCCACATCAACTTACTTTATCGGGCTTGATATTGGTTTAGGCTTTGGGCCGTACTTCTTAGGGTATTTAGAGCCGATTATTGGTTATGGTAACATGTATTTCGGTTTAGGGATTTTTATTTTCGTATTTTTAATTTTATATTATTTCCTGCATGGTCGAAAAGATCATTTGTATGTAGGTTAAATCAAACGGTATGTGAAAGCGTCACTTTAAAGGGTGATTTTTCATATACCGTTTTTTTATTTTCTATAAATTTAAAATAGTTTATATTTCAAATAGCGCAAACAATAACAAACAGATTTTCTAGAATGTAGTGTGCATTGGCAATTTTAAGAGAATATTGGTGTATAATAATAAAGAATAGATAGTCTAATATATCTACGAGCGAGGGATGAAATGAACAATCAATTACAAGAACAGCAAATGATGCAACCGTATGTCATTGAAATATTTGAATCATTTGTTGCTTCCTTTTATACAGCTTTATATGAGCAACTCATCGATGAAATGAAAAATCCGCAATTTTCAGCTGAACTAATGGAACAGCAATTACAATGGAAGCAAACACTCCAACCTGTTTTAACAACTCAGTTTGAGGTGGATGTGACAAAAATCGCGACCATTGAAAATATACAAAATATGAAAACGGCCTACATAGAAATCGCGCAGTCCTGTGCAGAATTTCAATTTACTGTCGCGGAACTTTTACACAATCATTTCCCAAAAAAATATCCAGATTATTTTTTAACTGCGCATCGTCGAATAGAGGAAAAAATTGCTGCGCAAGTCAAGGAAATAGAGCAAGGCTATAAAGTGCAAATGGACCACCTTGTACAACAGCATGAAACGTTACAGCAAGAACTAGAGCAATCGCAGTTGGCATCTATTTTAGCAAATGAAACACTACGGTCACTTGAACAAATGAGCGTAGCGCAGAAAAATGACCTAAACCAACTGGCAGAGATAAATGTAACGTTGCGAAGTAAATTTGAGCAACTCCTAAAAGACCAAGATCTATTGCAACAACAGGAGCAAGCGTTACAAGAAGCGCTTGCCGATAGCCAGCACCGTTTAATGCAAGCGCTAGCAGTTACGCAGTCGCTTGAGCAAAATGCAGCGCAACAACAAAGCACGGTGCTGCAACAGCAGACGGAAATGAAAGAGTTACAAGCGCAAAATGAAGCGCTAACGGAGGCAAAGAAACAAGCAGCGCATGAATTACACCAACAAATCGCACTTAATAAGCAGTTAACGGAGCAGATGGAAAGCGCGCAACATAGTCGGGCAGATGTGACGAACATTTTATCGTCAGTGGGCGACAAGCTACTTCATGCAACAAAGCAAAATATGAAAATGTTTGGTCAGAAAGCAACGTCGGAAACAGTTGATTTACAATCAGCAGAAGCGTTACAAGAAATGGTAGTACAGCTTGAACAGCAGAGAGAAACCTTGCAAGTACAAATGACGGCGCTTCAAATAAAAAACAACACGCTACAGGAACAATTTGAACAGCTAGAAAAAGAGCAGCTTGAGGCGAAGGATGCAACTATACAGGCGCTTCAGCAAAAGGTTGCGATACTGGAGGGAGAACTTTCCGGGTCGGGTGCAAATGGCGACGTACAACAAGCATTTGAGCGTTTAAAAGAGAAATACGATACGGATACAGCCAAGCTCAAGGCGCATATCAATGAGCTAATGACCCAGCGTAGGCAACAAACAGCACAACCAACAGCAACCGAGGGGCGTAACGAGGAAATCGTTGCACTAGAGAAAAAGCTAGCAGACACAGAACATAGATTAGAGTACTTCCGCAAAAATAATGAAAAGGTAGTACAACAATATTTAGAGCTCTTAAATAATCAATAAAGTAGGGATCGTATGTATCGAGTAAAAGGCAATGGAGATTTGCAAACTGTTACATTGTATGCAGAAGTCATCGCGTCTGACTTAAATATAGGGGAACGCGTAACATTTGAGCATAGAAAAGACATGTTTGTTGCTATGCAAGGTCTAAAGGCTATTGGTAACGTATTAAATCGTCAAGAAATAAATGTCGTAAACCATTTACTGCAATTAGATGTAGACTATTATGCGTGGGTAGAAGATGTAAATGGGCAAAATATTGCCGTTACGATTGCACGTCCGACGCAAAAAATAATCGACCGCGCATCGATTGCCATTAATTTATCAAAAATAGACAAGCCCATTCAAAAGGAACACTATTTACAAGGGGACAATCCATTTGCAGATGCAGGGATGTACGCCTATGTTGCGCAACACCCGAAGACCCAGCATTTTTACTTATTTAGTGCCAAAGAAAATGGCCGGGCAAATACGCTGATTTTAAATTGGGAGGAAGACCAGCTATACGCGCTTAAAGAAGAAAAGATTGCTTATAAAGAAGCTGAAAAAATGGGGCTGCTATTGCAGGCTAAGTTTTTTTTAACGAATGTCCAGTTTTTTGATTCAACACAAGCCTATCAAGAGGCAAACGTTACAGTTGAAAAGCCGTTTCCACTCTATTTTGAAAGTGAGAAAAGCTATTTAAATGAGTGGAATGCGTATATGGCTTTTGAACAGCAAAAAATGAATGACATTGTGGCGAGTTGTCAGCCATTACGCTATGTATCCTATAAAATTTCATACGGTAAAGTCATTTTTGAACTAGCCACTGGGCAAGCGCTTGAGCAATGGCAACAGCATGTCGGGCAAGTGACGGTTCAAACAGAAGTACGAAATAGTCCTTATCGAATTGGGCTACTGCGACTGCTTAATGGGCGCAACGCAGAAATTGATTTTTCATTTGATGATTTGTATGAGGAAAAGCCCTTTGATCCGTCAGGTGTACTTAAAGTAAGTAATCAACTAGAGGAAGTTGCGCAACGTCGCCGAAAAAAAGCGCTTGAGAAAACATTAGCGCGTACGGCCGTATTACCAAATTTAGCGGATTATTTAAGTAACCCTGCAAGTGTTTTAAATATTGAATCGATGAAATATTCATTTCCACTACATAGTGTGAGTACGCTAGTAAATGGCAAAATGCCGGATATCCCGCAAGAGAATGCGATCAAAGCCGCACTTAATACCAATGATTTAGTACTCATTCAAGGACCACCTGGCACGGGTAAAACATCTGTTATTCAAACGATTATGAAGTGTTTAATTGAGCTAAAGCAGTCTGAAATTTTAATTACATCGTACCAACATTTAGCCGTAGATAACGCCATGCAAGGCTTAACAGAGCACGGCATGTTATCACACCGTTATGGCGGGGAAACGTATCAGCAACAATTGCTTGCGACGTATCAAGACATTACGAAAAAAATGGCCACACCGATTTTAAATGTCACAAGTTATGAAGATCAAGAACAAACGTATATCGAGCAGCTGTTGCTGGACCTACAACAGTTTGAATCTCAGCCATTACATGAACAGACAGTGCAGCAAATTACGCAATATGTAGAGCGCTTAAAGGCAGATGCAGACATTCCAACCGATGTCTTTTTGATTTTACTAGATTTAACGATGGCACTCCCTCTTACGGTAAACGAGCCGCAAGCTTCGCCCTATAGTGCCATGTACGAAACGTTACCTAAAAACGGCGCAGTCAAAACATCGGCGGATGTAGAAGCATGGCATGCTTTTTATAGAGAGGCCAAAGTGGCGTTTAGTGAGCAAATGAAAATGACAATGGAGCCGCTTTTAGAGCAACTAAAAAATGTACGCCGTAAAATGGTACTTCTAAAAAATAATGAAGCGTTAGCCGAGCAACTTGAGCAAACGATTACAGCGCTATGCAAGCTATGTACAGAACAAATCCAAACAACCGTACTGGTAACGGATGACCATATTGTGCAAGAAGCGCTACGTCGAAGTATTGTTGAATTACAAGCGTTAAAGCAACAGTCAAAGCAAATTACTCTTAGCGAAGAGCAAGAAATTTTAAAGCAATATGCAATGGAGATTTCAGCAAATCCGCTGCAGCTTGCAGAAGTAATCGGGCGTTATGCGCAAGTAAAGGGCGCAACTTGTCAGCAAACCGTAGCAAAACGCCACGGCATGTACGACGCCATTTTTGATGCGGTCATTGTTGATGAGGCGGCACGCGCGAATCCGCTTGATTTATTAATTCCGATGACGCTTGGTAAGAAAGTGATTTTAGTAGGGGATCATAAGCAGTTGCCTCATATTTTAGAGCCAGACTTTGAGCAGCAACTAGAAATGGATGCGGAACAATTTGATGTCATTTATAGTCAAAGTTTGTTTGAACGCCTGTATAAAGAGTTACCGGCATCGAAGAAAGTGATGCTAAGAAAGCAATTCCGTATGCATCCACAGATTGGACGATTAGTGAGCCGTTTATTTTATCCAGAAGGGTTACAGCACGGCTTACCTGAAGATGCTCTAGCAAATACGAGCGGCGTTTATGATGGTTACCATTTAGCTTGGGTAAATGTACCGTTTGAAGCAGGTGGTGAATCCCGTCGTTATGTGAATGAAGCAGAGGCAAAGGCCGTTATTAAGCTTGTAAAACAGCTTGTGAAAGACGCAAAAAATATTGGCAACATTAGTATCATTACGTTTTATGCGGAGCAGCTAAACTACTTGAAAAAGCAATTGCAAAATCACGGCTTAGAAAAGCAAGTCGCTGTTGGCACAGTGGATGCGTTTCAAGGGAAGGAAAGTGACATTGTTATTTTATCAACGGTGCGCAGTAACGACTTTAAACAAGAAAGTCGTGCTTTAGGTTTTTTACGTTCCCCTAATCGATTAAATGTGGCCATTTCGCGTGCGAGATCGTTATTAATTGTTGTGGGCGATGTGAAAACGTTACGCAAATCGAAAATGTTTAATGACGTATATGAATATATAGAGGAGTGTGGTTATGTTGACGAACATCGTAGAATTGAGCTTCTCTAGTAAAAAAAATAGACAGGCCAAAACGACTGATAGTTTATACGTATATTATCCGGTAACGGTTGTTCCAGTAAAGTACTGGAGCGTGGAACAGCAGCAGTTGTCGATTATTAGTGAAACCATACTGAAGCTGTGTAAAATAAAGCAATATCGTATTGACGAGCTGATGACAAAACTGCAATTGCCACCTGCTTGGAAAAGTATTCTGGCAGCAGAAATGGATGATTTATTATTGAAAAATTTAATCGTGAAGCAACATGATTACTTTGAAGCGAAGGATAAGGAAGTTGACAGCACAAGTTATGAATATAAAGAAGGCGTCATGTTTTTCGATGAAGTACGTGGCCAATTTTTTGAATATGTACATGAGGACGAATTGCTCTTTTCTTATGAGCAAACACTGGATTTACAGATTGACGGCAATACAGAGTGCACGAAAGCCTACTACGAAGATGTTAAATGTGATGAGCAAATGAAGCGGGCTGTCTATAACTATAATGAAATTAAAAAGAAGTTTTTTGAAGACGGCGCGGTCATTGAAGAAGTACCTGTAGAAAACGCCATCACCAAGGAAATCCGTGCTGAAAAGAAAAGCTTTGCCTTTACGAAAAGAGCGTATTTACCGATTCGTTTAAAATTGGAGCAGCTCTTTTACGATGAACAAGGTACATACACGCCAGCAATTGCGATCTCTCCATTTACAAATGAAAAATCGGCACTACTTTATTCCATTATTGAAAACCAAGACCAAGGCAAGCTGGCGATTGAGTGGCTTATTGAAACCAATCAGGCAAGTTTAGAGCAAGAAATGATGGGGTCTATTGGCCAAGTTTCGATTTTGGACCGAGTGGAGGCTGGCTTACAAGGCACAACCGTCTCACAAGCGGTCCTTGAATACTTACAGCTTGGTGAAAAAGTGCTCATTGAAGCTGAACAAGGTGAACGTCACAACCCCGCACTGCGAGCAGCGTATATTAATAATTACAACTTAGCCATTGAAGCCGTCATGCAGGAGCTAATAGAGACAAAGCGTACATTACAAGCACCGCGTCACTGGAAGCAAGCGTATGAGCAAAAAACATTAGATAAAGTCATCGAAACAATCGTTTATAGTATGGGACATACGTTACCGGCAGCTATTTTACGTAATATGAAAAAAATTGCGCAGCAAATGATAAAGCTCGAGCAAGGACAATCGCTGCATGTGTACGGCAACCGTGATTTTATGGCCTTGTTGCTATTAGCAGATGAACTAGAGCAGAGACAATGGCAAAAACGCTTGATAGAACAGGCGCATGTGTTGCCGATGTATGAGCAGCTTGTAGAGCTTCGCAATAAAACAGGTAGCCATCATGATGAAACACTATTCCAAATGTCGCCTAGCGCTTATTATGAGCTATTACAAAAAACAAAGCAGCAAGCCTATGCAATCATTCAATTTTTGGAGGGAAAATAATTGGAAGTTAAGCAGCTAGAAGGAGCACAAGCAGAAAAAATTCAATTTTTAGAAGATGAATTTGCGCTGCTCTTTGGAAAGTATGAAGTGAAAGAACAGCAATTAGAAACACTGCGTAATTCGAAAATTGAACTAGAAGTTAAGATTGAAAAACTAACGAATCAATTGGCGGATGTAAAGGAAACGTTAGTGATTGAAAAAGTGAAGCTAAAAGATAGCAACGCCGAGCATACGAAGCAAAAGCGCGAGCTCGAAAAGCAACGAGCGGTGGCAGAGCAAAAACTGTTAAAGGAACAGCAAGGCTTTAAACAAAAGCTACAGGCGTTAGACGAAGAGCGTGAGGAACTATTAGCGGTGCAAGAGGAAATTGAGCAAGAGCGCGTACAATTTCAAAAGCTTAAGCAGGATTTTTCATTAGCTGATGCGATAACAACTCAAGCCGAGCTAACGCGTGTCAAAGCTTCTTATGAAAGTATTGTTGCGCTAACGAGACGTTTGCAGGAAGAAAAATCACAGCTTCAAAATCGGATCGATCATACAGCACAGCTAGAATCTGAAAATACCCTACTGAAAACAGAGCTCGAGCGCCGCGATGAAATGGTACGCATTTACCGCCAATCCGAAGTCGAATGGGCACGCATCGAGCAATTAAAAGAGGATTACGAAGCAATGAGTACGCGCATGTATGCAGTAGAGGGGCAAAACAAAACGCTGCAAAGTGAGCTTGCTCGAACGCGTGAGCAAGCGGAGCTTTACCGCGAACAAGCAGAGCGCGTCACGACGGCGGAGCATAAGAGCGCATTTTATGAAATTCGTTTACGTAGCTTAGAAGCAGAACTTCAACGTTTACAAAAGAAAGAAAAAGATGCAATTGCAGACGAAAGTCGAATGTTTGAAAGCTTCCAAGTACTAATTGAAAAGAGCGCCAAAACAGCTTCGAATTTAACGAAGTATCCAGGTGATGGCCAGGCAGTAGAGCGTATTTTACATGCGGCAACACAAGGGAATTATGAATTTTCATCGGCTATGATTCATGGCTTCTTAGCTGCAATGCGTAGTACACGTTTTATTATTTTAAAAGGTTTATCAGGAACAGGGAAAACAAGTTTACCGAAAATTGTAGCGCACGCATTAGGCGGTATTTGCGAAACGATTGCGGTTCAGCCAAACTGGAAAAGCAAAACAGATTTAATTGGATTTTATAATCATTTCAACGATCGCTTCATGGCCACTCAATTTACAGAGGAGCTATTTAAAGCACAGTTACCTGAGAACCGCGATAAATTCTACTTCATTGTGCTTGATGAAATGAACTTAGCGCGTGTGGAATATTATTTCTCTGACTTTAACTCGAAGCTAGAGTTAGAGCAATCCAAGCAAGTCGTTGAACTATTCGACACGATTGGACGTACGTCAGGAGATTTAGCAGATTATATTATTGATGGCAATAAACTGCGTATTCCGCCAAACGTATTTTTCATTGGGACAATCAACGAAGATGAGTCAACGTATACATTAAGTGACAAAATTTATGACCGCGCCCAAGTGCTTGATTTCCAAGCAGCACTTAGCAATAAAGTGGGGGATATGGAGCGCATTGAAGCGATGCCAAGTGTCAGCTTTAGCGACTTTAAAGCGGCGATGGCTACGATTCAAAAAGTAGATGTTACCCAACAAAGCCGCCCACTTCAGGAAGTGCTTCAAATTTTAAGCGAACAACTGTATTTAGAAATTGGGAATCGTCCGCGTCGTCATATGCGTACGTTTATGCAAACCTATGCGGCGAATAATTGGAATGTGAAAGAGGCGATTGATTTACAAATCGTTTCAAAAATTGTCCCGAAAATTATGCCAAGTTATGACGAGGAATTTGAACTCGCGATGGATGCTATTATTCGCTTAGCAGAAGCACAAAAAGTAGGCGCCACATCATCCACTATCCGCGCGATAGAGAAGGTGAAGCGTAATGCCAAGTAATGTCATTTTACGAATGAAAGATAGCTGGCTCGATAATGAATTTGCCCCGTATGAAGGGACCGAATTGCCGCACATTTATCGTACGTTATTTCAGCTACAATTTTTGCCGCAAGTGAAGCCGGAAAAGGTTTATGTCAATGATGACCTGCTCCATACATTTTTACAGCCTGTGGCACATTTTGACTTTACATTAATGCCAACGAAGCCTTTACTGACGGTAACCGTTCACTATACGATTGAAGAAGAAGCGCATGAAGCGTTATTTCACATCACTGTGGACCCAGCACTATTACCAAGTGCCGGTTATTTGGAGCAGCTGCGTGACCAATATTTATTGTGGCAGCAAAAGGTACAAGACTATGTGGACGTCTACGATGAATCCGAAATTGAACTGGCGGAGTTTTATAGTGATGAGGATTGGCAGGTCTCATTCAAGCAACTACAAGACCGCTTAAAAATAGATGACCCGGATGCTATTTGGTTTTATGTGTTTCGTAAAGAAATTACCTTACACTTACAGCAAATTTTACGTAAGCCGAAAGTGAAGCTAACGACTGAAGAAATGCTGGTCAATGCAGCGGAGCTTGATGTGATTACACCACGTACGATTCAGCATTTTATGAAGGATACAACAACGTGGGCGAAGTCGACCATGGCGCGTCCCGTTCCGCAGCAGTTATTAAAGGAAGTACATGAGGAATCGATTGATATTTATGAAAATCGCTTTATTTATACGTTTGCTGATCAGTTGGAGCGTGAGATGCGCAAAGTCATAAAAGAGCTGAAAGATAATGTATTAACGATTCAAACCAAACTTGCTAGTAATGAGTTAAAAATTGAGTTAGATATTTTGCGTTTCGATGCAGAACTAGAAAGCATGCAATTACTTGAATATGAAGAACTCTTCTCGCAAGCACTCAGTCAGCTGACAGGCCTATATAATTTAGTTCGTAAAACAATTAAAACGTTTCGCGGTTTAAAGTTTATTCAGGGCTATGTTGTGCCAAACCAAGTGCTTCTTTACAACAAAGATTACGGCACGCTGTATCGTTTTTACAATCACTATATGCGCGCCATGATGGATAAAACCTTTAAACTAAATGATAGCATTGATTACCAGACGTACTATGCAGACGAAGTATTATTTACAATGCTCCATCAGCTCCAGCAAGAAGGTTTTGTACACGATGGGCCATTGACATTAAAGCTTGGCGAAGAACTAAATGCTTATATTTTTTCAAAAGAGGCGGTCACGTTTTCTCTGCATCATGCCCAGTTTGGCGTGAAGCTCACGATCGAAAGAAGTGGACAAAAAATCACTTTTACTGTACAGCATGAACAGACAAAGAAAGTCGAAGTGAGCCGCTTTTTACCGACCCTTTTTCAATTGCATAAATATGTAACAGAGGCGCAAATTGAAGCGCTCTATACCTATACGGAACAATCCGTTTTCATCGAAAATAAAAATAAGCGAAAAGAGCTCATAACAAACGTACAAATGCCAACTGTTATGGTCGTTTACCCAGCAAAAACAAAGGATGATTACTTCAAGTCAATGCCTTATGAAAAGCTACATTTAGTCATGACGCTGGGTACGAATTTTATATCTGCTGAGAAGTTTCAGGCATTTGGTGCGATGAAATATGGGGTATTTCCTTATAGTACAGCGGATTTTAATAAGCAACTGTTTAAGCGCTTCATTCGTTTACAGCTTTATAAAATAGGCGTCCAATCCTTTTGCTTTATGTGCGGCGCAGATGGGCACGAAACAAATGAAGGCGAATATGTTTGTGGGAATCCACTCTGTCGCTGTGAGTGGGGCACACGTACATGTAAATGCGGTGCACCTTTGTATAAAATGCAAAAGAAAAGTATGAAGGACGATGTTTACTTAACGGAAGAGCAACAACTAGCAGCGCAAACAAAATCAGATGTGAATTGGCTGTTTGAAAAGGAAAACATCAATGCAACAATGGGGTTAAACAACTTATGTGAAAATGCCCATTTAGGGACAAGTTTTTTTACCGTCTGTGCTAACTGTGGCGATTGCCAGCAACAATCAAAAGCACATCGAATCTGTAAACGCTGTGATGCGATGCAGCGTACAACGTGCAATCTAGAGGTGTCACCATGAATCATATACTAAAGTGGGTAGGGCTGACGATTATTGCCCTACTGATTATTCGCTTTATTTTAAATACAATTTTTTCAATTAGTACATGGGCTTTTCAAACGGTGTTAACAATTTTTACGAGTTCTGCAATGGGGGCTATTTTATTTTTAATACTTTCAGCAATTGTCGGTTACATTTTCTATGTAAAGCACAAGGCCAATAAAAGCTACGAACAAGCTATTAGGCAACCTGTTCAGCAAATAAAGCTTGAAGGTAAGCGCATCTCTTTACCCGCACCTGCAACTGATTTACCTGATTTTATGCAACAATTTTCAACGAACGAGCTGTCTGCGCTCATTCATCAGTATTACAAGAATGATGAAATCGGCTTTGGTGAAGCAGGGGCAACCGAATTTATTGGGTCTGTCTTATTAGCAGAATATAAGCCAAAGCTGCAAGGGGCCATTCAAACAGGTCATCTGCGTGTTTTCGAACAGCAATGGGGACCCTTACAGTTTAGTGATTTTATGGACAACATTATTCAACAATCGGGTGTTCCTTATGCAAAATGGAGTGAAATGTGTCGTTTGCTTTATACTGTGCATCCTACTCTGAAAAATCATCCGTGTGCAAAGCCTGCAACCGTTGTTTTAGTAAGGGAAGAGAAAAGTAAAGTGAAAATATAGGAAGTGATCGCGTGGAACATAAACAGCAAATGCAGTTAATGATAGAAGAACATAATGAGTACCAAGATGAATTGTTAGAAGAAGCGGTAGATGGCTTAGAGGAACAAATTCGAAAAGAGCTGGATAAAAAATGTAAAGCCAATTATTTACCCGCTACCTATAAGTATGAGCTTGACCGTGTAAACAAAACCGTAGAAGGAATAAAAACAAATTTAACGATAGCCCTTGAAAATGCGGGCGGTGGCAAAAGAATCCGCCGCTATTACGAGGAAGATGATTTAGCTTTACATATGGGCGATAGCCGTATTAAGGAAGCGGCGGCATTAGTGGATAATCCCTATTTTGCTCGTATCGATTTTGTGAAAGATCACGCGCGTTTAGGGGAAACGATTTACATTGGAAATGAGGACATTGCATCGGCAACGATTTCCTGGCGTAACCCAATTGCCAAGCTCTATTACGAGAAAAACTTCGGGAAGCGGTATCGGATTGATGGCTATGATGTAGAGCTTGAGCGCTACCGCAATATTGATATTGAGGGCGGGCAATTAAAAGAACTGCATCCGCTCCAAACCGAAAAACTAGCGATTGATGAACTGCTCGTGAAGAACTTAGCAGAAAAGCGCGGCGCAGAAATGAAGTCGTTAGTGGAAACGTTACAGGCGGAGCAATACGAACTTGTTAGCCTACCGCTCGAAAATGCCATTGTTGTACAGGGTTCAGCAGGAAGTGGGAAATCCGTTATCGCGCTGCATCGTTTAAGCTATTTATTGTATGAGCATCCGCATTTACAGGCGAAAAAATTAGCGGTTTTTGGTCCTAACCCCCTGTTTTTAAAGCATGTTGAAAATGTATTGCCTGAGCTTGGCGAAAAAGATATTGTACAAACGACATTGAAGCTTTATTTAGAGCAAGTCATGTTACTACGTCGCCCAATTGAAGAAATCGATCGCATGATTTTTTCAGAAGTCAATGATTTAAGTGCAAACGAAGGCAAGGCGCAAGCGTTACAAGCATTTGAGCATTATACGGAAATGCGTCAATTAAAAGGCTCCTTTGAATTCAAGCGCTATATTGAACAATACGCAAAATATATTACAAGTAATTTGGCCCCATTTTTGCATACCATTCAGGTAGGGAAGTATAGTGTGAGTGCTATAGAAATCGCTCATTTTGTACATCAGCAGCCCCATTTTGGGAAGAGTAAGGAAGCACTTAAGCACTACGTACAGCAAGCGATTCGTGACAAGGCGAAGGAAGCCGCGACCATTTTTGATGCAACAGAAAAAATCATTATGGACGAAGTCGCGCATTTTTTAACCGATTTGCAACAACAGAAGCACTTACTCCTCACAAATGATGTAATTGAGCAGTACTGTGCCAAGGTACTGACCATTGAGCAGCAGATGAAATTTTTAAAACAGGAGGATTATCGTCCTATTTCAGAGAGTAATAGTTATAAAAAAGCAATGCTGATTACGGATGAAGAAAAACGTGAAATGCGCCTAAAAAAAGCGGCATCTGAAAAAGTAGAATCCTTAAAGTTTAATTTAAAAGAGGCAAAAAAGCAGCTGCAACAAGCAATTGAACAAAAGCGTAAACATGATATCGAAGCGCTTACACCCTTATTTGTCGTACGTGAAGAAACAGCGAAAAAGCTTACGGAAAAGGCACTTCTATATAATGAGCTGTTTGAAAAGCAATTTAAATGGGCGCAAATCAGCTCCTTATTTAACGCCAAATCTTTTGTTTCATTTGAGGAGATCCAAGCCTATTTACTGGATGTGCAAACGATATATATACAAGATATTGATCAACTATGGCTCATGGAAAAAACAACGTATCGCAAAGAATTAACATCATTCATGGAAACATGTGTGAAGCAACAAATGGCGCAACAATACGCGAAGGCCATCGCGCTTACTTATGAAGGGCAACAACTTTCATTTTCTGACTATAACGTAAATCAAGCGACTCGCCCAGCGGTAGCGCTACATTTTGAAGAGGCGTTTGCGCAAATTGAGCGCTATTATAATCTTTGTGTAGATGATATTTATATGCAAATTATTCACGATGAATTTGGCTATAACGCACAGTTGCAAGTGAATTATCAGGATTTACTTGCAGCGTACACACAGATTGAAAAGCATGATTTAGCACCACTTTTCGTAATTCATCAGTGGCTGACAGCGAGCGACGAAAAACCATTCCAATATTTAATTGTCGACGAAGCGCAAGATTATACCGCGTTTGAAATGGACGTATTTAACGCATTAACGGAGCAGATTATGCTAATGGGTGACTTAGGACAAAATTTAACACCAAGCAGTCAGCTTCGTAGTTGGTCGGATTTTGAACAAGCGATTGGACCGTTTAGCTATTATGAATTAAAGGCAACCTATCGCTCAACAAATCAAATCGTGACCTACTGTAATGATATTATTCGCCCGTTTAGCGAAGGGAAATACAATTTACCTGTTTTAACATTTAGAAATGGCGACAAAGTACAAACGGTTGTGAAACCAGGGATGCTGATTTACCCAGGCATTGCAGATTTAGTGAGGCAATGCATTGCTGAGCAATCAAAAGATAGTAAAATCGCCATTATTGCCAAGACCAATCGTGAAGCAAAGAATCTGCATGAGAAGCTAGAAAATGAGGCGATTCATTTACAAATCGGCATCGAGCAGGCAAACGCGCAAGTGATTATTACGACACCGGTATTAGCGAAAGGGCTTGAATTTGATACCGTAATCATTTTCCGTGGTACACGCTTTGAAGTAAAGGATCCATACGATACGAGGTTAAAATATGTGGCTGCCAGTCGAGCGCTCCATAACTTATATGTATTTTCATAAGGAGGTGTCTTGATGAACGGACAAATAATGGATTATGCAAAGCTAAAGGCAGATTTTGATCAACAAAAACTACTGCTTGAAAAGCAAACAAAGCTTTCTTCACAGCTACAAATGGCACTGGATCTTTTAAATCGAAATTTATTAAAAGTCAAAGCGGAAAACGAACAGCTTCAGCAAAATCCTCAGGTGACAGCCCAGCTAGAAACACTTCAAACGGAGCTGAAGCGAAAAAAAACGGAACTGCTTCATCATCAACAGCTTCACCAGGGAAACGAGCAAAAATTGACCGATCTGCGCAATGCCTTACGTTCTCTAAACGCAACAAATGAAAAGCTTCAACTAGAGCAACAGCAGGTGAAAGAGCAGCAAGCAGAAGCAGAGCAACGGATCATTCAACTAAAGCAGGAAATCAGCCTGCATGAAACGACAGTCGAACAATCGCAAACGCACTGTACAGCGCTAGAAGCACAGCTTGCAAAAGAGCAGCAATCAGTTGAGCAAATCTCAGCACTGTTAACAGAGCAGCAACAATTTTCGACACAGCTCCAACAACAATTAGCCGAGAACGAACAGCAAATGGAGCAGTTTGCGCAACAAACAGTACGTTTCCATGATGAAAAACAAGCATACGAGGAACAACTACAGGAGCTTCAGTCTAGTGTAGAAGCATTAAAGACCAACTTAAACGACGCGCAACACGTACAGCAACAGCAGCAAGAGGCCAATGCGCAACTAGAACAGCGAGTGGCTATCCTACAAACAGAGCACGAGAATACAGTAGAACAAGTAGAGCAAGCAACGTCACAGTACGAGCAGCTGTTAGCAGAAAGCGATGAGCAGCTTGAAGCACTCGAACAGATGACAGAGCAAAAACAAATGTTTGAACAGCAATACCTGCACATTTTAGAACAAAGTACGGAGCAACAATTACAGTTTGACGAATCACTCGCACAGTTAAAAGGGGAGCTACAATTTGAGCAAGAAGAAAAGCAGTTATTACTAGAAAAGGTACAGCATTTGAAGGCACAAAATGAAGAGGCATTGGCAAATGTAGATTTATTGCAAATGCAAAAACAATACGGTGAAAAACTGGCCGAGCAGCAAGCGCTCGAAATTGAGCAATTGAAGCAACAGTTAGAACTGTTCCAACAACAACCAAGTGCTGAACTAGAGCAACCGATCATTGAACTGCCGAAACAAGTGGAAGAAATGCCGAGTGTAAAAGTAGCGACAGTCAAAACGGATGCCGAGCAACTACAAGCAATCGAGGCGTATTTGCAACAACAAAAAGAAAAGGATTTTAGCTCTGTATTAAAGCAGTTATCAAAAGATGTCATCCAACATAAGTTTTCATATGATTACCAATTGTCTTAAGTAGAGAATGTGTAAGGAAGACGGTAAAATGAAACCCCGACGAGTGGCTAGTTAAAAATGGGCCTGTTCGGGGTTTTCTATTTAGGAATTAGTAGTTTCATTTAAGCTTTCTCGTATTACTCATAATGCTTTTCTAGTTTAGATTTCGCAATAAAATACATCGCTACGCCAAAAAGAACACCACCGATACCCCAGCTAATTACGCCAGCCCATGAAAAGCTTATTTCCTCGCGTGAGATGAGCGGCATTAAATATTCCATCCATAATAACATCATTAATCCCCAGCTAATGCCTGCAAGCGTAGATGAGCGTTTCAATCTATGCACGTTCATTTCATATTCTTCAGGCGTTGCACAATCTGTTGCCATCAATTCCTTTTTGTTAAGGCGCTTCATTAGAAAACCGGAATAGCCAATTGTAACAATAAGTAAAATTGGTGTGATGAGTGAAAAGGTTTGCTGCAAAAGATCTATGATGAGGCTCGTTCCCATAAGCAACATCAAAAGGTAATAAAGAATAATCCCGCTAAAGGCAAGCTCCTTGTAGATTTCCTGTTGTTGGTATTCATCTCGTGCATCAATTGCTCCAATGAAATGGTTAAAGATTTGGTTTTTCATCGTTCTCAACCTCCCAAAATAATGTATTCAAATCGGTATGTAACGCCTTTGCTAATGAAATACATAACGCTAATGTAGGATTGTATTTATTATTTTCAATCATATTGAGCGTTTGGCGTGCGATTTATAAATGACATTTTAGGAATAAAAAAGTCATCACTTGTGAACATACACTAGTGATGACGAAGTAATTGGATTATAAAAATGCTGTCAAAATAGTAAAAAGCTTTGTAGGATGGCAAAAAATACGCCTGCTGCCAATGGGAAGAGCTTTAAAAAATGAAAGCCCCCAGCACTGTCAGATAGCTTTTCTAATGGATCCGGCGCAGGTGAGCCTAAAAAACGAATGAAGCGTTGGAAGGGTGTTTGTTTGATTGCGAGTTTTTTTGTCGGCACCTTCACTTCATAATCATCGAGCCATTTTGCCAGCTCCTCGTCTTTAATATCCTCTTTCATGACCAAAAGCCTCCTTTAATTCAAGCTTGAGTGTTTTCATCGCATGATGTAGTCGAGATTTTACGGTACCTACAGGGATGCTTAAAATTTGTGCAATGTCGTCCATTGGTAAATCGTCGTAATAGGCGAGCAAAATGACGGCCCGTTGTTTATCAGGTAAATTCGAAATCGCTGCTTGAATGACGAGCGTTTCTTCCGTTTGCAGCTGCTTTTTTTCTGTAGGTACTAGAAACGGTAAGAGCGTTTGCCAACGTTTGCGACGATTTAATTTGTTCATAAGCAGGCGATAGCCAATTTGAAAAAGATAAGATTTAACCGTTCCTTTTTTTCGTTGGTAATCTTGGTTTTTCTTTTGCAGCATTTCAAATGCATCGTGCACGATATCAACACTTAGCTGCTCGTCTTTTGTGTAACGAAATAAAAAACAATACAGCGGTTCGTGAAGACGCTCATAAATGATCGATAATGCATCGACATGACCATGTTGAAGCTGCTCCATCAATTGTTCATTCGTCTCGTTCATTGAAATCACCAAACTGAGCTTTTATGCATTTTAATGTGGAAGAAATTCTTGTAATTAAATAGGCAACAATGACAATAACCCATGCTTGAGATTGGTTAACAAAAAATTGGACGAAGGGATTTTCTATTGTCTGTTCAAATGATAGTAGCATATTCAATGCCTGCACACAAAGGATTGTATAAATAGCTAGAACGAGTGTTAACGTATCAAAGACATTCCAGCGTAAATAGATTTTTGTTTTTTCATAATCGATTTTATTCGTCACTTTGTTGCGCACCACGTATTTTTTATTGAATGGAATCATAATCGATAAAATGATGATCGTCCAAATCCCGATAGCAACTAACGAAATAATAAATCCTAAACCCATACGAATCCGTCCTATCTATATAGTTTTTTTGCAATCACAGTCAAGCATGCACAAACAACACTTAAAATGATGGCGTATTGGTAAATTGGTAACCATGTTTCGCTATGGAGCTGAAGCTGAACTTGCAATGTATCTGTTAAATACAGCATTGGGTTCCATGCTAAAAAGACGTAGTAGTCTTGTGGTTGTTTGTCGCTAAGCGTTATAAATAGAGACGGCATCGTAATTGAAAACATGAATAGGATCATCACAGGTGTTAGCATACTTTGCGCGGTTTTGCCGTTTTTTGTTACACCGGCAACGATAAAGCATAGTGGATATATTGCAAGGAACACAAAATTACAAATGATGATGATCGTCACAAGTGCCTTCCATGATATTGAAATTAATAACGCATAACCAATTAGTACAGCAATAAGCGCGCCGTTCATTAATAAAAATACACCAATTCCAATCCCGATAAAATAGGTTGTCGGTAATATACTCGTGCGTTTTAACCAGTGTAACGTGTTATTCGCGCGTAAATCCGCTAAATAGACAGTCGTCAGTGAAAAGGCAAATGCAAACACGAGCAACATAATCGAAATGGGCAAAAATTGACCTTTAATCATGAAGTCAAGTGTTTCAGGGCTATCCTTTATCGCGAGCGTACAGCCCCACGAGCATAAAATGAAAATAAATGGTGTTACAATATTACCGACAAAGACACCTGTGTTGCGAATGGATTCTAAAATAAAGCTTTTTGTAATTTGCATCATCGAATTTTGCCCCCTAAAACTTGACCTGTAATTTCAAAATAAACCCCTTCTAACCCAGGAAAAATAGGGTTCACATATTTCTTTTGCAGTTCTTCCGAAGAACCAACTTCGATAAACCGGCCATCCTTCATGATACAAACGACATCAAATAAGGGCTCAAATCCAGCAATTTCATGGCTTATGATGAGTAAGCATTTGCCGTTTTCTACTTCATTTTGTAAATAGCCAATCAGCTGCTTTTTCTTTTTTAAATCTAAATCTGCAAATGGTTCATCTAATAAAACAACGGGCTTATTCAATAAAAACGCTAAATAGAGAGAAAGTGCTTTTCTTTGACCACCAGAACAATTTTTAATAAGCGTTTTTTCAAAGTTTGCTATATCTAAGATGTCATACAGTTCTTCAACAGAAGCAGGGCTGTTAAGAAGCTTTGTAAATAATGAGATGACTTCTTTAACTTTTAAAAAGCTATAGCTATCAAAAAACTGGTATTGCAAAGCGGTTAAGTCGGCAACGTTTTGTTCGCCGTTACATGTAATCATGCCAGAATTGATGGACTCGTCTCCAACAATGCATTTAAATAATGTCGATTTACCAGCACCGTTTTCACCCAGCAACAAATAACATTGCCCCAACTCGAATGTAATGGATACATTTTGGAGTACTGAATGTGACGCATAGGCCTTATTTACTTCGTGTAATTGCAACATGTAAAAACCCCCAATTTTGTCTATTTACTAACTATACAAATGAGCGTTCAGAAAAGTTCAAAAAAATTTTAGGAAATAAAAAAATCCGCAAACAAGCTTTCACTCGTTTACGGAATCTATTATTATTTCTGCGTTTTTGCCTTAGGATAACCGATTAAAATTGCAATCACACCACATACCCCAACTAAAATCGAGTAATACGAATGCTGCATCATTAAAATAGGGGAGATGCCTGCAACACTTGCTGCGACTAAGAACTGTGCACCGTATGGGATAATCCCTTGTACAACACATGAGAAAATATCAACGATACTTGCTGATTTGCGCGGTTCGATCTCATACTTCTCGGCAATATTTTTAGCTAAAGGGCCTGCAATCATAATGGCGATTGTATTATTTGCTGTTGAGAGGTCTGTTAAACCCACAAGTCCAGCCATCGCAAATTCCGCATCTTTTTTTGATTTGATTTTGCGAGTTGCTAGATGGACGATGAAATCAATCCCACCATTATGACGAATAACTTCAACCATCCCACCGATTAAAATCGCTAAAAACGCCATTTCAAACATGTTGCTCATTCCTGTGCCAATCGCTTGCACAAATTCCATAATTGAATAGCTACCATCGATGAAGCCGATCATCCCAGCTAAACCGATGCCACTCGCTAATACAGCAAAGACATTCAAACCAATTAACGCAAAGACAATAACAAAAATATACGGAATCACCTTATACCATTCAAAGCTAGCATATTCGATGTGAGCAGAGGCATCTACTGTTAACACCGCTAAAATGATACAAGTAACAATTGCAGCAGGTAGCACGATGAAAAAGTTCACTTTAAATTTGTCCTTCATTTCTGCTCCTTGAGAACGAACCGATGCGATCGTTGTATCTGAAATAAACGATAAGTTATCCCCAAACATAGCACCACCAATGACTGTTGCCATTAATAGTGGTATTGAAATATCCGTTTGCTCCGCAATGCCTAAGCCAATTGGTGCAAGGGCGACAATCGTACCAACTGAAGTCCCCATCGCCAGTGAAATAAAGCAGGCGATGACAAACAGCCCGACAACAAGTAAATTTTGCGGTATAACTGATAACGCAAAGTTCACGGTTGCATCAATCGCCCCCATGCCTTTCGCGGTTTCTGAAAACGCCCCCGCTAGTAGGAAAATCAGTACCATTAACATCACATTCGGGTTGCCAGCACCTTTTGTAAAAATATCAATTTTTTTAGCAAATGGTTCTTTGCGATTCATGACAATGGCGACAACACTTGCGATTGTAATCGCGACAATTACCGGAAAGGCATAAAAATCATCAAGCACAATACCTGAACCGATAAATAAAATTAAAAACACAACAAATGGGACAAGTGCCCACGGATTTCCTTTTTGCATGACTGTCTCCTTCACGTTCAAATCATAATTAATACATACAAAAAGCCTCTTCTTAACTAAATAAGAAGAGGCATGTAGTCATTCATATACTCATCTTATCTTTCAAGAACGCACTCTTGCAGGATTTGGCATAGAAAAATTCCGCTGCCGAGACTTCAAAGGGCCTGTCCCTCCATCTCTCATGATAAGAAACTATTTAATTTTTTGAAATAAGCATTAGATTATACGAAAAATTACTATAAGTCAATTTGTTAGTTAGTTCTGAATAATCGATTTAGTTTGGGGATTCGGAAATGAAACACTTTAAGCAAAAAGGTTTCGTATTGGTCGATGAATTGTTATGATAGCACATGTAATTTTTTTAAAGAAGGAAGTTTTTAATATGGACAAGCAGTTAACTGCTGGAGGGCGCGATGCGTATTTTGATAATGCGAAAGCGCTGTTAATTGTCGGTGTTGTGTTGGGACACACACTATCAGGCATGCTTGGAGAAACACGCTGGATGGATAGCTTATACATGTTCATTTATACGTTCCATATGCCGGCATTTATCTTTGTAACGGGCTATTATGCAAAGGTGTTACGTACGAAAAGAGATTGGTGGAAGCTTATAAAATCGGTCGTACTTCCGTATTTTATTTTCCAATTTCTTTATACGGCGTATTATATATATGTTTTAGAACTTAGCGTTACGTTCAATTTTTTTGAGAACTTACGTTGGGGATTGTGGTTTTTAGTCAGTTTATTTTGTTGGCGTGTACTGTTGCCTTTTTTCACACGATCAAAATGGATGATTGTGGTGGCTTTAGTTATTTCATTAATCGCGGGTGAACTGCCATTTATTAATGAACTATTTTCGTTGTCACGTACAGTTTATTTCTTTGTCTTTTTTATAGCAGGCTATCATTTGTCCGTTGATCCATTAAAAAAGGCGGGGAAAAGAGGAAAGCTAATTGGCGTTATCGTACTTGTCCTCATATTTATCAGTATGTATGTGATGAATGATACCTCTTGGCGAGAATGGTTATTTGGAAGGTTGCCATATATTGAATTAGAACCGTTTATTTTTGGTAACGGGATGTTAAACCGACTGACTATTTATATGATTTGTGGAGTCGCGATGATTGCTTTTTTAGCAGCTGTACCGACAAAGAAATATAGTTGGACCGTAATTGGGCAACGTACAATGGCCATTTATTTATTTCACCTTGCTGCTGTGCAGACTTTTCGACAACTGCCTATTTACGAACAATGGCTACAATTAGGTAACTATTATTTCTTCTTTTTGTTTGTATTCCTAACCATTGCTGTACTTGCGCTTCCACTCTTCAGCAAGATTTTAAGTGGAAAAATTAAATGATAAAGAATATACAGGAAATTGCTAACGGTTTGAAAAGAGGTTTCCGAATCCACATGGTCAAAGCACTCGAGTTATTCGGGTGCTTTTTCTATTAGATGCACATAAAAGAACTAATTTATTGTAATTTGCAGTAACTTGAAAATTCATAAATATTCAAATATAATAATATTTATGAAACGGACGTAAGAAGGAATCATGCTTGGAAGAAGTGGTTACATGAGTTTGTATTTTGCCTATGTAATGGTGGGATTAGCTATTGCAATGCCTGTAGGGGCTATTACAGTTGAGATGACGAAACAAGGATTGAAAAATGGTTTTATGCATGGCTGGGCTGTAGGGCTAGGCGGGATGACGATTGATTTGGCGTTAATTTTCGCGTTATATTTAGGGGTAGCAAAATTTTTAGCGCTACCATACATCCAACTGCCGCTGTGGATTGTTGGGGCAATCTTTTTATTTATACTTGCCTTTGATTCTATTAAAAATGCAGAAAAAGATATCACCTTAGCGGGAGAAAAAGTGAATAAATCCTTGTTTTCTACGTACCGAAATGGCTTATTAGTCGCTGTTTCACCAGGGAACTTAGTGTTTTGGATATCGGTATTTGGCGCGGTTTTAGCCGATTCCTATGTAGGCGAGAATAGCCATCAATTTTTAATAGTTGCGTTAGGAATTTTATCAGGTATTTTACTACATGATATTGGTCTTTTAACGATTGTCTCATTGACAAGAAAAGTAATGAATCGAAAGATGATAAAATGGACTTCTATTATTGCCGGGTTGTTATTATTTGGCTTTGGTTGTTATTTTATTTATGAATTTTTTCTCGATTTAAAAGCAATAGTTTAACGGATAGAAGCTTTAAAAGAGTGTACTTTATTAAACAGGTGATGCCAACAAATGAGGGCAGCCTGTTTTTTATATTAAGGAAACTATAGACTCATACAAAATTACATTTTTAGTATTTATTTTTACTGAAATATGGTAATATTGAAATAATTAAAATGGACGGAGGTGAGGAGAATGAAAAATTTAGCTATGGAGACAGGTGTAAATGTAGATACAGCTATGTATTTTGCACGTGTCATTACTTTTGATTTGGCTACTAACGGGATAAGTCTGCCCTTTTTTAGAAAAATTAAAAATAATGCGTAGCTAATTAACCTCATTCTTTTCACGATTTTAGGAAAGACTGCTTCGTTAATGAGCAGTCTTTTTTGTGTTTTTTAGCTACGCCAAGGAGAGCGTAGAAAGATGCAATTAAAAGCAGAAAATATTACAAAAACATTAGGTGGCAACACCATCTTTACTAATCTGTCATTCGAAGTAAATACTGGGGAACGCGTTGCAATCGTTGGACGAAATGGTTGTGGAAAAACTACCTTATTTAAAGTTTTAGCGGGTATTGAATCCCTAGATGAAGGTCGTATTGTTAAAGCAAAGGGACAAACAATCGGTTACCTACATCAAATCCCAAACTTTAAAGAAATCAAAGTATTTGACGTACTTTCACAAGCATTTACAAAATTACACGAAATGAAAGAACGACTATCTGCATTGGAACAAAAAATGGCCATAGATCTATCTGATAAAGTATTAGCATTGTACGGTGAGGTACTCGAGCAATATCAAGTGGCTGGTGGTTATGAAATTGAGGCAAAAATCGCTTCGATTGCTAACGGGTTGAAACTAACATCGCTACTAGAGCAATCATTTGACGCGCTAAGTGGTGGTGAAAAAACGAAAGTCATGCTTGCGCAAATTTTACTAAAGCAACCGGACATTTTATTACTTGATGAACCGACAAACCATCTTGATTTAGCAGCGATAGAGTGGTTAGAAGATTATTTACATTATTTTAAAGGGACAGTCATTGTTATTTCTCATGACCGTACATTTTTAAATCGAATTGTCCAAAAGGTAGTTGAAATTGAAGATGGAGAGATTTGGGTTAGCAAAGGAAACTACGATCAATATATTCAAAATAAAGAGGCAAAAATCGCGCAACAGTTTGCACAATATCAGGAACAGCAAAAGAAGATTCAAAAAATAAAAGAAGCCATCCGTCGTTTACGTCAATGGGCAAATGAAGCATCCCCACCGAATCCTGATTTATATAGAAAAGCAAAGGCAATGGAAAAAATGCTCGCACGTATCGAGTTAGTGAAGAAGCCAAAAACAGAGCGTCAAATGAACTTACAATTAACATCAGAAGAGCGCTCTGGTAAAGAAGTATTTTCATTACGTAATGTTTCACACGGCTTTGAACATGATTTCTTATTTATGGACGTAAATTTGCCTGTGCTGTATAAAGACCGTTTAGCGATTGTAGGAAATAATGGGACAGGGAAATCTACGTTACTAAAGATTTTACTCGGAGAATTACAACCATTAGATGGTGAAGTGCAGCAAGGAAGTAATTTGAAAATTGGTTATCTCGCGCAGCAGTTTAATCAATTTAATGGAAAAGAGCGTTTAATTGATGCATTTCGTCATGAGGTATCGTTGACAGAATACGACGCGAGGCACTTGTTAGCACAATTTTTGTTTTACGGCCATGATGTGTTTAAAAAAGTTGAACAGCTGAGCGGCGGGGAAAAGATGAGACTACGTTTAGCACAATTGATGGTGCAACGATGTAATGTCCTCGTGTTAGATGAACCGACAAATCATTTAGATATTGAAGCGCGAGAGGCACTCGAAGAAGCACTTGAAAAATTCGATGGGACGATACTTGCGATTAGCCATGACCGTTACTTTTTACAAAAGCTGTTTACGAAGACAGCGTGGCTAGAAAATCAGCAATTAACCCTTCATAACGGTCCATTCGAATGGGCTAAAACAAAACAAAGGGAGTTACGTGATGAATAAAATCGAAACCTATTGGCAGCAATTTTGCGAGCTAGAAGGTTTACAAGATCTACGTTATACAGAAGCATTTCAATTTGGCGAAAAAGCAGATTGGTTAGCAAGTTTAGTTGTTGAAGGAACGAAAACCGCCACTTGTTCGAGTTTTCCGCTTTATGAACTGGAAGGAGAACCACTTCCAAAAGTCGGCGATTATCAAATTGTATTAAATAGTAAAGATGAGCCAGTTGCCATCATAAAAACGTATTCAATCGAAATTTATCCATTTAACGAAGTACCCGTTGATTTTGCATTAGCGGAAGGGGAAGGGACATACGACGAATGGAAAGATGCTCACATCGCATTTTTCGGTCGTATATTGCCGGAATATCAAATGGAATTTACCGAAGACATGCTCACGGTTTGTGACCGATTTGAAAAGGTATTTCCTAAATAATTTACGAAAGCGCTCGAGTTATTTGGGCGCTTTTTCTAATGGATCTTTTTAGGAAGGCTGGATTTATCCGATAAACTTAACCTAGTTCGTTGAAACCTAGAGCACATGTCCACTAAGATTTATACTTGTTGTCTCCAGGCTGCGATTTTTTAGTGTTCCAAGCATGGATTGCGTCCTTTTTGGTTTTCCCTTGATTCGCAGGATCTGCAAAGAAATCACGCGTAAATTGGTTATATTCAAATTGAGGTGCAATTTCTTTTTTGTACAACGGATTTTTAAAACGTAGTTGTTCTTCATGCCATGCATTAATTACGTCTAGATACGTTTTCCCGATATTTTCTTTTAAGAAATTTTGAATAAAGGTTGAGAAATGGAAGTTAGGGATTTGCTTTTTGAAAAAATAACGTACGTTTTGACTACATTTATGGCCTGGTACAATAATCGTTTCTAAGCTTAATTCTTGATCAGGAATTATATTTTTACTAGTGCGGATACGCTGTGGTTTTACAATTTCACCTGTTTGTAAAAAGATTTTAATTCTATTTGTAATAGCGTCTTTGGAGCCAGATGTACTGAGGCCATGTTCACGGCAAAATTGTTGCAGTTCTTCTTTTAGCCAGTAGTAATTCGAAAAGTCATTAACGTGTAAATTTATAGTTAGTGTAGGTCTCATAAACGGCTCCTTAATAGAAATTTTATCCAAATTAATTATAGAGCATACGTTCTGTATGTGGCAAGAGGAGTTTGAGCAGAGATAGGAACGGACAAATTCATTTCAATTTAAAATTATGAGTGCCCTAGTAAAGCAAAAGTGCTCATTTAGTGCTACGATAAGAGTAACTGTAGTGAAGGAGTGTTAGTTCATGCGTCCCCGAATGATTTGTTTGCATGCCACAGAAGCGAACATCGAAATTATTGACCGAGAAATGAAAGAAATGCCTTTTGATATTAAGCATGAAGTGGATACGCATTTACTGTCGATGATTCGAGCAAAGCAGCCACTTGAATTGCAAAAAGCGTACGTAGTAGAAAAGCTAAATAAGCTGATGTTACAGGAGCCAGCATTATTATTTGTGACATGCACAAATTATGTTGCTTTATTAGATGAAATCAACGTAACTACGCACATTCCCATTTTAAAAATTGATGAAGTTTTATATGAACAGTTGAAGGGCATTCACAATCCCATCAAAATGCTCTTTACAAATAAAGAGACAATTCGAGGAACAATGCAACGCTTCCGTCAATTTGTCTCGGAAGAAGTTGAGGTAGAGGTACTTCATATTCCTGATGTATTTGACTGGTATTTAGCTGGGGATACATTAAGGCACGATCAAAAAGTGCTGATGACACTTTTAGAATTGGATGCTTATGAAAATGCGGTAGTGGTCGCACAACTATCAATGTCTCGAATCGCGTCGATTTATAGTAAGCTGTCAGGAAACGAAGTACTGAGCCCCGTTACCGCTTTAAAAGAATACATGAATAAATTGATCTAGTAGTATAAATCAAGCGTATACAATCAAATGATAGTAATTTTTAACTGTTTCATTGCATAAATGTAAAATAATTGAAATAATGTAGTTACCTTTCCCTTCTATTCCCATTTAAGTTATTGCTTTATAATTAACTGTAATAAATAGGGGTGATAGCATTGGAGACAAAATTGACTTGTGAACAATTATTAACAGAAGCGAAGATACTGGCATCGAAAGGACAATTCCAGGAAGCGCTATTGCAGTATACAAATTTAATTGAAGAATGCAAAATCATGCAAGAATATCCGCATTTATTAACGTCCTACAAAGATATTTGTGGTGTACTCGTATTGATGGGACAAATGCATCAAGTGGTAGAATATAGTGATGATTATTTATTTTACTGCGAGCGATACGGTAGCGATGTCGATTATTTAAGTTATTATAATTTAATGGCTACGGTGAAATTGCAGTTAGAGCTCTATCAAGAGGCAATCGAAATGCTAGATAAGATGGCACAGCTCGCTCAAAAATTAAATAACCACCCGTATTATTTAATGGCTATAGGTAATAAACTACATATTTATGATACTTTAAACGAATTCGAGTTGGGGTATCGTCATTTTAAACAGTTCGAATCGTTATTTCATGAACCTGATATACAAGGGATGCGATTAGCCTATTTCGCATTTAAAATAAATGGCCTCGCGATTTTAGCTGGTTTGAATAAATATGACGAAATGCAACAACCGCTTAATTGGCTTGAACATGTATCATTAGAAGGATTCCATCGCGAAGAAATGTTTTATTTATATTATAAAGAAGTGTACGCACTTCATGTGAACCATGATATGAGTGCGTTTGCTCGTCTTAAAATAATGATTGAACAGGCAGAACAACTATTTGATCACACGCTTTTAATTAAGTTATTGGAAGACGTGTTGGCGCTATCAACGAAATTTGATTATGAAATCGATAGCCTTGATTATGCGAAGAAATTAACCGCGCTCTACAAAGCATTGCACCAAAAAGAGCTAAATCAAAAAGTTGCGGAAGCGAATGCAAAATTGCAAGTACACGAATCGAAACGGATTGCCTACTTGGACTCCTTGACCCAATGTTATAATCGCCGCTACTTTGATGAAAACCAAGCGGCTTTTATGAAGCTGCAGGCGAACTATAAATATTGTGTTGTTTTAGATATGGACCGTTTTAAAGAAGTGAATGATACATACGGTCATGCCTTTGGTGACGTTGCCATTCAAACGTTAGCCAAGAAGCTAGAGGAGACTTTTGCACATTATGACGCGAAAATAATGCGTTTTGGTGGCGATGAATTTGTTGTTTGGATAAATAGCAAGGACTCATTACGCGAGCAGTTCGATCAATTCCACAGGTGCATTAGCCCTTTGTCAGTAGCAGATGATCAAGTGCATGTAGCATGTACACTGAGCATAGGAGTTGCTACTTGGGATGGAAAATCTTCATTTAGTGAGTGGTTCGAACGAGCTGACCAAGCCTTATATACAGCGAAGCAAAACGGCCGTGCACAAGTGTATTTAATAGAATAATTAATAATAGCTGATTAAACAGCTGTTTTCGTGTTATAATAAAGGTTCGAGTATTGAAATTCATCATTTGCTTAACGAAGCGATGATTAAGGGGATAACATAGTGAGTAATAACAACCAAGAAGCAGTGAGCCAACTGCCTGAAAATTTTGATGAGCTGAAAAAAGCGGTAAATCGTAAAGCCGACTGGGAAGCACGTTTAAACGCGGTAAATGAATTAGGGAAAATTAAAGAAGACGAAGCAACTAAAATTTTAAAATATGTAGCAAAAGCGGATTTAGTAACAAAAGTTCGTGAAGCAGCAACGCATATTTTAAATAAAAGAGGCGTTAAAGCTGAGCCGTTCGAACCAATTATCGGCGGATTATTTAAAGATCAGCGTAAAATTTTCGTTCGTATTAAGAAAAGTTTACCAAAAGACCACGCATATGAGGATTTCAAGGTGAAGTTAGAAAAAATGCGTAGCGATATTTTCAACACATATGAAGGCGAAAAAGGCGCAGATTTCGATGCGTGGCTAAAAGATATGTGGGAAACAACACGAACACAACGATAATTTTTGTGAATAGTTGATGAAGGGTACGGGATATTTCCGTGCCCTTTTCTAATTTTATTTTCAGTATATTCAAAAACAAATTGACAATATTTTCATTATGAGATAGATTAAGTAATAATTTCAATTTAAAAAGCAATGAAGAGGATATGAATCGTTTTCGTGAAGGTCAACAGAAAGGGAAATCACCGGCTGAAAGTTTCCTGATTGGACAATTCGATTTACTCCCTTGGAGCTGTGCTAGGAAACTAGTGACGTGTACAGGCGTTATCTGTATCAATGAGCTACTGGCATTACATGCAGTAGGAATTTGGGTGGAACCACGGGTATTCAAAGCATATATTCGTCCCTTTGCGGATGAGTATATGCTTTTTTTATTTATCAAAAAAAGAAAAGGAGAGGTAGTATGTCAAATCAAGAAGTAACAATTCAATTTCCAAATGGCGAACAAAAATCTTTTGCCAAAGGTGTTACGCTAACCGAAATTGCCCAGTCAATTAGCCCGAGCTTAGCAAAAAAATCAATAGCGGGAAGTGTAAATACGACGACAACCGATTTGACACGACCAATTCTAGTGGACGCTGAAATTTCGCTGTATGATGCATCGTCAAAGGAAGGATTAGAGGTACTTCGTCATTCAACAGCCCATTTACTGGCACAGGCAGTCAAACGTTTATACCCTGATGCGAAATTCGGGGTTGGACCTGTCATTGAAAATGGCTTTTATTATGATATCGAAATGAGTCATACACTTGTACCAGAGGACTTACAGTTAATTGAACGCGAAATGAAAAAAATCGTGAGTGAAAATCATGTAGTTGTTCGTAAGGCAGTAACACGAGAAGAAGCAGGACACATTTTCGCACACGATTATTTAAAGCTAGAGTTACTTGAAGCAATTCCTGAAAATGAATTGGTCACAGTTTACGAGCAAGGAGAGTTTGTCGATTTATGTAGAGGACCACATGTACCGACGACTAATAAGCTGCAGCATTTTAGACTGATAAATATTTCAGGTGCGTATTGGCGTGGAGATAGCAATAATCAGATGTTGCAACGCATTTATGGTGTAGCCTTTGCCACAAAGGAAGCTATGCAAGATTATTTCGTCTTCCTAGAAGAAGCAGAAAAACGTAATCACCGGAAACTCGGGAAAGAATTGGAGCTTTTCATGTTTTCTGAAGAGGCACCAGGGATGCCGTTTTATTTAGCAAATGGCCAAATTATTCGCAATGAACTCGAAAGCTTTTTACGTAATTTGCAAACAACGTATGATTACAAAGAAGTACGTACACCACTCATGATGAATCAACGCCTGTGGGAACAATCGGGTCATTGGCATCACTATAAAGAAAACATGTATTTCACACAAGTAGATGAGCAAAAGTTTGCACTAAAGCCAATGAACTGTCCGGGCCATATGCTCATTTACAAAAACGACCTGCATTCGTATCGAGACCTACCGATTCGTATGGCAGAGTTTGGACAAGTACATCGTCATGAATTTAGTGGAGCGTTAAATGGTTTACTACGCGTGCGTACATTTTGCCAAGATGACGCCCATATTTTCGTAACACCGGAGCAAATTGAAGATGAAATTGCATTAGCTTTGCAAATCATTGACCATGTCTACAAAGTATTTGGTTTTGAATATGACATTGAATTATCTACACGTCCAGATGATTATATGGGTGAGCTTGCACTGTGGGACAAGGCAGAGCAGGCACTAGAAAACGTGTTAAAACGGTTAGGCTTCCCGTACAAAATCAATGAGGGTGACGGGGCATTTTATGGACCTAAAATTGATATTCACATTAAAGATGCGATTAAACGTAGCCATCAATGTGCAACGGTGCAATTGGATTTTCAACTGCCAGAGAAATTTGATTTAACATATATTAACGAAGACAACGAAAAGTTGCGTCCTGTTGTCATTCACCGAGCTGTATTTGGTTCGATTGATCGCTTCTTAGGTATTTTAATTGAGCATTTTGGTGGTGCTTTCCCGTTGTGGCTCGCACCAAAACAAGTGCAACTCATTGGTGTTTCAACGGTGCACAAAGAGTATGTGGACATAGTGGCAGGGGCTTTACGTGAGGAAGGTATTCGTGTAGCAGTAGATCAACGAAATGAAAAACTCGGTCGGAAAATTCGAGATGCTGGGATGCAAAAGGTACCCTATATCCTTGTTTTAGGGGATGAAGAACAGCAAACGGAAACAGTTTCTGTTCGAGCGTACAAGCAAGAAGGCTTATTCAAAATGTCTATCGCTGCATTTATTCAGCAGGTAAAAGAGGAGATTGAACAGAAAAAACTACCGATAATCATGAATTTGTAAATTAAACTAGTAGCAACATTAATCTATTATAAAAAAGTTTGTAATTATGGGGGAATAAAATGAAAGAACTTATAGATTACTATCAGCAATTTGACGAGTGGGGTCGTTTAGATAGAGAACCTATCGAGTATAAAGTAAATTGGCATTATATTAAAAAATATTTACCAAGTAGCGGACACATTTTAGATAATGGTGCCGGTCCAGGGAAATATTCAATGGCACTGGCTAAAGAAGGGTTTCATGTAACATTGTCAGATTTGACGCCGAATTTAGTTGCAATGGCAAAGGAAAAAGCAATTGAATTAAATCTAGAGCAGCAGTTTAAAGATTTTTTAGTCGCAGATGCATGCAATCTTGTACCACTTCCCGATGAGCAATTTGATGCAACTTTAATGCTTGGGCCAATGTATCATTTACAAAATGAAGATGATCGACATATGGCGATAAATGAATTAAATCGAGTGACTAAAAAAGATGGCATTGTATTTGTTGCCTTTATGCCTAGAACAAAACACATTTTTAATTCATTAATACGTCCTGATGTTTGGAGACCTAATGATAACATAGAGGCCATTCAGCACTTTTCTGAGACAGGCTGCTTTAATCATTCAGATGCCAATCGCTTTACAGGAGCATACTATTTTGAAATTAAAGATATTGAACCATTTATGGAGTCGCATGGTTTTCAAACGATCCAATTAATAGGTTCGAATATAGCAACAACTATGGATAATGATCATTGGGATTATTGGCGAGCTAAGGGAGTAGAGGGAGAGGTCCTAAATTTAATTATTAGTAAAGCATCCGATCCTTATATGTTAGGCATGTCTTCACACTTACTCTTTATTGGGAAGAAAGTAAAATGATAATCTAAATAGTATTTGATGTAGTCTTTGAACTTTGAAGCCTTTATCTGTTAGATCGGATAAAGGCTTTGTAGAAAATGTTACCCGATCTGTTTTGAGTAATTTTAATTAAAGTTATTTATTGACAAATTTGGATAATGAAATTAAGATACTCAATGTAAAGTATTTTAATCGGAGGTTTATTATTTTGACTCAACTCCTTGTTTTAGGTGCACTAAATGTACAACCTATGTCGGGTTATGATATTCAATTGATGCTGCAAGAAAATGAAGCTGAGAGATGGTCCGGTGTACAGGTTGGTTCAATATATCATGCGTTAAAAAAATTAGAGAAAGAGGAATTTATTGAAATACAAAAAGTCGAAAGTGTTGGTCATCGGCAAAAAGTAATTTATAACATTACAGATTTAGGGAAAGAACAATTGAAAATCTTAACTTTTAATGCCATTCAATCCTCAGGAGTACCATATCCACTTTCCCTTTATGCAGGTTTATCATTTATTGAAAATCTTCCACAAGATCGAGCTGAAAAAGCGTTAAATGAGCAATTAGTAAAGTTAGAGAAAGAGCTTGATTTAATTACACAAGGATTGTCAGTAAAAAGAGAGTATCTTTCTGGAGAATTGTTGCCGCTTGTTTCCTTAGTATCTGAAAATATGATTGATATCGTTCAACGTCAAATTTTGTTTATAAAAGATGTATTAGCTTTATCAAAATGAAAATATTCTCTCTATAAACTAGAGGGAATTTAATTTTAGTAATATACTCAACGTTAAGTATTTAATATTGAGTGAATAAGGGGGATATATAATGAAATTTGATCATTTAGTATTGAATGTTAGTGAGGATTATCAAAGCGAGGGCACACGTACACAAAATATTAGAGAAATGGGATTACTGTATGATCCTAAAAAAGGAAAAGGTACACGAGGTTTTAAAGCTACAAATATATGGATTGGTAAAGAGTATTTTGAGATGATTTCTATAAAAAAAAGGGATGGAGGAGGTTGGAAAAGAGAATGGGTTAATGCTTTCAATAATGGCGAACGAGGCCTAATCTGTTTAATGTTAGATGTCACGAATTTGAATCATCTGGTGAAAAAACTGGAAGCGAAAGGAGTAGCAATTTCACCTCCTGAAAGTATAGAAATAAAATTTCTTTTTAACTTTATTTCTAAAACGCTGCCTTGGTATAATAGTTATTTGAATTTTTTTCAAAATGTCCCAATGCAAATCGGATTTCAACAAATGAAGAATGAAAAAGTAAAATTAAATTTACAAAAGTATATGGTTCCTAATTCTAGCAAAAATAATATTACGGGTATTAAGCGGATTCAAGTAAATGGCCCTTTTTCAGTATCTGATTTTGAAATGTTAAAAACTGTTTTTGAAAATAGCCTTTTAGAGGAGAATCAGATTACCATCCACTTAGAAAACAGTCAAGTCCTAGTCTTCAAAAAAGATGAAACTTTTAATGTACAAGTTGAACTTAATCATAAAAATTCAAGTTCAATTAATAGGGATTGTTGGATCGAAAACACTCAGATATTTTACTAATATTCGAAGAAATAGCCTGCTCCGGATTTAGAGCTGAGCAGGCTCTTGTCAATGTACTAAAGCGTCAACTCAATAGCTCTAACAAAAACCGCTGTGCCCGAAATAGAAATGCTTATTTCCTGCGCAATTTCCTCTAGATGTACATATACGAGCCCGTCCTTATTCATTTCATGGCCTTGTTCCACTTTTAATGTGACTGGCAAGTGAAGTGAAGGCTCAACAAATGTTTTGTAATAAGCCCCCATGACACCAGAGCCGGTTCCAGTTACTGCATCCTCAATTGTTCCTGAATAGGGAGAAGAAAAATGTCGCGCATGCATATCATTATCAGCATCTCTCACCTCAAAGCATATAGGATGAACTGAAGAAGTTGGTAAATCAACTAAAATTTCAGGGAAATCACCTGTAGTCGGTATCATTTTTGAAAAGCTTTGTAGTTTTTTTATAGGAATAATAAGTGTCCAAGTGCCAGTACTGCCATAAACAATTGGTAATGTGTGATCAATTTCTTCAACTGAAATACCAATGGACGCTGCTAATTTCTCAACAGAGCCTGTAAATTTTTTGAATTGTGGCTTGGCATGCTGCATTTTTAAGGATAGTTGATTGTTAACCGAAAAACATTCAATCGGTAATACACCCGCATTAGTTTCAATTGTAAATGATGCTTTCTGTAACAAGCCTTGTTGCTGCATGGCATATACCGTGCCCATTGTTGCATGCCCGCATAAGTTCATTTCATGTCCTGGTGTAAAATAGCGAATTCGATAATCGGCAAGCTTTGAGGGTACTAAAAATGCTGTTTCGTTAAACCCTATTTGTTTGGCAATGTATTGCATTTCCTCATCACAATAATCTTCTCCATTTAAAACGACACCCGCTGGATTTCCCATATTAGGAATGGAACTAAATGCATCGATATGTAAGACGTTTACTTTTTTCATATGAACTCCTTTAAAATAGGTAATTAAAATTATGACATTAGGCTATTTAGATGGGGAATACTCCTGTATAGACCACTTTTTCAAGGGAGATTTTAAACGATGATTCTTAACCTGTTCCAAGTCTGTTCCCAATTTTTTTCTTGGACTCTTTGTAAATAAATAGGATGCAATGGTGAACCCTTCGTGTAGTTAGGAGTAGGTCTTACTTGGTAAGTAAATAAATCCTGTATTCCATACGGGGCCATTAATTCTATTTTATTTTGTTTAATTCGTGCAGCGATGGCCGTGGGTGTTTCAGGGAAATTAGCAACCCCGTCAAATGAACAAAGATATGGTGGTAAGTTATTTTTCAAATGCATACGTGCTTGATTTTTAACTGACCATGGCTGATTAGGCATTAACTTATTTAACTTAGCTTCTAGTATTTTTTCGGCTTGAATTGAAGTATCCGCTTCATCAAAATAAATGACATCAATGTCATTTGTTTCAGTTTTGATGTTATGTAATGAATCCCAAACTTTATTTCTAATAATACCAGCGGCAATCCAGCAATCATGTAAATCAAGTGTTTCTACTGTTTTTAAAATGGATGAGAGGTGTGCATCCCATTTTAAAAGATTATTTAATGTTAATTCAAAACTCATTAACTTTGCCTCCCGCAACAGTTGGTAAATAAATGGTATAAATTATTAGTGATACTTAATGGAATTAGGGCTCACTTTTTCAAGAAAGTCAATTTTACAGATTTTTCCTTAAGTCGAATCTGTTACTTTTAATAAAATTTAATGTAAAATAATGTTATATTAGTTATTGAAATTGGGTAAAATTTCTTTTTGTGGATTATCGCAATGAATAAAGCATATAGTAATCACCCTACAGTTTCAATGAATATAAAATAAATCGTAAGTGCCTGCACAAACTCAATTAACGTTACTATACAGAACTACTGCTTTTTAACACTGGGAATTTGCTTTCAATGGTTAGAAAAGGAGACTGAATATGCGAAAATTACAAGTCAAGCAAAATACAAAACATCTCGCGGTAATTACATTCCGTATGAATCTTCTTTTCTTTGCGGTATTTTTTATGTTTTCATTATTAATTTTTCGTCTAGGCTATTTGCAAATCGTAAAGGGCGAAGAATATGTAAGAGAGCTTGAGCGTACAGAAGAAGTACGTGTGAATACGAGTGTACCGCGTGGTCGTATTTTTGATCGCTATGGTCGTATTTTAGTAGATAATCAGCCGGAAAATGCGATTACTTATACGAAGATGCAAACGACGAAAACTGCTGAAATGTTAGAAATTGCGCAGAAACTATCTAAGTTAATGGATCAGCCATTAAATAAAATAACGTACCGCGATAAGCTGGATTATTGGATTTTAATCCATCCTGAAGAAGCGAAAGAAAAGGTGACTAAAGAAGAAATGAAAGCCTTCCGTGATGCAGACGAGGATATCGAGACGAAAGCCGTCAATGCAGAGCATGATCGTCGCGTTCGTGAGCGAATTACCGAGGCAGAACTAGCCGCTCTAACGGATAAGGAGTTAGAAGTGCTCGCTATTTACCGAGAGATGATGATTGGCTACAATTTATCTCCTCAAATTATTAAAGGTGAAAATGTAACTACCGAAGAATTTGCCCGTGTATCGGAAATGCTGCCTGATCTACCTGGCGTTAATACGACGACCGATTGGAAGCGCGTGCGTTTGACGCCGCTCGCGATTTTAGGTCGCACAACGGTACCAAGTAAGGGTGTTCCGAAATCGGATTTAAACTTCTATTTAGCGCGGGATTATTCACGTAATGACCGGGTTGGCGAAAGTTATTTCGAAGCACAGTATGAGGAAATTTTACAAGGCGAGAAATCGGTCGTCAAAAACTTAACGAATAAAAAAGGCCAGGTTGTCGAAATGATGACCACTTTTGATGGGGAGCCCGGTAAAGACTTAGTTGCTACAATTGATATTGAGTTTCAACAAAAGGCAGATGCCATTTTAGAAAGAAAATTACTTGAACTAAAATCATTTGGACAATCCGACCTATTAGACCGTGCATTTTTAGTCGCAATGAACCCAAAAACAGGGGAGCTTCTATCCGTTGTCGGTAAGAAAATTGAAAAGAATGAAGAAACCAATGAACAATATGTAATCGATTATTCATATGGCACCTTTACAACCGCGTATGAAGCAGGATCAACTGTCAAGGCAGCAACGGTTTTGATGGGCTATAACGAAGGCGTCATTGAGCCGGGAACGGTGATGCTCGATGCCCCAATGAAAATCGGTAACATTACACTGAATACGTTATTTAATAAATTTGGAAGTGTCATGTTAGACGATTTAACGGCATTAGAGAAATCATCTAACGTTTACATGTTTAAAATTGCCATGGGTGTTGGTGGCCGCACATATGCCCCAGGGATGCGTTTTAGTTTAGCTAAAGGGACTCTACAAACGATGCGTAATGAATATGCGCAGTTTGGTTTAGGCGTGCCAACCGGTGTTGACTTACCAGGTGAAACATTAGGGTATCAAGCCGATCCAGATACAGATGTGAAAATGCTTAACTTAGCGATTGGGCAGTTTGATACGTATACTCCACTCCAACTAGCACAATATATTTCAACAATTGCCAATGGTGGCTACCGGATTCAACCTCGTTTGTTAAAAGAAATTCGCAAGCCTTCAAAAGACGGTGAGCATTTAGGCCAGGTAGTAGATGAAGTGACACCAACAATTTTAAACCGTATTGAAAATAGTGAAGAGGAAATCGCACATGTTCAAGAAGGCTTACGCCGGGTTTATTTTGGTGGTGGTGGGTCAGCACGCAGACAATTCGCAACGGCTGACTATACAGCAGCTGGTAAAACCGGTACAGCGCAAGTAGTTTACTACGGACCACAAGAAGAAAAGTATGGAACGGATACAATTAATTTTGTCCACGTTGGTTATGCACCATTTGAGGATCCTGAAATCGCCTACGCCATCATCTATCCATGGGCAACAACTGATTTTGATACGTATTTCCCACAAGGAAATGAAACAGCACGAGATCTACTGGATGCTTATTTCGAATTAAAGAAAAAATATGCCACAGAAGGTGTAACAACTAGTAAAGTAACCATGCCGATTATGAGAGCATCAACGGAGAAGTTAGATGAAGACCAAGCAGTTGAAACTGTGAATGAATAACATTTAAAGGTCTGTTCAAATTAACATTTGAGCAGGCCTTTACGTTTGTATAAGTAAGTATATCACCGCGAAGCAGCTGTTTAAATTACCAGCGTTTTTCTCTGAACATCTTTATTGTCTGTTATAATTTGATTATTAAAAAGAATAGAAAAAGGTGACAAAGTGGAAAAGTTAAAGAACGCATTACAGCTAATAAAACTTGGAGAAGCATTAAAACGAGAATTAAGACATAGCTGGCTTTCTGATGGACGCAGAGAAAGTGTGGCCGAGCATACGTGGCGTGTTGCATTAATGGCAATGGCCCTTGAATCGTCATTACCGAAAAAGGTTGATAGCGAAAAAATGCTAAAAATGATTATTATTCATGACCTTGTCGAGGCGTATGCTACAGATATTCCTGCTTTTGCTACGATGAATAACGCTGAAGCGAAGCAGTTGAAAATGGAAAATGAAATCAGAGCAATTGAAAAAATTCGAGACTTGATGGGTGGGAGAACAGGTCAATTATTTTATGATCTCTGGTTTGAATTTGAGCATAAAGCAACGTATGAAGCGAAAGTTGCAAATGCTTTAGATAAATTAGAAGCGCAAATACAACATAACGAGGCTGATATTGAAACGTGGCTGCCGATTGAGTTTGAGATGCTCTTTATGTTAGATAAGCATACCGATTTTGAACCAGTACTGACAGCTTTCAAAAATTTAATTGTTGAAGAAGGCATTTGTAAGCTTGAAAATGCTGGTATTGAGGTCAATCAGGTGAAGCCATCTACATACATGTAATTTAAAATAGCCACACAAAAAGCAAGCGACTCTAGCTTGCTTTTTGTGTGGACAAGAAACAATTGAAATCTACAAAGGAAAAGACATAAAATTAATTATTCAACCGTAGTAAACTTTACTTTCATCAATAAGAAAACATTAAATAAAATGATCAGTGCACTAATTAAAAATATCGGTGGAATTGGTAACGTATCTGCCCAAATCCCGCCAATAAACAAGCCAACAGGTAGCGCGAGCTTCATAATCATAGAAGAAGTACCTGCAACACGTCCGAGTAAATGATTCGGAGTTGTTTCCTGACGTAGTGCTAAATAAACAATATTCGTCATTGTGGAAATAGCTGTCCGTAAGCCAAGCAAGATTCCTAACATAATCCACTGATTGGCAAAAAACATCAAAGCTAAAATAAACACTTCCGCAAATGTGCTATATGTATATATTTGACCGCGTCGCAATTTTTTGCGTAACGGATGAATAATCTTAGCGCCTAAAATCCCGCCACAAGCAGCAATGGTTAACATCAGACCTAGCTCTTTTTTCGTTAAATGGAGCTGGTCTAGTGCATAAAACGTCAATACTCCAATAATAAGTGATGAAGCAAAGTTACCGAAAAAAATAGTCCAGGTTTGAATGAAGAGCGATCGGTTACCAATAAGTTCAACGATTCCTTCTTTTAAATCCTGAATAATCGTTGATTGTTGACGTATAGGTGTGGGTACTTTTTCGACAAATTGTACGATGATCGTTGTTAGAATATGGCATGCTAAAAACAGCCATAAAAACACATCGTTTGCGACCCACAACAGCATTGCACCGAGTATGCCAGGCCCAATAATTGAAATAAGCGTATAAATCATTGCAAATTTTGATTGAATATCGGTCATATATTCCTTGTCAAATAGCTGTGGCAAAATCGCATTTGTCGCACTACCAATCATATAGCCTAGGCTAGAAAGTAAAAAACCGAGCACATAAAGTGTCCAAAGGGAGAGTTCTTGGCTAGTTAGTACAAACACAAATAATGCCGCAATAACGATACGCGTCGCATTTGCATATTGCAGCACAAGGCGACGATTCATTCGGTCGACAAATACACCAATGAGCATACCTAATAGCACATTTGGTAAAAATTCCATCATACGCATCATGCTCATCGCAAATGCAGATTTTGTGTACTCATATAAAATGATGGGAACAATAAATGTAAAAATAACAGATGAGACATTGGATAACACATTAATTGCGAATATCTTTTGGAATGTTTGATGATGATATAAATTCATAGCAGCTCCTCCTTGTAAAATAGTGTAAAATACAAAAAGGAGAACAAAAAGTGATGATTTTGAAAATAAAGTTCACCTTTTAGGAGGCAACCTGTGCACTATAATTTAGTTTTACATCAGTACTTCGAAGAGCTCAAAAGAACAGAAACATCAATTGAACAATTAGCTTCGATATGGCATTGTTCAGAGCGCTATGCCAAAATTGTCATAAAGCAGTTACAACAACAGCAAAAGGTGCTTTGGGAAACATCCCAAGGGCGTGGAAAAAAACCGTTTTTGACGCTTTGTCAATCAAAGACAGATGCGGTCATTCAAGTATTACAACAGCTTTGGCTTCAGAAAAAATATGAAGAAGTATTTCAGCTTGTAAAGGATGTTGAATTGCAGCAAAATCCCAGTATTCAAGCATGGATGAATGCGCAATTTGGCTTGCATGCATTGAATGAGGAGCATGTTTTTGTTCAGCCAATGTATTTTGTAGAATTGTTTTTAGATCCATTAAAAGCGATTTCGCGCCACGACATGCATATTTTAGAGCAAATACATGAGTCGTTATTTATCATCAATGAACGCAGCGAGATTGAATCAAATCTTCTTTTTGACTATAACTCGGAAGATTATAGAACATGGCATTTTGTTCTTCGAAAAGGCGTATTATTTCACAATTTAGAGGAGTTAACGGCTAGTGATGCAGTGGAGTCGATACGCTATGTGAAATCTTATTATAAAAATGTATTTACGATTGAATCGATGCAAATTTTAGGGCGGTACACCTTTTCGATTACATTACATAAACCACTTACGATATTACCCAATTTTTTAGCAAGCATTCGATTTTCTGTTTTTTATAAAGGGCAGGAGCCAACGATTGGTTGTGGGCCTTTCCAACTCGTTACACATACAAATGAACGAATGCGATTGCAAACATTTACACGATATTTTAAGCAGCGCCCATGGATTGATGCCGTTGAACTTATTTATCAAGACTTTGAAGCCGACGTAGTGAGTAACTTTATATTTCAGACGGATGTCCCGTATCGAGAGATTATTTCACAAGAACAAGGCGCTGATTTTTTTGCCTTAAATAGTACTTATGGAGAGCTAACAGACAGGGACAAGCGCGCTTATATTTGGCATCTAATAGAACCAATGCGGTGTATTGTTGATCATGAGCGAGAAACGCTTGCAGGGAGCTGGCTCGTGGGACAATCAAATAAATTACCTGTAGAAAAAACGAAAAAGCCATATTTTTCAAGACCACTCGTCATCGGCTATCAGGAAATACGTCAAGGTGTAAATCATTTATATAGAGTGGAACCTATCCAGCAGCTACTTTTAGAACAAGGCATTGAGAGTAGAACAGTATGTATTGACTTAAAGCATGCACATGAAAAAATTGAACAGAAAATTGACATTTTTGTGGGAGGCAATGCGCTAAGTGATAATTTGCTACTAGCGTATTTTATGATGTATTCAAGTGAGCCTCAAATATTCTTTAATTTTTTACTTCCAGAATCCCGTCAAATAGCCGAGTACTTGTTACAGCAAGCGACGAGTCAGAAAGAGGGCTTAGCTTGCTTTAAGCAAATTGAGCAACTGTTGGTTGACGAATATACGTTGAAATTTATTTCTCACCGAAAGCACTATTTTTACGTAAGGGAAGATACACCGTATAAGCATGTTGAATTCGATCAACACGGCCGAGTAAATTATCGAAGAATCTTTTATAAAGACTATTAAGCGTAAATCACAATGTTAAATATTTTGAGCGGGTTTTAAATTTTGTCATTACAAAATGCAATCTCATTTTACAAGTAAATGACAAGAGTTAACTTCCTTTGATTAAAAATTAAGCCACCCTTTATAATAGAAAATTCTTTAAATGACTTTTATCGTTGTCGCTAATAAAATAGTATTTAAAAAAATAAAAAATGATGAATCCTACAAGCTTAACATTAAGGGTATCAAAGATGCTCATAGGACGGACTACAAGCCAAAAGTTCAACTTATGCAAACTAAAGATGATACTGAAAATGGAGACATTTGAAGAAAGTGCATAAAAAAGTGTATAAACAATATGACACTAAAAAAGCTCTAAATGTTGATTTAACAACGTTTTAGAGCTTTTTGTGACGGAACCAAACTTTGATTTGGGAACGTTTATTAGGTTTGTTTTCGTATATTTTATAAATTTTAGTTCTACTGAATTGACCTTCTAAATCTTATCCGTCTTGAGTGAAGTAATCTGCTTATAAATCTAACGGAGCACTATTATTTTGAGTTAATTGGTATTGTTATTTCTAGTTCTGGAATGTATTGAATTATCGGGTCACCTTTTTCATCCTCTTGAAATGTTCCTTTTGAGTAGTCATTATATAGATGGATATACGGTTTGATTGTAATGGCTTTAGGTAAGGTTTCAAATGGATTTAACCGTAAATCCATAATGAAATCGCTATTTCCTTTATTTGTTTCACGGCGGCCATTGCCAGTATTTAGTTTTAGTTTATGCCCTTGTTCATCAAAAACTTCGATACTCATTCTTTGCCGGGAATCTACAGAAGTTGATTTATCAAGCAAGGCCGTTCTTGTCGTTATACTAGTTGTAATAGGAGTTAGCATAATTTGTTCAATAGTAAACTGAATATTATTGTATTTTCTACTTACATTAGGTTGTAGGTTTACATAGTTACCAATATCACTTACTGGAATATCGATTTTAAAAGATTCAGAAATCCCTGTTATAGTAGTGGATAATGTCAAATTAAACTGCTTTGGGAAAGGACCTCCACCTTGATTTTTCAAATCTGAAAATTCAAAAATTGTGGAATTATTATCCTTACTTGGTTGTATAAAAACACCACTAAAATTGGTGTGATTCAGTGGTTCACCATTTAGTAAAAATTCAATATTACTCATTTGATCTGATAGACTTTCTTTTGAATTTCCACCTTCTTTATGATGGCGTTCAATCCCAATTGCAACACGTGTACCGTCATACACTACTTCTGTTACATTTAATGTAAAGCCTTCATGCGTAACGCTTGTATTCAATTTTGATGAGAGCCCTTTTTCATCCGCTGCTTGTAGACCTAGATCCCTTGCAAGTTTAAAAATAGATGATAATATAGGCACTTCTTTAATCGTCGCTGCCATCGCTGGCGAAATTAAACCCGTAATAATAATCAAACTAAAAATCATTGCTATAGAGGTTGTCATTATCATCAGCTTTTGACGTATTTTCATATGAGTTCTAAAACTTTTTGGTTGCTTTGTGTTACGTTTACTTTCATAATTTTTCATAGTACGATTAACTAAATCAACTTCTATCGGTGTTTCCCGAATAAATCTTTCTATCTGAGCTAACTCCTTATCCTCCAGTTTTGAACGAGTGTCCATAAATATCCCCTCCTAACGTATTTTCCTTCATCAATTTTTTACGTAGTCGTTCATATTTTTTTCGTACAGTAGTTGTCTTAAGTCCCATAATAGAAGCAATCTCATCAAAACTATATTCCTCTATGGATCGGAGAAGTAGAATCCTTTTTTCGTCCATATTTAATTTTTCCAATAACTCATGAATGATGTTGTCATAGCTAGATTCTTGTATGTGAGTCTGATTTGTATGTTCCTTCTTAAAAACTGTCCAAAATTTGTATCCTTTATTTTTCTTTTTTATTAAGTCAATACAGTGATGATGGGCAATTTTATAAAGCCATCCTTTAAAAGAAGTATTATAAGAAAAATTATGAATATTCTCTAATCCCTTTATAAAAATATCTTGTGAAGCATCCTCAGCATCTTCTTTGCTGCCTAACAAATAGTAACAATAAGTATAGATGGGTTTTTGAAAGCATTGAATTATTTCTGTATAGGCCTGGATATTACCTGTTTGAACTTGTTCCACGATAGTTTTTATATCTAAATCGGCAATTTTCTTGGATTTATTCAGTACAGTCAAAATGTTTCCCTCCTTTCTAACATATATAACTGAAATCAATGGGCATTTGTGACACTATGAAAAAAATTTTTTTATATTATAAAGTCTCAAGTTAGCAAATACATGTATATCTATAATTATTTTTCGCAGCGTTACAGAGTGTCATTTTCTATAAAAACAGCGACAAACACTGATTTAACAGTGTTTGTCGCTGTTTGAAAGGTTCCCAAGCTTGAAGTGCCCCCTAAAAGTTAGACACGGTCATGCCTAAGAAAATAAATACTAAAAAACCTATAACTATTAATGCCACACAAATAAATACTAAAGGCTGTTTAAATTCACTTTTAAATTGCTGTTGTACTTCTTTTTGCATTTTTAAATATATACTTGTAAGTAAGATACTCGGTATAACTCAAATTAAAATAACAAATACAATCTGCATGATTTCGCATACCCAATCTACCTTATTTTAAAAAATGGATATTTTTGTTAAGTGTAACATTCCCAAACCGGTGTTTGGGAACATTGACTGTATAAAGAAACATTTTTTATCCAGCTCGAGTTATACTTTTTTTAACAGACAAACAATAAAATCTTCGGGACCAAATTCATTGTGATTTAAATTACTGTCTGCAAATCACGTATCTCAAACATTTTGAGCAGGTTTTAAAATTGGTTACTGTTACTATAGGTTAATCAAGATTACTGATTTTTTGACGGCGAATCCATTGGGTAGCAATCCATTTTTCTCCTTGAATCACAGGAGCGCCGCCGTGCAATGTTAATTCATTTAGTGCGCTATCATTGTAAAAGTATTCAAAGTATACGGCCATCCCTTTTTTGGGGGAGACGGATAGATTTAATTTTGGGAAAGATGTTTGACCGCCTTCTTCCACATCATTTAAGTATAAGACAAAAGTGGCAATTCGGTTGTTGCTCGCCGCTTTACTCGTTGATGCGAAATAATCGTAATGCTCTTTGTATTCTTGTCCAGGTTGGTAATTTAAAATATGTAAGCCCTCCCCATGCTCGGTAGGGATATCAATAATAGAAGCCAGTCTCTTTTCAATTCGTTTAATGACTTCGTTATCAGGAACATTTAAAAATGCACCGCTACTTGTTCGAATGTCACTTAATTCTCGTGAAGAGCCAATTTTTGAACGTTTAAGATGATTTTTTGACAATTCGATTAATGCATCACACTCATCATGATCGAGCACCGAACCGAGCACAACGATTAATGGTTCATCAAACCTAGCTAAAATCTCAATTTCTTTATCCGCTGTTATAATTTTATTTCCACGATGATTAAAGATTGTAGTTTCTTTCGTTGGCAAATCTGAAAAGAATTTAGACAAAATAAATAACCCCCTTTTTATTGATGATTAATTATTTCTCTATAGTTAATAAAATATCCTTTTTTTTGAATAATAAACTTTTTGTGGTTTGAATCCATTTTGCAGAAATGAACTAAATATTTACATATCTTTTAGAAATTGAACCTATTTTGAATTGGTGCTCGTCTAATAGCAGAATTTGAAATAGAGAGAAGGGGGAGGGCTTCAGCATGAATCGTGAAGAAAAAGACGAGATGTTAGAACAGCTAATGATCGACTACGGCAATGAATTAGTAAGAGTAGCGTTTTCTTATGTGAAAGATGCAGAAGTGGCAAAAGATCTAGTACAAAATACGTTTATAAAATGCTATAAAAAGCTCGAAACTTTTCGCCAGGATGCACAAATAAAAACATGGCTCTATCGTATTACGATTAATGAATGCAAGGATTATTTAAAAAGCTGGCATTACAAAATGGTGCAGGTAAAAGGCTTTATCCATGAAACGACAAAATCGATTTTACCATCAACAGAAAAAGCCGTGTTAGAAAAGTATGATCAGGCAGAAATCAAGGATACGATTTATTCGCTACCAAAAGTGTACAGGGAAGTGGTGTATTTGTATTACTATGAATCATTAACGTCAGAGGAAATCGCCCAAGTGCTAGATATCTCTGTTAATACAGTGAAAACACGATTAAGAAGGGCAAAACAACGTTTAGAATCCATCCTAAAGGAGGCTGAATTTCATGGAAGATAAGAGATTACGTGAAACGTTACATCATTCGTCTACTCAACAGCTAACATTTACAAAAGAAGACCGTAATGAAGTATTTGAGCAAATTCGAAAACTTGAATACAAGTACCCAGCGCAAAAAAAATCACATAACGCATTTAAAAAGTATGTACCTGTTACCGTTGCTGTATTGATGATTGGCGTGTGTCTGTTTTTATTTCTACCACCGATTCTTACGGGAAATATTACTGAAGAAACGAATCATACTAATGCCCTTGATCAGCCGAACGTCCCTGTTGCTAGTGATTCAGTACTTGATGAGGATGAATTTAAGACCGCGTTAATTACAGTTAAGTCAAAAGAGATGGAAGACCGAATCTATCTGAATCTGCTAGTTAGTTATAATAAAAATCAAAAGAAGGTCAATCTAATTTCAATTCCAAAAGACGCCTATGCACCCGTTTCAGAAAATGAGGATGGTTCGGCATTGTACGATAAATTACTGTTTGCCTATCGTTTTGGAGGTGCTGAAAATGTCAAAGCATCGGTTTCAAAACTAATCAACATACCCATTGATCATTATGCGGTAATTGATCTAGAAACAATTTCAGCGCTGATTGAATCCATAAATGGAATCGAATACAATTTGCAAGAAGATATGCACATACGCGCAATCACGCAAGTAGGATTTGAACTGGAAAAAGGCACGCATCGTTTTAACGGAGAGGAAGTGGTCGCATTACTAATGTCTACTTCAGAATTAGACAAATTAGATGAATCAAATCTAATAAAGCTACTAGATGTTGTACTGAAAAAAGCGGAAAGTGAATTGTCTGCAATGCAATTACATCAATTGTTGGCTCAAGTAGAAGCGAATTTCCCGATTGAAGAATTGTCTGCACAGGAAATGAATCGTTACGCCATAAAAAATGTAACTGTAATCGATGGTATGAACTATACAATGGTTGATGAACATTTCTCTATTCAATATGAACAAGATTTTTTAAAGGGCGTTGCAGAAGAGTTAACGACTTTTGATTGAAAGATTTGTTTTTCATTGCAACATACTTATGACAGTAGTAGTGCAAACCAAGCATACGGTTTGTACTACTATTTTTTTGGAAATGGGAAACGTTTAAATTCATTATTTATTGAGATGATTCTATTGATTTATAAATAACAAGCTGATTTAGAGTGGGAAAGTGTCAAAAAAACTAGTAAATCTATTAAAATTTGAGTATTTATGCCGAAATAGTATACGGATATACCATTAATCCTAATAAATACTGGAGGTTTTATGAGACTATGTCAATTAGAAAAAAACTATTTTTAAGCTTTAGTAGTATTACGCTATTGCTTATCGGCATTGCAATTTTTTCTATATTCCAAATGTCGAAAATAGATGAGGATTATACTTATCTACTAGATGATCGTGCTTATAAAGTAATTGAAGCTTCTAAAATTCAAAATGCCACATCGTTACAAGGGTTATCGATTCGTTCGTATGTGCTTCGTCAAGACAACGCAGATTTAGAAAATATTGCTACATACAAAGAAACCGTTTCACAAATAATGAATGAAATTGAGCCACTTTTTGTTGACGAGCAAATGCAAAAAGAAATTCAAAACATCAAAGAGCAACAAGTTCTTTATAACGGCTATGTGGATGAAATCATTCAATATGTAGATAGTAACCAGGTTGAAAAGGCTACAGGCGTACTTTTTAATTCTGCCGTGCCTGCAAATCAAGCAATTCAACAGTCGATTAATAATATTGTTAATTTTCAATCGACAGAAATGAATACTACAAGTATACAAACAACAGACGATGCAAATGTTAGCATAACAATGTTAATCATCATTTCAATTATAGCTTCACTTATAGCCATTGCCTTAGCTTATAGAATTACAGTGAATATTACGAAGCCACTAAATCGTTTAACAGACGCTGCAAAAGTTATTGCAACGGGTGACCTGCGAGAGCAGGATATTATCGTCAATACAAAAGATGAAATTAATGAACTGGCTAAGACGTTTAATACGATGAAAGCGAATTTACGTGAACTAATTAGTAGTGTGTCGATGAATGTCTCAAATACGACTGCGGCTACAGAGCAATTAGCCGCAAGTACTGATGAAGTAACAATCGCGACAAAAGATATTGCTGAACGTATGGAAGCGATCGCTACAGGTGGAAGTCAAGCGGCGATTATGGGGAATGATTGTGCCATTGCAACTGATGAAAGTGCACAGGGTGTAGGAAGAATTGCTGAAGCAGCGCAATCATTACATTCACAAGCGGTCGACATGCAAGCCATTGCTCGTGAAGGTGGTCAAACACTTGAAACAGCTGAACAGCAAATGACGGTTATTCAACAGTCATCTTATGAAACAAAAGAGAAAATTAAGCAGTTAAGTTTACAATCAGCTGAAATCGAAAGCATTACAAAAGTCATTACAGATATTACAGATCAAACAAATTTACTTGCTTTAAATGCGGCGATTGAAGCAGCGCGTGCAGGTGAACATGGTAAGGGTTTTGCGGTCGTAGCCGACGAAGTACGTAAGCTTGCTGAGGAATCGAAAAACTCTGCGACGAAAATTACGGGGTTAACAGCTCTGATTCAAAAAGATACGAAAGAAGTCGAAGAGAGCGTTAATGTAACGGTACAAAATATTGATCAGGGTGTTACGTACGTGCAAAATGCGCAAACATCATTTATGAATATCGTAGGATCGATTACTGATATGACAACTCAAATTCAAGAGGTATCTGCATCATCAGAAGAAATTTCTGCAAGTACGGAAGAAGTAGCTGCATCTGTTTCAGAAATGGCGCAATCTGCAACAACCGTAGCGGAGGAATCAAGTGTCATTCTAGCTGCAGTTGAGGAACAAACAGCGACAATGCATGAAATTAACTCTGTAGCGAAGTCACTTAGCGAAGGTGCTTTAGCTGTAAATGAAGAAATTAACCGATTTAAAGTATAATACTAACAAAAATACAATTTTTCTCTACGGAGAAAAATTGTATTTTTTCTTTCCCAAGTAAAATGGTTTAATTAGAATCATGTTGACGAGGTACACTAGATTTTTTGGTTAAGAAATACGAAGTCACCCAGGCAGTAACAGGAATGACTAAGATAACACCGATTGCTGCACAGCAAATCGTAATCATTTCCCCACTAAAAATTTTTGAATTTACGATATCCCCAAATGAATAGGCAAGATCTTTAAACCAAATGATGAGGGCCAAATAACTTCCGATAAACGCAAAGAACAATGTATTGACACTTGTTCCGATGATATCCCGTCCGATAGTTAAGCCAAAACGAAACAATGCTTTTCGCTCGATGTGCGGTTGATGATAATGAAGCTCGCGCATCGGTGAAGAAATCGCCATTGCTGCATCAGTAATCGCGCCAATCGTACTCATAATGATAACGGAGATGGCTACCTTAACAAAATCAATCCCAATATACAGTGAAAATGCACCTAATTCTTCTGTTTCTTCTTCACCGAAACCTTGTATCATAGCATTGTTCGTTATATACGTGATGAGTAACACGAGCAGCAAGGTCGTGATGATTGTTGACACAAAGGCGGTTTTCGTTTTTGCATTTATTTGGTTTATAAAAAATAAGTTAATGTAGCTAATGAAAATACAAGCTACAAGTGTGATGAGAACCGGATTTAATGTTGGCACGTTCATAAAAAACAGCGCCACAATCACCACGATAAAATTCAAAAATAATGCAACAAATGAACGAATCCCTTTTTTCCCACCTACAAGAAACATCAATAAAAATAGAATGATGGCTAACAGCACAATGGCATTCATTGTTTAACCTTCTTTCTCTGAATGAAAAATAGGGCGGTATAAAGTCCAATCGGGATGGTGATGACAATCCCAATGCCTCCAGCTAAAGCACGAACGAGTTCTAATGATAAATTGAGTGAGAGTGTGTAGCCAAATGCCGATGCGTTTTTAAAATAAAGTAGGAGCATCGGGATGGACCCACTAACATAGGCAAAAAATAAGATATTGGTCATGGTCCCCATAATATCTTTCCCGATTTCCATGCCGGATTTCGTAAGAGCTTTTATTGAAATGTGTGGGTTTTCTTCATATAAGCCAAAAAGCGAAGAAGACATCGTGATCGCCACATCCATCACGGCACCTAATGAACCAATAAACAGCCCTGCCATAAAGACCGTTTTATAAGGACGCGTTAGAAATTGTAATTCTTCGTAGCGCAGTCCATTTTCCCCAGTAATTTTAAGGGCGATAAACGTAATCGCGAGTGACAAAAATGTTCCGATAAGCGTCGCGATAATCGCAGCAAATGTTTTCTCGTTGATACCATTCACTAATAACAAGGAAGTTACCGTGAAGAGCACGATGCAAATAACACAAATCCAAAGTAAGCTTTGATTTTGACTGGTCGTATACAAATCTAAAGCGAGCGACAGTATACCGATATTAATAGCCAGGCTAATGATCGAAAAGAATCCTTGTCTTTTCCCAACAGCTAAGAGGACCAATACGAAAATCCAGCCAATCATAACTAAATATTTATCCCGTTTCACTCCATCAATAATCCCCATTAAGGGGCCTTGTGGATCTTTGGAAAGTCTGACGAATACTTCGGTTCCGATTTCATAATTTTGATCAAAACCCTGAGAATAGGAATAGTCATTTTGTAATTCAATCCGTTCTCCCTTGTGATCTCCGTTTTTTAACTCAGCGATTAAAAGCTGTGAAACGATTACATCTTTATTTTGAAACATATCTTCTGTGTTAGTGGTGCTTTTCGTCTTGGATTCAATAATTTGCGCAATATCTTGTTCATAAAATGAGTGGTTGGAGTGAACAAATAAGAAGGATCCAATAAGTAAACACAATAACAAAATAAGTGCGACACGCTGTTTGAAAGGCATCGTTTGAAAAAAGAGTTTGATCGTTTGCATATATTTCCTCCATTCAATCATGCCTAAAGTGAAATGGTATTGATTTAAAAATTCTTTAAAACGTTAGCTTTCTCGAGAATCCATTGTAACAAAGCAAAGTAGGCGACTCAATTAATTAGTAAATGTTGAAAGATTGAAAATAATTAAGGTTTTACTAGAGAGTCGACATAACAAAAAAATACAATTTTTCTCCACAGAGAAAAATTGTATTTTAGTATGCAAACAGAGAGTTGCTATGAAATTAAAATAGGTTAGCTGTCCTAACAAATGCTTTTTTACTGTGCGTCTTTTGCTAATTGTGTAAAGATGACACCTAAACCATAAGCACCCGCATCGGGATGACCTAAACTACGGTCACCAACTGTACCAGCACGACCCATTCGTGCAACGATGTCTTTTGTCGCCTCAGCGCCTTCAACAGCTGCCTGTGCACCATCTGTAAAGCTTTGTGCAAATGTTTTGTTGCTCGCGACAGCTTTCGTCCATGCGTCAACACAAGGCACAAGTGCATCGATTAATGTTTTGTCACCGACAACTGCGCCACGTCCAAATGAACGCTCGCCTGTCGTTTGAATCCCTTTTACAGCTGCTTGTAGCATGTGTTCAAAGTCAGAAAGAGATAAGACCGTTTTTCCTTCGATTGCTTTTGCTGCAGCGCGGAAGGCAGAGCCCCAAATTGGACCAGATGCACCCCCGCAATGTTCCATAATAATCATCGAGCTACTATTTAAAAAATCACTCATAGATGCGGCCTTAGTTAGTTCTGCCCATTCACGTTTTAATTGTTTAAAGCCCTTTGCCACACTCATACCAAAATCGCCATCACCAGCATGTGCGTCTAATTCGCAGAAAGGTACTTCGTTTTCAATAATAACAGCACTCATTTTATCGATGTAGTAGTGCATGTTTCCGAGTGTGAATTGTTCATTTTGGATTTTTGCAAATTCAACGGGAGTTTCAACTGTATAGGTTGCTTCAGTTGAACCTGTTGTTTCTTGTTGCATGATTTCGATTGGGTCAGCAGGGCCATCGACTTTAAAAGCTGGGGCAGCACTTTTTGCGTTTAATAAATCTTTTAATTGTGTATCTAGTGCTAACATCGAAAGGGAAGCACCCGCCATATCAATGCTTGTCATGTAGTTGCCAACAAATGTACGGTGAACGTTTACACCATGACCTACAAGCTCGCGAATGACCTTGTTATTCAATACGTATAGCTCTTGAAGTGGTGTTGCACCAAAGCCATTCACTAATACGGTAACTTCCTTAACGTCACCTAAATCTTTTAATAAATCATTGACCATGCGCGTAGCCAATTCATCCGCTGCTTGTATTTTTTCACGACGAATCCCTGGCTCACCGTGAATACCGACACCGTACTCCATTTCATCTTCAGCTAGTGTAAATGTAGGTGTGCCTTTTGCTGGTACGGTACAAGATGTAAAGGCAAAGCCAATACTACGCACTTGATCAGCTGCTTTTTGTGCAATTTCTTTTACGGTAGCTAAATCAAAGCCAAGTTCAGCCGCTGCACCTGCAATTTTGTGAACGAATATAGTACCAGCAACACCGCGACGACCAACTGTATAAAGGCTATCTTCCACAGCGATATCATCCGCCACTTTTACGTAATCGACTAAAATGCCATCCTCGGCCGCTAAAGCCGCGCCATTTTTGAAATTCATCATATCGCCACTATAGTTTTTAATAATCATTAAAACACCTTTGTCTGTAGCAACCTCCTTAATTGCTTGGTAGACTTGAATTTGCGAAGGTGAGGCAAATACATCACCGCATACAGCAGCATCTAACATCCCTTGTCCAACAAAGCCTGCATGTGCTGGTTCATGACCACTACCGCCACCACTGATTAAACTTACTTTATTATGGTTGATGTTCTTTTTTTGAATGATTTTATACTTTTCATTAAATTGTAATTCTGGCTGTGCAAAGACAAAGCCACGGCACATTTCATGGACTAAATTTTCAGCCTTATTCATCAATTTTTTCATAAAGATACCTCATTTTTCATTGAATTGGATTTTTTAACTTTGTCATTATCATACTTGATTTTATAAATGTTTGATAAGTAAAAGCGTATTCTTATGTAAATCCTTATAAAATTAGCGAATTGAATGGATTGGAGAGGGAGTATGGTGTGTTCTGAAGTGGCGATAGTACAACACTCTTGTGTGGAAAAAGAGAATTCAAAGTATGTTATTATATTATTCGTTTTGTAAGAAATAATACATTTAAATATTTTATGATTTTACCGAAAAATAAACAAAAGTAGGAGGAATAGTGATGCAAAATAATGTGATGATAGAGCCACTTCATGCAGCTCGCCAATTTGTTGAAAAGTATTTTCCTAATTGCCAAGCTGCAGTATTAGCAGGAAGTGTCGTTCGTGGTGAAGCTACGGCAACATCTGATCTAGATATTGTTGTGTTTGATAGAGAACTTAAAGACTCTTATCGAGAATCTTTCGTCGATTTCGGTTGGCCTATTGAGGTGTTTCTACATAATGTAACGTCGTATAAAAAGTATTTTACTATGGATTACGAAAGAGCAAGACCATCTATTCAAAAAATGCTGGCAGAAGGAATAGTCATAAAAGATGATGGAATAGTAGATGACTTAAAAAAGGACGCACAGGAAGTGTTGGATAACGGTCCACAGCGATGGACGGATCAAACAATTGATAGTAAACGTTATTTTATTACTGATGTTTTAGATGATTTTATAGGTTGTTCAACGATTCAGGAAGAACTTTTTATTGTAAACCTATTGGCAGAATTAGTGAGTGAGTTTATTTTAAGAACAAATGGCAAGTGGCTTGGGACTTCTAAATGGGTGTTTCGTTTATTAAAAGCGCATGATGAACAGCTCGCCTTTCAATTTTTTGAAGCATTGAATCGCTATTATGAAACAAAAGATAAAACTCAAATTATTGAATTCGTAGACAATGTATTACAACCATACGGTGGCAGATTATTTGAAGGGTTTTCAATGGGGAAAACAACTTAGAAGTAGCGGACTATGAAAATCAATCCGCTACCTCTATTTAAAGCAATAATAGCTTTTTATAAATATGCTCAATCGAATGCTTAAACGTAGAATTTGGAAAATGCTTTATTCTTTGATAAGTATCGATAATTTCTTCAATTGCTTGTTCACGCTTGCCAATCTCGTTGTAGCAGTAAGCACGGATTGCCAATATTTCTAAACAGCCTGCAACATCTAGTGGATGCGTAATATGGTTAGGGATACTGTAATGTTCTAAAGTCTCAATAACCTTTACATAATCATTCGTTTTCCAATAACTATAAGCAAGCTCCTGTGTAAATATCGGCGAAATCGTATAATTCGATAATTTTTTCGCATCGTCGATATATAAAACTAGTGATTCTGTAATCGAATGCTTACTGAAGCGATTTTGTACAAAAAAGTTCGCATAGTCATAAAAGCCAATCTCATAAAGGTTTTCGGAAAACTCGGTATAATATTTGAATTTCGTTAATGTTTCAAACACTTTTTTTTCATCATGCAGTTGTGAATAAACAAAACAACTTAATTGTAAATACCGGACATGCTTTTTGTATAGGCTATGTTGTTTTGCAAGTGATATGCCGTATTCTAGTGATTGGACAGCGTGGTCATAGTCACCAGTTGCACTAAAAATTAATGCCTGCATATGGAAGTAATCGAGTAACACAGACGTATCGATTAAGTGACGATTCTCTTCAAAAAATACAGCTAATTGTTCTAAATGTTCCTGACATTGCTCGTATTTTTGTTGATTAAATAAAGTGCCAATCAAAAATAGCTTTGCTTGTAAGAACTTATTATAGTTTCCGATTTCCTCGTAAAAATGTGTGACTTGTGTAAATAAATCATGGGGAAGTTCATTGTCTAACTGATATTTACAATTACAATAAATTTCAACGAGCCTTACTTCTTCGTATTGTTGAAACGTTAAATCCTCTAATACCTCCTCGATTTGAGTTTTGATTTGCTCATATCGATCTAAATCCCATTCATAATCCATCACAAACAGCTTTTCGCACTTTTTTAAAAGTGATTTGTAATCGATATAACTTTGATTATTTAAGAGCTCACTTATCGGCATATCTAGTTTTTGTGCCAATTTTTGAAGCGTGTCCATCGATGGATTCGCTTTATTATTTTCAATTTGACTTAATAAACTATACGAAAAATCATTACCAGCTAATTGTTTTAATGTAAGGCCCAACTGTTTACGTCGTGCTTTTATTTTTTCGCCTAAAGCGTTCATTTCCTCACCTCTATATTTATTTTAGCAAATTTTTAGTATTTACAAAATATTTAAATTAGATTAAAATTTTAATCATACTAAAATAATTGGAGTGATGAACATGTTATTGAAAAATGGTTTTGTTTTAAATATAGAAACAGGTGAGTTTAAGAAGCAGGATCTTTTTATAGAAAATCAGCATATTCAAAAAATCGGTCCACATTTACAAGTCGAGCATGAATTAGAGATTGATTGTGAAAATAAGTGGTTGATTCCAGGGCTGATTGATATGCATGTTCATATTAAAAAGCATTTCGCCAATTATTTTACCGCTGCAGGTGTGACGACAGTTCGCAATACAGCGGGAAGTGTGATTGAATTAAAGCCTTTTATGGAAGCTAAAGCAGATGCACCTGAGCCTAGAGTCATATCGGCAGATCGTATGATTGATGGCCCTCCAGGATTGTGGGGCGATGACAGCCCTTATAATATTAATGTAGATAATCCCTTACTTGCGCAAAAAGAAGTAGCACGCCAAGTAGAGTTAGGCGCGGATTTTATAAAAACGTATGGATGGCTTGAGTCAGAAATGATGAAAGCTGTTGTAGATGAAGCAAGGAAATATGGTAAAGAAGTCAGTACAGATATTATTTATTCTAAAAAACTAAATGCGTTAGATGTGGCTGAAATGGGAGTTGACTGGCTAGAGCATGCTTCAGGAATCATTCAGGCAATCTATCCAGAGTGGACAATGTCTGCTGATCAAAAGGTTTGGGATTCGATCGCCTGGGATGAGCCTGATTCAGCAAAAATAGAAGCCATCTGTCACCAATTATTAGAACATAATATCAAGCTTTGTCCGACAATGGTGTTATATGATCAAATGCGACGAGCTGAAAACTATTGGAAGCCAAATAATGAAGTCATTACTCATATGGAAAAGGGTTCATATTTTTTAGCAAATTGGCAATCAGCAGCACAAGCAAAGCAAGGGCAAACATCATTTGGGATTCAAACGAAAATGATTCAAAAAATTGCCTATACGTATTTCAAAATGGGAGGGATTGTTGTACCAGGTACTGATACACCAGCAGGGATTTTTACGTATCCAGGCTTTGCGCTGCACCGAGAGTTACAATTATTTGTTGAAGCTGGATTTACGCCGTTAGAAGCATTACAACAAGCAACAATGAATGCAAGTAAACTGCTGAAAATCGATCAGTTAGGAATGCTTAAAGAAAATTATATTGCGGATATTGTGATATTAAATGCAGATCCTCTGGTGAACATTGAACATACAATGGACATCGATGCCGTGATAAAAGGCGGGAAGCATTATAATAGAGCTCAATTATTGGATCAAATTCCAACAAAAGAAGCATTGGAAGTGTATACAGATACATTAATCAAGGAATTTAAGCAGTTAGGATTACTCGATAAAAATGTAGAGATTAGCTGATAGCTTTTAGCATTTAAATCTTATGATGCTACAATTTGTAATGAGGTGAAAGTAATGAATATTCTAAAATTTAATAATGAAGCCGACGAATTCGTAGAGCTATTATGTTCGAATGATTGGCCATATCATTCCAATGCTAAACTTGATCATCAATCGATTCGAAATGCCATTAAAAAGGGCTATTATAGCGATGGTAGAGAGACCTTTTGGATTATTCACCAACAGCAAAAGGTTGGGGTACTTGTCATAGATGATATTGAGGATACGATTCCGCTCTTTGATATTCGACTCATAGAAGAGGTGCGTGGCAAAGGAATAGGTGTAAAGGTATTGCACTGGCTTCAGGATTATTTATTTGGTGAACTTTCAAAAATTCGAATTGAAGCTTATACAAGAGCAGATAATATCGCGATGCAAAAATGCTTCGTAAAGGGCAATTTTGTGAAAGAAGGCTATTTACGAAATGCTTGGGAAAACGATGATGGGACCATTTCAGATTCGGTGTTGTTTGCGGCTATTTATGAGGATTGGAAAAACAATACGATTACATGGCCTAAATTACACGATGATATTACCAAAACATTATAAGAAGGTGAAGGCCATATGAATAAGCCGCTAGTTAATTTGGGCAGTGGTATCCACTTATTATCAAAACAAAAAACTCGTTCAAAATTACTTGAACGAGCTTCTTGTAATGGTACCGTAGTTTTGGCGCATATCAAACAGCATGTGAATTAAATGCTCATAATACGGAATGAATGTATCTTCCCGAATCATTTGTAGGATTTCCTCTCTTGATACCCACTTCGCTCCTTGTACTTCCTCGGGCTGAAGCACAAGTTCATCTAGATTTACTTCATAATCTACTAAATACCAATCGTCAAATCCACGTTCAAAATTAATCGTCAGTTGAGGGCGGATATTTTCAAAATCATATGTAATGCCGAGTTCTTCAAATAACTCTCGTGAAGCGGCTTGCTGGCTCGTATCGCCACTAATTGCACTACCGCCACATGTTACGTCCCAATAGTTGGACCAGCCGTATTTAAAAGGTTGGCGCTGCTGGATTAGCATTTCACCTTGCTTATTAAAAATACAAACGTGTACAACGAGGTGAAACTCGTTAGGTGCCATTTCACTGCCTCGTGTAATCATGTTACCAGTTTTGTTGCGGTGTTGATCATATAGATCCCAATGTTCCATGGATAAACCTCCTTGTGTAAAATTTTGTATCTGGATTGCTAGTATACTACAAAATAATGTTTTGTTTTATAAATTATCTGAAAATAAAAAATGGCGAATGCCATGTTATTCCATGCATTCGCCATCCTATTATTTCGTTTTGAGATTCAATTCAATTTCGTATGGATTTGAAATTGAGCGTTTATCGCCATTATTAAAAGGGGCAGGGGTAATCAAATTTACTTTTTTTATTGGGAATTCGGCATCTGTAATGAAATATAAATAGCCTGTTATCGGTGTTGAAACTGCTTCGCCTTCGAATTTCACTTGATCGCTAAAGGTTGAATCGGCTTGTGTTATGATGTCCATTATTTCAAGTTCTGATTGATAGGCGAAAAACGTCTTGTCTTTGAAGTTATCAAAGTTTCCGTCAATTTTAACACCTATTTTTATATACACATTTTTTCCAAATTCATCGCCAATATCCTCATATATGCCACGGTTTTCTTCATTAATGAACACTTTTCCGTATTCAACAGAAGTTACAGTAAGATTAATGTCTTCTTCACCTATCGTTTGTGTGAGTTGTTCATTTAGATAGTAGGCTTCGAGCTGACCAATGGCTTCATCATATGTTTTTATAATTGTTAAGGGCTCGGCTTCTGTTGACTGTTCAGTATTTAGCTCATTTGAAGGGCTTGCGACAACATCAACAACAGCATCATCATTATTATTACATCCATAGGCGAAGGCAAGGAGTAATAAAGGGAAAATTAATTTTTTCAATAGTCATTACCTTTCGTGTTTCAAAGTTGGCTATATTATATGAAGTAAAATTAAAAGTAATGTTTAATTGACAAATAATTCAATAAGTTTTATTATCTATATATGAACATATGCTCATATATTAAGGGGTTGATTAGATGGCTGAACATCACCATCACCATTCACATGGTGCCAACAAAAAGGTGTTACTGATTTCATTTTGGATTATTTTTAGCTTCATGATTGTGGAAGGAATTGGGGGCTTTTTAACAAATAGCTTAGCGTTATTATCAGACGCAGGGCATATGTTAAGTGACGCGGTGTCACTTGCGATTGCACTGGTAGCGTTTATTGTGTCAGAAAAGGCCGTGACCATGTCAAAAACGTATGGTTATAAACGGATTGAGATTTTAGCTGCGCTATTTAATGGGATTACACTGATTGCGATTGCGTTATTCATTTTTTACGAAGCAATTGAGCGTTTTCAAAATCCTCCTGAAGTTGCAACGACAGGCATGCTTATTATTAGTGTGATTGGGTTACTTGTGAACATTTTAGTTGCATGGATCATGATGAAGGGTGCGGACACAGAAGAAAACTTGAATATGCGCGGAGCCTTTTTACATGTCATTAGCGATATGCTTGGTTCAGTTGGCGCAATTATCGCAGCCTTACTCATTATGTTTTTCGGCTTTGGCTGGGCAGATCCATTAGCGAGTGTCATTGTCGCTGCACTCGTATTACGTGGAGGCTATTTTGTTACGAAAAATTCATTACATGTATTAATGGAAGGAACGCCAACTAGTGTCGATAGTGAACAAGTATTAACCATCCTAAAAGAGCATGAACAAGTGCGCGGTGTGCATGATGTACACATTTGGGCGGTGACTAGTGGCCTACATGCGTTAACATGCCATATCGTACTAGATGACGAGTTGACTGTGAAAGAAAGCAGCGCCATTTTAGCTAACATTGAACATGATTTATTACATGCGAACATTCAACACGCGACAATTCAAGTGGAAGGTCGTACACATGCACATAAAGATAGCGTATTTTGTAACGTAAAAGCAGAAACAGATGGGCATCATCATCACCACCATCATTAAAGGAGGAACTACATGAACGAATCAATCGAACAAGTAAATCACGAGCTGGATGATGAAACATTATTTGTCGTATCGCAAACGTTTAAAGCACTCAGTGACCCGACGCGTATTCGTATTTTGAATTTACTGTGCTGCGAGGAATATGCGGTCAATGATATTGCCGAAATCTTGAATTTAGGTCAATCCACGGTTTCACATCAATTACGCTTTTTAAAAAATTTACGCCTCGTCAAGTTCAGACGCGAGGGAACAACGATGTATTATACGAGCGATGATGAGCATGTGATGAATTTATTACATCAGGCAATTATTCATGCGAAACATTAAATTTTAGAGCAAAATGGAGAAATCCATATTGTTCTTTTTTTGATTGTAATTGTATTTTAATTATATTATATGTATTATTATTCATAAAAGGGGATGTTTACGATGAGACATAGTATTGTATATGAAAAGTTAATTTTTTGTGAAGAAACACCTGAAAAAAAGCAGTATTTAGCATTACATAAAACAACCGGTTGGAATGCGAAGAGACTATTTTCACAGGAACAATTATACGAAGGAATATGCAACAGCTGGTATCAAATTTCTGTATATAATGAACAACAATTAATTGGATTTGGTCGAATCATTTCTGACGGTGTGTATCAAACATTTATTTGTGACGTGATGATTCATCCTGACTATCAAGGAAAAGGTGTAGGGAAAAATCTAATACAAGCGTTAGTAAAATATTGTGAGCAAAAAGGGATAAGGTGGGTACAATTATTTTGTGCACAAGGTAAGCAACCATTTTACGAAAAGTTAGGTTTTACGGTACGTGATAGAGAAGCCCCTGGTATGACATTATTTTTAAACAAGTAAAATGGATAACCTCAAAATGAAAATTGAGGTTATCCACTATTTGCATTCGCTAATTATTCACTAATATTCGTTAACTTCTCATCAATCGGTGTACGTTCACGTGCATGTGGTGTCATGTCAGGATAGCCGACTTGTAAAATTGCTAGCACTTTTTCACCGCGTTCTACACCAATCGCTTCAGAAGTAACTAAAAATTCTTTTTATTCTACCAATACATCCCGTAATTTGAAACTATTTACCATTTACTTGCCTAAAGAGATTATAATAGAACTTTAAAAAGGGGGGTTCCTATGTTATTTATCACGATTGTGATATCGATCCCGGTATACGGATTTTTCATTTGGGGCTTATACGAGCCAGAAGAAGCGATGCTATTTATGGAAAAGTGGCGTTATAAGGAGCAACCAGAGTTTTCTAATATGCAAATGAAATTATATAAATTAGGCAATATTTGTGGAATTATTTTATTAACCCTTTACATAATGGGTGTGGGCTATAATACATTTTTCTAGAAAAGGGAAAAGTGCGGTGCGATGCCGCGCTTTTATTCATTTATATTTTCGTTTATAAGCAATAGCTGAAAGTCCCAAAACAACGACAATCGTACCTACAATGAACAGCACACTTGTAGCTGGAGAAATGATTGAATCGCCAATTTTATACACGACACCATAATTTAGTTTATAGGATTCCTCAAAAGCTGTAGCACCTTCAAAAACTGAAGCTAAAGAAGGCTCCATTAACACCTGACGCAGTAATACAGCAATATGACTTACTGGGAAAAAGTGAATAACGCTTTGTACTGTACTAGGCAAGACACCAATAGGTACATAAATACCACATAAAAAACCAATCATTGTCCCAATCACGGTATTGACCGTTGAAAAGGCCGTTTCAGAGTTGATAAAAAGTACGATGAATAAGTTGATCGTTGAACTGAGAAGTACGCCTACTAATATCAGGGCTAACACTTTAACAAACGCAGAAAATGATAATAATGAACCGCCAATCACTACGATAAAAACCTCACAGCAAATAAATGCAACAAACGTCATCATAAAGCCAATCATCAGCGAGCTAAACACATAGCTAAGTTGAATATTAAATCTGGAAGCAGAGGTTACTAAAAAATCAGCCGTGCGCTTTGTTTCTAAATCTTGAATATAAATCGCGAATACGCTAAGTGTTGACGTCATTGCAATGGTTGTTAATATCCCTGCAACCATCCATTCACTCACTAAAATCTCAATGGCCTTCGTTACAGGGACTACTTGACTAATCGCATCCGTTTGTAATTTTTGAAGGAAGACCACATAAACACCGACCGAGATGAGGACAGAAAAGAGCGAGAAAAATACGAGCATTTTATTGCGGAGAAACACTTTGTTATTACGGCTAATTAGACTGACGAGCATGATTTTCACCTACTTTTCTTCGTTAATTTGAATAAACACTTGATCAAGCGAGCCTTTCACCACTTCAAAAGACGAAAGATAAGGCTCGAGTTGATTGAGTATCGGGAGTGCATTGAGTGTAGAGGGGAGGTTGATTTTATAAACATCCCCATCTGCCAGCACAGGATAAATTGTGTGTGACTGAATGTTGTCGATTGTGAACGCTTCTTTTAAAGTAATGACAAGCTGATCACTTGCAAACTGCTCCTTTAATGCATTTGGTGTACCTTGTGCAACAATTTCACCTTGCTTCATGACTACAATTTGGTCGGCATTCGCAGCTTCTTCCATGTAATGGGTCGTTAAGAAAATCGTCATACCAATTTCTTTACGCAAGCGCTCTATTGTTTCCCACACAAATTTTCGTGTATGGGGGTCTAAGCCGGTCGTAGGTTCATCTAAAAACAGAAGGGGAGGCTTATGAATGATTGCCCGGGCAATATCTGCACGTCTGCGTTGTCCCCCTGATAATTGTCCGTATTGTTTTGATTCAATATCTTCAAGCTGTAAGTATTGTTGTGCGAACGCATAGTTTTCTTGCAATTGCTTTTTTGACAATTGATAAAACCGCCCGCGATGTAAAATGTTCTCTTTTACGGTTAACTTTGCATCTAAAATGCTTTGCTGAAATACAATACCAATCGATTCGCGAATCGAAGCATTGCCCTTAATCGTTCCAAGTTCATGACCGTTTATTTGTACGTCGCCACTTGAGGGATCTAGCAATGTACAGAGTATTTCGATGGTCGTTGATTTCCCAGCACCGTTACTTCCTAAAAAAGCGAAGAGGGCGCCTTTTGCCACTTGAAAACTAATGCCTTTCACAGCTTTCACCGGTCCGTAATGCTTGGTTAACTGTTTTACTTCAATAATATTCGTCATAGTTATTCCCCTCGATTTTTTTGTAACTGCGCATTCATTTTGCTTATTGCGCGTTTTTGTTCAAAGATAAGCGCAATCCAAACGCCAACATACACAATTGTCACACGTAAAAATAATGAGATGACAGTCATCGGTTCACTCATATAAAACCAATTGCCGAAATTTCCAATGATAAATGAGGATGTGACAACAATGAGATAGTGCGCGGATAACACAGCAATATATGGCCAATGCTGGATTTTGAATAAAAAATTCGCACAGCCAATCATAAAGCCAAGTCCATTTGCTAATATAAATTGTACGAAAATGGTCTTACTTGACCACACATCTTCAGGATTATTAAATGCAATCATAGCAAGTGTAAAATAAGAGATAAATACGCTGACCATAAAGCTAATAAAAAAGTTTTTCATCTCATAGTACCTCCTAAACCGAGTGCTTCTTTTAGTGATTTAAAATAGTTGCGGCTAACTGGAATGGTTGCATCGTTTGCTAAAACAATTTGCGGATTACCAAGCACCTTGGATTGGATGGAAATAATTTTTTTGAGATTAACGAGCGTTGCTTTATTAATACGAATAAATTGATGTTCGAAGCGTTCTTCCAGCTCATATAATTTGTTTTTTGCCTCAAATTCTTCGTCATCTGTTTGGATATAGACTTTGCCATTGTCACTATAAATTGAAAAGACCTCGTGAACTTGTAATAAATGAATGTTATTGTCCTTATAGCCCGCGATGTGATTTGAAACGGATTGTTGCTTCAACTTTTTCATCAGCTGTTCGACAGTTTCGTTATAATCAGGTGCGTGAATATGTATTTCGATTTGTTGTATATCACTTTCAATATGAAGATGAATTTTCATAAGTGCTCCTTTCTAGCTACGATTGTAGCATTGCAAATCGACCGTTTATTATTTATCCATGTAACACGTTCCATGGATAAGGCAACAGGTAAATTTTTGTGAATAACCTGTATGTTTATTGTAATGTTAAATGGATATTACTGGTGAACTTTTTAGGGGGTTTTGTGGATTTAACTAGGTCACGGTATAATAGAAGAAAGGGAGGTGAATAAAGATGTCAATGGACTTATCATCACTGAATTCAATTAATAGTTTACTCGGCTCTACATATGGCACGGCGGCTGCTACAACACCGAATATCTCAGGAACAAGCTTTGAAAACTATTTAATGAATGCTTTAGGAACAGGAACAAATAGCGCCACGCCCGCTGCAAGTGTATCTTCGCTACTGGATATGTATTCAAATGGTGGTGCAAACTCGTTAGTAAACGGTTTAACTTCTTCAGGTTCGACTTCAGATGTTGCATCACAATTGTTATCAAGCTTACAATCAACTGGCACATCGGCGGCGAACTTAACAAGCCTTTATAACACGCCGAATATCTCGGCACCAGCTGCTTATGCGGACGGGTTAACGAGCACATTCCAATCGCAACTTTTAAATAACATGAATGCGGCAAAGGCTAAGCTACAATCTTCGTTTAACGGGTTTATAGAGCGAATGGGTGAAACGCCAAATGCTTCGGCACAATTCCGCATCGAGCAAATGCAGCAAAACATTAGCTTGATCGAAAACTATATTGCGTCCAAATCAGCAAATAGCACGGATGCTTTGTTAGGCCAACTATCAGGAACAGATAGCACGAAGGCTGCGACAAATCATTCCTTAGTCGACCAGTTGGATGCAAAATCTGCATTAACCCAGTATAGGTTGAATTTATAGGAGAAAGCTTGCAGGAGGTGGATTGTTACCTCGATGCAAGCTTTTTTGTATACCTCTGAAAAATGATACTTCATGTATTAAATCGATTCACCTGAAAGTTCGCGGCTCACAAAATCATAAGCTTTTGAAATTTCTTGCTGGTGATCTGTGTGTTGAAGCATTAATTGTTCGGTGATTTCTGTTAATGTACTTGCTGTATTCCCAAGTGTATTTTGCATAATTTGCTCTTTTAATAAGTCGATGTAGGTTTCTATCATTCCATATTCCTCCTTAGTTAACGTGATTCTTCAAGTTTTTTTGAAACCGCTTACAATAATGAGGGATGAGTGATGATTATCGTTTTTAAGCACCGGCATATAAGCAATAATGGTTAATCATCTATAATGCCTAAACATCTCTATTCGGCAATGTAAGATGAGGCGTTCATAAATGACTAACCATCATGCTAGTAGGAGCTTTAGCACAAAGCTTCTACTGATTTTGGGGAAATCTTAGTAATTCCAAGATGTCGATTTTCTAACTTTATAGGGGAGAGTTAAGACAAATCGACATCCGACAAGCACTAAAAAACCACCTTCGCGTAAAGATGGAAGATGGTCGGTAAAAGTCAACTTAAATAAGCCTGAAGATCAGGAATTCAAATTCGTTTGACGTACGATAATTTCACCACTCATTTCCACGTGAGCATTGGTGTGTACTAGTTTTGGCAGGTCTCCTGGCTTATCATCAACATTTTTTACACCTTCCCGATTACTCAGTGGTATTTGTAAAAAACTCCGAATATACAGTTGCGGGACAGCGACGGATTCACACCGTACTTCCCTTTTAAGCTTATTCTCATAAGCACCACAACATACACGATTCATATGAAGTTATATTAGTAAAACTAATTATAGTATAAGCAATAATTAGTATTTCGTCAATAAATGTTCGAATTTTAAGAAGGTTTCGTATTAAATAGTTGTAAATTTTATCTATAAAAGAGGGAAAGGACCACAAGATCGTGTGTGGTCCTTTGGGTAAATTTCATCTATTCGAATTCGATTAATAAATCGCCAGTGGAAAGGGCTGAGCCCGCTTGTACATAGATCTCTTTAATGATGCCATCTTTAGGAGCTTGAACAGTCGTTTCCATTTTCATCGCTTCCGTTATAAGTAGATGGTCACCGCGTTTTACTTTACTTCCTTTATTAATTACTACCTTTAATACGGTTCCAGGCATCGTAGCACCAATTTGGCTCGTATTCGTAGGATCTGCTTTTAAAATTGCTGCTTCCTTACTATCTAAACTGAAATCTTTAATGATTAACTCACGAGATTGACCATTAAGCTCGAAGTACAAAATACGTGTGCCATCATGTTGGGCTTCGCCAATTGAAATGAGTTTTATAATCAGCGTTTTCCCTTTTTCAATTTCAACCTCAATTTCTTCACCAAGCTTTAGTCCATAAATGAATGTCGGTGTATCTAACACCGTAATATCACCGAATTGTTCATTTGTTTGAACATATGCTTCAAATACTTTGTCATACAGCGCATAGGCGATACAATCCTTTTTCGTAAAGGTGCGTTGTGGATATTTTTCCTCAAGCATGTGCAAAATGACTTGTAAATCGACCTCTGGTAATAATTCACCAGGTCGTACGGTTATTGGCGCACGATTTTTTAAGATGACGCGTTGTAGTTCCTTCGGGAATCCACCATGTGGCTGACCTAAATAGCCTTGGAATAATTCAATTACTGAACTAGGGAAGTCTAGAGTTTGACCGCGTGTTAATATGGTTTCTTCATTTAAATTGTTTTGTACCATAAATAGTGCCATATCCCCAACAACTTTTGAAGAAGGGGTTACTTTCACGATATCGCCAAACAGTAAATTGACGCGACCGTACATCACCTTTACTTCTTCCCAGCGATCGCCAAGGCCAACACTTTTAGCTTGCTGCTGTAGGTTACTATATTGACCGCCTGGCATTTCATGGACATATACCTCTGAATGCGGGCTCACCATACCACTTTCGAATTCACGGTAATATTTGCGTACATCTTCATAGTAATAAGAAAGTTTTTCTAATGCCTCAATATCAGCACGTACTTGTCGTTTTGCACCATCCAATGCATAAACTAATGAGTTAGCAGATGGTTGTGACGTTAAGCCAGACATTGAACCAAGGGCCGTGTCGATAATATCAACACCTGCATCAATGGCACGAGCATAGGTGTAAATACCGTTGCCACTCGTATCGTGTGAGTGCAAATGAATCGGTAGGTCTGTTACTGCTTTTAATTCAGATACTAAACGGTAGGCGGCTTCAGGTTTTAAAAGACCCGCCATATCTTTAATCGCTAAAATATGTGCGCCGGCTTGTTCAAGTTGTTTTGCCATATCCTTATAATATTGAGCAGAATATTTCGCCCGCCCATCATTTAAAATATCGCCCGTATAGCAAATCGCTGCTTCGGCGACTTTGCCCGCTTGACGCACGGCATCAATTGAAATTTCCATCGACTGAATCCAGTTTAATGAATCGAAAATGCGGAATACATCAATACCTGATTCGGCAGACTGTGCGATAAACTCGCGAATGACATTATCCGAATAGTTTTTATAACCAACCGCATTAGCCCCGCGCAGTAGCATTTGGAATAATACATTTGGAATTTCTTTTCGTAGCTGCTCTAAACGTGTCCAAGGATCTTCTTTTAAAAAACGGTAAGCGACGTCAAATGTTGCGCCACCCCACATTTCAAGTGAGAAGTGTGAATGCATACCAGCTGCTGTTTCTTTTGCAACCGCAAGTATATCGGTACTTCGCATACGCGTCGCAAGTAACGACTGATGCGCATCACGCATTGTTGTATCTGTTAACAATACATCGTCTTGTGCTTGAATCCATTTGACTAAACCATCGACACCTTGTGTATCAAGAATTTGCTTCGTACCTTGTAAATCAGTCGGTACGAAAATGTCTGGTATACGAGGCTTCGTTAAAATCGGTTTTGTTTTTGTATCGACACCAGGGAAACCGTTGACTGTAACATTACCAATGTAATCCAGCAGTTTTGATGCACGGTTTTTTGGTAATTTAAAATCAAGTAGTTCAGGTGTTGTATCAATAAAGCTTGTATTAAAATCACCTTTTAAAAAGCTTGGGTGTACCATGACGTTTTCTAAAAATGAAATATTTGTTTTAACTCCGCGAATGCGGAACTCACGTAAGTTACGATCCATTTTTTCAGCGGCTTGCTTAAATGTTGTACCCCAAGTGGAGATTTTCACAAGTAATGAATCATAGTAAGGTGTGACAACAGCACCTTGGAAGCCATTTCCGGCATCTAAACGAACGCCGAAACCACCTGATGAACGGTACACCTGAAGTTTTCCAGTATCCGGCATAAACTGATTTTGTGGATCTTCCGTTGTGACGCGAGATTGAATTGCATAGCCGAAAAGGGGGATATCTTGTTGGCTGGGTACACCAACTTCCGCATCTTTTAGGCTTTTACCAGCGGCGATATGAATTTGTGTTTGCACAATATCAATACCGGTAATCATTTCCGTAATCGTATGCTCCACTTGAATTCGAGGGTTTACTTCAATGAAATAAAATGCATCATCAGCTACTAAAAATTCAACGGTACCTGCGTTTACATAGTTAACGTTTTGCATGAGCTTGACAGCTGCATTACAAATATTGTGACGTAGTTTACTAGAAATGGAAATTGACGGTGCAATTTCAACGACCTTTTGATGGCGACGCTGGATCGAACAATCACGTTCATATAAGTGAACGATATTCCCATGAGTATCCCCAATAATTTGTACTTCAATATGCTTTGGCTTTATGATTGCCTTTTCTACATACACTTCATCAGAGCCAAAAGCTGCTTTTGCTTCTGATTTTGCGCGCGTATAGCCTTCCCCAAGTTGGCTCGCTGTTTCAACTAAACGCATCCCACGACCGCCACCACCAAGTGCCGCTTTAATCATGATTGGGTAACCGTATGTATTGGCAAAATCAATTGCTTCCTCAAGCGAAGCAATCGGTCCATCTGTTCCAGGAATAACAGGAATTCCAGCTAAAACCGCTTGTTCACGAGCTTTTACTTTATCGCCAAACATGTATAAATGATCGGTTGTTGGCCCAATAAAGATAATACCTTCTTCTTCACAGCGTTGTGCGAAATGAAGATTTTCAGATAAAAATCCGTATCCTGGATGAATCGCATCCGCTCCGCATTTTTTTGCAATATCGATAATGCCCTCAATATCTAAGTATGCATCTATTGGTTTTTTTCCTTCACCAACTAAATATGCTTCATCTGCTTTATAGCGGTGGTAGGATCCATTGTCTTCATTGGAATAAATCGCTACGGTTTTGATTTTCATTTCTGTTAGTGCTCGAAATACTCGAATTGCAATTTCGCCACGGTTGGCAACTAAAACTTTTTGAATGCTTAACATGAAGTAATTCACCTTTTCTTAATTAGAGTGCTACGGGTGTAAGCGTTATCATTCTGTGCGAACAAAAAAGCAACTTACTTAAGAGTAAGCTGCTAATATTAGTTGCTAAATAAACACATTCATAATGAAGTGTGATCTGTGCGACAAATATTAACATCTTCCCTAGATCCACGTAGGTTGATCGATGCAATGAACTTGGCAGGTCTCCTGACTTATGATCAACATTTATTCGCGCCTTCCCATGACAGTGGCTTGTGCGAATAAACTCCCAATTACAGTTGCGGGACAGTGTCTGACTTTCACAGACTTCCCTTTTAAATAACTAAGTGCGTTAGTTATACCAATTCAATGATTGATTTGTGCCTCCTACGCTAACAGAGATGAAATTAGATTGCAATAATAAAAATTGGTTAATCCAAAGTGAAATGGACGAAATTTTGAGTTTTTCTAGAATATTAAGAACAATTAAAGCGCTATAATTGTATAAAATTAATTTGGAATATTCTTTTAAAAATAGCGTTTATTCTATATAAATGCATCTGTTTGTATAACAGATTACTATTCTAAAAACATTTGTTATAGAACAAAAAAGATGCTAGGATGAGAAAAACTAATTGATGCATAAAAATTTAGAATTATCTTATTTTTCAAAATGGTCATTTAGTAAATACATATATTGGGGGAAGCATTATGAACGCCATAACTTTAGTGATTGCAGCAATCTGTATTTTAGTGATTGCCTATCGTTTTTATGGAATTTTCTTTACAAAAAAGGTATTAAAAATTAATGAAGACATGCCAACACCAGCGCATGAAAATGAAGATGGTAAGGATTTCGTGCCAACGAATAGATGGATAGCGTTTGGTCATCACTTCGCGGCGATTGCAGCGGCTGGTCCACTTGTTGGTCCAATCTTAGCAGCACAATTTGGTTACTTACCAGGTTATATTTGGTTACTAGTTGGTGCAGTAATCGGGGGAGCAGTACACGATGCGGTTGTATTATTTGCTTCGATGACAAAGGGAGGTAAATCACTTTCTGAAGTAATGCGTGAAGAATTAGGACCGGTGGCAGGTTTTTGTACAGGGTTAGCGATGCTATTCATCATTACCATTACAATGGCCGGTTTATCCATGGTTATTTTAGGTGCATTAGCAGATAATCCGTGGGGTACATTTGCCGTAGCAGCAACGATTCCAATTGCGATGCTTATGGGCTTAATTAACAAATTTACGGGGAATTTAAAGTTTTCTACGATATTAGGAATCGCGCTCCTTGTTGCGGCTGTATTTTACGGACCAGCTATTCAAGGAACGTGGCTTGGAGATTTACTTACATTAGATAAAGAAACATTATCTATTATTTTACCAATTTATGCATTCTTTGCGGCTGCTTTACCAGTGTGGTTCTTACTTGCGCCGCGTGATTATTTATCAAGCTTTATGAAAATCGGTGTGTTCATTGCGTTAATTATCGGGGTGTTCCTAATTAATCCGGTTATTCAATTCCCAGCTATTATTCCTGACTTTTTAGGTGGTGGAGGTCCAATCGTTGCAGGTCCCGTGTGGCCGTTCGTATCGATCACCATTGCATGTGGTGCGATATCTGGGTTCCATGCGTTTGTAGGTTCAGGGACAACACCGAAAATGTTAGATCGTTGGGAAGATATTCGCGTCGTTGGTTTTGGCGCGATGTTAGTTGAGTGTGTCGTAGCTATTATGGCATTAATCGCAGCGACAGTTTTACATCCGGGAGACTATTTTGCTATTAACTCAACACCTGAGAAATTTGCAACGCTTGGTATGTCCGTTGTTGATTTACCAGCACTTTCAGAAGCAATCGGGATGGATTTAGAGGGGCGTACGGGTGGTGCGGTAACACTTGCTGTTGGTATGGCTTCGATTTTCTCTGGAGTGGAATGGTTTAGTCATTTAACAAGCTACTTCTATCAATTTGTCATTATGTTTGAAGCGGTATTTATTTTAACGGCAATTGATGCGGGAACGCGTACAGCACGTTATTTAATTCAAGATTTCCTAGGAAATGTTTATAAGCCACTGAAGAAAACAGACTGGTTACCGGGTACAATCGGGGCAAGTGCGCTCGCTTGTGTCATGTGGGGGTACTTACTGAATTCGGGTGATATTGCGTCGGTTTGGGCACTGTTTGGTGTGTCGAATCAGTTAATGGCGTCGATTGGTTTAGTATGTGGCGTAACATTTGTATTAAAAGTTGCAGATAAGCGCATTTACGTGTTAACGTGCTTTATTCCATTAGTGTATCTTTATGTAACGGTAAACGTTGCAGGTTACTGGATGGTTAAAAATGTGTACTGGAATGCAGCGGCAGGTGGCTACAATGTGTTAAACGGTGTGTTATCGGTAATTATGTTAACACTAGGATTAATCATTGTCATAGCATCATTCATGAAATGGCGTGAATTATGGGCACATCCACGATTTACGAATAAAGTGCAACAAGCATAAAGATAAAGCGGTGTCTGGAAAGTAATTTCCGGACGCCGCTTTTCAAAGTTTGGTCGGAGAACCCGTAACTTTTCTAGTGTCTATTCCAATCTTTAAAAATCGGATGATGTGTTGAAACTATTGGCTGGTACGTGTCATTCGGTTTTAAATATAAATAAGCTGCGTTACTGGCCTGCATGGCATCGTGTGTTGCACCGTGGATCAGCTTGAGCTTATCTTGTTCAAAACGGGCATCCCCAGCGATAAAATAGCCAGCTAACGACGTGTAACTATTATCTTTTTGTACGACGCGGCAAGGGAGCGTGAAGCTCTCTTTTGTCGTGCCAATATGACAGAAAACATGCGAGAACGGTTCGTCATTGATGCTAAAGGTACTTAAGTGATAATCAATTTGAGTGTGCTGCAAGGAACGTATTGGAATTTGAAGTGCCTGTATCGCATCCATTAAAATGGGCTGTAGCTGAATTGATTGGGATTCGATCAGTAACACGTCGACACCGCGCTTTTTTAACTGGATGGCCCAATCGATTGCCATCGGAGTGTGTCCGATAATGGCAATTTTTTCAGTGCTTTCAAAATTAGCGGGTAAAGAATAGCTAATGTGCGGGAGCGCTGCTGCTGTGATGGATTCACTTTGTAATTTTTTGTGCTGAATATAGCCCGTACCCGTTGCGTTGATGATCGTTTTTGCTTCATAAGTATTCGAAGTCGTTTGAACCGTAAAGTGCTGGTCAAAATGTACATGCCGCACACGCTCATTTAACAGAATTTGTGCCGAGCTAATATGTAATTGTCGTTCTAAATTTCGTAAGTATTCCTCGGCAGTAATCCCGTACTGTCCAGGTAGGTCATAAATCGGCATATCTAAATAATAATGTAGCCGTCCGCCTAATTTTTTATTGCCCTCTAAAAGTAAGGTGTTTAATCCACGTGATGCACAGTAAAACGCACTATACATACCAGCAGGACCGCCACCTATAATACAAACATCGTACATAAAAAACCTCCCATGTTAGTTGTAATGCAAGTGACTTGCCAATTATGTTACTAAATTTTAGACGTACCTTTTGCTAAAAATGTTCTGTATTTATAGTGCCGTAACCAAAATAAATTATCAAGAAAAAGTTTAAAAGTTGGGATGAACTTGTACAATAAATCTCGCTTGGAAACGAATATTGCTTCATTTCCCTAAAATATAATAATTTTCAGAAAAATAGATTATCAATAGAACAAGTTATGCTATAGTTAGTGTCAATTACATAACGTGTTAAGAATAGGTGCTTGTGAGAGCAAGCTGAAAAGGGAAGCATGGTGCAATTCCATCACTGTCCCGCAACTGTAATTCGGAGTTTTTTAACAAACGCCACTGGGTGACTGGGAAGGCTGTTAACAAATGTTGATGATAAGTCAGGAGACCTGCCTATTTCCTAGTACACACCAAAAGCTTACGAGGAGATAAGTGGTGTTTTGTGCGAGATACAGTGAACCTAATCGTTTGCTTATTTGTTGATGCATCAAAACTTCCACCGCTATTTCTCATGTGAAATAGTGGTTTTTTATTTGGTTATGTAAACGACAATTTGGAGGTTGATGAAAGTGAGTGTAAAAGCAGCAGTAGTTGGTTATCCGTATATTGGGGAAAATCGTGAATGGAAAAAGATTGTGGAACGTTTTTGGAAGCAGGAGCTATCAGAACGGGAATTACAACTAGAATTTGCCAACTTACGTAAAGCATCGATTAAAAAGCAAGAAGCGCTAGGATTAACACAAATAACAGTCGGGGATTTTACCTATTACGATCGTATGTTAGATTTAGCCTTTTTATTTAACATGATACCGGAACGTTATCAACATATTGAAGGAGCCAAAACTTTAACAACATATTACGCAATGGCGCGTGGTAATGATGATACGGTTGCATCAGAAATGACAAAATGGTTCAATACAAACTATCACTATATCGTACCTGAATATAACGACGCGAAATTGCAATTAAATCATAACATTTACGTTGATTGGTTAAACGAAGCAAAAGAAGTGACGGGTATCGAGCTAAAAGCAACCTTAATCGGACCGTACACATTTGCAAAATTAACAAAAGGGTACGATGAAAAACAATTAGCTAGCTTTATGATTCAGCTAGTACCTCTATATAGTACGTTAATCCAGCAGTTAGCAGAAGCTGGTGCAAGTTCTGTGCAAATAGAAGAGCCTGCATTAACACTAGAATTAACAGAAGAAGACATACGCCTAGTAGAAGAAATTTATAAGCAACTGGATGAGGCGACGACAGCGAACATAATCCTGACAACGTATTTTGAAGCGTTATCCAACTATGAACGCCTGATAAAGCTACCTGTTGCCGGTTTTGGTTTAGATTTTGTTCATGGTAAAAAGGGAAATATTCAAGCGATTCGTCACTATGGCTTCCCACAAGATAAAGTATTAGCGATTGGCTTAATTAATGGTCGTGATATTTGGCGCACGAATTTAATGGAACAGGCACAATTTGTACAAGCGATTCAGTATTATATTCCAAATAATGAAATTTGGATTCAATCGTCTTGTAGTTTACAACATTGTCCAGTTACAACGAAGGTGGAGGTTACCTTACAGCCCGTATTAAAAAATGCGCTAGCGTTTAGTGATGAAAAAATTCCGGAAATTGTACAGATTACCGAGTATATTGAAACGGGTGTATGGCCGAATCCATCAGCTGTTTCAGCGAGTATGAAGGCAATCGAGGCACTACAAACCGATGTCAGTCGCAATAATGCAAAGGTAGCAAATGAGCTCAAGCAATTAACGAATCAGGATTTCCATCGTCCATTAGCATTTGAAGAACGTTTAGCCTTGCAGCAGCGAGCATTAAATTTACCATTGTTCCCAACGACAACAATAGGTAGCTTCCCGCAGTCAAGAGAAGTAAAAGCGTGGCGCGCGGCTTGGCGTAAAGGTAATCTATCAGATGAAGCATATGAAGAAAAATTAAATGAAGAAACAACACGATGGATTCACATTCAAGAGCAATTAGGGTTAGATGTTTTAGTACATGGTGAATTCGAGCGTACAGACATGGTGGAATATTTCGGCGAAAAACTTGAAGGCTTTGCATTTACGAAAAATGCTTGGGTTGTGTCATACGGCTCTCGTTGTGTAAAACCACCAATCATCTTTGGTGATGTGGACTGGACAGCTCCGATGACTGTAAAAGAAGCAGTATTTGCACAATCGAAAACATCGAAATATGTAAAAGGAATGCTAACAGGTCCCGTGACAATTTTAAACTGGTCATTTGTCCGTGACGATATTTCACGCGCGGATGTAGCCAATCAAATTGCACTTGCCCTACGTAAAGAAGTAGCGGCGCTTGAAGATGCCGGAATTCGCATTATTCAGGTTGATGAGCCAGCTTTACGAGAAGGCTTACCACTACGTAAAGAAAACTGGGCCGATTATTTACAATGGGCGGTCAAAGCTTTCAAATTATCAACTTCAAACGTTGATAATGAAACACAAATTCACACGCATATGTGCTATTGCGAGTTCAATGATTTCATCGAACCCATTACCGCATTAAATGCCGATGTGATCTCACTGGAAACATCTCGTAGTCACGGGGAATTAATTCATTCACTACAAGACGATTCATATCCGTATGGTGTAGGTTTAGGTGTGTATGATATTCATAGTCCACGTGTACCAGAGATTGTTGAAATGACGGATATTTTAAACGATAGCTTAGCAGTTATTCCTGCACCATTATTTTGGGTAAATCCAGATTGCGGCTTAAAAACACGTCAGGAGCCAGAAACAATCGCAGCACTTAAAAACATGGTTGCTGCAGCAAAAGTATTGCGTGAAAAATTGGACGTAAAACAGTAGTATTAAAACAAATAAAAAGGTGAAGCCGCTTAACACTATGTGGCTTCACCCTTTGTTAATAATTGTTGTAATGCTTCTTTTACTGAAGCTGGTTTGCGACCAAGTAATCGTTCTAAATCCGTTGAATCATTTTCCAACTTACCTTCACGAATGCTCATTTGTGTCATCACACATACCCGCTAAGTGATCAGGTACATTACCTAATCACTCTTAACTGCTACTAAACCTAATCCCACCACGTTATAATCGGGAAAATATAGGGGTCACTTGGTTCATCGATTACCTTCCAATTCGATACTTTGACGATAGGTAATTCATAGCCATCATAACTGCCCACACTTAGAATCCCTTCGATTTCAAGCCACGTATCTTGTGTAATCGTAGCAGCCTCTTCAAATTCAGTTAGAAATCCAATGATACTCGCATCTGCTATACAATGGTTAATTAAAAATCTTGAAAGTACGAGCTGGTTACTAGTAAATTCGCCTTCCTTAAAAACAAATCCACTCATCTTAATCGTCTTGCCAGCGTAAGATTGAGGGCTATCGTTTATCTTTGTATAGTAAGAGCTAAATATATCCTCATTCATCACAATTTGTTCAGAACCTTCGAGGATAGCCGTTTTTTCTGCTAATTCTGCTTCAGTAAGATAGTTCGTGTTAAGTAACGGTGTATATTCGTCTGAATAAATATCAAGATGCTCTTTTTCTACTAGTGGCTCTGAAGATTCTAATGATTGGTCAAGTGAGGCCGGTTCCCTTTGTCCACCACTCATCTGCGTGAGTACAGAGCCTTTGTTTGCGGCAATAGAAGAATCGAGTGTAGCAGGTGGAATTGTAAATCCAGTCATGATTGGAAAGGCAATGATTGTGAAACCTAGGACTTTTGATAAATTAAAGCGATTATTGCCATGGTCATGGTTACAATTGGTTGAACACACATGATGAATCGACTTGTTCTCAAAAATTCGAAATAACTGGATGAAAAATAAAATAAAAAAGATAGCCGCCGTCAATTTACTCATAAAGCTATACTTTGGATTAATGTACTTCGAAATATCGCCTGTGATCTGTAAATTGACAAAAAACAACGTAAATAAACCTAAAAGTACGACCTTCAATACATGTTGCGCGTTCAGCTTCACCTATTCAATCCTTCCTTATATAAAGCTCGATAAATAAACACAAATAAATACAATGGATGTAATAAGAAGAAATAGCACGAAGACAAATTTCGCTTTAAATACACTCAATAACATAATCGTATTTTTCAAATCAATCATGGGTCCGTAAATAAGAAAAGCTAATATCGATGTAGAAGGAAATAAATTTTTAAAACTTGCACCAATGAAAGCATCGGCTTCTGAACACAGCGATAAAAAATACGCGAGTGCCATCATGACAATTGTCGACTGAACGAGTCCATCGCCAAATAAGAAAAGTGATTGTGCTGACACATAAGTTTGAAGTAAAGCGGCTACAAAAGCACCCATAATTAAATACTTACTCATATCAAAAAATTCATCTATTGCATGGTTTAACATTTCGTGAATTCTTAGCACGATTGGTTGTTTTTTTGTTGGATTCGTAACCGAGCTATCCAACTCTATCTTACTTTTTAATTGGTTTGATTTATATAAAAAGCTGACAATCAGTGCAATGATTACTGCTGCAATGAACCCAACGCCCATACGTAAGAGCGCCATTTTTAAATCATTACCAAAGGCCATATACGTCGAAATGATAACAATCGGATTAATGAGCGGCCCTGTTAATAAAAAGCCAATCCCTGCGTACAAAGGTACACCCTTACCAATTAATCTGCGGACAATCGGCACGATCCCACATTCACAAGCTGGAAATAATGCGCCAACCACACAACTCATTAAAACAGCCGAAATTTTATTTTTTGGTATCCAAGCGCGTAAGTGATCCTCCGTGATAAAAATTTGAATAAACCCTGCAATTAGTACGCCAATCAATACAAATGGAATGGCTTCAATTAAAATACTGAGAAAAATGGTATTGAATTGTTTAAAAGAATTTGGAAGTGTGAACAAGTCACTTTCTAAAAATAAAGGCACAGCAAAAATCAAGCAAATAAAAGTTCCTAAAACAAACACTACTGAAAAATTAGTAGATAACCGTTGTCTAGATTGCATGGGTTCGCCTCTTTCTTATAAAATTACCGCAATATTTTCGTGTGGTTGCATAACTTTAAGCAACGAATTTAATGCACATTTTTGTATTTGCGACTTAAAACAAGTTAGTGATAAAACAATTTCTGTAGAAGAATTAGTTCAAAGTATTATATTTAGTTTAAAGTGTAATCATTCTTATTTTTTGGATTCATAGCCTTCGTGTATAAATCATCAAGGACTTTTATGGCAATAAGGGGGGCGATATTTTAGGGCTCGGAGGCGGATTTTTTGCCGCATTATTAGGGATTAGTGCATTAGCCGATGAAGAAAAAAATCGTACTGCAGAATTTTTACTGACTCATCCGATTAGCCGTCGACCGTTATTGCATTTTGGCAGTACTCTTTGGGCTGATTCCATCGTTAAACAGTTTTTACATACCATAATTATTTTCCTCTTGATCTTTTATTAGAACCTTTTATTTCCATCTTATCTTATTAGAATAAAAGAAATCTATATTGTATAACCTTTGTCTAATTTAATTCGTAAAATGTAATATAATTGACATGTTAAATAATAAATGTTATACAATGGTTATACAAAAAGGGTGAGGGGTAGTATTATGATGAAATGGTGGAAACAAAGATCATCGTTAGTAGAAGCGGAAGAACCGAAACAATTAGATAGCTTTAAACCGATTATCGCTTTTACAAATATGCCGGAATTAGCACAACAAATGAAGTTTATTGGTATTCAAGAGAATGATCTACGCCGAATTAAGTCTTATCAACAGTTCATAATCGCAGGTATCGAGGAGATTACCGATGTGTTTTATCAAAATGTAATGTTAATTCCCTCATTACGAAAAATTATAGAAGATCGTACCCAAATTGACCGTCTTAAGAAAACAATAGGTTCGTATATAATTTCCATGTTTGATGGCATTTTTAATGACGAAACAATTGAACATAAAAGAAAAATTGCACGTATGCACTTTAAAATTGGGTTAGATTCCAAATGGTACATGGGTACATTTCAAAAGCTACAAGAGACGATTATTACACTCATTTGCCACGATATTATGGACCCTAAATTACGTGAAAATATAACATTAACTGTTTCGAAACTAATTAATCTTGAAATGCAAATTGTATTAGAGGAAAACGAAAAAGAAAACGATCGACTTCGTAGCGCGCAATATGAAATCGTGAAAAATGAACTTAAAGATAAAATATATTCTATTATTCAGAATCTAGCTGATTTAACAGAGGATACAAACCTATCGATCGAACAAGTAAATGGTCATACGCGTGAAATTAGTAAAACGATCACATCCAATGTGGAAATCGTACATCAGATTCATAAAGATGCGGTTGTTGGTAAAAGTGATGTTACTAAATTAGAGCAAGAGATGCTAGAAATTACTGATAGTACAAAAGAAATGGGTAGGATAATAGGAAATCTAAAAGTTTCTTCTGAACAAATTATTGATATTATCGCATTCGTTAAAAATATTGCAGATCAAACCAATTTACTTGCCTTAAATGCATCAATAGAGGCTGCAAGAGCTGGCGATCACGGAAAAGGATTTGCGGTTGTAGCTCAAGAAGTACGTAAGCTTGCTGAACAATCGAAACACTCAGTAGAAAACATAACGAATCTCATTCGTAATTCCTCATCATTAACAACGACGGCTGTTCAAATGATCGAAGATGTGGAAGCACGTGTCGAATCTAGTACAAAATTTTCACTAGAAACACAAAAAATATTCCAACAAATTTTAATAGCCATTGATCAAAATGAACAACAAATTAAGCAAGTAGCTTTAGATGTATCTAATTTAAGTAACGTAATTAGCATTATTGGAGATGAAACGAGAACTGTAGCTAGCACGGCTGATCAACTTTACCAAACGGCTACCAATTTATAATTAGCGATGAAATGAATGTTACTAATTTCTACTATTATCAGTGATTTTTTTACAGGGGATTGCAAAGAAAAAAGTTCGCCAGTCATAAATTTGATCGGCGAATTTTTTCATTTTACATAGTTACCAAAATGTAGCTTTGAAAACATTGACATCAAATAAAAAAGTGCTAAGTAGTTTAGGTGCGTAAGTCATCTACCTCGCTATAATAAGGCCCAAAATCACTTTCACTTGGACCATTTGTAACTCCTAGCTATTATTTTCTGAATATACTAATATTATTGGTGATAATACAAAGTTTTTCCTGTCAGATAGTAAAACTAAATGTTCGAGATAAAGGAGACTCAAATGGATACAGAGTTAGTTAAGCATTATGCGTTTGAATTGCACTGGCACTTACCTGAGGAAATACAGCAAGTAGCAATAGAGTGGCTCATTACCAATACGCCGCGTGACCAGCTGGCACTCATCTTCCCACCATACGGTAAAAGCTGCTGGCAAAATGCGATGAAAGTCATTGAAGTAATCGGTTATCCTCACAATGAAACAGCCTTCCCACGAATTGTCGAGCTGTTTCAGGATATCAATTGGCCTGGAGCAAACGAAGCCGTCCTGTATTTTCAAACCTTGGATAAAACCGTTGTTGTCCCGTATATCGAAGCGGGAGCTAAGCAAGCAATAGCTGAGCGTGACTGGGAGTGGCTATATTTTTTATATATGGTATGTGAGCGATTATTGATGGGACGAGCAGACTTTAAGCAAATGGTCGTTTTTGATGCGATGAAGGACTGCTATGACAAAGATGCGTGAGAGACGGAGTGTGAGAACATAGTGACAAGTGAGCAAACAGCATTATATGCTTATATAAAATTCACAGGAAATGATGATTTTCCTTTAGATGCTGTAACGGAAAGCTTAGGTGTACAGCCAACGCGTACGTGGAAGGTGGGGGAGCGAGTGAATACCCATACACCACTTAAACGCGATCATACTGCTTGGAAATATGAGACGGAAACGCTTGAAACCTTGGTTGTGGAAGAAGTGCTTGATCCGCTGCTTGAAAATTTTAGTGGCAAAGTGGACATCATTAATAGCTTAAAAGAACGCTTGAATCTAAATGTTCAAATTGCACTCGTGATTACCATGGAAAACGGGCGCACGCCGGGCTTGGTAATTTGGCCTGAGTTTAGCCGATTTGCCAGTAGCATCAATGCCTTCATCGATATTGATATGTATGTTGGTGCATTTAGTGAGGATGGGTAAAGTACAGTAGTAATCTAATACCATATGACAGCCTTAACGAGCACCGCGGTACGAAACCTTACGTCAACTGTAAGAGTAATTTCCGGCTACTTTGTAGTAAAGTAATGCTATAGAGAATGAATCGGGGGGCTATACAGGTGAATGTGAGTAAATTACTGCAAGTGAAAGAAGTCCGTAAAGTTTTTGGGAAAGGTCAAAGTGAAACGGCTGCGTTAAAAGGTGTCACATTTGATGTGTTACCGGGGGAATTTCTTGGGATTATGGGGGCAAGTGGCTCTGGTAAAACGACATTGCTCAATACGATCGCGACCATGATTAAGCCAACATCTGGCCAAATTTTACTCGAGGGACAAAATATTTCATCCTTTAAAGGCGTGCAGTTAGCAGCTTACCGAGGCAATAAAATCGGTTACTTATTTCAGCAATTTGAACTCATTGATAACTTAACAGCTAAGGAAAATATAATACTGCCATTATCGATTCATGGGGTCAACATAAAAGAGCAGGAAAAAGAACTTGTGCAATTAGCGAAGCAGTTTGAGCTTGAGGATGTGTTAAATAAATTCCCGTCACAATTGTCTGGCGGTCAGAAACAACGCGTTGCTGCTGCAAGAGCGCTCATTTCAAATCCAAGTATCGTGTTAGCGGATGAACCAACAGGCGCGCTTGATACAAAAAATGCGAAAATCTTAATGGATAAATTGTCGACAAACAATCAACAACATGGATCGACCATTTTAATGGTGACACATGATGCCAATGCGGCGAGCTATTGCTCGAGAATCTTGTTTATTCAAGACGGGGTTATTTTCCATGAATTACGTAAGAATGTACCTGGGGAATCACAACAGTCGTTTTATGAGCGCATCGTGATGGTGATGGCGCAGCTTGCTGGAGGTAGTAGCAATGTTCTTTGATTTTGTGAAGCGCAATAGTCGCAAAACGCGGAAGGAAAACGGTGTGTATTTCGCTTCACTTATCGTATCGATTGTGGCTTTTTATGTGATTTTGTCATTAGGTGAACAAGACGTCATGCTGTATTTAAAGACGATTGAAAGTAATGCGGTTGAGCGATTACTGCTCATGATTCCGGTACTTTATGGGGTTTCTTTAGTGTTCGTGTTTTTCCTCGTGTATTTTGCGAATCGTTATCAATTGCAGCAGCGAAGTCATGAGTTTGGTTTGTATTTAATGATGGGCATGAAGCAAAGTAAGCTGTTTTTCATGATTATGGGGGAAACGATTTGGAATGGGATTGTAGCGCTTTGTATCGGGTTGCCGATTTCGTTATTTTTAACAGCAATCATTAATTTAACGACGTCACGTTTAGTGGGCATGGGGATTATTGGACAGTCGTTTCGTATTTCTTGGACGGGCATTGGCTTAACAATTTGTGGTTTCTTCATTGTTCAATTACTTGCTATGCTCCTGTTAAGCTTTACAATGAGTCGTAAAGAGCCAATGGATTTACTTCATGAAGAAAAGGAAAAATCGCAAACAACATTAGCACCTAAATGGGGCGCGGCGAGCTTACTATACGGGGCTGCCTTATTATTTGGAACAATTTTTTTATGTGTAGCGTACGGCATGGCGATTTTATATTTACGAAATTTTGATTATAAAATCTTTGCGTTGATTCTACTGATCGGCGTAGGTGGGACGTTTTTTTTATTCCGTGGCTTAGGTAGTTTAATTGGTGTATACGTAAAACGTAAAGGCAGTACTTCAACGGGTTTATCGATGTTTACAGCGAGACAATTGCAAGAAAATGTATTACATCAATGGAGCTCACTGGCAATTTCGTCACTGCTCATTTTAATGGCGTTGGTATGCTTCGCGTTTGGTACGTCGACCGCGTTAACAAATAGCGCGGTAGCAAATCGCACGGTAGATTATACGTTTAATGGTGAGGAAAATGAAATTGCGCCTGTATTACAATCAGACAAACTAGCACCTTACATTGAGACTTATTATGGAATGGCATTACATTCATTCTACTCATCAGAAGGGGAACCTCATTACCATTTTGCATGGACAAATTTAATTGAAACCATATCGAACCAAGCTGACTCAGAGCCAAAAGAAATTTTATTAAACAATTTCTCGATGCAAAGCATGCCATATTTTATTGCTTTATCGAGCTATAATTCGATGCTTGAGGCAGCCGGTAAGAAAACAATTGTATTAGCTGACGATGAGGTGGCCATGTATACAAGTGACGATACAGGAGCGCCTTATGATTTATTAAAAGACACATTGAAAAAAAATCCGTCAGTTGAAATAGCAGAAAATGAATATACGCTCTTACCGACGTTATACTCTGATAATATTGTGGCAGACAGAGCGATTACATTAATGTACTCGTTGATTGTACCGGATGCATTATTCGAGCAGTATTTTGACACTGAGGAAACTTGGCTTTGGAATATGACATTAAAAGACGATTTCATTGAAGAAAAAGGGCTAATGCAGGCGATGTTTGAGGTCGACCAACTCCTTGATCCAACTGGTTTGCAGTTTGAGAGCTATCTCGCGAGTATGGGCAGACAGCTATTTTTCACCGTGGCGGGAAGCTATACAACGTTTTATTTAGGTGTGATGTTTTTAATTATCGCTAATACCGTACTAGGCTTAAACTTCTTAATGCAGCAAAGAAGCACGCGCGGTCGCTATCAAACGTTAGCGATGCTTGGTGCGAATGTCGAAGCGATTTGTGCATCAGCGCGCAAGCAAATTTGGCTCTATTTCAGCTTAGTCATTTCGGTCGCAGTCGTTAGTGGCATTTTTGGGATTTGGTCGTTATTAACGGCGATGCCTACAACCGTGTACAGCTTGAAAAACAGCGCTGTCATTGCATTAGTTGTGCTGTTATTTATACTCATCGAAGTTGTGTATATCCGAATGATTCAACGCAAAAGTGATGAAGAAATAAGAAAGTTAAACGAAATCGACTAGAGGTGATGTCATGACAAATATCGTGATTGTAGAGGATGACATTTTCTTACGTGAAGAATTACAAAGCATTTTACAAAAGGAGGGGTACTCGGTCGTGAGTATCTCTTCTTTTGATACCCCGGTTGAAGATATTATTGCGGCAAATCCTATGCTCGTTGTGCTCGATTTAAATTTGCCGAACTTATCGGGGTTTCAAATTTGTCGTACGTTAAAGGAAAAGGGAATTGGCCCGATTTTAATTTTAACTGCGCGCGATCAGCTAAAAGACGAATTGCACGCATTAGAGCTAGGGGCCGATGATTTTTTAACAAAGCCTTGCCATCCGAAACGACTCATCGCACGCGTGCAAAAGCTCGAGCAATTATATGCCAAGCTGCCAATATTGTTAACGTGGGGTGCTTTTCAATACGATGCGAAGACACATGTCTTATATGTTGGCAACGATTCCCTGTCCCTGTCTGAAAATGAAGGCATCATTATGAAGCTGTTAATAAAACATGCCCCAGCGGTTGTGAAAAAGGAACAGCTTTTTGCTGAACTTTGGGGAAGCAGTGAATTTGTCGATGAAAATATACTGCAGGTCAATATGACAAGACTACGCAAAACATTAGATAAAGTAGGCATGTCACATCATATTAAAACGGTCAGAGGCATTGGCTATCAATTAGTAGGAAGTGAGTAAGGATGAAGCAATCAAATTGGCCCGCTCTTTTAAAACAATCACGTCACTGGATTGGGTTGCTATGTGTAAATAGTGGATTTTTTATATTTTTAGCATGGGTTGCCTATCCTGAAACATTTGGGCTGCTCGTCATGACGATGCTTATTTTTACCGTTTTTAGCATTTTACTCGGGATAGTTTTTACACGAAAAAAGCAACAGAAGCAAACAACAGCGTTTTATCGATTTTTAAACGAGCCCTCGGTGGAGCAAGAAGCCATGTTTAAGCAAGAAATCGGGGACAGCTACAACATACCAGTTCAGGATTTAGCTAAGCAATTACGCCAGTTGCATGATGAATTACAAGAGGCAAAATCCCAGTCCGTTGACTATGAGTCGTTTATTGAGAATTGGGTACATGAAATCAAAACACCGCTTTCTTTAGTCCATTTCGTGCTACAAAATCGTAAAGACGAAATGTCCCCACTAGTTTATCAACGGTTGAATCATGCAAAAATTAAGATTCATGATCACGTAGAACGCATTTTATTTTATGCAAAGCTTCAAGCCACGCATGTGGACTATAGCTTGAAGAAGGTGTCGATTGTGGAGTGCTTTGAAGATGTACTACTAGAACTGCAATCGCTATTGGATGAGCAGGAAATGGAGGTAAAGGCGAACATCGAGGACATCCCGATCGTATCAGATGAAAGAGCGCTTCAATTCATTTTGTCCCAGTTACTAGTGAATGCGATTAAATATCGAAACGTCGGTAGTGAGAGCTTGATTTGGCTGGAAACGGGTATTCATCGTGAAAAAGACCGCTATTACATCAAAGTTTCTGATAACGGTTTAGGTGTCCTACAGTCGGACTTGCCTTTTATATTTGATAAAGGATTTACCGGAAATACAACGAATCAAAAGCAAGCTACGGGGATGGGGCTATTTTTAGTGAAGAAATTATGTGAGGATTTACAAATTGATATCGAGGTTGAATCAGAATATGAGCGCGGTTTTACGATTCAACTGCTGTTTCCGAAGGTTTGAAGCATTGGATTTAGAAAAAGAGAGATATTGTCGTGAGAACAGCATAATGTAGTACACGCTTGGTTTAATCGCCAGGCTTTTTTGTTTTTCAGGGAATCGTTTACAAACGCTTTATTTTACATGGTAAATGTTTACTTTATATGTCGCGCTGTGATATAGTCGAACTACGACATATGTCGAGGTGTGACATAGAGGTGATGAGATGGAATCGTTATTAAAAAAATACCAGCCTATGACGGAAACAGCCTTTTACATTTTGTATGCGTTAACCGAACCGCGTCATGGCTACGGCATTATTAAGTTTATTGAAGATGTAACAAGCGGTCGACTGCTGCTAGGCTCTGGCACGATTTACGGAACGATTTCGAAAATGCAAAAGGATGGATTGATTCAGCATTATTCAGATGAAGATCGAAAAACGTTGTATGAGATCACCGCGCTCGGGCAGCAAATTTTAGCTAGGGAAATTGCACGAATCGAGGAAATGCATCGATTGATTTCACAAAGTAGGGAGGAAAAAGGATGAAAAAGTTTCGACCTTTTTGGAGTTACCGAATCGAAGAAACTGAAAAGTGGTTGGAGGAAATGTTACAAGCGGGCTATCGTTTAAAACAATTGCAGCCGTTACTTCGATTATTCACATTTGAACGAGTGGATTCACAAGTGAAGCGTTATTTAATTGACTATAAAAGTCCAAAGGGATTGTATGTTGAAGGCGGCTGGAAACAACTGTTGCAAGCGCACAATTGGACGGTGTATGAAGGGGAGGCACCAACGCGTTTTTCTTCTAGGGAAAAGGTATTTCAGCGAATTCGTACACATTATATGTTGGCGACAGTGCTATTACTCGTGTTATTTTTCTATTTAAATACAGCAGCTGGTGTGTTGATGGCGCTACGTTTTGGCACGGGTTTTTATCTTAGTGCTTTTCTCGTATTATTTGTGCTATTTATGTGTGCGAGCCTTTATTTAAATAAATGGTATCACACGAAAGAAAAGGCGTATTTAAATATAGACCCTAAAGTGGCGTTGCATGCGATTCGAAAAAGAAGAGTCGGTTGGATGTATGTACAATTCTTAACGAAGCGTTGGCTAGAGCGCATGTTTGCCCAAGGGTATGAGCTGGAGTATGTGAAAGGAATGTCATTTTACTTCAAACCGCGAGAATCCGCGTGTATTAGCTACGAAATTTTAAACGAAAAGCCGAAAAATTCTGCGGCCTTGTTATTTTACAGTGAAAGTGGTTGGACAGCGAAGCATTTATACAGTTCGCTGATGTGGCATATTTCGATCTGGTCGAAACCGTATGAAGTAGGAGAAGTGAAGCCGCGCATTACGTATGAGCAAAAAGAGCGCTTGAAAAGTATGCGCAGAGGGCTCGTGAATACGAATGTATTAAGTGTCTTGTTTATTTTGGTTATGACTTTAAATATTTTCAATTCATTAAATCAAATGCAGAACGCGTATATGCCGTATGTTTATTCGCTTGCACTTCTAATTTTATCGAGTATGGTGCTTCTCTACTGGCTTTGGATATTTGTTCAAAGTGTATACGGCTATATGCAAGAAAAGAAAGAAGCGCAGGAAATATAAGAAATCAAAAGGCTGCTGCACAGCATGAAATCGGAAATCCGTTCATTGCTAGCGAGCAGCTTTTTAGTCATTCATAATGGGTTGGTTTACGTTCACCTTTATCAAAGCGATTTGATTAGGTGTTATTTTACAAAGTCTACATTTATTTAACCTTCCCAATGTGCATTACATAAAATTATTTGAAAAAATTTAAGCCAAATCACCTTGTCGTTTGTCTAATAGATGTAAAACCAAATCGAAAGGAGGAATTAAGATGAAACTTGAACGTTTAGTAAAGAAAGCACAAAAAGGAAATGATAAAGCCTACTTGATGCTTTTCCAGCAGTACGAAGCAGATATTTATCGAATGGCTTATGTCTATGTAAAAAATAAAGACGATGCATTAGATCTTGTTCAAGAAGTAGCTTATCAGTCATTTAAGACAATTAGTACATTGAAAAAACCAGAGTATTTTAAGACTTGGCTCATGAAAATTACGATTAATTGTGCATTGAACTTAATCAATAAAAACAAAAAGGTCATTCCGCTAAATTCAAATTTTGAAGTGCTTACTGGTTCAGAAGATGAAGATATTTCACTTACTTTATCTTTACAAATGCTGATTGATACTTTAAAAGAGGATGAGAAGAGTGTCATTTTACTAAAATATTACGATGATCGTACACTAAAGGAAATTTCAGAGATATTAGACATCCCACTTGGAACCGCAAAGTCTGTTCTATACCGTGCTTTAGATAAGCTTCGTCAAAATTTAAAGGAGGTAGGAAACTATGGATAATCATCTTAAGCGAGAGTTATCAAAAATTGAAATCCCTATAGAGATTCATGAAAGAAGTAAATTGGGCATTAATAAAGCAAAGTCTGAAATGGGTGGAAAGCTGAAGCGTTTTACAAAAAAGCGGTTGGCAATAGCTGTTCTGTCTGCGTGTTTAATGCTTCCAACTGGTGCATTTGCTTATCAAGCATTACTTGCCGATGATTTATATGGCTCATTTGATAATTTAAAAAAACATGCAATAAATATTACAATGGAAAGTTACTTATTATTTAATGCAAAGCTCGATCAAGCAAAAGGTGACCTAGGAAAAGATGAGTTTAAACAATTTAAAAATTTATTAAGTGTCTTTACAAGTGCAAAATTGGACTATGGTGATAAAAATGGAAACATAGATTATTCTCAAGTCCCTGCAGAAAAATTTGAAGAAATTAAAGCAGCAATGTATGATATTCAACCATACTTTGACAAATTAAACGGACTACCATCAAGCAAAGAGGTTTTAACTGCTGAAGAATACGAACAATACATTCAAGCCTTATTTACCTATGAAACGACTATGGCACAACTAGGAGTCTCAAGTGCTCCCGACGTCACTGCAATACCTGCAGAGTCACAAGAGGAATTCATTAAAGCTCAAGAATACTTAAATTATGTAAATGATAAACAAATTGAAAATTGAAATATAGATAGAAGACAGCTGGGTAATACACTTCAACGGTTGCGCTAGCTCTTTTGAGGACATACTGTTTAAAAATAGCCAAAGCCCCTCATTCAATTGAATGGGGGCTTTGGCTTACTTTCATTTGGGAACATCATTTAATATATTTGTTGCTCATTAGTACATCTTGCAGCATCTCGGTTGGAATTTCAACGGTTACAAGCCCCATGAAACCTGGTGCTATCTCATATACATCAAAGGACATCACCAGTTTGCCAGCTTCGGTAATATAGAAGTTTTGCTCCGGTGTAATGCCTTCAAAGACACCAAATGATTCATCATGATACGCTGTACCACCAATCCAGTACATGTCAGAGCCTTGTGTTTCAATCATACGGTTGCGCAGTTCATCTTCAATATAACGGCTAATAATGTCGAGATAGCGATCATCTTTAAATAGACTTGGTAATGTAATGACCGTTTCCGCCTTTTTATCAATCGTCGTATACTGCATCACCGTTGAGCGTGATACGACAATGACTTCTACATAACGACCAAATGACAATAGCTCATCGGTATCGGTTTCGATTACATAGCCGCTATTTAAGGACATATTTCCCGCTTCCATTTCCTCGATATCTACCTTAAACTGCTCATAGAGTGCCTTGCCTTCCTCAGCGTATTTCTTGTTCAACGCCTCGATGTCAGCAGAAGAGCCTGAAATTTGAGGCACTTGAATGTCTGCGGTATATTCCTCGTCTACCATCTCATACTTGGTAAATGTCAGTACCTGAACGACGGGGCCAATTACCGGTAAATCCGCTAAATTTTTCGCCATGGCCGGATTTGTATTTAATCCCACTGTGAATAATATTGCTGCAGCCGCTACAGCTGTTAAAAAAATCGGTAGCTTGCGTTTTTTCTTAGGTGGGCGTTGTAAATTTTTTTCAATCATCACCTCTAGCTCACTTGGAATGGGTACGTCCTTATAGTGTGCGTGTAGTTTTTTTAATTTGTCATCCATCGGCCTAATTCTCCTCCATCTCGAGCTCGATTTTTAAGAGCTTTAATGCTTTATAGAGCCGCGATTTCGCTGTGCTTAGTGGAATAGCCAAAATATGTGCGACGTCTTCGAGTTTTAAATCCTCAAAATAGCGCAGCACAACAACCTCACGTAGCTGGAGCGGTAAATGATAAAGTGCCTGCTGCAAATCAAAATTGTCATATGTATCCTGCTCACATAGTTGCAGGAGCGCATCGTCTCCAATGAGCTCGAAACGCTTGTGCTTGCGAAGAAAATCAATCGCGGTGCGTACTAAAATCGTATAAAACCAGCTTTTCATTTGCTCATGCTTTGTCAGCCTTTCTAGCGCCAGCCAACCTTTTTGAATACTATCTTGCAAGACATCCAGCGCATCTTGCTCGTTTTTTGTGTAGCTATACGCGAGTCTATAGAGTGCTTGTTGCTGCGTGCGAATAAATGTAATAAATTTATCTTCTAATGGTTCCATCATTCCTTGAAGCTCCTTTTTGATTCTGTCGACAATTATAAGACGGTTCGGGGTGGAAGGAAAGTTTAAAAGGGAATGATAAATTTTTAATAAAAAGAGGAACTGGATAATTTGATGTTCCAGCGGGAATAGACATTGTATAATATTATTTTAGAGTGATGTTGAACAGGAGGAAGGATTTTGGCATTTTTAATTTTCATCGTGATTGCGCTCTTTATCATCGAGCCACGGTGGTATACGAATATTTTTTTACTGGCGCTGATTGTATTGGTAGAGCTGCTTTATTATACAGAAAAAATATTTTTTAATACGAACTTTAGTGAACAAGTATTAAATGTAACGAGCTACGCGTTTGTATTTGCATTTATCCCGCTAGTTATGGCGACGTTATCCGTATTAACATACTTCAATAGTAAGGTGTTGCTTGAAAAAGAAGGGCGTAAAAAGTCCAATTTATTTCTTGGCCTGATTGGAGTCGCCATTAATATGGTGCTCATTTATTATATTGTTTCGATGCGCACGATTAGTGAAAATGTGTATAGTGAAATCGCATTTTATTATATTTTTGGGCTATTTGTTTACTTTACGATGATGTATTCGGCAACCGCGATATACGCAGTGCTTTATAATTGGCGTCCGATTCACTATACGCCGGATTATATTATTGTGTTAGGTTCGGGATTAATTGGCGACCGTGTGCCACCTTTACTTGCGAGCCGTATTAACAAAGCTGTTCAACAATACAAGAAATATCATGGCCGTCCACTCATTATTACATCGGGAGGTCAAGGTAGTGATGAAAAAGTAGCGGAGGCGTATGCGATGAAAAAATACATTCATGAGCACTACCCGGAAATTCCAGACGAAGCGGTTGTGATGGAAGACCAGTCGACAACAACCTTAGAAAATATGCAGTTTTCTAAAAAGATCATCATCGAGCGATTTGGTGAAAAAGCGCGCGGCATCTTTGTGTCAAACAATTATCATATTTTACGTGCCGGTTTTTATGCGCGCAAAGCGAAACTAAAGGCCAATGGGGTTGGCTCGAAAACCGCCTTTTACTATGTGCCAAATGCCTTTACACGTGAGTTTATCGGCTTGCTTGAAATGTTTAAATGGCGCCATATGACATTCATTGCATTGTTTACGATTTTTATACTGTTGGTGTTACGTGCGGTAAATTAGTTGGATGAATTTAGTTGAATCGCCAGAATGAAATCCAAAAATTAACTATAAATAAGGTTGCATTATGAGCGGTTAAGCCTTAGACTGAAATTAATTAAATGAATTTGCAGGGGGACACGTTAGTGTTGAGAAGGTTAAAACCTGACCCTTAGAACCTGACCGTTAACACGGACGTAGGGAGCAAAATGTACAAGCTAATATTCGTACGTGATGCTCTCCATCTATTTGGAGGGCTTTTCTTTTGCAAATTTTTTAATTGCGGGGGGACACCTAGTGTTGAGAAGGTTAAAACCTGACCCTTAGAACCTGACCGTTAATACGGGCGTAGGGAGCAATGAGTGCACACATATGCACTTTTTTAGGCATCTCTACTTTTGAGTAGGGGTGCCTTTTTTTGCTTACGCCTCAAAAGGAGGAAGTAAGAATGGAATTTTGTGAAAAAAGTAAAGATGTTTTATGGCAGGAGGTGTACCAATGAGCTTGAATCTTATACGCACGCGTCGTCCACTCGTTCATTGCATGACGAATACCGTTGTGATGAATTTTACAGCGAACGGACTTTTAAGTGTCGGCGCTTCGCCTATTATGGCAGATGCGATTGAAGAAGTTGCTGACATTGTTCAAATTTCCGATGCGTTACTTATTAATATTGGTACAATAAATGCACGTACCGTAGCATCGATGAAACTAGCGATTGAAACGGCAAAAGAGAAAAATATTCCGATTGTGTTCGACCCAGTAGGAGCTGGTGCAAGTGCATTTCGATTGGAAACAGCACGACAGATGTTGTCAAATAAGCAGATCACACTTTTACGATGTAATGCAGGTGAATTAGCTGCTATTGTAGGAGCGAATTGGCAAGCAAATGGTGTAGATTGTGGCGCAGGTGATGCGAATATTGAACAACTTGCCAAAGAAGCAGCATTGCGTTTTTCGTGTCTTGTGATTGTGACAGGTAAACACGATATTTTAACAGATGGTGTCAATGTTAAGTGTATAGATGGCGGACATGAGAAAATCACACAAATTACAGGGGCAGGCTGTTTACTTAGTGCAATAAGTGCAGCTTTATTGGCAAGTAGCCAAGAGCCTTTACGTGATTTAGAAGCATTACTACTAGATTATAAGCATGCTGCTAAACAGGCATTCGCACCAATTGGAACATACCAAGTGCAATTCTTAAATGAGTTAGAACGTTTGTCGGAGGTAAAATGATGATCGCATGTACAATCGCAGGGTCAGATAGTGGTGGCGGAGCAGGAATTCAAGCGGATTTAAAAACCTTTCAGGAATTAAAGGTTTTTGGAACTTCTGTCATTACGGCGTTAACGGCTCAAAATACGTTAGGTGTCCATGGCGTTTATCCAATAGAGGCAGCATTTGTTGAAGCGCAACTTGCAGCTATTTTAGCTGATTTCGATGTGAAAGCCATAAAAACAGGGATGTTATTTGACGCATCGATTATTCAAGCAGTTGCGGTTCAATTAAAAGAAACAAACATCCCATTAGTCATTGATCCAGTTATGATTGCAAAAGGCGGACAAAGCTTATTATTACAGGAAGCTGTTTCTGCGTTTAAGCAATATTTATTACCATTTTCAACCGTTTGTACGCCAAATATTCCAGAGGCAGAGGTACTAACAGGCATTCCAATTAAAACGCAACAAGATATTGAAAAAGCAGCCCACATTTTACTTGAAGAAGGTGTAAAATGTGTCGTCATCAAAGGTGGACATCTTCAAGGAAATTTAGCAACAGATGCGATTTATCAGCAAAACGAATTACCTTTTTATGTAGAAACAGATCGATTTGAAACACAGCATACACATGGGACGGGCTGTACATTTTCTGCAGCGTTAACTGCTGGATTAGCAAAAGGCATGAAGTTGCGAGAGGCCATTATTGAAGGGAAACGGTTTGTCGATGCAGCCATCAAACATCCGTTAAATATCGGACAAGGCTTTGGTCCAACAAATCATTTTGCCTATCAGCAATTACAAAAGGAGCAAGCGGTACATGTCTTTTAATCTGGATAAATATTTTATTATGGGCACAATCAATTGCCATGAGAAAGCACCTTTAGTGATTTTAGAGGAAGCTTTAAAAGCAGGTGTGACCATGTTTCAACTACGTGAAAAAGGCAAAGGGTGCTTGGAAGGTGCAGCCTATCTGCAGTTTGCAAAGGACTGTCAAAAGCTTTGTCGACAATATAAGGTACCTTTCATTGTCAATGATGATGTGGAATTAGCGTTAGCACTCGATGCAGATGGAATTCATGTTGGGCAAGATGATGTAGGAATGGTTGCGTTTCGAAAAAAATGTCCTGAAAAAATCATTGGGGTATCTGTTCATACATTAACAGAATTAAATGAAGCCATTTCAAACGGTGCAGATTATGTAGGCATCGGTCCGATTTTTACAACAAAATCAAAAGTAGACGTAATCCAGTCGAGCCTGCAATTTTTAAAAGCTGCAAGAAAAGAACACTTTAAGTTTCCTATTGTTGCGATAGGTGGGATTACAACGAAAAATAGCCATTTAGTCCGTCAAGCTGGTGCAAATGGTGTCGCGGTTATTAGTGAAATAGCAGACAGTAAGGCTATTTTTCAAACGGTAAAACATTTATAAGAATAAAGGGCTGTCTCATTAGTAAATACTTTTGGGGCAGTTTTTCCTTGTTAAGGAGCTGTAAATTACCGTATTATGGATAACGACACCAAAAGTTTAATTTTTCTGTAAAATAAATTGCGCTGATTTCAGCTGATTTGTCAACTAAACTATTGAAAAATTTATGGAATCGGTAACGCAACTTTTTATTGCACGCTAAAACCTAGCACTCATATATGTTTATGAGCACAAACATGATTATATATGGGGTTTGAAATCTAAAAGTAAGCGTTTTATTTTTGTAATTGGCAGAGTTACAAAAATAGAGAACAGGAAAATAAGGGTAATATTTACATAAAAGTGTCTAAACTGTGTCTTTTCGGTTGGCGATTTAGTTGGATAGTATTGATAGTAGCATGCGGTTCTTGTATAGTAGCACCTAGACTTATGAAACTTCGTAAAACCTAAAAAATTAGATTTTAGATCGAATATTTTAAATAGTATTCTAAGGTAAGTATGTCAAAATAGAACGAATAGGGAGTTATATATGGAGTCTCATTTACAAGTAAAAAGTCCAAAATGGATGGCTGCTATTTTAATGATTGGTTCTTTCATCGGTTTATTTGGTGAAACAGCATTAAATATGGCGCTGACAAACATTATGGAAGACTTTTCTATTGGTGCAAGTACAGGACAATGGCTGACTACAGGGTATTTATTAGTTTTAGCAATTTTAGTACCACTATCAGCCTATTTAGTACGTTGGTTTACAACGCGTCAATTAGTCGTGGGTGCATTAGTTATTTCTACATTAGGGGCGTTACTTGCAGCGATTGCCCCAAGTTTTACGGTTTTATTAATCGGTCGTTTAATTCAAGCAATTGGGACGGGGATTTTCTTACCGTTAATGTTTAGTGTTGTGCTTATGATTTTCCCAATGCAAAAGCGTGGAGCAGTGATGGGAATCGTTGGTTTAGTTATTACAGCCGGACCCGCACTAGGGCCAACGCTAAGCGGTTTAATTATTAGTGTTTCAAGCTGGCATTATATCTTCGTTGTTATGATCGCATTTAATATCATTTTATTAGTAATCGGGGCGCCTAAAATGGAAAATGTCTCAACTATTACTAAGCCGAAAATTGATATTTTATCGCTAGTGTTATCAACAGTTGCATTTGGTGGCATTGTGTATGCGTTAGCATCACTTGCAGAAGCACCATTATCAGATGTGCTTGTGTGGGCACCATTAGTAGCGGGTGTACTGGCACTGGTATTCTTTACAGTACGACAATTTAACATGGAACAGCCAATGATTGACTTACGTGTGTTTAAATATCCAATGTTCACACTTGGTACATTGTTAATGTTCGCAACATTATTTATCATTTTATCAGTAGCTATTTTAATTCCAATATACTTAAAGAGTGTACTAGCTTATACAGCGATTGCTGCGGGGTTACTGATGTTACCGGCCAACTTCTTAAATATTGTGATGTCACCGATCGTTGGCTCGAACTTTGATAAAGTCGGCGCACGCATCTTCACGCGTATTGGATTTACACTCATTACGGTTGCCGCGATTCTCTTTATTGTAACGCTTTCTGCTACAACACCAATTTGGCAAGTGGTTGTGACATTATGCATTCTTTTCTTAGGGGTGTCCATGACAATTATGCCTGCGCAAACGAATGCGATGAATGAATTACCACAACACTTCTATGCGGATGGTTCAGCCGCTATGAATACGCTAAACCAAGTTGCAGGTGCTGCAGGTACAGCGATTGCCATTACGCTATTTACTGCAGGTCAGAAAAATTATATTGCGGAATTCGGCGCAACTAATCAGCTAGAATTTTTAGCTCATGGTATTCATTATGCATTCTATGCCGTATTAGTAGCAGGGATTATTGGCTTGATTGGTTCATTATTTGTAAAGAATAGCCGACCACTTTCAAAATAAATGAAAAAGTACGCGTGTCTTTTTGACATCGCGTACTTTTTTTCGTCATCAGCACAACGACTTCCGCGCGTGTCCAAATCTTTGGTTAATGTTTCAGTTCATAAAGGCTGAAAATATTATAAACTTAAATAAACAATCTATGTTTTAGTGATGAGCTTTAAAAATATTTCGTGAAATGAAACCTTTACACTAAAACCGTACTCTAAGTTAGTAGGAGGGAATGCAATGGATCAATACATACAACAAGCACTTGCTGGCGATGAGATTGCGATCGGGCACTTAACAACGATGCATAAACCTAGATTACTCGCTAAAGCCTATACATTTATAAAAAATAAGCAGGACGCGGAAGATATTGTGCAAGAAACGTTCATCAAAGCGTTCGGTGCACTGGCTCAGCTGAAGGAACCGAACTACTTTGCGACATGGCTCTACAAAATATTAATTCGTGAAAGCTTTTTTGCAATAAAGAAAAAGGAACGTACGAAGCTGTTAGAGCTAGAAATCATGGAACAGCTTCAGTTACTAGACCAGGAAAACAGTGACGATTACAGCGCGTTACATAATGCGGTTGCAAGCCTTAAAAAAGACTATCAAACGGCGATTGTCTTGCATTACTTTTATGATTTTAAAGTGTTTGAAATCGCGGAAATGCTAGGGAAGCCAAACAACACGATTAAAATGCATCTGCATCGCGGCAGAAAAGCGCTACGCCTAAAGCTAGAGGAAACAATGCAACAGCCATTACAACAAAAGGATGTGAAACGCATGTTAAAAGAGCAGTTATTTGACTTAGCACAGCAATATGCAAATGTGCCTGCGCACTATGAGCTAGAACTTGAAGACTATCATGAGGATGGAATCACTTCGTTCATGTGGAAAGGGCAAAGCAAGGATGAAGGCGTTTTTATTCGATTAGATGACAAAGGGCGACTTGATGATTTTGCGAAAACCCCGACAAAAGAAGGTACACCGATTACTGAAGAGATGAAGCTTGAAATCGCCGAGCGACTGCTACGTGAACAATACCCGGAAGCACTTTCGTATTATACACTGGTAGAACAAAAGAAAAAGGAATTGAGTACAAGTTTTAAGTATGGGCAAGTTGTTAGCGGGTTTCCTTTAGACGGTTTTTATTGTCGAATTGAAGTCACCGATTCAGGTGAGGTCATTTATTTCACCTATACAGGCTACATGGAAAATCCTCCAGAAATGCCAAAGGAGCTTTATCCTACTGAGCGTATTTTAAATACATTGTACGAAGGTGACTGGTCACTTTGTGCTGAAAGCTTTAATAAAAAATATGCTTCCGTTCCAGGTATATATGCGATCTATGAGTCAGAGCTATTAACGCAGTCCTATGATGCAGTGACAGGCAAACCGTTATATGATTACGACGTTGAGTTAAAGCGAAGCTATGTGCCGTTTCCAAAAGTAGAAGCACTGCCGAAAAAAGATACAATTGAAGAAATCGTTGGCATCAATGAGAATTGGGAGCAATATGAAGAAGGTAGCATGGATGAAGCGTATGAAGAGCTCAATTGGCGTCCTAAAGGCTGGCAAGATTCTAAAGATAAATCATACGACTCTTACATGAAAAGTAAATTTGAAAATCGGGTAAAGGCAAAAGTGAACAAACGTACGAAGCGCTTGGATAGTTTCATTTGGTTTGCTGAAATCGAAGGTGAGGCGAAGCTTTTTGAAGAGGAATGTTTACAAATTGCCGCGCAGTTTATTCAAACGTACTATCCGGAGTATACACCCTATTTACATGTAGAGATAAAAGATGAAGAGTACATCGAGGAAAACCGCGCCTTTTTCCGATTTGTCGTGCAGAAGAATGGATTTTCCGTTGAAAATGAATTTTTCCATATGAATATTTGTAAAAAAACGGGCAGCATTTTGATGCTTTCAGCACCGAATATAACGGTTGAAGATATCGAAAAGTTTGAGCCAAAAGCGATTAAGCCTATTAAAGAATTACTGCCACTAAAAGGCTTAAAAGTGCAACTGGAGTGGGGCAAGGTGTACGGGAAAACAGAGAAGGATGAGGACGAGATGCGCTTTATTTACCGGATTCAAATGACGGACGGTGCTTTTATAAAAGCGGTTAATGCGGAAAGTGGAGAGGTTATGAAGTATAATTTTCCGATTTTGCGCAAGGAAGATCTCGAGCAACCGTTAGAATTTGATGCAGTGATTCCGACTATTTCGCGCGGAAAAGGCAAATATCTCGTGCGTAAAGGCGATTTATAAATGTAGCGTTTTTGTAGAGAGAACAGTATGTAGTGTAGCGCTTGGTTTAGCACCAGGCGTTTTTTAGTATCTTCGGATGACCGCTACATTAACCTTCATCAGATTCAGTTCCATAAAAAAATTCCCATACCACTCGAACGAAATCCAATTTTCCACAGTCTAATACACAAGGAGGTGGCACCTGATGGAAAACTTACTCGAAAAAGCACCCCCAATTCAAGTGAGTTGGGGGTGATTTATATGTTTCATTTTGGGATTAACTTCACATTTGTGAACCTATTTTCCATTAAAATAGATTTTATTATATTGAATAAAACCATTTGAATCAAATTTCACATTTTTGTATATAAAATCCTCTCGAACATACATACGTTGTTGGCGGTGTGTTAGCATTTTTAAGCAGTAGATTTTTTGCGTTTGTTCTACTAACTCATTTAAAGTAGCCTCATCCAATGACTGTAGTTTAGTTGTATAAATTTTTTCAAGGCTTTGTATCAATCGGTTTCGCTGGTACTCATCTAAAAAGGATAAAATGGCTTTCGGTTGGGTGAAGTATATATTCAGGATAGAAAGGATACTTTGCTTTCCAAATGTTGCGCCACCAATGAAAATATCTATTGAAGAGTCCACTGATTTATCTTTGTAGAGATCAATACGTTCTAACTCAGTTTTTATACCAAATTGATTGAGTTTACTTTGAAGAATCAGTGCCTTGTCCAAATAATTTACATCGGATGAAAGATATTGGTATCCGATTGATAAAGTAGGAAAATCATTTCCAATACAATGAATGGTAGCGGATAAGTGTTGTTTGTGAATAGGTAACCAGTTTGTCGAAATGGTTTCAGTCATCGTATTTTTAATAAAATCCTCAGGCTGAATAAGCGCATAAACGGTTTCTCGCATTTTATCGTTTTGAAGCGGACCATTTTGCATATTTAAGACAGCATAATCCGTGCCAAATTGTTGCATAAGTAATTCTTTCTGCGGGATGTCGTGCGCATAGGGACTATATGAAATACCGAATTCAGTATCATTATTGTCAAAAATAAATTCTATGCCATCAAGATAAGGGCGTTTATTAAAGTAACGATTAAAGGTTGTTAATTTAACCAAATATGGGGAGGATTTTTCTAACATAAATGGTCCACAGCCAATCGTCCCATCAGGCGTATCCTTAGGTAAAATGACGGTTCGAAACGATGATAATAATTCTGGTAATAGTGCAAATGGTTTTGATAAAGTGAGCGTTAATTCTAAGGCATGTACAATTTCAAATTGCTCATAGTCAAAATAAGGTTTTGCCAATTGTGCGAGGCGTTCGAGTGAAAATTGGATATCTTCAGCGCAAACAGGTTTTAGATGATGGAAATAAGCGTCTTTTCTTAAAATAAGTCGCCATTTCTTATAATCGGTTGTTTCATAATCAAACAATAAATTGGCTTCAATTTCTCCAGTCGCTTCATTTTCTTTAAATAGAGGCTCATGAATTTGCTTAATTAAATGTGCATCCCAATTCGATAGTGCTTGTAATGGATTAACTGTTAAGTTTTGATTAAAAAAAGGCAAGCGGAGTATGTGCTGTAACTGTTCATTTTGTTGAATGCCATACTGCTGTTGCAGCCAATTTTGAATGATCGGATTTTGGAACATTTGATATTTACCGATTAAAGAATAGGCCTCTTCAAATTGATTTTTCTCCCAATATGAAATAAATAGGCGAATAATACATTCTTCCTTTGATTGCAGTAACGTAATAAAAGGTTTTTTCCCTCTCCCTTTTGTCACTTCCCATTTTATAATGTTTAGCTGCTGCATTTTTTTTACAATGGTTTTCGCATACCGTGTCGAGCAATGCCAAATTTGCGCAAGTTCATCAACGGATGTTTCTTTTCGGACATGTTCATTGAAAAAATCAAATAAGCGTAATTCATAATGCATAGAAAGGTTCCTCCTAAAGGGGAACAGTTTATTGAAATTCAAGCACTTTTTGTTCCTCTTTTCCTAATATACACTATTAATTGTAAATAAATAGGATTGGAGGAAACAAAACGATGTTAATTTTAAATGTTCTAGTTGGATATGGGGCACTATATACGGTAATTTGGTTACATGAAGTAGGGCATGGACTCATGTATAGTAAATACGATTGCAAAGGAAATCCATTTAATGTGAACGTGCCTTTTTATTTATTTTTCTCAACACCTCAACCAGTTAACATAGAGAGAGCCCAATTTTTAACGAGTAAGCAGTTTTTTCATATTGGAATGGCCGGAATAGTAGTGAATCTAATTTTGGGTGTTCCATTAGCGCTACTTTTACTTAAAATCGAACTGCAAGTATCACTATTCCTATTTTTTATATACTCGTTTACGTTGTTTCACCTAGTAGAAGCGGCAACATATTTAACAATCAGTAATCTGTTTCTTTCGAGTGACATGGTGACGGTTGAACAATATAAGCCGAAGCTAAGAATTCCTTTATTTATTATTGGTCTCGGGATTATCGCCTTAATTATTATGATGATTATAGAAAGTCCTAATGAATGGAGGATTGCTTATATCGTCTCGATTTTTATTATGGTTTTATGTATGGGGTTAGGAAGATTTTTCTTTACGCGAAAATTCAAATCCATTTAGCTTGCGAAATAAACTTCATATTATTTCAGAAAATTAAGATATAATGTTTTAAAACGTGGTCTGGAAACTAAGGAATGATCCATGTTGAGGACTGATGAGTATGATTAGGAAGTAGGTAATTAAATGATACCTCTAGTTTATGACCAGGTTAATGGTTGGGGCAAAGATGATGAATTTTTTTTAGAGCTACTGAAGAAGAGTAATGTAAAAACTATAGCTGATTTAGGCTGTGGGACCGGGCGATTGACAACACATTTTGCACAAGCTGGCTATCAAATTACAGCGATAGATCCAAATGAAGAAGCAATTGAATATGCGAGAAGTAAAGCTTGTCCCGGAGAGGTAATGTGGATTGTTGGCGATAGTACAAATTTACAATCAAATGCGTTTGAAGCGATTGTAATGACTGCGAATGTTGCACAAGTGTTTCTTACGGAGGATAGTTGGATAAATGTCGTTAATGATGTATATCGAGCATTAAAACCTGGAGGACACTTTATTTTTGATACACGTAATCCATTAGCAAAAGTGTGGGAACAGTGGGAGAAGGACATGACTCCAGATCACGCAATAGATTTGGTGAATGGTGAACCTCTAGAAATTTGGACACAATATGAGGGATTCGTAGACGATGTATACACGTTTTTTGAAATGGTGAAAAAAGCACGTACGGGAGAAGTAATTATTCATGAAAAAATGCAATTAAAATTTAGAACACAGGAAACAATCTATCAATCATTAAAAAATGCAGGTTTTTCTCAGATTCAAGTTTATGGCGATTGGGAGTTTAAACAAGCAACATCAAAAACTAACTCATTTATTTTTCACAGTATTAAATAAACATTTTCATTCATATTTTATAAGGAATTAACCAAATACTATTCCCAAATAAAAATTTTGGGTAGACAAAAGAAAGTCACGAAATACTGATAACAAAAGTATTTCGTGACTTTTATTCTGAGTATTAACTATACAAAATGGCATTAGTTAGCCAAGGTCAACTTGAAGTTTTGCAGTTTTCTCAGTACCTTTTGATAAACTGATCACGACTAGCTTAATTAACGTTACTACCGCTATTTTTTATAGAGGAGTTTTAAAAATGCTTTTGAAAGCACTTCGTAGGAATCCTTTTTACCTTGCTCGTTATACCATTTTTCAATGGCTGCTACAAATCTTAGGGGGACAGCCTTTCCATCAATTAAATGATAGTATTGATCATATCCTTTTTTTAAATACTCCCAACGATAATCATTTCCTGGTACCATGTATTCAGAAACATCAATGATCTTTGCTTTGCCGTTTTGAAGGAGTATATTTTTCAAATGGATATCGCGCGGATTCAGGCCTTTACTTTGAATATAGGCTCTTGCTTGTTCGACCTCGCTCATTACCTGCTGTGAAATATGAATGCCTTGTAAAATACATTCATAGAGTGTGATGCCTGCTTCGTAGCTTAATACGAGGTATTCATCCGTTGAGGCAAAGCATGTAGCAAAGGAAGGGGAAGGTGCTAATGTTTCATAAACCTGTGCTTCTATTTGTGCTTTCCTTCTCTGGTCTGGTGCATATAGTTTATAGGCATACGTGGGGGCTGAAAGTGACTGAAACACTGCTGCATCCGTCCCAACCCCAATACACTTCAGATTTTCAGCGGACCCGTGAATCGTGACCGGCTGATTATTTGGATTTGAAATAACTTTAATTTTTGAAAGAGAATTTATATCTTTTTCCCAGTCATTCGTCATATAATTTCTCCGTTCGTTTAATCTTGTTCAATACTATTTTTTTTAGCTACGCCATTTTTGTTTTAGTTTGCCTCCGAGTAACAATAATGCGACTAAATAAAGTGCGATAATCAACACGATTTCCCAGTTTCCTGCAGCAATTTGATGCCCTGCAAGTGAAAAGGCTAAAATCGTGGGTAACTTTCCTAGAATTGTTGCGCAAACAAAGGCAACGAGGCCAACATTTGAAATCCCAGCAATTAAATTAATTCCTGCGGACGGCACAATCGGTATTAAACGCCCAAGTAAAACAGCCAAAAAGCCATTTGTTTGAATGAGCTTAATGTATTTCGTCAAATTTTGTTGTTGTGACACATAGGTTAATGCAACCCTTCTTAGCCATGTTTTACTTAACAAAAATAAAAAGAGAGATCCAGTCATTGTGCCAAGCATATTAATAAGAAGTCCTGGTAGGAAGTCATGGCTATTGGCAATAAAAGCTGCTACTACCGGAATAGGCGCAAACGGAATCATAGAAACAAAAGCCATGATTAAAAATTGATAAAGCCATGAAAAGGGTCTTTCATTTTGCACGAAATCTAAAAAGAGTTGGTCCATAGTATTATCCTTAAAATAGTTTTAGATACGAGTATACATAAATATTGTGAAAGTAGCGAAACCGTAGCTGGTTTGTACGTGTTGTTTCGTGGTATTACGTATCTAGGTATCCTTTATGAGACGCACATCCCTTTAAAAAGGGTGCATATACCCCAATTAACTATAACGATTTGTAGGTGAGAAACCAATTAATACGGTTTACGTCATTATGGTGTGAATAATTATTGAATGTAAAGGAGATCTTATGGAATTTGTAGAGTTATTGAAAGCCTTTATTTTAGGCGTTGTCGAGGGGTTAACTGAGTTTGCGCCTGTTTCATCAACAGGGCATATGATTATTTTTGATGATTTATGGTTGAAAACAGATGAGTTTTTAGGTGGCCCATCCGCGAATACGTTTAAAATCGTCATTCAACTGGGCTCGATTTTAGCGGTTGTGTTCATCTTTTGGAAACGGATTTTAAGCCTTGTTGGTTTATATAAACTAGAGGGGAAAACACCAACAAAGTTTAATATTTTCCATGTAGCAGTCGGTATTTTGCCGGCGGGTATTTTTGGCTTATTGTTTGAGGACTTTATTGACGATCATTTGTTTAGTATTGAAACCGTGATTATTGGGTTATTAGTAGGGGCCGTGTTCATGATTATTGCGGATAAATTTGGTCCTAGGAAGCCTTCTATTAATTCACTAGATGAGATTGGTTATGCGAAAGCCTTTAAAATTGGACTGATTCAATGTATCTCGTTGTGGCCAGGCTTTTCTCGTTCGGGTTCAACGATTTCAGGTGGTGTCTTACTAGGATTAGATCACAAAACGGCTGCCGATTTTACGTTTATTATGGCGGTGCCGATTATGATGGGTGCTTCGGGCTTATCGCTCGTAAAAAATTGGGAAGCCATCTCGATGGATCATATCAGTTTTTATGTAGTAGGCTTTGTGACGGCCTTTGTCTTTGCTTTAATTTCGATTAAATTTTTCCTAAAGTTGATTTCACGCATTAAGCTGATGCCGTTTGCGATCTATCGTATTGTGTTAGCGATGATTTTGGCTTTTATTGTATTTTTATAACATGTGAATAGCTACATTAAATATGCCTATGTAAATACTAAATATTTTTAAAGAATTCAAAAAGCAAGTAAACGTTTTATATCAGCGTTTACTTGCTTTTTATGTGTCTTAAAAATGACAAGCTTAATTCAAATTTATGAAGTTCCTAGAGTAGTGCATTAGCATCCCTGAGACTTTGCTTTTCCATTCACAATAAAGCTGTTACATTAAAAGTCGAATAAGCAGTACAATTAAGTTTAAATTTTTTTGATAGATTTTTAAATTCAAAACGAATGATAAAGTGAACGGATTTTTCGCGAAAAACGTTTTGAAATGAGGTGTCATATGGACGAGAAAATAATTTCATTAATCAAATCAAAGCAAGAAAAAGGCATTAAATTGTTACTTGAACAATACGGGGGACTCATGAAAGCGATTGCGCTCAAATATCTCGCTGGTAGACCGCAAGAATTAGAGGAAACAATGGCAGATATGACGATTGCGATTTGGTATCATATCGACGACTTTGATCCTGATAAAAATACATTCAAAAATTGGGTAGCAGCCATTGCGAAATTTAAGGCAATTGATGCCCTACGAAAAATAGAGCGTGCCGTACCGACAGCTGAGCTACAAGATAGCATACCGCAGCAGGAGCGTGATGAAATCGATTGGCAAACGGCACTCGCTAATTTGCCGTTTGAAGAGCGCCAACTTTTTGAAAGCTACTATTTTAAAGGGCAATCAACGAATGAAATCGCAACACAGCTACACGTGAAGCCTTCGTGGGTTCACAATAAGCTTTCACGTACACGAAAAAAGCTAAAGGACCAACTGTTAAAAGGAGGCTATAAAGATGAGCATTTATAAAGAGTTAAATGAAGTCATGATGGATTTAAGTGAATATGACGTATCACCGCTTACGAATTATGAAAAAAAGCGTGTCCAAAAACTCGTGAAAAAGAAATTGAAATTAGTGAAGCCTTATAAAGGAATGGGCGTTGCGGCTGCGGCTCTGGCAATCGGCTTATTAGCGATGAATCACCAAACAATTGCCAATATGCCGTTCATTGCAGCAGTGCTAGAAGATTGGCAAGTCACGGAGCAAGTAGATTGGACGCCTTACAAAACGGTGATTGGTGAAACGCATACGACAGCAATGGGCGATTTAACAGTAAACGAAGTGATTGTGAACTACGACAAAATCATGATTAGTGCTACATTTAATAAAAATGAAGCGACCGATTTTTCTTATCGTCATCAATTCATGCCTAGTATCCTTATAAATGGTGAAAAGGTTGAAATGAACGGGACATCCGCACAATCGATTGCACAAAACAGTTCGATGTATACAATCTATAACGAGGTTCGATTAGCAAAGCCAGTAGCTGCAGCTGATTTTGATGTACAAATTACGTATGGTCACTTGCATACACCACAAACAAAAACACTTGAAGGGGAAGTGCTACAAGAGCCGTGGGTATTTGACATCAAGGCATCTCAGCTTACGGTTCAAAAGGAAACGACGGTCCATGAAGTACAACAAACGATTCACTTAGAAAATGGGGAGCAATTGGTCATTGAACGCATTCTTACAACACCCATTTCCACAACCATTTTCTATAGCGGGCTTTCATCGGATCACTCACCGAATATCATTCTCTTTGATGCAGTGGGGAACCGCTATGGCTGGAATTCTGCATACGGAAATGATGATGGTACCGGGGAAATCCATTATACAGGTGCATCTTTTGTAGAGAGTGAGCTTTTCATCCAAGTTTTATCTGATTTCACGGAAGATAATGTAATCAGTGAAAAAGTGAAAGTTTTAAATTAAGTATCAAACCAAACCCTACTTACTTGAAATGACCCATAAAAGTTAGACACTGTTATTTCATCTATGAAGCTCGGGTGAACTGAGTTCGGTATTGTACGAGGGCACTGAAAAAGTCCTCCATTTTTAAAAGAGAGCTTCTTGGAACGATTTTTCGTTCCAAGAAGCTCTTTTTCTTCGAGGGCGTTGATTTCCATTCCGGCGGACGCGTTTCGCGGGCACGGCTCCAGCCTTCTCCCTCGCTCCACTCAGTCCGGGTGCTTCTGCTGGGTAATTATTTATATCGTATATTTTCAGAAATTTTTTCTAATCTATTAAAATCTATTATTTTGATGGAATCTTCTAATCTTATAATAATATGTTCGTCAGCCCATTTTTTTAGTATACGATTTACATGCCGATTCGTTGTGCCAATCAAATCTGCCACGTCTTTTATATTTTGAACGATTAAATATTCATCCGGGCTCTTAGCAGAATGAATTGTACATAAATAACCAGCTAGCTTTACATTAACTGAAGATAGAGCATTCACTCGAGAAAGTGTTGTACAAGTTTTTAATTTAAATGAAAGTTCTTTTAAAAGCAATTCTGTAAAGTCAGCTTCAAACTTCAATGTTTGATCGTATAGTTGAATTGGTACAAAGAGAAATGCACATTGCTCAATTGCAAGACAGTTCGATTGAATCAAACATTGCTGAAATATTTCAATGTCTCCTAATATAGAAGGCGCAGTGCAACGTCGTAGCAATAACTCTTTGCCATTACTTTCTGGGCTTGTTACATAATAGGACCCACTTATTAAAAAGTAAAAACCATCCATTTTTTCTCCAACGATTAAAATAGGTTGTTTTTCATGATAGGTACGCATTTGTAGATTGTCTAGAATGTTGTTTGGGAATTTATATTGATAAATTTGTTCGAATAATTCAATAAATTTTGTCATTTCACGGGACACCGGTCCTTTTCAAATATATTCTTCCATAATTATACTTAAATGCAAGGAGTGAAGGAAATGAATATTTGTTTTTGATAGAGGTGGAACAGTTTGTTTTAACGGCAAATCAATCAAGGAAGATGTTCAACCAGCGATTGACCGATTAATAACAGGCTCTTGCGAATATTGTTATTGCGCAAGAAGATGTAGCAACGATGATAGATAAAATAACGACTGAAATAGTCGGTGTAAAGGAGAAAAAATAATGAAAAGTCCAAATAAATTACAAGTAGGGGATGAAATTCGTGTAATCGCCCCAAGCCGAAGTGTAAAAATATTATCAGAAGAAGGAATTGTAAAGGCGCAATCGAACTTAGAAAAGCTAGGCTTTAAAGTTACTTTTGGTAAAAATATAGAGGTATGTGACCTGCAAAATTCTTCATCAATTGAAGAACGAATTGCTGATTTACATGATGCATTTAAAGATCCAAATGTAAAAGGTATATTAACTGTTATTGGTGGCTTTAATAGCAATGAACTGCTCCCTTATCTTGATTATGAACTCATCCAAAATAACCCGAAAATACTTTGCGGTTTTAGCGATGTGACAGCCTTAGCAACGGCAATTTATACAAAATGTGGCTTCATCACGTATTCTGGCCCTCATTTTTCAAGTTTTGATATGGAAGGCTTGCAGGCGTATCAAACAAAATTTTTCCAACAAGCATTAATGAATGACACGCCATTTTTACTTGAAGCCTCAGAACAGTGGAGTGATGATGCTTGGTATATCGATCAAGAAAACCGTATTTATGAAGCCGGTGAATGGAAGGTTTATTCAGAGGGCGAAGCAACGGGGCACTTAATCGGTGGGAATTTATGTACCTTGAATTTATTGCAGGGGACCGAATACATGCCAGATTTACACAATAGCATTTTGTTTGTGGAAGATGACGAGCTAATCGACCCACAGCTATTTGCGAGAGATTTAACATCGTTATTACAGATAGAAGGCAACATAAAAGGGTTATTAATCGGACGTTTCCAAAATGTTTCGAAGGTTACAAAAGAGCAGCTTTATTTTATTTTGGATAAGCATCCTTTACTGCAACAAATCCCTGTTATGTACGATATCGATTTTGGTCATACACAGCCTATTTTGACATTACCGATTGGGGGGAAAGTGCACGTGGATACGAAAAACCGCCAAATTAAATTGCTAGCGTTTTGAAATTAGAGATGAGCTTCAGCGTGTTAGCGGCGATGGTGAGGATGTATTAAATGGTAAGGCCAGAGTGATTGAACTGTCAGGTAAAGACGTCACAGAATAGATAAGTGAAGTAGAGATTAGAGGTGGAAAATATGCAAATAATAGCAATTAATAAAGCGAATCGAGAACAGGTTGTTCAATTTTTTAAAGAGCATTGGGGTAGTGCTCAAATGATTATTTCTACAGGAATCTATGATTGTGGCCAATTAGATGGATTTATTTTCAAAGTAGATAACACGATTTTAGGTTTGCTTACATATGTAGTCCATGAAGATTCAATAGAAGTCATTTCTTTAGATAGTATAAAAGAGGGGCATGGAATTGGTACTAAATTAATGAATGAAGTTGAATTATTCGCCAAACAAATAGGCATAAATAAAATCACACTTATTACAACAAATGATAACCTCAACGCTTTAAAGTTTTATCAGAAGAGAGGTTACCGTATTATGAAAGTAATACAAGATGCTGTTTCTAAAGCTCGTGAGGTAAAACCTTCGATTCCGATAGTAGGTAATGATGGAATCCCGTTGCATGATGAATTAGAATTAGCAAAATTACTGAGTAAATAGTATATGCATCTATTTTGAGGAAAGCATGTGTAATCAAAAGAGTGGTCGCACATGCTTGAATTACTTTTGTTTTAAAGTATCTTAAATTTCACATATTTCGAAGCTTGACAAGAGATGGTGTATGGGTTCAACAGACTTCCTACTTTTACCTAGATTTAGAAGGGAATGATTCCGCTAGTAGTATGGCTTGAATGTTACTGTTCAACATCTATTATAGTTTCAAACTATGATAAGTATAGTTTTTATTGTATTTACTAATGTATTTGTCTTTCTTAAAATGAAGGTAGTCCTTAAGGGAACTTGAGACAACGGACCAACCTTAGAAAAATTCTGTGACTGTATTTTACATTCACCATGGAAGGAATAGAGAAAAATGATGAAACAACGTATTCGTTCAGCATTACTGCAAGATAAAGTCGTAACAGCACAAGAGGCGGCTACGTGGATTAAAGATGGGATGTTAGTAGGGATGAGTGGCTTTACACGAGCAGGAGATGCAAAAGTGGTACCACTTGCTTTAGTCGAAAAAGCGAAAACTGAAAACTTTAAAATTGATGTGTATACAGGGGCTTCACTCGGTCCTGAAGTGGATCAATATATGGCTGAAGCCGGTATCATTCGGAAACGTGCGCCGTATCAAGGTGACCCAGTGATGCGCAATTTAATTAACAAAGGGGAAGTGTTATATGTTGATGCGCACGTTTCCCATAATGCGGAATTGATTCGCACAGGCATCGTTGGACCAATCGATGTAGCAATAATTGAAGCGGTAGCGATTACAGAAGATGGGATGATCATTCCGACGACCTCTGTTGGGAATTCACCCGTCATAGCGCAACATGCAAAAGAAATTATTATTGAATTGAATATAGCACAACCAGCCGAATTAGAAGGCATTCATGATATTTATGTGCCAGGGCCACAAGGAAAACGCGAAGCTATTCCAATGCTACACGCAGGCGAGCGTATCGGTACACCAGGTATCCAAGTAGATGTTTCGAAAATTCGAGGTATTGTATTATCAGAAATTAAAGATGCCCCTTCATTAATAGTGCCACCTGATGAAGAAACGGCCCAAATTGCAGCTCATTTATTAACATTCTTCCGCCAAGAAATCGAAGCAGGTCGCTTAACAAATGAACTGGCTCCACTACAGTCAGGTGTGGGTTCCGTTGCAAACGCCGTCTTAAATGGCTTTTTGCACTCAGAGTTTGAAAATTTAGAAGTATACTCAGAAGTGTTACAAGATGCGGTATTTGAATTAATTGATGCAGGTAAAGTGAAGGTCGCTTCGGGGACATCGATTACGTTAAGCGAAGCATACGGTAAAGAAGTGTACGGCAACTTGAAAAAGTATCAGCAACAGCTTGTATTACGTCCACAAGAAATTTCAAACCATCCGGAAATTATTCGTCGATTAGGCTTAATTTCGATTAATACGGCACTAGAGGTGGATATTTACGGAAACGTTAATTCAACGCATGTGACAGGTACGAAAATGATGAACGGTATTGGTGGATCAGGTGATTTTGCCCGTAACGCGCGTTTAGGGATTTTTGTGACGAAATCCTATGCGAAAGGCGGCGCCATTTCATCAATCGTCCCAATGGTTTCGCATCACGACCATACAGAGCATGATGTAGATGTAATCGTAACAGAGCAAGGAATTGCCGATTTACGTGGATTAGCACCAAAGGAACGTGTTGAGTTAATGATTGAAAACTGTGCACATCCAGAGTATAAGGAGCAATTACGCGATTATTATAACCGTGCAGTAGCAGCAACGAATGGTGCACACACACCACATTTATTAGCCGAAGCACTTTCTTGGCATGTAAAGTTAAATGAAACAAAATCAATGAAATAAGAAATAGAGGAAGTGAGCACATAGTGGCTTACTTCCTCTTTTTTATGGCGTCGTCAGTAAAGATAAATGATATTTCGATAAGGCAGGTTGTAATAAGTCCATAAACGCTCTATAGGCAGGGGTTTGTTGACGTTCTTTTTGAGAAATAAGCAATGTTTCACGCTCTAATAGTGGGTGCAAAATCGTATGTGCTTGTAATGCATGCGGTGCATGTAAATCAAATAATGTTTTGGCAACGATTGTTCCACCAAGTCCTTGCTCTACAAATTGAAAAATCGCTTCAATACTTGACGTTTCAAATTTTGGAACAATCGATAACTGCTCGACCTTCGCTGCTTTGTTCAGGATCCGTCTGCATAAATGGGCGTTTGGGAATAAAACGAGCGGTTCATTGATGATGTCTTGTAGCAGGATGGATTTGCTGACTTCGTTACTTTGTTTTCGTTCAACATAACAAAATTGCTCTGTATATAAAGGGGTTTCTTCATACTGTTGTTCATATTGGTCATTGTGTAAAGTAAATGTGAAGCCAAAGTCGATTGAATTATTCCGGATGAGCTCGTACATATCTTCCCCTGATGTAATGAACACTTGGATATGCGGATACTTGTGCATAAATTGTAGCGCGATATCCGACACAATATTCGTTAGCTCGCCGGGAAGAGCACCAATGCGAAGTGTGCCTTTTTCTAAGCTGTCGAGTTGTTGCAACTGAATTTTTGTTGAATCAAGTGTTTGGAACATTTTTCGTGCTTGTGGTAAAAGAATTTGTCCTGCTTCTGTTAATGATATTTTTTTCCCGATGCGATGAAACAAAGGTGTACCCAGTTCTTGTTCTAAAACTTTAATTTGCTGACTAAGTGTCGGCTGTGCAATCAGCAGTCGATCTGCCGCTTTCGTAAATTGCATTTCTTCACAAAGAATAATAAAGTACTCTAACTGTCTTAATTCCATAAGTAACGCCTTTCTGATTTATAGATAGAAACTATAAAAAATAGTGATTTTATTATAGTTTAATATAAATCGGGAAGACTATTCAACGGATGAATTTGACTTTTCTACTTTATTTGGCACGAATAAGGCAATGATAATCGAAAGGATGGCAAGTCCTAGCATCCAAATGTACGTGTTCCCAGCGGCAGTGGCAAAACCGTCGTTTGCCGTGATGTCGACATGGCTCAACTGCATTGTATAGATTGTAATAATAACCGCTGTGCCAATCGCGCCTGCAAGTTGACGAACGGTGTTATTTACGGCGGAGCCATGTGATGCAAGCTCCCGTGGCAGGGCATTTAAAGCAGCTGTATTAAGCGGCATTGTAATAAAGGTTAAGCCGACACGTAAAACAATCGTACGAATGATTAAATATGGAACGGACATTGTTGTGGATAAATCAATAACGAGCAGCATCGAAAGGGCAATGAGTGCAGTCCCGATTAAAAACAGGGGCTTAGCACCAAAGCGGTCGAATAATTTACCAGTCACAGGTGATAAAAAAGCATTAATAATCGCAGCAGGTAGTAAAATTAATCCCGCTTCAAAGGCATTAAAACCGCGCCCATCTTGTAAATAAATCGGCAGTAAAATCAGATCTGCGTACATTAAAATCGTAATTGTAATATTAATAATGCTGGTCATTGTAAACATTTTGTAGCTAAATACCCGCAAATTAAGTAACGGCTGCGCGGATGCTAGCATGCGACGACTAAAGAGCGCAATGCTCACGATTCCGACAATGATTGACGTCAACACGAGCCAGTCGCCCCAACCACGACTCCCAGCACTACTAAAGCCGTATAATACCGCCCCGAAGCCGATTGTTGAATACAGTACACTCGTTAAATCGAGCGATAGTTTTGAGCCCTCTTCAATATTGATCATGTATTTTAGTGCCAATACAATTATCGCAGCTGAAATGGGAATCATCATGATGAAGAGGTAGCGCCAAGAAAGGTATTCAAGGATAAAGCCACCGACAGTAGGGGCAATGGCAGGGGCGAAGATAATCGCAAAACCCATTTTCCCCATAATCGCCCCTCGTTGTTCAGCTGGATATAAATAAACAATTACCGTCATCATCAGCGGTAAAATAATCCCAGCCCCCGCAGCTTGGATCATACGTCCAGCAAGTAGCATGCCGAAGTTTTGTGCGCAGGCGGCAAGGACAGAACCGATGAATAAAAATACCATCGAGCTCATGAATATTTGGCGTGTTGAAAAGCGTTTCATTAAATAGGCGGTAATTGGTACAAGCACTCCGTTTACGAGCATAAAGCCCGTTGCGAGCCATTGAATCGTTACTGGTGTGACCTGAAAAATTTGCATGAGCTCACTTAACGCAACATTTAATAAAGTCTGATTTAACGTGGAAAAGAAGCAGCCAACAATTAAAATCAGTACGAGCAACTTTTTAGTTTTAGGTGATAGTTCGTTTTGCATAAAGACTCCTTAGCGTTTATATTATAGACATTGTGTCTAAAAAGTATCATAGCAATTGAATGTATCGATTGACCATGAACAATCGTAGACAAAGTGTGTTGTAGTAGACAAATATTCAAAAACTGTCGATAAAAATTAGGGGGAACATGATGCAATACGGAGATCCACGCGTGTTACGCACACAGCAACTATTAAAAGAGGCGTTATTAGAATTGTTATTAGAGGGCAATCAACTACATCAATTATCCGTACAAAAAGTGACCAAGCATGCAAAGCTGAATCGTACGACGTTTTATTTACATTACAAGGATCTTGAGGATTTACAAGTGCAGATGACGCAGGAAATCTTACAGCAGCTTACCGTGAAAATTAATGCACTCATGCACGAAAAAAATAGCTCGCGCCAAGAGCAGGTCGTGGATTTACTGCATTACTTGCAGGAACGTTGGTCGATTATTATAGCTCTTACGCAACAAGACGCGGTTGAACGTCATTTATTTGATTTATTTAAGGAGTTAATTACGGTTCGTAGACGTAATCCGATGAAGCCAAAGCGCGATTTTTATGTGGAAAGCGATGTGAAAACCGCATCGATTATTGGGGTCATTATGTGGTGGCTCCAGCATGAAAATGACTTAACGGCACAAGTGATCGCTGGTCAAATTGAATTGATGAACAAGCGGTAACGCGCGGACTAGATTGCATGACCTCTTTTGAAGCGCAATTGCCTTTAATTTGGTTCCTTTCCTAACAGATTACCGTTGATTTAAAGTAGCGTAGTAGAACGGATTACATTAAAACGTGCCCATTTATATGTATTATCACTTTTTCATCCCCAACTTACGGAGATGAACCTTTTATTTACTAATAATCGACATTTCTATTGAGATTTTAATACGAAAGACGTATATTTAGGAAGTCGAAATAAAAATAGAAGGTGAGTGTGTCTATTGAAGACGTGGCTTCTAGAATGGGTCAAAAATTTTAAGTCGTTCAATCGCAATATTAAATTGTTTATATTCGCCAACCTATTTTTACAAATGGGTATGGGGATTTTTAGTATAATGTACAACTTATATATACGTGAGCTGGGTCTGCCGGAAACTGTGAACGGGAGCGTTATTTCTATTACTGCATTAGCAACGGCTTTTATGCTGATTCCAGCGGGGATTATAAGCGATAAGCTTGGACGAAAGTGGATTATGATTACGGGTGCTAGTTTGACCTGCTTGATGCTTTTTGGCAGAAGTTTTGTTACTGCTGAACAGCCGATGTTGCTATTTGCTTTTGCAACAGGGATCGTCTGGGCGTTAATACAAGTATCAGGTGTCCCGTTTTTAGCGGAAAATTCAAATCCAAAAGAGCGCATGCATTTATTTAGTTTGCATTTTGCACTCGTCACAATCGCCAATGTAGTCGGAAGTTTACTCGGTGGTGTCATTGCCGATTTAATGCAGCTGCTATTCTTTATGGATGAAGCACATAGTATTCGTGTAGCGCTACTCGTTGGTGCTGCTTTATTTATGATGGGTTTACCAGCGCTATTTAAACTGAAACCTATTAAAAAGGTAGAGGTCGTGAAGCAACAATCGATTGAACCGAAAGCCAATGAAAAAAATGCAAGTAGAGGCTTTAATTTTAAAATGATGGCGCTTTTTGCGATTGCCAATTTACTTATTGGTAGCGGCTCTGGCCTTGTCATTCCGTATTTGAATTTATATTTTGCTAATCGATTTGAGGCGAGTAATTCGTATATCGGCTTTATATTGGCACTTGGCTCTGCCATGACGGCTGTTGCAATGATGATTGGGCCGATGCTTGTCAAACGTGTCGGTAAAGTGCGTGCACTCGTTATTTTCCAATTTGCCTCAATCCCATTTTTATTTTTAACGGCATTTACAGGCTCCTTATTTTTTGCCTCACTTGGCTTTTTAATGCGTCAAGCACTGATGAATGCTGGCAATCCGATTACGAGTGCCATTGCGATGGATGTTGTGCACGACAAATATAAAGGACTCGCCAATTCAATCAACCAAACGGTATTTAATTTGGGGTGGGCAGTGATGGGGATTCCGGCAGCTTGGTTTGTCACAACATACGGTTCGTATTGGGGTTATGTGTATACGTTTTCCATTACAGGTGCGCTCTACTTGATTGGTTCAACGTATTTTTATATTGTGTTTGGCCGGAAATTTGCGTTAAAAAATGAACAATAAAAGGGTCTGCTTCGGTATATTTTACCGAGCAGACCCTTATTTAAAACATATATTTAAAATCAGCTTTCAGAGAGAGGGGCATTAATCGTCATAAAGTGTTTGATAGTCTTTCAATAAACCTTCGTGAATAATCGGATCTGTTGTTTGATAGTGAGTTAACAAATTATCAAGTAATTTTTGGTGCTTAATCGTGTACTGCTCGCGGTATAAGGTAATCCACGCATAGTCCTTGTCATAAAAAAGTGGGCCGCGTAAAGAAATGTAGTTTGCTAGCTCAAGCGTTTCTTTTGATGCGCTATCTTCAAGATTATGCTGATTAAATGCCAGAAGATCAATTTGAACCGAGTCACCGATTTCTAATTTATAGCCTTCATTTAGATTGACCACGCTTATCGGGAAGTCAAATTCTTTTAAGGTTTTATTTAATAAATAGACCGAGTTGTAAATGTTATTGATGCCTTTGTTTGGCCAGATATCCTCGGCGATGCGCCATTTATTCAGGATACATCCAGAATGCACGAGCAAATAAGCAAATAATTCTTCTACTTTTCGAGTAGGCCACTTAATCACTTGCGCGGCTGCTGAAACGTTAAAGCTACCAAAGCATTGGATGCTATACGCTTTTTCCACAGGTGCGTTGAACTGTTTAAGCATTGTGTTGCGTTTCAAAATTTTAGGGCTAATGCTTTCTATACTTTCGGGTGTGATTGGTTTCAGTAAATATTCACTTGCCTCAAGCTTCAACGCTTCTAACGCATATTGTTCGTAGGCCGTTGTGAAAACGAGCTGATAGCGGTCACTTTTTAAACGTGTCGCCAGCTCTATCCCGTTCATTTTCGGCATTTCGATATCTAAAAAAATAACGTCTGGTGCAAGCTGAGGGATTTCCTGCAAGGCCATTTCTGGATTATGGAATGCGCCGATGACCTCATAATGCGCGTTATTTTTCAAAAAATATACGAGTAAATCGAGTAAATTTTGTTCATCTTCCACGACGACTGCTTTTAACATAAGGGCCCTCCGTTCTTACGATTGAATTGGTATTTTCAGTACAATTGTTGTTCCTTCATGTAACGCAGAGTGCAAGTCAAATTGGCTGTTGTCAATATACTGTAAGCGTTGAATGACGTTTAATACGCCAATCCCTTGCTGTTCTTGCGTGCCTTCTAAAATCGTGGCGACCGTTTCGGGAGTCATCCCAACGCCGTCATCTTTAATCGTTATGATTAATTCATGGGGCTGCTGTTTAGTCTTTACAGAGACAATCCCCGTGCCCTCCTTGTTAAAGAGTCCATGGCGAATCGCATTTTCAACGAAAGGTTGAATGGAAAGGGCAGGGATCGTTAACGACTTGCTCATTGGATCAACCTCGAGTGTGTAGTGAATTTTATCGGGGAAACGAGCCTTTTCGATTTCGACATAGGCATCTATCAATGTTAATTCCTTTTCCAACGAAATCCAATCATTTTGCGTGTTATTTTCAAAAATCAAGCGTAAATAGGTGCTGAATTTTCCTAAAAGATGCGCAGCTTTTAAATTATCGGTATAGCAGAGCGCCATAATATTACTGAGTGCATTATAAATAAAATGCGGTTTAATTTGGGCATTGAAAAAGGAAATTTTCGATTGAATGGCCTCTTTTTTCGAGCGTTCGAGCTCTGAGACTAATTGATTTTGATAGAGCATTAAGTACAGACAAATCGAAATAGCAAAAATGATGAGCAGCAAGTTCGATTGGAAATCCGTTCCCCATACATTATAGTAAATCCGCAAAATTAAATAGAGCAATAGATAAAATAGCGTGTTCAATAATAAAATATTCTTCAACTTAAACTGTTTGTTCTTGGCGAAATAAATGATCAACTTGAGCAAATGTAAAAAGAGGATGCCGATCAAACAACCCCAAATAATAATTTCCAAAGGACGGTATATCTCGAGCGGTGCGATCAAAATCAGGAACAGTACGAGTACAATGATGCTTAAAAAGCGAGAGATTTTTACTTTCGATAAAACAACCTGATTTATCGCTGCAACAATAAAATATAACGGGACAGCAGCAAGTATGCCAGCAATCGTTTTCAATTTGACTAAGCTATCCGAGAAGTTTAAGAACACTGCGACAATCCCTTCGTTTGAGAGAAGTAGCGAGCCACTAACTAATAGGAAGTAGATGCCAATTTGAAGATGCAGGATTTTATGCTCCTTTGAGAAATATAAAGTGATCGAGTAGACGCCTAAGATTGTTAAGCTAATGAGCGTCAGGAGCATGATGATGAGATTTTTTATGAAAAACCCTTGCATCGTATCTGTCTGTCCGAAAATGGGCGTTTGTAAAAAGGCGATCCGGTCATTTATCGGTGTGATCACCAGCTTCAAATCAACAGATGATCGATCTACATAAAAATGCGTGAGTTTTTCCTGAGCCTGCCTCGAGCCTGCTTTGATGAGCTGTCCATTGACCCAAAGTTCAAAGGGCTGATGAATCCCAGCTAACTTTACACTGTAAATCTGTTGTGCTTTTGGTACCTGTAGCTTGAGCGAAAAGGTAGTGACTTTGTTTGTATGTACCGTAAATGGCGTAGCCTCAACGAGTTGAATGCGCGTGCCCACATCGTAGGTCCAGCCATGATTTAATTGAACAAGTGCATCTTCTTCGTTCGGTAAATGCACGACACCATCTTGTAGTGGGGCAGGCGTAAATTGTTTTTGATACTCATAAGAGAAGGTCAAAATCAAAAAAAGCGGCAGTAACGTACTAAAAATCATAAAAATTTTTGCGCGGATGGCGATAGCCCCCTCTCATTTGAGAAATTTGTGAGATGTCCTAGGTAAAATAGGTCAATAGCTTAATAGAACGTTTCAAATTATAACGAAAGAAATTGAGGTTTACCATGATTGAGAAAAAAATGTTACAAAATAAATTATTATTGATTTTTTCGACAGTGCTAAGTGACGTAGCGCTTATTGTATTTGTGATGCATCAGTATTTTGGATTTTTAGAAGGTCGCATTATTATGGAAAATGGGCAAGTGATGACCTATCAGACTAAAACTATTGTCATCGGCTTACTTGTTACGCTTTTCCTACTCGTGATCGTGGGCTGGACTATGTATAAAAAGTATCCTTCCGATCAACGCTTACCGTGGCTGATTATGCTGACGCTAACCCTCTCAAGTATAACCATCATCGCATCTGGGAGTGGTTTAATAGAATATCACTTTTCAATTTTTGTGGTGATGTCGTTAATCACGATGTTTCATAGCAAACGGTTAATTTTTGTAGCGGCGTCTATATTTACGGTTCACCATTTAGGTGGGTATTTTTTATTCCCAGAACTGCTTTGTGGAACGAGTGGGTATAGCTTCAGTCTTGTCTTAATTCATGCGTTCTTTTTAATTTTGATTACAGTTGCTACTGCCGTGATTATTCAGCATATGCAAGAATCAGACCGCGCTCACGCTAAGCTTGAACAGGAAAGCAATGAAAAAATAAACGCATTGCTACAAGAGGTGCAAAGCGTGAGTCAAGCTGTGAGACGTGGTGCAGAAGATTTAGGTAAAAAAAATACGCTTGTGACATCTTCGAGCTATGAGACTCAAGATACGTTAACCGCTACAAAAGGGCAAATTGACAAAACGACGAATTTAGTGATTCAAACAGCTGCTAATGGTGGGGAACTTGAACAACAAATGCTTGATATTCAGTCAATCACCAATCATATTACCAAACAGGCAACTGATGCAACGACACATGCACTTGATGGCTCGGTTTCTATCAATAAAATCGCGACGCAGCAAGAGGTTGTTGAATCATCCTTACAAAATTTACGTAGTTTAGTAGATGATTTTTATGACGATTCAAAGGAAATTTCAAAGCAGGTAATCGAAATTGAACGGATTTCTGATCAAACGAAATTACTGGCATTGAACGCTTCGATTGAAGCAGCGCGTGCAGGTGATCACGGAAAGGGCTTTAGTGTGGTGGCAAATGAGGTTCAAAAGCTCGCGCATAGCTCGAAAGATTCAACGAGCCATATTTTAACGTTAATTCACACGATGTATACGAAAGTCGAGCACATTCAAGAAAGCATGGTAGCGAGCGTTGAAGAAGTAGCGAAAGGCAAGCAGATTGTTGAAGAGACAGAGCAAACCTTTTCACAAATTGTCACGAGCTCAAAATCAATGGAACACGAAACCTATGATATTTCAAAAATTATTGATGCGACTGTCACAACGGTTAAAAATGTTAATGAAACATTCCAAACAGTCCTTCAATCGAATGAGCTTTTACTGAAACTGTCTGATGCTTCGATCGAGACATCGGGTGAACAAATTCGAAATATCGATGATTTACAGCACGTAACGAATGGCTTAAATAGCGTCGTTGAAAAGTTAAATCAACTCGTATTATATGAAGAATTTACTGATTTACAATAGAAGGAGTTACTATGAAAATGACACATCATCACATTTCAATGATTACAAAAGATTTAAAAGCAAATTTCCATTTTTATCATGATATTCTTGGATTACGATTGGTAAATAAAACCGTCAATCAGGATTCTACCGATATGTACCACTTGTTTTACGGAGATTATACGGGCGCTCCGGGGACAGAGTTGACATTCTTTGAAATTCCATTGGCAGGCAGAACAATTCGGGGTACAAATGCGATTACGCGAATGGGTTTACTCGTACCAAGCTATGACAGCTTAGTGTATTGGCAACAACGACTTCAGGAATTAAACGTGACGCATGAGCCGATTACGAAGTACGCTGGCTATGATGTACTGGCGTTTGAAGATTCGGAAGGGTTACGCATGCTGCTCATCAATCATAATGGGCAAACGGTACCGGAAAAATGGACGTATTGGCCAAACAGCCCGGTCGAAGAAGCTCACCGTATTTTAGGTTTAGGTCCGATTGAGCTAACGGTACAATTTCCACAAAAGACGATCCAAGTGTTACAGGATGTGTTTTCTTATACGGTGATCGCTGAGGCAGAGGGTGTCTACCGTTTACAAAGTGAGCAGGTGGCTTATAGTGAATTTATTGTCGTGACGCAGGATGGGCCAAGTGAAAAGCCTGGGCGCGGTAGTATTCATCATATTGCGGTGCGAGCTGGTACAAAAGAGAATTTAGTGGCACTCAATGATCAACTAAAGGCGTTAGGCTACATGACGACGAATGTTGTGGACAGGCACTATTTTGAGAGTGTATACTTCCGTGATGGGAATAATCTATTATTTGAAATTGCAACAGATGAACCAGGATTCGCGCATGTGGCTCACGTTGATGAACTTGGTGCAACATTACATTTACCGGCTGCACTTGAGCATAAGCGAAGTGAAATAGAAAGCAAATTAAAACCGTTACAATAGGGGGAACACGATGATGACAGATCAACAATTAAAAGAAAACGGCTACCGAAGCTATCCAGGTACAGCGATTGACGTGTATTACAATATCGAGCTATGTGCACACGCAGGCAAGTGTGTGAAAGGGAGTTTAGAAGTATTTAATCCGAAGCGTAAGCCGTGGATTCTTCCAGATGCTGAAGCAGCAAATAGGGTTGCAGAAATTATCGATACTTGCCCAGCAAAAGCATTACAATACATTTTAAAGGAGCAAAAATAAGATGGACGTAAAAGTAAAAGAACTAATCGTAACAGCGGTACAAGATGGTATAGAGTTAGGCGAAATGACATTTGTCGATTCAGGAAGCTTCTATATTATTGATCATACAGGTGTCACAGATGCTGCAAGAGGGCTAGGGGTAGGTAAAAAGCTAGTCGCGGCCTTTGTCGAACATGCACGTGAAAAAGCCATGAAGGTGTTACCACTATGTCCATTCGCGAAAGCAGAATTCGAAAAAAATAGTGCTTATGCCGATGTGTTGTACGGCAACTAATGGTTGAAAACGAAGAAGCGACGGTCCAATTTAACGGACTGTCGCTTCTTTTTTACATGGAGCATTACTTACAATTCGTCTGCAATCCCTAAAATCGCGATACCAAGCAGTACTAAAACTACAACCGCATACTGTGCTTTTGTTAAGCGTTCCTTTAAGAAAATACGTGATAGAAGAACTGAGAAAATCGAGTAGCAGGCAATAATCGGCGCAGAAATCACGGCATTACTAGCCATGGCAAACACGTATGTAAATTGACCAGCTGTTTCGAAAATCGCTGCACTCCCACGCGTATATTCTTTAAACGGATTAATGCTTTGCTTTTTCATTTTTAAGAAAATGAAAACAAGGATCGCAACGAAGAAGAATGTAAATTCATATGCCAGTAATGCATGGTCTTCTGAAATCAATGCTTTTTCATCTAAGTAAATGGCATCTAAGAATGTACCCGCACCATCAAAGATTGCATATAAGATTGGGAATAAAATCGCTAAGAAACCAATTTTATACTTTCGGTCAACGGTTTCAGTTTTAGAAAGTTCCTCTAAATCATATTTACGTTCTAAAACGGCTAATAAGATGACCCCAACAGTAATCGCTGCAATACCAACGACTTCTAATCCAGATAGGCTATAAGAGAAGAAGACAACGAGTAAAATGGTTGTAATAACACCCGAACTATTTTGAATCGGTGACGCAACAGATAAGGCAATATAGCGTAAACCAATATATCCGATGGTCATCGAAATAATATAAAGTGCAGATACAGGTAAATATTTGATAAGCTCCGAAATTTCAAGAGACAAATCATTGATGAGCATATAGCTAATTCCGTGAATCCCCATGACAAGACCAACCATCACTACAATTTTCAAATGACTGTATTGATCTTGTGGATTCGATCCTTTTTTATAAAAAAGATCGGCTAGACCCCATGCTAGGGCCGTTAAAATGGCAAAAATAAACCACACAATGTTTTCCTCCAATAACTTTAAGTGTTCCGAACAACTATACTATAGGAATTTTAAGTAGATAGCTATAAAATATTCAAAAATGAAAAGAAAACGAACGCATTTCCGTGTCACACAGAGAGTGCGCTATTTAATGGAAAAACGGCTGCCCATCAAATGGACAGCCATTTCTCTTTAAAATTTAAACGTATCGTCTGTAATTGGCTCTACTTTTGCGATGGCATAAGTCGCACCTTTTTGGCTAAAGAAATCATAATTGGAGCCGGTGTTTGTGATGCCGTTCATTACGACCGGGTTCACTTCTTCTTCCGGGAACATCGTCTCGAAGCCTAGGTTCATTAGTGCTTTATTGGCATTATAGCGCACGTATTTTTTTACTTCAGGGGATAGACCGGTTTCAGCATACAGGTCCTCTGTGTATTTCATTTCATTTTGATAAAGATCAAGTAAAAATTCATAGCCCCACAATGTGAGCTCTTGCTTTTTGTCTTCAGAAAACGATTTGAAGATGTTTTGCGCGAAAAAGCCGACTGCTACGCCGTGAATACTTTCGTCACGCAATATTAATGAAATCACTTCCGCAGAATTCCTTAAAGTTCCTTGTCCGCCTAAATAGAGCGGATAAAAGAAGCCGGAATAGAACAGGAAGCTTTCTAGCATAACCGACGCATACATCGCTTTCCATAAGCTTTCTGGATCATCTTCTTGGATGGCTTTATATACATCGCCAATCCGATTTGCTTTATATTGAAGGAACTCGTTTTTTTGCACCCATTCAAAAATTTCATCAATTTCGGTGTTCGTGCAAAGGGTCGTAAAAATGTACGAATACGATTTGGCATGAATGGCTTCGAATGCACCAAATACCGTTAAAACCGCTTTTTCCTGTAGGTCGGGCGTGAATTTCGCGATTTCGTTCATGCCGATGTTTGTTTGCACCGTATCGAGCAGGGTTAAGCCACCAAATACTTTTTTATATGTATCCTGATGCTCGAATTCCTTCCATTGCTTGACGTCTTTACTTACCGCGATTTCCTCGGGAAACCAAATTTGTTTCCACTGTTGATCCCAGAAAATTCGGGCTAAATCACTTGTTGGCTTGTTCCAGTTGACTGCCGTATATATTAAATTTGACATGCGACACACTCCTCGATTGTCAGTAGGCGTTGACGAACGTAATAGATGGATTTAATGCCTTTCATCCATGCATAAATATAAATTTTCGCAAGCTGCTCGGTTGTCCATTGATCGGTTACATACAGCGTCATCGAAATCCCTTGATCGACGTGCTGCTGCGCGGCTGCATATAAATCGATGAGCTCGTATGGATTTACGTCATAGGCTTCTGTATAAAGCTCTTTGTTGTCGTTTGTTAAAAATGGCATCGGGTAAATCGTGCGAGAATCTGCATAGTCACGTACCTCCACGCGTTCAGTGACGGGGGAGATGGATGCTGTGCAGGAACGGATGTAAGAAATACTGCCTGTCCTTGATACCCTCGGTTTCCCGATATTTAGTAGGGGAGTAGACTATCCAATATAGGTAAGGGGTTTCCTTACCTACCAAGTATTATAGTCGTTGAACCTTCACCATTTGACAGGTGCTTGGCTGCTGATTCCCGATTGTTTCGACACGTAGGACATCTATCTCAAGACGCTTTTTTTCACCCTATGTCATCCAAAAATTTTTTTCTGCTTTCGCCACGTTCACGCATATTGTTTCCAATGACGTTGTCGTATTTTTGGCTTTACGGATTCCCAGCAATTTCACTTGTTTTGACACTGTTTTACAACAATGAAAGCCCTAGCATTTAAGGCGCGATCGCTAATCGGTAGCTATGAAATAATCCATATTTCTTCACGTCATTCTTTAACTGAACCCACATATCTTGCGTAATAATCGGCACGTTGTTTAGAGCATCTCTAACAATTGCAGAGTGTATGTTCTTGTTTTTACTCAAATACTTTTCAAAATAAACGCCAGTCGCGTAATCGCTATCCTCATATTGATAAAACGTTTCTTTTTTTGCTTTCGCTGTTTCCATAGAAGCCTTTAACGAATAGTAATTCAGTGCTTCCATAAAGGCATCAATAAATTGGATAGATTCCTTTGAGCCGTAGCGAATGCCACTCTGTACTAAATGCCCGTGTAAATTCATGACACCAAGCCCTACCGAGTGCATCACTTTGTTGGCCTTCGAAACAGAAGGAACATTAATAATATCCGTCATCGTCGAAACATTTGTTAATAGGCGCATTGCTGTAGCAACGAGCTTTTCAAAGTTTTCGACTTTTGTTGCTTCGTGAATATCGATTGAGCCTAAATTACATGACACATCCAGGCCATATTCGTTTGGCTCGTTTTGATCCGTAATGATGCTTGTTTGTTGATACTGAAGGATTTCGGTGCATAAATTCGACATTTTCACACGCCCGATATTTTTCAATGCGTGATTATTATTGACGTTATCATCTAAAATTTCAAAAGGATAGCCCGATTCAAACTGTGCTTTTTTCACCTCGGTATAGAGTTTACGCGCGTTGATGCGTTTTAGTTTGCGGATATTCGGATTATCCAATAGCTCGTAATACATTTCAGTCATCGAAATTTCTGACATGCGCTTGCCGTATTCTTTATAAATATCGTAGGAGCTAAACAGCACAATGTCTTTGTCACGTTTCATTAATTCAAAGAAAATGTCCGGGACGATAATGCCGGTTGATAGGGTAGCTAAACGGATTTTGTCATCGGCGTTAGGCTTTTTTGATGAAATAAAGCTCTCGATATCACCGTGGAAAATGTTTAAGTACACAACTCCTGAACCGTTACGCTGCCCTAATTGATTACTATAGCTAAAAGAGTTTTCTAATAGCTTTGCAACGGGCATGACCCCACTTGCACGGTTTAAAATGCCTTTAATCGGATCACCAAGTGGACGCAAATCGGTTAAATTGACCCCAACACCACCACCTAAACGAGATAGCTCTAAGCAGTAGCCAATATTTTCGGCAATCGAATTCATCGAGTCATCCATCGTTAATTTAAAGCACGAAACTAATTCACCACGTGCTTTTTTTCCACTATTTAAAGCAGTTGGGGTAGCCGGTTGATAAGCAGTTAGAATCGCATCAATCGCCTCCTCAGCTAACGCTTCATCACCTTGTGCAAGATAGAGTGCAATAATAACAATGCGGTCCTCATATTTTTCTAATATTTCTTTTCCGTCGCGACTTTTCATTGCATAGCTATCATAAAACTTCGATGCGCTCATGAATGAAGGGAAGCGGAATTTATACGCATACGCCTTTTTGTACATGCGCTTAATGAACTCCATTGAGTAAAGTTCTAAAAATTCTTTTTCATAATAGCCTTCGTCGACTAAGTAGCGTACCTTTTCCTCAATATCGATAAAGTAACGTAGTCGCACGTTAATTTCCTCTAAAAAATAGCGGCGTGTCGCGTCCTTATCTTTTTGTAAATCGAGTTCACCGGTTGCGCGGTAGCGGTTTAATATATCATTATTTAGTGTTAAATACTGTTTCATCCTCATGCCTCTTTCCAAGTGGAGTAGTAAAATTGCTGGATTGTTTCGTAATCGGACATCGTTCCTCGTAAATCAAGCTTTGCGATGAGGGGAACGTTGTAATAGCCAGCAAGGAGATCACCCGCGCGCCCAAACATCGCATGACCGAAGTTGCGGTTGCCACTGACGATAATGCCTTTACAACGTTTGTGATGCTGCTGCATGAAATTCTCTACAGCTAGTGGCACCGAGCCGAGCCCGTCCGTATATGTAAACAGGATAAACGGCTCGCTTATTGCCGATGCCAGTTCAATCGCGATTGCTGGTAGTTTGAGCTTTGCAATCACGCTTCGAACATTTCCGGTGCGGCTTGCATAAACAATCACGCGCTTAGTGTGGCAATGCGGTCCATGATTACATGTGTGTCTGCTAGCCATTCGCCGTTTACTTCTAACACAGGCACCGCCATAAATCCGGCATCCATTACAGCTTGTTTGGCATTTTCGTCATGATCGATGTTTACTACTTCCACCTGTAAGTTGGCTGCTTCTAGCTCTGATTTTACCCACAGGCATTTTGGACAAATTGTTTTCGTGTACAGTTTCATAATAGAATCCCTCGCTAAACATGAATTTACATTGTGCCGTACAGAGCAACAAAAAAAGCTATCCAGGTGAATGGATAGCTTGAAATGGAAACAAAAATAGAGATTCGTCTCCATTTCCTGTTCCCCGAAGAAATGTACGTAAATTTAGCGTGGCAGGTCTCCTGGCTTTGCGTCATCCTTTAAGACACCTTCCCATGCATACGCACAGTGGTTATTGTCTTTTCAGTCAGCATTTACAGTTGCGGGGACAGCGTTGGTTTTGCACCAAACTTCCCTTTTAAACTACATTTAGTAGTACCGCGTTAAATCAACACAATATATAGTTATAGGTATGAGTATACGTGTTCGTATATGAAAAGTAAAGGGAGATTTTAAAGTCGGATAATTAAAGTGGTTTGACATGTGGGCAATTGTAGTGATTTATGTTTATAAAAGTGGTCTTGAATGTACAAAAATAAACGCAAAAGGTTATAGGATCCTGATTTATTCAGAGCTAACAAACATTTTCATAAGTTTTTATCAATGTCTTCGATTTTTAGGCAGACGTACGGGTTCAAATTTTAAAAGGACTTTAGTTGAAGGAAAGCTGTTGTACCCGAAACTTGATAATAATTTAAAGTGTAAGTAATGACCAGATTTTACGAGTTTAATAACGACTTTGATTAATCTGCGAATCGTAATTCGTGAAATTATAAGGTTATCATCATGCGCCACTTTGGTATAATTTTCGATCTTTAAGTGAAAAAGAGAACCCGACAGTAAAGCCGACAAGTCAGTTTTCTAGTGGGATTTTGAATTTGAGTACGTTTAATCTGGGATACTGTATTGTTGAATTAAATTAATTTAATGTTAGATTTGGAAATGATCTGATGATGCGATAAAAATATAAAATTCATTAATTAATTGTCAGACTTTAAAAATTAACACGAGTATAATATAGATAACATTAGAAGTTTATAGTAGAGGAGAGAAAAAATGAGGAAAGTCTCTAAAGAAAAATCGATTGCTACTCTCTATCCTGAATTGTTAACAGAATGGTATTATGAAAAAAATCAAAATATTACATTACCCACTGAAGTTTCAAAAGGTAGTCATATTAAAGTATGGTGGATTTGTAATAAAGGTCATTTTTATGAAAAAGTAGTTAAGGAAAAAGTTAAAGGTAAAGGTTGCCCGTATTGTGCAAATAAAAAAGCTAATATAGAAAATTGCCTATTAACCGTTTATCCGGAAATTGCAAAAGAGTGGGATCATGAAAAAAACTTAAATACACCTAAAGAAGTTTTACCAGGGAGTTCAAAAAAAGTATGGTGGATTTGCCCTAAACAACATAGTTATTTTGCTAGTATAGCAGGGAGGAAAAGAGGTAGAGGTTGCCCGTATTGTGCTAATTTAAAAATTAATGAACAGAACTCATTTGCAAAGTTATACCCTGAAATAGCATCTGAATGGCATTATGATAAAAATAATAAACTTTTACCTACTCAAATCCCCCCAGGTACATCGAAAAAAATTTGGTGGAAATGTGCAAATAATCACTCTTATCAAATGACTGTATATAATCGTGTGAAAGCTCAGGGTTGTCCTAAATGCTCAAATAAAATTGTGCACAAAGACTATAACTTAAATGTGACTAATCCATCATTAGCAAAAGAATGGCACCCAACGAAAAATAATCAATTATTACCAGATAATGTATCACCAAATGCTAATAAAAAAGTATGGTGGATTTGTGCGAAAAAACATGAATGGGAAGCATATATTTCTAATAGAAACGGGAAAAATTCTGGCTGTCCATATTGTAAAAATTTATTTGCTTCAGATGAAACTTGTTTGGCCAATATTCGTCCGGATTTAGCACTTGATTGGGATAATGAAAAAAATAATGGAATTACAGCCAAGGATGTATTACCTTTCTCTAATAAACGGTATTGGTGGATATGCCCAGAAGGACATAGCTATGAAAAAGTTGTAGCAGATAGATCTTTAAAAGGCTCTGGTTGCCCTCTATGCTATAAACTATCAGGAAGTTCTTTTCCTGAATTTTCATTGTATTATTATTTGAAAAAGAGTGGACTGACTGTATCACATAGAGAAATCATTAGGGTTGATGATGTATCATTCGAAGCAGATATATTATTACCTTCGATTCAAACAATTATAGAATATGACGGTAAGAAGTGGCATTTAGGTAAAGAAGATAAAGATAGAGAAAAAAATCTTTTCTTTAAAAAAAATGGCTATTCGACTGTTAGAGTTAGAGAGGCACCACTGACACAAATAGATGAATCTTGGAATTATCTTTTTGAGCCATCCAATCTTGAAAGCTATGCTAGTATGATTTTTGATATTTTTAACCATTTAAAAATACCAATTAATTTTAAGGATATTTTTACAAATAATGATTTAATAGATATTCGAACGAATTTTTATCATGTAAAAAGGGCAAATTCAATTGCAACTATTGAACCTAAACTACTACAACAATGGCATTCAACAAAAAATACTGGATTAAATCCGAATTTCATATCAACAGGATCGAATGTAGAGATAATTTGGGAATGTGAAAAGGGGCATGAGTATTCAATGAATGTTAAATCCCGTATGCGAGGTAGAGGCTGCCCATTCTGTACTGGAAAACGAGTAAATGAAAGTAACTCTTTTGCGGCTATTTATCCAGAGTTGGTGAACCAATGGGATAGTAGTAATATCATCTCTCCGTATGAAGTTACAGCGGGATCTAAAAAAGTAGTTACTTGGCGTTGTCCTAACGGTCCAGACCATATTTGGGAAACTCCCGTTTACTCAAGGAAATCGTTTAGTTGTCCGTATTGTCAAGGTAGGCGTGTTAGCATTACAAATAATTTAGCTGTTACCTATCCTCAACTTGCAAAAGAATGGCATCCTAGTAAAAATGATAATCTAACACCGTGGGATGTTACTAAAGGTATGAGTAAAAAAGTTTGGTGGCAATGTGCTGAAGGCCATGAATGGGAAGAGTCCTTGAATCAAAGATCAAATAAAAAAAGTACTTGTAGAGTATGTAATCAGAAGCAATAAGAAGTTGTTTTGTTAACTAATTGAAGTGAATGTTTTGATTTTTAAAGATTTGTTTTTTTAATAATTTTATTTAATTGTAGATGTTTTTATTAAAGTCTAAGCAGTGAAACGACTAAGCCCGTTTCACTGCTTTTTTAATATGTATTAAACGTTAAAGAAAAAAATTGAATAAAGATAAGGACTATGAAAATTGAAAGATAGACCCAGTGTGATTTATATGAAATGGGCTTGGAATTAACTAATTATAGCTATGAAGACGCGACTACACTGGGTATAAATTTGGGCAGAATGTAACGTGGAAATATCCTATCCATTACAGGAATGCCTCAAAATAAAATAAATGAAAAAAAGCACACCACCTAAGAGCGATGTGCCAATGTTAAGCTAATTTTTCTTCCTCTTGCCATTTTACGTAATTGTAATAGGCTTGCACGATAAAAATGATGCCGGCAAAAATGACAAAACCAATAAATAATGCGTCCAAACCTAGTAAAAAATACATGAGCACAATATAAACAAGTAGCAATGGAAGTGAATAAATCGTACGCCAAAATTTTCGGCGATAAGATAAGCCGTAATAGGCAATTTTAAAACCTTGATCGACTTTCGGTTTATTACGATAATATCTTCTGAATCCAATTGTTAGTATTAAAATAATGACTAAATTGATCCCTAAACTAATCCAAAGGCCAGAATCATTCATGCTGTCTGTTCATCTCCTCTATTCTGAATCTTTGCGTTATAATTACAATTATAGCAAATTAAGGGGTGAGTGCAATGATGCCAGGGGATTTGATTGGCTTTCTTTTTATCGGTGCGTGTATGCTCGTAGTCATTGTAATCGTGGCATTGATTTTTAGAAAACGGAAAAAGGTTACGCTCGTGATCAGTACGCTTTTAATTATCAGCTACAGTATCTATTTTTTTGCTTTTCCATCGATTCAACAATATAAACATAAAAAAAGTTATGCTGAGTTGAGTGAATATTTACAACAACAGTATCCTACGCAACAATTTAATGTCATTCCGGAAGAATATGAGCTAGGCATTGCCGCCGGGGATTTTTATATTAATGATGTGCGTACACCAAATCGCGGCGTCATGATGCGCGTGAAAGATAATAAACAAGTCGTGCAGATAGCTACTTGGAGTAATCCCGTAGAAAAGCAACAAGATGTGTGGCAAGAATTATTACTTCATTATAATGAAATTTATCAGCTCGGTCAGTCAATAGATAAAATTCAAAAGCTTGCCTATTATGAAGACGGCCGCTTTACGGTATTTGGGTTAAAGGTCGATGAAAAGCTGGCGATTGCCGTGTTTGATTATTTTGAGGGGGGCTACAGTTTAGAACTAATGGAAGAATTTGCGTATGCGGATGTGGTCCATCTGAGTCATAACGACCAGTTGCTTGTTTTTGTTACAGATGACAATACGGCATCTACACTTGAAATCATGCTTGAAAATGGGGAACAAAGGTCATTAGACGTTATGCCTAAACAGGCGCAAATACTTGTGGAAGACTTATAGGGGGAGTTCAAATGGAGAAAGTATTATTAGCACAAAAGGATATTCAAATTAATGCCTACGATATTGATGCAATGGGGATTGTCAGTAATATTGTGTACGTACGTTGGTTTGAAGACTTACGTATGGCATTTTTAAACGAACATTATCCTTTAGCAGAAATGATGGCAATCAAAATTTCACCGATTTTAATGCGAACGGAAATCGATTATAAAGTGCCGCTAACGATTTTTGATCAACCGATTGGACGTTGCTGGATGGTGAAGTCTGGGCAATCCAGCTGGGAAATGGAATTTGAAATTGCGACTGATAAAGTGCATTGTATCGGCAAGCAAAAGGGCTGTTTCTATGACTTAAAAAACAAAAAGGTAGCGAGAATCCCAGAGCGCTTGCAAAGCTTATTTTCTAGTGAAGGCTAAGTTAGTTATTCGAAAGCATGTATCAATCTCGAAAAAAGCTGTTTATTCTTATAAATTAAGAGAGCTATGCATATGTTGTTAAAGACAATAAGCTAAATGAATTTTTACTCTCAATTCAAATGCCCCTAATCGCTGTATTATCAGTTATTGGGGCATTTTTCTATTATAATTTTATTATGTGAAATTGAAGATTATCGTCTATTGTGATTTGGATTCCTGAATCTAAAAGGATTTCTTGCGGGTATACAACAGCTTCCTTTTTTGAAAAAAACCATCTTCTTTTAGCATCTACTAATAACAAATAAACAGGGTGCTTTCTAGTACCAATAAAAGAAAGTGAATTCGTTGAAATCTGTTGTTGATCCCGTTCAGATAAGGCCATTTTGTTTAGTTCATTGGCAACAGTAATTTTGTCTTCAACAACTAAACTCATTTCAGACATTTTAATGACATGGTCAATTGTGAAAGGTAAATTACTTTTTGGGCTATCCTCAAGCCGTGAAATAAATTCAACAATGTTACCAGCAGGGTCTTCAAAATAAAGTGATCTTGCTTTAATACTGTCGAAATAAACTTCATCTTCATCATTTTCAGTAGAAAGCTGTACTTTCTGTTTAATCCATTCTTTAGCACTATTAAATTGATTACTTGGAATATCAAAAGCAAAATGATAGAAAGGATTTTTGGTTACCCGTTCATCGCTAAACGTAACGACAGTTAATCCAGTTTGAATAGTAAATTTATTATGAGCTTCTTCAAGAACCTTAAAACCTAAAATACTTTCATAAAAAAACTTCATAGCGTTCAATTGGTTTGTTTGAAGTTTTACTAGAATAATATCCAACGTCATCACCTCGATTTAAATTCTAATAAAATCATAGCAAATTCCACTTTTCGATAATATTGGACCTTTGAATGAACAGGAACCACTTAATTTTTCTTTAAAACAAGTAAATGAGATTGTTTTTGTAAGGAAATTAAAAGGGGGAGTTTTGTGCGTAGCTGGCAAAGTGTAGCATTTGAAAAGTTTTTACGATTGCGCGGAACGAAGAAAAAATTTCAACATGCACAGTTGATGGATGATTTTATTGCGAGTAAATACAACGATCCAGCATATCAATTAGATGAATCCTACCGGGTCAAGCAGGACATTTTGAAAAACGAAATAAATGGCATGCGCTATTATACGATTAATGAACAACGTCAACCAGAAAAAGTGATTTACTATTTTCACGGTGGTGCGTACATTAATGACCCATTAAGCTTTCATTGGCGCTATTTGGTGAAGCTTGCCCGTACAACAGAATTTACGATTGTTGTTCCGATTTATCCGAAATTACCACGCTATACGGTTGTAGAATGCTATGAGGCGATTCATGCATTGTATGACCGACTTCTCGAAAAATATGACACAACGTTTTTATTCATGGGTGATTCAGCGGGCGGTGGGCTAGCGCTGGGCTTAGCGCAGGACGTGAAGCGGTTAGGAAAAAAGCAACCGCAGCATGTAATCTTGCATTCCGCATGGCTGGATGTGACAGGTGAGGACCCGCGCTATGAGCACATCGAAAAGCTAGATCCCATGTTAGGTGTGCAAGGAGCGCAAAGACTCGGGAAAATGTGGGCAAAAAACGCAGGGGTCAAAAATCACATTGTTAGCCCGCTATACGGGGAGCTTCACGATATCGGCCAAATCACGCTATTTGTTGGGACGGCAGAGCTCTTATATGTGGATGCGCAGCTACTCCTCGAAAAAGCAAAGCAACAAGGCGTGGATATCCATTATTTTGAGTACGAAAAAATGAATCACGTTTTCCCGGTATTTCCAATTCCAGAAGCGAAAAAAGCGTTTCAGGAGCTAGTGGCTATTATTAAAGAATAACAACGTAAACCATGCGTAAGTATCTCTTTGATACGCACGCATGGTTTATTTGCTGAGCGAGATTTCTGTCACAATTTTTGTGATGGGTAAATACGAGATTGTGCAATTGTACTGACCATCTTCAACTTCTTTAAAACGACTGGACTTAATCGAATAAGTTTTGTCGCCAATCGTCACATCGGTTGAATCCATACTATTGCCATTACCAGTCACATATTCAAGCGAACACGCGCCAGACGTTGACTTGGTTTGTCCACTTTTTAAAAAGTAAAAGTCAACACTATAAATGCTAGCAACAACGAGTGTAAATACGAGTAAAACGCCGAGCATAATTGCTGGCAACGTGTTTTGTTGCTTTAGCTTCAACGTTTTGATGAAGACTACGAGTACGATAATAAATAAGAGAATAAACACAATAAGCCCACTATAAAATCCTAGTAACATTCGCGTAGCCTCCTTTTTCGTTCATTAGTTATTATACGGATAAACGAACCACCGCGTTTCGTAGAATTGTGAATTTTTAGCAAATTAAGTTGCGCATCGGAAATTTTTGCTGTATAGTCTGTAATTAAATCGAAAGGGGAAGATTTTATGCAGTCAAATTGGCAACTTTCACTTAGTTCTAAACACCATCATCATAAATAAAAGTCTTGCTATCTTTATTAATTTTTTAATATCGAATAGGAAGACTTTTCGTCGTGAAATCGTATAATAAAGCCGTTTTGGAGCTTTATACTTATACGATTTTTTTATTTGCCTAAAATGAAAAGGAGAGAATGAAAATGAAGAAAATGGATTATCAAAATGTACGTGGAACACAGGATTTTTTACCAGAACAAGAGAGTGTACGTCGTAAAATTCGCCGCATATTAGAAGACACATTTATACGATATGGCTGTAAACCGATTGAAACACCAATTATCAATTACACAGAGCTGATGGCGTCGAAATATGCAGGTGGTGCGGAAATTCTGCAAGAAATGTATACATTAACGGATCGTGGTGAACGTGATTTAGCTCTACGTTATGATTTAACCATTCCGTTCGCAAAGGTCGTTGCGATGAATCCACAGCTTGCCATGCCTTTTAAACGCTATGAAATCGGAAAGGTATTCCGTGATGGCCCAATAAAAGCAGGGCGATTCCGAGAATTCACGCAATGCGATGTCGATATCGTGGGTGTCGAATCACAAGCAGCAGAAGCCGAACTGATGATGATGGCCATGGATGCGTTTGAAGAGTTAGCGGTCCCAATTACGATTCAATACAATAACCGCAAATTATTATACGGCTTACTACAGATGTTTGAGGTGCCTGAAAATGTCATGAATCGTGTCATTTTAATTTTAGATAAAATGGAGAAAATCAATCGCACGACATTAGTGAAAGAATTAAAGGAACTTTCACTCACAGAGAAATCACTAGCCCAAATCGAACACTTTTTAGATGCCGTACCTAGCCTTGCGTATTTTGAAAATTATCAGGAGCAAAATCGTTTTATCGCTGAGGGTGTGACGGAAGTTCGTGAATTAATGGATTATTTACAAGCGCTGCAAATTGATCAACTATGCATCTTCAATCCATTTTTAGCGCGAGGCTTAGAAATTTACACCGGTACGATTTACGAAATTTTCTTAGCAGATGGCAAGATTAAATCAAGCATTGGGAGTGGCGGGCGTTATGATAATGCGATTGGGGGACTGATTGGCACCGACGAATCATTCGCTACAGTCGGCATCTCATTTGGATTAGATGTGATTTATACCGCGCTTGACCTCGCTGGGAAAGTTGAACAAAATCCACGTGAAATCGACATTTATATTATCCCGATGAACACGGAAAAACAAGCCTTGCAACTAGCGAGCTTCTTCCGAAAAACCGGTAAGCGTGTGGAAGTGGAACTTTCCGGGAAAAAGGTTCGTAAGGCAATGGACAAAGCGAATCGCGAAAATGTCGGGAAAGTAATTGTCTTAGGGGAAAATGAAATCAACGCCAATAAAATTGCCATTAAAGACATGGAAAGTGGTTGTGTGGACGAGATGGAATTTAAGTTTTAGATGGAAAAGCTAATTGGAAATGAGCAAATCAAATAGAAAATGCCCACTTGATTGGGAAGTGGGCATTTTCATTATCTACACCCAATTGGTTGGCTGCAGCTTAATTAATTACACTTCTACTGTGTGCACACTAGAAGCTACATTTGCTATATGACGTGCAGCACGTCGTCCAGAAAACATTCCATCTGCAAGTGATAATCCACTAAGATAACTATTTGAGCAAATGCCTACCGCAGTACGACCCGCAGCATATAAACCGCTAATTTCTGAACCGTCTGCACGAAGCACTTCTCCAGTTTCCTCGTTTACACGTAAGCCACCTAAAGTTAAAGCCGGAGCTGGGTTAAACGGAGAATTTTTTATCGATACATTTACACAATAAAATGGTGGACGTAATAAAGGCGTTGCTGCTTCATTTGTTTTGTGCATTGGCTCATCTTTGCCTAAAAAGATGGCGTTATTATATTCAGTAATTGTGTCCACAACTACTTCTTCTGGTAGCTTCACTTTCTTTGCTAGTTCAGCAATTGAATTGGCTTTGTAATGACCTAATTTAAACAGGTACTGCATCATTAATGCTTGGAATGATAGTGACTCTTTTGGCCCATTACGCTTTGCTGCTTCCCAAATTTCACGGTCAACAAAAAGATAGCCTTTTCCATCATGCTGATCAACCATTTTTTTAGTAAATGTTGCTCCGTATAAATCTTCATTTAATATCCTTTGTCCGTTACCATCAACTACGACGCCGCGAATGAAATCAGAAGGAGGTGACAAGAAGCGCCAGATAGATAGACTGTCCATATGAGCAACATCTCCACCAACTTTTTGACCTAATTGAATACCGTAGCCACTATCATGAACGGTTCCAAGTGCCATCGTATGATCTGCTTTGCCACCATATTTTTTCACCATTTCACTGTTAAAAATAAAGCCTCCTGAGCTAAGTATAACGCCAGTTGCATAGGCTTCGTAATCTTTTGCCGACTCTTCCCAAATAGAATTGCTGAGTTTATCCATTTTTTCTCCGAGTGGCTTGATATATTTCCCGTAGTTCGTTCCAATTTTTGAATAGCGAGTATGTTTTTCATTTGTGAAATTTTTAACGCCGCGGTATTTAATGCCTACTACTGCATCGTCTTCAACAATTAAATCCGTAATTTTACATAAAGGTTGAAATGTGATAGTTGGCTGTTTTTTTGCATAGTTAAGTAACGTTTCCATTAACACCTTCCCTGAATCAAGCCCCTTCGCAACGGTACGATGTCCACGAGGCGCAGGGGTTGCGTGGTTTTTATACGGATATGATTTTTCATTGCCTGAGTAATATAAATAAAATTGATCGTTTGGATAAGAAGTTTTATATGGGCAAACGGTCCCTTGGAATTTGACACCTTTTGCTTTAAGCCAATCAATTGAAGCTGGACTTTCCTCACAAAAACGTCTAACCGTTTCATCTTTTACAACGCCAGCCGTTTCTTGAATTAAATAGTTGTACATATTGTCGATTGAATCCTCAACTCCTGCTTCAAGCTGAGTACTTGTACCACCACCCGCATATACGACACCACCAGAAATTCCACTTGTACCACCACCATAAGCCACATCGATTAACAACACTGTTTGTCCTTGTTCAGCTGCTTCTAAGCTTGCACAAACGCCTGCCATCCCAGCACCAACAACAATTACATCAAATTTTTCATTATTCATCATTTGACACTCCTTTTGTATAGTAATTCCATTTTAGTTAGTATATTCACACAAATAGGCTATTACTAAACATTTCTGAAAATAAATAATTACAACGTGGTATTATAGAAGAAATGAAATATATGTTCCACTAATTGGAAATAGGAATGGTAGATGATTTTTGTGAGCAATCTATTCGTAGTAAGTGATATTCATGGACATTTGAAACAGTTTGAAGAAATCTTAACGCATTGGAACCCAGAGGATACGCTTGTGGTTTTAGGTGATTTAATCGATCGAGGGCCACAATCCTTACAGGTCATTGAAAAAGTGATCGAACTTAATCAAACATATGGCGATAAAGTCGTTTTTCTTAAAGGCAATCATGAAGACATGCTGTTGAACTTTTTAAATAATCCAACTGAAAAGCAGGTGCATTATTATGTCAACGGTGGTTTAGAAACGATGCAAAATCTCTTAGCACAACTGCCGGATACTACTTCGAACGAGTCCTATCCAGTACAAGCTGAAGCAGTGAAAACGCATTTCAAGGCGCAGCTCGAATTTTTAGCGACAGCACCAACTCATCAGATTATCGGTAATGTACTATTCACACATGCCGGCTTTAACTCGGAATTTGCGACGCTCGATGAAACAACAGAACGGGAATTTATTTGGATACGCAAACACTTTTTACAAGCCAACAAAACACCATACGTTAATGTATTCGGCCATACACCAGTTTCGTATATTCATGAATCAAATGATGTCTGGGTAAGTGAAGATAAACGCTATATTGCAATTGATGGTGGTTGCTATATGAGCGGGCAGCTGAATGCCGTGCTGTTAAATTATGATGGGCAACTACTCGAAATCTATAAAGTTCAGTAACTAATAGCGCTATGTCCATCGGTGACATAGCGCTACATTTTTGATATTACTGATTGAGCGTTCGAAATACTCGCTAAATCACTGGCAATCATGTCAATCGGTTTTTGGCAATCTTGCTTAATCCATTCGATAAAATAGCCCATTGTGCCGTATGCCGTAAACGTCGCAATCGCTTCATGCTGGATATGTATGAATAATGCTTCATATAGGTAATGAAACAGGCGATCTTTGAAAGCATCATCCTGGCAGAGCTCTTTATAAAACGTTTTATTTTGATAAATATGTGTGCAAATTTGTATGGTCACGTTTTTCGGGTCATCATCGCTTTCATTTGTCCCATAATAATAGGAAACCAATTGCGCTAATTTTTCCTCTGTGATGAGCTGTAACACTTCATATTTATCTTGAAAATGTAAGTAAAATGTCGATCGGTTAACACCCGCATGTGTAGCAATTTGCTTGACTGAAATTTTATCAGGTGCGTGCGTCTTTAATAGTTCTCTATACGAGGTTAGAATGTATTGCTTCATAGAATGGTGTGCAAGATATTCGCGCTTATGCATAATTTCAGCTCCTTCTATAGACACTTTACTACACAATGTTGTTTGAATCGAACGAAAACGTGCAATATAATGAAGGTAACTTTAGAATTGGAGGTTTCCACATGACGAACTTATATGTAATTACTGGTGGTACAGGCGGTATGGGTAAAGCAACAGCAATGCGCCTAGCAAAGGGTAATGCATTTTTACTTGCAGATATGAACGAAGAACGTTTAGCACAAATAGCTGAGGAACTGACAGCAGCAGGTGCTGTACAAGTGGAATACATGATTGCCGATATTTCAAAACGTGAATCTGTGAAAGCGCTTGCGGACAAAGCTGCATCAATGGGAGAGCTCGTTGGTTTAGTACACACAGCAGGTCTTTCACCAACAATGGCAGATTGGAAAAAAATTATGGAAGTGAACGCAGTCGGGACAGCGTATATTTTAGATGAATTCATTCATTTAGCAGGTCCAAAAACATCGGCTGTGATGATTTCTTCAATGAGTGCACATATGGTACCGGCAACACCTGAAATGCGCGCGGCATTAAAAAATCCATTAGACGAAGCATTCATGGCAACGATGGAACAAATGAGTCAAGGTACGCCTGGAGGGTCATACACTACTTCAAAACTAGCAGTGATCGAGATGGTAAAAGACTTAGCATGGGCATGGGGCGAAAAGGGTGCACGTTTAAACTCGATTTCACCAGGAACAATCGATACAGCAATGGGCCGTCAAGAAAAAGAAGAGAGCCAACAAATGGCCGTACTGTTAGCGCACACACCATTACGTCGTGAAGGCGATGCCGATGAAATCGCGAAAGCAGTAGAATTTTTACTAAGTGATGCGGCATCTTATATAACAGGAACGGATCTATTAGTAGATGGCGGTACGATCGCGAATATGGCACGTATGCGTCAGGCTATGCAGCAGAATCAACAATAAAATAGTAGGGGCTGGGACAGGGTTAGTGTCTGTCCACAAACAATCAAAATCGAGTAAAAAGCGACCGTAGAATTATACAGTCGCTTTTTACTTATAATTTTATATCAAGCAGATCAATTGGGTGGTAAAATTTAGTTGAAATACTTATATGAAAGAAGGTATTCAATGGAAGTATTATTAACTAGTGTTTTTTCTGCCATCATTATAATTATTACTGTCTATTTTATGATAAAGGTATTCATCATTGCTTATAAGAGGAAGGAAATATCACTTCAGAAATTTATTGTTTTTTCAACGACTTCAATTGTAATAGGTGTAACCATCGCTTCCGTATTACCCGCTGGTTATCAAAAAATATTTGATTACATCTACTAACTCTTTAAAAAGGACCTGCTATATCTGCCCACACAAAAACTCGAAATTGCGTCATGCAGTTTCGAGTTTTTGTGCTTTATAGACGCAGAGATTAACCTTCACGCCAAATGCTGCACCCATTTATTTGAATGTGCTATCAAAAAATTTTGGCAACCTGTAAATTAACGTAAGTCGTAATCAACTAATTCCCACATAACTTTTGCATTTTCAAACACTTTTACAATACCATAGCCTTCAATCACATAAAAAGTCCATGTAGAGCCATATGAATAGGTAGATGTTACCTTTAATGCGTTAGTGAATGTTTTGCCGTCCACTTTGATTGGCTGATCGAAAATTACTTTTGTTTTTTCTGTATGCTGTGTAACAAAGTCATTCATATCTGTGATTTTTTGTGTGCGAACTTTATTTTCTTCCATTCCTTCAATATCATATAAATTAAAGAAAACCCAGTCCGATCCTTCTACATAAACGGATAAACCACGCATGTTAATGTCCCAGTCTTTAAACTCCGAATCGCCGTTACGGAGAATGTTAAATGATACATAGTCAGTTTCATTGAAGAAATTGTGTTTATATTTCGCGTAGCTAAGTTTCGTCGCCGAATACTTTGAAAGCGATGTTATTTTACGATTAGCAAGAACAGGCTCTTTCCCATATAAAGAGCGGTATAAAAATGTTGAAAACTGCATACGTGTCACATGTGTTTTCGGTTTAAATGTGCCGTCTGTATAACCTGATGTAATGCCTTTTGCTACTAATGCACCCACAAACATATTTGAAACATGCGTTTTTGGCACATCTTTAAATTTTGTCGTCTGCTCTACTTTTAAATTTAATAAACGCGTGAACACGATTGCTATTTGCTCACGTGTAACTGGGTTATTTGGCATGAACTTTCCATCTGCACCGTTAATGATGTCCGCACGGTATAATGCTTGAATTGCACTGTAGTACTTATGCGTTTTCGGCACATCTTTAAACGTACCAACAGGACGAACTGCCTTTAAATCAAACGCACGGTTTAAAAATACGGCCATTTCACCGCGTGTAACTTTTCGATTTGGCGTAAATGTTTTAGCACTTGTCCCACTTACTAAACCTTCCGCAACCAACTTCTCTAAAATCCCATTTTGCGTGCGATCTGTTACGTCATTAAACTGCACAGCTGCTAATGATTGGGTTGGTACTGCTAGCATTAAAACTAGAATCAATGTCATAATAATTTTTTTCATTATGTACTCCTTTATGTTTAAGTATAATTGAATAATAGCATTAAATTATCAAGGAAATATCTGATTAGTGATTTTTTTACTAAAATAAGGATTTAATGACAGAAGAAAGTTATTAAAGGCTAAAAAACTTAGATAGGAAAACAGATTGCGATACGAAGATAACCTTAAAATTTTTAATTCCAATCCTCTAATATATCTCCATCAATTTCTAAAGTTCTTAACATAACTTACTTACAATAATGTGCTTACTTTTTGTAAGTCTTTTTCCTTGCAAACTTGTTTAAATAATTTAAAATGTAAAAGGAAGTTAAATACAACTAGGGGGATTTTATCATGACATTCCAAGCAAAAGATTACCGTAAAGCTGAACACGAAATTGCAGACTTATTTTTAAATCGCTGGTCTCCACGTTCTTATGCTAACAAACCAGTAGCTGACGACGTATTAAATCGACTATTCGAAGCAGCTCGTTGGGCACCATCTTCAGGTAACAACCAACCTTGGCGCTTCATCGTTGCTAAAACAGAAGCGGACCTTGAAAAATTCCATCCAATCTTAATGGAAGGAAACTTAGTATGGGCTAAAAATGCACCCGTATTAGCAATAGTAGTTTCTGATAATACAAAAGGATCAAATGAATTTGATGCTGGCGCAGCTTGGGGATTCCTGTCATTACAAGCAGCTAAAGAAGGCTTAATCACTCATCCAATGAGCGGTATTTATAAAGATGTGGCGAAGGAAGCATTACATATTCCTGAAAACTTCGATGTACAATTAGCAATCGCGATTGGTTACCAAGGTGAAAAAGAACTGCTTTCTCCCGAATTACAAGCGCGCGAAACACCATCAAGTCGTCGCCCATTAGAAGAAATTTTATTTGAAGGTTCTTTCAAATAATCTCGGGTAAATTAAATAACCTAAACAAGCCGTTCAGCTTTTAAACTGAACGGCTTGTTTTAGAAACCGCACTTACCCCTCACCACAAATTCTCGTAAATTCACGCCATTATAATGACAACATGCATTGTTTGATGAAGATTTTGGCGATAGATTGATTCATAATCGGTAGCAACTATAGTGTATTACCATTTCTTTACATAATAGTATGGATACTGTAAGATAATATTATAAAGTAACCTAAGGGGCGACTAGTTCGAATAGGGACAGTTTTCGTATGTTTCTAAAGAGGGCGATTTGTAGTATGGGTTTTCAGCTACTATTCGTATTTGATAAAAGGGGGAAATAAGATGCCGATTTTAGAAAGTTTACGCCAGGTGGAGAGTGAAATGTTTGATGATCATCACCCTTTAGCCTTGGAGCCGTTAGCAATGCGAGAGGCCTATGCAATTGGTTATACGATGCTAGCATGTGTGAATGGATATCCGAGTGAAATCGTGAAAAAACAGCTGAAGCGTGAAATTATAGCACTAGGTCTACCATCAAAGTTTCGTAAAACAGCGATAGAAATTGCAATTAATGCTGATCCGGATGTTATTTATCAAATACTCGCAATGATCGTGGAGCCTAGATACAAATATATTTTCATGCTTGATTTGTACGAATATGCGTTTCAGGACCAAAAGGTGACGGAGCAGGAGCAGGAGTTTTTACTGTTATTTGAGCGACTGCTTCAGCTAAGCGCTGAGGATTTACATTTTGTGCGTGGCTTCCGATTAGCGATGTTAAAAAAGGATGCTGAGCTTGCATCAAAGGTTGTGCAAGAGGCTGTTTCTTGTGGATTAACGATTCCATTTCAAGAGCTTCATTATTTTTTAAAGAGCTTTGAATATTGGAAACATGAAGCGCCAAAGGAGACGGAGGTAGCTCCAACGTACCGTTCAAAGGTGCGCTAAATGAAGTCAGTTGCAACCGGTGCGAGTAATTGGAGTAACCATGCACGCTGCTGTAAAAGTTGTACCACCGTTGAAATTAGCCTAAATGATGCGCATCTTATGTAACGGGAACGGATGTATTAGTAGACGGCCGTAGATTGCGATTATGGCACGTAGTCCACACAAAAAATCGAAATTGCGTCATGCAGTTTCGATTTTTTGTGTTTTATAGAGAAATTAGGCTAAGAGTCCAGCGTATAAGAAAAGGTGCAACTCCAAATGATACCCACGTAGATTGTCGCCCAAAAAATAATTGGGGTAATGGTAAAAAATGTTTCTATTTAACTTCATTCCTGTCCGTCTTATCACTTTATTTCTATACTTTATACGTAATACCTTTTTACATTATATGTTGAATTGTCACTTCAAGAATGTTTGAAAAAAATTCAAGAACTATCTACAATACAACAAAATCAATAACTATTAGTCGTTTTTTGTCCGATTTTTTGCTATAATAAATGAAAACTACATGTTCGAGAGGTTACTCCTTTTCTATTTTTGAAAAGGGGTAACCTCTTTCGTGTTTGCAGATGTTTTTCGGGGAGGAAACACTTTGGAGCAGTATACAAACTTACGTGCTGGAGAAAAAGGGGCTTATTTGTCGATTATTGCCTATATTTTCTTGAGCACACTGAAATTAATTGTCGGCTATATGGGCGATTCAGAAGCGTTAAAGGCAGACGGATTAAATAATACAACGGACATTATTGCGTCGATTGCGGTGTTAATCGGCTTGAAAATTTCACAGCGCCCACCTGATGATGATCACCGCTATGGTCATTTTCGTGCAGAGACGATTTCTTCACTTATCGCCTCATTCATTATGATTTATGTTGGGATTGAAGTATTAATTACAGCGGTCAAAAATATCATGCACCCAATTAACCAGGAGCCGAGAGCACTTACGATTGTTGTGGCATTATTCAGTGCGGTTGTCATGTTTGCGGTATATAAATACAATATTGCGCTGGCCAAAAGGATTAATAGTAGCGCGGTCAAAGCAGCGGCGTATGATAACCGTTCCGATGCGTTAGTCAGTATTGGGACAGCGATCGGGATTACAGCGGCGATCTTAGGGTTTGTCATTGTCGATACGATTACGGCATTTGTTATTGGCTTAATTATTATTAAAACGGCGATTGAAATTTTCAAAGAAGCCGTCTTTTCATTAACAGATGGCTTTGACCCAGAGTTAATTGCGTCGATTGAAAAACATGTGGCAGACATCCCGCGCGTACGTGAAGTTGTTGAAGTACGAGGTAGGCATCATGCGAGCTTAACGTTAATCGATGTCACGGTTTGTGTGAATCCGCATTTAAATGTCCGTGACTCACATGCCATCACCGAGCAAATCGAAAAAGCGGTGCAGCAGCTCGATCCTTTTGCGACAACGCTTGTGCATATTGAGCCGTATGAGCCAAAAGCAGTCGTAATTTGCGAGGATGATTATCATTTTTAAAAGGGATAAATGACCGATTTACTCTAAATGAGTATAAAAAAAGGATTAGCATAACACTTAACCCGTTCAGTTGTCTGGTACAAAATAAGAATTAAACACATAAATAGACTGCTAATTAGCACAACAATTAGCAGTCTATTTTTTATTGATACATAAGGCTTTCTTGTGGATTTAGAGTATTTTTAACAGGTTAATTGGCAATAATATTAACAGGATAACAATAGTTATTGTAATGTGATAAAATCATGCTAATTAGTTTGTTAATTATAATGTTAAAAGAGGTGTTAAAATTGAAGTTTATTGAACCGAAAAACTTAAAAACATCTAAAGTTAATTGGTCACTACCTCAAAAGACCATTCGACTGGTTGAACACTACGCTGAATATACAGGTTATTCAGAAGAAGAAGTTGTAGCACGATTCTTGGATAATTTACTTCTCGATGAAAATTTCAAAGTGCATATTAAAAAGAAACGAAACAACAGAAGAATACTCAAAGATTTGGAGTTGAACGAGTATGATTTATAAGGAGCTTTTTCCATCCCATCTTCGTGCTATTGAAATTGATTTACCTATTTCGGATGACGAATTGAAAAGTCGCAATCTTGAATACGACAATTTAACTCCCAAAAAATTCAATACACTTAGAACCAAGAACGCTTTTAATCCTGTTACACTTAAATACAAAGGATTAATACACGAAATTCAATTTAACGCCTGTACAAACCCTTTGTGCAAAAATTACGGTCTGCCACAGGAACGGTTTGAAATTAAATCAAAGCCTTATCGTTATAAAATATCTGGAAGTAGTAGAGATGCCAATTTTATGATTTGTAATCCTGAACGTGTTGACCCTACTTCTCCCCCCACCAATAACTGCTCAACTATCGCTATTTCAAATTGGTCTGTTGCAGAAGAAATTGAACGATTAATTAGAATCAATTCGCTTTTACCCGTAGCAAAAGAATACGACTTTCACAAACCTGCTTGTCCAAACGAACATCATACACCTAAATCGAATTCAGAAAGTTTTTATAAACGCGGTAAAAATTCAGCTAACTCTCAACGCTATCAATGTAAATCATGCAAAAAGATTACAAGTGTACTACCAAGCAAAAAGGAGAATTTAAAGTTTAATCAAAAACGAAATGAAATTTTGCCGACATTCGCAAAATTGCTCGTTAATAAGGTTCCTATCAATCGAGCTTGTGAAATATTAGAAATTGCTAAAGGAACGTATTATCAGAAATTAGAATGGCTATATAGATGTTGCCTTGAATTTTTGGAAACTCACGAAACGAAAAAATTAGCGAAAACCGAATTTCCCGAAATGTGGATAACAACAGATAAACTGCACTATGTTTTAAATAATGTCTTAAAAAAAGGAAGAGGAAAGAATAAAGGAACGGCTATCGAAGACAAACAATTACCAACCTATATTGTTGCTTCTGCCGATAAAGACTCTCGATACGTATTCCGTTCAGATTTATGCTTTGATTGGGATATTTCTTTGGAGGATGTTATTTCAAATACCTTGACTTATAAGGAAGACCATCTGGCTGGTTATTTAAGGAGATATGAAAGGTTTGGAAGATACGGAACCGCTCCTATTGAACCCACACTAAATGACACACAAACCAGAGAAGAATATTTAAAGGAATTAGAGCAGTTTAATTTAAGGAGCAACTTTGTAGATGGTCTTCACGTAGGACAAACCTATACAAGCATTGCTCATTTTTGGTTGTTAAAACAAATGATAAATGCGAAAAAATGGCGATTTATCTCCGATGAAGATGACTCGTTAAAAAAATCAATCTTTAGTGTTTTTAAAGAGGAAATCAAAAATAAGAATGGTCACTACTTCCTTTGTTTAACGGATAAAAGTTTGACAAGAAAACAAGCGAAAGACTTACACTTACAATCTATATCAGAGCTAAAACATTGGGCGAAGGCAAATGGTTATATCTATCGTAATCTTGAAGAACTTGCAGTGTGGTATTTGGAAGAAGAACTTAAACACCATCAATTCCAAGAAAGGAATGTCGCACCTAATAGTGAAATTTATTATAAACAACTAAGAAATCGGATAGACCATCCGATTCCCTCAAAGGACAGAGGGAATCGAAAACTGGATGTATTGACTGACCTAAATCATTTAACGGAATATCAACTCGCAACCGCACTTATACAAGTTGATGACAATGCGATTAATGCCTTTTTTCAGACAGTACGTAGAAGATTGTCTATTTTAGAAAGACCTCTCGTAACGGCTCGTGGAGATGGAAAAAGTTACATTTATGCGAATTTTAATCCCAAGTATTCTCAAATGGCGATTACAATTCTTCGAACGTACTATAACTTCTGTCTGACTTTTAAATCTAATGGAAAGGATGAAACACCTGCTCAAAGACTTGGATTAGCGACTAAAGTGTATTCTTGGGAAGATATTATCTATAAAAGATGAATAAATTTAACAGGTGCAATTGAATTATAAATTGCAACACCGAGATTTTAAAAAAACAACGTTTTAGGGAATATTTACAATACGATTGTATCGTATAAGTGGTTTTTTGTAACGAAATTAAAATTATACCGTCAAATAAGAAAAGGAGGGATAAAATTGAAATTTAGATTTTTTAGTATTCTGTTTATTATGTTGTTTTTGCTATCTGCTTGCAATACTGGATTAGAACCAAAGGAACATTTAGGAGAAATATATACTGTTGCATTGGACTCTATTATGGAACAAGATGAAGCATTAAGTAGTGAAATGAAATATATAGCTATTGATATGAGTAATTTTGATGATGTGGATGAAGATAGTAAAAAAGAAATATTAAGTTATTTTAAAGAAAAATATAAAGTCGATGTGATGGATGCTACTTTCGAACAGCTTAAAGAAAAGGGATTATACAATCAAGATACATTGTCTTTGGATGGTGTACTCCTTAGAATAGAAAAAGTTGAATTTAAGGTAAACGATAATATCTTTTTTGAGGGTTCTAAGTATCGTTCGGGTTTAGGAGCAGTTGGAGTAGAGGTTACAGTTCATCATAAAGATAATAAATGGAAAGCAAAAGAAGTGAAACAGACTTGGATTAGTTAATTATTACGGTGTTACTGGAGCTTTTGTTGAATATTGAATACCAAAGTATTTAAAAAGGACTTAGTTCATTAGGTGAACTAAGTCCTTTTATGTGTCAAAGTTTATGCTAATTTTCGTGTCGATTGTAGTGGTAATTTCCTTGTCAATATTCTGCTATTTCCAATGCTATTTTCAATGTTTGTACCACTGAACTGAACGGGTTACATAACACTCTGCTAATCTTTTTTTGTACTAAAAATTAAATTCGCTGTGACATTTTTTATTAAGGTTATCTCGGTTGTGAGCAATTTTACTACAATCAGTAGCATCAAGTTATTGTAGACACAGCTGTAGGGGGCTAATAAAATGTGGCAAGAAAAACTCGACAATGTTTTGATTACAGATGCTGATTTACTAAGTCTTGCTGCTAAGGCGATTGTGGATAGTAAATAAAAATGGTAATGGACTACAGTAAACTTAAAAAGCAAGTTGAATATTTGTCACATTTTTATCATCATCTACCCATAAATAAACCTCTTTAAATTTATGGGTAAAATATCTAATTGCTAATGAATTTTTTAATGAATCATTTAGAACCCAATCATCTATTGAAAAAATAAAAAATGGTTGGGAATTACACCTATATAAATATGGTAAAATAGAATCGAAATCATCATTTTCATATTTTTCCACTTTATCTGGTACAATTTTGTATGTTTTAGGTGGTGTCCACTCTCTAAAACTATAGTTTTTATTGAAGTCAAAAAGGTCTTCGATAATTGGATTTCTATTTTTTTTAAGAATGTGATCTACGGAACTTGTTTTAGGGTTCTTTAGTATTATTTTGATTGGATTTTTACCGTTTGTTACTACTTTTGGATTATTGAAATGTGCAACTACAGACTCTAATATCTCGACAGATATTTTTGTTTCATTTAAAAAAATTGAAGCACGTGAGTTGGGAAATCTTGCTGTAAGGGAAATATAGAATTCTGTTAAAACATTGTACTTTTTATTGATTTTTTCAATATCAGGGATATCTTCTATTGAAAAATCAACATATTCGCTTTCTTCTAAATCATTCGTAGACAAGTTTATGTTACATTCTTGGATCCAATTCATACATCTTTTCCTCGCTTTTCTTCGATTTCGAAAATAGAAGGGTTACTTGCCAACGCAGAATACGTTCAGGTTGCAAGAGTTCTGAAGGTTCCTCCAAGGTATGCCTTGTAATGACCTTTTGGCAAATTATAAAAACCTGCTTGATCTTCAATAAAGGAGAAGGTGTATATAATCAATAATTGAAAAAGTAGTTTTTATAAGTCTTGCATCCACCGTTTAAAAAGTCGGAGTCCTTTTTCAGAATAACTTCTACGTTACTAACGTTGATATAATCACCCTTTACTTTAATTACCCAATCACAATAAGCATCTTTACCACTTGTTTTACATACAATATTTCCTCCTGCAAAATCTAAACCTTAGTTTTTATTTCATCATTTGAAGATTCAGGAGAAAATAATATTGAGGCTTCATTTAACCCAAAAGATTGTTCTTTATCAACAGATATATTACTTTCTGTAATGAAAGGTGTCTCTAAATTTTCAGCAAATAATTCATATGAACTAAATGCATAAACTGAAATAGTTAGTAAAAATAAGTATATAATTTTTTTATATTCTTCCTTCATTTATAAATGATTTTTTCCAACTAACCACTTAATTGTAATATATATTAAAAAACAAGTGAAACTTAGTTTTTACATATTTACAAAATATTTGTTATTAGTAGAAAAATAGTATATTTTAGGAAGTTTAACAGATTTCGTATACTTAATACTTGAATAAGAACCTTCCCCTTTATACAAGTCGGTCGTTATATAGATAAATAAAGATACAAACGTTTGCAACTTACTTTTAATCGAACTTTACTAAAAAGCTACATTCGGGACAGTACAATCCAAATTTGACACTTTTGTATTAAAATTATATTCAGAGAAGAACAATAAAGGGATTTGACAATTTAACCTGTCATAATTACCATTTTAACTTAATTCATTGGGGTAAAACCCCAATGAATTAAGTTAAGCCTCTGGCGGATGTCACAGAAATGCTTCGAACAATTTTGTTCGAAGCGTTTTTTTTATTGACAAAACTGTACATAAAAATTATAGTGTGTATATACGGTATATACACTAAGAACACGAGGTGTGTTATGAACATCATTATTAGTAATGCGAGTGATAAGCCCATTTATGAGCAAATCTCGTCGCAAATTAAAGCACAAATTATGAATGGCCAGCTACAAGAAGGTGAATTATTGCCATCCATTCGTGTGATCGCAAAGGAATTAAAGGTTAGTGTCATTACTACAAAGCGTGCTTATGCAGACCTAGAACGCGATGGCTTTATTGAAGTCGTGCAAGGAAAGGGTAGCTTTGTGGCGTCTCGCAATATGGATTTTATTAGAGAAGAGCAGCTTAAAAACATCGAAGCGCTACTACAAAAATCCGTCGACATGGCCAAGATGAGTGATATTTCTTTAGAGGAATTAATGGAAATGCTGTCATTAAGCTATAAAGGAGAAGACCAATGAACGCAATTTTAGAATTGAAAAATGTAACGAAGCATTATAATACCTTTTCACTAAACAACGTGAACTTAACAATCCCAAAAGGTAGCATTGTTGGATTAATCGGCGAAAATGGTGCTGGAAAGACAACAACCATTAAAGCAATGATCGGTGCTATTCATAGAGATGCGGGGGAAATCACGATATTTGGGCAGCCGTTTGATGCATCAAACAAAGACGTGATGCAGCAAATCGCTATCGTCATGGAAGGGAGCTTTTTCCATGAGGAGCTGTCGCCAAAGCAAATGGCAAAAGTATTAAAAGGGCTTTATAAAAAGTGGAACCAAGCGACATTTGAGCGTTATTTACAGCAATTTAACTTACCCATTACGAAAAAGCTTAAGGAATTTTCAAAAGGGATGCGCATGAAATTATCCATCGCAATTGCACTTTCTTATGATGCGAAGTTACTTATTTTAGATGAACCAACTAGCGGTCTTGACCCAATTGTGCGCAATGAAATTTTGAACATCTTTCAAGATTTCATTGTCGATGAAGAGCGCTCGGTTTTACTTTCTTCACACATTACAACAGATTTAGAAAAAATCGCAGACTATATTGCCTTTATGCATAACGGTCGCATCATTTTAAACGAAACGAAGGATGATTTAATTTACAAGTACGGCTTAGTGAAATGCAGTGAGCAGCAATTCGAAAAGCTCGATCAAACACATGTCATTGGCTTTGAGAAGGGAGCTTATTCGGTGCAAGCGTTAGTGAACGATAAGCAGCAACTACAGCTTGCCTACCCTGAGTTAACGATTGATGCGCCTACAATTGAAGACATTATGCTGTATTATGTGCGAGGTGAAAAAAATGATTAGTTTAGTGTTAAAGGATTTATTAAATTTACAGAGCTATTTAAAAACAATCGTTGTATTTGTAGCCTTTTATACGGTGTTAAGCTTTACAATGGCGGATGTGAGCTTTGTTGCGGGGATGCTGATTATTTTATTTGCGATGATTCCGATTTCATCCTTTTCCTATGATCAGCAGGCAAAATGGGATGTCTTTGGCCAAACCTTGCCTGTGACGAGAAAGCAAATCGTCCTAGGAAAATATATTGTCGCGTTGATATTCATCGTTCTAGGCTTTGCGCTCTCATTTGTAATCACCTTCATCGCGACATTCTTTAAGAACGATACAATCGATCTGATGGAGTTATTTATCGGAAATGGCATGATTGCGCTAACAGGTTTAATTCTACTAGCTATTATGCTCCCGCTTATCTACAAATTTGGCGTAGAAAAAAGTCGCATAATGCTCATGACTATTGCTCTAGTGCCAACGTTTGGCGTGATAATTCTCGCAAACCTAGGCTTTACCATTCCAAGAGATTTTAACTGGCAGCTTGTAGGCTATAGTGTCCCAGCTCTTGCGGCGATTGGCTTTGTTTTGTCATTTACAATTTCTACAAAAATATATTGTGCAAAAGACTTTTAAATATAAAAACGCTATTCCAATTATTTACGGAATAGCGTTTTATTAGTTTTGTTGGATAAAAATCCGGCACTGGAAAATTAAATACGTTTTCACTTGATGTCGCATGTTTACAGCAAGAGCTAATAAAGTATACATTTAGATACAAATAACGTTCCCAAATGAAACTTTGGGGACCAATCCCCCTTATTCAATTGAATGGAGATAATTTCATTTAGAATGACATATTCTTTTCATAAGGAGATGTTACATTGAATAAAGGAAAAGTAATTGTTGAGGTACTTGGTGCCTCACTATTAGTTTCAGTACCTTTTATTTATTATCAGGTTTTAGGTGCAGAAAATGAAATGAAATCAGAGACTCCGCAAGAAGTTACGGCATCAGAGGTATTAAATTTCGACGATTTAGTAGTTCTAATATCCAATAGTTTAATGGAACTAGATTATGGTCTTTGGTTAAGTAATAAAGAGTTGCCAAATAATCAATATTTACTACACGTAAAATTGCCGAGATATAATGTTACCCAAAAGGTTACAGAGGAATTACTACAACGAATTGAACAGGTAATAAGCGAGCATCACTTTGATAGACAGAACTTTTTCATTAAGATAACGACTTATATTGATACAGCAGAACAACCTTCTTCACAGGAACAAGAAGAATTAGATACATTTTACAAGGAACTTAATAAAGATGGTGGATTTTTTGAACAGGTCGGAAAAGAGTTAGATAAAGCTGGATACTCTTATGCAGAGGGATACAGTATAGTTGGTATGGTTTATGCTCCAAATGAAGTAAATCTACAAATTATTGCTCCAAATGAAGCAGTAACTGAGCAAACACAAGTTGAAATAAATCGTATTTTTAAAAGTCAAATGACAAAGTTTAAATTAAATGGTGTAGTTACTGTTAATGCAATCCATATTAGTGAACTAAATGATTCTTAGTTGAATAGAACATACAAAATAAATTTAAATAATGTTCCCAAATAAAAGCTTGGTAACATTTCAAACAGCGACAACACTGTAAAATCGGTGTTTGTCGCTGTTTTTTATAGAAATATTGCTCTGAGACGCTGTGAAAATTTATTTTAAAGAGGACTGTTCAATCCACTCAATCTGAATGGAGGTAACATATAAATAGAATCTCAATGAAATGTTACCAAAGGACGTTTTGGGAACGATTTATGGAATTTTTTAAGTATACAAGGCGTACCTTTTTAACGGAGGGATTATATGTTAAAAAGAATATTGATTATTATTGGAATACTTCTAGTGGGAATAACAACATTTAGCCTGTTAAATAAGCCTTCAGAGGACAATACTGCTGTTGCAAATAAAGGGGAACAAAGACCTTCATTAACTAAAGAGGAAAAGCTAACTTATTCTATATTAGACTCAATAACAGAAAAAATTCATGAGAAATACGAGGATTTAAAGTTTTCCGTAGGTTCGACCTCAGTGAAAGAATTGAGGGTACAAATTGCGGAGAATGAGGATTATTTTAATTCAGTAAAAGAAAATATTGAATCCATTGCAAAAAATGAAATTAAATCTTCCATATTAAAAGACTATACAGTTATTGTAATGAGATTGGATTTATCTTCTTATTTGACTGAAGAACAACAAAAAATTAATGACGAACTTTCACTCATAACAAAGCCTTTAAACGAAGCTCTTAAAGCAGATTACGACGTATATAAAAATATAACTACAAGTTCTGAAAAATCCATTACTATATATACATCAATAAAAGGAACAGGTAAAAATGCAAAAGAATTGGCAATGGAAATTGAAGATTCAATAAAAAAAATCTTACAATCTAAAGAATTCGATTCAGTACCTCAAATTGACTCTTATGAAATTAAAATATTAAATGCCAAAGGGAAAGTAGTAAATTAGCTAACCTATAAGGATGAAGAAAATTTTTGTATCAATAAGAGAACGAGTGACTATTGTGTAACATCGATTTATAAAATATACAAAATAAATCCCATAAACGTTCCCAAATCAAAGTTTGGACACGTAACACAAAGTGGTAAACGTTGTGAAATCAATGTTTGCCGCTTTTTTAGTCGTGTATTGTTTATACACTATTTTATACAGAGTGTACAAACGTTTGGGGTGGTTGTATTTATGCTTGCAGGGGGCAGTCTACATCTTGCATAAAATGATGCATATTGCTTTATGTGAATTTGAGCATTTCTAGCATTGTCTGCTCTTTTTTTCTTTCATTGAGGGGTGTGTTATACTTTTTCAAAATGGCATTGAAAGCGGTGGATTTTTTGTATAAAACAATCGGGGTATTAGCGCACGTCGATGCCGGGAAAACGACATTTAGTGAGCAATTACTTTATCATACACAAGCTATTAAAACACGAGGGCGCGTCGATCATCAGGACGCCCATTTAGACAATCATGCCATTGAACGCGCACGCGGGATTACCATATTTGCCGAGCAGGGGCGCTTCGTTTATGACGGGGTTACCTATAACCTGATCGATACGCCAGGCCACGTCGATTTCGCACCGGAAATGGAGCGCGCCGTCCATGTGATGGATGCGGCAATCCTTATTGTGAGCGCGGTTGACGGCATTCAAGGGCATACGGAAACGGTGTGGCAGCTCTTAAAACAGCGCGTGGTGCCGACGTTTATTTTTTTGAATAAAACGGACCGAGAAGGCGCGGATGTGGAAGGCGTAATGCAGGCGATTCGTCAGGAGCTTTCACCGGATGCGCTTCTTTACAGCGGCATGAATCCTACGCTAAAAGAATGGCTAGCGGAGCGCGATGAAGTGTTAATGGAGTTGTTTTTTGACGATCAATTAGATGATGCAACGAGTTTTGCTGCCTTGCAAACACTTGTACAAAAGCAACAGGCCATCGTTTGTATGGGCGGCTCTGCTTTAAAGGATGAGGGCATTATGGCCTTTTTTGAAGACGTGCATCAGCTAACGAAAACAGATTTTAACGAAGAGGCAGCGTTTCAAGCATCGGTTTTTAAAATCCGCCATAACGAGCAGCAGCGCTTAACCTTTCTAAAAGCCATGTCAGGGACATTGAACGTCCGCGATGAATTTACGTTTGGCGACAAGACAGAAAAAATTACGGAAATCAGGCTTTATAATGGCGCGAGCTTTACGACCGTGCAGCAGGTCAGGGCGGGGGATTTGTTTGCGGTCAAAGGCTTATCAACACCAATTATTGGGGATGTGATTGGCGCTTCATCGGAAAAATCGCAGTTTGATATGGTGCCCACACTGCAAGCGAAGGTCAATTATGACGGGCCACTGCATGTGAAGGAATTGACACGCATCTTCCGTGAACTCGAAGCGGAAGAGCCGAGCTTACGCGTTTTCTGGAATGAGCAGTTTCAGGAAATCTCGGTGCATGTGATGGGCGTTATTCAGCTTGAGGTACTCGTGGAAGTGCTAAAGGAGCGTTTCTTCGTAGAGGTGACATTTGGCAAACCGCAAATTTTGTATAAAGAAACGATTAACGCTTCGGCAGTCGGCTATGGTCATTTTGAGCCGCTCAAGCATTATGCGGAAGTACATATCAAGCTTGAACCAAATGCGCGCGGGCAGGGGATCACGTTTTCAAATCAGTGCCATGCCGATCATTTAACCGTTGGGCACCAGCGTTTAATCGAACAGCACCTATTTGAGCGCGCGCACCACGGCTTATTAATCGGCTTTCCGGTAACAGACATCCATGTGACGTTACTGACAGGGCGCGCACATAATCAGTATACAGCTGGTGGTGATTTCCGCGAGGCGACCATCCGTGCATTAAGACAAGGGCTTGAACAGGTTGAAAATGTCCTACTTGAGCCGTATTACCGCTTTAAAATGAAGGCGAGTAATGAGTATATTGGGCGTATGATGAGTGATATTCAACAAGCGAGTGGCACATTTGAAGCGCCTATCTTAACGGAAGACAGTGTCACGATTCATGGCCGCGCACCGGTCGCGACCTTTATGGATTACAGCACGCAGTTTGCGGCGTTTACAAATGGCAAGGGTGCGCTCACACTTATGTTTGATGGCTATGATGCGTGCCATAATAAAGAACAAATCATCGAACAAATCGGCTATAACAAAGACGCCGATCCGCTGTATAGTTCGTCGAGTGTTTTCTTAGCGAAGGGCAAAGGGTATAGTGTGCCTTGGCAAGAGGCAAAAGCAGCGATGCATTGTGATGTTGAATAAATGGTGCCGCAAATTTAACTTCGTCTCTTTATTGAGACGAAGTTTTTTCTTTAACAGTAATAATTACGATTTGTATTGACATCTAGAAAAGGTATCTCTATAATCGTAAAGTGTAATCATTACTATTTAAGGAGAATTTATTATGAAGACAAAGGCAAGCAAATGGATTGGTGCTTTCGCAATGAGCGCATTACTAGTAGGCTGTAACGCAGAAGAGGATACAGCAAAGAATAACGTAGAAGAGGTAAGTGCAGCGGTTAAACAAGACGATCATGACCACGACCATACTCACGCAGACGACGAGGCAGCGAAAAAAATTTATGCCGGTTATTTTGAAGAAGAGCAAGTGCAAGCGCGTGAGTTAACGGATTGGGCAGGCGATTGGCAATCGGTTTACCCGTATTTACTGGATGGTACGTTAGATGAAGTGTTTGAATATAAAGTGAAAAACGGTGGCACGATGACTGTCGATGAATACAGAGACTATTATGATGTAGGCTATAAAACAACAATTGAGCGTATTGTCATTGCAGGCGATCAAGTAACGTTTACGGACCAAGGTCAAGAACGTACAGGTACTTACATTAATGATGGCCATGAAATTTTAACGTATGAAAAGGGCAATCGAGGCGTACGCTATAGTTTTAAATTAGCAGAGCCGACAGAAGGGCTGCCAGCGTATATTCAATTCAGTGACCACAGTATCTTCCCAACGGTAGCAGGCCATTATCATATTTATTTAGGCGATGATCGTGCAACGTTATTAGAAGAAGTTACACACTGGCCAACCTACTATCCATCTTCTATGGATGGTCATACAATTGCCCATGAAATGATGGCGCATTAATACGTAAATCTTAAGAAATAGCTGCTGAATGTGGATGCTAGCTGTTAAATGTCAAAGCCCGTTTCCTCTTGATGGAAACGGGCTTTTTATTTTGATTTACTTTATTTCTGAGTAATATTCATAGTCTTAACTCTAGAAGTATAGAAACTCCTAAATTGTTCCGTCATATAAGGGGCAGTTTCTTCGAAGTTATTGCGAATCCAATATTTAATGAGCCCAATCATTGCAGCTACTTGATAGTGTAAAAACAGATTGTAATCGATGGAAGGGTCTGTTTTTTCCTGCACAAGTTGAATGTTGGTTGAAAAGAGAGCTAAGCAAGTTTGTTCCATCCGTTCATAAATAGTTGGAGGGATTTGTAGACGATCTAAAGCGCTAAATAATTGTTTGTTTTCCGCTATGCAATCAAAAATTAAACGATCTGATGGTACGTCACCGTCTAATCCAACAATTTGGCCTTCTTCATAAGGCGACATCACGGCATGTGTATAGGCTTGAAGGGCTTCATTAAAAAGTGATTCGGCCAATTCATGCTTATCTTGGAAATATAAATAGAAAGTACTTCGATTAAAATCAGCACGTTCTGTAATTTCTTTTACTGTTATGTCTTCAAAAACTACATCTTCTAACAGTAATTCCATAAAAACTATTTTTATTGTAGCAATGGTTTTTAGTCGCTTTTTTTCTTGTCGATTCATAGAGACTCCTCCTTTTGTAGACGGCAGCCATTTTAAGAGAATAGAATGAATGCTTTTCTGTTAGTTAAAATTATAAGGGAACAAGAGAGTATTCGCTATTCCTCGAATTGATTGAAAATACTAAGTTTACAATGTTAACACCATTTCACAAAAATACTCGACACGAACGATAGAAGTGTTGAATACTCGACATTGCTCATTTCATTAGTGATTGTTTCAGAAATATAGGTTCTCTACAATGAAGAGGCAAAGTGCATTTAAAATTATTCATTTCAAAGGAGTGTATCTAATGGGTAGATTAACAGGTAAAGTCGCTTTAATTACAGGTGCAGGGAATGGTCAAGGCGCAAGTGAAGCGTACTTTTTCGCAAGAGAAGGCGCAAAAGTCATTGCGACAGATATCGAATTTGATCGTTTAACAGAAGTAGTCAATGAAATTAATGCAGAATACCCAAACAGTACAATTGCTTTAAAACATGATGTATCTTCAGAAGAAGCATGGATTCAGGTTGTAGAAGCAGGTGTTAAAACGTTTGGTAATATTAATGTTTTAGTCAATAATGCCGGTATTGCCACGACAACACCATACACAGAGTTAACGTTTGATGCGTTCCAACGTACGATGAGCATTAATGCATGGAGCCAACTTGTAGGGATCCGTACAGTTGTGCCATACATGAAACAAGCTGGTGCTGGCTCTATTATTAACATTGGCTCACTTGCAAGTAAGATTAATGCGGGCGGATTCTCGGCTTATACAATGAGTAAAGGTGCTGTTGAAGCGATGACGCGCTCAGCTGCAGCAGAATTAGGCCCAGTAGGTATACGTGTTAACTCTGTGCACCCAGGTGGCATTGCAACACGTATGGTAACGGAAAATAAAGATATTACACAAGAAGCAGTTCGTCAAATCGAAGCAGCTCTTCCGTTACGCCGTTTAGGTACAGCGGATGAAGTCGCTCATTTAGTTGTCTTTTTAGCAAGTGATGAATCAACTTATATTACAGGTGCTGAACATATCATTGACGGTGGGCAGTGGATTCAGTAATTAAATAAAGTGAATTATTAAAAACAGATGGGTTCACAAATAGGAGCCCATCTGTTTTCATTGATTTGTTTGCAATAGGAAATCCATTTATTCGACCTGTTCGCCAAACTGATCCCCAAACGCGCGCATCAATTCGAGCATCGGTAGCAGGGCTTTTCCTTTAGGGGATAACGAATATTCTACACGGGGTGGCACTTCTGGATACACCACACGTTCAATGACGCCATCTTGCTCTAATTCACGTAATTGTTTCGTTAAAGAACCTTGCGAAATATTATTTAAAAAAAGTTTAATTTCGTGAAAGCGGCGTGTGTTTTCTTTCAAATACCAAAGGATTAAAAATTTCCAACGACCTGAAACGATATTTTGCGTATACGCGATACTGTAAAAGTCGCGTTGATGCTTGATCGCCTCTTTGTCAAAACCTTCATTACATACTCTTGCCATGTTGTAACCTGCTTTCTACGCCATGGTACAAAAAAATGTACTATGTGCATTTTTATTGCCTACTTTTAAATTCGAAATATGCATTGTATGCTTAGTAACGTACTAAATAGACAATGTCTCATGAGAACGAATCGTTTTAGCAGGCTCATCTTATCACATATTTAGTTAGCAAGCTAAGTATTTAACGTAGGCTGTGACGCATGATCTTGTTACGTTGACAATTACAAAAGTCCGTTGATATAGTTAGTAGGCTAAATAAATGGACGGAATGTGAGGGACTAGTTATGACAAATAAAGTGGATTGTGACATTCGCCAAGCGCTAGATAAAGTGTCATTTCAAATGCGTCGCGCATACTCGGAAGAATTAAGAGAATTAAACCTATATGTGGGGCAAGATAATTTACTAGCCCGCTTGTGGACAGGGGATGGCCTGACGCAGATGCAACTAGCCGAGCATTTAAAATGTGAGCCACCTACTGTAACCAATATGGTCAAATCGCTAGAACAAAACGGCTTTATTTATCGTAAAAAAGATGCAGTAGATGGACGTGTGATGCGCATCTATTTGACGGACGCGGGCAAAAATCTGCAAGCGCCTGTTGCGAAAAAGTGGCAGTATCAACAAGAAAAATTACTGCATGCAATTTCGCCGGATGAACGTATAGTCTTACTGGACTTACTAAAACGAATGGAACATGGGTTATCGTAAATAAGCAATGAGCTACCTGCATACTTCTTCACCAAGTGAGTTAGTGGAAGTAAGTAGGGAAAAATAGTTAGCATACTAAATAATTTCATGCGTAGTTGGTGTTTATAAAAATAAATAGTTAGCAAGCTAATTATTTGGCGAAAGGGAGAGAAGAAATGGAGAACAAAAGACAAATGCAACTGGCTCTGCAAATGAATTCAGGATACGGAGCTGAATTTTCCGCATGGCGCATGCCTGGGGCGGACCCAGCAGCCTATACAAATATGGATAGTTATGTGGCACGTGCCAAACTTGCGGAAAAAGGGAAATTCCACATGATTTTTATCGCAGATACAGCAGCGTTAACGGTCGACTTGAACATTCATACACCGATGTTTCCAATGGACCCGATGCTTGCACTTATGGCAGTTGCGCGTGAAACGAAACAGATTGGACTGGTGGCAACCGCTTCCACAACATTTAATTACCCGTATAATTTAGCGCGTCAAATGAAGGCGTTAGATGTAATCAGTGGTGGGCGTGTAGGTTGGAATGCGGTGACAACATCTGAGCCGAGAGCCGCTGCAAACTTTGGGGCGCAAATTGATAGCCGAAGCGTACGGTATGACAAGGCACATGAATTTATTGAAATCGTCCAAGCACTTTGGGGAAGCTGGGAAGAGGATGCGCTAAAACTCGATGTCGAAAAGGGGCAATTTGCCGACATGTCGAAAGTGCAGCCAATTAATTTAAGTGGCGACTACTATGCATCGCGCGGACCATTACCGATTCCACCTTCTAAACAAGGACAACCGGTTTTATTCCAAGCAGGTGGTGGCGAGGAAGGGTTACGACTTGCGGGACGCTTTGCTTCAGGTGTGTACGCAAATCCGTATGATATCGAGTCAGCAAGAGCGCATCGTGCAGCGTTACGTGAAAGTGCAGAGGCGTTTGGACGTAATCCAGACGATATTAAAATGTACGCGGGCTTTATGTTCTCGATTGGGAAAACCGAAGAAGAAGGGCTAGAACGCCGTCGTAAACTGATGAGCTTTGATCCTGGTGAAATCACGGGACGCGTGCAGTACTTAGGTGCGATGGTGGGCTTACCATTATCGGTTCACACAATGGATATTGATCAACCGCTGCCAGAAGAAATGCGCGCGCGTATGTACCCTAACCGAATGGATCCCCGTTCGAAGCGTGCTTATGACTTATTACAAAGCGGTTTATCTGTTCGTGATGTGTTGGCACATGGAGTCATTAATTATCATCCGGTTGTGGCAGGAACGGCAGAGCAGGTGGCGGACTTTTTAGAAGAGTGGTTTTTAGCGGGTGCGTGTGATGGGTTCTCGGTTGTGCCAGATAGCGCGCATGACGGGGTGCAAGATTTTGTGGAGCAAGTGGTGCCGATTTTACAACAAAGAGGTCTATTTCACACGGAATATGAAGGGAAAACACTACGCGAAAACATGGGTGTTCCTTATGAATATGGTCGTCAAGAGGAGCACGTTTAACAACGAAGCAGTAGTGAAAAGCTGTGAACAACACAAACGATATGGAGGATTGCATGAACTATTCAATCTTAGATTATGTACACATTTTTAAAGGGCAAACGCCTCAACAAGCGCTATCAAATACAAAGGAAACGCTGCAATTAGCAGATTCGCTGGGCTATGCGCGTTACTGGTTTACTGAGCATCATAATTCAACGACAATTTTTAGTATGGCACCGGATCTAATGATGATGCTGGCCGGTACACTTACGAAACGGATGAATATTGGTGCTGGTGGCATCATGCTTCCAAATTATAGCCCGTATAAGGTAGCAGAAAATTTTGCAACGTTAGAAGCTGCATTCCCAGGGCGCGTCGATTTAGGCATGGGGCGTGCATCGGGCACGGACTTTTTAGCGAAAATGGCACTTCAAATGACACGTGAAAAAATGTATGAGCTCAATACAGCGGATCAAATTCAAGAAATCATTTACCATTTAACAGGCACGTTTCCAGAAGGGCATCCTTTGCAAACATTGAAAATCCCGGGCACACCGTTAAAGCCAAATTTATTTATGTTGGGCTCGTCAGCTGGTGGACTAAGCTTAGCGGTGAAATTTGGCTTGAAATTCGCCTTTGCAGGTCAATTGAATCCACGTCAGGATCTAGAATTTCTAAATCTCTACAAGCAGCAGTTTGCTTTACAGGGCCATGAAGAGAAACCATATAGCATGTTATCGAAGTTTATTTTTGTAGCGGATACGGAAGAAGAAGCACAGCTTGCGGCGTTACCTGCTGAAATCAGCTGGATGAAGATGTTTATGGGGGCTAAACCTGATGAACTGCAATTATTTTCACTAGAGGAAGCAGCGAATTATGAATTTACGCTGCACGAACTCGCGATCCGTGAACAAAACAGAAATCGCTTCATTATTGGGAATCCAGCGCAAGTGAAAGCACAGATGGAAGCGCTAAAACATACAGCAGAACTCGATGAAATCATGGTCGCTGATTTTTATGCCGATCAACAGACACGTTTAAAAGGCCATACATTATTCGCACAAATCATGCAAGTATTATGAGGTTACTAAATAGATGCTTTCGCAGAGAGAATTAAAAAATAAATCATTTAAAGGGAGAAATAAATATGAAATTTGGAATTATTGGAGCAGGGCCAATCGGTCAAAGCATTGCCAAAAAATTAATGAATAACGGACACGAGGTTAAAGTAGCAGATGCACGAGGAATGGAACGTTTAGCAGGGAAAACAATTGTTGGCACTGCCGTAAGTACGGAAGAGATTGGTCAACATATTGATGTGTTAATCATTTCGATTCCACTATATGCGATTCCAACAATCCAGCCGATTTTAAAAACTGTTGGCGATAACGTGATTGTTGTGGATACATCAAATTATTATCCATTTAGAGATCAACAAATCGAAGCAATTGATCAAGGTATGGTGGAAAGTGCATGGGCGACAGAGCAGCTTGGGCGTCCAGTTATTAAAGCGTTCAGCAATCTACTAGCCTTTACATTAGAGAATAAAGGGACACCGGCGGGAACAACAGGGCGTATTGCGATGGCGGTTGCAGGTGATGATGAGGGGCATAAACAAATCATCATGAATCTTGTAAACGAATGCGGTTTTGATACGGTCGATGCAGGTTCGATTGCTGCATCTTGGAATATGCAACCGGGTACACCGGCGTATTGCACAGAGCTAACGAAAGAAGAGCTAACAGCAGCCTTACAAAAAGCAGAAAAAGGGAACGCTGCCGGGTTACGAGATGAAATTATGGCGCAGTTTTCGCTTGAGTTCACACATGATGATATCGTTGCACTGAACCGAAAAGTTTTTGGTGCGTTGAAGTGATCTCTAAAAGTTAGACACACTTTAACAAGGAGTGCAGTTCAATCCGACGTTTGGTCACATTTTTTGTTTAACATTGTAAATCCGCATTTAAATCTCGCGGGAGCCCTATTAAAAAATAATAAATTCATAAAAAATTTACAGTTAACGATTAAACCGTTATAATAATGATATTCATTCTCATTTAAAGGGTTGGTTGTATGAATAACTGGTATAAAACGTTTATTGTACTTTCTGAGTGCCGTTCCTATACAGAAACGGCGAAAAGGTTATATTGTTCACAACCTACTGTTACTCAACACATTAAGCAATTAGAAAGAAGTTTAGAGTGCACACTCATTCAACGAAATAAACGAAAAATTGAATTGACTAATAAAGGGGAAATTGTTTTAAAACATGCCCAAATGATATGTCATTATGAAGAAAAAATGATGGATGCAATACGTCAATCCGAAAGCGAGGAAAAGGTAAGCTTATATTTAAGCACGTATATTGCTAATCATTATTTTGAAGAAATTTTTGGGTCACATTTTAATGACGAAAAATTAAGCTATGAAATTAATTGCTATTGTTATAATGAATTGAAAAATTTATTATTCGAAAAGAAAATTAAATTTGCTATCATGCCGATTTATGAATTAGATCCCATTTTATTGCAACAATTTGATGTTGAGATGCTATTCAGAGAAGAGTTACATTTAGCGGTATCTCCGATGCATCCTTTAGCAGAGCGTCAAATTTTATACGGTCGTGATTTAGAGGATTATGAAATCTATGTTCCCCAAGGAGAGTTTTATACACAAGCGATTAAAATGTCATTACAGCAAAAAAATATAATCCCTAATTATTCGAAAATGTCGAATTTCACTGTAATTGCTAAAGCATTACACCTTCAAAGTGGGATGGCTTTTTTACCTCCAAAGGTAATTGAACAAGAGGGGTTACTTTTTAAACCTGTTAAAGGTCTGTCTATTAGACGGATGATGACGATTGTTAAGCAAAAAAATGTGGTACTTTCAACGAGTGAGCAAGCGATTTGTGAACATATAAAAGAGTGTATTGGAACGCCTGTATCTTAACGATATAGGCGTTTTTTTATGGAACCTGCTATGTTATTAGTAAATTAAATAGTTCTATTTGAATTTTTTATAAAAATGATGAAAAGGGTATCTGTGACACGTTAAACCGTTTTGCTCGAATCGAAACGATATTGATAATCATTATCAATAGTTGTATATTACATTTTGTTAGTTTAAATAAGGCGTTTGATGGCTGATGAATGGAACGAACAAACTATGTAGGAGGAAAGAAAATGAAATTCAATAAGAATTGGCTGTTCGTCTTACTGACAATGGCATTATCTTTTGCACTTGCCGCTTGTGGCTCAAGTGATAAAGATGTAAAAGAAAGTAGTACTGAATCAAAAGGTTCAGATTCAACAATTGAGAATTTAACAATCGGTTTAAAGAGTGATGTAGGTCCATTAAATATCTACACAGGGAACTTAGATTGGTTAACAGATATGGTGTATGACAAATTATTTTCACCATCACCTTATGTAGATGAGCCAACACCTTGGTTAGCAGAATCTGCAACTCAAATTGATGAAGATACATGGGAAGTAGTTGTTCGTGACGGTATTAAATGGCACGATGGTGAAGATTTCACAGCAGAAGACGTTAAATTTACATACGAATATTATCGCGATGGCCCAGCAAATCGCCACACGCACCACGTAAGTGACGTACCGAAAATTGATGAAATTAATATCCAAGAAGATGGTAAAACACTAACATTCGAATGTGGGTATGCATGCCCATCATTAAAAATAATTACATTTGCGGATTTACCAATTTTACCAAAACACATTTGGGGAAATGTTGAAAATCCACGCAAATATGCTGACCTTGCAATCGGTACAGGTCCTTATAAGTTAACAGAATATGTAGCCGATCGACATTATGTGTTAGAGGCTAATGTAGATTATTTCATGGGCGAACCAACAGTAAAAAAATTAACATTACCAATTATTCCTGATGCCACAGCCATGTTTAACGCGTTAAAATCTGGTCAAATCGATGTATCATCACGTACAGTACCTGCTGAGTTAATCTCAACATTTAGCAGTGATGATAACTTCAAATTAGCATCTGCAACAAATCTTTCAATCGTACAATTTGGCTTAAACTATGAAATTGCACCATTTAGTAATGAGGTGTTCCGCCAAGCAATGTCTTTATCAATCGATCGTCAAGCTATCGTTGATACTGTATTACTTGGTCAGAGTCGTGCAGGGGAAAAAGGGTACCCACACCCAGATTCGCCATGGACAAACCCAGAGCTTTCAACACCATATGATGTAATAAAAGCGAATTCTTTATTAGATGAGCTTGGATATAAAGATACAAATGGTGACGGCTTCCGTGAAACACCAGATGGTAAAGCATTATCGATGTCAATTAAAGTTTCTGCAGGTGAGCCAATTTATGTCCGCGTAGCAGAATTAATGGTAGAACAATACAAAGCGGTTGGTTTATCACTTAATGTTGCAACGTTAGATCCAACAACGTATTCAGCAGATATTTCTGAAGATAACTTTGAAACATATGTAAGCTTAATTGGTCCACATGGTGTAGCGGATCCAGACCAATTTGTTCAGTCTCACAGTGCGAGCTATTTATGGACAGCAGGCTTACCATATCCTGAAATGGATGCAATAATCGCGGATTGGAAAGCAGCTTCAACAATTGAAGACCGCAAACTGATTGCATTTGATATGCAAACACTTTATAACAATCAACCAACTGCAATCGCCCTTTATTACCCAGATGAGGTATACGCATATAATGCAGTAAAATATGATGGCTACGTAGAGTCATTAGGTTACGGTATTATTAACAAATTCTCATTTTTACCAGAAGCAACACAAAAAGCAGCGTCAACAACAGCACCTGTAATCATAGAGTAAGGTGGAAATCAAATGGACAATCGTTTTTCTAAGTTAATGAACAAACTAGTCCAATATCTTGTTGTGTTATTTGTGGCAATCACGATTAATTTTGGATTGCCACGTTTAGCACCTGGCGATCCATTACTTTACTTTTTTGATGAGTCCACACTAAAGGAACTTACAGAACAGCAAAGACAAGCAGCTTTAGAATCAGTAGGCTTGGGTGGAACGCTTTGGGGACAATATATGGATTATTTAAAAGGAATCCTAACATGGGATTTTGGGACTTCCATTAAATATGCAAAACCTGTTACTGAAATTATGGCAGATAAATTAGGGTGGACGATTACACTCATTTTACCTGCCCTTTTAATTAGTGCCATTGTCGGTGTCATGATTGGCGCATATTCAGCTTGGAATCGAGGAAAGAAACGGGATGTTTCCTTTTTAACATTGATGCTGACTTTGCAAGCATTACCAGGATTTTGGATAGGGATGTTATTTATTGCAATCTTCGCAGTCCAACTTGGCTGGTTCCCAACATATGGTGCGGTATCTATCGTGCAAGATGGGACAACATGGGGCTTCATCAAGGACGTGTTATGGCATTTAACATTACCAATTGCGACGTTAAGTATCGCAACAGTTGGATCCAATTACTTGCTAACGAGGTCCTCAATGCTTGAGTCACTCGGACAAGATTATATGTTAATGGCGGAAGCGAAAGGCGTAAAAAAGAAGAATTTAATCTTTAATCATGCACTTCGAAATGCGTTGTTACCTGTTTATACACAATTTACGATTTCATTAGGAACATTAATTGGTGGCTCGGTTGTTGTAGAAACCGTATTTTCATATCCAGGTATTGGGCGTTTACTTTATGAAAGTGTTATTGCACGGGACTTCCCAATGATGCAAGGTGTTTTTTTAATCATTACATTAGGGGTTATCATAGCGAATATTTTAGCAGATGTTACGTACCCGCTAATTGATCCACGCGCTAAAAGTACGGTCGTAGAAAAGGTGGGACGTTAATGCGTAATTCAACAAAAATAATTGGAATCATTGGGGTTTCGATGCTTATCCTCGTTGTCTTATTTGCAATATTTGGTCCAATGATTAGTCCTTATGATGCGTATAAACAAGTAGGTGCTTCATTCCTAGCCCCGAATAAATCACATTGGCTTGGAACAAATGATATGGGGCAAGACATCTTATCAGAGCTTGCAGTAGGTGCACGTACCTCTCTATTTATTGGGGTTGTAGCAGCAATCTTAGCTACAACAATTGGTGGAATTATGGGAGTACTTGCAGGTTATATTGGTGGACGTTTTGAAATGATTGTCATGCGTGTCATCGATGTTGTCATGACCTTGCCATTTTTACCATTAATGATTGTGGTTGCCGTTTATATTGGTCCAGGGGTTATGACACAAATTTTTGTCATTACACTTGTAATGTGGGCGGGTAAAGCACGTCAAATTCGTGCACAAACTTTATCGATTAAATCAGCGGGTCCAGTCCTGGCAGCCAAGACGATGGGAGCTAGCGATTTTTATATTTTTTATAAACATATTACACCTGGTGTATTTCCGATTTTCATTCCACAGTTTGTGGGTGCGGTCAATGGAGCCATATTAATGGAATCTTCTTTAAGCTTTTTAGGTCTTGGAGATCCAACAATGAAGAGTTGGGGCAGTATTTTATATTATGCCAACAATCGAAGTGGCTTCTTAACAGATGCTTGGATGTGGTGGATTATCCCTCCTGGTATTTGTATTGTGTTTGTTGTATTGGCTTTTTCATTTATTGGCTACTTCCTAGAAGAAAAAGTGAATCCTCGATTGGGGATGTATACAGTCGCGAAAAAACGACCAAAGCAGCAGTTTGAAATTGTTTCACAATTAGTTGAAAGTCAAATTACACTCGCTGTAGAGAAATTAACGGTTCAATATCCGAAAAATAATACATTTACAACCGTTGTCGATGAAGTCAGCTTTGAGGTAAGACAAGGTGAAGTATTAGGGATAGTTGGAGAATCTGGTAGTGGTAAAACGACTATTGCTTCAGCGATTATTCAGCAATTACGTGCTTCTGCCCATGTGCCAAACGGTGCGATTTATTTTGAAGGTAAGGATTTACAACTATTTAGTGACGAGGAAATTCGACAAGTACGTGGACAGCAAATTGGTTATATTGCACAGGCTGCAATGAATGCATTGAATCCAGTACATACAGTGGAAAAACAATTAAAAGAAGCGATTTTAGCGCATCAAAAAATGTCAAAAGCGCTGATTAATCAACGTATTGATGAGGTACTTATTCAGGTTGGATTAGAGCCAAAATGGCGCTATGCCTATTCACATGAATTATCCGGTGGGATGCGTCAGCGTGTCATCATCGCAATGGCACTTATTAACAAGCCACAATTTGTGATTGCAGATGAACCGACAACAGGGCTTGATGTGCTTGTGCAAGTAGAAATTTTACAAGTGCTTCGCAAGCTTCAAAAAGAAATGAATTTATCAATGATTTTCATTTCACATGATTTACCGGCAGTATTAACGATTACGGATCGCATTTTAATTATGAAGTATGGTCATGTAGTTGATAGTGGTCCAGCAAAACTCCTTGCGAATGAATCAAATCACCCATATACAAGACGCTTAATGGATGCCATTCCGTTATTAAAACCAAAAAAGAAACAACATTTCAGCGAGGAGGCGCAGTATGAAATCGTTCGTTGAATTGAAAAACATTATGAAAGTGTATGGTCATTCAAAAAGTAACAAAGTCGCCGTTTTAAAAGATGTTTCCTTTTCATTTGAGCAAGGTGAAATCATTGGATTGATTGGCGCTTCTGGTGCAGGGAAAAGTACGATTGGAAAAATTTTAGTCGGCTTAGAGCAACAAACAAAGGGTTCCATAACGGTAGACGGTATCAATTTGCATACACTTTCAAAAAAGGCACGAAGACAATTTGCGAAAAATATTGCGATGATTTTTCAAGATCCCTATGAATCATTATCATCACGTATGAAAATTTCGCAATTAATTGAAGAACCACTTATTATTCAAAAAATTGAGCCGGATGCAAAACAACGTGAACAGCTCGTTCGTGAGGCATTGCAGGTTGTATCACTTGATCCAGATAAATACATGACCCGTTATCCGCACGAATTATCAGGTGGGGAACGTCAACGTGTTGGAGTTGCGCGAGCATTTATAACAAAGCCTAAAATTATTGTAGCAGACGAACCCACGTCAATGCTTGATACATCACTTCGTTTAGAGCTGATTCAATTAATAAAATCAATGAATGAACAGTTTGGTATTTCGTATGTATTTGTTACGCATGATATCGCCTTAACGAAAAATTTCTGTGACCGTATTATTGTGTTACACGAAGGTGAAATTGTTGATGAAGGTCCAACAGAGCAAGTGATTAATGAACCAACGCATCCATTTACGAGAGCGTTAATAGATGCATTACTTATTTTAGAAGGAGCGAAAAATTAAATGAAAGATTTTCTTGTAGTTCATCCACGCAATATTTTTTCTGCAAACCCGGTCCAACCAGACTATGAAATGGTGGATATGTACCAATTACATACGATCGATTTATCAGCTTATAAATGTATGATTATTTTAGGCTTTGTTGATCAAGATTACTTATTGGAGCAAAAGCAAGTGATTGCAGACTTTTTACAAGACCGAAAAATTGTCAGCTTCTTTGGGGATTTAGTGACGGATTGGCTGCCAGGTCAAGAAATGTTTATTCCGAAAGAAATTAAATGGCATGGTGATTACGATGTACAAATTGCAAAGCCACACCCAATTTTTGAAGGTGTAACAGAAGAGGATATGACGATTAATCGAGGTGTAAAAGGTTTCTTTGCACGCGGGCATCATCCAGCACCTGAAAATGCAGAAGTATTATTAACGTTACCAGGTGGCGCAACGATTACCTATATCGATCGTGAATCAACGAATGGTACCATTTTTGTTCACTCAGGTGGAAGTTTATTTAATACAGGTGGACGTATGCAGCCAGTTGTAGATAAAACAACAGATCGTATCCCAGCACAAATTGAGGCGTGGGCACGTGAAGAATACAATCGATTACAGAAGGGTGAGAAAGTAAATGCGTAAAATTGCAGTAATGTATGGCGGGAGCTCACAGCATCAACGAACTTATAAAATATCTGAATTTGGTCAGCATATTCATACCTGTATTCCAGTACGTGAATTTGCAGAAACACCATTAGATGAATTCGACGTATTATTAATTCCATCTCAAACACATGTTGAATTATTAGAGCAAAATGTAGATAAAATTTATGAATTTGCGAATACAGGAAAAGTCGTTGTCACGTTTGGCCCGCAGCATAAAGAGTGGCTACCTGAACATAAATGGGAGTTTCGCCCAACAAACTTTTGGTGGTGGTTAGAGCCAGGAGCAGATAGTGGTTTACGTTTGCCAGGTGAAAATCATGATTTATTTACAAATTATTTAACATTAGGTGATGCAACATGGCATCAGCATGGCGTATATTGGCCATCAGAAGGCTGTGAAACACTTGTTTCAACAGTTGATGGGGGTTCAGTATTATACATTGACCGTGTTAATACAAACGGGATTTGGGTGAATACAACATTAGATCCTGATTTCCACTTTGGTTCATATTTCATGCCAGCAACAGAGCGCTTCTTACGCGGCTTCTTACCTTGGTTGAAAGAAGGACAGATTTAACGATGATTCAAATGACTAATGTGAAAAAATGTTATCAAGACGTTGCCGTTTTAGAAAAATTGACGTTTCATCTTGAGAAAGGACAATTTGCCTTTTTAAAAGGTCGCTCGGGTTCTGGAAAAAGCACATTGTTAAAATTACTCTATCGTGAGATTGAATGTGATGCTGGCGAGATTTTAATAGATGGTAGGAGCATTTTGAGTATACCCAAGTTTGAATTACGCCGAAAAATAGGGATTATATTTCAAAGCTTTGAGTTAATCGAGCAAAAAACAGTTCTTGAGAACGTACTGCTAGCAGGAAAAGCACTTGGTCATCCAATTAAACAAATACAACAAGAGGCCGAACGTTTATTAAAACGTGTCGGCCTTGAACACAAAAAGGATGCTTTTCCCGCTCAGCTATCAGGTGGTCAACAACAACGTGTTGCGATTGTTCGAGCACTTCTGAATAAACCTAGGCTCATTATTGCCGATGAACCCACTGGAAATTTAGATCAACAAACAACAAAAGAAATTATGGACTTATTATATGAACTTCACAACGAAGAACAAATCACGATGCTTATCGTAACGCATGACGAACGTTTGATACAAAAAGGCGCATGTATTTGGGCAATGGAGGGAGGTAACATCCATGAACAAACACCAAATTAGCTATATGCTAGAAGATACGAAACTAGGGATCAAGCGCAATAGAGGGAGTGTGATTGCCTCTGTCACGCTTCTTTTTATTGCACTTAGTTTAATCGGAAGTATTTTGCTTGTTCGAGCCTACATAGGAGAAGCGGTTGACTACGTTGAATCACAGCTTGCTATGAAAGTGTATGTGGAGGATGGTATGGCAGAAGAGGTTGCAGCTATCATTGCGAAACAGTCGTATGCGAAAGATGTGCAAATCGAGTCGGGTGAGCAGATTATTCAAAATTTAGCGTTCTTCTTTGAAGGGCGGGAACATTTGCTAGAGGCGTTTACAGATGGAAGCATGCCAGATGCTGTAAAATTTCAAGTGCGTGACACACGTTATTTTGAATTACTAGCGCAAAATCTCCAGCAGGTAGAGGGCATTCAAAAGGTTGTTTACCCACAGCAAATGGCCAAGATTTTGACAGATTGGCTCTATAAAATCGAACTCTATGGTGTGCTTGCTATTATTTTATTTATTGCTGTTGCCTTTTTAATGGTTTATAGCTCATTTCATTTAGCGATGTACCAACGCTCAAAAGAACTGAAAATCAAATTATTTTTAGGAATGAATCCTAAAATCGTGCGTTTGCAGTTTTTAATTGAAGGGTTTGTTTTAGGGCTGTTTGGAGCGGTACTTGGTATGGCAGTAGTCGTTATGCTTTATACATTTTTAATAAAGTCGATTCAAGAGGCTATTCCTTATTTAGGACAATTAAACATGCAGCAAGTCATCGTCATCTGCACTATTCAGCTAGGCATGGGTCTTTTGCTAGGTGTGGTAGCGAGTTACGTCTCAACAAGAAAGCTGATTCGATATGTTTAAAAAAATCGGATTTATTTTATCGTTGTCAGCTGTGCTTGCACTTCCAGTTTATGCGCATTTAACAGGAGCATTTGCAAATTTTTTAGCTATTGTTTATGACGATTCCACCATTTCTAAATTACATGAGGAAGTGGAACAAACAAAGCTTGAAATTGAACAATTACAGCCATTGGTTGAGCAGTCGGAGCAAGATTTTAAAGAAGAGCAGCAGGGTGCAATTGAACAACTTCAGTTTTATTCAGAAATGGGCTTAGATACATATTTAGCCTTGATGCAACAGGGGACAGATGTTGTTGATATTTTAGGGAATCAATGGCTATTGAATGAAAAAATTAATGATTACTTACAGCAGTTAAATATACTTTATGTAACGTATCAGAAACTACTTCAAAGTCAAAATCGCTTAAAAGGGCATGAACAATTGCTTTATGCTATTGAAAAAAATCTGCAAGCACGCGAAGATTTTTTAGTCGAAACACAAGGGATGGAACTTGAAAATATTGCGAATTATTTAGACATTGACTGGACAGCAGAGGTAGAAGAGAACATTATTCGTGACTTTCAGTTAGATGCAGAATTAGTAAACATACAGTTAAGTGATTGGATTGAAAAATCGGTAGATGGTGCTTACCAGTTATCAGAACAATGGCTAAATGAGCATAGTAAAGCGCGATATTATTTTAGAAGTGATCATGTATATGTAGAATACGAGCTTGAATATGCCCATGTATTAGTGTTAGGACAAGTACTGCAAAATGCAGAAGGTACAGCTGCGCAGTTAGTAGTTGAAGCCGGATTTTATAACGGCTTTTATTTACCTGAAGAATTACTAGTAGAGTTGCCGAGCTTTTCGATTGATTATGCAACATTACAGACATTGGAAGGCATCGATAGTCCATACGTCATTCAACAAGACGGTAACTTGCAAATCGCAACAAAATAGGAGGTTCACATGAAGAAAAAAATCGTTTCAATTGTATTTGTTTGTTTATTATTATCGACAACCGCTTCTGCACATGTAATGAATAAAAATAATACATTTGCTGATTTAGCATTGTCTGAGCATGCTAATGATGTCGTGTTACTTGCGTCATTAGGGATTGTTTCTTATTTAAATGATGACATGACCTTTGAGCCAGCAGAGCCATTAACAGCACAAGATTTAGCTGCATGGGCTGCAAAATACAATGGTCTAGAAGGAAAAACGGTAGAGGAACTTGCGCAAGCCGCACTGGCGCATAATCTCATATCTACAATTGATGGAAATGCCACATATGCGCTTGTTAATGAAGTTTATTTCCATAATCAATTACAAGTAGAGCAACCAACTGCTATATTAACACGTGATGAATTTGCAGCATTTGTAGCGGAAAATGTACACACGAACATTGGTGGACATTCATTATTACAGATGTCAGGCTTTACAGAAGGCCCAACTGGAACAGTAGAAGCAGTTGAGCATGTGAAAAAGCAGACGGAGACGGGGGATAAATACTATATTTATGTAATTACCGTCGATGGTAAAGAATATGAACTTGGTATGCATCCACGTGCTATTTCGGAAAGCGCTGACCCATCTGTTTGGGTTGGTCAAACAATTGCTGAATCTTATATAGGAACAAATAGTTCGTCAGATGATGTAGGTAAGCAAAATGACCATAGCGCGCATTTTGAGCAAAATGATGTGGCACAAGCTATATCGGCAACAACAATTGGTACGACAGCAATTCAACTCATTGTGATAGGCGATCAACCTTATACAAATGTAAAAGCAGGGCAAGAGTCAAATCAAAACCGTTTAGAAGAAGAAACGACACAAATGAATCAAATGGAACAAACCTTGACAACGATTGAGGATCAAATAAAAGAACCGTCTTTAGAAGATGAAAAGCAACATACAGGTTTAATAATCCTGCTAGTAATCATTTTAGTTTTCATAATATCAGGTAGTATTTTTTTAAAGAAAACTAAAAAGCAAAAATAGATTATACAAGATGTTCATCAAAAAAGTTCGTATCACAAGCTTTATTGCGCACCAATATAAATGGAATGATCGATTTTACAGGATATCGTGAAAATATCGTATTCCATAGTGAATCTTTTGAACGGCTTTTCAAAAGGAAAACTAAATTTACAATATACGTATAACATATAGTTGGTTCCTGTTAGAAAAGACAGCTATGTTTTCATTAATTGATGCGTTGCTAGGTCTAGCAAGTGCCTTTTTATTAGGTGTATTCATTTATTTTGCTTATAAAAAACGTTTAACGGTGTCGTCTATTCACATTACAAAATCGTTATTAATTCAGTATCCCAAAAATAATCTTAAACGACTGCTGCGACTGTATTTGTAGATATATGCATAAAATTATGTATAAACAATGTTCCACCAAAAAATCCGTAAACGTTGATAAAACAGCGTTTACGGATTTTTCTTATTCCCCTAATGCTGGACCCCTATTCTCTAGTTTAAGGTAGAATGACATCATTTTTAACAGGCATGGATTTGCCATCGATTCCCTTGAAATAAAGAGGTAAAGATTCAGCGAGTACAGGGAATGATTAAGTAATAGGAAGGTACCTGTTTCTTTGATTTTAAGAAAACCATTCTGTCATTAAATGAGGTGATCTCCCGGACGAACGAATTCGGATGCTTCCTCGGCTAGGATATTAACCCTATTTCTTTAAAGGGACGCCGTATAGTTTAAAATGGAGGCATCATTCGTAGTCTATTTTTAAGTTATTTAATAGGAAAGAAATAATTAAGCAAATTTATTTTTAAAAATAGGTTGACGAAATCTCGTTAGCCGTGTAATATTATATAAGTCGCCGAGAGAGATTGCGACAAACGAAATAACATGAACCTTGAAAACTGAACAAGCAACGTTAATGAAAAACAAGTTTCTTAAATGAAACAAACAATAGATTTCTAACTTAATTGTTAGAATCGCTAGCAAAGCAAATGAGCTTTCAAACTAACTATTATGGAGAGTTTGATCCTGGCTCAGGACGAACGCTGGCGGCGTGCCTAATACATGCAAGTCGAGCGGACGAATTTTTGGTGCTTGCACCGAATTTTCGTTAGCGGCGGACGGGTGAGTAACACGTGGGTAACCTACCCTATAGACTGGGATAACTTCGGGAAACCGGAGCTAATACCGGATAATACTTTTGAACTCATGTTCGAAAGTTAAAAGATGGTTTTGCTATCACTATAGGATGGACCCGCGGCGCATTAGCTAGTTGGTGAGGTAACGGCTCACCAAGGCAACGATGCGTAGCCGACCTGAGAGGGTGATCGGCCACACTGGGACTGAGACACGGCCCAGACTCCTACGGGAGGCAGCAGTAGGGAATCTTCCACAATGGACGAAAGTCTGATGGAGCAACGCCGCGTGAGTGAAGAAGGATTTCGGTTCGTAAAACTCTGTTGCAAGGGAAGAACAAGTAGCGTAGTAACTGGCGCTACCTTGACGGTACCTTGTTAGAAAGCCACGGCTAACTACGTGCCAGCAGCCGCGGTAATACGTAGGTGGCAAGCGTTGTCCGGAATTATTGGGCGTAAAGCGCGCGCAGGTGGTTCCTTAAGTCTGATGTGAAAGCCCCCGGCTCAACCGGGGAGGGTCATTGGAAACTGGGGAACTTGAGTGCAGAAGAGGATAGTGGAATTCCAAGTGTAGCGGTGAAATGCGTAGAGATTTGGAGGAACACCAGTGGCGAAGGCGACTATCTGGTCTGTAACTGACACTGAGGCGCGAAAGCGTGGGGAGCAAACAGGATTAGATACCCTGGTAGTCCACGCCGTAAACGATGAGTGCTAAGTGTTGGGGGGTTTCCGCCCCTCAGTGCTGCAGCTAACGCATTAAGCACTCCGCCTGGGGAGTACGGTCGCAAGACTGAAACTCAAAGGAATTGACGGGGGCCCGCACAAGCGGTGGAGCATGTGGTTTAATTCGAAGCAACGCGAAGAACCTTACCAGGTCTTGACATCCCATTGACCACTGTAGAGATACAGTTTTCCCTTCGGGGACAACGGTGACAGGTGGTGCATGGTTGTCGTCAGCTCGTGTCGTGAGATGTTGGGTTAAGTCCCGCAACGAGCGCAACCCTTGTTCTTAGTTGCCATCATTTAGTTGGGCACTCTAAGGAGACTGCCGGTGATAAACCGGAGGAAGGTGGGGATGACGTCAAATCATCATGCCCCTTATGACCTGGGCTACACACGTGCTACAATGGACGATACAAACGGTTGCCAACCCGCGAGGGGGAGCTAATCCGATAAAATCGTTCTCAGTTCGGATTGTAGGCTGCAACTCGCCTACATGAAGCCGGAATCGCTAGTAATCGTGGATCAGCATGCCACGGTGAATACGTTCCCGGGCCTTGTACACACCGCCCGTCACACCACGAGAGTTTGTAACACCCGAAGTCGGTGAGGTAACCTTTATGGAGCCAGCCGCCGAAGGTGGGATAGATGATTGGGGTGAAGTCGTAACAAGGTAGCCGTATCGGAAGGTGCGGCTGGATCACCTCCTTTCTAAGGATTATTTCGGAAATCTTCTCTTGGAGAAGATACTCATTAACGTTTGCTGTTCAGTTTTGAAGGTTCATTCTTAATTGAATGAGATACTTCAAAAAAATATTTGCTCCTGTCGCTAGCGCTATCGTCGCAAAGCTGCATGAAGCGAATTCAGCGAAGTTCAGTCATGAAGTGATTGAAGTCAGCTGCTTTGTTCTTTGAAAACTGGATAAAACGACATTGATAAGTAATAAACAAACAATAGATCAAGAAATTGGTCGTGCAATATCCTTAAAATCTTAAATCTTCTGATTTAAGTTTAACTTTTGGTTAAGTTAATAAGGGCGCACGGTGGATGCCTTGGCACTAGGAGTCGATGAAGGACGGCACTAACACCGATATGCCTCGGGGAGCTGTAAGTAAGCTTTGATCCGGGGATTTCCGAATGGGGGAACCCACTATCTTTAATCGGATAGTACACTCACGTGAATTCATAGCGTGTTTGAGACAGACGCAGGGAACTGAAACATCTAAGTACCTGCAGGAACAGAAAGAAAATTCGATTCCCTGAGTAGCGGCGAGCGAAACGGGAAGAGCCCAAACCAAAGAGCTTGCTCTTTGGGGTTGTAGGACACTCAATACGGAGTTACAAAAGAATGATTTAGGCGAAGCGACTTGGAAAGGTCCGCAAAATAAGGTAAAAGCCCTGTAGCCCAAAAGTTATTCCCTCCTGAGTGGATCCTGAGTACGGCGGAACACGTGAAATTCCGTCGGAATCCGGGAGGACCATCTCCCAAGGCTAAATACTACCTAGTGACCGATAGTGAACCAGTACCGTGAGGGAAAGGTGAAAAGCACCCCGGAAGGGGAGTGAAATAGATCCTGAAACCGTGTGCCTACAAGTAGTTAGAGCCCGTTAATGGGTGATAGCGTGCCTTTTGTAGAATGAACCGGCGAGTTACGATTACGTGCGAGGTTAAGTTGAGAAGACGGAGCCGCAGCGAAAGCGAGTCTGAATAGGGCGAATTAGTACGTGGTCGTAGACCCGAAACCAGGTGATCTACCCATGTCCAGGGTGAAGGTGAGGTAACACTTACTGGAGGCCCGAACCCACGCACGTTGAAAAGTGCGGGGATGAGGTGTGGGTAGCGGAGAAATTCCAATCGAACCTGGAGATAGCTGGTTCTCTCCGAAATAGCTTTAGGGCTAGCCTCGTGATTGAGAATACTGGAGGTAGAGCACTGTTTGGACTAGGGGGGCATCTCGCTTTACCGAATTCAGACAAACTCCGAATGCCAGATATTTATACACGGGAGTCAGACTGCGAGTGATAAGATCCGTAGTCAAGAGGGAAACAGCCCAGACCACCAGCTAAGGTCCCAAAGTAATCGTTAAGTGGAAAAGGATGTGGCGTTGCTTAGACAACCAGGATGTTGGCTTAGAAGCAGCCATCATTTAAAGAGTGCGTAATAGCTCACTGGTCGAGTGACGCTGCGCCGAAAATGTATCGGGGCTAAACGATTCACCGAAGCTGTGGATGCATCCAATAGGATGCGTGGTAGGAGAGCGTTCTAAGGGCGTTGAAGTCAGACCGGAAGGACTGGTGGAGCGCTTAGAAGTGAGAATGCCGGTATGAGTAGCGAAAGACGGGTGAGAATCCCGTCCACCGTATGACTAAGGTTTCCTGAGGAAGGCTCGTCCGCTCAGGGTTAGTCGGGACCTAAGCCGAGGCCGATAGGCGTAGGCGATGGACAACAGGTTGATATTCCTGTACCACCTCCTCACCGTTTGAGAAATGGGGGGACGCAGTAGGATAGGGTAAGCACGCCGTTGGTTGCGCGTGTTCAAGCAGTAAGGTGTGTATGTAGGCAAATCCGCATACTTTAACATTGAGCTGTGATGACGAGTCCGTATGGACGAAGTTCCTGATTTCACACTGCCAAGAAAAGCCTCTATCGAGGTGAGAGGTGCCCGTACCGCAAACCGACACAGGTAGTCGAGGAGAGAATCCTAAGGTGTGCGAGAGAACTCTCGTTAAGGAACTCGGCAAAATGACCCCGTAACTTCGGGAGAAGGGGTGCTCTGTTAGCGTGCAAGCGTGAGAGAGCCGCAGTGAATAGGCCCAGGCGACTGTTTAGCAAAAACACAGGTCTCTGCAAAACCGTAAGGTGACGTATAGGGGCTGACGCCTGCCCGGTGCTGGAAGGTTAAGAGGAGTGGTTAGCGCAAGCGAAGCTGCGAATTGAAGCCCCAGTAAACGGCGGCCGTAACTATAACGGTCCTAAGGTAGCGAAATTCCTTGTCGGGTAAGTTCCGACCCGCACGAAAGGCGTAACGATCTGGGCACTGTCTCAACGAGAGACTCGGTGAAATTATAGTACCTGTGAAGATGCAGGTTACCCGCGACAGGACGGAAAGACCCCGTGGAGCTTTACTGTAGCCTGATATTGAATTTTGGTACAACTTGTACAGGATAGGTAGGAGCCAGAGATCCCGGAGCGCCAGCTTCGGAGGAGGCGTCAGTGGGATACTACCCTGGTTGTATTGAACTTCTAACCCATGCCCCTTAGCGGGGTAGGAGACAGTGTCAGGCGGACAGTTTGACTGGGGCGGTCGCCTCCTAAAGAGTAACGGAGGCGCCCAAAGGTTCCCTCAGAATGGTTGGAAATCATTCGTAGAGTGTAAAGGCATAAGGGAGCTTGACTGCGAGACCTACAAGTCGAGCAGGGTCGAAAGACGGGCTTAGTGATCCGGTGGTTCCGCATGGAAGGGCCATCGCTCAACGGATAAAAGCTACCCCGGGGATAACAGGCTTATCTCCCCCAAGAGTCCACATCGACGGGGAGGTTTGGCACCTCGATGTCGGCTCATCGCATCCTGGGGCTGTAGTCGGTCCCAAGGGTTGGGCTGTTCGCCCATTAAAGCGGTACGCGAGCTGGGTTCAGAACGTCGTGAGACAGTTCGGTCCCTATCCGTCGTGGGCGTAGGAAATTTGAGAGGAGCTGTCCTTAGTACGAGAGGACCGGGATGGACACACCGCTGGTGTACCAGTTGTTCTGCCAAGAGCATCGCTGGGTAGCTATGTGTGGACGGGATAAGTGCTGAAAGCATCTAAGCATGAAGCCCCCCTCAAGATGAGATTTCCCATTACGCAAGTAAGTAAGACCCCTGAAAGACGATCAGGTAGATAGGTTCGAGGTGGAAGCGCAGTGATGTGTGGAGCTGACGAATACTAATCGGTCGAGGACTTAACCACAATTTATGAACATCAATGAAACGTTTATCCAGTTTTGAAAGAATAAGTTCTTTTAATTTAATAAGTGAAGTGACGATGGCAAAGAGGCCACACCTGTTCCCATACCGAACACAGAAGTTAAGCTCTTTAGCGCCGATGGTAGTTGGGGGTTTCCCCCTGTGAGAGTAGGACGTCGCTTCGCTTTTTTTTTATGGAGGATTAGCTCAGTTGGGAGAGCACCTGCCTTACAAGCAGGGGGTCGGCGGTTCGAGCCCGTCATCCTCCACCATCTAATTTAAATAGTATTATCGCGGGGTGGAGCAAATCGCTAAACAAAGATAGCGATTAGCAGCAACTGAGGGACGAAGTTGATGGCAACTAAGTAGAACTCAGAACATGCGATAACAAACGTAATAATATTGTCGCGGGGTGGAGCAGTGGTAGCTCGTCGGGCTCATAACCCGAAGGTCACAGGTTCAAGTCCTGTCCCCGCAACCAAATGGTCCCGTGGTGTAGCGGTTAACATGCCTGCCTGTCACGCAGGAGATCGCCGGTTCGATCCCGGTCGGGACCGCCATTTGTGGGTTTGTAGCTCAGTTGGTAGAGCATTAGATTGAAGCTCTAAGTGTCGGCGGTTCGATTCCGTCCAAACCCACCATTTGCGGGTGTAGTTTAGTGGTAAAACCTCAGCCTTCCAAGCTGATGTTGTCGGTTCGATTCCGATCACCCGCTCCAGTTTTAGGGCCTATAGCTCAGCTGGTTAGAGCGCACGCCTGATAAGCGTGAGGTCGATGGTTCGAGTCCATTTAGGCCCATCATAGTATTAGTATTGTTCCGAAGTAGCTCAGTTGGTAGAGCATCCGGCTGTTAACCGGCAGGTCGCAGGTTCGAGTCCTGCCTTCGGAGCCATGGCCCGTTGGTCAAGTGGTTAAGACACCGCCCTTTCACGGCGGTAACACGGGTTCGAATCCCGTACGGGTCATTTCTAAGTATGTAACTTCTGTTACATACTTTTTTTACGTTTATACAGCAAAATAAGTAGATAAAAAATGAGTTCGATGCAAGTCGAGTTCATTTTTTAGTTTGAAGTAAATTATTTTTGGTTAATATTCATGGTCTTAACACTAGAAGTATAGAAACTCCTAAATTGTTCCGTCATATAAGGGGCAGTAATTCATCCTCTTTTGAAATTTATCTTAATCTTCTCGATAATATTAGTTAATTATGGTTCCCTTTTCAGCTTTTCGATTGGTGTAAATACGATGTTAATTCCTAATGGGTTCGTTTCATTCTCTAACTCTTTTAACGTAAGAGGGCCTTTTACTTCGTTCTTATCCATTTCGATTATCCAATAAGAATAATGATCATCAGTCGGATTTTTTGGAGGTTCTTCATATCCTCGTTCATCTGCCTTCAAACTCAATTGTTTTGCAATAATATATTGTTCATCCCACCAGACAGCCGTTACCTTTGCTGGTACATATAAATGATTGAATACCGAATCATCGCCATCATTTACCGCTTCATCTCCGTAAATTTGAATTTGATGAGCTGAAAGTCGATCAATGCGATACCCATTATCTAATGGAATTGTATAATCTGCTAATCCCGCACAGCTTGATAAAATAAAACAAGATACGATCAATAAAATTAAATGTTTCAAAGCGACCCCTCCATTTAAAGCTGAATATGCCTCCTACACCGTAAATACACGTATTTTCCTGGGCAGCTTTTCATCCGGATACCCTAGTGCATTCATATAATACATAGCTTCTTGCTGTTGATACACCTCTTGCTCATGACAATGCAAATCCGAAATGTAAGCTACTTTCACCCAAATCCCTCCTCGTAATCTGAAGTATTGAACGTATTGTCGCATATTTATTACTTAAGTAAAAGACAAGAAATCTCGAAGGCATTGGGAAAGGATGGATGTCAAAGTTAAATAGGGACGAGATAGGATAATGAAAACCTACGATGGACACAGTTTCTTATCATCAGCAGAAGCAATGAGACGTAAAATTCGTCATAAGCTTTAGATTCTTGATATCTAGTTATCATCGCAGTATAAAAGGAATCAGCGAACATCTTCTAGAAATAATAAAATATCCAAGATTCAGTAGGGGCATTAGGTAACGATGATTTTTTGTCGCAATTATCTATGAAGAGGAAAAAGTAATTTTATCACCATTTGCAGTTTGTTTTCTAAATTCGAAAGGAGCAAGCTCTCTTTGAATCAAAGCAAAATATTGTGGGGTATGTGTATAGTCCAGTTTTTAGCTATGCAAGTATGGTTTAATTTCTCGGCTGTTATGCCAGTAATTGAAGATGAGTGGGAACTAACGGCTTCTCAATCAGGAATAATTATTGCGTTTTTTCATGTAGGCTATGTTGTTGCAATTGCTTTTTATAGTATGTTGATTGATAAGTATAATCCAAAGTATTTTATGGTGCTAGGTGCATTTCTAGCGGGCGTTTCTGGGATAGTATTTGCAGCTGTTGTGGAAGGTTTTTGGATGACCTTGTTATTAAGAATGATTTCAGGTATTGGAGTGGCAGGGATTTATGTGCCAGGTTTGAGGATTTTAACGGATTTATTCCCCTTAGAAAGAAGGGGAGCAGCTGTTGGAATCTATGTAGGTTCGTTGGTCGTCGGTTCGGGCTTTTCATTGCTTCTATCAGGAATGTTTATAGAACACATTGGCTGGCAAGGTGTCATCTTCATTACTTCGTTTTTGAGTCTTATTGCCTCGGTTTTAATGGTCTTTATTAAAGTCCCACGACTGAAGCGTAATGAAAGCTCTTTAAAGGTGAATTGGACAGTCATAAAACGTGTTTTTAAGAAGAAAAACCTTCTCGTCAATGCGAGTTACGCAGGGCATTCATGGGAATTATACGCAATGTGGGCATGGATAGGTCCGTTTTTAGTTTATTATTATGGCGTTCATGGATTCGAACAAATGGAAGCTATACGCTATGGAAATATGACAGGTGCGTTGGTGATAATGATTGGAGGAATTGCAACGTATGTAGGTGGGAAATTATCTGATCAATTTGGCCATATTAAGGTAGCAAACTTCTTTTTAATCATAAGTATTACATGTTCATTAATGATCGGATGGTTAGATTTTGTTCCTCTCCTAATAATGTTGATACTACTGTTTATATATGGGTTTTCGATTGTAGCGGATTCACCTATTTATAATGTAGCAGTTACGAAAGTGTCTGATCCTGAAGTGATTGGGTTAGCTCTAGGTGCTCAATCCATTCTTGGGTTTACGGTAACTATTTTTTCACCGTTAGTATTTGGCTTTTTATTAGAATCATTTAATTGGGGAATAGCCTTTATGGTGATTGGCCTTGTTACCATCACTGCACCTATCTGTCTGTTTTTGTTAAGTAAACATAAACTATCTTCAGAAGAAACATAATGATTTATGGAAGTTTACTCAATGTAGAAATCCATCTCTATGAAATAACTAATAAAATAGAAGGACCTGTTCAGATAGTTGAACAGGTCCTCTTGTACTTTTCCTCTTATTTAATCGTTGCCGCTAAATCCAGTTCACACATCGTAAAGTACAATCGATTGTCAAAATCTGACTATCCTTATTTTACTATATATTCAGAATATAATAAAAGGAAAATATAAAGGTCATCAGCTAATTTAGAAATTAGACAATGACCAATACATTATGTATGTTTAACGATTTTCACCACAAAAGCACTAATGGCGGGTAACAGTGTGGCGACCGTAATCAAGATCAACGTAATGGATAAATGATTCGCCACCCAGGAAATATTCCCAAGCCCATAACCTGCAAATACCCACAGCAGCGACCAAATGATGGCACCCGCTAAGTTATAGAGGAAAAATTGTTTGAAGCGGTACCCAGTTAAGCCACTAACAAACGGAACCGTCGCGCTCAGGAGGGGAATAAAGCGCGAGAACATAATCGACAGCTTGCCGTATTTTGCTAAAAACTGACTCGCCTTTACGAGCGAGCGGTCTGGAATGAGGCGGGTAATCGAAAATCTACGCTGCTTTAATTTGGCTTTCTTTAAAAGATGACCAAGTAAAAAGTTATGCGCATCGCCTGCCACAGTAGAAACGATAAAGAGCACGGCCAATATGCGAACATCGAGTTGACCAATGGCAGCGATTGTCCCACTAGCAAAAAGTGTTGCATCGCCAGGTAAAAAAGTAAAAATAATATACGCGGTTTTCGCGAAAATGATTAAAAATAATAGGATATAAATTTGTCTTCCATACAGCGTCATTAAATGATGTAAATTACTATCAAAAGAGTGTAATGAGGAATGGACGGAAAGAAGTGCAGGGTTCATAACAATCTCCTTCTAGTTAACTAGTGAAATTTCACTCAACTGCTATTTTAACATAGGAAAATAGTAATTGACTGTTATTACTATTTTGAGAAAATTTCAAAGAACAAAAGCGCCTCTAACCCCGACAAGCTTTGGAGGGCCCGACTAGAAAGTAAATGCTTTACCACTTTCGACGGCGGGACCGAAAAGCTCGAGGGGCTGGCGCTTTAGCCTAGACGTAGAGGGAACTTTATGCAAAGTTATCCATAATGCGATAATCTAAAATTTTCTTAACAATGAAAAAGCCGCCAGAAAAGTTTTTTCTAGGCAGCTTAACAGATTACGTAATTTTGCGTTTAAATAAAATTCCTAATGTACTTGGGCCACAGTGCGTTGACACCGTACAGCCGGCGTTCGTAACGAGGATTTCATCGAATTGCATTTCGCGCTGAATCATGGATTTTACTTGTTCAACCAATTCGTCTGGACAGTCCGGATGTGTGATAAAAATACGTGATTGATCGATGTCTGTTCGATTTTGCAGGCGATCTTTGACATACTTTTCAAGGCTCGTCGCGAATTGCCCACGGTATTTTTTACCGACTTCCATTTTGCCGTTTGCTACTTCGATCGAAGGTTTGATCTTCAGTAATGTCGCGCCAAATGCCTCTAGGCTCGAGCAACGCCCACCACGTTTTAAATAATCCATTTTATCAATGACAAAGCTTGCTTCTACTTCTGGAATGGATGCTAAAATACGCGCTTCGATTTCCTTTGCCGCGCAACCTTTTCTGGCCAGTTCTGCCGCTTCCACGACTAATAGGCCACTGCCTGTTGATAAATTTTTTGAATCAATGACGATAATGTTGTCAAAATTTTGCGCGGCCAAACGCGCATTTTGATGGCACGATGAAAAGGCACTACCGATATTAAGGTGAATGATGGCATCGTACTGCTTTGTAAATGGTTCGAAAAACTGCTCGTATTCATATGTATTAATAGCAGCAGTTGAGCATGTTTTGTTTTCAACACTAACATAATGGAAAATGTCTTTAGGTGTAATGTTCACCCCATCTAAATAATCGTCTTCATCGATTAGTACATGTAAAGGCGCTAATGAAATATCGTATTTTGCCAGTAGTTCTGGAGATAAATCGCACGTACTATCCGCAGTAATTTTAATCATAAAAAAATCACCCCTAATTTATGTTGCGCTTTAATTGTATCATGGAATAATTTTACTGTGTAAGGAATTACTCTAGAAATCGGTTGATCGTACCAAATGTCATGCTGCAAAGTACTAAATAAAAATTGACAACATACCTACCGGGGTATAAAATTCGAGTGAGAAGATTTATGAAATACAAACCGGTTAAGCGCACGGATTGGAAAGGACAGAAACATGACCTATTTAACACTCGGGCAAGTGAATATTCCAATCGGATGGCTGGCCTTTATTGTCGCGATTCTTTACAGCGATTTTTGGAATCGTCATGCAGATCTTGCAACAAGTAAGCTTTTGGAACGCTTACTCTACACATATTTGATTATTTGGAAGTTGAGCTATGTGCTGTTTTCATTAACGGATTTCCTCCAGTCCCCGTTATCACTTCTTTATTTTGACGGAGGTTTGAAGGGGCATCTGTTGGCGTTAGTAATAATTGCTTTCGTCTTGTACCAAAAACGACAAGTGCTTGTTTGGGAAGATGGCTGGAACTACTGGGCAAGGTTTGTGGCTATTTATCAGCTTATTTTTTACAGCTTTCAGGAGCAATGGTTCGTTGTGGGCTTGTGGCTCGTGCTGCTTATAGTGCTAGAGCGAACGAAGCGTCAGTGGGTATTGGTTGCTCAATTTTTCTTACTCGCTTGGATAGAGGGCTTTACCGGGGTGTTGGCGATTTTTCAAGGTATCGTATTAATAAGCGTGTATTTGAAAACGAAACAGACGCAGTATTTAGTCGTTGCGGGATTGTTAAGCTTAGTCGCCATTATGCTCGTAGATATTGAAAATAAGCCACAACCGACAACTGAAAGAGCAGCGATTGATTTGCCTACAACGACTGGTGAACACTATCGTCTAACTGAACAAGATCAAACGTTAACGATTGTGAACTTTTTTGCTACCTGGTGTCCGCCTTGTAAAGCGGAAATGCCTCATTTACAGAGTTTTGCACAAACGCTACCTACAGGGGTAAGCATCGTGGGCATTAATTTAACCGCACGTGATGACGGCGAAAAAGCACTCGCTGATTTTATGGACACATACAAGGTGACATATCCGATTTTACTAGATGAGACGGATGCAGTCGGGACAGCCTTTCAAGTGCTGTCTATCCCAACAACGGTATTACTGAATACGCAGGGAGAAGAGCTTGAACGGATTGTCGGGCCGGTGAGTGAGGACGGATTGCGTCAATTAATCAAGAAACATCAAGCTGATTAAGTGAATGGAAGGAGAGAATGAAATGAACCCATGGGATGAACGATTTAAAGCACAACACTTTGTATACGGAACGGAGCCGAAGTGGAGCGGGTGGAAGGCACGTTACATACTGGGGTATGTAAGGTACTCCAATGTATCGTTTCGAAGTCGATTTGATCAGGCTGGGACTGAAATAAGTACATTTATTATGAGAATTTATCTATTCAAACGAAAAAGGCACTTTCTGTTCAATTCGAACGGGAAGTGCCTTATTTCTAATTGTTTTTGCGATTTTTCATGTCAATTAGCTCCCTTGAGAAACTTATTAAAATCAAGTAAATATATGGTAATTAACCATATTTTATGAGAAGATTGAAATAATTTATATTTTACTATTATATTATTGGGAGCGAGGGATTTGCATGAAGGAAAACGTATTAACGCTTTCGAATATTACGAAAAGTTATGGTAATAAAGAGATATTACGAGGGATTGATTTAACCGTTTCGAGTGGTGAAATTATCGGCTATATTGGCCCGAACGGAACAGGTAAAAGTACAACGATTAAAATCATTTTAGGGATGATTGCTGATTATGGGGGAGAAGTGAAATTATTCGGGCGTGATATAAAGGAAAGTGGTCTTGAATATAAACGACGAATAGGCTATGTTCCTGAAATTGCGGATGTATATGACAACTTAACCGGCTCCGAGTATTTAACATTCATCGGGCAAATGTACGGGCTTACGCAGGAAGAGGCAGCGACTAAATCGAAAACATTGATGGAGCTGTTTGGTGTGGGCGAGGCGTATCATTCACGCATTTCATCCTATTCGAAAGGGATGCGCCAAAAGCTGTTAATTATTTCGAGTCTTTTACATAATCCCGATATTCTATTTTTAGATGAACCGATTAACGGACTTGATGCGAATAGTGTAATGATTTTCAAGGAAATTTTAGCGCAGCTCGCAGCACAGGGGAAAACGATTTTCTATTCATCTCATTTAATGGATGTTGTCGAGAAAATTAGTAGTCGTATTGTGTTAATTAATGAGGGGCGTATTGTAGCGGATGGCACATTCGAGCAGCTACAGGCAACGAGTGAGGGCAGTTCATTAGAGGGGATTTTCAATCAGCTTACGGGCTTTGATAGTTATGAGGAAATCGGTGAGCAATTTGTTGCGGCTGTAAGAGGGGTGGTATAATGCCTGAATTTACCGTGTTAAAGCTACTGGATGTTTTTCGTTTTGTGTTTCGCTGGATTGGTGTCGATTATCCAGTAATGCGACGTATTTTACAAGTAAAGCTGACGATGGATGACCGTAAGCCGCCGACATTCCAAAATTCGAATAAGCCACAAAAAGAAATGACAAATGGCTATATTAAATCACTTTGGATCTATGTGTTATTTGGGCTAGTGTTAATTCCGTTTATTGGTTTTGGTGAAAATTATGTGTTCCAGATGAGCATTGCATTTGCGATGATTATGTTTTTAGTTATGTCGACGTTAATTTCGGAATTTTCGTCGGTTTTGTTAGATGTTAGGGACCGGGCGATTTTGTCTACAAAACCGATTTCAGAGCGAACAATTAATGCGGCGAAAATTATGCATGTGTCCATTTATTTATCGTATTTAACGGTTGCTGTGGCGGGGATTCCACTGATTGTGGCGTTCATTAATCAAGGGCTCTTGTTTGGATTGTTGACGTTAGTGCTGATTGTGCTAATTGATTTATTAATTGTGGTATTGACAGCTATTTTTTATATTGCCATTTTGAGCTTTTTCGATGGGGAGAAGCTGAAGGATATGATCAATTATGTGCAAATTTTTCTGGCGCTTGGCATGATGATTGGCTATCAAGTGCTCATTCGTGCGTTTGAGTTTACGAACTTTTCCTATGTGGTTGAACCGGCATGGTGGCATGTTGTACTTGTGCCAATGTGGTTTGCAGCACCGTATGAAATGTTGTTTAATGATAGTCGCAATGCGGTCGTGATCGTACAATGTTTGCTAGCAGTTGTCGTACCGTTTGTAGCAATTTGGCTTTATGTGAAGCTGATCCCGACGTTCGAACGTAACTTGCAAAAGCTTTTAAGCACAAGTAAATCAAAAGTGAAAAAGCAAAATAAGGTAAAGGATCTTCTACTTTCGTTCATTTGTCGAACGAAAGAGGAGCGTGCGTTTTACCAGTTTGCGTCCATCATGATGAAGCAGGAGCGCGACTTTAAGCTAAAGGTGTATCCATCACTCGGCTTTGCGGTTGTCATTCCATTTATCTTTATTTTTAACAACTTGTCGACTGGTGACGTCGATTTTACGGTGAGTAAAACGTATTTTTTTGTGTATTGCAGTTTGCTTATGATTCCTACGGCGGTTATGCTACTAGGGCATTCAGCAAAGTATAAGGCGGCCTGGATTTATCAGCTCTTCCCGCTTGCGGATTATAGTGCGATGAAAAAAGGGACGTTGAAGGCGTTTTTAGTGAAGCTGTTTGTGCCGCTTTATGTGGTGATGAGTGTTGTGTTTATCGTGCTTTTTGGTGTTCGTATCGTGACGGAATTAATCGGTGTTTTACTAGCGGCATTGATCTATGCACTGATTTGTTACTTACTCACGGGCGATTCATTGCCATTTACGAAGCCATCTGATCAAATAAGCTCAAATCAAGGTTTTATGACACTATTACTTTTAATGCCGCTTGCTCTAATTGCAGGAGTGCATATTGCGGTTTCAGCATTCATGCCGTATGGATCGTGGGTATTTGTCGTGGTAATGATTGTAGTGAATTTCATTTGTTGGAATGTTTCCTTTAAGCAAAAACATGCGGTGAACGTTGAAATGAAATGAGTGGGAAGTTGAATCATTACGAGTCTCTTTAAGGGGGCAAAAACTAAATTAACTATTAAAATACCCTGTGAAATCATAGGGTATTTTGTCTACTAGAACGTACAGGTAGGGGACGTTATCTTTTAAATAGATAAATTAAAAGAATAATTATTCCTAAGAATATTAAAAGCCAAAGTAAAATTGGCACAAACAAAAGGAATGAGTTCATTTATTCACCACCTTCTTATATTAAGAATAAAATATTGGTATATAATTCGAAAAAGTAATTTTTTAATGGATTTATTACCTTCAAAATTGAGGAGGAACAAGAATGAAGTTAGTATGGGGAGGGATATTTTGGTTAACAGGTCTAATTCTTTATAGTGTGAATTTTGATGATATTAGTTCTTTTTATAACAATTCACTATCTATTTTAGGCTCTCTCTTTGGATTGGTAGGTCTGATAATTATCGGTACCAGTATAGCGAAAAAAAAACATATATAAGCTATTTAATATTAATAATGCAACTTCATACAAAATAACGTTCCCAAAATGTGAACTGCACCCCATTTGTTAGACACACTAACTAGGAGGTGCGATTTTTCTGTGGGGAAAATGAGCGCAGAAAATTTAATTACGTCTAATAGGTATTTAAAGGGGAATCAATATTTTTATAGAACAATAATTACTGAAAGGAGAATTTCATGCAAAACATTTTAGAAAGAATTTTAACAACGCTATGTTCTGAACGATTAAAAAATTATTGGGAAGATCTCCACCCCGTTGCCTTTGCAATTTTTGATGAGAAGGATGTCTTAATTTTTAATCACCCTAAATGTAATGGTGAGTCGTATATCAAATTAGCTAAAACAGAACAATTTCATGCTTGTACTTGTATTCTATTTGAAGAAGTGCCAACAGCTATTGTAGATACGACACTCTATAATTCGTTCGAAGATATTTATTCTTTGCTTGTCCATGAATCATTTCATGTGTTTCAACATTTATCTGGAGAAAGCCGTTATCCAGATGAAATATTAGGATTCAACTACCCGATTGATTTTAATAATATTCAATTGCGCGTTTTAGAAAGAAAAAGACTTTTTGAAGCTTTTGTATCAACAGACCAAAAAGAAAAACAACAAAAAATAAACGAATTTATCATACTAAGAGATAAGAGAACAGAGCTGTTTCCTGATTATGTAGAATATGAAAATTCAGTTGAAACAATTGAAGGTCCTGCATTTTATGTTGAATATCAGGCTCTAAACGATGTTAGTTCCAATCAAGAGAATGTGATTAGCAAATATGCAGAACAATTACTAGATAGCAACCTGTCCCATATAAACATTCGAAGTAGTTGCTATAATTCAGGTTTATTTATTTGTTTATTATTAGATGACATTTCAAAGGACTGGAAAGTAGAATTTATAAAATCAAATTTAAACTTGTATCAATTTTTCAAAAACGCTTTCCCTTATTACACACCTGTTGAAATAAATATTCCTAATACCTCAGAAGAAGTTTTCCAAATAATAAATAATGCTAAAACAACTAAATCCATAGCATTTGCAAACTTTAATAAATCTGAGGGCATAAAATTAACGGTTTCAGGTGCCGTAAAATTAGCTGGTTTTGACCCTATGAATATTACCCAATTCAATAAACAAGCATTACATCACAACTTTTCAAGTGTAAAGCTAATAAATAAAGACTATTTTATTAAACAACCTGTTTGCACTACGTTTGAAAATAATTTCAGAGACATTCAATTAATAGAGCTATTTTTAAATCAACCGCCTATACATATGGATAATCGAATTATTATTGAAAATATTGGAGAAATTGAAGGTACGATTATTTCAAAAGAACCTAATGCAATTCATATAGTTGTTTAATCTTGTATAAATAGTTCGAATAATGTTCCCAAATGACACTTAGGCGACATTCAATTAAGCAACTACGGTAAGTTCATTATTTTAGCTGCTTTTAATAAAAAAACGCCATACATCTTTTTGATATTATACGAGCGTTTAAAAAGAGAAGTATTAATTCCTAACCTAGAATATCTACATAAAAAGACACCCATAAAATATTTTCTAAAAGAAATTAAAGTCGAACCCTTTTTCGAATCCGATTTTTTTGAAGAATAGTATAATTAAAGTATGCAGTTTCATTCAAAATAACGTTTACAAATCAAAGCTTGGGAACATTCCAAACAGCGACAGACACTGTTAAATCAGTGTTTGTCGCTGTTTTTTATAGAAAATAACGCTCTGAGACGCTGTGAAAAATTATTTTAAAGAGGACTGTTTGATCCACTTGTTCTGAGTGGCTGTAACATCTAAATAGAATCTCAATGAAATGTTACCAAACGTCGGTTTGGGAGCGTTCTACTTTAATCGCCTTATTAAAATATATGGTAAAATTGTGAAAAAAGGAGGTTTTTTTAATTGTTTAATGAATTGAAAGATATGATTAATCATTTGGAAGATACAGAATTAAAGTCATTATTACTTCAAATCTTTTTGCGTATGCAAACTGTTGGGGAGGGAAAAGGCAATTCGGAGCAACAATTCTTTTTAGATTTAAAAAATACATATAACGACCTACTAGCAACTAAAAATAATCAAGCAAGTAGCAAACAAGCACAATATCACACGACAAATATTGTCTTTAGTGATTCAGCTGCTTGTAGTTTGGAAATCACTCTAATAAAGTCCGATTTAAACCAACAAGAAAACATCATTAACGTGTCTGATTTATTTTCAATTGGACCACTTTGGAATTTACATACTCCTGAAGGAATCAACCATCGCTACAATTGGCTGCGTACACACATAAATATAGATGAAAAACAGCTACTGACTTATGAGTATAACTTTGAGCAATATTTATTATCGCTTAAGCAAATTCCAAACGATCATAAAATTATCATATGGATTGGCGAAAATGCCCACGAGCAAGCTGCGTTACGATTGATACTGTATGTATTAAAAGAAAAAACAAATGAAATCATGCTAATCAATATCAATGAAGCCTATAAAATGCATTTTGATCTAGCTGAAATGGAACCCCCCCCACGACATATGGGTGAAATTTCAACAAAGCAATTAAAGCAAATATATGAAAACAAGGGGAATGGTCATGTACTTACACAATTAGAACGTAAAGTATTTGAGCAACAATGGCTACAACTATGTCAACAAAAAGACGTATTACGAATCTGGGAAAATAACGAAATCGTAAATGTTCCAGAAAATTATTATGATGGGTACATCATCGATAAAGTAAAAGAATCTCACGAAAAGAATAACCATAAAGATTTTATCAAATCAGCCAGAATCATCGGCGGAGTAATGGGGCATTTAAATCAATACATTGGCGCCCAATTTATCGAATATCGCGTGATCCGCTTAATCATGAATGGAGTATTGGACATGGAAGGTGTGCCGACAGCAATGCGTCATTATAGCATTAAAATCAAATAATACATTAGCTTACTAACATATAGCGCAACTGTCACTTCAACACCGCTTTGGTAACTTTATTAAAGGATTAAAAATTAGTTTATAGAATTTAATCTATAATTAATAGGACATTTTCACTCATACTCCTATTAACCGTTGAAAGTAAGCAAATATATAATTAATTTTAGGAGGAAATATGAATTATACTGATAAGTTCACAAATACCGACATTAATATTCATTATATCGAAACAAACGATCATGTTACTGACTCATTACCTCTTGTATATATTCCTGGAGCCTTGGGGAATGCTGAACAATTTATCGAAGAAATGAAATCTCTTTTTCCTAGACATTGTATTTCTATTAGTTTAAGAGGAATAGGGAAAAGTGACGCTCCATTAAAGGGATATACTTTTGAAGAAAATATATTGGATATTTCATCAGTTATTAAAAAAAGTGGGCTAAATGCTTATTATTTAATGGCGTATTCTATGGGGGTTCCTTATGCAATACAATACGCTGCTACCAACCCTAACGAAGTCAAAGGGCTAATATTATGTGATTATCCTGCAAAATACCCTCGGATTCCAGAACAATGGATAGAAAACGCAAAAAAATTTGTCCCCCCAAATAGATGTCATGTAGTTGAAGAAATTCAAAAAGATTCCAGTGAAATAATTCTATGGGAAAAACTGAAAGAAATTAACTGTCCCGTATTAGTTCTTAAAGGTGGGACAGAACAAGCTTTACTAAAAGAAGAGGCTAGTATGAAATATAAAAGCAACTTAAAAAATGTTGAATTATTAGAATTTACTAACTCTGGTCATGAATTGTGGGTTCCTGATTACGAAAAATTTATTCAATCAATTAAAGATTTTCTAACTAAAATAGAGGCAAAAAACATTACCATAAATATCTAATTCTAAAGCGCAAAAATAATGGGATTTATATTTAGTCGATTAGAAACTTCGACTGGCGTACTGATAAGTGCAGATTGGACCAGGAAGGGGTCCCACCAGAAAAATGCGGATTTACAACGTTAAGCGAAATAAAGTACCCAAACAGCGCTTTGGGAACCATATACTTACAATTTATGTCTATATTGAAAAATGAAAGTATGATGGAGGTATTATTATGTGGGTAATATTAGGTCTTATTGCGATAATTATAACTTTTATAAATCTTTATATGTATGCAGCAGGAAAGGATTATAAACTTGCTATGGCGATGGCATTATCATTTACAGCATTAACAATTTGTGCAGCTTTCAGTAATTTGAATCGATGGGTAAAAGTGGAAGATTGGTCGGCTTTAAGTGAAATACCTGGTATGGCAAGGGCATTTTGGTTTGTGACAATTGTTTCTATCTTGCTAAATTTAGCACCTATATTTTTAGAACGAAAACGTAAGAAATTATGACCTATGCAATTATTGTGTAAGTCTTATCTATAACTAACGTGCTTTAGTGAAAAAAGGATTTATAAAGTATACAAAATAAACCTAAATAATGTTCCCAAATGACACTTAGGGAACCAACACCCGTTATTCAATTGAATAGGGGGTATTTTGGCTGCTTGTAAACGATAAGTCCCCAAACTAACTATGCTTTAGGTGCATTTTTTCTTTAATTATAGGGCAGGCTAGTTCGAGAATGTTGTTAATTTTTGTTCAACAATCGGGCATTGTTAGCCCATTAACTAAAGGGGGGTAAACCTTTTTGTACAATCATATATTTAAAGTGAGAGGAAGTGTGCAAATTGAAAAAGCGGAAAACCACTTTAATTGGATCCATTGTAATTTTACTTGCTGTAACTTTTCTATTTATCAATAATTCCTCAAAAACAGTAGAATCAGCTGAAGTTTTTTCTTCAAGTCCAAAAGTACAAGAACAGGTTGAAAACGTAAAATCAGTAGTGTCTGTTGAACAAGAACACAAAAATCGTAAAATAGCGGAGTATACAAACCTTTTAGTTTCAGAGGAAATGGAGTTAGGAAAAATAATTGCAAATGAAACAGGTTTTGAAGAAGAATCCGTAGAGGTTAATTTTATGCCTATTTCTGGAGGGGATTACCCAGACATATTGTGTTTAATTATTTTATCCACAGAGAACAAGATTGATAAGACAACTGAACAACTCATAGTAAAAAATACAATGACCTTTGTATCTGACATTAAAAACAAGCTTAGAGAGGAACAAATCTTTATTGTAAATCAAAGCGGGAAAAATCTTACTTTAAACTAACAGAATATATTAGTGCAAAAAGGATTTATAAAGTATACAAACTCGCATTCAATAACGTTCCCAAATAAAAGTTAGGTAACTATCTCCCCATTCATTATTTTGGATGGGGTATTTGCTTTTGCCTGCCTATTCAATAAATGTCACAAATCACGCTTTGAGAAGGTTTTTAAAAAACTATTTAATAAGAACGGGAATGGTATAATTAGTAAAAAAATGGGGGTGTTGATTTGTGAGGAAAAAATTATTGGTAGGTATATTATCTTTTGTAGCCATACTTGGAATAATGCTTGTTATTTTAGATAATCAAGAAAAACCTAATTATGCAGCCTTGGACGTTTTGGAATTGAAAAAATTATCTGATGAAGGTGATAGAGAGGCACAAGGTGTTTTAGCATATTATTATCAAGAAGGAATCAATGTTAAAAAAGATTATGAAAAAAGTTTGGAACTGTATTTGAAAAGTGCCGAAAATGGCAATACAACTTCGATGATTAATATAGCATATCTATATTCAAATGGAATTGGAGTAGAACAAAATCATAAAGAGGCTTTTAAATGGAACTTACAAGCCGCTGAAAATGGTGATTCAAGCGGAATGTTTAATGTTTCAAGAAAATATGAATTCGGATTAGGCGTTGAAAGGAATCCAGAAAAAGCAACTTATTGGTTAGAGAAATCAGGAAAAGAAATTTAATGGTTGTATTTGCAATTTTGATGATTCTTAACCTAAACTTTCTTTCCTACAAAAGTAAAACCAATGTCTATGGTTAGCTTCCTATAGCTCCTCTCTTTTGTTGTCCTCTTTTTTATTTTGATCAGAAAGGAGCAGGGCAATGAATTTTGTTCGCATATTATGAAACTTTAGTGATTCATGAAAATATAACGACTGTGTTGGGCATATTGAATGAGTACGGTTATCGTAAAATACATGAAATCGCAGCGGAAATATTTAGAACTACTAGACGCAGAGGAGCGAACAAATGGTGAAAGTAATTTTCAAAACATACAGAGATATTCTAGCAACGATTGAGATTACAAAAGCGGAAATGGAGGCGCTACAGTTAGATTTGGACTACTGGATTGGCAAGAACAGTGATCATCCTTTATTAAGTCAAGGAGCAGCCAAATATGGTCTTGATGTTGCGGCAAATCGCTCGAATTTTCTTTACGAGCGTATGAGTAAATTAGAGGGCCGTTTAAAGGGGTATGAGGAAATCGAGAAAGAAATTCGTGAAAATATTGAAAACCTTCACGGACTTGAACATAAGATTGCAAAGCTACGATTTATTAAGGGCTTAACATACGAAGAAATAGCCGACCAGCTAGGCTATTCATACGGCTATATTCGCACTATTGTTTCAAAAGGTGACAATCAGATGCCAAAACGACTTGCACAATAGTTAATGCTTGGGATATCGCGAGTTACCCGGTACTAAAACAACTCAAAATAAAAAAAGCTAAGCGGGGTATTTTCTCGCTTAGCTTTTTAATCTCATTTCTTGAAAGTTAATTATAAAAATTATTCTTTTGGGAATTATAATGAAAATGGGCCGGCAAAAAATCCCCATTGTACTCTTCAGGCCAAGGAAGCATAAGTTGCTTTTTTATGACTTTTTCCCTTTTTACAATGATAGGAACTAATTCTCGTTGTGTCATTTGAACCAATTGCATTTTTCCTAATTCAATTAGCCTCTTGGTCATTTCACCACCGATTTTACCATTCATTCTTGAAGATAATTCACCTTTATCAATGGAATCGTAGTTCTCCAATCCAAATTCCGCCGCAATTTCTAATTTCATTTGTTGCAGTTTATTTTGTATTTGGGTCATTATCGCACCTCCCTTTTCATTAATATAAGCAGGTTTTAAAATAATATCCTACGTTAGTATATGAGATAAATGAGTAACTTTAACAATGGAAATTTTAGCAGATATGTCTACATCTAAATCGATCTACATGACAAATGTTAATGCAATCGTATCCGACATCCAAGTGTTTGATGCATTCGAGTGTTGAAATTCTAAAAACCCCAAAAGCTAGGCGAGAAAAATCTCTCACCTAGCGTTTTTTATGCTAAATAACTATCTAAATCTTCAGCACTAAACCCAGTCATAACCCCAAGTATGTCATAATCGAGGCTGTACCATTTTGTGCGGTCCACGGAAAACTTGTTGAAGCGGTCTGTTGCGTGGACGATGCCGAGCGCTTCGAATTTTTTGAGCTGATTTTTGATAGTCGATTTGCGCAGGAACGGGAGCTGCGTGTGCCAGTCCTCATACGATTGGCAGTACCAGCATTGATCTTCAAAGTATTCACCTTCTTCCTGTAATTTTTTGTGCAGTTGCAGCAGGATCATCGCGCCTTTTTCGTTGAATTGTACGGCTAATGATGGAATGACGAAAAGCGGTGTTTCGTTTGTCAAATAGTACATGTCTGGTTCCTCCTTAAAAGTCGTTCTTACACTCTATATAGCATCAAAATGGAAAAAAAGGGACAGCGAAGTGAAATTTTTTTCGCTGGGCGTCCCTTTTTTGCGGTTTATTACTTATATACATAGTAAGGACGATAATTGGAGGGATAAAAAATGACACTGTTAACAAATGCACCAACACTGGTTGTACAAACAGATTTAGCGATGCTCATTGGGCAAGACGAGGCGATGCTGCTCCAGCAACTGCATTATCGCTTAGCCAATCAAGGTGTAGCGCGCGAGGGACGGATTTGGTTTTTCCATACGTATGAAAGCTGGAAGAAGCAAATTCCGTTTTGGAGTATTTCGAAATTAAAAAGCAAGTTTTTAAAGCTTGAAAAAATGGGGCTCGTTCAATCAACGGACAAGTTTAACCAGTTTTATGTAGATCGTACTAAGTGGTACAGCATTGACTATGACAAGCTCGATGCTCTTTTTTTGGCCAATGCGATTCAATCTAACCCGACAGACGTTACCCACGAAACGAAGCCATCGTCACCTGACAAGCGCTGCGACCGTTTTAATGTAAGCCCATCAGATACAAAAGAGGTTTATAAAAATAATAACAACAATATATATGCTTCTGAAATTGATGAAGTCATTAACTATTTAAATGACAAAGCGAAGAGAGGCTTTACAGTTTCTAATGAAAGCAATCGAAGAGATATCCAACAAAGATTACAGGAAGGCTACTGTGTAGAGCAGTGCTTTAGCGTCATTGATACACAAGTAAAAGCGTGGCAAGATGACGTGAAAATGTCTCGTTATTTAAGGCCTTCGACGTTATTTAAAAAAGCCAATTTCGAAAATTATTTAAATGCTGCGAATCAAACGCGGAATCATTATTTGGATAGTAAGCCGCTGGAGTTGGATTATAGTGCTGGGGAGGATATCGGATGATGATAGAACAATCAATCAGCCTAGAGCTTGCTGAAAAAAGCATTTTAGGCTCGATGCTTACAGAAAATTACTTAGTGTTAGACAGCACAGTGCAGCTAGAACATTTCAGCTCAATACAGCATCAAATTATTTTCAGTGCTATGCAAGAATTAGCGAGAGCAAATAAAAGCGTGGATTATATTACGTTACTGAGCGTGAGAGAGCCGATTGAATTAGGCGGCGCGAACTACATTGTTGACCTTAAAAACTATGCGAATCCAACAAAGTTTAACGAATATGCAGAAATCCTGTTTACGCATTGGCAGCACGTAACAAAGCAACAAATTTTAACGCAGGCACAGCAGGAAAATTGGTCGATTGAGCAAATCCAAACGCAATTAGACGCAATTAGCGATAGTGAGAGCTTGCTAGAAACAAGTATTACAAAAGGACTTGCAGAAGCGATGGATCGTCCGTATGAGCCAATGAGCGCGAAAACAGGCATCAATACTGATTTACGCAACTTTGACCGCATGACAAACGGCTTCCAAGATGGGGACTTGTTTATTTTAGCAGCGCGTCCATCGATGGGGAAAACGGATATGATGAATCACTTTGCTATCAATGCAGGCTTTAAAGGGTATTTACCGATAATCTTCTCGCTGGAGATGAAACGTGAGCAGCTGATTGACCGTATGATTGCCTCGACAGGAAACATTAATCGACTCAATTTAAGCGACCCGTATACAACGATGTCAGACGAGCAAAAGCTAAAATGGTCACAGGCAATTGGCATGCTAGATCATGCAAAAATCCAAATTGATGACCGCCCAGCAGTGACCGTACCACAAATTCGTGCGACGGCTCGTAAACTCATGAAGCAATACCCAGACCGCAAGCCACTGATTTTGATTGATTACTTGCAAATTATTCGTGCCAACAATTCAAAGGACAACCAAACACAGCAAATTGGTCAAATTAGCCGAGATTTAAAGCAAATGGCGCGTGAGTTCAATTGTCCAGTTGTGTGTTTATCGCAGCTCAATCGTAGTGTAGAGCAACGTCAGGATAAGCGTCCCATCATGAGTGACATTCGCGATAGCGGCAATATCGAGCAAGATGCAGACGTAATCGCATTCCTATACCGAGATGATTACTACAACAATAATTCACGGGCAAAGAACATACTCGAAATCAACCTTGCGAAGCACCGTAATGGACCTACTGGAAAGGTTTTAGTTGCTTATGCGAAGGAAACAGGCCGCTTGGTTAATGTGGATTGGACTGCACGCCAATGACAGTCTTTACGGTAAAGGAAATGCTAGAATATGCCATTGAAGGAGAGCACAGCGTATTAGCGCACATGATTTTTTGGGGCATGACGACACAGGGCATTGCACCAGAAGACGATTCGAATAAGCTAAAGGATTTAGATTTTGACCGTGAAGCAATTAGTGCGCTCGTAAAAAACAATGTGCTCGGCATGGGGCAGATCAAGCTGTTTGTCATGAAGGTTAATGCAGAGCTGTTCGCATTTTACTTTGCACGCAATGTGTTAGAGGCAAATGCGCACCATACCCAGTTATTTTTTCAAAAGCCTCTAAGCATTGTGGAGGCAGAGCGTTTGCTGCACAAGTCGATGTATTTTGCAAATCTTGACAAGCACATGATGCTAGTCGAGTACCGTAACGAGCTGCTACAGTTCCCGGCCTACATCGGACATGCAAAAGCAGGTGACCATAAACTGTATCGCCTAGACCAGCAGAAAGGGATAAACCGAGTTGTCTAAAGAAGAGTGTGAAGAAAGGATGACGGTACGGATGCTGCGAATCGAGGTGGAGTGAACATGGAGCCAGTTATTTTACCACAATGCGAAACAGGGCTGCACACGAGAAAGCAAGCTCTTACAAAGTTAAAAGCACTGTACGGCAA